>NZ_CP009149.1:0-1200000 GCF_000739065.1 Methanocaldococcus bathoardescens | reverse complement strand
TATTGTCTCATATCCGAGCTTTGTTTTAATTTTATAGATTTTGCAGTATGGTTTTAATTTAAAGAACTTTTTAACATCACTTGCCTCTATTTTTTTATCTTCTGTATTGAAGACATTAACTCTCTCATCCTTTAAGCTCTCATAATTCTTTATTCTATAATAGAAACCATGTTCAGTTAAAACCTTTGCATCTGGATGAAGGCAGAAACCGTAACCGTAATGCACATCTGGCATTGCAATAGAGTATTTATAAATCCCAGGAAGACATGCAACATTGGCTATTTGTTCTAAAACCTCTGGCTCTAACTCATCTAAAAGAACTTCACTTAAATATATTCTTCCAGGAACTCTCATGCACTCTTTATAATCTTTAGGCAATTCCCAAACTACATCAGAAACTCTCTTTAAAATATCCCTCATACTCATCACCGCGGGTGTTTCTTTTTTAGTTTATTATTTTATGTTATTTTTAATATTTAATATCAATAGTGCATAAAGTTTTAGTTATCATTATTTTCGTCTAAAAATTCTTTAATTCTCTCTAAACCCTCTTTAATGTTTTCGTAAGAATTAGCGTAGCTAATCCTTATATGATTCTTTCCTTTACTTCCAAAACCAATTCCAGGGGTTAGAGCAACATATTTTTCTTTCAATAATTTGTAAGCAAACTCTCTCCCATCTTTTCCAATGTTTGGAAATACATAATAAGCTCCAATTGGGTTATTAACTTCCCATCCAAAATCTTTGACGTATTTTAAAACTAATTTCCTCCTTCTATCAAATTCTTTTATCATATTATTTATTTCTTTTTCAGTTTCTTTTTCAAATGCTTTTAACGCTGCATATTGAGATATAGTTGGGGCAGAGATAAATAAATTTTGCTGTAATTTTAATATAGCATCTATTATATTCTCATTGGATATAACATACCCAATTCTCCATCCAGTCATCGCATACAACTTAGAAAATCCATTAACTAAAATGGTCTTTTCCAAATTTTCATCAAATTCAATTGCTGAATAGCATTTTCCTTCATAAACTAAGCCGTTGTAGATTTCATCAGAGATTATATAGGGGATGTTTTCATAGGCAAACTCATAAACCTCTTTGTCTATAACTTCTCCCAATGGATTCGAAGGAGAGTTAATAATTATAGCTTTAGTTTTATCAGATAAAGCTTTCTCTAAACTCTCAACTGTGAAATCACAAAACACTGGCTCAGCTCCCAAAAACCTAATAAAATTTTTATAGCATGGATATGAAGGGTTTTGAATTAAAACCTCATCCCCTTCATCAATTATTGAAGATAAAGCAAAAAATAAACCTAAAGAACTACCTCCAGTAATGATTATATTATCTGGATTTACATCTGCTTTGTATTTATCCTTATATAATTCACCAATCTTCTCTCTTAACTCTAAAATCCCTCTACTGTCTGTATAATGTGTATTCCCCTCCTTTAAAGCTTTAATTCCTTCATCAACAATTGGCTTTGGTGTGTTAAAATCCGGCTCTCCTATCTCTAAGTGTATAACTTTTTTTCCTTCATTTTCTAAATTTTGGGCTAATGCCAAAATATCCATAACTTCAAATGATTCAAAATTTAAAAGTCTTTTTGATAACATAGCATCACCATTTATAAACGTTGAAGATAATAGTTATTAATTATTAATACTAAGAAAAATGGATAAACAACTAAATCAAATATTTTATTGTGGTGGCATAAAATGATTATTGCTGTAAGCGGGAAAGGCGGAGTTGGGAAAACAGCATTTACAACCTTATTAATTAAAGCATTATCTAAAAAAACAAACAGTATCTTAGTTGTTGATGCAGACCCTGACTCAAATTTACCTGAAACTTTAGGTGTTGAAGTAGAAAAAACAGTAGGGGATATTAGGGAAGAGTTAAAAAAGTTAGTTGAAAAGGATGAGATTCCAGCAGGAATGACAAAATTAGATTATTTAAGAAGCAAGATTTTTGAAATTTTAGTTGAAACAAAATATTATGATTTATTGGTTATGGGAAGACCTGAAGGTAGTGGTTGTTATTGTAGTGTAAATAATTGGCTAAGGCAGATTATTGATAACCTATCAAAAGATTACGAATTTGTTGTTATAGATACTGAGGCAGGTTTAGAACATCTCAGCAGAAGAACTACTCAAAATGTAGATGTGATGGTTGTTATAACTGATGCATCAAAAAGAGGTTTAGGAACTGCAAAGAGAATAAAAAAATTAGCTAATGAGTTAGAAGTTAAGTTTAAGGATATTTATGTTGTTGCAAATAAGGTTAAGCCAGAGCATGAAGAGCTAATTGAAAATTATGCAAAAGAACTTGGTTTAAATTTGATTGGGAAACTTCCTTATGATAAAGAAATTGCTGAGTATGATTTAAAAGGCATTCCATTGTGGAATCTTCCAGAAGATAACGAAGTTTATAAAAAAGTTGAAGAAATTGCTGAGAAAATAATTAAAAATAAAAAATAAATTTTTATTCAATCATAGAATTTGCTATTTTTATTAACTCATCTTTACTTAATTTGCTCATTATACTTACTCTAACTCCATTGTAAGAGAATGTTAATGCTGTATATCCATTACTCTCATAGATTGCAGCATTAACACCATTATTTAATGTAATTTTATTGCCAACATCCATCTGATTTCCTATATCTTTCATTTCCATTATTATTAAATCCCCGCTTTCTCCATAAACTAAGCTAACCATTTCAAATTCTTCTCCATCGACATTTTGTTTTGCTAAATTAGCCTTTTGTAATTTAAGCCCTGCAGTGTATTTTGGGATTAATATTTTAAAATTAACTTCTTTTTGAATCTCATCTATATTGGTTGAGGTTGCTATTTTTCCAGAACTTATTAACTCCGCTCCTTCTGGTGGAGTAAAGGTAAATTTGCTGTCTGGAATATCTACATCAAACTTAACATTTTTATATTCAATAATCATATCTTTTGTTTCTATTTTGAGAGGTTGCCAGTAATCTTCATCAACATACATTTTAATTTTAATTGTTGGGTCTTTTTTAGATGTTAATTCTAAAACATAGCACTTTTTATTATCATAGTTTTCTTCTCCTAAGTATTTGACGTCATATTCATTCAACATTTCCTTAATAAACTTTCCATAATCTGGGTTGTATGGATTTTCTCCACTAATCTCTGTTTTCATATATTTGTTGCTCTTCTTATCATAAAGATACATTATCTTTCCATCAGAAACTATTAAAACATCATCATTCTCCATATAGTATTTATTTGGTTTTTTAAAGGAATATTTATATTGTATCGTCTCTATCTTTCCATTTACATTTAATGTCATTACCAAATTTCCTTCCATAGTGTTGATAGCTTCATATTTTTCTTGCATTTTCTTTGCTATCTCATCTGCAGTCATCTGCTGTGTGCATCCTGAAAAGAAAACCCCAACTATTAAAAATAAAGAAAGTATTAGGTATTTATAGTTCATAATTCCCCTCCCAGTTTAATAATGTAAAGTAAAGTCCAAATTGGACAGAATTTTTTATTATTTATTTATATTTAAATGTTTCTAAAATTTCAAAGATGTGGAAAAATGAATACAGCAGTGATAGTTGAGTTCATAAAAAACTTTGCAGAAGAAAATAACTGCAAAAAAATAGCTGAAGTTGGGATTGGATTTAAATTTGATGTTGCAAAAGAGTTAAGCAGATATTTTGATTTGATAGTCATTGATATTAATGAAAGAGCAGTTGAAAAAGCCAAATTGTTTGGATTAAAGGCTTATAAGGATGATTTATTTAATCCAAATATAGATTTATATAAAGATGTTAATTTAATATATTCTATAAGACCTCCGAGAGATTTACAGCCGTATATTTTAGATTTGTCAAAAGAGATTAATGCCAATTTAATTATAAGACCTCTTTTAAATGAAATGCCCATAAAAGAACTGAAACTAAAAAACTATAAAGAGGAAGTGTTTTATATAAAAGAAAAACAAATTTAAGCCTTCAATTTCTTCCTTCGAAACTTTTAGTAAAAGTTTCATCAAAACTCGTCCATTAAGTTAGGGCTTTCAGCCCTAATTAATGTCCATTCACTTAAGCTTTCAATTTCTTTCTTCTCCAGTATCTCATTTTTGGATGGAATCTAACTCTCCCTCGTGTTTTAACAATAACAAACAATGGAACTCTTCTATTCTGCTTTAATGCTTTAGCCAATCTTAACTTCTTTCCTAATGGCTTGTTACTTCCCATCATCTCACCTAAATTTTCTTTTTAAGAGCAACAACCCTTGTTTGTTTATGTTCAGGGAAATATTTTTCAGGGCTTTCTCCTCTCTCCTTCAATATATGCCTAATCTCTGCCTCATAGTCAGAGCTCAACTTAGTTCCACTTTTTATTTCTTCTAATATAAAAAATTCACTTGCTAAATATCTTAAAGTTTTATAACCAAAGCCCATTAACGGGGTTATATATTGGATATTTTTCCTCATCTCTAAGCTTTGGATTTCTGAATAGCTAAGCTTTGGGACTCTATCATCTCTTCTTGTCCCATCCGCTAATACTTTATATTCATCAGCCAAAATTTCTAAGACAGTTTTATGAACATATTGTATTGCAGGGCCAGGATATTTATGTTCAATAATCATATCAGCAGCTTTTTCAACAATTTTTCTATCAAGAGTTATAACTTTATGCTTAAATCCTAAAATTTTAGCTGTTTCTTCAGCCAATTTATAAGAAGGAATAACACCAAAATTTATAGTTATTAAATGAGGTTCATAACCAAGTTTTTTTAATATCACTGCAGAGAGGGAACTATCTTTCCCTCCACTAAAGAGAACATGAACATCCATAAGTTTCACTTTCTAATAATTTTAATGTCTCTCTTTCTCTTTGTCATAGCATGTAATCTCTCGAGTAAAGCTTTAAAGTCCTCATCTTTTAATGGAATAGGCAATCTACCAAGTTGAGCTAACTGAATTAATTGCATTTCAACAGCTTCAGCAAATTCAGGTCTCGCTAATCTTATTCTCTCCAATCTCTCTCTTGCTTCGGGTGTTAATATCTTTCTTAATAATGCTCTTTTTTGCATCTCTGCCTCTAATAATTCCTCTTCTTGCTGTTGTTGTTCAGCAAGCTTTTTTTGCAATTCAAGAAGCTTTCTTCTTTTAATTTCTTCAACATCCATTTAGCATCCCCTTAGTACTTAGCAAGAGCAGGGATTTCATTAATTATTTCATCCCTAACCTCTTTAGCAATGTTGTCTAAGAAGCTTCTTCCTTTTGGTGTAATAACTCTTCCTTCTGGTGTCTTTTCAACTAAACCTAATTTTTCTAATTCTTGTAAAGCTTTTCTAATGATGTTTCCACTACCTTTATAGAAGTGTTCTGGTGCGTGTCCTCTGTTTTTTCTTCCTCCGTAAGCAGTTCTCAATCTTGAAACACCAACAGGTCCATAGATATAGATTTTTCTTAAGATTGATGCACACCTTATATACCACCAGTCATCTTGTTCAGGTCTTCTCTCTCTGCTAACTCCTGTCTTAACAAAAGGAACCCACTCTGGAACTCCAATATTCATCTCTTTTAATTTTTCAGCTGTCTTCTGAATTAACTTATCAGCTGGAACATCATAGACAGTTACCATTTTTGCACCTCTCTCAATTATTTTTTAATTAATTTATTTTGATTTTCTTTCCAATTTATTTATTTTGTGTTTAAGATTTAGATTTTTGTAGCATAAAACTCCACATCAAAGAGAGTAATTTAAACCAATAAAACAAGCTTAGTATTAATTTGATTAGGTTATATTTATATCTTATTATTATTGATAGATACACCTTTAGGTTTAAAATTTAACTCTATAAAAAAGAGAACCTAAGCCATATATAAAAAAATGGAGCCGAAGGTGAAATCTAAACGAAACTTTTAGTAAAAGTTTCATCAAAACGGATGCATTGCTTCCTAACGGAAGCAATGCCTCTTAATTTACACCTCCGAGCGTAAGCGAGGAGGTGTTAGCTTTGATGAAACTTTCTTAAAGTTTCAAATGGAGCCGGGGGTGGGATTTGAACCCACGTAAGGCGGATCTGCAGTCCGCTGCCTAGCCCCTAGACTACCCCGGCTCTCCAAACCTATGAGTTGCATACATAAACTATATAGAGGTAGTATATAAATTTTATGGTTTTAACTTCGATAGTATTTCTTCCACAATATTCTTAAACATTCAATAACTATCCTCTTAGCAATCTCATCTAATGTATATGGTGTTATTGGCTCAAAATCTCTAATAAATTTCTCAGTTCCTACAACTATATGTCCCTCTTCGTCCAAATTTAAAAATTTAGCTGGACCTTTTGCATATTTGGCATCACAAACCTTTATTTTTTCTTCTATACCAAAAACCCCATTAGTTCCTATTGTTTTAATACCCCTTTCTTTACAGTAGTTTATGATTGCCTTTGTTGTTGGAATTGTATCCCCGCCAGCTATACATATAATTGCCACATCCCCCTTAATTAAATGAAGATTGTCTTTAGTTATATTTTCTTTAAATGCTTCAACCCTATTTCCAAAAAATCTCTTTATAAAATCTACTTTGTATTCCCCAACCTTTCCCCCTAATCTTCTATGGATAATATCATTTTCTTCTATTTTAGCATTATCAAAAACATAAACTTTCTCTACCCCGCCTCTATGCACTTCCAACAAATTAAAAGCTACTCTAATCCCCAATCTTCCACATCCAATTATTGAAACTTTCCCTTTTGGCTTTAATTTTCTTTCCATCTCTTCAACATTCATAAATATCCCATCCAAACAGAACTTTTCTATAAGGAAAGTATTTATTTATGAAATTTTAATGTTGTTCTTATATATAAAAAGTTATGGAGGGATTATTTTGATTTATGTTGCTTTCACACCTTATGGAGCTTTTGGAGTTAAAGATGATAGAATAGTTAATAGCTTAGATGACATAGAATATAAAAAATTGTTTAATGAGGAAGAAATTCCAGATATAATGTTTAAATTAAAAACTCAGCCAAATAAAATAGCAGATGAGTTGAAAGAAGAATGGGGAGATGAAGTTAAATTAGAAACCCTTAGTGTTGAGCCATTTAATATAGGAGAGTTTTTAAGAAACAACTTATTTGAAGTTGGAAAAGAATTGGGATACTTCAATAACTATGATGAATTTAGAAAGAAGATGCATTTTTGGAGTACTGAATTAACAAAAAAAGTTATAAAGAGTTATGCTCAGCAAAAGGATAAAATCATTATCCAAGTTGCAGAAGCAATATCTGATTTGGATAAAACTCTAAACTTATTATCTGAGAGATTGAGAGAGTGGTATTCCCTCTACTTCCCAGAGTTAGACCACTTAGTTAATAAACATGAAGTTTATGCCAACTTAGTAACAAATTTAAAAAAGAGAGAAAACTTTACAAAGAGTCAGTTAAAAAAGATACTACCATCAAAATTAGCTGGAAAAATTGCTGAAGCGGCAAAAAATTCAATGGGAGGAGAGTTGGAAGATTATGATTTGAACGCTATTGTTAAATTTGCTGAGGAAATAAGTCACCTATATGAAAAGAGGAAAGAGCTATATAACTATTTAGAGAAATTGATGAATGAAGAGGCCCCAAATATCACAAAACTCGCTGGTGTTTCCTTAGGAGCGAGATTAATAGGTTTAGCTGGAGGGTTGGAAAAATTATCTAAGATGCCTGCTTCAACAATACAAGTTTTAGGAGCTGAGAAAGCTTTATTCGCTCACTTGAGGACTGGAGCTGAACCGCCAAAACATGGTATAATTTATAATCATCCTTTAATTCAAGGTTCCCCACATTGGCAAAGAGGGAAGATAGCAAGAGCTTTAGCTTGCAAATTAGCTATAGCTGCAAGGGCTGATTATGCTGGAGATTACATAGCAGATGAACTCTTAGAAAAGTTAAATAAGAGAGTTGAAGAGATTAAAAGGAAGTATCCAAAACCCAGAAAGAAAAAGAAGAAAGAAAAACCTAAAGCAAAGAAAAAAGAAAAGAAAGGTAAGAAAGAAAAACCTAAGAAAAAGAAAGATAAGAAAAAAGACAAAAAAGGCAAAATGGAAAGAAAAGTTATAGGAAAAACAAAGAGTAGGAAATAATTACTTTTTACGCTTTTTATTTTTTTCACGATAATGAACATACAAAAAATACAGTAATGCATCTACAACCACTATAGTAGTTGATATAATCCAGATTTTGTCCATAATTCCTCCTATTTTTGTTTTAGATGCTTTTTTATTATATTCTCAAGTTCTTTGTCATACTTCAAATAAACATCTCTCACAAATATCAGTCTAATTATTAGCGGAAATTTGCTAATTAATCTTATATAGCCATCTTCTATTTTATAGTCTTTAAATTCTCCCCATTTATAAAATGAAAATCCGCATCCAACCTCCTTCTCATAAATATTAATTTTAGTATTAATTAAAGAGTCAAAAATATTAAAAAGTGCAAACTCTTCAAATGCTAAAATTTCCATAATAAAATTTGGAATAAATAAAAAGCTTTTCCCAAATTTAAATTCCCATAAGTTCATTTTTAAGCTTTTTAATAATTTCCCTTTATTATCGGATAAAAATTTTATAAAATCCCAAAATCCAAAGATAATCAATCCAATAAGATAGATTAAGGTTAATGCTAAAATATATGCTAAAAAACTCATATTATCTTACTCTTCTCTAAATTTTTCTATTTGAGATTTAATGATGTTTTCAATCTCATTTTCATATTTTAAATAAATTCTTTGTGAAAAGATTTTTCCTTTTCCAATAAGCTTAATAAATCCATTTTCATTTTTTGTTTCTTTAAATTTATCCCAACTTATAAATATATTTTGATAATAGATTCCGTCTTCACATAAATAGACAGTAATCTCTTTATTGTATGCTTTCCACATAATAGTCATCGACAGAACAATAAAAATCTCTGCAATTATTGAAGATATTGAAATTGAACTGCCATAAATCCAATACAACAAAATGTCAAATACCACTAAACCAATAACTATCAATCCAAGGAATATAGGCATTGCCTTCTTATCAAACTCTCCTTTCTTCCCATATAACAAATTAATATAATGGATTTTTGTTAATTTTAAGATTTTTGATTTTGGTTTTGCATCTTTTTTCATAATATTTAACATGATAATACTCTGTATTAATAAAACAATTCCAATATATAAATAAAAATCCATCCTACTCACCAAAATAAGTTTATAACCAATTAACAAATAACTTACATTTCTTAACGTATTATAGTAAAAAATCCAGGTTTCTAAATGTTATAAAAACATTAAAAACATTAATTATGTTGTATTGACTATGTATCCAAATTTTATTTATATTGCATTATAGATTTATTATATTTGGTGAAAAAATGGAAGATATAAGAATCAAAGAGATTTTTGAAAACATCTATGAAGTTGATTTAGGAGATGGTTTAAAAAGAATAGCAACAAAATCCATAGTTAAAGGAAAAAAGGTCTATGACGAAAAAATAATAAAGATTGGAGATGAAGAGTATAGAATTTGGAATCCAAATAAAAGTAAGTTGGCAGCTGCGATAATTAAAGGTTTAAAGGTTATGCCAATAAAGAGAGATTCAAAAATCTTATACTTAGGAGCTTCAGCTGGAACAACACCATCTCACGTTGCAGATATTGCTGATAAAGGCATTGTATATGCCATAGAGTATGCACCAAGAATTATGAGGGAGCTTTTAGATGCCTGTGCTGAGAGAGAAAACATAATCCCAATTTTAGGAGATGCAAATAAACCTCAAGAATATGCAAATATTGTTGAGAAGGTAGATGTTATCTATGAGGATGTTGCTCAGCCAAATCAGGCGGAGATATTAATTAAAAATGCTAAATGGTTTTTAAAGAAAGGCGGATATGGAATGATAGCAATAAAGGCAAGGAGTATAGATGTTACAAAAGACCCAAAAGAAATATTTAAAGAACAAAAAGAAATTTTAGAGAGAGGAGGATTTAAAATAGTTGATGAAGTAGATATTGAGCCATTTGAAAAAGACCATATTATGTTCATTGGTATTTGGGAAGGATAAATCTTTTTTAAGATAAATTTAAATTATTTTTTAGTAAAAACGTCTGGTGGGAATATGAGAGTTTTTGAAGTAATGAGAGAAACAAAAGAAACAAATGTTTATTTAAAAATAAACATCGATGGTACTGGAAAATATAAAATAGATACTGGAATTCCATTTTTTGACCATTTATTGGCATCTTTTGCTAAACATGGATGTTTTGATTTGATTGTTAAGGCAAGAGGAGATTTGGAGATTGATGACCACCACACTGTTGAAGATGTTGGAATTTGCTTAGGTTTAGCTCTAAACCAGATTGAAAAAAGGAATATTTTTAGGTTTGGATGGGCAATAATTCCAATGGATGATGCAAGAGCTACAGTAGCTATTGATTTAAGTGGGAGAAGTTATTGTGTAGGAAATTATAAACCAGAGAGAGAATATATCGGAGATTTAGCAACTGAAAACATAAATCACTTTTTTGAATCAGTAGCAAGCTATGGAATGCTAAATATACACTATGAAGTAATTGGAAAAAATGAACATCACAAGGCAGAGGCATTATTTAAGGCATTTGGCGTTGCTTTAGATTTAGCTACAAAAATTGATGAGAGAAAAGGAATTATAAGCACTAAAGGAGAAGTAAAGCTATAAATTTATACAAAAACTAAAATCTACAACATCCCCTTTCTCACATCTTGTAACAACTGAAGCAATAATATTCTTAGAAAATAATATAGCATTTGTTGGTTTTATGAAGGTGAATACAGCCTTAAAGCCCTCATCTATCAAACCAACATTCTCAAGCTTTAATATCTTTGCATTGTTTATTGTTGCCATTCTTAAAATATCCTTTGGCTCTATGTGATAGAGCTTATAAATGAAGTCCATTTCTTTAAATATTGATGGAGAGTTTGCCATAAAGTTATCTGTCCCAATCCCAACCAATAAATTATCATTGAGCTCATTTAATTTTGGCATACCTACATTAAATGATAGATTAGCCCTAACACATGCAACAACTGGAATATTGTTTTCTTTTAGTAGCTCTAAATCATTATTTGTGAGATGAGTTCCATGAACAATAAAATCTGGTTTTATTCCTAAATCTACCAATCTCTCAACTTCTGTCATACCATATTTGTTTAAACTATATTCTACAGCCCCTTTATGCTCAGCTGCATGTATAGCAAATAATTTCTTATCATCTTTTTCTTTAAATCTCTTAAAAATTCTAAAAATTAGTTTTAGCTCATCATCCTCAAACTCATTAGCCCCACTTAACCCCAAACCATTAGAGTTTTTTAAAACTTCTTCAATCTCATCTTTATCAACTTTTGTAGGTCTTCCTAAGATTATTGCCTTTGGATAATCGTAGCATTTTAAAGCAGTTTTTAATAAATTAATCCCCCTAACCCCATTTTCTCTAAAATCACAAAAATACTTTATTCCATGTTCTCTCATATCTTCTAAACCAAGTTTCATTCCTTCAACCAATATATCATCACTACACTCAGCTAAATATCTATGTTTTAGCCCATTTGGTGGTTTCACTAACTCATCCAAAGTTTTATTAATCCCTATATCCTTTATACTATTATCAGCAATATGAGTGTGGGCATTTATAAGTGGGGGAATAACAAGCCCTTTAAACTCAAAAACTTCTCTCTCATTATATTCATTTGTAAAACCTTTAATTATTCCTTCTTCAATAACTAAAGTCCCTTTTCTTAGCTCAAAATCTTCCCCATATAAAAATTGGCTTTTTAATAACAAAAGAATCACCGTTGAGGTTTATTTATGATTAACAGCAAGTTAAAATTAGGAATAAAAGTAGTATTATTAATATTTTTACTGCACAGCCTTATATCAGTTTTTAATTTAGAGACATATATAGGGCTATTTACCAAATATCAAAATCAAATAATGATTATTGCTATTATTATTTTATCTGGGCTTATTATTGTGGATATTGCATCCGAGATATTTAGAAAATATGCAAGGGAAAGGGAAGAGAAGGCTGGAGAATATCTAACTCTAAACTATATTTTTAAATATCTTGTCTATGTTTGTGTTGCTTTGATGATTTTTGGTGTTCTCTATCAAAATGTATCATCATTAGTTGTTTCAGTTGGTTTAATTGGGGCGGCTATAACTTACGCTTTACAAAAACCAATTTTAAACTTTGCTGGGTGGATTATCATCCTATACACAAGAACAATAAAAATTGGGGATAGGATTTATATTAAAAATGTTGGAGCTGGAGATGTATTTGATATAGATACTCAGCACATCTACTTAAGTGAATTAACCTTAGACACATTAGATTCTACTGGAAGGGTTTTAGTTATACCAAATTCCTATATATTCACAACATCTATAATCAATTTCACAAAAGGAACACCATATATTTGGGATTATATTGTTATACATTTTACATATAATAGCAATATAAAGAAAGCTGAAGAGATTGTTTTTTCTTCAGTTAGTGAAGTTGTTGGAGATTTAATGAAAAAATTGGCTGAAAGATGGTCAAAGAGAAAATATTTAATATCAAAAAGCCTATGTGATGAACCATTAATGAGAGTTGGAATAACCAGAAGTTCTATCTATGTAAAAGCGGTTTATTTAGTAAATACCTATGAAAAGGCTAAAGTAAAAAGTGAAATTTATAGAAAAATTCTACAGAAAATTGAAAAAGAAAATGATGTAAAATTAGCTTATCCACACATCAAAGCTATTATTGAATCAGAAAACAACTTTAAAAACACGTGATTGCTATGCTTTTAGAATATTTGGATGAATTTAAGGATATTGATTTTTTAAAAGCTTTGAAAGATTATGAGCTGCTAATATTATCTAAATTAAAATATATCTTTGAAGGAAGTAATGAATATGAGCTGGATTTGAGGAATTTTTTAAGATTTGAGAACTTAGAGAGGGATAAGTTAGATTCTTTAATTGATTATCTTCTAATTATCCTCTTATCTCATACACCATATTTCAATGCATTTGTAAAAAATTATGCTGAAATGAAAAAATTTGACGTGTTAAAAAATCTTCCAAACAAAATTTCTGTTTGGGAGTTTATAAAAACTGCTTCAAAATCAAGAAATAATGATTTACACTTAGAGAGATTAGATTTAGAAAATGGTTATGTGGATGTAACTGAAGTTAAAGAAATTTACGCAAGAGAATTTATTAGAGTAGAGTTAAAAAAACTTGGAGACATGGCAAAGCAGGCAAAATTACCAGACGAAGATATAATAAAAGATTTATTAAATGAGATTAACAACTACCTAAAAGATAAAGTTAAGTATGAACAAATTGAAGGAATCAAAGCATTAAACTATAAAGGAAACATCCCGTTAGAATGGCATCCACCGTGTATTAGAGGAATTTTAAACGACATTTTAAGTGGTGGTTCCCCTTCTCATTATGCAAGAAGGAGTTTTGTTGTATATTGGTTTTGTGCTAAATTTAATCCTAATTTAAGACCTTTAAACGATAAGGGAGAGTTGGTTAATATCCCCGCTACCGATATAGCTTCTGAGGAGGAAATTGAGAGATTTATTGATGAGATAATTGAGATGTTTAAGAACGTGGAAGATTTTGATGAGAAGAAGACGAGATACTACATCAGCCACAATATTGGCTATAAAGTAGCTGACCATATAACTCATTGTGAATACTGCAAAAACTGGCAATCTGATGGAGGGAAAGGATTAAGTTATTACTGCAAACCAGATGAGATTTGTAAAAAGAAATTTATCATTCATCCTTTAGATTATCTCTGCTATAATATAAATAGACATCTAAAAAAGGAGAGATTTAAGAAGATGAAAAAGGAGGATAGAAATGGAAATAATAAATAAATTTTTAGATTTAGAAGTTTTATTATCACCAACTGTTTATGAAAAGTTGAAAAATTTTAATGAAAGTGAAATTAGCAATTTAATTGAAAAAATTGGAGAATTTAAAAAATACAACGATGCCTTTATTTTGTTGGATGAGAAGTTCTTAGAAATTTTTTTACAAAAAGATTTGAATGAAATAATATATGAATATAAGGATTTTGACTTCATATTTTACTACACCGGAGAAGAAGAAAAAGTAGAAGAACCTGAAGAAGGAGAAGAAGAAATTGAAGAAAAAATTAAAGAAGAAGTAGAAAAAATAGAATTTATAAAAAAAGAACAAAAGGAACAATTTATAAAAAAATCTGATGAAGATGTTGAAGAAAAATTAAAACAACTAATTTCCAAAGAAGAGAAAAAAGAAGATTTTAATGCTGAGAGAGCTAAAAGATATGAAAACATAACAAAAATAAGAGAAAGTGTAAGTAGCAGAATAAAGTGGATAGCTAAGGATATAGACGCTATAATAGAGATTTATGACGATTCAGATGTTTCTGGAAAATCTACATGCACTGGAACTATTGAGGACTTTGTTAAATACTTTAGAGACAGATTTGAAAGATTAAAAATATTTATTGAAAGAAAGGCTCAAAGAAAAGGTTATCCTCTAAAAGATATAAAAAAGATGAAAGGGCAGAAGGATATTTTTGTTGTAGGAATTGTTAGTGATGTTGATACTGCAAGAAATGGGAGTTTAATAGTTAGAATTGAAGATACTGAGGATGAATTAACATTAATTTTACCAAAAGAAAAGATTGATACTGGGCAGTTACCAGATGATATTTTATTGGATGAAGTTATTGGAGCTATTGGAGTTGTTAGCAAATCTGGAAGCTCAATATACGTTGATGAAATTATACGACCAGTATTTCCACCAAAAGAACCAAGAAGAATTGATGAAGAAATATACATGGCATTTTTATCAGATATTCACGTTGGAAGTAAAGAGTTTCTACATAAAGAGTTTGAGAAATTTGTTAGATTTTTAAATGGAGATGTTGATAATGAATTAGAAGAAAAAGTTGTTAGCAGATTAAAATACATCTGCATTGCTGGAGATTTGGTTGATGGAGTTGGTGTTTATCCTGGGCAAGAAGAGGATTTGTATGAAATAGATGTTATTGAGCAGTATAAAGAGATAGCAATGTATTTAGAGCAAATTCCAGAGCACATAAGTATAATCATCTCACCAGGAAACCACGATGCCGTTAGACCAGCAGAACCTCAACCAAAATTGCCAGATAAAATAACAAAGTTATTTAATAGAGATAATATTTACTTCGTTGGAAATCCGTGTGTTCTCAATATACACGGCTTTGATACTTTGTTATATCACGGTAGAAGCTTTGACGACTTAGTCGGACAAATAAGGACTGCAAACTATGAAAATCCAGTAACTATTATGAGAGAGTTGATAAAAAGAAGATTACTCTGTCCAACTTATGGAGGAAGGTGTCCAATAGCCCCAGAACATAAAGATTACTTAGTTATAGATAGAGATATTGATATCTTACACACTGGACATATACACATTAATGGTTATGGGATTTATAGAGGAGTTGTTATGGTTAATAGTGGGACTTTCCAAGAGCAAACAGATTTCCAGAAGAGAATGGGAATTAGCCCTACACCTGCAATAGTTCCAATAATAAATTTGGCCAAGGTTGGAGAGAAAGGGCATTATTTAGAATGGGATAGAGGAGTTTTAGAGGTTAGATATTGATTTAAGAATTTTTTATTGGAGGATGAGAATGAGCTTTGTATCAACTATGAAAAAAGTGTATAAAAGCATAAAATACCTATACACTGATAAAAATTGGAATATGATGGATAACATTTTCTTAATGCTGATAATTTCTTTTTCAATTTTTTGGAAATTATTTATCTAAAATAATTACTGCTAATGAATCTCTTTTTCTGCTAAATACTCTAATATTTATGTTGATATTACTACCCATACTTATTAGGCATTTGATATTTCGTAAAACCTACGAAATGTTTAATCGATTTAAATTCGCATCTGCATTTATAAAATTAATGCTTATAATTAGTGTATTGGTGTCAATAGTAGCAGTTATTGAACTCATCTACATAATTGTAGCAATAAATGTTTAGAAATCTACAAACATAGCAATGAAGAGCAACAGTACAACAATTACAATTGGAACTAAGACAAATGCAATTATTTGGTTTGGTATTCCAAAATAACTCAATAACTTAGGGACAAAATACAAATATAAAAATACAAATAGTGTCAAAATATCCAATGTCAATGTAGTTTTTGAGATTTTAATAGATAACAATTTTTTATGGACAATGATTTCAAAAAGGACATTAGCAATAACACGAATAACAACAAAAACTATGAGAAAAACCATAATATTAAATTTAAGGTTAAGTAGTTTAATAAGGAGCATTGTTGTAGCTAAGCTAACCAATGTTACAATTACATCATCTCTTTTAATGTTTTTGTAGTTGAATAGGTCTTTAAAGCTTTTGTCAATCCCAATCATTTTATTAAGTAGCATCTCTAAACAATACACAAATATTAATCCAAAAATAAATATTGACGCAACAAGAATTACAATACCAATATCCATTCTCCCACCAATTTGATTATGATTAATAATTTTAATATTATCAATTTAAATTTTTCCATTAAATAATTTTGGTGAGAAGATGCAAATAATTCCAGTTATTGATTTAAAAGACAAGATAGCTGTGCATGGAAAGAGTGGAAACAGAGATGAATATAAACCACTAAAATCAGTTATCTGCAAATCATCAAATCCAATTGATGTAGCAATGGCTTACAAAGAAAGAGGAGCTGAAACTATTTACATAGCTGATTTAAATGCTATAATCGGAAATGGAAATAATTTTGAAATTATAAAAGAGATAGATTTTGTAAATAAAATTGTAGATATTGGGATAAAAAAAAGAGAGGACTTGGAAAATATTAAAAAATTTTTAAATAAAAAAGATAGGGCAATAGTGGCAACAGAGACATTAAAGGAAATTGAGTTAATTAAAGAAAAAGATATAGTTGTTAGCTTAGATTTCAAAAATGGAAAGCTTTTAAACTATAACTTAGATGAGATACTGTCATATGTTAGAGAAGATACTCCACTAATAATCTTAGATATTTCTTCAGTTGGAACTCAAAGAGGTATTAATGTAGAGCTTATAAAATATGTTTTAGATAAAACAAATAATCCAGTATATGTTGGTGGTGGAATTAAGGGGATGGAAGATTTAGAGCTATGCTATAATTTGGGAGTTGATGGAGTTTTGATAGCAACAGCAATACATAAAGGGATTTTAGATTTAGAGGAGATTATTAATAGATTTGGAAAATAAATTTTTTGGTGATAAAATGAATAACTATAATGATATTATTGAAAAGATGCTAAATGGAGAGTTAAAGCCATATCAATTGGATAAGATGTTTGGCTCAAAAATTGCCACTGAAATTAGAAGAAAATTTATTGAAAAGAAGGTTGGAATAGAGTTTAAGCATATCTGCAATTACTCAATAGATGAAGAAATGGCTATGAAAAAGAATATAGAGAATATGATTGGAGCTATACAAATTCCATTAGGTTTTGCTGGGCCTTTAAAGATTAATGGAGAATATGCAAAGGGAGAGTTTTACATCCCATTGGCTACAACTGAAGGAGCTTTAGTAGCTTCAGTTAATAGAGGTTGCTCAATAATAACAAAATGTGGGGGGGCAACTGTTAGGGTTATAGATGATAAGATGACAAGAGCTCCCTGCTTAAAAACAAAGAGTGTTGTAGATGCAATAAAAGTTAGAGATTGGATTAAAGAAAACTTTGAAAAGATAAAGGAAGTTGCTGAATCAACAACAAGGCATGGGAAATTAATAAGGATAGAACCAATTTTAATCGTTGGAAGAAACTTATATCCAAGATTTGTATTTAAAACTGGAGATGCTATGGGCATGAACATGGTTACAATTGCCACAGAAAAGGCATGCAACTTTATAGAGGAGGAGTTAAAAAAGGAAGGAGTATTTGTTAAAACAGTTGCTGTTAGTGGGAATGCCTGTGTAGATAAAAAACCAAGTGGAATGAATTTAATTAATGGAAGAGGTAAATCTATTGTAGCAGAGGTATTTTTAACAGAGAAGGAGGTTAATAAATATTTGAAAACAACATCTGAAGCAATTGCTGAGGTAAATAGGTTAAAGAATTATATAGGTTCAGCAATAAGCAACAGTATGGGATTCAATGCTCACTATGCAAATATTATTGGAGCTATATTCTTAGCTACTGGACAGGATGAGGCACAAATAGTTGAAGGTAGTTTAGGAATAACAATGGCAGAAGTTGAAGATAACGGACTATACTTTTCAGTTACACTTCCAGATGTTCCAATTGGGACTGTTGGAGGAGGAACAAGGGTTGAGACACAAAAAGAGTGCTTAGAGATGCTTGGGTGTTATGGAGATAATAAAGCTTTAAAATTTGCTGAGATTGTCGGAGGGGCTGTGTTGGCTGGAGAGCTATCTCTATTAGGAGCTTTAGCTGCTGGTCATTTAGGAAAAGCTCATCAAGAACTCGGTAGATAATTATGAGAGATGCTTATTTAATGATGGTCTTAATGGATGCATTGGAAGAGATATTTGATTTAAAAGAGATTATAAAAAGCCCTATAAAGAATAGAAAAGTTGTTTTATTTGTTAGTTTGGTTTTTATCTTATCTTTAGCAATTTCATATATTTTGGTGATTAATGTAAAATATTTCTCGTATTTAGGAGATATGGTCTTTCAAAACTTTCAAAAACATGTTGAAAATCTAAAAATCACGTTAAATGAGGATAGTTCAACAATAATATTGGCTATTTGGAAAAATAACTTAACTGTCTGTATTTTAAACTATATTATTGGGATTTTCTCACTATTTGTTATTGTAGTAAATTCCTATATTTTATCATATGTGCTCTACAAATTTGGTGCTGAAAGTTTTATTTATTTAGTTTTACCGCATGGAATTATTGAAATTCCTGCTTTAATACTTTCAGCATCAAGTGGGATTTTATTTAACATAGGATTAGTGAATTTCCTCACAAATATCAAATTTAGGACTAAAAGAGAGGTTTTACATTATATAAAAGAGTCTTTAAAGTTACTTGTTCTCTCTATAATCCTATTTATAGTTGCTGGAATTGTTGAAGGGACTATAACATTTAAAATAGCTAAAATCATGTTCTCTTAAAATTAAATCTTAGGTAAATATAAAAAAGAAAATAAAATAACTCATTTTATTTTCCATAGGATTTTGTCATATTTAGTATCTTAAAAATTAATAATGGGGGTATACCAATAGGGGGCGAAGCCCCCTATGGAATATAAAATAACTCGTTTATCCTCTCGGTTCTTTTGCTTTTGGTCTTAAACCTTTGTATCCACATTTTCTACATTTTGTAGCTCTCCAAGGGTTTCTTGCATTACATCTCATACAAATCTTTTTCATAAATAACCTTTTCATTGCTTCTTCAAATGGCATTTTATCACCTAATAAGATTTTTGATAATTTTAATAACTTTACCACTATTAAAACTTTTGATTAAGGTATGTTTTTTGAACAGGAGTTTTTGCAATTAATATTATTTATTTAGAATTTTTATGCCTTTGGCATAAATAATTTCAATATAAATTCATCTCTGCAAAAACTCCTGTTGAATCTCTACAACTTCCATTGAATTTTTAGCATTTGAGTATCTCTCTAATAATTCATTATTAACATTTATAAATGTTTCTGCCCATTTGAAACAACCAGTTAAATCCAATGCCTCATCCTTAAAGTTAGTTATATATAAAGCGGCGATAAAAGCTTCTAATGTTGAAAGCATACATGGTTTACCATAATTTATTGGATTGCAAGCAATTAAAAACGGTAGAGACCTTTGATTTTTAAATTTAAATTTTTTAAACATTAACTCTGCTTCTTTCCATGAGCAATCAAGAGCCGTTATGCCAAATTTTTTCACTATCTTTTTATCTTCTGGAGACAAAGCTTTTTCAGCGTAAGGATTTAGAATTATTGAGTTTTTTGGAACTTTATAAGGGTTTTTTAACAAAATGGCTTTATTCATCTTAGCCATTTTTAAGGATGTGCATTTTTTTGGATTGCACTGATTTGCATGATATATGAAAAGCTTCGGCATTGTTATCACAATTTTGTGAAATGGTAAAGAAAATTAAGTTGTATAAGTAGTATTTATTTTTTACTGTTATTGTGGTGATAGACGATGAAAAATGTTGAAATATTGTTGGATGACCCAAAAAAAGCAGTAATTGAAGTATCAAAACCTATAATTGTTGCCACATTTATTGAATCAATTTACAGCTTAGTTGATAGTATCTGGGTTTCTGGATTAGGGGCAGATGCATTAGCTGCTGTGGGAGCGAGTTTTCCAATATTAATCAGCTTATATGCTGTCAGTTGGGGTTTGAGTATTGGGATTAGCTCCGGAATAGCAAGGAGAGTTGGAGCAAAAAATAAAGAAGAAGCTGATAAAGTTGCAAATCATGCAATTATATTGGCATTGATTGCTGGAATTTTGTATATTATAGCTGTATATCCAAATCTTGATACGCTATTTAGCTTAATGGGAACTTACGGATTATGTAAAAATCTTGCTATAGAGTATTCTAAAATACTGGTTTTAGGAACTGTTATATTTACAATCTGCGATGCGTTGTATGGAATATTTAGGGGGGAGGGGAATACAAAGATAGTTATGATAGCAAGTGTTTTAGGAACTTTAACAAACATCATCTTAGACCCAATATTCATCTACTTATTAAACTTAGGGATAAGTGGGGCAAGTTATGCAACGTTAATAGCTATAGTTGTATCTCTCTTAATTTTAGCTTATGAACTGTTTATAAAAAAATCATGTTATGTTACTGTTAAATTATCAAAATTTAAACCTGATTTAAAGATTATTACTGATTTAATTGGAGTTGGCATTCCATCAACATTTATAGAGATTACTGTTGCAGTATCATTTTTTATAATGACTTCAATAATTATGATGGTTGGGGATAGTAGAGGTTTAGCTGTCTATACTGGAGCTTTAAGGATAACTGAGTTTGGTTTTATTCCAATGTTAGGTTTGGCAAGTGGAGCAACATCAGTTATAGGAGCTACTTACGGAGCAAAGAGTTTTGAAAAATTAAAAACAGCTTATTTTTACACAATAAAAATTGGGGTTTTAATGGAAATTATTATAGTTGCTTTAATAATGCTTTTAGCTCCAATGTTGGCTTACTTATTTACTTACACTAAAGTTTCTATGGGAATTCATGAAGAACTTGTTGGAGCTTTAAGAATAGTTCCATTATATTTATTATTCACACCATTTATTTTAACAACATCCGCAATGTTCCAAGGAATTGGTAAAGGGGAAAAATCATTGATAATAGCCATATTTAGGTCTTTAATATGCCACATATTCTATGCTTACATATTTGCAGTAATTTTAGGATTAGGGATGTTTGGAATATATGGTGGTTTAGTGATTGGTGATTTCACGGCAGGAATGTTTGCATTTTTGTTTGGAATTTTAACAGTAAAAACATTAATCAAATATTCTAAAATAAATTAAAACTAAAAAATATTTTTGAGGGATAATTATGATTGGATATGTTTTAAATGGAGAGCATGAAGAAATTCCATTTGGAGAATTAATGGCATTATTGGAAATTTTTAACTATAATGGAAGTGTTGAGAGGTTAAAAAGATACGTTATAACTGAAGATAGTCCAGCTAAAGATGTTGTTAAAAGAAGTGGATATATAGATGAGGGGCATAGGATAATATTCAGATACAATTTAGAAGAGAAAGATATAAATTTGATAGATGAGATTACAAATGACTTTATTAACTCATTTAAAGAGTTTATAAAAAATAAAGACTATCCTGACATTGATGGGAGTAAATCATTTGCAGTTAGAGTTTTAAAGCTACATAAAGATGAGTTTACAAAATCCATAGACTCATTAAAGATTGAGAGAGAAATTGGAGGGATTATAAAATTAAAAACCAATGCAAAAGTAAATTTAACAAAACCAGATATATTAGTTAGAGTGGTTATCTTAGAAAACACATTTTTCATTTCTAATGTATTAGAGATGAGGGATAGAGAATATTTCCAAAAGAATAGGCCACATTTAAGAAAATACTTCCATCCTGGTTGTATGCTACCAAAACTTGCGAGAGCTATGGTAAATTTGGCGAGAGTTAAAGAAGGAAATGTTGTTTTAGACCCATTTTGTGGAACTGGAGGATTTTTAATTGAAGCTGGTTTAATTGGGGCTAAGCTTATTGGTTGTGATATAGATTGGAGAATGGCTTCTGGAACTTTAATCAACCTTGAAGAATACAACCTATTAGATAAAGTAATAAAGGTTAAGAGATTAGATGCCAAATACGTAAAAGAGTTCTTAAATGAATTAAACATAGAAAAAGTTGATGCTATCGTAACAGACCCTCCTTATGGGATATCGACAGCAAAAAAAGGTGAAATTGAAAAGATATTAGAAATTCTTCCTGAAGTTGTTAAAGAAAATGGATACTTTGTTTTTGCATATCCAAAAAAGATTGAGCTTGATATGAAATTAGAGGGACTTTATAAGGTATATATCCATAAGGGGCTGATTAGACACATCCATGTTTATAAGAAAATCTAATGTTACTACATTTACTAAAAATATTTATGAAAATTTATGAAAAATCAATTAAATTGTAAGTCAAATATTTAAATACCTAACCGAAAAGTTTATATATCTGAAATGTAATGCATAATTATGCAAACATTGGGTGCCGCGGTAGTTCAGCCTGGGAGAACGCTGGACTGAAGATCCAGTTGTCGGGTGTTCAAATCACCCCCGCGGCACCATTTTATGTGCCCCCATAGCTCAGATGGTAGAGCGACGGACTGTTAATCCGTAGGTCGCAGGTTCGAGTCCTGCTGGGGGCGCCATTAATTTTTATTTTTTTATGTCCGATATGGGCCCGTAGCTCAGCCTGGTCAGAGCGCTCGGCTCATAACCGAGTGGTCAAGGGTTCAAATCCCTTCGGGCCCACCATATAAAATCACTAATTAGCTCCGGTGGTGTAGTCCGGCCAATCATGCGGGCCTTTCGAGCCCGCGACCCGGGTTCAAATCCCGGCCGGAGCATCATTTGTCCTATTTTAAAGATAATTAAGATGTTATATGTGCAGGGGTCGCCAAGCCTGGCCAAAGGCGCTGGGCCTAGGACCCAGTCCCGTAGGGGTTCCAGGGTTCAAATCCCTGCCCCTGCACCATAGGTAAAGTGGCCGGGGTGGGGTAGTGGCCATCCTGGGGGACTGTGGATCCCCTGACCCGGGTTCAATTCCCGGTCCCGGCCCTTTTTTATTTTTTTAACCCTTATTGTTCTAATCCTAAAAACATTACATATAACAACTTCTCACTATAGGGTGCACTCGAAGGATGCGTCCCCAATCCGAAGGGGTTGGGGCTGAGGCAAGCCCACGACTGGTGGTGAAACCCCACAGCAACCAGCCGCAAGAAAGGTTTATCCTTTCTTGCGACCGTACTCCTACTTAATTCCGGTTGATCCTGCCGGAGGCCACTGCTATCGGGGTCCGACTAAGCCATGCGAGTCAAGGGGCTCCCTTCGGGGAGCACCGGCGCACGGCTCAGTAACACGTGGCTAACCTACCCTCGGGTGGG
The DNA here is from genome assembly GCF_000739065.1 of Methanocaldococcus bathoardescens. GTDB lineage: Archaea > AGJL01 > Methanococci > Methanococcales > Methanocaldococcaceae > Methanocaldococcus > Methanocaldococcus bathoardescens. Next base: position 1,176,235 of record NZ_CP009149.1, on the reverse strand, counting down.
GGATAACCTCGGGAAACTGAGGCTAATCCCCCATAGGGGAGGAGGTCTGGAATGATCCCTCCCCGAAAGGCGTAAGCCGCCCGAGGATGGGGCTGCGGCGGATTAGGTAGTTGGTGGGGTAACGGCCCACCAAGCCTACGATCCGTACGGGCCCTGAGAGGGGGAGCCCGGAGATGGACACTGAGACACGGGTCCAGGCCCTACGGGGCGCAGCAGGCGCGAAACCTCCGCAATGCGCGAAAGCGCGACGGGGGGACCCCGAGTGCCCACGCTCTGCGTGGGCTTTTCCGGAGTGTAAACAGCTCCGGGAATAAGGGCTGGGCAAGTCCGGTGCCAGCAGCCGCGGTAATACCGGCGGCCCGAGTGGTGGCCACTGTTATTGGGCCTAAAGCGTCCGTAGCCGGCCCGGTAAGTCTCTGCTTAAATCCTGCGGCTCAACCGCAGGGCTGGCAGAGATACTGCCGGGCTTGGGACCGGGAGAGGCCGGGGGTACCCCAGGGGTAGCGGTGAAATGCGTTGATCCCTGGGGGACCACCTGTGGCGAAGGCGCCCGGCTGGAACGGGTCCGACGGTGAGGGACGAAGGCCGGGGGAGCAAACCGGATTAGATACCCGGGTAGTCCCGGCTGTAAACTCTGCGGACTAGGTGTCGCGTCGGCTTCGGGCCGACGCGGTGCCGAAGGGAAGCCGTTAAGTCCGCCGCCTGGGGAGTACGGTCGCAAGACTGAAACTTAAAGGAATTGGCGGGGGAGCACTACAACGGGTGGAGCCTGCGGTTTAATTGGATTCAACGCCGGGCATCTTACCAGGGGCGACGGCAGGATGAAGGCCAGGTTGACGACCTTGCCAGACGCGCCGAGAGGTGGTGCATGGCCGTCGTCAGCTCGTACCGTGAGGCGTCCTGTTAAGTCAGGTAACGAGCGAGACCCGTGCCCCATGTTGCTACCCTCCCCTCCGGGGGAGGGGCACTCATGGGGGACCGCCGGCGCTAAGCCGGAGGAAGGTGCGGGCAACGACAGGTCCGCATGCCCCGAATCCCCTGGGCTACACGCGGGCTACAATGGCCGGGACAATGGGACGCGACCCCGAAAGGGGGAGCGAATCCCCTAAACCCGGTCGTAGTCCGGATCGAGGGCTGTAACTCGCCCTCGTGAAGCCGGAATCCGTAGTAATCGCGCCTCACCATGGCGCGGTGAATGCGTCCCTGCTCCTTGCACACACCGCCCGTCACGCCACCCGAGTTGAGCCCAAGTGAGGCCCTGTCCGTAAGGGCAGGGTCGAACTTGGGTTCAGCGAGGGGGGCGAAGTCGTAACAAGGTAGCCGTAGGGGAACCTGCGGCTGGATCACCTCCTGAGAAAAAAGCGCTGGTTGCTGTGGGGCACCAAACCAGTCGTGGGCTTGCCTCATAGGGAAAGTGGGCCCGTAGCTCAGCTGGGAGAGCGCCGGCCTTGCAAGCCGGAGGCCGTGGGTTCAAATCCCACCGGGTCCACTATATATGCAACCTGCAACTCTAAAGAGTTGCAGGTGAAGGGCCTGAAAAACATGAGGGCCATGCATAGGCTTCCACATCCCGGTGAAATCTGGATACTCTGCCGGGCCACCAGCCCACCTGGTGGATGGCTCGGCTCGGGGCGCCGAGGAAGGGCGTGGCAAGCTGCGATAAGCCCGGGGGAGGCGCAGGCAGCCGTAGAACCCGGGATCCCCGAATGGGACTTCCTGCCCCATTTGGGGCGCTCCCGTTAGGGAGCGGGAACGCGGGGAAAAGAAGCATCCGAGTACCCGCAGGAAAAGAAACCAACAGGGATGCCGGGAGTAGGGGCGACCGAAACCGGCACAGGGCAAACCGAATCCCTGCCCGTAAGGGTAGGGAGATGTGGAGTTGCAGGGCCCCCAATATAGACCCCCACTGGGAAGCCGAAGTCCCCTGGAATGGGGCGCCATAGAGGGTGAAAGCCCCGTAGGCGTAACCAGTTGGGGGTCTTGGGGTGTCCCTGAGTACCGCGCGTTGGATATCGCGCGGGAAGCTGGGAGACATTAGGCTTCCAACCCTAAATACGTCCCGAGACCGATAGCGAACTAGTACCGTGAGGGAAAGCTGAAAAGCACCCCTTGCGGGGGGTGAAAAGAGCCTGAAACCAGGTGGGCACGGAATGGCACGGCCCGAAAGGTAACCACCCCGAAGGAAACTCCCGCGAGGGAGGAGTACGAGGGGTGGCATGCCGGGGTCGTGCCGTCCGTTTCGAAAAACGGGCCGGGGAGTGTACGGGTGTGGCGAGCCTAAGGGGTTCAACCCCGGAGGCGTAGGGAAACCGACATGCCCGCAGCCCTTATGGGCGAGGGGCGGGGTCTTAATGGGCCCGGAGTCACACCCGTACGACCCGAAACCGGGCGATCTAGGCCGGGGTAGGGTGAAGCCCCTCACCAGAGGGGTGGAGGCCCGCAGGGGTGTTACCGCGCAAAGTGCTCCTCTGACCCCGGTCTAGGGGTGAAAAGCCAATCGAGCCCGGAGATAGCTGGTTCCCCCCGAAATAACTCGCAGGTTAGCCGGGGGTTAGGTAGATGGCGGGGTAGAGCCACGGATAGGGTGTTTAGGGGGCGAAAGCCCTCGGCACCCTGTCAAACTCCGAACCCGTCATCGCCGTAGCCCCCGAGTGAGGGCATACGGGTAAGCCGTATGTCCGAGAGGGGAACAACCCGGACCCGGGTTAAGGCCCCTAAGTGCCGGCTAAGTGTAAATGAGAAGGGAGTCCCTGGCCTAAGACAGCGGGGAGGTTGGCTTAGAAGCAGCCATCCTTTAAAGAGTGCGTAACAGCTCACCCGTCGAGGTCAGGGGCCCCGAAGATAACGGGGGCTAAGCCGGCCGCCGAGACCCGGGGGGGCCGAAAGGCCATCCGGTAGGGGGGCGTCCCGCGGGGGTAGAAGCTCGGCCGTGAGGTCGGGTGGACCCCGTGGGAACGAGAATCCCGGCAGTAGTAACAGCAAAGTGGGGTGAGAATCCCCACCGCCGAAGGGGCCAGGTTTCCACAGCAACGGTCGTCAGCTGTGGGTTAGCCGGTCCTAACCCTCGGGGTAATTCCCTCGAGGGGAAAGGGAAGCGGGTTAATATTCCCGCGCCACCGGGGTACGTGCGGCAACGCAAGGCCAGCTCCTGACGCTTCGGGGTAGGCCGACCACCCCCGTCGGGGTGGCCAAGCGCATAAGCCCGGGGAGTGCCGTAATGGCGAGAACCGGGCAAAAGCGTGATGGGCCCTCCGTTAGGAGGGTTCGGCTGAGCCCTGGAGCCCGTGAAAAGGGAGCTGGCAAGGATCCCCGGTGACCGTACCCAGAACCGACACAGGTGCCCCTAGGCGAGTATCCTAAGGCGTGTCGGGAGAATCCGGCCCAGGGAAGTCGGCAAATTGGCCCCGTAACTTCGGGAGAAGGGGTGCCTGCGGTCTTCTCTAAATGAGGGGACCGCAGGTCGCAGTGGCCAGGGGGGTCCGACTGTTTAATAAAAACACAGGTCTTGGCTAGCCCGTAAGGGTGTGTACCAAGGCCGACGCCTGCCCAGTGCCGGTACGTGAAACCCGGGTACAACCGGGCGAAGCGCCGGTAAACGGCGGGGGTAACTATAACCCTCTTAAGGTAGCGAAATTCCTTGTCGGGTAAGTTCCGACCTGCATGAATGGCGTAACGAGACCCCCACTGTCCCGGGCCGGAACCCGGTGAACCTACCATTCCGGTGCAAAGGCCGGAGACCCCCAGTGGGAAGCGAAGACCCCGTGGAGCTTTACTGCAGCCTGTCGTTGGGGCATGGCCGTGGGTGCACAGCGTAGGTGGGAGCCGTCGAAGCCACCCCTCCGGGGGTGGTGGAGGCGCCCATGGGACACCACCCACCCATGGCCATGTCCCTAACCCCGCAAAGGGGGACACCGGCAGGTGGGCAGTTTGGCTGGGGCGGCACCCCCCTGAAAAGGCATCAGGGGGGCCCAAAGGTCGGCTCAGGCGGGTCAGAACTCCGCCGTGGAGTGCAAGGGCAAAAGCCGGCCTGACTTGGTCGGTAACAGAGGCCGACCAAGAGGCGAAAGCCGGGCCTAGCGAACCCCTGTGCCTCACCGATGGGGGCCAGGGATAACAGAAAAGCTACCCCGGGGATAACAGAGTTGTCGCGGGCAAGAGCCCATATCGACCCCGCGGCTTGCTACATCGATGTCGGTTCTTCCCATCCTGGGCCTGCAGCAGGGCCCAAGGGTGGGGCTGTTCGCCCATTAAAGGGGATCGTGAGCTGGGTTTAAACCGTCGTGAGACAGGTTGGTTGCTATCTGCTGGGGGTGTTGGCCGCCTGAGGGGAAGGTGGCTCTAGTACGAGAGGAACGAGCCGCCGGCGCCTCTGGTCTACCGGTTGTCCGACAGGGCATTGCCGGGCAGCTACGCGCTAAGGGATAAGGGCTGAAGGCATCTAAGCCCGAAACCCTCCCCGAAAATAGGCGGCCAGTCCCTTCGGGGACGAGGGCTCCCGTAGAAGACGGGGTTGATAGGCCGGGGGTGTAAGCGCCGAGGGCTCTGCCCGAGGCGTTCAGCCCGCCGGTACTAATCGCCCGAGGGCCCGGCAGGGTATCCAGACACTAAGCGGATGTGGAAGCCTATGCATGGCCTAAAAAAGGCCACCATTTATTTCTTGGTACGGCGGTCATAGCGGGGGGGCCACACCCGAACCCATCCCGAACTCGGAAGTTAAGCCCCCCAGCGATGCCCCGAGTACTGCCATCTGGCGGGAAAGGGGCGACGCCGCCGGCCACTTTTTATTATTTTTGAATAAAATATCGAAAAATTTAAATCTTAAAGTAAATCTTAAAGTTAAGCGGGTAAGGGGGCTGGTGACTTTCCCCTCTTTAAGAGGGGAGGAAGTTCCGCCCACCCCATTTATGGGCAGCGTCCCCTGAGAAGGGGCGGGAGGTGCAGCAGAAACGACACGGCTCCGGAAGAGATGACGATGATAGTGAAAGTTGAGGACTTCCGGAGAACCGGTGAAACGGGCATCTCCCCTGCCCGGGGTGCAAGCCGGTCTCGGCGCTTAGCCGAATGTCACCGAAATTACAGAAGGCGGGCTATAGCCCCCATACCCGCACTATTTTTTATTTTTTTAACTTATTGATTAATAAACTTAAATTAATAAATATAAACTATCTTTATCTAAAATTAAGGTTTTTATATATCAAAAAGTAAAATTAAATTTAAAAAAGAAATTAAAAATTGGGAGAAATCATGGATACTATTCTAAGTGGTAAGATTGTCCAAATAATTGTGGGGTATTTAAAAGAAAATATTTACTCTGAACAGATGATGAAACTTAGGATGAAGAGAATTTGTAGTTATGAAGAATTTTTACCAACATACTCATTAATAGAAAGGATTACCGAAGAAAATAAAGAGATAGCAATAAAAGTATATGAAAAAAATATTATCGTAGAGATTGTCAAAGATTTTAAAAATAAGGATTTAATAGACCTGTTTGAACTTAAAGAAGAGTTATTTGATGAAGCTTTAAGCTATTTAAAAAAATATGATGCAGATAAATTTTTAGAAAGCTACACTTTATACTGCTTTAGTGAGTACTCAGACCCTGACTCATTTATCAAAGAAAACAAGAGTATATTAACAAAACTTCTTAGAAATCAGTACGAAGATGTTCCAGAAGAATATATAAATGAATTATTAATGAACAAGATAAAATATTCTACAAAAGATTTAATTATCTTAGATTGGGACAATGGAATAATCCTAGATAAAAATGAAGATTTCTGGGAAGAAGTTGATATTATTGAGCTTGCATGTATTAGGGTTTTGAATTTAAGAGTATTTGACAGTATGCTAAGTGAGGCAATCCAATATTCCACAAGATTACAGTGGGAAAAGCTTGGATATTTTAGGTTGAAAAAATTATCTAAGGATTTATACTTACAGAGAATTAGCTATATATCATATTTTGATAGCATTGAAAATGTCCTTATGTTATATGGGGATAGATACTATGCCGAATTGTATGAAAGATTGTGTAAAATATTCCATGTCTCAGAGTGGATTAAAAGAGTAGAGAAAAAAATGGAAATGATTAGTGATATATACACAATGACAAGGCAACATTTAACAGAGTTTTATGGACTACTCTTAGAAGGCACAATTGTTGCTTTAATACTGTTAGAAATAATTTTAGCTTTAGCAAAAATTGTTTAATCAAATAATTCCTGTTTCTTCAGCTAATTTTTTTGCCTCTTCTCTACTTAACCCCTCTCTTAATATAGTCCATCTATTCCTTATTTTATGAGCTATGGTTAATGCCTCAATAATAATATCTTCATCAAATCCAAGTTCTTTAGCAGTTGTTGGAGCATCAACCTTTTTTAAACTCATTTTAATCTTTTCATGCAATCCAAATAATTTTTTATTCTCTTTCTCATGTAGATAGCTCATCATTATTGTTCCTATTCCACATTGCTCCCCATGTAAGGAATTAACATCTAAATTATATTCCTCTTTTAACTTATCCAAAGCGTGTGAAAAGAGATGCTCACTTCCAGAAGCTGGGCGAGATGAATTAGCTATAGCAATAGCAATTCCGCTCCCAACTAATGCTTTTACAAGTTTGTTGTGATACTCTGACAAGTCAGAATTTAAAACATAGCTTATTAATTCCTTGGCTATTGTTTTTGAGAATATAGCAGAGCTCTCACTATATTTCTCCCCTCTCTCTTTATAAGCTAATTTCCAATCTAAAACTGCAGTAATATTTGAAACAATATCTCCCATTCCAGCACTCAATAACCTCTTTGGGGATTTTTTTATTATCTCAGTATCAGCAATAATAGCTATTGGTGCATCTGCCATAAAAGAAGGTTGTTTTATAGATACAATTGGTGATGCTATACCATCATTTGATGCAGTTGTTGGCACACTAATAAATGGAATTCTTAATTTATAAGCCAAATATTTCCCAGTATCTATTGCCCTCCCCCCTCCAACACCAATTATACAATCATAGCCAATATATTTCTGCTCAATTATTTGAGAATTTAAGATTTCATCGTAATATTCAACATCATAGGAAAATTTACAGTATTTTTTTGTATTTCTTCCAGTCACAATTAGTGGATTTCTTAAGTTGAGCTTTTTTAAAACTTCTTCTATTTTATTAATCGCTCCATTTTCTATAATTGTATATCTTGGCGTTATAATTATCATCCTACCCCTCTCTAAATAAATAAGAAATACCTTGCCCAAAACTAATTCCCCCATCTCCATTAGGGACTCTTTGATGATAAATAAAATTAAAACCTTCTTTTTTTACATTAGCCATAATTCTTTCAGTTATTATTTTGTTATATGAAACTCCCCCAGTAATGCCTATAGCATTTATTCCAAATCTATTCGCTATTTTCTTAGCAATCTCAAATAAACCATCTGCTATATAAATATGAGCAAAGTATGCTATTTTTTCTCTACTTTCATTATTTAATAGCATCTCATAGGATTTGTAAATAAGTTCTGTAGTGTTCAATACATTATTTTTTATCCTTGGCTCTACCTCGATATCTCCTTTAAATCTATTTGCCACTGGCTCTAATCTTATACTTGGCTCTCCATCATAGGTTTTTTCAAAGCAAACCCCTAATAATGATGAAACAGCATCCAAAACCCTACCAGTAGATGTTGTTATTGGACAGTTGAGCTTCTTCTCAAGTTGAAATTTTAATAGCTTAAGTTCTTTTTCTGAAAAGAAATTGTATCCCTTTATAAAATCAAATACATCCTCACCAATGGCTTTATATAATATGGACAAAAGCATCCTCAAAGGATACTTAGTTGCTAAATCTCCCCCTAATTGATACTGCTCTTCTAAATGCCCTACTCTCTCCATCTTGCAATCTTTAAATAATAAAACTTCCCCTCCCCATATATTTCCATCCAACCCATAACCAACACCATCTAACGATAAAATTATTGCATCATCAAAATAGTTGTTATCTCCTAATAAGCTATAAGCATGTGCAAAGTGATGCTGGACTCTAAAAACCTCAACCCCAAATTTTTCTGCTAATTCCTCAGCTAATTTTGTTGAATTAAACTGAGGGTGTAAGTCACAAACAATAGCATCAATTTTATTTGTGTTTGTTAATCTTAAAATGTTATTTATAGCGTCTCTCAAATAGCAAAATGTTTCATACTTTGATGTATTACCAATATATTGAGTTAAATAAAACTTATTTCTCTTTACAATGCAAGCGGTTGAATTTAGCTCAGCACCAACACATAGAATATTTTTATTATTCTCAATATCAACCTTTATCGGCTCTGGGGCAAATCCCCTCGACCTTCTTAAAAAAACCAATCTATTAGCTACCTTTTTAACAACACTATCATCACATCTATTTACTATCCTTCTATTATGCAATAAAAAGTAATCAGCAATGTCATTGAGCTTTTTTAATATTTCATCATTATCCTTAACCATTGGTAAGCCAGGTAAGTTGGCAGAGGTCATAACATAGGCAATCTCTTTATCAAATAAAAGATAATGCAACCCACTATATGGAAGCATAACTCCAATAGTATCCAAATTAGAAACATACTTTGAAAAATATTTATCATAATCTTGATTCTTTCTTAAAACAACTATAGGTCTTCTTAAAGATACCAAAGCATTTTTTTCATCTTTATCAATTTCAGCAAACAGCTCTATATATTCTACTTTACTCATCACCGCAAATGGTTGTGTTGGTCTCCCCAATCTCTCTCTTAAATTTAATACTGGCTCATCTTCACTAACCTTGCAAGCTAAATGTGTTCCCCCAATTCCTTTTATAGCCAAGATTTTTCCTTCTTCTAATAATTTTACCGCCTCTCTAATTGCCTCATCCTTCTCAGCTATAATATCTTTTCCATCACTCAAAAATACTTTAGGTCCACAAATTGGGCAACAAGTAGCTTGAGCATGAAATCTCCTATCTAATGGATTTTTATATTCTTTTAAACATTCTCCACATAGAGGAAAGTCTCTCATTGAAGTATTTTCCCTATCATAGGGAAGTTTTTCAACTATAGTAAATCTCGGCCCACAGTTTGTGCAAGCAATAAATGGATATCTATATCTTCTATTATTTTTATCAAGCATTTCAGCTAAACAATCATCACATATTGCCACATCAGCTGGGATGGTTCCTTCTTCCTCTTCCTTAGTATTTTCACTATTTATAATATAAAAATCATCAAATTCTTTTGTTTCTTTAATCTCTTTAATGTCCAATTTATCAATTCTTGATAATGGTGGTTTTTTATTTTTTAAATCATTGATAAAATTTTCTATATCTTCTTTTTTTCCTTCAACAAATATTTCTACGTAATTTCCCATGTTTTTTACGTAGCCTTTTAAATTATTTTTCTTAGCTATTCTATAAACAAAAGGTCTAAATCCTACCCCTTGAACTATACCTTTAACTCTAATCTTTACTCCCATTTTTAACACCAAAGAATAATATCCCAATTTTATTTTAAATTTGATTATTATTAAAATTTTTAATATGTAGTTTTGAAAATCTAATTGATATTATTAATTTTTTTAATAATAATCATCAAAATTTATAATAAGGTTTATATAATACTATTCATAACACCCTCATGTGAAATTTTTGGGGGATAGTATGATTGATAGAATTTTATTAGAGCTAAATAAAACCGAAGGTATCAAAGGTTCAATGGTTGTTGGTAAGGATGGTTTGGTTATAGCTTCCCAATTGCCGGGAAATGTTGATGCTGAATTAGTTGGGGCTATGGCTTCAGCAGCATTTGGGGCTGCTGAAAGAACAGCAGCAGAAATCGGAATGGGTAATTTAGAACAAACAATGATTGAAGGAGAGCATGGAAAAACTCTAATGGTCGATGCAGGAGAAGGAATTTTGGTAGTTTTAACTGATGCGAAGGTTAACTTAGGTTTAATTAGAATTACAATGAAAAGAGCTGCAGAGAAGATAAAAGCAATGTTCTAAATAAATTCCAAACCTTTAAAAATTTGCTATGGGAGGGCTTAAAATGAAAATATCAGTATACGGGGCAGGAAATCAGAAACTCTATTTAGAGAAATTAAAAGTTCCAGAAAAGTTTGGAGGGGAGCCACCTTACGGTGGTTCAAGAATGGCTATTGAATTCGCTAAAGCAGGACATGATGTAGTTTTAGCAGAACCAAATAAGGATATAATGAGCGATGATTTATGGAAAAAAGTTGAAGATGCTGGAGTTAAAGTTGTTAGTGATGATATAGAAGCAGCAAAGCATGGAGAAGTGCATATATTATTTACACCGTTCGGTAAAATAACATTTAATATAGTAAAAACTATTATTGAACATGTTCCTGAAAATTCTGTTATTTGTAACACTTGTACTCTTCCAACCCCTGTTTTATATAGGTCATTAGAAGGAATTTTAAGATTAAAGAGAAAGGATGTTGGAATTTCATCAATGCACCCAACGGGAGTTCCAGGAACTCCTTCCCAAAAATATTACACAATTGCTGGAAAAGCTTTAGAAGGAAAAGAGTATGCAGCAGAAGAGCAGATAAATAAATTGGTTGAGTTAGTAAAAAGCATTGGAAAGATTCCTTACGTAGCTCCTGCTGATATAGTTCCAGCAGTTGCTGACATGGGAAGTTTAGTAACAGCAGTTGCTTTAGTTGGAGTTTTAGATCATTATAGAGTTGGAAGAGAACTTATTAATGCTCCAAAGGATATGATAGAAAAGCAAATATTAGTTTCTCTTCAAACTATCGCCTCAATTATTGAAACATCTGGAATAGAGGGATTGATGAAAGTTCTTGATAAAGATGCTCTCATTACATCCGCAAAGAATATGTTAATTGATGAAAGACAGAAAGATTTAGATTTAGCACTAAAAATAATTGAAGAATTTGACAAATCAACTATTGGAGAGAAAGATGTTAATCAAACATACTTAGTAGCTCCTCAGGCATTGATAAAAGAGGCAGTGTCTTTAATTGGACAGAGTGCTGTTGAGGGAATGATTAGAAGAAGCTCAAACAAATTATTTGAATAACTAAAAAAAGAGGGGTAGTAATGGCTTTAAAATTTACAATAGAAGAGATTTCAAAGTCCGATAGAGATACATTAGGAAGGGATATAGATATTACTGTTTTTAGATTAATAAGGTTTATGGATTTAGAAAGATATTTGGGAAGAGGAGCTCATGGAGTTATTTATGAATGTGGAAAAGAACTTGGACAGGCGTTAAATCCTTCATCTATTGATGATGTTGTTAAATTTTGTGAAAAATATAAAATTGGAAAAGTTGAGGTAGTTAATAAAGAACCATTACAAATTAGAGTACATGAATGTATTTCTTGTTCTGGACTTCCAAATGTTGGAGAAAATTTATGTTGGTTTGAAGGCGGTTTTATTGCAGGATGTTTAGAGAGCATATTGGATAAAAAAGTTAGAGTAAAAGAAACCCATTGTGCTGGTTTAGGAAATAATTTCTGCCAGTTTGAAATAAAATTCTTATAAAATTTTTAGTGGTATTTTTTCATCTCGTTTATTATATATTCTAAAACTTCAAAACCCTCTTTTCTATGTCTTGCAAAAACAGCTATTGAAGCAATTCTCTCTCCAACATTCAAGAATCCTGTGTTGTGGTAAAATAAGATATCAATAACATCAAACTTATTCTTTGCATCTTCTATAATTGATTTCAATTTTTCTAAGATATTCTCATCTATATGCATTCCTTTTGAAGGGATTTTTTCTCCATTTTTTATATCATACTCTCTAACAAATCCATTGAAAGTTACGACACATCCATATTTCCCTTTGTATTTTTCAATATATTCATCCATTTTTTTGCAAAATTCTTCATAGTTGTTAAAAATCATTTTCTCACCTAAAAAGAGAAAATTTTTAATTAATAGTTAAAGCTTAACCAGCAATAAAAAATTAACTTATATCTATTTATTTTTGTATATGGATTTATTAAAAAATAAAAAAATAGAAGAAATTTCCATCCTCCAAGAGATATTATTTCAACACTAAAATAAACTACTCTTTAGAAATTAGATAAAAATCTCAAAATTAGAAAATAGCTCCTCTAAAAATTTTAAATTAAAGATAAAAAATTCATAAGATAAATTTATAGATAAATTTATTCATCAACATAGTAATATTCTTCTCTTTCCTTCTGCATAATATCTCTTTGACTTCCTTCTTTATTAGCCCTTGGCCTTCCTGTCTCCGGGTCTCTTCTAAATGTAATCTGCATTTCTTTTAAGAATTTGTTAGCTCCCTCCCTTTTATTCATTGGGCTACTACCAACTCCAAACTTCCCTGGCTCTCCACTGAATACAATAAATCTATCTGAGATGTAGTCTTGGAATAATATGTCGTGGTCAACAACAAACATTCCTGCTTCTTTTTCATCTGCAATTCTTCTTATTACTTTTGAAACTCTCAATCTCTGCTCAACATCTAAAAATGCTGATGGCTCATCCAATAAATAGATATCAGCATCTCTACTCAAACATGCAGCTATAGCAACTCTCTGCAACTCTCCACCTGATAGCTCTTTAACTTCTCTATCCAATAACTTCTCTAACTGTAAAGGATTAATTATCTCTGATTTGTAGTAAGATGTGTGAATGTTAGTTATTGAACTCAATAAATCTTCAACAGTTCCATCATAATCTGGAGTAATATATTGCGGTTTGTATGAAACTTTTATATCTCCTTCTTTGATAACCTCTCCTTCATCCGGCTTAATTACTCCTGCCAACAACTTAACAAATGTTGTTTTTCCAATACCGTTAGGCCCTAAAATACCAATAACTTCTCCTTTATAAATAGTTCCTCCATTAACCTCTAATTTAAAATCTCCTAAAGTCTTTTTCATTGATGAATATGTTAATAAGATTGGTCTATTTTTGAAATCTATAACTGCCCTCTTCTCAAATACAATTGGCTCTTTTCTAAATCTTATATTCTCTTCCCTCAACTCTCCATAGAGATATTCATTAATTCCCACTCTAACACTCTTTGGCATTGAAACAATACCATAAGCTGAAGGAACCCCATACATGATGTGAATATAATCGGATAGATAATCTAAGACAATCAAATCGTGTTCTACAACAACAACTTTATTTAATTCTCTAATTAATCTTGCAGCGTTAAATCTCTGCCTAATATCTAACCACGAAGATGGTTCATCAAAGAAGTATATATCACCATTTCTTAAATAAGCAGCAGCTATAGCAACTCTTTGCAATTCTCCACCAGATAACTGGCTTAATTCTCTATCTAAAATATTTTTTAGCTCTAACTTCTCAACAACTTCATCAAATTTACCTTTTTCATCAACTTTCTTTAATAGCTCTCCAACCTTTCCTTTAACAACCTTTGGCAATATATCAACATATTGAACTTTATGAATTGCTCTTATCCCCTTATTTTTTAATTTTTCAAAGTATTCCTGTAACTCAGTTCCTCTAAAGTATTTTATAACATCATCATAATTTGGTTGTTTATCATGTTTCCCTAAGTTTGGAATTAACTCCCCAGCTAAAATTCTTAAGACAGTAGATTTACCAATCCCATTTTGCCCTATAATCCCAACAACTCCGTCTCTTGGAATAACCAAACCAAATAGCTTAAACCTATTCTGCCCATAAGAATGAACTATCTTATCCTCACTCAACTCTTCTGGCAATCCAATAATTGATATTGCCTTAAATGGACATCTCTTAACACATATCCCACAACCAGAACATAAAACTTCTGATATTACTGGTTTTCCAGTGTTTTCATCTATCTCTATAGTTTTTTCTCCCATTCTAACTCCTGGGCAGTATTTCATACATTCCATAGAACATTTCTTTGGCTGGCATCTATCATAATCAATGATAGCCAATCTCATAAAATCACCTCCTAATAAATAAAAATCTAAGTTTTTAACTTTATAAAATAAAAGAATTTGAAAAAATTTAAATTAAAGTAGAAAATAGCTTTTGATTATGATTAAATTTATTCTCTAACTCTTTTAGCTACTTCCTCAGCCATTTCAAAAGTATTTAAGTTTCCTCCTAAGTCAGGTGTTGTTAAACCTAAAGCCAAAACTTCTTCCAATGCTTTTTCAACTCTATCCGCTGCTTCATACTCTCCTAAGTATCTAAGCATTAAAACAGCACTTAATATTGTAGCTGTTGGATTAGCGATTTTCTTCCCAGCAATATCTGGAGCTGAACCATGAACTGGCTCAAACAAACCATGCTCATCTCCTATATTAGCTGAAGGAGCTAAGCCAAGACCTCCAACAGTTCCAGCAGCTCCATCTGATAAAATATCTCCAAACAAATTAGAGGTTACAACAACATCAAATGTCTGTGGCTTTGTTATGATATACATGTTCATTGCATCTATATAGTAATCCTCTGCTTTTATATCATCATATTCTTCAGCAACTTTATAGAAAACTCTCTTAAATAGCCCATCAGTTAATTTTAAAACATTTGCTTTGTGAGCACATGTAACTTTTCCTTCCTTACCCATCTTCTTTCTTTCTCTTGCTAAATTAAATGCAAATCTAAATATTCTCTCACATGCCTTTTCAGTAATAACTCTTGTAGCTATTGTAACTCCTTCATCAATCTCTGCCTCTATTCCTTTATAAAGCCCTTCAGTGTTTTCTCTAACTATGACATAATCAATATCTGGTCTTAAGCATTTAACCCCCTTATATGCTTTAACAGGTCTTACATTGGCATAGGTATCTAAGATATGCCTTAATTTAACAATAACATCTGCCGCTGTTTCTCCTGCAGCTCCAAATAAAACAGCATCACAATCTAAGGCAATTTCAATTGTTTCCTCTGGTAATGCTTTTCCAGTTCTTTTATAAACCTCATCTCCTGCCTCAGCATAAACAAATTCAAATGGCAATCCAGTTGCTTCTAAAACCTGTATTGTTGCTGGAACAACCTCTTTCCCTATCCCATCTCCTTCTATAACACATATCTTATGCATGATGTCACCAATTTTTATTGTTTGGTAATAGTAATATCTACGATTGCTTAAAAACATTTTTCCAATAAAAATAAATACACCACTTAATATAAGATTTCCCCATAAATCTTACTGGTGATTAAATGAATCAAGAGAACTGGATAGAGTTAGAGAAAAAATATCATCTCCAAATTTATGGAAGATTGCCTGTTGTATTGGTTGAAGGTAAAGGAATGGAGGTTTATGATATTGATGGAAAGAAGTATCTTGACTTCTTAGCTGGAATTGGAGTAAATAATGTAGGGCATTGCCATCCAAAGGTCGTTGAAGCGATAAAAAAGCAGGCTGAAACTTTAATACACACATCAAACATCTACTACACAATCCCACAAATAAAGCTTGCTAAAAAGTTAGTTGAGCTTAGTGGTTTAGATAGAGCTTTCTTCTGCAACAGCGGAGCTGAGGCAAATGAAGGAGCTATAAAGTTTGCAAGAAAATATGCATCAAAAATATTAGGAAAAGATGGAGGAGAAATAATCAGTATGTACAATGCATTTCATGGAAGGACTTTAACTACATTGGCAGCAACACCAAAACCAAAGTATCAGGAGGGCTTTTATCCCCTACCTCCAGGATTCAAGTATGTTCCATTCAATGATATAGAGGCTTTAAAAGAAGCTATAACCAACAAAACCTCTGCTATAATAATTGAACCAGTTCAAGGAGAAGGAGGGATTCATGTAGCTGATAAAGATTATTTAAAAGCTGTTAGGGATTTATGTGATGATAAAAACATTGTCTTAATTTTTGATGAAGTTCAATGTGGAATGGGAAGAACTGGAAAAATGTTTGCTTATGAGCATTATGATGTAAAGCCAGACATCTTAACATTGGCAAAAGCTCTTGGAGGAGGAGTTCCAATAGGGGCTGTTGTTTTAAAAGAAGAGATAGCAAAAGCTTTAAGTTATGGAGACCATGGAACAACCTTTGGTGGAAATCCTTTGGCTTGCTCTGCTGCTTTGGCATCAATTGAGGTTATAGAGGAACTTATTAAGGATAATAAAGTTATAGAAAAAGGAAAATATTTCATTCGAAAACTCGAAAATCTTAAAGAGAAATACAACTTCATAAAAGAAGTTAGAGGATTAGGTTTAATGATTGGTTCTGAGCTTGAATTTAATGGGGCAGAAATTGTTAAAAAGATGCTTGAAAAAGGATTTTTAATTAATTGCACTTCTGATACTGTTTTAAGGTTTTTACCACCATTAATTGTAGAAAAAGAACATATTGATGATTTAATTAATGCATTAGATGAAGTATTTGCTGAGATAAATGAGTAATTACCTTGTTATTTTTTATTTTCGTCTTTCTTTTTTGGTTTAACTACCTTAATTAATATTGCATTTGTTGGACATCTACCTGCACAAAACTTGCAGTTATGGCAGTATTCAACATCATAAGCATAATACTTTCCATTTTCATCTTTTGTCCATATTAATGGCCCTTTTGGACATACATCATAGCATCTTCCACATCCAATACATTTTTCCCTATCCACAATAATCTCGACTGCCATTCTCTTCCTCCAAAATTTTTATATATTGTTAAGTTATGTTATAATTAATATTATTAATTGTCCGAACTTCGGTGATATTGTGGATGAAAAAGACCTAAAAATTATTGAAATTCTTATGAGAAATGGAAGAAAATCATACACTGATATAGCAAGGGAGTTAGGGACGAGTGAAAGTTCTATAAGAAAGAGAGTTAAAAAATTAGAAGAAGAAGGAGTTATTAAAGGATATACTGCAATAATAAACCCCTCAAAAATTGGATATAACGTTGTAGCTTTAACTGGGTTTGATACTGAGCCAGATAAGTTCTTAAATGTTGCCAAAGAACTTTGTAAGTTTGAAGAAGTTAAAAAAGTATTTACATCAACAGGAGACCACATGATTATGGCTGAGATTTGGGCTAAAGACGGAAAAGAGTTCTCAGATTTAATTTTTAATAAGATTGGAAAGATTGAAGGTATAAAAAAGATTTGCCCAGCGATTATTTTAGAGCAGTTAAAATAATTTAAAATTTAAAAATAAAAAAATTTAAAGAATATTAAAGTCAAAAAATAGAATTAAGAGAATTTATTTAAAGTATCTGTCTAAGATTCCTTTTAACATTCTTGCGTGTCTTGCTTCATCTCTACTTGACTCATCAAAGAAGTCATGAGCAGGGTCTATACCAAGCTCTTTTGCTTTTGTTGCAGCAGCTTTTTTCTCTTTGTTTGCCATGCATTCTCCTTTTAACATCATTTCAATGTTCTCTTTTAAGTTCTCTGAAATTAATCCGTTCATTTCAGCAAAGTGTGCAGCGTGCTCAGCTTCTTCCATTGCAATTCTTATTAAAACTTCAGCAACTTCTGGTAACCCCTCCCTCTGAGCTTGTCTTGCCATAGCTAAGTATAAACCAACTTCCTTACACTCTCCCTCAAAGTTTGCCTGAACCTCTTTCTCTAACTCTGTTCCTTTTGTTACTCCTATTTTGTGTTCATTTATTAAGTCCAATTCCATCATCCCACCTTGATTTTTGTTTTTTATTATTTTTACATAATAATAATACGCAACTACGATTATATAATATTAATGGTTCGAGATTCGATATATATTTGATGAATTAATTCCAAATTTAATCAATATTAACCATTTCATCCTCGATAACAATACCTTTCTCTTTAAACCACTTTCCATATTCTTTATCTGGTTTTGCTATGTGCATTGTAAGCCATCCAACTAAAAAAGATAAAGCGCTTCTAAAATCATTTTCTGAACCTTCTTCAATCTTTGGAAGTAATTTTTCAATAACTGTTTTAACAAAAATTTCATGAGTTTTTTTATGCCTCTCTAAGTCAGGATATCCATATTTTTCCATAACCTCTTCTTCATGCTTAAAATGCTTTGCAGCATAATTAACAACCCTCTTCTTTAATAATTCCTTAGCTTCTTCCTTTTTTCCTTCTCCCAACAAACTATAAATCTCATTTAATGTTTTTACCAAAAATTTATGCTCATCATCAAACGCCTTAATCCCTGTTTCAAAATCTTTACTCCATTTGATTATTTCTCTCATAACCATCACCAATTAAAATTCTCTTCACAATTATTTAAAAATAATTAAATTAAATATTCAACAATATGAATATTTGTTTATATACAAACATTAACAAATTATATAAAGATTAAAATTCAAACTTAGTTTTAAAATATCCGTTTTCAGCTTACGATAGTTACTTTAAAATTAAGATATTTATATAACATTAATGGTTCGAAATTCGACACATATTTAATTAATTACTAAAATTTTTGTCAATATAGATATTTTATTTCCTATATATTTTAATTTTTCTTATGTGTATATTAATTTTTTTAATACCATTAATACAAATATTAAAATATATAAATAATAATGTCTAAAAATAAAAATTAAAAAACTAAAAAGAGAAGGAATTTATTCAATCTTCATTTCTTTAATTCTCTTAGCTAATTCTTTACCCATGTTGTAGCAGTTTGTTAATTCATCCTCTGTTGGAACATAGTAAAGCTCATATTGGTTAATAACCTCAAATCCACATTTTGCTAATTCTTCAGCAATTCTTGCTACTGCTCCTCCATTACCTCCCATTGAACCAAACGCTATTGCCAATCTCTTAAATCCAGTTCTGTTGAATTTGAGACCTCTTAAGTAGTAAATTAAGTCTCCAATTGATGGGTATGGTTCATCGTAGATTGTTGGAATTCCAAAGAGAACTGCCTTAGCATCTAATATATCCTTAACGATTTCACTTCTTTCATCTTCGTGCAAGAAGTACATTACAACATCAATTCCTTCACTCATTAAACCTTCTGCAAATGCATGAGCCATTTTTTGTGTTGAGTAGTGCATTGTGTCATAGACAATAACTGCCTTATCCTTAGCTGCTTTACCTGTAGCAAAGTCCTGATAAGCTTTAATAACTTTCATTGGGTCTGTCCATATCTGTCCATGTGATGGAGCAATCATTTTTATCTTTTCTAATAATCCTAAGTTGATAACTTCTTCAAATTTCTTCAATACGAGTTTTGATAATGGTGTAATTAAGTTTGCGTAGAACTTTTGATTTGCATCCATTAAGATGTATTCTGGAATATCTGTGTCAAATCTCTTATGTGCTGGGAAACATAAGTGCTGTCCAAATGCATCGTTTGAGAATAAAATTCCTCCTTCGTTATAGAATGTGAACATACTGTCAGGCCAGTGTAATAAAGGAGCTTCTAAGAATGTTAATGTTTTTCCTCCTAAATCAACTGTATCTAATGATTTAACAACTTTGAATGGTGCATTCTTTAATGATGGGTAGTGCTTTTTCAATCCCTCAACTGCTACTTCAGTACAGTATATTGGTGCTTCTGGGAACTTTTTGTGTATTTCAGGTAAAGCCCCACTGTGGTCTTTTTCTACGTGGTTTTGGACGATTACATCAATTTTAAATTCCCTCCCCTCTTTTTCAAAAGCGTCTTTTATCCTCCCCCACATTTGAGCAGATGTCCCTGGATATGTGTTGTCTATTAAAGCAACTTTTTCATCCCCAAAGACTAAGTATGCGTTGTAGGTTGTTCCTTTTAATGTATATCCGTGGTATTTTCTAATGTCCCAATCTAAAACCCCCACCCAATATACACCATCTGCTATTTTAATTGCATCTGCTTTCATATATTCCACCACCAAATAGCCAATTTTCGAAGTATTTTTAGTTCAATATTTATACAATATTTTTATCTTACTTTACATATATATTATCTTTACGGTTCGATGTTCGTTTTACTTATATAACATACAATCACACATTCGAAATATCAATCTTTTACAACTTCAATTTTAAAGTAACATGCATCAGCTCCCTGAGCCATGCATTTTATTTCATCAACTA
This sequence comes from Methanocaldococcus bathoardescens, assembly GCF_000739065.1. Lineage (GTDB taxonomy): Archaea > AGJL01 > Methanococci > Methanococcales > Methanocaldococcaceae > Methanocaldococcus > Methanocaldococcus bathoardescens. Next base: position 1,156,246 of record NZ_CP009149.1, on the reverse strand, counting down.
CAACTGTTTTTTTCAATATGCATTCCATTGCTCCTGCAATCAGCCCAGCATCAAAATGGCAGATTGGTTCATTAATATCCAAACCTCCACACATTGCACACTCTCTCACTTTTAAAATAAATGGCTTTCTACTTTCAATTTCCAAAATTCCTAAATTATTTTTTCTAAAGAATGTTTTTAATTCCCTAATATTTTTTGGTTCTAAAAACTTTCCAAATTCATATCCCATCTCATATAGTGTTATTTCAGAGCCTCGTTCTTTAATTTTCTTTATTACTATATATATCATAACTCTAAAAAGCTCTAATGGGATATATTCTTTAATTTTTCTGTCAGTATATTTCTTTTCATCAAACGTCATTTTTTCTTTATTAAACCCTTTCTTTAAATGTTCAACAACTTCATTAACCAACCCATCATCATTTGGCAAATCGTTCTTTTCTTTATCCTCCATAATTTCTTTAAAAATCTCACCCATCTCTTTATTCAATTTTAAATGTATGTGCAACATATCACCTTTAAAACTTAATGATTTGTAAAAAATCAAAATAATTTGTAAAACTCATTTTATTGATGGCTTATGCCATTTATGAACACAACCAAGTATATAATAAACACCTATAATTTAAAGTAAATAATAACTTTATCCATCATTTTTTCGCATAAATTTTTAAAAAAATAGACTAATTTCGAAAAAATTAAAAAAATTTTTAAAAAAGATTAATTATTTTTTATAATATTTTAATAAGTCAAAAACACTCAATGTCCCTACAACTTCATCGTTTTCATTAACAACAGGATAGGCAATTTCTTCATTTTTAATCATCTCTTCTATAATTTCGTCGGTTATCTCATCATCTTCTTTTAAAACTTTTATTTCATCAATAAACAGCATTAAATCTTCAATTTTTGAATGCTTACATCCTGCAAGTAAATCTAAAGCGGTTATCCATCCAACCAACTTTCCATCCTCTACAACTGGAGCATGATTTTTTCTTTCTTTATATAGAAATTGAACAACTTCACCCCCAATATCATTTGGAGAAATTTTTATAAAGTCTTTATTCATGATTTCTTTAACCTTCATTGGTATCATCCTTTTTTATTTTTAGAAATCAATTTAATTTTAGTTATTTTTAATAGTTTGGTTTAAAAGATTTTTGGTAAAATATATACCCACAAAAACAAAAATTAATTTAGAAATTATTTGAGGTGTTAAAATGAAAAATGAAGTTTTCTTTGGGGAGGGGATGAAAGCAGTTAAAGAAAAATATCCAGATTTGTATGAAGCAATTGTTAAATTAAATGAAGCAGCTTTCACAGGGAAAGTTTTAGATTATAAGACTCAAAAATTAATAGCTATTGGAATAGTTGCTTCAAAATGTGATGAAGTTGCAACAGAAAGGCAGATGAGAAGTGGAATGAAAGAACTTGGTATTACAAAAGAAGAGATTGCAGATGTTTTAAGAGTTGTTTTATTAACAAGTGGAATGCCTGCATTTATGAAAGCAATGAAAATTTTAGAGAAACTCTAAATATCAAAATTTTATTTTAAGGGGGAGGGGATATGAACTATTTTTGTGGAATAAACAGAATGAAAGAGGAAACCGATTTTGAAAAAAAGCACACTCCGTTTATAGAATGCCCAGAAGTCGTTAAAGCAGACGAATATTTTGAAGTTAAAATATCAACAGGAATTCCACATCCTATGGAAGATGGGCATTTCATCCAATGGATTGAGTTGTTTATGGGAGATATTTATTTAGCAAGAGTTGATTTTACCCAATTCATGAAGCCAGAAGTAAAGTTAATGGTAAAAGCCCCTTCAAAGGGACATGATAAATTCACCTTAAAAGCTTTGATGAGATGCAACTTACATGGTATATGGGAGTATGAGAAAGAGATTAAATTAGAATAAACTCACCAATTTTTTGACGAATTTAGTAGGATTAATGATAAATATAATATAGCAACATAAAAAATATTGCACAAAAAATTAAAAAATAAGAATGGGTGAAAATGGATGGCAAAATATCAGTGTATGTGTGGTTGGATTTATGATGAAGATGTGGGGGAGCCACCTCAAAATATCCCACCAGGGACAAAATTTGAAGAACTCCCAGATACATTCAAATGCCCACAGTGTGGTTTGGGGAAAAATGCATTTAGAAAAATAGAATAAAATTTTGGTGATGTAAATGATAACAACAAACCATCCACTATACGAAGCGTTAAAGGATATTCAAGACTTTAAACTAAAATTAGTTGAATACTTCAAAGACAAAAAAGTTTTTCCAATAAAAAGTAAAGTTGAGTTGGCAGAAGCTTTACCTTGTGGTTTATCTTTACCATGTGGAAATATAGAGGCTGGAGAATTAGTTAAATTGCTAACTGATAATGACTTCCCAATAAAAGACCCAGAAGATTTAGCTATAAAATTAGCAAATAAATGCTTAATTGAAAAGAAAGAAAAAGAATAAAATTATTGCCAAGTTTGGTGAATATTGATGATTAAAGAAAATATCTTAGATGCCTTAAATAAACAAATAAATAAGGAATTTTATTCAGCATATCTCTATTTATCTATGTCCGCCTATGCAGAATCTATCGGATTGAAGGGATTTGCCCAGTGGCTTAAAGTTCAAAGTCAGGAAGAATTAGACCATGCAATGAAGATATACAATTATGTTATAGAAAGAGGGGGGAAGAGTAAGATTATATGCCATAGAAGAGCCAAAAAATGACTGGGAATCAATTATTGAAGTGTTCGAAGATGGATACAAACATGAACAGTCTATAACTGAATCAATAAACAATTTAATGGATTTGGCAATTTCTGAAAAGGATTACGCAACAGTAAATTTCCTACAATGGTTTGTAAATGAACAAGTTGAGGAAGAAGCATCTTTTTCAGAAATTTTGGATAAGTTAAAATTAATTGGAGACGATAAAAGGGGCTTGTTTATGCTTGATAAAGAGCTTGGACAGAGAATATATACTCCTCCAACAACTGAGAAGATTTAATTCCTTATAGGTGAAAACATGACATGGTGGAAATGTTCAAACTGTGGTTATGTCTTTGAAGCAGAAAAACCTCCTGAGAAATGTCCAAACTGTGGGGAGATTTGCACCTTCTATGATGTAACTTGCTACACACCAGAATGTGGATGCCAAGGTTATGACCCAAAATTAGTTGCGAGAAGACCAAACGAGGAGAGTAGATTCTAATGCTTTTCTTCTTATCTTATTTTTTCACAAAAATGAAATGGGGGAGGGATAGTTATGTGTGAAGGAAAAATGCCAGTTATTGGAGAGAAATTTCCAGAAGTAGAAGTTAAAACAACTCATGGGACTATTAAATTACCAGATTATTATATAGAGAAAGGAAAGTGGTTTGTCTTATTTAGTCATCCTGCTGACTTCACCCCAGTTTGTACAACAGAGTTTGTAGGATTCCAAAAGAGATACGATGAGTTTAGAAAACTAAACACTGAATTAATTGGATTAAGTATAGACCAAGTTTTCAGCCACTTAAAGTGGATTGAATGGATAAAAGAAAAATTAGATGTGGAAATTGAATTCCCTGTTATAGCAGATGATAGAGGAGAATTAGCAGAAAAATTAGGAATGATAAGTCCATACAAAGGAAATAACACAGTTAGAGCTGTGTTTGTTGTAGATAATAAAGGGATAATTAGGGCTATCATCTACTATCCACAAGAAGTTGGTAGAAACTTGGATGAAATCGTAAGATTGGTTAAAGCCCTCCAAGTTTCAGATGAAAAAGGAGTAGCTATTCCAGCAAACTGGCCAGAGAATGATATAATTGGAGATAAAGCTATAATTCCTCCAGCATCATCAGTAGATGAGATAAAGCAGAGAAAAGAGGCATGTGAAAAAGGAGAAATTGAGTGCTTAGATTGGTGGTTCTGCTACAAAAAGTTATAATAAACTTATTCTTAATTTTTTATTTTTAAATTTTAGTGTGATACTATGGTAGAGCTTAAAATAGCATGCAAATTAGATGGAACCTGTGAAAAACCAAAATATAGAAAATATAAGTGTAGAGTTTGTGGATGGGTGTATGACCCATTAAAAGGAGACCCAAGTCAAAACATTCCGCCAAAAACCCCATTTGAAAAACTTCCAGATGACTGGGTTTGTCCAATTTGTAGGGGGAGGGTTGGAAAAGAATCTTTTGAACCATTAGATGAATGGGTAGTATTTAATGAATAAAAATCTTAAATAATAAGGGGAATTTTATGAAAGAGACCATTGTAAATTTAATAAAAGCATATATTGGGGAGAGTTTAGCAAGAAACAGATATACATGCTATGCAAAAATTGCAAAGCAAGAAGGGTATGAGCAGATAGCAGAGATATTCTTATTAACTGCTGAAAATGAGAGAGAACATGCTAAATGGCTTTATTATTTAATAACTGAACTAAAAAAGAAATACAATATTGATGAGAATTCAATAAAAGTTGATGATGTGGAAGTTCCAATTGTTTTAGGAAATACTGCTGAAAATTTAAAGGCATCAATTGAAGGAGAGCATTTTGAACACACAGAGATGTATCCAAAGTTTGCTGAAATTGCAGAGAAAGAAGGGCTTAAAGATATTGCAGATAGATTAAGGGCTATAGCAGTTGCTGAGAAACATCATGAAGAGAGATTTAAAAAACTGTTGAAGGAAGTTGAAAATGGTACTGTATTTAAGAAAAATGAGCCTATAGAATGGGTTTGTAGAAAATGTGGATATGTTCATGTAGGGGAGGAGCCTCCAGAAGAATGTCCATCTTGTAGCCACCCAAAGAAATACTTTGAAGTTAAATGTGAAAAATACTAAAAATACTAAATTGGGGGAGGGATATGAAAGTTGCATTCTTAATTTTTTCATATTCTAATAAAGATAAACCTAACATGCCAGTGATGTTCCACACGTTGTTGTTTGCAAATGAGATGAAAGAGAAAGGGGATGAAGTAAAGATTATATTAGAGGGAGAGGCAGTTTTATGGGCTAAAGATTTGTTAAGCGAAAATCACCCACTAAAAAACCACTTTGAAAAATTAAAAGATGATTTTGTAGTTTGTGAAGCATGCGCAACTATGTTTAACATCAAAGATGAAATTAAAGGAAAATTAAAGTTAGAAAATGATTTATTTGGACATATAAGCTTAAAGAAATACTTAGATGAAGGCTATAGAGTAATTGAACTCTAAATTAATTCTTTTTTAATTTAATTTCTTTTTAAGGTGATTTTATGGCAGTTGAAATAAAAAAAGATATCTTTTGGGTTGGTGTAATTGATTGGGAAATTAGGAATTTCCATGGCTACATAACACCAAACGGTTCAACTTACAACTCTTATCTAATAAAAGATAAAGAAAATGTCCTTATTGATACTGCAAAGGATTATATGTTCAATGAATTAATAAACGGAATCTCAAATGTAATAAATCCAAAAGATATTGATTATGTAGTAGTAAATCATGTAGAAAAAGACCACAGTGGTTGTGTTGATAAGATAGTTGAGATTAGTGGAGCAACAGTTATCACAAATGAAAAAGGAAAAGAAAACCTCTCATATTATTATGATATAAAAGGTTGGGATTTTACTGTTGTAGATACGGGAGATGAGATAAGTATTGGAAAAAGAACCTTAAAATTTATAAAAACCCCAATGCTCCACTGGCCAGATAATATGCTAACTTACTGTAAAGAAGACAAAATTTTATTCTCAAATGATGCATTTGGACAACATATAGCAAGTTCTGAAAGGTTTGATTATGAAATTGGAGATGAAATTTTTGAACATGCTAAAGAGTATTTTGCAAACATACTCATGCCTTATAAGATGCTAATTTCAGATGTTATAAATTCTGTAAAAAAGTTAGATATTGAACTCATCTGTCCATCTCATGGAATAATTTGGAAAGAATATACAAATGAAATAATAGGGAAATATTTTGATTGGGCAAATAACAAAATGGAAAATAAGGCAGTTATTGCTTACGACACCATGTATAACTCAACAAAAAAGATTGCCCACGCAATTGCTGAGGGATTAATAGATAGTGGTGTTAAAGTAAAACTATATAGAATATCAGAAACTCCAATGAATATAATTATGAGGGAAATTTTAGACGCAAAATATGTTCTAATTGGCTCACCGACTTTAAATAGAAATGTATATCCTGAAGTAGGTAAATTTTTATCGTATATGGAATGTATAAGGCCAATAGATAAAATTGGAGTTGCCTTTGGTTCTTATGGTTGGATGGAATGTGCTACTGAAAAAATTAAAAGAGTATTTGAGAATTTAGGATTTGAAATAGTTGATGATGAATGTTTAACAGTAAGATTTGTTCCAAAAGAAGAAAATCTAAAAAAATGTTATGAGTTTGGGCATAAGTTAGCAGATATGTAGTTTTTATAGGCAATTTACATCTTTAATTTTATTACTATTTTTTTTATTTATTCGTAAGAATTTTTAACTGTTATTCTATCTGGAGGGATAAAATAAAAGAATTAAAAATAAAAATAGAAAGAATGAGTTGTTATATATAAAAAACTTTGTCATGGTATTGAAAACAGGTAAAAATATGTTTGAAAAAGATAAAATTTACATAAGAAAAGAATTACATGGTAAATACGGAGGGAATAGAAGAAGTGGCATAAGCAAATCATCAAAATACAATATAATAATGCTATTCTATGGAAATAAAGGAAAAAAGTATGGATATGAAGATGGTTGGAAAAATGGAATTTTTTATTATTGTGGAGAAGGGCAAATAGGAGATATGGAGTTTAAAAAGGGAAATAAGGCAATTAGAGACCATTTAAAAGATGGTTATGAGCTTCATCTATTTGAAAACATGTCAAATGGAAAAGTAAAATATGTTGGGCAGTTTGTATGCATTGGCTATGAATTCAAAGAAAATTATGATATAGAGGGAAATCTAAGGAAAATGATTATTTTTAAGCTTATTCCTTATGAAAAATATGTAAAAGAAGCAGTTTAAATTTATAAATGGTGAAACTATGAAGGTCTTTGGAATTAGCGGAAGTCCAAGATTGCAGGGAACTCATTTTGCAGTAAATTATGCCTTAGAATATTTGAAAGATAAGGGGGCAGAAGTGAGATATTTTTCAGTTAGCAGAAAAACTATCAATTTTTGCATCCATTGCGATTACTGCGTAAAGAAAAAAGAGGGATGCATACATAAAGATGACATGGAAGAGGTTTATGAAAACCTTATCTGGGCTGATGGAGTTATAATAGGAACTCCAGTTTATCAAGGAAATGTTACTGGACAGTTAAAGACATTGATGGATAGGTGTAGGGCAATATTGGCAAAAAATCCAAAAGTTTTGAGAGGAAAAGTTGGAATGGGTATTGCTATTGGTGGGGATAGAAATGGAGGGCAAGAGATTGCTCTAAGAACAATACATGATTTCTACATAATAAATGAGATGATTCCAGTTGGGGGAGGTTCTTTTGGAGCAAACTTAGGAGCTACTTTTTGGTCAAAGGATAAAGGAAAGAAAGGAATTGAAGAGGATGAAGAAGGATTGAGAGTTTTGAGAAAGACACTTAATAGGTTTTATGAGGTTTTAAAAGAAAAAAAAAGGATTAAAATAACTAAATATCATAAATAAAGAGGGAGAGTATGCTAAAAATTGCATGGGGAATAACTGGATGTGGGGATAAACTACCAGAAGTTGTTGAAATAATGAAGAAACTAAAAAATAAATACAATTTGGATGTAGATATATATTTATCAAAAAGTGCAAAGATTGTTGTGAAGTGGTATAAACTTTGGGAAGTTTTAGAAGATGAGTTTTATGATTTAAGAGTTGAAGTTAATGCAAACGCTCCATTTTTAGTCGGGAAGTTACAAACTGGAAAGTATGATTTGTTTTTGGTAGCTCCAGCAACAGCAAACACAACTGCAAAAATAGCTTATGGAATTGCTGATACATTAATAACTAACTCAGTAGCCCAAGCAATGAAAGCAAAAGTTCCTGTTTATATTTTCCCACCAGATAACAAAAAAGGAAAAATAGAAACAATTCTGCCAGGTAATAAAAAGTTAACCTTATACATGAGAGATGTTGATGTTGAAAATGTTGAAAAAATTAGAAGAATGGAAGGAATTGAAGTTTTGGATAAACCAGAAGATATAGAGAAGGTTATTTTAAAGCATATAGAAATGAAAAAACAAAAACAAAAAGAAGAATAGATTTCTTACTATTTTTTCTATTTTTTTATTTCACATTTAATTTATTAATTTAAATTTTTCATTTTAATGTGAATATCGTTTTCAATAAAATTTTTGAAGACAATTTTCGCACCGTTAATGTTATTTATTCGTTGCTATACTAATGATTATCGTAAATCAAGTTAAAAAAATGTTGGTGATAGGTATGAAAAACTGCATCGCTGCTATACCAGAGATTAAAGAGATGGTTGAAAAGGCAAAGTTAAAGGGTATAGAGACCCCACACACAAGATTTCCAAACCAATTCCCAAAGTGTCCTTATGGATTGAAAGGAGTTTACTGTATATTATGTGCTAACGGACCTTGTAGAATAACAGAAAAAACTCCTTACGGTGTTTGTGGAGCAACAGCAGATGTTATTGTAGCAAGAAATCTATGCAGAGCAGTTGCTGCTGGGGCATCATGTTATGTTCACTGTGCTGAAAACGCTGCAAGAGCTTTATTATCGGCAGGTAAAGGAGAAGGAAGCTATGAGATAAGAAATGAGAAAAAATTAAGATTCTTAGCAAAAAAATTAGGATTTGATACAAATAAAGATGCTAAGCAGTTAGCTATTGAAGTTGCTGAGTTCATATTAGAAGATATGTACAAACCAAGATGGGAGAAGAGTGAGTTAGTTCCAAAACTCTGTCCAGAAAAGAGATTGGAAGTATTTAAAAAGTTAGATATTCTTCCAGGAGGAGCTAAGGGAGAGATTGTTGATGCATTAACAAAGACTTCAACAAACTTAAACAGCAATCCAATGGACTTATTAGTTCATTGCCTTAGATTAGGATTACATGCTGGATTTACAGGGCTTTTAATGACTTGCTGGTTAAATGATATTTTATTTGGCTCACCAAAGATTACAGTGGTTGAAAATGGGTTTAGTTCAGTTAAGCCAAACAACGTAAATATTATGATAACAGGGCATCAGCACGCTTTAATCCAACCATTATGTGAGGCAGCAATGGAAGAAGACTTAATAAAAATGGCAAAGGAAGCTGGAGCTGATGAGATTAAAATTATTGGAGCTACATGTAATGGGCAAGATATGGAAACAAGAATTGCTCACTTACCAGAAAGCTTTGTTGGTTACATAGCAAACAACTTCACAACTGAGCCATTAGTTGCTACTGGATTAATTGATGCTGTAGTTTCAGAATTCAACTGTACATTCCATGGATTGAAATTCGCTGCAGAGAAAACAAAGACAAAATTAATCTGTATTGATGACATGGCTTACATTGAAGGAGCTGAATACATCCCATGGGAGCCAGAAAATGCAAAAGAAAAAGCAAGAGAGATAATTAAGAAAGCAATTGAAGCATTTAAAGAGAGAAAAGGAATTCAAAAAGATTACTATGATACAAAAGTTAAATCAGTTGTTGGAGTTGGAGAAGATTCATTAGTTGAGTTCTTAGGAGGAAGTGTAAAGCCATTAATTGACTTAATTGCTAGTGGTAAAATTAAGGGTGTTGTTGGAGTTGTTGGTTGCTCTAATATAGCAAGTGGGGGGCATGACAACATAATTGTTACATTAACAAAAGAACTCATTAAAAGAGATATCTTAGCCTTAGCAGGAGGTTGTGTAAACAGTCCATTGAAACATGCTGGATTATTTGACCCAGCAAGCGCTGAATTAGCAGGAGAGAACTTAAAAGAAGTCTGTAAGAGCTTAGGAATTCCACCTGTCTTAAACTTTGGAGCATGTCTAAGTATTGCGAGAATTGAGCAAGTTGCAGTTGCAATTGCTGAAGAGTTAGGGGTTGATATCCCTGACTTACCAGTTGCAGCTTCAGCACCACAGTGGTTAGAAGAACAGGCATTAGCAGATGCAACCTATGCAATTGATATGGGGTTCACTGTCCACGTTTCACCAGTTCCATTCGTTACTGGCAGTGAGTTAGTAACAAAGGTTTTAACTGAGGCTGTTGAGGGCTTAACAGGAGGAAAATTAATCCCAGAACCAAACCCATACAAAGCAGCTGACATATTAGAGAAAGTAATTATGGAGAAGAGGAAAAAGCTTGGAATCTAATTTCTAAATTCTTTTTCAATAAAAATAGATTTTACACAAATTTCTCTTAAAAATATTAAAAACTTGATTAGGTGGAATTATGAAAATTAGAGGATTTGAGAGCTCAATGATGGGGAGAGATATAGATTTTATTCCCCCAGCAATGGCAAGATTATGTTGCTTAAATGAAATTTCCCATGCATTAGCAGGAGTTATGGCTGTTGAGAAAGCTTATAATATAACAGTCCCAAATGAAGGACAGCATTTGAGAGAAATTGCAAGATTGGGAGAGATTGTTGAAGTAGATGCAATAAAGTTAGATGAATTCATAGATACAGACAAATTGGCAGATATTGGAAACAAAATAAAATCAATTTTAGGAAAAAAAGGAAAATATTTAAGTGTTGGTGGAATTTTAGAAAATATAAGTGACAAAAGAAAAGAAAAATTACTAAATTTAGCAAAAGAAGGATTAAACTTAGTTAATAAGGAATTTATTAAGTTAGTTGATGAGAGAAAGAAAAAGATTCCATTGCCAGATGTTAAGTTAATTGACGCTTACAGCTTTGATGTTAATAAAGTAGAAACAAATGGATTACCAAAAACAGCACTTTATGATGGAAAAGTAGTTTATAGTGGAGCTTTGGCGAGAATGTATAAAGAGGGGCTAATAAATTCAAAAAACTTATGGGATGTGTTATCTTCAAGGATGATTGAAATAGAATTCTCATTAAATAAAATTATTGTGCTTTTAAACAAGTTAAAATTAACACAGCCATACATGGAGCCAATTATAAAGGATGGAAAGGCTGTTGGGGAAGTTGTTATAGAAGGGGGAGAAGGAATTATTTATCACAAAGTTGAGCTACTTGGAAGAGAGATTTTGGATTATACAATATTAACAAGTGAAAACTTCAACAAAGCAGTATTAGATAGCGTAGATAACGATGAAGCAAAAAGAATCATTCAGCTTTGTGAAAGATGTTACTATTTATAAAGTATCTTTAGTATAAAGAGGTGATTTTATGACCGGATGCGGTTCTTGTGGTAAGATTATCAAAAATATTGAAAAGAAATATTACAACAAATTAAAAGAAAAAGGCATTGCATTGGTTGGAGGAGCAGTTAATTTAGATGATGAAGAGGAAGTTAAAAAAATAAAAGAAATTAGGAAAAATTCAAAAATATTAATAGCCGTTGGTAGCTGTGCTGTAAGTGGAGGTTTCCAAAGAATGCTTATTGGATTAGAAAACGGATTTCCACAAAGGTTTGTTAGAGTTGGGGATGTTGTTAAAGTAGATTATGCAATAATTGGCTGCCCACCAGATGAAGAAGAGGTTGAAAGAGTAGTTAAAGCAGTTATTGAAAAAGATAGGGAAGTTGTTGATTCATACTTAATACTAAAGCCATACGAGGTTATTGCTGGAAAGCCACTTATTGATGCCTATATGAAAGTTAATGAGGTTTTATTAACTTCAAATAAAGAGCTATGTTTAGGATGTGATGATAAGCCAATAAATGATGAGTTCTGCACCGGTTGTGGAACATGTGTTGCTAAATGCCCAGCAAACGCTCTAACTATTGATGAAAAGCCAAAAGTCAATATAAGCAAGTGTATTAAGTGTGGAACTTGCTTCTTCAACTGTATAAGAGTAAAAGAAGTTGTATAATTTGATAAAACTTTATTAAAGTTTCGAGGTGAGGCATAATGAAATATCTCTCAGTAAAATCAAAATTAAATATTGAAGCACAGGATGGGGGATTTACAACAACCTTTTTAGGTTATTGTTTGGAGAGTGGCATATTAGATGCAGTAGTAGTTGTTAGAGATAAAAATTGGAAACCAATTGCTTATTTAGCTACAAACACAGTTGAGTTATTGGAATCACCGAAGAGCAAATACTCTATCTCACCAAACAACAAGTTATTAGAGTATGCAACCGAAAATTATGATAAAGTTGGGTTGGTTGGTTTGCCTTGCCATATATTGGGAGGATTGCAGTTTGATTTAGCTTTAAAAGTTGGATTGTTCTGCACTAAAAACTTCCACTATGAAACAATAAAAAACATTATAAAAGAGAGATTTGGACTTGATATGGATGAAGTTGTTAAAATGAACATTACAAAAGGAAAATTTGTTGTTGAAACCTTAAAAAGAACAGATTTAGTCCATTCAGAAAAAGTTGTTTATGAAATTCCAATAAAAGAGATTGAAAAATTCTGCAACTTAGGATGTAGAGTTTGCACCGATTTCTCAGCAAAATACGCAGATGTATCAGTTGGAAGTGTGGGAAGTGAAGATGGGTGGAACACTTTAATTATAAGAAATAAGATGGTTGAAGATATAATAAATGAAATGACTGAGAAAGGATTAATTGAGGTTAAAGAGACAGTTGATATTAAAGCAGTTGAAAAATTAGAAAACATTAAGAAGAAAAATGAAGAGATTAACAAATGTTCTGCATACTTTGCTGTATGTCCAGCGCTCTTTTAAAATGTAATGCTTTTTTATTTTTGATATCTAACCGTAAGAGATATAAATTTGGTTTTTAATAAGATTTTTTGTTTTTTATAATTTTAATGGTGATATAATGCTAATTAAAAAAATTGAAGAGCTAAAAAACTCAGAAATTAAAAATATTATTGACAAAAGAATCCAAGAATTTAAATCTTTTAAAAATAAATCTAACGAAGAGTGGTTTAAAGAACTATGCTTTTGCATCTTAACAGCTAATTTTACAGCTGAAGGAGGAATAAAAATACAAAAAGAAATAGGGGATGGATTTTTAACACTTTCAAGAGAAGAGTTAGAAGAGAAATTAAAAAATTTAGGGCATAGATTTTATAGAAAAAGGGCAGAGTATATTGTTTTAGCACGAAAATTTAAAAATATTAAAGATATAGTCGAAAGTTTTGAAAATGAAAAGATAGCAAGAGAGTTTTTAGTGAGAAATATAAAAGGGATTGGGTATAAAGAGGCAAGCCATTTTTTGAGGAATGTTGGTTATGATGATATTGCCATAATTGACAGGCACATACTAAGAGAGCTTTATGAAAATAATTACATTGATGAAATCCCAAAAACTTTGAATAGGAAAAAATATTTAAAAATTGAAAATATATTGAGAGATATTGGGGAGGAAGTGGATTTAAAACTCTCTGAATTAGATTTATATATATGGTATTTAAGGACAGGAAAAGTTTTAAAGTGAGATTATGGTAAACGTTGAAAGAATTAGTATATCGTTTTCAAAATATCTTTTAAAAGAGATAGACGACATCGTCAAAAAGAAGGGGTATTCAAGTAGGAGTGAATTGATAAGAGATGCTGTAAGAAAACACATTTTGGAAAGTAACTCGTTAGATAAGGAAGGAAACATTAGTGGGATTATTATTGTTGTTTATACACCAACAAAAGAGTCGATGGAAAAAATGAGTAAGTTGTATTTTGAATATAATGATGTGGTTAAATCATTAAATCAATCTTATATAACAACATCATGTGGTAAAAATAAGAAGGTAGAGATTTTTGTTGTTGAAGGGGATGCAAAGAAAATTTCTGAATTTTATGAAGAAATTTCAAAGATTGATGGGAAGATTTATGATAAAGTTATCGTATTCTAATCTTTTTTAATATTTGGATTAATTAATATTACTTTTTTTATTTTTTCATATTAATTATACCACCAAACTCTAACAAAAAAAATAATTATTGTCAATTTTTTTGAGTTAAAAAGGTCAAAAATCTTTTTATATCATTAAATATACCATATAATTTGACAACTAAAAATAAAAATAAAATGCTGGTGAGATTGTGACAAAGGTAGCAATTTTAAGATGTGACAGTGCAGCAAAGACATGCCCTGCAGTAGGTTGTATGACAGCAGCATTAAACAAGAAAGACACATTTAAGGACTATGAGGATGTTGAACTTGTAACCATGATAACATGTGGTGGATGCCCAGGAAGATTAGGATTGAATCAAATAAAACAATTAATAGAAAAGCATGGAGTAGAAGTTGTTCACTTTGCAACTTGCATGAGTGCATTAAAACCAAAATGTAGATACGCTGAAGAAATGAAGGAAGAGATTGAAAAGATGGGGGCAAAGGTTGTTATGGGCTCACACTTCTAATTGAAAGTTAATTTTTTAATTCTTATATAAATTTAAATGTTTAAATGGTGGTATTTATGAAAATAACGAGATATAGAGTTGAAGTTGACCAGGAAAAATGTATTGGTTATGAAGAATGTGGGCTGTGTATTAAAGCGTGTGAAGAAAATATTCTAATCCCAGACCCAGAAACTAAAAAGGTTAAGGTTAATAAAGAAAAAGAAATTTATTGCGATGGAATAGGAACATGTTTAGATGTATGCCCGGTAAATGCAATAAAAATAACAAAAGAAGAAATTGAAGTTAATGAACATCAACATTCAGGACATAAATGCCCTGGTTCAATGGCAATGACATTAAAAAGAGATAGAAAACCAGAAAAAGATGATGATGTAGAGCTAAGTTCAGAGCTAATGAATTGGCCTATACAACTCCATCTATTGAATCCAACTGCTCCATACTTCAAAAATGCGGAACTTCTTATAGCAGCAGATTGTGTTCCATTTGCTTATGCTAATTTCCACAAAAAATTCTTAAAAGGAAAGGTTTTAGCTATTGGATGTCCTAAATTGGATGACACTTCAGGATATATAGAGAAAATAAGAGCAATTGTTAAATTAAACAACATTAAAAAAGTTGATGTTGTGATAATGAGCGTTCCTTGCTGTCATGGACTGTATGCTTTAGTAAAGAAAGCTCTTGAGGGAATTGATTGTGAAATAAAAAAGCATGTTATTTCAATTGATGGAAAAGTGTTGGAGTAATACTAAAACTAAAACTATTCATAATAATTATATCTAACATACTCACAACTATGAATATTAATTGTCTAAACTACCAAAGGAAAATTATCAGAAATCTTTTTATATTATTAAAAATAAAAAATTATTCGTAAAGTGCCAATCTAAAATGCCCTCGTAAAGGATTGGCTTACAATTAAAAAATTTAATAGGTGAAAGTATGGAATACACTCCAAGACCAACAAATATGTTCTGTTTCCAGTGCCAAGAGGCTGCAAGAAATGAAGGATGTACAGTAGTGGGGGTTTGTGGGAAGAGAGATAATGTAGCAAACCTTCAAGATTTATTGGTTTATACTATAAAAGGTTTATGCTATGCATGTGAGAAAGGTAACTACTTAGATGATGAAGTTATGGAATACATACCAAAGGCGTTATTTGTAACAATAACAAATGTCAACTTTGACGATAATGATGTAATAAGTTGGATAAAGAAAGGAGTAGAGTTGAGAGAAAAAGTTATTGAAAAAGCTAATTTAAATAAAGAAGAACTTCCTCACTGTGCTACATGGACTTATGAAAATGATGATGACATAATAGAATTATCAAAGGCAAAAGAAGTCAGTGTCTTGGCAGAAGATAATGAAGATATAAGGTCTTTAAAAGAGCTTATAACTTATGGGATTAAGGGAATTGGAGCTTATTTAAGCCATGCAATGCATCTTGGATACAACAATGAAGAAATCCATAAGTTTATAGTTAAAGCAATGACAAAACTTGTTGATAGTAAAGATGCTGATGAGTTATTCAATTTAGCAATGGAAACTGGAAAATATGCAGTAGAAACATTGGCATTATTAGACAAAGCAAACACTGAAACTTATGGACATCCAGAAATAACTGAAGTTAACTTAGGAGTTAGAGACAGACCAGGAATATTAATTAGCGGTCACGACTTAAAAGATTTAGAGCAGTTATTAGAGCAAACTAAGGGAACTGGAGTTGATGTCTATACACACTGTGAGATGTTACCAGCACACTACTATCCATTCTTCAAGAAGTATGAGCACTTCGTTGGAAATTACGGTGGTTCATGGCCACATCAAACAGAAGAGTTTGAGAAATTTAACGGCCCAATAATCATGACAACAAACTGTTTAGTTCCACCAAAGGATTCATACAAAGATAGAGTTTATGTAACAAATGAAGTAGGATATCCAGGATTGAAGAGAATTCCTGTAAGAGAAGATGGAACTAAAGATTTCTCAGAAGTTATTGAACACGCTAAAAAGTGTAAGCCACCAACACCACTTGAAGAAGGAAAAATCATTGGAGGATTCGCTCATAATCAAATTTTAGCATTGGCAGATAAGATAATTGAAGCAGTCAAGAGCGGAAAGATAAGAAAATTCGTTGTAATGGCTGGATGTGATGGAAGACACAAGACAAGAGAATACTACACTGAATTTGCTAAGAAATTACCAAAAGACACAGTTATATTGACATGTGGATGTGCAAAATACAGATTCATTAAATTAGATTTAGGAGACATTGATGGAATTCCGAGAGTTTTAGACGCTGGGCAGTGTAATGACAGCTATTCATTAGCAGTAGTTGCATTGAAGTTGAAAGAAGTTCTTGGATTAGAAGACATAAATGACCTTCCAATCGCTTACAACATTGCATGGTATGAGCAAAAGGCAGTTGCTGTCTTATTAGCATTGCTCTACTTAGGAGTTAAGAATATAGTATTAGGTCCAACAATACCAGCATTCTTATCACCAAATGTGGTGAAAGTATTAGTTGAGAAGTTTGGAATTTCAACAATCTCAACAGTTGATGAAGATATTAAGAGATTAGTTGGATAAATTTCCTACATCCATTAAATCTTTCTCTATACTTTAAATCCAATTTTTCAAAAATTTTGGGTGATACAAATGATAGAAAAAGTTTATGAATTTAAAAAGGATGCTACAACAAAGGTTGTTGAAAAAATTGTCAATACCGAGCATGTTCAAATCAACCATATTGTACTGCCAAAAGGAGAGCAAATGCCTAAACACTATTCAAACTCTTACGTACATTTGATAATTATCAAAGGGGAGATGACTTTAACCTTAGAAGACCAAGAACCACACAACTACAAAGAAGGAACTATTGTATATGTCCCATTTAATGTAAAGATGCTCATTCAAAACTTAAATTCTGATATATTAGAGTTCTTTGTAGTAAAAGCTCCACATCCAAAGAAATTAAATGCTCCAGAGGAAGCAATAAAGTGCGAATAAACTAAAAATAACGAAAATCGTATAAAAACAGTTAAATAACTAAAAAGAGAATTAAGTATTGGTGATACCGTGAAAGTAACAATAAACTACGACTTGTGTAAAGGCCCAGAATGTGCAGAGTGTGTAAACGCTTGCCCAATGGAAGTTTTTGAAATTCAGGGAGATAAAGTAGTTGTTGCAAGAGAAGAAGATTGTACAGGATGTGGAGTTTGTATGGATGTATGTCCAACAAATGCTGTAAAAGTTGAAGATTAAAGGTGAGAGAATGGAAACACTTGATGCAAGAGGTTTGCAGTGTCCAATGCCAATTGTAGAGTTGGCTAAAAAAATGAAAGAATTAAAAGAGGGGGAGGTTTTAGAGCTTATTGCTGATGACCCGGGAGCTAAGGAAGATGTTCCTGCATGGTGTAAAAGAACAGGAAATGAGTTAATTGAAATGACTGAAGAAAATGGTATCTTTAAATTCAAAATTAGGAAAAAATAGAGATTTCTAAACCATATTAAATCTTTTTTCTATTTTTTGGTGATATTATGGCAGACAAAATGGCACTTGTTGTCTCGGAAGGGACATTTGATAAGGCAATGATGGCTTTTATCCTTGGAACTATTGGAGCTACAATGGGAATGGAAGTTCATATATTCTTTACATTTTTTGGATTAGAGATTCTAAAGAAAAACGCAAAACCAAAACTTCCGGGGATTTATAAGTTGTTTGGAAGTTTAGGGGTAAAAATGATGGAAAAGAAAATGAAAAAAGAGAATATTGGAAGTTTTGAAGAAGTGAGACAACAGGCTATTGATTTGGGAGTTAAATTATATGCATGTAGTACTTCCATGAGTGTTATGGGAATAAAAAAGGAAGATTTAATTGATGGGGTTGAAGTTGTTGGTGCTACAAAGTTTTTAGATATTGCAATGGATGCAAAGATTCAACTTTTTATAGGGTGATGAAATGGCTTTATTTATCCTTTTAAAATCTCCATTTGAATGTAATGCTATTGAGCTTATGGAGAGATTGAGAGACGGAGATGATGGAGTTTTGCTTGCAGAGGATGCCATATACTACGCAACAGTATCATAAAGTTAGAGATGAGTTGTTAAAAAAAGGTTATAAGATATATGCGATGCAAGATGATGCTATTGCAAGAGGATTTGATAATATTGAAGATGTAGAGTTAATTGATTATGAAACTGCTGTAGATTTGATTATGGAGAAGTATTCAAAAGTAATATCACTTTAAAGGTGAAATCATGAAAACATTAACCATTATTCTAAAATCTGGTTCTATGATGAACATGGATCCAAACTTTGCTTTAAAATTGGCTGATGCTGCTTTAAAAAAAGGTTATAATGTAAATTTATTCTGCTACGGGGAGGGAGTTACAGTTATTAAAAAAGGCCAAAATCCAAAAAGATTTCCAAATATAGAAAAGATTTGCAGGAATCTTATGGAAAAAGGATTAAAGGTTGCTGCATGTAGCACATGCTCAATTGCAAGAGGAATATATGAGGAAGATGCCATTGAAGGGTGTAAAATAGGAAGCTTAACTAACGATTTATCCCAATTTATAGCAGACAGTGATAGGGTTATTACCTTAACAAGGTGAAAACAATGGTTAAATCGCTAATTACTCTAATTTTAAAACCACCTTACGGGAGTGAGGACTCATTTGCAGGTTTGATGTTTGCACTCTCTCAAATTGCGAGTGGGATTATTGAAAAATCGGATGTTGTTTTAATGCATGATGGGGTTTATAATGCCAAAGCTAACCAAAAACCAGAGGCAATAGGGATGCCGTCAATCATTGACATTATAAACAATTTGCAGGCATTTGGATGCAAAATTTATTGCATTGAGGAAGATTTAAAAGAGAGAGAAATTGAGGATGTTGTAGATGGCATTGAAATCATAAAATCTGAAAAGTTAAAAGACATATTAGAAGAGTATGATGAAATAATCACATTTTAATATCTCTTCATATTAATTATATCAATATTGCTTTTTTGAAGAAATATTTTTTATTCAGCTTCTAAATCAAAAATGTCAAAAATCTTTTTATACAGTTTAAATTAAAAATATCTTTTGGTTTAATTTTTTAGTTTAAGTGGTGAAAGTATGGAGTTAAAAGAATTAATGGAAAAAATAATTTCCAATAAAATAAAACTTTCCTTAATGTGTAGATTTAAATCAATAGAGCAATATAAAAATGAATTATATGAAGATATCGCAGTTAGTCAAATGAAAGATGTGGAAGCATTATATGAAAAATACCTTATGTATATTGGGGAAAAACCAAATATAAAAGTTGAATTAAGTGGAGATATAAAAGAAATATTAAAAGAAACTATTGAATTAGAGAAAAAGCTTATAAAAGAGAGCGGAATGACCTTTGGAATTAGACAGACAACAATACACTGCCTTACAAGTGATGAGAGATTCTATTTCTACCTAAAATAAAATAAATAAGACCAAAAATTATTTTTTATTTTTATTTTTTATTGATTAAAAACTTTGAGGTGAGATTATGATGATTGATGCCCACACGCATTTAGATGTTAGGAGTTTTGAGGATTTAGAAAAAATGGCATTGAGTGGAATTGAGACAATTATAACCTGTGCCCATGACCCATACAAAATGAGTGTTCCAGAGGTTTATTTAGACCATTGGGATAGGTTGATTAATTTAGAAGTAAAAAGAGGAAAAATGGCAGGAGTTGAAGTTAAGGTAGCGGTTGGTGTTCATCCTATGGGATATCCAAAGAATTGGGAAGTTTTGATAAAAAAACTTCCTGAATTTTTAGAGAATGAGAATGTCGTTGCTATTGGAGAGACAGGATTGCATTATTTAACAGAGGATGAGAAAAACCTTTTGAGAGAACAGTTGATTTTAGCAAAAGATTACAACATGCCTATAATAGTTCATACACCAGAGAAAAATAAGAAAGAGGCATTAATTGAAATCCTAAAGATTTTAGATGAAGTTAAAATAAAGGATGATTTAGTTATGATTGACCACATAAACAAAGAGACTGTGGATTTAATCGATAGGAACGTTTATGTTGGTTTAACTGTTCAGCCATCAATGAAAATAAGCCATGAAGAAGCGGCAGAGATAATAAAAAATTATAATAAGAGATTCATTTTAAGCAGTGATTTAGGAAGTTTAAAGGCAGATATCTATGCATTACCAAGAACTAAATTATATATGAAAAAAAATGGTGTTGAGGAAGAGAAAATAATTGATTCAGTTTATAAAAATGCAAAGGAATTTTATAGGTTATAGGGGGAGCATGAAGATTCTATTTGTTTGTATTCACAACAAAAGAAGAAGTGTAATGGCAGAAGCATTTGCAAAGAAATTTGGATTAAATGCATTCAGTGCTGGAGTTGAAAAAACAGACGGCATTGATGAAAAAGTTGTTGAGGTTTTAAAAGAAAAAAATTTAGAAGCAAAGGAAAAGCCACAAACAATAGATGAAGTTGTGAAAGAAGTTGGAGAGTTTGATGTAGTTGTTACTATGGGTTGCTTAAACTCTTGCCCTTTCGTTCCAGCAAAAAAACACATAGGTTGGAATATTGAAAACCCTGCAGGGAAGGATATTGAAGTCTATAGAAAAGTTAGAGATGAGATTGAAGAGAAAGTTAAGGAACTCGCAAATTCCTTAAAAGATATTTAATTATTTGGTGATTACTATGAAAGCAGTATTTATCTATCACAGAGGAAATGAGAGAATGGAAAAATTCTATAAAAATTTATTAAATGAACCAGATTTTTGTAGAATTTGTGATGATTGCTACAACTGCAGAGGGGATTGGAGCTTCAAAGATAATGTAAAAAATATTGTCATTGATGAAGTTTATGAAGAATTTATAGACAATCCTTACGATTATCTCCCAGAACTTCCAGAAGGAGATGTTTGTATTGCTCAACTTCATGAAGATTTGTTGTATGAACTTCCTTTATTGTTAAAAGAAAAAAATTACAAAGCTTTAATTGTTCCTTCTGAAACTCCACATGATTTATCCCCTGCATTAAGAAGAGATTTAAAGAGAGTCTGCAAAGAGTATAATATAGAATTCGAAAATCCGAAACCATTCTGCTCATTAGAGAAAAAAGAAGATAATGAGTTTATAAACAAATTTATTGATTATTTTAAGATAGGAAAACCAGAATTAGAAATAGAAGTTGAGAATAATGTTATTAAAGATATTAAAGTTAAAATCTCTGCCCCATGTGGAGAGACATACTATATAGCCAAAAGATTGAAAGGAAAAACATTAGACAATTTAAAAGAAGAGATAGCAAATGCTCATCACAATTATCCATGCTTAGGTAGTATGGAAATGGATAAAGAGTTAGGAGACACTATTTTACATAAAGCTGGTTATATTGCAATTGAAAGCATTGAAAAAGCTATAAAAAAATAAATTTTTAATTTTTTAATTGAATTCTTAATTTATTAGTTTATTTTTTATTTTTATTCCACATGGTTGTGCATTAATTTTTCACAACTAAGTAAATTTTATATATTTGTTTTCTTATCCTAATATATGTAGTCAAAAAGATACATACAATGTAACTACAATACAGGTGAAAGCATGAAAAAACTATTGTTGGCAATATTGGGAGTTGCCTTAATTGGTATGGTTTATGCCTTCCCACCATGGATGGCATACCAAACTCAAACTACTGAAAATATAGACATAAATCCATCAGATATTTTAAAAACTGCAGAGATTGTTCAGCACACAACACCATTTGGCTACAACATCTCCCACTTAGAGATAGATGGGCAAATAGTTGGAACTTTATGGAAAGATGTTAATTTAGGTGAAGTAACTGTTGGAGAACCATTTAATACACCATTTGGAGAGAAATATCCTCTCTACTACAACGGAGAGTTGGTTGGATTCGTATTTACCAATCATCCAGGTCATTACTATAGCCATGGTTACTACGGTCATAGAATGAAAGGGGGATGTTGTCCTTGCGGATGTTGCTACTGGCAACAATAAGGGTGTGAGATATGCCAATGTGCTACTATAATTATGCTTTTTTTCCATTTTTCTTTTATAGATTTTTTTGGATGATAATTTGGGTATTGGTATTAGTAATTGGAATTTATGTGCTGTTATCTATTATTCCAAAGAGAAGCAATAAATATAGTTAAATTTAAATAATATCTAAACAATAAATTTTTTAGGGTGATAACATGTGGAAAAAATTGATATTACTATTGCTAATGGCAATTCCAATGGTTTCTGCAACAGATGTAGTTTTAGTAAGTGATAATTGTGCAGATCAGTGCACAGCTTTAGAGGTAGCAAATGTGTTAAATGCAACAGTAATAACAACTGAGTGGGGGATTTACAACGAAAGCTTAGTTAATGAAATATTGGCATTAAACCCAGATAAAGTAATAATTATTGGAGGTTCTTTGGCAGTAGTTGAAAACTACACAACTGCATTAGAAAGTGCAGGAATAAGTGTTGAGAGAATTGGTGGGGAAACAAGATACGAAACAAATGCAAATGTTACATTAAGATTCCAACATCAATTTAGATATGCTTATGGAGATAATGTAACTGCCTGTGTATGCCATGGATTTGATGATATTGCATTAAATGAAACAATGGAAAAAATAAGAAATGGAACATGTTTAGTTTTATTAACTAATGGAGTAAATTTAACTGTTGAGCCAGAAAGATTGCAATTAAGAATAAACAAAGTAGAAATTGTTGAAAACCCATTCTGCCCATTCTGTAATCACTCAGCAATTGCCATGAAATTACAAAGAAAAGGATTGAATGTTGAAATTGAGAAGATTCCAGAAGATAGAGTCAAATTAATGTTGCAAAATAGAATAAAAATAATGGAAAAAAGAATATTCATGTTTAAAAGAATGAGAATCAATGTTAGTGAGTTAGAAGAAAAATTAAAAGAAGTTGAGGAGCTAATAAAACAAAATAGATACCAAGACGCTTACAGAGTGATGATTCAATTAGAAGGAGAACAGATGGCAATGGTTAGATTGCATTTACAACCAATGGGACATGGAATGGCAAAAGGCATGGGCAATGCCCCTCACGTTTATCATCAAAATGCCAATAACTCACAAATGGGTGTCGGAGGAGCAAACGCTCCACACATTTATCATCAGAATGAAAATAACACAGAATTAGGAAATGCAAATGCACCTCATTTGTATAATAAAAATCAGTAAATAAATTAACAGCCTCCATATTTTCATTATTTTTTTAATAGTTAGTGGTTGTTAATATAACTGTCCCAACTATTAAAATAAGGTGAAATCATGAGAAATATAATAAAATTGGCTTTAATATCATTAATAGCTTCAATGGTTCTTTTAGCAGGATGTGTAACTCAAAATACTGAAAATGCTCAAGTGCAAAATGCTCAAAATGCTCAAAATCAAGATTATCAAACTCCTTATCATCAAAACCAGATGGGTGTGGGGAGGGGAAAAATAGTAGGAAATAATGGAAATATAAACGTTAGCTTAATATGTGAAAATATTGACGCCCTACCAAAACAGCCAATAAGCGAAGAAGAAAAAGAAGGATTAATTGAAATGAGAGAAGAAGAAAAATTGGCAAGAGATGTTTATCTAACCCTATACAATAAGTGGGGATTACAGATATTCAAAAACATTGCTGAGAGCGAACAAACACACATGGATTCAGTTAAATACCTCTTAGATAGATACAACATCTCTGACTCAGTTAAAAGTGATGAAATTGGAAAATTCTCAAATCCAAAATTTGAGAAATTATATAAAGATTTAGTTGAAAAGGGAAGTAAATCAATTGTTGATGCATTGACAGTTGGAGCAACCATTGAGGATTTAGATATAGCTGATTTAGAACATTGGATAAGCAAAACAGACAATGAAGACATAAAACTCGTTTATGAAAACTTAATGAAAGGTTCAAGAAACCACATGAGGTCTTTTGTGAGAATGCTAAATAATTATGGAGCAAATTACTCCCCACAGTATATAAGCAAAGAAGAATATGAGCAAATAATAAATAGCCCAATGGAAAGAGGAATGCAATAGGTGAAGAATATGAGGAAATTTTTTGCCATTTTTTTATTTTTTTCTCTTTTAAATTTATCTTTTGCATGGGATGATTGTCCATTTGGGAAAACAAACTCTTCTTGCTATTATCCTGGAGAATGTGGAAGATATATAGATACAAACAATAATGGAATTTGCGACCATAGTGAGCCTGCTCCAGAAGCTAATACAAATTTAAATGTTCAAGCTATAGATTCAAACAACATTCAATTAACTGAAGAGTTAATTGATGAATATGTAGATATTTCTGGTAAAGAACTAAAATCCTACACAATAAAAGAAATTTGCAATAAATATGGAATAAATCCAAAATGTTTAAAAGAAAAATTAAAAATTGATGTTTCTGACGATACAACATTTGATGAAATAAAAAAGATTTATGGAATACCTCCAAGTGTTGTTAAAGAAGCGATTGTTGAGTGTATGATTGAAGAAGGAAAGATTAAGTTGAATATAACTCAAAATTCATCAGATAATGGAAATATTATCAACAACAACAGTAAAAACACTTCAATAATTGATGAAATAATATCATTTTTATTTTCAACAATTAATTTAAGAGATTTATTATTTGGGTGGTTGTAAATGGACAAAATACAGATATTGAGGAAAATTTCCCAAACATTCTTTTTTATTTATTTTGTGTTTTTGACAAGTTTTTGTTTATGCTTCTTTGGCGTAATTGAGAAGTTTATCTTAAAAGGAACAGTTGGGCAGTTAATTGTTAAGTTAATTGTTATTATAGCTCTGACTTTAATATTGGGGAGAGTATTTTGTGGATGGATGTGTCCATTAGGTTTTTTATCCGAATTATCTTACAAGTTGAGAGTTAAGCTATTCAAAACAAAAAAACTACCAACAGTTAATGAAAAAATCCACAAAAAATTGATTTATCTAAAATATGTGGTGTTGGTTGCATCTTTAATTTTAACCTACTACCTATTAACCTATGCATTTTGTCAAGTTTGTCCAATTGGGTTTTTAACAAATCTTTACGGGACAGTTATATCTTTTATAATATTAATTTTCGTATTAATCGCTTCCTTCTTTATACCAATGGCATTTTGTAGATATCTCTGCCCATTAGGAGCATTTTTATCAATATTTTCAATAAAACCTCTCTTTCAGTTAAAAACTGATAATAATTGTGTTAAATGCAAGCTATGTGAGTTTAAATGTCCAATGCAGATAAAGATTACAGAAAAAATTGACCAAAAAGAATGTATAAGATGTTTTGAATGCAAAAGTGCATGTAGGAAAGGAGGATTATCGTTTTCACACATCTTCAGAAAGGAAAATTAACATCCCAAAATAATAAATTAACTATTTTTATGAATATTTGTGTAAAATTATATCGTAAGTCGTTTAATTTTTACATCTTGGTTTTTTAAAATAATTGGTTAAAAATTTTTTTATAGTTGAAAATTTTAAAAGATATTATTATAGAGCTTTACATTTTTCAGATTTTTGCTTTAGAATTGACATTAATTAGGTTTAAATAATAATTAACCTATTTTAAATGGTGAAATTATGGATAAGATTCAGATATTAAGAAAAATTTCCCAAACATTCTTTTTTATAAGAGCAACTTTTGTTCTTGGTCTTTATTTAAATATCGTTGAATTTATTGGAAGATTTATTTTTGGTATTGGAAAATACACCAATATAAGAATTGTAATCATGATATTAGCAATTATTGCTGGAAGAATATTTTGCGGTTGGATGTGTCCTTTTGGATTCCTATTTGATTTAGTTTATCAAGCAAGAGTAAGAATCTCTAAATTAAAAAAATTACCAACTATGCCAGAACATATACACAACAAATTAAAATATTTTAAGTATTTTGTATTAGTTTTAGTTGTTGTATTAGCTTATTTGTTTGGAACTGATATATTTTTAAATTCATATATGTTAGCTTATTTATTATTGGCTTTATTTTTAGTTTTAGGATTTATTTATCCAAGATTCTTCTGTAAATATGTCTGTCCAGTAGGAGCGTTGTTAAGCATATTCGCAAGATTCTCAATATTCCAACTAAAACTTAATAAAAATAAATGTACAGGTTGTAGATTATGTGAATTTAAATGCCCAATGCAAATAAAAATAGCAAATGTAGAAAAGATAGACCAGATGGAGTGTATAAGATGTTTTGAATGCATGAGTGCATGTAGAAAAAAATCACTAACTTTCTCACCTTTCTTTAAATAAAATAATTCATTTAAAAAAGTTAAATAAGTAAGTTAAATCATTAATCGTATATTTAAAAGACTACTAAATTCCCTAATGCCAATATAATTAACATCCCCATTAATGCTAAATGAGCTGAATAGATTCCAGTATTTTGGAATTGGGTTTTTAATATATTACATATTGTATTACATATTGTTAAAGGAGTTATTATTTGGGAAGCTATTGCTAAATATCCTACTATATTGTTATCTACGAATAATGAAGCTAAAGTTAATATAAAAGCTATTATCAAAGACGCGAAATGTGGCATTAACCTCATTCCTGTTAGCCTAAATGTAGCAAATCCAGAAAGCATTGCACCAAATATTACAGACAGAGAAACTAAGGTTATTATGTCATTCATTTTAATCACCCTTAATATTTTTAATTTTTTATTTTTAAATATTAGATTAGCCCTTATCTTTTCAAAAACTACTTTCTTTAACATTGTGCATTTTTTATCCATACATACTTCAAACAAAAGACAAAAGTTAGATAAATAGACAGAATGACTTTTCTAAACCCTCCCCCACTACAACTATGCCACAATTATTTTATTTTTTTATTTTAATTATATTTTTATTTTCCAAAATTATACACTTACAACCAAACAGGCCTAACATTTGGTTTTGATAAGTAGTTTAAGAATGTTGGTGCTCCAGCAATTTCAAATCCTTCTTCCAAATTATTTTCATTAATTCCTCTAAATTGTGCACTCAACTCACAAACATATACCTTTACTCCTCTTTTTAGAATTTCTCTAACTAAATCTCCTAATTTTGGAAATGCTGGATGTTTAACTTTATCACATTCTCCCTTTAAAGCTAAACTTGCTCCATCCATCATTAAGAATATCGTTGGCTTTAAGTTCATTTTTAAGGCAACGTCTGCCATCATGAATGTTGCATAAGCCTTTTCAGCGTTTCCTGTTCCAGTTGTATTAATGATGAAGAATTCATCAATCTTTGTTATTGCTGCTGCTTTTTCTTCTTTCTTTTCTCCTTTTTTGAGCAATATTCTATAAGTTCCATCTCCTTTATCTTCAACTTTTATTATTTCATTACCCATTCCTTTTAATCCTTCTGTTAAATCAGTTAAAGCATTTTTTCCACAGATAATCTCTAATATTTCCCCATTCTTCATTTTTGATAAGATATCTGAGACCATCATTATTGGTCCTGGACATGTAGCTCCTACAACGTTAATAGTTCTATCTGCCTGTATTTCCCCAACGTAGATTTTGACGATATTTCCATCAACTTCATATTTTAAGTTGTATTTTTTCAATAAATTTTCAATATCTTTTATTTGCTCTTCCCCATCAGTTTCAACAACTAAAATTCCATCTTTTGTATCACTTAAAATCATGTCTATTAATAAAGAAGGGCTTCTTAACCCTTTAACTTTAAACTTCCTTATCATTTTTATCACCTATGTCATTATCATGCACAACCATATTATATTATTCACGATTGTGTTCCACCTATGAACAAACATATAACACAACTAATATATAAACTTTTCGATTTTTTATATTAAATTTTTAAATTTTTAATATAATTTTTATGATAAATTTTCTAAAATTTAATAACATAGTTTTATATAAAATAAGATAAATAGTTAATACACAATCACACACAACCAGTGATATAATGAAAAAATATCTACTATTAATATTAACATTCATTTCCATTGGAATTTTATTAAGTGGATGCATAAATATTAATGAAAACGTAAGAAA
Organism: Methanocaldococcus bathoardescens; assembly: GCF_000739065.1. GTDB lineage: Archaea > AGJL01 > Methanococci > Methanococcales > Methanocaldococcaceae > Methanocaldococcus > Methanocaldococcus bathoardescens. The sequence goes on along the minus strand of NZ_CP009149.1, from coordinate 1,127,747 downwards.
TAAAGAATTTGATTTCAATGGGACATGTATTGTTGAATTTACCGCTGAATGGTGTGGCTATTGTAAAATGTTAGAACCAACAATTGAAGAATTAGAAAAAGAAGGATATAAAGTAATTAAGATAGATATTGACAAAAATAGAGACATTGCAGAAAAATATGGAATTAGGGCTGTACCAACAATATTCTACGTGAAAGATGGAAAGATAATTGATATGACTGTTGGATACAACCCAGAAGAGATAAAAGAAAAAGCAAAGCAGTTAAAGGAATAAATGTGGGAGTATGGATTTAATTTTAATTTTTTTATCTGGGATTTTTACCGCATTAGGGCCGTGTGTTTTAAGTATTTTGCCAATATCTCTTGCATACACATTTAGCATCTCAAACAACAAAAAAGATGGATTTTTTGTGTCTCTATTTTTTGTTTTAGGATTGGCAGTTATATTTAGCATTTTAGGTGTTTTATTTTCACTATTTGGCTCAGTATTTAATTTATATAAATTAAAGTTTGTTGCTGGAATTGTAGCAATTATTTTTGGTGTTTTGATGATTTTAAACTATAACATAAAAATCTTTAATTTTACAACAAAGGGAAAGATTTGGAATAAAGCTCTTTATCTAATAAATAAAAATAAAAAATTTAAGTATTTAAGTTCTTTTTTATTTGGATTCTGTTATGGTGTTTTAGCAAATACTTGTGCAGACCCTGTTTTAGTTAGCATTTTGTCATATATTTCCAACAAAAGGTGATGCATTATTTGGATTTTTTGCATTATTTGTTTATGCAATTGGTTTTGGGATTCCGATAATTATATTAAGCTCTTTGGGTGTTGAAGGAAAGGAAATATTATCAAAAATTAATCCTAAGATAATAAATCTTATATCAGGGACAATATTAATACTGTTAGGAATTTGGATTTTAATCTAAACTTTTTAATTGCAAAAATTTAATATAATAAGATTCTAAATTAACAGCCAAAAACATATAGATGTGGTTTATATGATTAAAGAAAAAAGAAAAGTAGAAGTTATTGGCTTAGAACTACCAATATTCAAAGGAAATGAAAATGTGAATTTATCTGAGTTGATTGCTCAATATCCAATTGAAGATGGGGATATTATTGTAATAGCAGAAACATTAATTTCAAAATTAGAAGGAAACGTAATAGATAGAGATAAAATAATCCCTTCGAAAGAAGCTATTGAATTAGCTGAAAAAACTGGAAAGGACCCAAAAGTTGTTCAAATTATATTAGATGAAGCAAAAGAAGTAGTTAAAGTTGGAAAAAACTTTATCATCACAGAAACAAAACATGGTTTTGTTTGTGCCAATAGCGGTGTTGATGAAAGTAATGTGTATAATGGAATAAAAACTCTACCAAAAAATCCTGATGAAAGTGCTGAAAAAATTAGAAAAGAGATTGAAAAATTAACTGGAAAAAAAGTTGGGGTTATAATATCAGATAGTGTTGGAAGACCGTTTAGAAAAGGAGCTGTTGGAATTGCCATTGGCGTTAGTGGAATCTTAGCATTGTGGGATAGAAAAGGAGAAAAAGATTTATTTGGAAGGGAGTTAAAAACTACTGAAGTCGCTATTGCTGATGAGTTAGCAAGTATGGCAAATGTAGTTATGGGAGAAGCTAATGAAGGAATCCCTGTTGTAATAATTAGAGGAGCTAAAGTTCCATTTGGTGATGGAAAAGGAAAAGATTTAATTAGACCAAAAGAAGAAGATGTTTTTAGGAATTAAAAATTAATCTGGTGAGTTTAAATGGTAAAAAAAGTTTATGGCATTGGTGTGGGAGTTGGAGACAAAAAGCTACTAACTTTAAAAGCTTTAGAAGTTTTAAAAAAAGTGGATAAAATATTTGTCCCAATATCCAAAGAAGGAAAAAAATCAATCGCCTATGAGATTATAAAAGACTATGTTGATGGAAAGGATGTTGAAGAACTTTTATTTCCAATGATTAAAGATAAAGAAAAATTAAAAAAATATTGGGAAAATGCTTTGGAAAAAGTTTTAAAAGAAGAAGGGGAAGTTGCTATAATAACAATTGGCGACCCCACACTTTACAGCACATTCTCTTATGTTTGGAAACTTTTAAGAGAGAAAGGAGTTGAGATAGAAATAATCAACGGAATATCTTCAATCTTTGCCTCTGCATCTGCTTTAGGCATTCCATTAGTTGAAGGAGATGAAAAACTCTGCATTCTTCCACAGGGGAAAGATTTAGAGAAATATATTAATGAATTTGACACAATAATTATTATGAAAACAAAGAATTTAAAGGAAAAGTTAGAAAAAATAAAAGATAGGGATGATTATATAGTTGGTTTAGTAAAGAGAGTAACATTTGAAGATGAAAAAATAGCAATTGGTAAATTAGATGAGTTAAATTTTGATGAATTCAATGACTATCTTTCCTTAGCTATAATAAAGAGGGTTAAGAAATGAAGCTTGTAAGGGCAGTTCCCGAAGAATTTTTAAATGGATTATATTTAATTCCAACAGACAGAGGGAATTTATTGGAATTAGATGAGAATGGAAATTTTGAAGTAGTTGATAATATACCAATAATTAGAATTTTAGCAACACCAAATCTAAAAAAGACAATAGCAAAGACTATTTATCAAATTAAAGACAAATATTACTATTTTAAAGACCATAAAAAAGCAAATTGGCTAAAAAATCTTTTAGAATATATGAGCAACAAGATAGAATTTGATAACTATTACAAGGCTAAAAAAGCATGGTATAGGGGAATAGGTGATTTATTTAAAAATATAAGGAAATGGGAATTCAAAAAAGTTGTTGGGAAAATAATTTCACTATTAAGAGTTTTAAATCCAATAATTGTTTTTGATGTGCATGATATAAGGAAATGGCATTATGGAAAGAGTTTTATAAACTTTGTTAAAGAATTAAGGAAGAATAATTTAAGTGTTGTAATAAGATACCCAATTGAATGCCATGAAGAGATAAAAAAACTTTTTCCAGAAGGTATTTTAAATACAAAAGCAGCTATAAAATACTTTGCAAAGGTTCATGGTTATTATATAAGTGATAGAGTAGCTAAATATCTCTTAAACACAACTAATGGAAACTTAGAAACAATATATTTAATATTAAGACACTCAAAAAGGGAAATAAGAAATCTTAGAGAGCTAAAAATTCCATGGCTTAAGATTTTACCATATATAGTAGATTCGAAATATCGAAAATTGGTTGAAGTCATAATTGAACTAAGGAAGTTTAAAGTTGAAAATATTGCTTATAAAGTTAATTATAAATTATCAACCCTATACAGATATTTAGATGAGTTGGTTGAGTTAGGAATATTAACAAAAATAAAGTATAGAGGCAAAGTTAGATTCAAAATAAGGCTAAATAGAAACATCCTTTTAGAGCTCATTAAAAAATCTAAAAATAACTATACTCATTGGTTCTCTATTTTTTTGTTAGATAGCATACCATGGAATATACGGATTTTCGAATTTTCGAAGAACATATAAAGCTAAGAAGAATCATACTAAAAACGAGTGTAGTATTAATATTTATTGATTGTGTAAAGTTATGACAAAATCTTGTTTTCTTTTTTGATACAGAATTAGTATTTTAAGAAAATTAATTTAAATATTAGTTTCTCATAAGATTTTCGAGTTTTCGAGTTGCATGTATGTATATGAGAAAATCTTTTATCGAGAGCTAATGGTGGTTGTGATTATCACAAACACAATTATTATATAATTATACTTTTTTTCTCTATATAAGTAAAAATAAAAAAATCTTTAAGTTTTAAATTTTAGTATAATATATTACAAGATATTAATAAAAAATAACATTAAAAAATTGTTATTTTTAAAAAATAAAAATTAAAAACGATGAAACAGTTTAAAACACTGATGATAAGTGTTTGTTATACAAAATAAGATACAGTAACCACTATCTTATTTTTGTGATAATCGACGCTTTAAAAAATTCTTGCTCGTCTGCTAACCATATACATACATGCAACTCGAAAACTCGAAATTTATTAATTCTGATTTTTTAATGTATTGTAGAGCTTTTTCAGATAATCGATATGTTTACAGTTATCACTCTGACAAATTACACACCACCAATGACCTTTATTGCTTCTAAAAACGTCTCCTAAATGCTCTCCATTGGAATCAAAGAATGAAAATATCATTCCACCAAGTTTATCCTCTTTCCATTTAATTTCAAACCCTATTCTATCCACTGGGTAATACTTAGTGGCAATTTTCTTTTTAGGTAATTTTTCGAAAACACTCGAAAAACTCAAATCGAATATTTCTGGGGCTAATCTTTTTAATATTGCTAATCCTTTTGAGGTAAATGAATATAAAACTTTATGCCCTGCTCTTTCCCTCTTCATTATATTTAGAGCTGAGCACAACCTTAAAAAAGAGCTTGCAAGACCTTTCGATATATTTAAATTTTCTGAGAGTGATTGTGGATAAGTTGTGCCACGTATTAACACATAATGTAAAATGGCTTTTCTAAATATAGTGGATACTATTTCGTATGGTAGTCTTTCCATCTATAACACCTTTATTTTTAATATTAGTTATTTTTGTGGTGTTGTCTTACTAATATTCAATTGTATTTACCACACTCACTTATAAATCTTTTGATTCACGATATAGTTTTGTCCACTAATTTTTCATCGTAGTATTACTGACCTTTTGAAAACTTTTATTTGTATATACGTTTTGATAGAGCATGTATTTATTTATTTCTGTTATATGCCTATAATCTATTTTTCTTTATTGATATTAAATAGTTTTAATATACTGTTAATTTGTATATAATTTTTGATTCATAGCATTTTATAAATTATAAGTTTTGATTCACGATATTTTATTTTTCGTGTGTTGTAATAATTCCTACGAGAAGAATTAAAATTAACTTTATTTTATTAGAATAGTATATATATTATTTTTATTTTTATTCAAGTTTATTTCTGAGAGTTATATTCTCTTATATCTTATAAAATACTATTTGATTCATGATATTTTTTAATTTTATTTCTTGATTCATAATATTTTTTAAAATTTAATTACAAAATATATAATGGAATATTTAAATTAATAAATAATTAATTGTATCTATTGTTCGATTTTTCGAAATCTATATAATACACTTAGAACAAAAATTCGAAACTACTACAAAACATTATAATTATCAATTCAAATTAATTCATATTTTATTACCGGTGGAAACATGGACCCAATAGAGTTTATACAAAAATCTGCAAGCTCTATAGCAAGCACCATGCATAAATTGAAATTAAAATATAATCCATTTTCTGAGAAGCCAATAAGGGGGAATACAAAGTTTTTTGTTGGTAGAGTTAGTGAGTTGAGAGAGATTGGAGAAATTTTGGGTTCAGCTTTGCATGGTAGTGTAGCTAATGCCGCAATAGTCGGGACTAAAGGGATAGGGAAGAGTTCAATGCTTAACATCATATACTATGCTACAAAAAAGCAAGGACACTGGGTTGTTGAAATGACAGCATCTCAAGTAACGCCAAGACAGTTTTTGATACAACTTTTATACAATATATTAACTGAAAATATTCTAACTATGAGCGGAACTATAAAATCTGATTATATGGAACATTCAAATAGAATTTTGGATATGTATAGGAAGTTAAACAACTATGGGGATAAAGTTCCTATCCATTATCCAAGAGAGAGAATTGAAAGAGATTTAGAATATTTAATAAATGAAGTTAAAAGTCCTGATAAGTTATGCATAATTTTAATTGATGAAGCAGACCAATTTGCAAAAAAGAGTTGCTTAAGCTTACTTCAATTTTTCCACTCATTTTTATATGAAGAGGGGATATTAACCTTTATGGCTGGTTCACCAACATTAATGGATGATTTAACAAAAATATCCCCGCCAATAAAAGATAGGATTCCTAAAATAATAAATATGCCACCTTTATCAAAAGATGAATCTTATGATTTAATTAGAAGAAGATTGGAAGATGCTCATATAGATGGTGCTGAGGAATTTGAGCCATTTACTGAAGAAGCCATACATAAGATTGTTGAAGAATGTGATGGAATTCCAAGAAAGATAATAATGACTTGCTCCGAATCAATATCAATAGCTATAAGAAAAGGTTTAACTAAGATAGATGAAAAGGTTGTTAAAGAGGCAATGCATTCTCTTGGGATTAGTGTAGGGCATCAAATTTTGAATCATTTGACCCCAGCTCAATCAGAGATTGTTAGAGCAATGGCTGAGCTTGGAGGTTCAGCAACAGTAACTCAACTTGCAGAATATCTAAAAAAATCACCAAGCACTATTGGAACACACTTATCAGATATTTATGAGATGGGATATATTTATAAAGAAAGGGATGGAAACAATGTGTATTATAGACTATCTAAAGAACTTAGGGATGTCTTAATAGGTGAAGATGATGAATTGGAAATGTGATATTCAAAATTTTGAACCGGATGTTAAAATATCATTAACAAGAGTTGGAGTTACAAATCTAAAAAAACTTGTTAGATTAAAAAGAACAAATAATAAAAGACCAATAATTCTATTATCCACCTTTGAAGTTTTTGTTAATCTGCCGAGCTCACAAAAAGGTATTCACATGTCAAGAAATCCTGAGGTTATAGAGGGAATAATAGATGAAGCATTAGAGATGGAAAGTTATGAGATAGAAACAATTTGTGAGGAGATAGTTAAGAGATTGTTTGAGAAACATGAATACGCTACAGAGGCAGAGGTTTTCATGGTTAGTGATTTCATGACTAAGGAGAAAAGCCCAATATCTGAGAAATATTCTCAGGAGATACATAAAATCATGGGTGGAGCTAAAGGAATAAAGAAAGATGATAAAATTGAAATAACAAAAATTGTTGGGGCTGAAGTTGTTGGCATCACTGCTTGCCCATGTGCTCAAAATTTAATAAAAGAGATATCTATTAAAAATTTAAAAGAAAAAGGATTCTCTGATGAAGATATTGAGAAAATATTGGATTCTGTTATCTTTGCTACCCACAATCAGAGAGGAATTGGTAGAATTATATTAGAAGTTCCTACTGGTTATGATATTGAGATTATGGATATTATAGAGATAATTAAGAAATCCATGAGTGCTGAGATTTATGGGATATTAAAGAGAGCTGATGAAGCTTATGTTGTTGAGCAAAGCCATAAAAATCCTAAGTTTGTTGAGGATTGTGTTAGAGAGATGGCTAAGAGAGTGGTGGAGAAATTTAAACACTTACCAGATGAAACAAAGGTTTCAATTAGGCAAATAAATATGGAAAGTATTCATAGACATGATGCATTTGCTGAAAAAGTAGCAACACTTGGAGAATTAAGGAGAGAACTTGAATGTATTCAAATTTAATGTTATATTTTATCTTTTTTAGCTATTTTATCCACAGACCAATTATTATGAGGGAGAATTTGAAAGCTTTGGTTTTAGGAGTTAATACAAGACCTATAGTTAATTCTTTAAAAAAATTAGGATTCTATGTATACTCTGTCTCTTACTATGCCCCAGAAGATTTAAATGCTGATAAAAAATATTATCTGATAAATCCCTTAGCTCATGGAAGATTGAAGGAGAATTATAATGAGAATAGATTAATTGAGATAGCTAATGAGTTAGTTGATGAAGTTGATTATGTCTTTATAACTTCAGGTGTTTTTGAATTCGAAAATTCGAAAATTCCAAAATGGGACAATGTTGTAGGGAATGAACCAAAAAAGATAAATGAAATCAGCAACAAACATAAAACATATAAAAAATTAAAAAATCTTGGTTTTAATATACCTGAAACAAAGAAAATTAATAATAAAACTCAGTTATATAAATTTTTAGAAGAATTTAAATTTTGTATTTTAAAGCCTATTTACGGTAGTGGAGGAGGAATTTTAAAGATAAATTTAAATAATCTTAATGATGGGTTAATTTATGGAATTAAGTTCCCAATCATTGCTCAAGAGTATGTTAGAGGGAAAAGTTTTAGTGCTAACTTTATAGGCAATACATTTATAACCTTTAACAAACAAATTATTATTAAGGGAATGTATGCTGGGAATTTAACACCATATCTAAATTTGCCAAATAAGTTTGTTAAAATATTTGGAGAGGTTATAGAAACTTTTGAATTAAAAGGAATGAACGGTATTGATTTTTTAATTAAAGATAGTGAGCCATATATTGTTGATATAAACCCACGAATTTTAGGAACGTTTGAAACTATAGAGATGAGTGCGTCTCAAAATTTAGCAAAGGCTTTATTAAATAATAACTATGCTAAAGAAATCAAACCAAAAGAATCATATATAAAGAGAATATTGTTTGCTAAAGAAAAAATTATTGTGAATATATCAAAAAGAGACTTTATATATGATATTCCAAAGAAAAATGCAGTTATAGAGAAAGGAGAGCCTATAGCTACAGTAATTGCAAAAGAAAACATTAAATCAATAATAAACAGTATTTATGGGGAGTGTGCAGAGTATGAAAAAAGAAAAGAAGATAGAGAGGATATATGAAATGCTAAACGACCCTTTGATTCAGGAAGTTCTCTTTAATATATTTGAAGGAGATGAAAAGGGATTTGAAGTTATTGATGTCCTTTTAGAGAAGGGTGAAACAACAGAGGAAGAGATTGCCAAAGAGCTTGGTGTAAAGCTTAACGTAGTTAGGAAATTACTTTATAAGTTGTATGATGCAAGATTAGTTGATTATAAAAGATGGAAAGATGAAGATACCAATTGGTATTCCTATACTTGGCTACCAACACTTGAAAAACTTCCTTATGTAGTAAAAAAGAAAATAAATGAGCTAATTAAAGACCTTGAAGAAAAGTTAGAGTTTGAGAAAAATAACATGTTTTTCTTCTGTCCAAATTGTAATGTAAGATTTACATTTGAAGAAGCAATGGATTATGGATTTACGTGTCCAGGTTGTGGAAATATGCTACAAGAATTTGACAATAGTGAATTAATTAAAGATTTAGAGGAGCAAATAAGATTTTTAAAGGAAGAATTAAAGAACAATCCTTTTTTAAAATAATTTTTAAATAATAAATTTAACTTGTGTATAATTTTTCCAGTATCGAGTTTTTAGTTAAATATTCACTATAGAGTGGGAATATGGAGTTTGAAAAAGCCCGATCTATTTTAAAAAATTTATGTCCTGATAATGTGGTAGAGCATTGTTTGGCAGTTTCAGAATATGCTTATGAATTGGCTTTAGCTATAAGAAACAATGGCTATAGTGTTGATGTTGAGCTTGTTAGATTGGGAGGTTTATTGCATGATATTGGAAGAAGTAAGACCCATGGTATAGAGCATGGAGTTGTAGGAGCTGAAATTTTAAGGGAGTTGGGTTTTGATGAGAAACTTGCATTGATAGCTGAGAGGCATATTGGAGCGGGAATAACAAAAGAGGAAGCTATAGAGCTTGGACTACCTCCAAAGGATTATGTGCCAATAACATTAGAAGAAAAGATTGTAGCTCATGCAGATAACTTAATATTTGGGACTAAAAGGGTAGAGATAGATGATGTTATAAAAAAATTTGAAAAGAAACTTGGCAAAAATCATCCTTCAATTAAGAGAATTATTCTACTGAATGATGAGATAAATAATCTTTTAAAATAAATTTAAAATAACAATATCTTATTAAATTTTTAAGTTAAGTAAAGAATCCAGGAGCGATTTTTAGAATTGAGTAATACGCTAAAATACCAATAGTCATAGTTATAGCTGAGATTAAGAACATCCTTCCAATTTTTAGTCCAAATATTGGAATTGCAAATAGAGCCCCTATGATTGCTGTCCCTGTTTGTATAATCTCTAAACCTCTTGATATGTCTTCTGGTTTAACTGGAGGTAGTGGGGTCATTCCACTTAGCATATTTGATATGGTTATTAGATAAGCTCCCAACAATCCAGCGACAGCTGGGATGACACCACATAATATAATAAAACCAACTGCCAAACCTCCAGCTGTAACACTCAATAACTGCCTTTTATACAGTTTAAAATCTTCAAGAGTCTTAGCTAAAATTTTTAAGGAATCTGCTAAATCTCCTCCATATTTTCTATTCTCAATCATAATTCTTGTTAACATCCTTAAAACTTTAGAATCATATAAATTAGATACAACTGTCATAGATTCTTCAAAACTTATTTTTTGTTTTTCCATTAAATAGAGAACTTTCCTAAAAATATTGCTGACTTCTTTTATATTGCTTTTTACAACCTCATCTAACGCCTCATTTATAGACCTTCCAGATTCAAGAGTTAATATCATAATATAGAGGGCTTGTGGAATATTATTTTCAAGTTTTTCTATTTTGTTTTCGTAGAGTATTGAAGGTAGAGATATTGCTGCTCCAATATATATAGTGGTTAAAATTATAATTCCCTTTAGAGTTAAATTCAAATAATATCCAATTATAACGGATAATACACTTATAAATATTAGAAACAATATGAATTTTTTATCATCAATATTTCTTCCAAGTTTTTTTAAAATTATAGTATTTTTCTTAATGGTATGATAATATATGAGTTCGAGATATTTTTTCATAGGTATCACTTTATTCGACCTTTAATTTAACAAAGATTCCAAATATTAATGTTAATAATGGACCAATTTTTGTTAATAGAAGGTCTAATGTATTTAATATCCCAGTAAATCCTTGATTTGCTATCATGGTTGATAAAATCATCCCACTAAATGGAAGAATTAATCCTACACCGAACACCAAGTTTCCTAAGTTTTGTATCATAAATTTAGACGAATCTAATTTGACCATAGATTCTCTAACGATATCTTCATATAGTTTTTCTAATAGTAATGGTAGATTACCTTTATTATATCCTATAATCATTTGGTCATATAACTTTTTTAGTAGTGGTATTTCAGTTCTTAGTTTAGCTCTTTCAAGCGCTTCAGCCAAACTATAACCAGAAATATTATCTTTAATTATGGTTCTTGTTTCAAACGCTACAATACCGTATTCATTACTTTTGGATATCCTTTCAAGAACTTCAGGAAGGGAAGCTCCTGCCCTAAGTATGGATATCATATACAGTAGAGCAAATAGCACCTGCAACTTTATTTCTCCTCTAAACAATATCAACCTAAGTTTTGGATAAAATATTGACAATATTAACACAATAATTGAGCCAATGATTCCATTTATTAATCCACCAATAATATTTTCATCTAAAATTCCCATAAATAACAAAACAATGAAAACAAGTGCCATATAAATAATTACTTTTTTAAAATATTCTATTTCATTTTCAAATCCTATATATTTGAGTTGGTTTCTTGATAGAATTTTCACGTTTTTGAAAATATTTGATAGAGATTCTGCAGGTTTTTTAATAAATTCCTCCTCATATAACAAAAATTCATATTTTTTGTACTTTTCAAGAGTTAACATGTCTTCAGGTTCAATATATATGCCATAGAACTCAGAAATTTTCATTCCTAACTCTTCACCCATTTTTTTCATTTCAGACATTAGTTTGGCATCTAATGCCTTAAGACCCCATTTATATAAAAGTATATCAATCTTTATTTTAATTCTTTTAATTTTCTCTTTCAAATTTTCATCCATTCAAATCCCCAAAATAATATAGTATTAAATTAAATTGATTAAATTGATATTGATTTTAAGAGTTTTTCCGGGTCTGTCTGATAGTTCATTATATATTTAGCAACGTCTTCTAACTGCCTAATATTATTTTTATATAGATAGCTTATAACTCTTTTTCTATTTTCTCTATCTCTTAATAATTCCTCTCTTGAAATTCCAGCAATTTCACAAACTTCCTCTTCCCACATACATATTCCTTTTCTTTCTAAACGGTCTTTTAGACCATTGTATTCATAAAGTGTAGTTTTGGCAATTTTATGACCTTCTCCACCACCTTTAACAATCTCTACAATTCCCAAAATTCTTCTTACAGTTTTTCCAGCTCTTCTAATTCTCTGCTGGTTTATAATAAAATCTAACGCTGTTAGCATAATCTTTGGAACATTCATTGGTGGGCTTGTTAATCTTAAAATAGCTTCGTCAGCACTATTGGCATGTAATGTCCCTGAGCAGTTTGAAACAATAATTCCTCCATATTTTCCAGCAATATAGGTGTGGTTATCTTCAACTGTTAAGTCATAAATGTATCCATCATAATAAATTTCTTGAATATCAACTATCTCATCCCAATATATATCTGAATTTGCTAAAATTTTTAATTCGTTAGAGTTTAGAGTATTAATTTTGTATAATTCGTTTTTTGATGATGGATTTTCTATATTTTCTTTCCCATTAATTTTTAATTCTCTTGGAAGTGCAATATAATCTCCAACTTTAGCCATTTCTGCATTAATCTCAAATATTTTGTTGTTCATCTTGTATATTGGATGGTCATGAGTTAATGTTATTTCTTTTCCGCTCTTAGTTTTTATTTTTAATAGCTTTCCTCTGTATCTTTTCCTCCAGACCCTTGTTATTCTTTTATCTTCAATTTTTAATGTTGATTTATTAAAACTTTTAATAAAGATATTTTCATCTTCAATATTTATCCATTCGAATCCATTCCTTTCTTTTTTACCTTTTCTATTATTGAAAAACTTATCAACAAAGTCCCCAATTTTAACAACATTTCCATCTGATAGATAAATAGGTTCATCATAAGCCAAAGCCCCATCATGCCCCGTATTCATAGCAACAAGCAGTGAATGAGCTTCTTCCCCTCTAACTTCTCCGACAAATATTCTATCTGGCCTCATTCTTAGAGCATTTTTAATTAAATCATCCATGGTAATTTCATATTCAGGCATTCCAGGTCTTGCAGGTCTTGTAACCATTTTTATAACGTGTTTATGAGGAATTTGCAATTCTGGAGTGTCTTCTATGGTAATAATTCTTTCATTATACATTGAAAATAGAGATAAAACATTTAGTAGAGTGGTTTTTCCAGAACCTGTCCCACCGACTATTAATGTATTAGCTGGTTTTGCTCCAAAATAGCCCTCAACTGCCTGCCATAAAAAAGCTGCAGTATCTATATCTAAAGTTCCAAAGTTTATTAAATCTATAACAGTTAATGGATTTTTTGAGAACTTTCTTATAGTTAGTGTAGCTCCATTCATTGTAATATCTGCTGTTGTAGCATTAACCCTACTTCCATCTGGTAAAAATGCATCGAGCATTGGAAATCTTGAATCTATTGGCCTATTAACCAAATTTGCAATACTTTCAATAATCCTATCTACTTCATTTCTATCTAATACTATATTTGTTTCACACATCTGATGTTTCCTGTGAAATACAAAAACTGGAAGATTGTAACCATTAACCATTATTTCTTCTAATCTATCGTCATTTATTGGAATTTCTAATAAACCTAACCTACCCGATATTAGGTAGAAATATTTTGCTAATGAATCGATATATGGAATGTTTAGATTATATTTTGTAGAGAAATCTGATAAGTAATTTTTTATTTGGCTGTATTCTATCAATCCTAAATCTCCAATCTGCATTTTTATTAAGTTTATGTTATCTTTTGAGAGCTTTGATAAAGCAGTGTTAATTTTTTCAATTTCAGGAATTAGATAATATATAAAACCTCCTTCTTTTTTTATTACAATATCAACACTTATTTCATCAATAGTAACAGTATAAGAGTCTAATATCCCATTAACTCCAAAATTCTCTTTTTTTAATGTAATGTCGTTTTTTATTGTTGGGGTTAGAATATCATCTTTTTTAGAGCTTGCTGTTGTAGATTCTCTAAGGCTTTTTTCAGTCTTTTTTTGAATTTTATCAAACAATCCCACTATATTATCACCTTAAAAAATGATAAATCTTATTTAGTTCAAAAATTTTTAAATAATTTCTTCTCTATATTTTTAACTTACAAAGTTACATCAATATCCAAGTGTTCTGTTAGCTCCTTGTATCTGTTTCTTATTGTTACTTCTGTTACTCCTGCAACTTCAGCAACTTCTCTCTGAGTTCTTCTACAGCCAAGAAGGACACTTGCTATATATATTGCTGCAGCAGCAACCCCTGTAGGTCCTCTACCACTTGTTAATCCTTTTTCAGCAGCTTGTTGTAATATCTGTATAGCTTTAGACTCAACTTCTCCAGGTAATCCAAGTTCAGATGCAAATCTTGGCACATAATCGATAGGATTTGTTGGAGTTAATTTTATACCTAATTCTCTTGCTAAAAATCTATAAGTTCTTCCAATTTCTTTTCTATCCACTCTTGAAGCCTCAGCAATTTCATCTAAAGTTCTTGGCACTCTACATCTTCTACAAGCAGCATAAATAGCAGCTGCAACAACTCCCTCAATACTTCTACCTCTTATTAATCCTTTCTCAACAGCCCCTCTGTAAATTATAGCTGCATTTTCCCTAACGTGTCTTGGTAATCCGAGTTTTGATGTAATTCTATCTAATTCCGATAAAGCAAATGCTAAGTTTCTTTCTGCAGCGTCACTAACTCTAATTCTCCTCTGCCATTTTCTTAATCTGTAAAGTTGAGCTCTTTTATTTGCAGATAAATCTTTTCCATAACTATCTTTATTTCTCCAATCAATAACTGTTGATAACCCCTTATCATGGATAGTGTTATGCAATACAAATCCTCCAAATCCAGCAACGAAGTTTTCAGCATTAGGCACTGTTAAATCATAAGCATATCCGTTAGTTGGTTTTATCTTGTTAATTTCTTTAATTTTTAGGAATATGAAGTCAGAGTTGATAAGTTTTTCGAGTTTTCTATCGTTGTATTTTTTAGCAATTTTTAATGCAAGGTCTCTTCCAATTTTATCCCTATCTCTACATTTCCATTCTTTTCTATACTCATAAGGGGCTGGGATTAACTCAGAAATTGGTGGTTTTTTGTTTTCTTTCTGATAATTGCTTATGTATCCCAATTTTTCTATATCTTCAGGATTTGTTATTGTTAATATATAGGAATGGCTATCTTTAACATACTGCCCAGTTTTTTCAATTACATGTCCTTTAATAAACTCTTCTCCATAGTTTGCATTAATTCCTAACTGCAATAGTAAGAAGGATAAATCTTCAATAAGTTCTTTTGATGCAGAAACCGCCTTTAACTGAACTGTTGAATACTTTTTATTTATGTATAAGTTACCATCTCCATTGAAGTATCCAATTAAAAATGCTTTCTTTAACTTTGCTGGGAATTTGAATACAATTGATGGCACTCTCTTGTTCTTTGCTCCACTTCTTATATTTAACTTTTTGAATAACTCAACTAATATTTTGCTGTTTATCTCAATTTGGACACTTGAACGCTTCTCATAAACAATTGGATTTAAGTTTAAGGATTTGAAGTAACCAACAACCTCATTTATGTATTCTTTTTCATGAGAACCAAAGGAAAATACAATTTTTTTATCATCATAATGTCCTTCTGCAATGAAATATCCCAATATCTTGGCAAATTTTTCATCTACTTTTATTTTTACTGGGAGGGATTTGCCACTTCTACATCTAATTGTGGCGTTGTCTGGAATTGGAATGTTATTTTCTAAGACATATTTCAATGGAGCAGATTTTCTTCTCCTCCAATCTTTATTCTTATAAGGATAGTCAAACTGGATATAAACATTTTCTAAATCTTTTACAATATCGATTAGGTTAATTTCAATATCTTCTTCAATATATGGCAACTCTTTTGCTAAAACTAATATATCTCCAACTTTTAGCTCATCAACCCTTATTGGAACAACTTCATTATCTTTTATGGTAAAGACGCTATGGCTTCCAGTAACTCTAACCTTTTTATTTCCTTCAACAACTATTTCGAACATTTCACTTACTGGATGTCTTGAAACCTCTGAAACCGGCATAAATTTAAATTTGTAATTGCTGTCGAAGGCAATAACTTCAATACTCTCACATTTAGCTATTTCTAAGATACCTTCTCTTCTGACATTCTCTGCATTTTCAATAATTCTATCTATAAGTTCTCCAATCTTAATAACTTTTATTTCTCCATTCTCTCTAATTATTATTGGCTCACTGTAATCAACACTATAAGTCATTGGAGCTCCAACTCTACATCTCTTAATCTTTTGTTCATGGTCAAATGCTCTCCACTCTGGCCCAATATCGAATAATTTTTCTTTAATAACACATCCACATTTAGCACAGACGATTTCAGCCCTTTCATAATCTTTAACAACTTCTTTGCTACCACAAATTGGACAAATAATTTCTTCTTCTCCAATATTTCCTTCTTTTTTTTCAGATTTTTCAGCTTTTGTTATAATTTTCTTTTCTTTTGTGTTTTTCTCTTCTTTAGTTTTGAGAGCTTCCATAGGCTACACCATTAAAGTTTAATTTTTCTTCTTAGAATTTTTATATTTGGATTTATCGTTTTTAATATATGCAATCCCAGAAACGTCTATGTCTTTGTTAATAGGGAGTATTTTTATATACGGTTTAGCTACAGGTCCAAAAATATCAACTACCTTGCCAATTTTCTTATTTTTAAAAATAACAACTGAACCAATCTTTATCTCTCTCTTTCCTCTACCTATCAAGAAACCCTTTGGCGTTTTGTGAAGTATTTCTATTTTCAAATTGCTCCCTCTATATATGCTGATTTATTTTTATTGAAAACTGGTATATATAATTTTCGAAAACTTTATATATATGTGTTTTGAAGAGGTATATATACTTAATGAAAATACATTTAAATATATAAAAACTAAAGTGAAAACATGAAAATCTTAGATTTAACTCAAACTCTAATTAACTTTCCCTATCCCGGAGACCCAGAGCTAAAAATCACTGAAAAAGAGATAGATGGATTTATAGTATCAGAAATTGTTATGGGCTCTCATCTATGCACACACATAGATTATCCAAAACATGTAGGATTGGAAAATAAAATTCCGTTTAAAGGTGGGATAATTGAGGGAAAAGGATATTGTATATCTTTGAATGATTTTGAGATGAATAAATTGCCTGTTTGTGATATATTACTAATTTATACAGGATTTTCTAAATATTGGAAGAGAAAGGAATATTTTGAGGAAATTCCAGAAATACCATTTTTAGATGATATTATTAAAAGCAACATAAAATGTATTGGCATAGATGCATGCACAATTGGTGGATTTGAGGAGCATAAAAAGCTATTATCAAAAAATATTTTAATTATTGAAAATCTAAATGAAAATTTGAAAAATTTAGTTGGAAAAAGCTTCTATTTTTTAGGATTGCCGTTAAAGATATTTGATATTGATGCCTCGCCTATCAGATGTATTGCTATTTTAGATTTCTTTTAGACCATATTTAATTTTTTATATTGGCTATTAGAAAATGTAGTATCATAGATAATACTTATTTATGGCTATTTACTACTTAGAACCAAATAGATAATTTTATATATTACCAAATATAACAATAATATTATCGGAATTATTTGAAACATTTAACAAAAAGGTGATAGTGTGAAAATAGCAATCTTAGGGGCTGGATGTTACAGAACACACGCAGCTGCAGGGATTACAAACTTCATGAGAGCATCACAAGTTGCTAATGAAGTCGGAAAACCAGAAATTGCTTTAACACACTCAACAATCACAATGGGAGCTGAGCTTTTACACTTAGTTCCTGATGTTAAAGAAGTTATTGTTTCAGACCCATGTTTTGCTGAAGAGCCAGGATTAGTTGTTATTGATGAATTTGACCCAAAAGAAGTTATGGAAGCTCATTTAAATGGAAATCCAGAAAGTATAATGCCAAAAATTAGAGAAGTTGTTAAGGCAAAAGCAAAAGAGTTACCAAAACCACCAAAAGCATGTATACACTTTGTCCACCCAGAAGATGTTGGTTTAAAAGTTACATCAGATGATAAAGAGGCAGTTGCAGATGCAGATATTATTTTAACATGGTTACCAAAAGGAAACAAACAGCCAGACATTATTAAGAAATTTGCAGATGCAATTCCAGAAGGAGCTATTGTAACCCACGCATGTACAATTCCAACAACAAAATTCGCAAAAATCTTCAAAGATTTAGGAAGAGATGACTTAAACATAACCTCATACCACCCAGGATGTGTTCCAGAGATGAAAGGACAAGTTTACATTGCTGAAGGTTATGCAAGTGAAGAAGCAGTTAACAAATTATATGAAATCGCTAAGATTGCAAGAGGAAATGCATTTAAGATGCCTGCTAACTTAATTGGTCCAGTTTGTGACATGTGTTCAGCAGTTACAGCAACTGTCTATGCTGGTTTATTAGCTTACAGAGATGCAGTTACAAAAATCTTAGGAGCACCTGCTGACTTCGCTCAAATGATGGCTGATGAAGCTTTAACACAAATACACAACTTAATGAAAGAGAAAGGAATTGCTAACATGGAAGAAGCATTAGACCCAGCTGCATTATTAGGAACAGCAGACAGTATGTGCTTCGGTCCATTAGCAGATATCTTACCAACAGCATTGAAGGTATTAGAGAAACACAAAAAAGAATAAATATCTTTTTAAATTACTTTTTTATTTTTTATTTTTAGTTTAATTTATAGAAAAATCGAAAACTTTTTAATCTTTTTTAATTGTAAGATACTTTTTAATCATGATGATTGGTGATGTAATGATATTTGAAAAAATAGAGGAGAATTTTAAAGAATTAAAAGAAGGAAATAAAGAATTTATAAAAAATGGACTTATAGATGAAGATGAAGCGTTAAAACTATTTAAAATAGATAAATGGAGAGATTATTTAGAATTATTTAGATTAGCTTCAGAAGTTAGGGACTTTTTTAAGAAAGAGATTGAAATAACTTCTACTATACATATAACCAATATTTGTAAGATTAATCCAAAATGCCTATATTGTGGCTTTGCCGCTGGAACTTCAAAAGAGGGATATTATAAACCATTTAGATTAAATGACGAGGAAATAAAAAAATCAGCAATAGCAATTGAAGAAAGTGGAATAAAAAGAGTTAGTTGCTCTTCTGCACATGGTTATCAAGGAAAAGAAGTGGTAAGAGCTTTAAAAATAGTTAAGGAAAATACAAACTTGGAGGTTTTAGTTAATGCTGGAGCTGATTTAACAGAAGAATCAGTAAAGGAGCTCAAAAAATATGGGATTAATACAATTTGCTGTAATTTAGAAACTGTAAATGAAGAGTTATTTAAAAAGGTTAAGCCAGGGGAAGAGTTGGAAGATAGGATAAGGGTTTGTAAATTAGTTAATAAATATGATATTGAGCTATCTTCTGGTTTGTTAATTGGTATTGGGGAGAGTTATGAGGATAGAGTAGAGCATTTATTTTATTTAAAAAACGAGTTGGATGTTGGAGAAATTCCTATAATGGGATTCAATCCCTATAAAGGAACACCGATGGAAAACCATCCAAAATGTTCTGCCTTAGAGCAGGCAAAAACAATAGCTATAACAAGGCTGTTATTCCCAAATATAAGAATAACATCACCAACACCAACAATTGGTGCAGAGTTAGTGCAATTTGCTTTGTTAGGTGGAGCGAGTAATGTAGCAACAGTTATTCCAAAAAATCACCCAATAAATGTAAAAGGAGTAGGAAATCCAAAAACAGGAAATTTGGAAGAAGTAGTTAATATGATTATGGATTTAGGATTAAAACCAAAATTGGATTGGAAGAAGTTTGAAAACTATTTAAAAGCTTATGGAAAATAAATAACTAAAAAAATTATTGGGAAAATATGAAAATAGGAATAACTAAAATGTATAAAGAAATCGCTGATTTAATTGGATTGGAAGATTATGAAATAGTTAATCCTTATGATAATAAAGTTAATTGTGATTTTTTAATTATATCTAAGGGGTATAAAGAGAGAGTGAAAAAACTAAACCCAAATGCAGAGATTTTTGAAGTTAAGTCAGTAACTTTTAAGGATTTAATTGAAAGTTTAGAGGAATTAAAAAAATTAGGTATTGGGGATGAAGAAAAAATAAATAATTCAATAGAATTTCTAAAAAATAAAGAAAGAGAGATAAAAAAATTGACTAAAGATTTAAATGTAAAGGTTAATCCAAAAACAGAGTTTGTTAAAAAAGTTGTTGAAGATTTAGGTCTAAAAATTTCTGATGACGGTATTTTAATAATTCCAGACTATTTGTTTAATGGAAAAGATATAGAAAATGTTATAATCTTAAAAACACACAATTATGATTTAGGATTGGTTGAGAGAATTGAAGATAGGTATTTGCAGATTATAAATGGACTGAGGGATTTTTATGAGAGAACTCATTAAAGAAGCCGTAAATAATTTAGATTCAGCATTAGAATTAAGAAAAATAGTAATAAAAAAATTAAATGAGAAAAAATTAAAAGAAAGCGATATAATTGAGGTTGTTGATGTGGTTGATGATTTATCTTTGGAAGAGATTCAAAAGCTTGGAAGTAATTTAAGAAAATTTCCAATGGGCTGTGATTTAATAGAAATTGCTGTAGGGCCGTGTTCATCATCATTAACATTAACTCAATTTATTGAAAATTGCATATTAACTGATTATATAGGATTTCCAATTCATATCTGCAGTTATGCAGTGGCAGATATTGCTGAAAAAGAAGGATTAAATCCTATAGATGTTTTAAAAATGGTTTTAGAAAATGTTGATGTGCCAATAGATATAGACCACTTTGGAATGTATGGAGCTATGAGGTTTCCAAAGGAAATAACTCATTGTTATGGAGATTGTTATTTTAAAGGCCCACCATTTAAGGGCTGTCCAAGAGATAGGATTCATAAGAGATTGATAGAGAAAGAGAAGGAACATGCCGATGAGTTTGAGGAATGGGTTAGGTTAGCTTCTACTGTATGTATAAATGTGGTTGAGGAGCAAGGTGGAGAGGAGCATGCAGCCCCGTTAGAGGAGATGGAAGTTGTTGCAAAAACAGCAAAAAAATATGGCAAGGGTTTGGAAGGCATTTTCCACATTGGAGATGGATATGATGATTTAATAACTGGAATTAAGGCATGTATTGACTTAGATGTTGATGTATTTGTTGTTGAAGGAGCACCATTTAACAGGGCTAAAGATAGATTGAAAGCTTTTGCTAAGGCAATAGCTGTTTCAAGAATTTTAGTTAAAGGAGGGGTTGTGGCAACAAATGGAGCTTATGAGGATGAATGTAGAATTGGATTAAGAAGTGGTTTAAATGCTATAATAACTGGGTTTCCATTAAATCACCATGGGTATATGTGCGGCTATAGCCCAGAAACAGCAAAGAGAGGAAATTTTGGTTTAAGAAGAGTTATAAGAATAATTAGAGAGGAAATAAAAGCAGGAAATGTTAATGCAAGTTTTATAGATAAGGATATAGTTAAAGCAATTGCCTTAGGAAACAACTTTTTAAAAGGAAATATCTATCCTTACAGCATTGGAGGGTTTTATTTAGGAGATGCACACTGGGCATCTATAAAGGAGAGTAATCTATGTAGAAAATTAAAAGTAAATAAGACAATTGATGACATCTCTACTGATAAAATTGGATTAATTGGGGGAAGATATATAAGTTGGGCAATTGCTGAAAAGGCAGAGGAGGTTTATATTTCAGATACGGATAGTTGGGTAGAGAAAGCTACTATTAAGATTTTAAATGATGCTGGCATCAATGCCTATCCATGCAATGGAGATGATAAAAAAGCTGTAGAGAGTTCAGAAAAAGCATATATAACAACCTTTATCCCAAATATTGCTTTGAAAATACTTAATAAGATTAAGGATAATAAAGTTGAGCTTTTAATTTAAATTTTTACTTTGGGAGATTATGAAATGGATAACTCCATTTGGAATGTTGCATTTAAGTGGTGTCTATTTTATCTTGTTATTTACCATTATGTTCTGTGAAATCATCCATAACACAGAAATTAGCATAATATTGGCGTTATTTGCAACAATCTTTTGGGATATAGTATTAAGTGTTTTATACGGCTTAAGGTTCATTAGAGAAGAGGATTATATAAGGTTGGATTTTGATGGCAGAATTCCGGATTGTTATGGACTTTTTGCAACTGCATGTATTTCAGCAGTGATTTGGACTTATACAGATTCCATATTATTAGCTTTAATAATCCCAACAATAATTGTATTCATAGGAAAGCAATTGATAATGAAATTTATGAAAAAATCGAAAGTTGAAATTTACTTAAAAATTTGGTTAAATTTGAAGTAATTGGCAAAATTACAAAGAATTTGATAACTTTAGAACTAAAATTGTGGATATTAAGAAAGAAAAAGGAAATTGTTAAAGAATCAACTGTTAAGTGGTTAAATACTATTGGAATAAAAGAGGGAGAGGTTGTTATTGGATAAATTGGCTCTATTTTATAAAACTACAAAACTTTAATTTAATAAACAAAATATTTTTATACTATGTTTGAAGAAATAAATTTTTGTATAAACACAAATTAATGTGGGGGAGACTAATGAAAATTTGTGTAATGGACGTGGGACACGGATTATGTATGCCTATCTGTGTTAGTGCAGATTTTAAGAAAATAGAGGTTTTTACGGAAAAGAGATGGGGTATCTTTGGTAAGATTTCCATAGAATATGCAGAACATGCGTTAGTTGATTGTGGTAGTTATAATGGTAAAGAAAAAGCATTTTATGCTTTACACAGAGTATCTTCATATATATCAAGATATACACCGAAATATTTTATATTATCCCACTTTCATTCTGACCATTACAATGGTATTTTTTGTGTAGCAGATAAAGGAAATCATTGGAAGGGATGGTTTGATGAAGTATATTTTCCGGGAATTCCAAAGATTTATGATAATGGTAAGGATATTTCAAATGAATTTATTTTGTATATGTTATCATTTGAATTTTTTCAGATTTATAATAATTATGGTATAGTCAATATTGATTTTTTAGATTTAATATTCAAAATAAATGATAAATGCAAACTTAATCCATGTTTTAAAGGGGATTTTATAAAAATTAGGGGGAAAACCTTTGAAATATTGCATCCACCAAGAATTATCAAAGATGATGAGGTTGTAGAAAGTGTGAAAAAAGTGATAAAAGAATTTAAACAATTTATGAAGGATTACCGTGAATTTGAGGAGATCGTTAAATTTGTTGAAAGATATAGTCCGTTATATAATATAGTCGTCCAAAAAAACATGAAATATGAAAAATTTAATGGAAAAAAACATGAGGAAACATATGAAATTTTAGAAAAATTAAAAAATTTAAAAGATAGAATTAGTGAAAAAGAAAATTTTAAAAAGAAAATTGAAGATCTTGACGAAAAATTTAGGGGTATTACTGATCGTTTAAGTTTAGTGTTTTGTTGTGATAATGAATTGTTATTTATGGGGGATCTGAAACCGTATGAGATAAATAAAATAATAAAAGAATTAAACAGTAAAAATAGGAAATTCTTTTATGTGTTGATAACTCCACATCATGGGACACGATGGGGTTATAAGCTAAAAGATATTGAATGCATATACGCAATCTCTTCAAATGGAGAAAAATATAAAGATAAGTTTGAAAAAAATATTCCAAAATTTAAAAAAATTTCAGAAAATTATCTATCTACTTTAGAAGAGGGAGATATAATAATATCAATAAAATCAACTCCCAAATGTTTATGCCCATGGGGGAGATGTTTTCCATTTTAATAAAATTTTTTAAGGGATTCTATGAATTGGAAGGGACATACAATCTTAGGGATTATCTTTGGATTGCCATTTATTTCTTCACCAGAACAGATATTTTTGGCATTAGCTGGGGCTTTGTATCCAGATTTAGACCATGATGTTAAGGAAGATATTGTTAAAAGAGGAATTTTAATATCTGGAGGGATTGTTTTTATAAATATTTTACTTTACTTTTTTGATAAAAGTTTGTTTAATATTGATTTGTTTATTTTAGGAGTTTCAGTTCTTTTGATATATTTAATTCCTTATTTTTCAGAGCATAGAACTTTAACTCACACATTTTGGTCTTTGTTATTTGTATCTTTTATTTTGGGATATTTATCTTACAAACTCTCATTTATTTCAGCAGTTTTTGCTGGGTTGATATCTTTATTAATGGTTACTAATGAAATTTTACTCGGTAGAGTGATGATTTTTGCCATCTTTGCTTGGGCTATTTTGGATATTATAAAATTAAATCCAGGAATTGATGGAACTTTGCATTACATATTACCAATAATTGCTGGATATTTATCTCATTTAGTTGGAGATTCAATGACACCAGCTGGAGTTAGGGCTTTTTATCCAATATCTAACTATAAATTAAGAAAAAAAGAGGGATATATTTTAGCGGCAATATGGATAATAATGGCAGTTTATGTTTGGAAAGATATGATTTTTTGATAAAATAAATTAAATCTCATAAGATAGCAGAGTTTCTTTAACTTTGTTTATCTTTTGCATTTTTTCATTAACTTCTTTTTCATATTTGTTCAATCTCTCTTTAAATGCCTTTATCCTTTTTTCAACTTCTTCTGGAGCAGGCCCTCCAACAACATCTCTCATCTTAACGTTTTCATAAGGGTCTAATGCTTTTCTTATCTTTTCTTCATCAACGTTCAAATTGTATTTTTCTAAAACCTCATAGATAACTTCAATCATATCCTTTTTTTCTTCTATACTTCTTCTAACAACTTCCCCAACGATGCCATGTGCTGTTCTAAATGGAATTCCTGTCTCTCTAACTAATGTATCAGCCAATTCTGTTGCAGTTGAGTAATTTGCGTTAGCTAATTCTTCCATCCTCTCTTTATTCACTTTTATTGTTTTTAACATTCCATGAACCATTTTTATTGTGTCTATTGTTGTATAAACACTATTCCATAAATGTGGGCTTATTTCTTGCAAATCTCTATTGTAAGTATTTGGTAGAGCTTTTAATATTGTTAATACAGTAACTAAATTTCCATTTAATGTTGAAAGCTTAGCCCTTGCTATTTCAGCAACATCAGGATTTTTCTTTTGAGGCATTATTGAAGAGGTTGAGCAGAACTCGTTAGCAATCTCAATAGTTCCAAATTCGTAAGTTGAGAATAAAACTAACTCTTCACAAATCTTTGATAAGTTTGTCCCCAATATTGCTAAATCTGCCATTGTTTCTAATATAAAATCTCTTGCTGAAACACCATCCATTGAATTTTCTATTATAGCATCAAATCCAAGAAGTTCTTTAGTTCTCTCTCTATTTATCTTAAATCCAGTTGTTGCCATCGCCCCACAACCTAATGGAGAGATATTTATTCTTTTGTAGGCATCTAACAACCTTAAAATATCTCTCTCAATTGCTGAGACATAGCTTAATAAATGGTGAGCAAAAGTTACTGGCTGAGCGTGCTGTAAATGGGTGTAGCCAACAGTTAATGTCTCTTTATGTTTCTCAGCTAATTCTAATATATCCTTTAGCATTTCAATCAATGATTTAACTATTATTAAAACCTTTTCTCTTAAAGCAATTCTTAAATCTGTTGCTACTTCATCATTTCTACTTCTTCCAGTGTGCATTCTTCCTGCTACATCTTCCCCAAGTTTTTTAATTAATTCACTTTCAATAACCATGTGTATATCATCCAAGGAAGGGTCTAAATTAAGATTTTCCATACCTTTTTTATAAATTTCTTTTAAACCTTCAATAATCTTTTTTGCATCTTCTTTTTTTATTATTCCCTGCTCATAAAGCATTATTACATGAGCAATATCGCATAAGATATCTGCCTCAAAAATTTCTTTGTCAAAATCTAAGCTTGTTGTGTATTTTGCTACATCTTCTTTTATTGAATTTCCTAACCTTCCCCTTCTTAAAATGTTCATGTTTTCACCAAACACATTTGCAATGATAATGATTATTTGGTTAATTGATATTTAAATTAAATATATAGTTTGAGTTTTAATAAGATACTTTGCTTTGGGTGTAAGCATGGAAAATTTTGAATACGAGCTAAAAATGGCTATAGAGCATATATTGGAAACAAACTATCCAAGAAAGGCATTTTGGCACTTTGATGATTTAATTGATGATTTAAAAAGTGGAATTAAAGCTGGAGATGATGCAGTAGTTATAAAAAATATGGTCATTAATATAGAAGGCCCATATCCCTTAAAATTGGGGGCTAAAACAGCTTTAATTCATACAGCATGTGATGTAGTGGCAATGGGGGCTAAGCCAAAATTTGCATTAAATGCTATTCAAGCAAAGAACGAAGATGAGATAAAATTAGCAGTTGATGGTTTAAGAAAACAAAGCATAGGTTTAGAGATTCCAATAATTGGAGGAAACACTCAAACAGTTGAAGAGTTAAAATCATGTATTTCAGTAGCTGTTTTTGGAGAGTTGATTGATGAAAATTTGATAATAAGAGATGGAGGGGCTAAGGAAGGAGATTTATTAATTATGCTCGGAGACCCTGTAGAAGGAGATATTGGGGAAAGAATTTATAAAGCAAAGAAAAAATTTGATACATATTTAGAAATCTTAGAGAATGGAATAAAAATAAACGCATGTAAGGATGCATCGAGGGGAGGGTGGTTAGGAAATCTATTAGAGATGTTAATTAAGGCAAAGAAAGGGGCTGAGATAAAATCTCTTCCATATCCAAGAGCTACAAGGTATTTGGGAACTTATATATTGGCAATTCCAGAGAAAGAATATAATAAAGTAGTGGATATCGCATTAAAAAATAAATGTCCAGTAGTATTGTTTGGTAGAATATTAGAAAAACCAAAGCTGATTATAGGCACAAAGGAATATATATCTGAAAATAAAATGTTAGAATTAATAAAAAAATTTCCATATAAATATTAAATTTGGGTGAAGTTAATGGTAAAGATTGCCTTATTAACATGTGGAGCAGAGTGGAGCGGTGTTTATCACGAAATTGAAAAAGCAGCACAAAAGGTTGGTGGAGAACTTATTTTCCCTGAAGTTGATTTATCATATATCGATGAAGTTGAAGAGAGATTGGGGTTTAAAGTTGGCTCAGCTAATTTAAAATTGATGTTTGCAAGAGCAATGTCAATTATTGAAGGAAATACAGATGCTGAAGCAGTATTTATAGCTACATGTTTTAGATGTGCTGAAGGAGCTTTGGTTAGGAATGAGGTAAGAAAACTTATCCAACAAAACACAAATTTGCCAGTAGTTATGTATTCATTCACTGAAAGAACAAAGGCATCTGAGTTATTAACAAGAATGGAGGCATTAACTACAATTGTTGAGAGAAAATCTTTATTAGCAAGAAAGAAGCAGGAAGGAATAAGTTTAGGTATTGATAGTGGTTCTACAACAACAAAGGCAGTTGTTATGATAGATGATGAAGTTGCAGGGACAGGATGGATTTACACAAAGGATGTTATTGAGTCTGCTAAAGAAGCAGTTGATAATGCACTAAAAGAAGCTGGCATATCATTAGACCAAGTTGAAACTATAGGGACTACAGGATATGGAAGATATACAGTTGGAAAATACTTTAACGCTGATTTAATACAAGAAGAGCTAACAGTTAACTCAAAAGGAGCTGCATATTTAGCTGATAAACAGGAAGGGGAAGCAACTGTTATTGACATTGGAGGGATGGATAACAAAGCTATCTCTCTATATGATGCCATTCCAGATGGTTTTACAATGGGAGGAATCTGTGCTGGGGCAAGTGGTAGATTCTTTGAAATTACTGCAAGAAGATTAGGAGTTTCTTTACAAGAGCTTGGAGAATTAGCGGCTAAGGGAGATTGGAGAAAGATAAATATGAACAGCTACTGTATCGTCTTTGGTATTCAGGATTTAGTTACTGCATTAGCTGAAGGGGCTAAAGCTGAAGATGTAGCAGCTGCAGCAGCTCACTCAGTTGCTGAGCAAGTGTTTGAGCAACAATTACAGGAAGTTGATGTTAGGGACCCAGTTATATTAGTTGGAGGAAGTAGTTTGCTGAAGGGTTTAGTTATAGCTATGGAAGAAGTTTTGGGAAGAAAGGTTATTGTTCCAAGATATTCCCAGCTAATTGGAGCTGTTGGAGCCGCTTTATTATCTTCAGGATTCAGATATAAGAAGATAAAGGCATAATAATTTAATTTAACATTTAACTTTTTTAGTGAGGAGAGAGTATGGCTGAGATAATTGTTCATTGTGAAGATAAAGCTGGGAAAGAGATTTATACAAAAGTTATACAAACAGCGTTGGAAGATTTACTGTTAGGAAAATCAATAATTAGAGTTGAATTTATTGCTAAAGAAAAAGAACCATATTTTATATTGGGGGTTCTGCCAAAACCAACAAGAAAAATTATTAAACTGAGAGATTTTGCTGAAATTGTAGAGCAAAAAAAAGAAAATGATAAAATAATATACAAGCTAAAAATTACTGATGAAACTTATGTTCCACACTTATTAAGAAAGATACATGTTATAGACCAGCCGTCAAGGTTTGAAATTATTACAGATTCGGATATTGACTTAGATATGGAAGTTTATGATACAAGCAAAGATTTTATAGATAAAGTAATGGATTTTATGAATAGGGTATTTCCAGAAGGAATGAGAGTTAGAAACACTTATGTAGGGAGAGCCATAGTTTCTGTAGCTTCAGAAAGACCTTTAAAACCTGAAGAAGATGAAGAAGCTTTAAAATTAAAGGAAAAATTGGAGACGATGAATATTGCTGGATACTACTAAAAATTAAAAAATTTAATTTTTGTGGTGCCTATGATAATTTTAAGAAATGAGATTTGCGATAAATTGGAAGAAATAGTTAAGAATTTAAAGATAGTTAAACACTGCATTGGCTGTGAGGGAATAAACTTAGAAATAGAAAATCCCTATCATCATCCATCAATAGAATTAACACAAAAGTGTAATTTAAACTGTATTTATTGTTATTCAAGGCTGAAAAATGTAAAAAGAGGAATTTATGGAAATTTAGAAGAGGCAGAGGCAGTTACTATATCTCAGTATGGAGAACCTCTATTAGATTTGGAAGGAGTAAAAAAGGGAATAGAGTTTTGTAAAGATTTGGGGCTGAGAGTTGATTTACAGACAAATGGAATTTTATTAAATGAAGAGATGATAAAAGAGTTTAAAGATTTAGGTTTAGATTTGATAATGATTAGTTTAAGCTCTTTTAGTAATGAAAAGTATAAATTATTGACTGGAAAAGATTATTTTGATAGAGTTTTAAATAATATAAAAATTGCTTCCAAGTATTTGCATACAATTGTTAGAGCAATTTATATTCCAGGATTTAATGATAATGAACTCTTAAATTTAGCTAAAGAGCTTAACGGCTATGCTGATGAGATTATGGTTCATCAGCTTATTTCATACAAAGAGAACGAAAATCTTTTAAAAAATGCTGGAATAGATTTGAATAATTTGGGAAGAATCAGAGATTTACTTTTAATAGTTGATGAAATGCAAAAAAATGCACCTAAAATTAATGTTACTATTAAAGGATGCCTATTGGTTCAATTAAAGGAAATGGATGGTTTTATATTAAACAATATAACTTATGATGTATTCTCTGAAGTTCCAGATATTAAAAGAGAATATAGTCCTTTACCATGGTGATTTTATGGATTTTGAAGTTTATGATACTGAATACATGTCTATAATCTTTGTTAAAGACAAATTGGATTATACTGGAAAAGAGATAGAGCCATTATGGGCATTTAAAACCTTTGATGTTCAGAAAGATAATGTTGTAGTTTTTAGAGGAAAGATGGAAGTTTCTGCAAAAAATATGAAGGATTTGAAAGATATTAAGAGAGAAAAAGAAATAAAAGTCCCAATAAAATCAGAAGATGCTATAAATTTTGTTGTAGAGCATTTTGATGCCATTGATTTAAAGACAATATATTTAAGGCAGAGATTATTGGTTTTTATAGCAAAAGAGGTTATTGAAAGTTATAATGTAAAGCTAAAAAGAGATGGAGATGATTTATATTTTGAGGATAAAAAATTATCTGTTTGTATTGCATGTAAAGGAACTGTTTCAGCAAAAATACATTTGGGGATAAATGTCAAATCAAAAGGAGCAGAGCATGTTAAAATTGTTGGATTGGAAGATTTAGGGGTAAAAAATGTTGATGAAGTTATGAGAAAGATAGCAATTAAATATGCTGAAGAAATAGATAAGATTGAGAGAGATTTGAGAAAGACGCTTCCATTAATATAACTAAAATTTAATAGGAGATTTAAATGCTACAAATAGTTTATAAATTTCTTTTAAACTTTTGGAATTTCTTAAATGAATTGGCAGTTTATATAATAATTGGGCTGTTAATAGCTGGAATTCTTAAATATTTTTTACCAGATGATTTTATTAGAAAACATCTTGGAAGTTCTACTTCATTATCAGTTATAAAAAGTGTTTTATTTGGTATTCCTTTACCTATCTGTTCCTGTTCAGTTATTCCAATAGGCGTTTCTTTAAAAAAGAGTGGAGCAAGCTCTGCCTCTGTTTTATCTTTTCTAATAGCAACTCCTGTAACTGGAATTGATTCCATATTTGTAACTTATGCTGTCTTTGGGGGAATTTTTACAGCTTTTAGAGTTTTATCATCTGTTTTTATATCCCTATTTGCTGGAATTTTAGGGAATATTTTTATCAAAGAGAATGAAGAAGTAAAAGAAAAAAGAAAGGTAAAAAGAAAAATAAAAAAGAAAAATTTAAAAAATGCGATTAAAGAGATTATTAACTACTCATTTAACGAGCTTTTTTCACCATTAGCAAAGCCATTATTATATGGGATTATTCTTGGGGCTATAATCTCTCTAATTCCTATAGATATCTCATCCTATGTAGATAATTTGTTTCTGCAGTATATTTTGGTTTTATTATTATCAGTTCCAATTTATGTTTGTTCAATATCTTCAATCCCTATAGCTCTATCTCTCATCTCAATTGGTTTCTCGCCAGGCTCAGCTTTGATATTTTTAACTACTGGGCCGGCAACGAATATTGTAACTATGACAACAATTTATGAAATATTTGGAAAAAAGGCATTAGCAATTTATTTATCCAGCATAATTATTGGTAGTTTTTTATTTGCATTTTTATTTGATTATCTTATAGGAGATATAGGTGTTAAAACAGCTATTATTACACCTCATCATTTACATATAAGTGAGATATTTGCACTTATTCTTCTTATCTTAATAATTTATCATTTAATTAAACAATGGAAAAAATAATTTAATATTCAGGAATTTCCGCTTTGCTTAATTTTTCAAATCCATTCTTTTTAATTAAATATAAATCTTCTATCCTTACACCAAATTTATTTTTTAAATACAATCCTGGCTCAATAGTTACAACCATCCCTTCTTTTAAAATAACATCTTCATCGTCTTTTAATTTATTTGATAATCTTGGCTCTTCATGAACTTCTAATCCAACACCATGCCCTAAAGAGTGGATAAATAGCTCTTTATAATCACCAAAGAACTCTCTAACTATGTTATCAATTTGTTTAGCTGATATTCCCTCTTTTAAATGCTCTTCAGCAATTTTTTTTGCTTCATAAACTAAATTATAGATTTTTCTCATCTCTTCATCATCTTTTAATAAAAATGTTCTTGTTATATCTGAACAATAGCCATCATAAACTGCCCCAATGTCAATTAATAAAACATCCTTTATCTTATCTTTTGTAGGCAAAGCATGAGGGAAAGAAGTTTTTTTACCAGAAACTACAATGGAATCAAATGCAGGTTTTATTGAACCATGTTTTTTCATAATATATTCTATCTCAGCCACTAATTCATATTCATTTAAATTTTTAACGTTATCTAAATTATTATAAACCCAAGTTATGGCTTTATCACTAATCTCAGCGGCCTTTTTAATTAATTCTATTTCTTCTTTATCTTTAATCATTCTCAGCTCTTTAATTTTGTCGGATATTATTTTATAATCTTTATCAATATATTTTAAATAACCAATTGGTAATTCTCTTTCAATTCCATCACATCCTTTAAATATCTCTTCCCAGCTTTTAAACTCTTTAATTTCTAAAAAATTAAAAACTTCTTCAGCATAATCTTTATCAAGTTTTCCAACATATAAGTAAGGCTGTTCTTCAAAAACTAAGACAGAGAAACTCATAAAATATTTTCCTAAGAAGTAGTTTATGTTCTCTTTCTTTAAAACCACTGCCTTTTTTATACCTTCACTTTCCATATATTTTAAAAATCTCTTAATTCTATTATTCATTATTATCGCCTCATTTTATTGATAAATTAAACACGTGATATTATGATTATTTATAAGGAAATATCAAAACTAAATAAAAAATTTCGTTTGCTGAATGAAGAAAAAATACTTTTAGGGACTGATGGAAGCGTAACAAATATTTTAGAGATATTATTTGAGGATATTTGTAAAGTTGAGACAATTAATCAAAAGATTGTTGATAATACAAACTATAGGGAAGTTATTCTTAAAGTTAATGATATTCCATTAGTTTATGCTATATCAAAAACACCTTTTAAAAATATTGAGGAAGAAAATCTTAGGGAAGAAATAAAAAAGGATTTACTCTCTGCGGATATTCCAATAGGTAAGATTATAAGAAAATACAACTTAGAAACCAGAAGAGAAATTAAATCTATAGGAATCGCTGAAGTTGATGAAAGATTAAAAACCCTTTTAAAAACAAACTACAACCAATTACCAAAAAGAACATATAATATAATATACAAAAATAAAATATTGATGGAAATTACTGAAATTTTTGCTATTAGAGGAAAATTATGAAAGAACTCTTTAGGAAGGGGTTTATATAGAATGGAATACTTTCATACAACTCACCAAATCTTTCCATTAATTTTTTCTAAAAGTTTCAGGTGAAATTATGAGAGAAGCAATGTTTTATGAAAAATTAGATGACAATAAAGTTAGGTGCAATATTTGTCCAAGGCGTTGTATTATAAAAGAGGGGGAGAGGGGTTTTTGTTGGAATAGAGAAAATATAAATGGAACTTTATATGCTGTTGGATATGGAAAAATTTGCTCATTAGCGATAGACCCAATAGAAAAAAAGCCATTATTTCATTTCTATCCAACATCTCAAGTAGTTTCTTTAGCTACTGGTGGCTGTAATTTTAGATGCTTGCATTGTCAAAATTGGACAATTTCTCAATTTCCACCAGATGAAATTCCTTATAGGGAGATGACACCAGAAGAGATTGTTGAAGTTGCTATAAGATACAACTGTCCAGGAATATCATACACTTATACTGAACCAACAGTATATTATGAGTTCATGTATGATACTTCAGTTGTAGCAAGAGAGAAAGGGTTATTTAATGTAATGATTACCAATGGTTATATAGAGAAAGAGCCATTAAAAGCTCTTCCAGTGGATGCAATGAATATAGATATTAAAGGAAATGCTGATTTTTATAAGAAAGTTTGTAAAGCTACGATAGAGCCAGTATTAGAAACATGTAAATTAGCAAAAAAATTGGGAATACATGTAGAAATAACAAATTTAATTGTTCCAGGTTATAATGACAATATAGATGACTTGTTATTTATAATACACTTTGTAAGAGATGAGTTAGGAAAAGATACTCCTTTGCATTTTTCAAGGTTTCATCCTGACTATAAATTAACTGATATCCTATCAACACCTATAGAAACCTTAGAGATGGCAAGAAATTTGGCTATTGAAGAGGGACTTAAGTATGTTTATATTGGAAATGTTCCAGGGCATGAAGGTGAAAACACATATTGTCCAAATTGTGGGGCTTTGTTAATAGAAAGGTATATATTCAACGCCAAGATAATTAATTTAGATGTAGAAACAGGAAGATGTAAAATTTGTGGGGAGAAGATTGACATAATCTTATAAAATTGAAGTTTATGTTTAACGCGATGATGAGTGCCGACTTCACTGATAATATGATGAAACCTGGGACAGCTGAGCGTTACTATTTCTTTTTGTTTTTATCAATTTTTATTGGTGGAATAATGAGATTACTAACCTTAGAAGAAGGAAAATTTGCAGTAAAATATGCAAGAGCAGTTATAGAAAACTATTTAGCTGGTAGAAAAATAGTTATAGAAAATTATCCAGAAATATTTAATGAGAAAAGAGGGTGTTTTTGCACTTTACATACTTATCCAGATAAGGAATTGAGGGGATGTATTGGGATTCCAGAACCAATAATGCCATTAATTGAAGCTTTAGAAGAAGCGGCGATAAGTGCAGCTACAAAAGATCCAAGGTTCTCACCAGTAACATTGGAAGAGATGGATAGTATTGTGGTTGAAGTAAGTATTTTAACTCCTCCAGAGCTTATTAAAGTTAGTCATCCAAAAGAATATTTGGAAAAAATAAAAATTGGTAGAGATGGATTAATTATTGAATATGGATTTTATAGAGGGCTTTTATTACCACAAGTCCCTGTTGAGTATGGATGGGATGTTGAAGAATATTTGGCTCATTTATGTTTAAAAGCTGGATTGCCACCAGATATGTGGTTAGCTGAAGGTGTTAAAATTTATAGGTTTGAAGCACAGATATTTGAAGAAGTTGAGCCAAGGGGGGAAATTGTTGAGAAAAAACTATAGTTTTTTGCAAAACATTTTGGAATGAATAAGGTATTTATGAACGCCTTCCTTTGGGAAGGCGTTCAAATCTTCCATATTAATTTTAATAACTTTTGCAAAAAACTATAATATAACTTTGATAATTTATTTATTAAGACACTGCCCTATATATTTTTCTTGCTTCTTCATCTACCAAATCATAAACCTTTATAACTTCATCAGAAATCATTTTCAAAGTTTCTGTTGGAAAGACTTCAACAAACACAGAGATTAATTTAACATTATGTTCATTTTTTAACTTGTCAAATTCTTTTAAAAAGACATCATTTACTTCAGCATAGCCATCAGTTATTAACAATATGTCTGCATTTTTAAAGCCTTCATTTTCGTTTATTATTTCTATGGCTCTATTTAACGGCTCTATGAAATTTGTTCCCCCACCAAAATATAAGGAAGCAATTTCGATTATTTCATCTATGGTTATATTTTTAGGATTTATTTTTTTCTCAAATCTAACTCCATCATCAAAGGCAATGTAATATATATCTCTATTTTCTCTCTTAGCAATTTCTATTAAAGATAAAGCAACCGCCTTTCCCCAAATTTCTCTATCTCCATACATTGAACCACTGTGGTCTAATAAAACTACAATCGGCCCTTTTTGCTTTTCCAATTTATTCTGAATATCATAAATTAAGAGCTTTTTATCAACGAATTTCCTAAGGAAATCATAATATAAAATCTCATCTGAAAGATTAACGACCTCTTTTGGTAGTAAATGCTTTAAATCCCTGCCAATTTTTGTAGAGTATATCTCTCCAGAGTAGTGTTTAATCTTTGATTTGTATTCATTTATAGCCAACAATCTTAATTTACCAAGTTTTTTCACAATCTCTCTAATCTTTTTATTCTGCAAAATTTTATCTACCAATTTTATTCTATCTTCTGGTGATAACAGCTTTTTATCTCCTTCCCCTTTACCAAAATTCTCAGCAGCATTAAATCCCTGTATAACTTCAGAAATTTCTTCTGATATATCTTTCATTGTATTTTTAGCAATATCTTTTAATTTCTCTTCAAATCCTTCAACTTTTCCTTCAGATATAAATTTTTTTAGCTCTTTATTTAGCTTTTTAAGTTTTAGATTTTCAAAAAATTTCTCACAGAACATTATTGTAGCAGTTCCAGCATTTACTTCATCTAATTCAGTTAAAAGCTTACTTTTTTCATATTCAATATTTTTTATAGCTCCTTCCAATATTGCCTTATTTATCTTAAATTTTTCTTCAACATGCTCATTAAATTCAACAACATACTTAAAGAATGCATAAAAGGTATCTTCAGCCAATTTTTCATGAATTGGATGAAATTGAGAATAATAGCTAAGAAGTTTTTGTAAATATTTGCTATTCTTTAAAAATCTTTCAAATGCCTTTTTGTCATAAGCATCATGTTTTATGACATTTTTCATAAATTATCCCTTCAATAACTCTTCAACATATTTTTTAAACCCTTCAACTTCTTTTAAAACATCATCAACAAGTTCATAAGGTTTGTTTGCTTCAATTGCTTTATTTTTAACATCTTTTAAGGTTATAGTCATGCTATTTAGCTTTCCTAATATTTCAAGGCATTTTCTATACTCTATTCCTCCCAACTGTATTCTATCTTTATTAATTTTCTTTATTTCATTCATTAAGCTATCCAAGATTTCTCTCTGCTCCAATGCAAAGCCAGCAAAGTGATTGGATAATTTAAAAATTTCAACTGAAACTCTATAAAACTCATCTGGCTCATTCCAGTATATATGCCTTAAAATATCTAAATCATTCTCATCCGCTTTTTCTTTTTCATTTAGATAAGCGAAGCATTTAACTGCCTTAACTGATTTTTTAAATCTTCTATCAGAGATTTTTATTCCTTCACTTTCCAATGATAACTTTATTTTAATTAAATCTTCTTTTATATTTGATATATCAACCTTTAAGGCTTCTTTCTGTAATTCTTTAACATCTTCAATGTCAATAACGGTTTTTGGCTTATATTCTTCCTCTAAATCAATCAGCTTTGATAGATTTTCATAGCTTCTTATTCCTCTAACTACCTTCCTAAACAAAAACCTATCATAGAAAGCTAATAACTCATTCTCTTCTGGTAGTTCATTTGAAGCTCCGAACAAACTAATTAATGGAACTTTCTCTATCTTATCCCCATTATGATAAATTCTTTCATTGATTATCGAAAGCAAAGCGTTTAATATAGAGCTATTAGCTTTAAAAACCTCATCCAAGAAGGCAATTTCAGCACTCGGCAGATAACCGTTAGTTTTTCTAACGAATCTATCATTATCCTTTAACTCTTTAATACTTAGAGGGCCGAATAACTCATCTTCGGTAGTAAATCTTGTTATAAGTTTTTCGAAGTAGTTAGCGTTTATGTGGGATGCTATAGCTCTAATTAATTGTGATTTTGCAACTCCTGGATTTCCTAAGAATACAGTATGCTCATTAGCTAAGATTGAAGTTAATGCTATATCTATTTCTTCCCTTCTTTCTAAGAAATAAGAATTTAGCTCTTGTTTGATTTTTTCAAGCATATTTCCACCTAAATCTTATACTTATCTAAATAGCCCCTTGGAGTTATCATCTTGTTATTGATAATTTTTGTTGAAGAATTTCCAATAATTAATATTGTATTCATATCTATGAACTCTAAATAGCTGTCTAAGTTGTTATAAAGCTCTTTAAAGTTTGTAATTACAATATTCTCTTTATCTCTTCCAGCATTTTTAACTATTCCAATTACATAATCTTTATCTTTTGCAAAGTCATTTAATATTTCCATAGCTTTTAAAAACGGCTCTCTTCTTCTTTTACTTAGTGGGTTGTATATGCAAATAACAAAATCTCCTTCTAATGCACACTTAAATCTTTTTAGTATTGTTTCTAATGGTGTTAATAAATCGCTAAAACTTATAACAACAAAATCATGATTTAATGGACTTCCTAAGATTGCTGAAGCTAATGAAGCAGCTGTTATTCCTGGAATAACTTTTATATCCACATTGTAGCCTTTAACAGCATTTATCTCATAAGCTAATGAAGCTAATCCATAAATTGTTGCATCACCACTTGAAACTAAAGCAACATCTTTATCTTTTGCCTCTTTTAAAGCATAATCAACTCTATCAATCTCTTTTGTCATACCTGTTGTGTATATTGGCTTATTAAATCTCTCAACAAATCTTTTGTAATTTTTATAGCATACAATTAAATCTACGTTATTTAATACCTCTTCAGCTTCTTTTGTAAAATGCCTTTCACTACCACTACCTATACCTACAACAAATAACATATTTTCAACCATTAAAAAATGATTTAATAATTTAATATTTAATTACTTCATTACACAATAAACTAATAATGGGAATATTATTGTTGCATCTCCCCAAATTTCGACATAATCTGCCTTAGCTCCAATTTTTCCCCAAGATATTCCTTCTTCAGGTGGGGCTCCACTTAAAGAACCATCCCATGGAAGGGCAGTGGTTATGTATATAGCATAATCAGTTCCCTCCCTAAATAGGTTGGCATTTATAATGCTATGCTTTGGCAGTGAGCCACCTAAAACAATACATGCTGTCTCTTTAGAGTTTATGGCTATATCATTCAGTTTTACAATATCGTTGGCAACATCTATCATTAACTCTTCATCTTTTCTGTATTTTTTAAAGAAATATAGCATATCCCCAATTGAACCATCTGTTATTGCTGGGCAGAATATTGGAATATTATTTTTATATGCCCAATATAAGATTGATTTTTCTTTTTCTTTATTTTTTAATTTTTTGTCCATAAATTCTCCTAATTTATAGCAAAATTCACTTGCTGTAATAATTTTCCCAGTTTCTTTCTGTAAATTTAAAAGCTCTTCGAAAAATTCCATCATATATTCTTCAAACGCTATATATCTATCATTTGGAACAAAGATGTTTCCAATTCTATTTATTCCCTTTTCTCTCAACTCTCTCCCATCTACATCCCAATCTCCCAATATAAATGGCTTTAA
Source organism: Methanocaldococcus bathoardescens (assembly GCF_000739065.1). Classification (GTDB taxonomy): domain Archaea; phylum AGJL01; class Methanococci; order Methanococcales; family Methanocaldococcaceae; genus Methanocaldococcus; species Methanocaldococcus bathoardescens. The sequence goes on along the minus strand of NZ_CP009149.1, from coordinate 1,089,046 downwards.
GCATTTTATAAAATCTTCCTCAACTCCTCCAGCTGTTGTAACAATAACATCAACCTTTTTATGTTTTACAAGGTAAGCTATAATCTCTCTCAATCCAGAAGATACAATATTTGATGTGTATCCAAAAAATACAGTTATTTCTTCTCCATTTTTTCTTTTCTCTTCAATAAGTTTCCAGATTTTTATTGCCTTACCAATATGTGATGCTTGAAATCCAATTTTTAGGTAGTATTTCTTAATTATTTCTTCTAAGCTTATATCTTCATCTAACCATGGCCCTTCAATTTCTATTCCCTTAATGTCTTCACTTTCTTTAAGCACTATATCTTTTGGGTCTTTTTCCATAGCATCACCAATTTTATTTATCAATTGTAAATTTCTCTCCCTTTACTTTAAATTTTAGTTCTTCATTATTTGCATTTTTTATTAATAACTCTGCCAAACTTGGTTTTGTTTTTAATCCATAAATTGTTGTTGTAATTCTTGGATTTATTTCTATAATATAGATTTCATCATTCACTATAACATCAACTCCTACATATCCATTTAATCCATCTATACATTTAACTGCTTTAATAGCTTCATTAAATATTTTATCTTTTAATTTATGCTCAATATTTACATCTCCACCAATAAATCCTCTCTCATCAATATACTGCCTATTTAAAGATAAAGGATAGATTTTTTTACCAACAATTAAAGAGACAGATAAATTTTCTCCATCAACAAACTCTTGAATTAAAAAATTCTCATCAAATAAATTAAATTTTCCTCCACAGCTGTCTATCTTTTTTACTACGTATTTTTTTGGTGTAAATGTTTTTGGCGTCTTTACAGAATCTTTAATTGCTAAGTAAGTTAAATATTTGTTTCCAGCAATTTTTATTGCTTCTGAAGAACAACCAAGGTTTTTTACTGGATATTTTTCAATGATTTTTGTTAAGTTGTATAAAATGTTTTCATCTTCCGGTGCTATAGTTAGTGCATAGTTAATTTTTTCAGATTTTAAAATGTTGTTTAATTTTTCTTCAATCTCATTTTCATCTTCAATCTCAACTATTTTAAGGTTTTCAAAATCTTTATAATCATTAACGAAATCTTTATGAATTAAAGATACAACATTATCAATCTCTAAGAATTGTTTTAATAGCGTATCAAACATCATTTTTCCTTCTTTTAAAATTCCTTCATCTTCAAAACCAGAAGCAATGGCATATTCGAAGAATAGAATCACTTTATCACCGTAGGAATCTTTTAATTTACACTTCCTTGCTTATGCTCAGAAGTGTTAGTTTTTATGAAATGGAAAGCTCTGCTTTCCAGCTACATTCACTGCAACCTATGGTTGCAGGGAAGTTGAATAATCTACGATTATTCAACTAAATCCGTTAAGGATTTTGTTCAACTTTCTTAAAAAGTTTCATTCGGAAAATAGAATAATTAATACCGCCACAAATTACTTTATTATTGATAATATCTCTTCAGAAGCATCTGTTGGCTCTTTAAATCCTCTGTAAACATCTTTAACAACCTTTTTTATAAATTTCTCTTTATTTTTCTCAATTTTACAGCTTTGGATGCATAAAGGACAGTAATTTAAATAATTTTCATCCTTTTTAATTTTTATTGGAAATAGCTCAAAAAAGTTTATAATTATTCCGTTGTCATATTTAAAAATCCCACAATTTAAACAGCTTGTAAATATCTCTCCTTTTAATCCATCTTTTATAATTTTATCTTTTAAAAATCCACAAGGGAATGAATTTATAAGATTTTTTATTTCATCTTTTGTAAAGTTTATTTTTAAAAACTCATGCTCTATATTCCTTTTATTTAAAAAATCTAAAATCTTTTCTTTTGTTTTTTGTGGAACTAAAGCTGGGAAATCATAAGTTAATGCTTTAACATTAAAAATATTTGATAAAATATCAACAACATATAAATCATACTGACATTGGACTAAGCAGATAACATCTCTCTTCTTTTTTGGAATTTCTCCATATAAAAAATAGTTACAGATATCTTGAAAAATATCATCATTAAATAGAGATTTAATTGTCTCTACCCTTTTTTCAAATAAAACTTTGTCAGTATAATCCTCAACTCTTATAATTTCAAATCTATCTTTCATCTCCTCCCTTAATTTTCCAACCACCCAACCTCCAGGCCCTATAATTGTAGATTTATCACTTCTGTTTTTTGTGTAAATGGTTAGTATTTTCCCATCTACTTTAATATCTACTATATCAAATAACGCTTTACTTAACCCTAAATTCTCTCTAATTCTTGAAACCCTCTCTTTTATCTCATTAATTAGCTGTATTTTTGACTGCAACGATTGTCTGTCCTGCATAGACCTTCTCTCCCACTTTAATTGTTATATTGTAATTAGATGGGATTATAACTGCTGTTTGTGAGCCAAGCTTTATTTTACCAATTCTTTCTCCCATCTCAACATAATCTCCTTCTTTTATATTGAGAACGCATCTTCTTGCAACAAAACCAGCTATTTGGGCAACTCCAATATAATCAGAACCATTTTTTATTATTACTACATTTCTTTCATTTATTTTTTCTACATCTTTTAAAAATGCTGGATAGAAACTCCCATCTATATGCTTTGTATATACAACTTTTCCACTTATTGGGGCTCTATTGACATGCACATCTAATGGAGACATAAAAATGCCTATAACATAACAACCATTTGGAAAGTATTTTGAAACATTTAGAACATAGTAATTTCCATCTTTAAAAACTTCTGCTTCTCCATTTTTGTAGAATTTTATATACTCTACAGTTCCATCGGCTGGGGATAAGATGATGTTATTTCCTTTTGTTATATCCCTATCTGGGTCTCTATAAAAATAAACAGTAAATAACAGTAGAGAACAAACAGCTATAGCAAAAAATTTCTTATATTTTCCCATAATTAATCACCGTATTTCTTAACTTAATTTAGATTTTGGGACATTAATTAGGGCTGAAAGCCCTAACTTATAACCAATTATCAAAGGAATATTGTCTATTAAGGAATATTTAGAAGCCCCAAAGGGGCTTCTATAACTGCCTTATAACAATTAAAAACTTTGATAATTGGTTAAATGGACGGGTTTTGATGAAACTTTTACTAAAAGTTTCGCAAAGAATTTTTTATTATTTTCCCATAATCATTCACCATGTTCTTCACACCATTTGCATTTTTCATAACCAAGAACCTTTGCATCATCTTCAGAATAAAAATATATTATATTTTCTTCTTTTAATCTTTTTCCATAAGGGCAGTTTTTTGATGTATGATACTTTTTACCATATTTTGAGGCATAGATATTTGTTGGTGTGGAGGATAGATAAATGTCCCTCTCAAAGTTTCTCTTTTCTATTAGCTTAAAATCTTCAATATCATTTAAAATTATTTCATACTTTCCATTATATACTGAGATTTTTCCTTTAACTTCAACATAATCTCCTTCTTTAATCATTGGATAATAGCTTAATATGTAATTTAAAAGCTCTTCCCTTGTCTTACCAAAGGCAACAATATCCAAATTTCCAGTGCCATCATTTATAACTATTCTTGAAATATTAATAACATGCCTATATTTGTCCCTTTTAACATACATCTCTTGGATGTATCCTTTTATAACAACATAATCCCCTTCTTTAATCTCAGCTATGTATTTTTCTTTTGGTTGAATTGGATTTAAAAATAGCCAAGTAGTAGATATAATTACAAAACAAGTTAGAGCAAATAATGTAATGTTTTTCTCAGTTAGTTTTCATTCTATCCCTTATAGGAATCTTTTTTTAAATTAAAATATTATAAAAATTAAAAACTTCATTTTAACCATTAATTTATTTTAGAACCTCTCTTATAGCATACCACTTCTTTATAGACGTTGGCTTAATTATTCCATTTATCACATCATAAAACAAAATTTCATTCTCAATTAAAAATTTTATATACTTCATTTCTTCTTTTTTAACTTCTTTATCATAAGAGATTTTTATCTTATCCTTAAACTTGGATAGAACTTTATAAATTTCCTCTTCATCTAAATCGGTTGTATCAATTAAATATTTTATCTTATCCTTCTCGATATTAATCCACTGCTTTATAGTCTCTTCAACAGATAAACCTAATTTTTTATTATTTATCAACTGAGAGATTTCATAAGGTAATGATAAATACTTCGAACAATAATTTACCTCCTCCTCACTAAATCCCTCTTCTTTTAAAATATTTCTTATAGTTCCTTTTCTTAACCAATCAATTAGATAATATTCAGAGGTATTTTCTAAGGTAGAGTTTTGATATATCTCTTCAATAAATAAGGTATCAGAAGTTAGACAAATAACATGGCATAGATGTCTTACTTTAGTCAAATGAACAAAGAGATTAAATAACTCATTTAATAGTGATTTATCTCCTTTGCCTTCTCCGTTAAAATAAATATGCTTCAATTTCTGTAATTCATCAATTATTAAAACTGGCTTCTTCCCATCTTTTATAACTGCTTTAATACTCTCTTTCATCTTGCCAAATACATCATTTAATTTTATACTGTTAAAATCAAACTTTTCTTCAATCCCAAACTTAAATATCTTTAAGTTAATTTCAAATTTATTTAGCAAATACTTTTTATCTCCTTTCTCAAAAAATATTTCTAAAAACTCTTCTTTTGTTGGTGTAGCATACTCCCTCAAATCATAATAGAAAAAGATAATATCATTCTCCTTTGATAATTCCTCAATAACTCTAAGCATTACTGTTGTTTTACCAGATGACTTAGGACCATAAACAAATAAAATAGAATTAGGCTCTAATTGGCAGTAGGTTTTTAAATAGTTAAGTTCTTTCTCTCTATCAAAAAATCTCATTCTATCACCAAATTAATTTAAATCTATAAATTAAGTTATCTAAAAAAATAAAAAGAAAAAAAAGATTTAAAAAATTTAAATCATTTTGATTAACTCTAAAGCAGCTTCTCTTGTTTTCTCTCTGTCTCCACCAGCTACAACTACAACATCGTGTCCGTTTGCTTCTCCTGGTAAGACAGCGATTGTTGCTGGACTGTCGTTGTCTAATGTTAATTTACCTGCATCAACTAATGCTTTTGTTAATTTGTTTGCAACTGGTCCTCCAACTAAGACTAAGTTCTTGTCAGCTGTGTCTAAGCTAACTTCTGTATCTAACTTAGCGATTGGTGCTGTTAATGCAACTGGTGTAACAGCGTCAGCTTTGATTCCTTTTAATGTGACATCTGCGTTTAATGCACTAACTTTCTGTCCAATGTCTAATGTAGCATCAACAGATTTATCCATTGAGAAGTAGACGTATAGTTTATCTGTCTTGTCTTTGTCATCAAATTTAAATGTAACGTAATCTAATATATCTAATTCATCACCACTGTCTAAATCATCTAACTTATCTCCGTCATATCTTAATGCAATACCGAAAACTGGAGTATCACTATCTATACTTGATTTTAATTCTATTTTATCATTGGTGTCATTTGTAATTGCATACACTTTCCAATCTCCAACGTATTTTTTACCTAATTCTAATTCTTTAACATCTTTGCAGATTAACAATTCTGCATATCCGTAGTTCTCTCCAACGTCCATCCATGCACCGTGTACAACAACTCCTACTTTGTCACCATAAATTACTTTCATTGATTGTGTGCTTGTTACTGTATCTGATTTCTCAGCAACAACTTTACCATCTTTTAATATATCGATAGTTACTTTGTATTCTCCTTGGTTTGTTGACTTTAATACTGATTTTACTTTAACTTCGTATCCATTTCCTACATCATAAGTTTCGCCTTCTTTTAAAACTCCATCGTATACTGAGGTTCCAAGATATATTACATCATCATCAGCATCAATTTTAACTACTGCTTGTTCTTGTCCTAAGAATGGAATTCTCATACCTGGTTTCAATGCAACATGGTCAGCAAATGTTTCTCCACCATCTGTATAAGCTAATGTCATATAAATTGCTGCTTTTTTGTCAATAGTTAAGCTATCTGAATCGTTTTTAACAGCAACAGCAACAATTTCTCCTGCATCTCCATCTGAATTATACCAGTCTGATGGGTCAATATCTTCAACTTTTAACATTGTTGCTACATCTCCTAAAGAAACAGTCTTACTAACGTTATTGGTATTTAAATCTAAAGCATTAGCATCTAAACCATAATTGTCTGCTCCTGCATTATCAAATGAATCTGAATAATCGCTGTCAGAAGCTGCAACAAATACTGTATAATTACCGTTTGGAATTTCATTCTTTAATATATCCCAATCATCAGAATTTGCAACTGCGTGAATTTTTATGTCAGCACTTCCATCTTCGACTGTTCCTTCTTTGTAGCATAAGCTTCCTATTTTAGCAGCGATATCAGCAGCTGAAACAACATCCATTGTTGATGGAGCATCAGCACCTACAACAACGTAACAATTTGGCTGTCCATCTTTAACGAATAAGTCTTTTGAAACATCTCCAATAACTGTTACTTCAGCAGCGACTCCGCTTGCTAAAGCTGTAGCAACCATTGCCCCTCCAACTGCAATAGCACCAATTTTCTTTAAGCTCATTGCCATACTTTATCACCTAAGTTTTATATTGTTATTTTGATTGACGGTATATACCTTCGACAAACTACTATATAAATCTTACGATATGAAACGGTTATAACAATAGTTTTACGATGTGAATTTTTATTATACTTTAGATATTCTAAATTTGAGATAATATATTTCTTAATTTTAAAATAAAAAAAGTTACAAACTTTTGCAACTTTTTTAAATAGCTAAAAATGAATTTTGATATATTCAAATATTCAACAGAAATTTATAAAAATCTCGCAAGAAATATAGTTTTTTGCAAAACTTATTAAATTATATAAGGCATATATTTGAAGCTCTTCAAGAGCTTCACATTTTCCTTATTCATCCCAAGATATTTTGCAAAAAACTATAAATGTTAAAAAAGACAAAAAATTAAGATTGAAATATTGGTGAATATTTATGAAATTTTTTAATAGAGAAAAAGAGATTAAAGAAATTCTCTCAATCATAGAATCTGAGCCACAAAGAATTAATTTTATTTTTGGCTCTATAAATTCAGGAAAAACTGCCTTAATAAATGAGATAATAAACAACAGATTAGATAAAGATAAGCATGTTGTGTTTTATATAAATCTTAGGGCAATGTTTTTATCAAAATATGATGATTTTATAGAAGTTTTATTTGAAGAGTATGAAAATGACAAAAGCCCATTGGATATAATAAAAAGTTTAATAAAAGATATGCCTTCTTTGTATGGCATTCCAATCCCTAAAAACACTTTAAATGAATTATTAAACAAAAAAAGAAGTAAAAATATTTTCAAATACATAATTGAAGTGTTTGAAAATATTAAAAAGGATGGAAAACAACCAATATTAATTATAGATGAACTACAAAAGATAGGAGATATGAAGATTAACGGATTTTTAATATATGAACTTTTTAATTTCTTTGTAGATTTAACAAAAGAAAGGCATTTATGTCATATCATCTGCCTAAGTTCAGATAGTTTATTTATTGAGAGAGTTTATAATGAGGCAATGTTAAAAGGTAGAGTAGATTACATTTTAGTGGATGACTTTGATAAAGAAACTGCCTTAAGATTTATTGATTTTCTATCAGAAAATATTTTAAATAAAAAACTCTCTGATGATAATAAAGAGTTAATTTATAGCTATGTTGGTGGGAAGCCGGCAGATATAATCTATGTTATTGATAAATTAAAAAATAAGGATTTAAAAGAGATTTTAGAAACTTTACTAATGGATGAACAACAAAAATTAAAATATTTTTTGAAAGAGTTAAATTATATAAAACCAAAAGTTGTTATTGGGGAAGAAGTTATAGAGATTAAAAAAGAGGATATCATTGAAGCGTTAAAATTATTTAAAGATAATTATGAGATTAGTGATGATGACATATCAGAGCCAGTTTATATTTATTTAATTAAAAGAAACATTTTATTCTTAAACCCTATTGAAGGAATTCTAAAACCGCAGAGTTATTTAGTGTGGAACGCGATAAAGAAGTTGTTATAAAATAAATGGATATTGGATATCTATGTAAGGTTACGCCCCTCTATTAGATATCTTAGCAATAATTTAATGGCGATAAAATGAAAATAGCAATAACTGGAAAAGGAGGAGTAGGAAAAACATTCATAGCCTCAACATTAATGAGATTATTTGAGAGAAATGGCTTTAAAGTCATTGGAGTTGATTGTGACCCAAATCCTACATTAGCATTGGCTTTTGGGATTGAGGAAGAGATAGTTCCATTATCAAAAAGACATGATATAATAGAAGAAAGAACAGGAGCTAAACCCGGAACTTATGGAAGTATTTTTAGAATAAATCCTAAAGTTGATGATTTAATAGACAAAGTTGGTTATAAAATAGGGAATATAACTATCTTAGTTATGGGGACTATAGAGGAAGGAGGAGAAGGCTGTGTTTGCCCTGCTTCTGTTTTATTGAGAAGATTATTAAGACATTTAATTTTAAAGAGAGATGAAGTTGTTATATTGGACATGGAAGCAGGGATTGAACACTTTGGGAGGAAAACAATAGAAGATGTTGATTTAATGCTTATTGTTGTAGAGCCAACAAAAAAATCTTTAATAACTGCAAAAAGAATGAAAAAATTAGCTAACGATTTGGGAATAAAAAATTTGGGAGTTATTGTTAATAAAGTGAGAGACGAAAATAAAGAATTATTAAAGGATGTCATTCAAAAAGAACTTGGGTTAGATGTTGTTGGATTTATTCCTTACGATGAAGAGGTTATAAAAAGTGAATTTGTAGGAAGACCAGCTGATTTAAACTCAAAAGCTGCAAAAGAGATAGAGAAAGTATTTAATTACATTCTAAAATTAAAAAACTCTACAATTTAAAATATGGTTCTCTTCTATTTATACATTCAACAAAATACGACTCTAAGTTTTCACCTTTTCTTAATGGAGTTAATATATCAACTAAGTTGTCATCCCTCAACAAACATGGCTTTAAGTAGCCGTCATAAGTTAATCTTATCCTTGTGCAGTGCATGCAAAACTCACTATTGTCCATAGGTCTTACAAACTCAATTTCTAATCCATCGACAATGTATTTTTTCCTATTCTGCATGAATTTTCTTGTAATAACTTTATCAGCTTTTTCTTTAATTTCATTTTCTATTGAGGAGATGTCATAATAATATTTTTTAAGTGTCTCTTTTAAGGGAATAAACTCAATAATTTGTAAAATAGCCCCAACATCTCTGCAGAATTCCATAATATTTTGTAAATCTTTAATATTCAAACTCATAGCTAAAAAATTGACCTTTAATGGAGTTAATCCAACATCTATTGCTTTCTTTATCCCATTTATTACTCTCTCAACATCTTCAAATTTTGTAATTTTTTTATATAATTCAGGATTTAAAGTATCTAAGCTCACATTAACTCTATTTAATCCAGCATCTTTAAGTTTATCAGCTAAATGTTCTAAAAGGATTCCATTAGTTGTTAAAGAAATATCTTTTATTTTTTCATCTCTAATATTTTCAATGATTTCACAAATATCTTTCCTTAATAACGGCTCACCACCAGAAATTTTTATCTTTCTAACACCAAATTTTGTTGATGTCTTAGCTATAATTCCAATTTCTTCAGCTGTCATGTATCTGTTATTATCTGAATTATGTCCCTCTTTATGGCAATAAAAGCACTGTAAATTGCATTTATTGGTTACAGAAATTCTAAAAGACCTAATTTCTCTACCAAATCTATCTCTCATAACTATCCACTACTAAAAATTTGGGTTTTTAAAAATAGATATTAAGAGATTAATTATAAAAAAGCTACGTAATGATTTTAAATTAATTAGAATATATAAATTTATTCATTCTTTTCTTCAGTTTTTTCTTCTTTATTCTCTTTTTTTCTTTCAAATGTTTCAACAAAGTTAACTTTTTCAGCATCTTCTAATCTCTTCAATATTTCATTGGCAATAGCCATCTTAGCTGTTTGGATGTTTGGGATGAATGGAGCAAATTCTGGCAATTCTATTTTAACTGTTCCATTTCTAATAGTTACTTTTACATCACCCAATCTTGGAACATACATCTTTACAATTTCTTTTACTATATCCTTTTTATCTTCAATAATTTCCTCTATTTTTATTCTATATTTTACTTCTTTTCCAGCTAATTCATGGTTAAAATCAACTAAAACTCTTCCACTGTTTATACTAACAATTTTTCCTGGCATTCCATCTATGGTTATAGGTAATCCTTTTATTGGCTTAATTCCTCTCTTTTTAAATTCTGATAATGGAACTAATTTTATTTTTGATGGATCTCTCTTACCAAATGCTTTTTCTGGAGGTAAAACAACTTCCCTCTCTTCTCCAACATCCATCTCTAATATAACTTCATCTAATCCTGGCAATACTTGCCCTTCCCCGGCAAAAATAGCAACAGGACCATAAACTATTGCAGGATTATAAATGCCTTCTTTTTTAGCCAATTCTTCATTAGTTGTATCAAAGAGTTTTCCATCAACGTATCCGTCATAGCTAATCTTTACCATTTTTCCTTTTTCTACCATATCTTCCACCTCTTTTAATTTAGCAAAAGTTCAATGATTTGATGAGTTTAAAAATCTTTCATAATTTTAATATAAACCATATATAAACATAACTGACAAAGAACAAAAAATTTTAAATATTACAATAAATTATAATTAATTAAGAAACTGAGAGAGGGTAATGTGGGATGTAAATGGATATTGGTTATATCTTTATATTGGCAGGGTTTTTGGTAATGGCATTAGAAGCTGTGATTCCAGGGCTGTATTTTCCTGCGTGGGGGGTGGCTCTATTAATATATGGGATATTTTTGTTAATAATTCCACAATATGCATTTATTTCTTCAATAATTGCTGGAATTTTAACTATAATTATCCTACACAAATTTGTCTATGGCGTAGGAAAAGAAATAAAAGTGGGGGCTGAAAGGTTTGTTGGAAAGATTGGGATAGCAATAGGGGATTTTGAAGAAAATGGCTATGGGAGGGTTGAGATAGAAAATCAAATATGGTTAGCAAAATCTGAAGATAAAATAAAGAATGGAGATAAAGTTGAAATTGTTGGGGTTGAAGGGGTCTCACTAATAGTCAAAAAGTTTGAAGGTGAATAATATGTTTTGGTTTTGGCTATTATTGGGAATTATAGCATTGTTTATAATTGTTAAAGCAATAGTTATTGTCAATCAATATGAAGGAGGGTTAATTTTTAGATTGGGTAGGGTTATTGGGAGATTAAAGCCAGGAATAAATATAATTATTCCATTCTTAGATGTGCCTGTTAAGGTTGATATGAGGACGAGAGTTACTGACATTCCACCACAAGAAATGATTACAAAGGATAATGCAGTTGTAAAAGTAGATGCAGTTGTTTATTATAGAGTTATAGACGTTGAAAAGGCTATTTTAGAAGTAGAGAATTATGAATATGCCATAATAAACTTAGCACAAACAACATTAAGGGCTATAATTGGTAGTATGGAATTGGATGAGGTTTTAAATAAAAGAGAGTATATAAACTCAAAGTTATTAGAAATTTTGGACAGAGAAACAGATGCTTGGGGAGTTAGGATTGAAAAGGTTGAAGTTAAAGAAATAGACCCGCCAGAAGATATTAAAAATGCAATGGCTCAGCAGATGAAAGCAGAGAGATTAAAAAGAGCCGCTATATTGGAGGCAGAGGGAGAGAAGCAGAGTAGGATATTGAGAGCTCAAGGTATTGCTGAGAGTTTGAGAATTGAGGCAGAGGGGCAAGCAAAGGCAATACAAATAGTGGCAGAAGCGGCAAGACAATACTTTAAAGATGAAGCTCAATTGTATAAGGCTTTAGAAGTGGCTAATAATGTGTTAAAAGATAATGCAAAATACGTTATCTCAGAAAATGTATTGGATGTTGTTAAAAATTTCATTAAAAAGGATAAATCAGCTTAGCAAAATTATATATAAATCTTTATTTTATAATATTTTACGCTCACACTTAATGTCTCATTTTTATAAATCATTAATGAAATAAGCAATAAAAACACAATATCTGATTTTACGATTTTAAAAATTGGATATAAAACAAAATTTAAAAATAAAGATTTATGGTGATAGTTATGGCATCAAATGATTCAAAACAATTATATTTATTTAAAAAGATGTTAAAAGAACTAAAAACAAAAAAAGGTAAGGGGACTGAACTTATTAGCCTTTATATTCCAGCAGGTAGAAGAATATCTGATGTAGCTCAGCATTTAAGGGAAGAGATGTCACAGGCATCAAACATTAAAAGTAAAAGTACAAGAAAAAATGTTCAATCAGCAATAGAAGCAATTTTGCAGAGATTAAAGCTATTGAAAGAACCTTTAGAGAAAGGAGTTGTTATATTTGCTGGAATGGTTCCAAGAAATGGGCCAGGAACAGAAAAAATGGAAACTTATGTTATAGAACCACCAGAACCAATAAAAACATACATCTATAGGTGTGATTCAGAATTTTACTTAGAACCATTAGAAGAGTTTTTAGAAGATAAAGATGCGTATGGAGTTATATTGGTTGATAGAAACGAGGCAACAATAGCGTTAGTTAAAGGTAGAAACATAAATATCTTAAAAAAACTAACAAGTGGAGTACCTGGAAAGTTTAAAGCAGGAGGACAGTCAGCAAGAAGATTAGAAAGGCTTATAGATTTAGCCGCTCATGAGTTCTTGCAGAGAGTAGGGCAGAAAGCAAATGAGCAATTCCTTCCATTATTACAAGAGAAAAAACTTAGGGGAATTTTAGTTGGAGGACCTGGCCATACTAAAAACGAGTTTGTTGAAGGAGATTACTTACATCATGAACTTAAAAAGATTGTATTGGATACATTTGATTTATGCTATACAGAAGAGTTTGGTATAAGGGAGCTTTTAGAGAAAGCAGCCCCATTATTGAAAGATGTTGAGTTGATGAAAGAGAGAGAAGCTGTTCAGAGATTTTTAAAGGAATTAATTAAAGAGGATGGAGGATTGGCATGCTATGGTGAAAAAGAGGTTTTAGAAGCTTTAATGATGGGAGCTGTTGATACTTTAATTGTTTCTGAAGAATTAGAGAAATATAAGGTAAAGATAGCATGTAATAACTGTGATTACTTAGAAGAAAAAACAGTTACAAAACTTGAACTTATTAAATTGGAAGAGGAGCTTAAAAATGCACAATGTCCAAAATGTGGAGGAGCTTTAAGTATTGTTGAAGAAAAAGATTATATTGAATATCTTTCAGAGTTATGTGAGCAGAGCGGGGCTAAACTTATAACTGTCTCTTCAGAAACAGAAGAAGGAGCTATGATTTTAAATGCATTTAAGGGAATAGCTGCTATATTGAGATACAAGATTCATCAATAACCTTTATACTCTTCTAAATTTATACAAACCTTTTTAAATCCATAATCTTTAAATTTTTTGATAATTTCTTCTTTTTTGTTAATTATATTATTTAAATCATCTTCAATCTCAATAACAGCCAAATTTTTATAATCTCTAACCCTTATAGCCCCTTTTACATAATTTCTTAAAAATTCTTCTAATCTTTCTATCTTCTTTAAATATTCTATTGAAATTTCTCTATTGAACTCAAATCTTGTTAATAAACACGTTTCTTTTGGAGGAATATTTATATTTAGCTCTTTAGCTATCTCTAAGATATCTTTTTTACCAATCTTAAAATCTGCAAATGGAGAAACTATATTAAATTCTTCTTTAGCTTTTAATCCAGGCCTATCTTCAAATAAATCATCATAATGGGTTCCATCAACAACAACATCGTAATTATATTTTTCTTTCTCTTTAGTTAAGATTTCAAAAAACATTTTTTTGCACAAATAACATCTCTCTGGAACATTTTCAATAATCTTATCAACTTTAATAACTTTTAAATTTAGGTTATATTTTTTTGCATTGAGAATTGCATTATTTAAAGACCATGCTGAAATGTAAGGGGTTTTTATAAAAACACATAAAGTTTCAGTAATCTCTGATAGTAGTATGGATAAAAGCAAACTGTCTATCCCACCAGAATAAGCAATAATAACTTTTTTATTTTCAAATTTTTCTTTAAGATTATTTTTCAATTTCTTTAGTTTTTCCAAAAATACCACCGTTAAACAATTTTTTAGAAATTCTTAAATATATTGTTCTATCTTAATAAAAATAGTGCATTTCTCTATATTATTTACAACGCATTTATAATATATAAGTTAAAGAAATAGAGGGAAAACATGATTGAAAAAGTTAAAGAAATAGAAAAAGTAACTAAAGCCATTAAAGAGAAGATATTGAACCACTACGGATATATTAGAGTTATAACTCATCACGATACGGATGGATTGAGTAGTGGAGGAATATTGGCTAAGATGCTGATGAGGACAAACAAATTATTTCATTTAACTGTTGTTGAACATCTATCTAAGGAGGTTATTGAAAAATTAACTAAGGAAAATGAAGTAAATAAACCACTTTTTATATTTGCAGATATGGGTAGTGGGCAGATAGAGGATATAATAAAACACAACTTTAATGCAATAATCTTAGACCATCATCCACCAATTATAGAAGAGAGTTTTGTCAATGAAAATATTATTCAACTAAACCCACACATTTTTGGAGTAGATGGAGCGAGGGAAATAACAGCAAGTGGAGTTTGTTATTTAGTGGCGAGAGAATTTGGCTATTATGATTTAAGCGTCTTAGCAATAGCTGGAATTATTGGAGATATGCAATACAACCCTCTTTTAGGATTAAACAAGTTTATAGTGAATGAGGCGAGAGAGTATAGATACGTTAAGATAATGAGTGATATAATTTACAACATATACAACGTAGAGATGCATAAGGCAATTGCATATTGCACTAAACCATATATCCCAGAGTTAGCTTCTGAAGTAAAAGCATTTAAGTTTTTAAAAGACATTGGTATAGACCCAAATAAAAAAGAATTAGATGATTCTGATAGAAAAAAGCTTTTATCGGCAATAGTCTTCAAATATCCTAAAATTGAAAACTTGATGATTGATAGGTATTTAATTGAGCATAAAATTAGAGACGCTTTTTTATTATCAGAGATGTTAAATGCTGTTGGTAGAAATGGGTTATTTGCTGTAGGTATTGGTATATGCTTAGAAGATAATGAGTGTATAAAAATAGGTAATGAAATTTTATGGGAATATAAAAAGAATCTAATTAATGAGCTTAAAAATGTTAAACTAAAAAAATTAGATAACATTTGTTATTTTGAAGGTAAAAAAGGGATGATTGGAGTTATTGCCTCTATATTGGTTGATGATAAACCAGTTGTTGGTTATCATATTGAAGGGGATATAGCAAAATTCTCTGCGAGGGGGAATAGAGAGCTTGTAAATAAGGGCTTAAATTTAAGTGTTGCTATGTCTATTGCAAAAAAATTTGGTGGTAGTGGAGGAGGACATGATGTAGCCTCTGGAGCAGTAGTTCCAAAAGATAAAGTGAAAGAATTTTTAAAGAGAGTGGATGAGATTATTGGAGAGCAGTTAAGGAGATAAAAGGATAAATTAACTAAATTGATTGTTATCAATACCCCAACATAATAAATTGATATAAATTGCTGTTTAGTTTAATAAAGAAATTTCCACCATTTATATACTATTTTAACAGATTATCGCACCTATTTAAACTATTTAAGCGGAAATTCATTCCGTTATCTTTATATGTTATTACTGAAAAACTACTTACAAATTTCAGAGATAGGGTATAAAAACAATTAATTAAAATTTGTAAATAAATACTATTCATTCTATTTTTTGGGTGATTAAATGATAAGTGTTAAAGATTTTACTGAGAGAGTTATGGAATTTTATGTAATAAAAAGAGACAAAAAAAAGGAGAGATTCAATATAAATAAATTAGCTAAATCCCTAATAAACAGTGGGGTAAATTATGGTGATTTAGACCAGATAATATCTGAAGTTTGCACTAAAGTTTATAATGGAATAACAACCGATGAGTTAAAAGATATTGTTTATAATGTTCTAAAGAAAATAGACAAAAATGTAGCTGAAAATTATAGAAATGGAACTATATTAAAAGTTAGAACATCAGAAAAAGAGTTTGAGCCGTTTGATAAAGAAAAAATAGTTAAAGCATTGATTAGAGAAACAGGAGCAGATAAAGAAACAGCTAAAAAGATAGCTGATGAAGTTGAGAGGGAGTTAAAAAAATTAAAAGTTAAATACTTAACTGCCCCAATGATTAGAGAAATAGTCAATTACAAATTAATAGAGTATGGATTTGAAGATTTAAGGCATAAGCACACAAGGTTAGGAATGCCTGTCTATGACATAACCAAATTAATAAAGAGTGGTTCAAGAGAGAATGCCAATTTAATGTATAATCCAGAATCAATCCATAAATGGGTTGCTGATGAAACAATGAAGCAATATGCTTTATTAGCTATCTTTCCAAAACACATAGCTGATGCTCACATAAAAGGGGATATTCACTTACATGATTTGGAATATGCTGCAACAAGACCTGTTTGTTTGCAACATGATTTAAGACCCTTCTTTAAATATGGTTTAAGAGTAGATGGAACTGGATTGCATACAAGCGTTTCAAAACCTGCTAAACATCCAGAGGTTGCTATTCAACATGCAGCTAAGGTTATGATGGCTGCTCAAACTAACATGAGTGGGGGGCAGAGTATTGATGAATTTAATATTTGGCTCGCTCCCTATGTTAGAGGGCTTAGTTATGAAAAAATAAAGCAGTTAATGCAAATGTTTATTTATGAATTAAATCAAATGTACGTGGCTCGTGGAGGCCAGACTATATTTAGCAGTATAAACCTTGAATTGGAA
Source organism: Methanocaldococcus bathoardescens (assembly GCF_000739065.1). GTDB lineage: Archaea > AGJL01 > Methanococci > Methanococcales > Methanocaldococcaceae > Methanocaldococcus > Methanocaldococcus bathoardescens. The sequence goes on along the minus strand of NZ_CP009149.1, from coordinate 1,072,054 downwards.
ATTCCAGAGTTTCTAAAAGATAAGCCGGCAGTGATAGCAGGAACTACAAGAGGAACTTATGGAGATTATGAAGAAGAGGCAAAGTTAATATTAGAGGCGTTAGTTGATGTAATGATGGAAGGAGATGCAATGGGAAAACCTTTCTTATTCCCAAACTTTATAATTAAGTTAAGAGAAAATGCCTTTAAGGATGAGAATAGAGAGCTTATGTATAAAATCCATCAATTATCTGCTAAATTTGGAATTCCTTACTTTATAAATATGCTCCCAGATTGGCAAGTAACTAATACAAATGCTATGGGTTGTAGAACAAGATTAAGTGGAAATTGGACTGGAGATGCTGAAATTGACACATTAAGAACTGGAAATATGCAGTGGTATTCTTTAAATTTACCAAGAATAGCTTATGAAGCAAATGGGGATGATACTAAATTATTTGAAATTTTAAATGAAAAATTGGAACTATTAAAAGAAGCTTTATTGATAAAACATGAAGTTACCAAAGAAAGGTTATATACTGACAACTTAATGCCTTTCTTAACTCAGGAATTTGATGGAGAACCATATTATAGATATGAGAACACAACAAAGACATTTGGATTTGTTGGATTGAATGAGATGCTTAAATATCATTTAGGAGAAGAATTGCATGAGTCAAAAGATGCTGTTAAGTTTGGTGAGAAAGTTATTGGATATATTAGGGATTATGCTGATAAATTGAAAGAAGAAACAGGAATGAGATGGACAGTAACTCAAACTCCAGCTGAAAGCTCATTACCTTATGATGAGAAAATATTGATATTTGAAAATGGAAACTACAAATTAGTCAAAATTGGTGAGTTCGTTGAGGAATATTTAAACAAATATAAAGATAGAGCTATAACTTATGGGGATAATAATATTGAGGTATATATAAAAGATGAAAATATCTACGCACCATCATTTGATAAGGATGGAAATATTGTCTTAAAGCCAATTACTCATGCCATTAGACATAAAGGTAAGGAAATCTATGAGATAGAATTGGAGAGTGGTAAAAAAGTTAGAGTTACGGGAGACCATAGTGTATTCACCCTAAATAACAATTTGGATGTTGTTGAAGTAAAGGCATCTGATTTAAAAGTTGGGGACTTTATAATAACTCCAAAAGTTATTCCAACTATAGGCAAAGATGAGATTTATTTAAATGAAATTGTCTATGAAAAAGATAAATACTATGTAAAAATAAAAGACCACATCAAATTCATTGAAGAAAATGAAGAGACCTTAAAGGAAAGATATGAAAAATATAAAACTAAATGGAAAGATTTAAAACCGGTATTAAAGAAGAAAAACGCTTTCAGATTAGATATAATCGAGAGCTTGGTTGATAAAGAGCAAATTGAAGAGATAAGCTATGGACATGCAAACTACATTAAAAATAAAATAAATCTTGATGAGAAGTTTGGTTATCTAATTGGAGCATTTTTATCAGAAGGACACTGGAATGATAAGTGTGTTGAAATATCAAACACCAATAAAGAGTTCATTGAAAACTTAGCAGAGATTGTTGAAGAAGTATTTGGAAAAGATGCATATTACATAACAGTTAAAAGTGATAATAGAAGATATAAGGATTTATATGTAATTGGGTTGAATAAAACTGTCTCTATGGTATTTAAGAGCTTAGAGTTAGATAAATTAAGCTCAAATAAAGAAATTCCATCAATATTATTGGCAAATAAGTCATTCTTAAAGGGATTAATTAAAGGCTTTATAGACGGAGATGGAAATATATACATAAATGAATCAAAAGGAGATTATAGTATAAGACTATACACCACTTCAGAAAAATTAAGAGATACCTTATGTTTAGCTTTAAAAATGCTTGGAATTGATTATAAACTAAGTATAGACAAAAAATCAAAAATAAATGAGAAATGGAGAGATTGTTATGTCATAAAAATTACTGGAAAAGAGAATATTGAAAAGTTATCAAACATTAAAATTGAAAACAATGGAAGAAAAGAAGTAATTCCAAAAGTTGCTGATAAGTTTAAAGAAATAATTAATCAATATTCACAAAGAGAGTGGAAAGAAAGATTTGGCAGTGATGTTAAAAGTTTGCATATATGGGAAGATGTAAAGAAAGGATATATGAGTAGATATAGAGCTAAGAAAGTTTTGAATATATTGGGAGGAATTAATGAGATTAAAGAAAAATATGGTAAGTTGTTAAATAAGATAGAGCAGTTACTAAATAATGACTTGCTATTTGAAAAAATAAAATCAATAAGAGTATTGGATGAAATTCCAAAGTATGTTTATGATATTTCAGTTGAAGGAACAGAAAACTTTATTGGTGGAGATGGATTCATCTGCTTACATAATACCGCTGGAAGATTTGCAAGGTTAGATTACAAATACTATAAAGAAGAAACTCAGAGTGTGGTTAGAGGAGATTTAAGCGATATAGAAACATTATACTATACAAACTCATCCCATGTTAGGGTAGATGCTCCAATAACGTTAGGAGAAAAAGTTAAAATAGAGGAGAAGTTCCATCCTTTATGTAATGGAGGACATATAATGCATGTTTGGAATATTGAGAGTGCTGCAGACCCAGATGTGTTAATAGATATAACAAGAAAGATAACAAAAACAGATATAGGTTTCTGGACCTATACAAAAAATCTAAGTGTTTGTAATAACTGTGGAGCAAGTGCTGGAGGATTAATAGATAAATGTATAAATTGTGGTTCTGAGGATGTAGCTAAGTTTAGTAGAATAACTGGATATTTACAAAATATTTCAAACTGGAATAGAGCAAAACAAAAAGAGTTGGAGGATAGAAGGCTTCCAAAGATTTAAAAAATCTTATTTTTATTATTTCTTTTTTATTTTAACTATTTATGATATTATAGTAACATTTACATGGGATTCATTAATTTTCTGAATTTCAACTATAATTATCTTAGCTTTGGAAACTGTTTTGTTTCCATTTAGATTTATATTGGTATTACAGTTTGCCGTAATGTTGAATTTAATGTCTCCATCACGGTAGAAATATAGAATATTCTTATTGGCTTCCCAATGGCCTGGAGGACATTTTATATAAACAATTTTCGTAGTTCCTTCACCTGCTGCAGCTACTAATTCAATGTTTTGTTTCATCTTAGATACTGCCGCATGGGCTAAGCTCATAGAGGATATAGTAACTGTTTTTTTAAATCCAAACATTCCTGGATAACCAACGGCAATAATAATGGCAAGTAAAACAGCCAAAAATAATAAAGAAAACTCTAAGGATATCTGACCTCTTTTTCTAAATTTAAGCATAGAAATCCCCAAATGTTTATAAAATTAATTATACTTATAGATTGTATAATAAAACTTTATTGGTTGATTTGACGAAGTTGTGAAAGCCATGGCAGGGACATCTAATACTCTAAAGTTAAAGTTTGTATCACCACCTGACAATAAACCATCATCCATTTTTGGAATTAGCGGATCGTTATTGTCTATATAAATATTCTTTCTCTTCATTTGATTTTTATACCATTTATTGTATGATGAAATCCAAATATTAACTTTATCATCTCCAAGATTGTGAAACTCGTCATAATTGTCTATAATCCATGGAATAGGCACAATAATACTTAGTGATTCTGTGTCATTTCCTTTTACAATATATCCTCTAACATAAAGTCTGAATTTTCCAATTTTTATCCCCTTATATTTTGCATCAGGGAAAAGTTTATTTAAATCGATAACATTTACTTTATTAACTACAACAGGTCCAATAACATCATAATTTTCCTGAGACTCGTCGATTTTTATATTATAAATTATTGGAAGTGGTTGATATATCTGGATTTTTACTGTTGTATAGGGTGGAATCCAAAAACCTTCTTTTCCATTAAATACTGTATCATAAAAAACAATTCCAGAAGATTCTGTCTTTTCAATAGTAACATCTAAAAAATCTTCTGGTTTTAATAATGTTTTCTCTTCAAATGTTATATCTGAAGGAACAGCAACAAATATTGAGTATGGATTAGTGTTGGTTATTTCTCCAGTAAGCTTGTATGTTACACTCATCTGTGCAATAGTTCTTTCACCAAAATTTAAATGTAAAAATAGTAAAAATAAGATAGTTAACATTAGTAGTTTTGGAAATATTTTCATAATTAATCACCGCTATGTAATTATCTAAGTTTGAATTAGGTTTAGATTAAATAAGCCTTGGGATTGTTATTTTGATTTTACTACAATGGTTATATCTTTAGAATTTAACTTTATAATATCTGGAATCTTATCATCAGGAATTGAGATAATTAGGAAGTAATTAACGTTTTCATCGAATATTTGGGTATCATCCTCAATTTCATTCAATTTTTTTCCATACTCTCCAAACATTTCTTTTATCTTATTGTAATCCAACTTATCAATAACTGTTGCATGCAATATGCCTGGAATATTATTTAATGAATATGATATACTTGAAGAGGATGATGAGGAATAAGAATCTCCAAGCTCATTTATATTACTTGATGTTGATTTACTTTCACTGTAACTTATTGATGATATAATCACATAAGATGAATCTATAATTGCATAAGTGATGAATGAACCGTCTTTGCTATATATTGATACTATATCTCCTTTGTGTGGTAATTTACCACATTGTTTTGCAGATATTTCAATTGCAACTTTATTTAATTGTGATATCGGGGTTATTTTTAGAGATTTAAGTTCAGATAATGTCCAGAAATTTTTGTATCTAATGATTTCATCCCTTGTCATAAATTGAGATTTTTCACCAACTTCTACATAGTAGTATTTATCTCCTGATGATAAAGCATAATTTATTTGTTTTTCAATAATATTTCTAAGGTCTCTCTCTATATCTGCAGTTTTTAATAAGTTTTTAATCTCTTCAGGAGATTCTGCCAAACTTATTTTATGTACTAAATCTTGAGCATAGGGGCTTAAGGAATAATAATCTCCATATATACTTTTTATTTGGTTTATAGTTTCAATCTTGTAGTTTTTAAAGCTTATGTAACTCTTAGCTTCCTCCAATACTTTATTAATATCATCTACGTTATCTGCCATTTGAATTTTGTTTATATATACTAGTTTTTGAGGGTCGTTTGGGAATTTAGCAAATATCTGATTTATAGATTCTATAGCAGTTTTTTTCTGATTTTCAAGTTTTATCTTTTCTTGAAAGTGCATAATACTAATTTCATTATATACAATAAATGCTAACATTCCAATGATTACAACGACAAGTAATACTAAAACAAATTTTAGTGGATTAGGTCTTATTGTTTTTTTACTTTTTTCTTTTAATGCTTTAATTTTTGAAGTATCGACCATATAATCACCCTAAATATTAAGTAATAATAATAAATAAATTACTCTGTTATGTAGTAGAAGGGTTTATTGTTATATTATATTCACTTTGATTTATTTTTGTGGTATTGTAGATATAGCTTATAATAAAATCCTTTATTTCTGGCGTGACGTAAGATGTGTTTCTAGGTGAAATGTAAATGTATATATTTTTTTTATCTTCTGACCACGAAATTCCTCCATAGATTAGAGTTGTATTTGGAGAGATTCCATTATATCCTGAATTCGCCAATATTACTGCAGTTTTTGCTGCATTTTCAACATCATTTATAACCCTATCATCCTTTGAGAAATTCTGTGAGAGAAAGTGACTAACTGTTACAAGAGATGCTAACAGTATAGCAAAGAATAAAAATGAAAATTCAAGAGATATTTGAGCTTTTTTTAAACTTGTTATTTTAGTTTTATTTTTCATGATACTCACACTTTAGATTATAGATGAGAACATTAACATTAGAGTAATTAAATAACCAACAACGACAAATGGAACAAATGGATAGGTCTTTATAATATTTAATTTATCTGGAATTTTTCCTTCCATGTAGAGTTTTTTTATTTTTTGGATGTCTTCATTGGACAGCCCTTCTCCATCAGTTAATATTATTTCTTTTCCATCTTTTTTAATTTCATGTTCTAATAGGAGTTTTATTCTTTTTATAATATTTAAGTTTTTTACTTCAACACCATCTTTGTCTATAATTATTACGTCTCTTAAAATATCTCCTTCTTTTAACTCTTTAACATGTTTTTTATCGGAAATTTCTACACCTGTGAGGGCATAAATAACTATAGATATTAGTATTATTTCGCAGAGGTATATTATGGACGTTATTAGTACGTTGTATTTAATAAAATAGGATTTATCAACAATATAGAGAAATAACAAATAAACAGGGAATAAATAACCTAATTTTTTTGTATATTCTTTATATTTTGGAATTTTTCTTGAAATAAATATGGAGAGGATGATATAAGCCCATATAATTATTGAAGCGTATGGAATTTTATAAATATGTATAAAATAGTATAATACACCAAGAATCATAGTCAAATAACAAGCTGAGGGTAAAATGTCTTTCCAATATCTTATTAAAATTTTAAACATTGGAAAAACTGCAGCAATAAGCATGCTGATTGCTATTAAGTAGAGAATATATTTTGGAATATAAAATACAAAAGAATCAGGATATGCAAAAATAGGGGCTAAGGCTGTAAATAGCTTAACATCTCCTCCTCCCATTCCAACACTTAATATTAAACATAATATTAACGTAGAGAAAAACGCAATAATTACATCAAGTCCAAAATAGTAATAACCAACAGTTAAGTTCATTATAATCATGGCAATTGTGTATTTGTGTGGGATAATTCTCTCCTTAATATCTGTTATTGATGCCAAAATAAGTAAAATAAAGTTAACAATATAAACTATATTTAACAAATCCACAATTTCACCTATTCGGATATTTAGATTTAACTTTCTCTTTTATTTTTAACATTAACTCATGATTATCTAAGAGTTTTAGAGCTTCATCTATGCTTTTATCTTTAGTTAAATTTAAAATTTCTCTTAGTATTTCAGTTGCAACATCTTCCCTATGAATCCAAAAACACTTCATACAACTCCAAATTTTTGTTCCATCTTTTCTTTCAATGTATTCTCCCAACTCTTCATCTTCACATGGGTAGAAAGGGCAGTAACACCACAAACAAATTTGCCCATCAAAGTGGCAGGGATAATATTCACAATTTCTGTTAGCTCCACAAACTTCCAAAACCTTCTTTAGATGGTTTTTAGCCAATTCTATCATTATACAACACCTTTAAATAGATTAAATATTATCTCTACTTTTAGATGTATTTAAAATTTAGGAGGGATTTTAATGGAAAGGTTAATAAAACTTGCAGAGCAAATAAAGGATGAAGAGTTAAGAAAAAAGGTTATTGAATTTTTAAAAAATCCTAAAGCAACACACCCGGGTATTGTGGATACAGGAATTAGTGTTGAAGAATCTCCTGCGAGCATAAATTGGCATCATAGATATGAGGGTGGTTTGATAGAACACACATTATCGGTAACAAAGATGGCTTTAAAGATGGCAGATATTTTGGAAGAAGTTTATGGTGTTGAGGTTAATAGAGATTATATAATCGCTGGAGCTCTATTACATGATATAATGAAGCCATACAATTATATAAGAAAGGAAGATGGTACTTTTGACCACTATGATATGTTTAATTTAGACCATCTAACATTAGCTGTTGCTGAGCTCTACAAAAGAGATTTTCCAATTGAAGTTATTAAAATAGTAGCCTCTCACCATGGAGACCATTCTCCAACAAGACCGGGATCTATAGAGGCTTATATAGTACATTATGCTGATGAGGCAGATTCAAAGATTAACGATGTAGCTGTGAGAGTTTGTCAGGCAAGAAGTAGAGATTTGGGAGTTTCTGAGCAAGAAATATATAAAGCGGTTAATCCTTTGAAGGTTTATGAAGTTAGAAGTAGAGAAGGAAAAATGAAAACTATAGAATTTTTAAAAGATATCTTGAAATCTATTGGAATAATTTCTGAAGATGAGAAAAAAGAGGAAAATAATGAAAGTTTAGAGAATAAGGAATCTAATTAGATTTATATATTTAATTTTATTGATATAATATTCCAAAAATAAAAAATGGAGCCTCGGGCGGGGTTTGAACCCGCGACCTCCTGCTTACCAAGCAGGCGCTCCGCCAGGCTGAGCTACCGAGGCACCTTAGCATAGTTAAATTACTATCACTTATATATAAACATTACGCCGAAAAGTATATATACCCCTTCTTAGTATTTATTAAATTGCTTACGTCTGGTGTAGCCCGGTGGTGTAGTGGCCTATCATCCGGGGCTTTGGACCCCGGGACCGCGGTTCGAATCCGCGCCGGGCTACCATTTTTATTTTTAGCATAATATATTTATTAATTTAAATATATGGTGAAAGTGTGAAGGTTGCTATTTTAACCGATGGAACTTATGGAGAAAGGGCTTATAAAACAATTAAATCAAAATTTCCATATGATTTTATAACTGTTAAATATTATGGAGATTTTGATGAAATAACAATAAGTGAAGATACAATTGAAAAATTAAAAAATTATGATTTATTTATAACTTACACTCTAAATCCTGACCTAACCTATGAACTTGTTAGAAAGATAAAAGAGCTCAACAATAAAGCTTTTGTTCTTGTTGGAGCTTGGAAAGGAGAAGGATTTAAAAAACAGGTAGAGAGTTTTGGAAATGCTTTCTGTCCATATTTAATGTGTGATATCGACAAAGATGAACTAAAAGATTATTTAGATAATTATCCTCAATTAAAAGAATTTCTAAAATATTTTGGAAGACCAAAAGTAAAATTATACATTAAAAATAATAAAATTGAAAAAATTGATGTTTTAAGAGAGGCTCCATGTGGTTCAACTTCTGAAACACTAAAAGAATTTATTGGAAGAGAGTTTAATGACAAAACTTTAATAGATATTGGTTTGAGAGTTCAACACTTTTGTAGGGCTGGAAAAATAAGGCTTTTTGTAGAGAAAGAGGGAAAGAAAACAAAAGCTGGAAAGATTTTAGTTAAAGGCATTGAAGTAATTCAAATTCCATAGGGGCTACGCCCTATTGGTATACCCTAATTTTTGATTAACTTTTTCTTAAAGTTTTATACCATTAGTGCGTTAAATCCTATAGGATTCAAGTAATTCAAATTTAATATTATGCCCAAATAAATATAGCAAAGCAGAGCCGGTAATTTTTTTACTTTTATTGTTGTATTTTTTTCCACATATTTCAATTTCGAATTTTCTATCATCAAATATATTAATCTCATACAATTTATTTTCAAAATTTTTAAATACGGCATCTTTTAATGGATTGAATTTTTTTAACTTATCTAAGCTATTCAATGGCTTAACAATAAAGCCAGTATAGCCATGTAGAGAATTTATAACCCTCAAAAGCCTTATATCATCATCCATAACTTTTTCATCCAATTCAAGTTTATTTTTAGTTTCTTCGATAATATTGTAAATTTTATTTTTGCTCTTTAAATTATCAATAACTTTTTTCCAATTTTTTTCTTTTTCAAGTTTTTTTGTTGATATCCTTTTATCTCTTTCTTTAATTACTTTTATCAATCTTCTTCTCCAACCGCTACCAACTGAATTTAGATTTAAATTTTCTCCTAATATATAGTCTATTAAAAATCTCCTATCCTCTTTTGAGTAGTTTTCAATAATGTCTCTAATTTTTTCATCTTTTGGTTTTATATAGATGTGATATCCCCTATTTCCACTAAACACAATCTTTAAATCTTCTTCATTTAAACCAAAATCAGGAATTAAAAATTCTTCAATTAAGTAAATAGCTTGATTTTTTGCTTCTTCTAAACAATATTTACAAATCCAATCTTCATCGTGCTTACATCTTTTTGTTTTATGTACATCTATGTCAAACGCTAATTCTCTCTTAAATATACCTTTTTTAGCCGCTCCGCCTGATTTGTTTGGATATAGCATATAAGCTAAGGATTTGTAAAAGTGCAGGGGAGCGTTTTTTAATACCCAATCTTTATATTCTCTTTCATTTTTAAAAGATAGGTTTCTATTATCAACTTTTTTTAAATAACCGTATCCAAATTCTCTATATTCAATACCTTCAGGAATTTCAAGGATATTGTTTTTTATTGCAAAGCTATAGTATTCCCTATACAACTTTTGAATCTCAGCAAAAGTATTCATATACCTATCCCTCAACTTTTAGTATTAGCTTAGAAATTAGAATAACCATTTTGAGTTAATAAATTTTTCATGGTGAAAATTATGATTTTGGGAATAGATATTGGCGGAGCTAATACAAAAATCACAGAGATTGAAGGGGATAATTACAAAATTCATCACATCTATTTCCCTATGTGGAAGAAAAAAGATGAACTGGTGAATTTATTAAAAAACTATAATAATAATGTTGATTATGTTGCCTTAGTTATGACTGCTGAATTAGCTGACTGCTACAAAACAAAAAAAGAAGGCGTTGAAGATATAATAAATAAAGTTGAAAGTTCCTTTGACTGTCCAATTTATGTGTTTGATGTTAATGGAAATTTTTTGACATCAGAAGAAGCTAAGAAAAACTATTTAGATGTTTCAGCATCAAATTGGATGGCTACTGCCAAATTAGTTTCAGAATTTATAAATGAAAGTTGTATTTTAGTTGATATGGGTTCTACAACCACAGATATAATTCCAATAAAAAATAAGAATGTTTTAGCTGAAAAAACAGATTTGGATAGGATGATGAATAACCAGCTTGTTTATGTAGGAACTTTAAGAACTCCAGTTAGTTTTTTAGCTAACAAAATAGATTTTAGAGGAAAATTGACTAATTTATCTTCAGAATACTTTGCTATTACAGCTGATATTTCTTTAATTTTAAATAAAATTACAGAAGAAGATTATACCTGCGACACTCCAGATGGAGCTGGAAAAGATTTTGAAAGCTGCTTAACAAGATTGGCGAGAGTTTTATGTGCTGATAGAGAAATGGTTAGTGATAGTGAACTAATAGATTTTGCCAATAAACTTTATAATAATCTCTTAAACTTAATTAGGGAGAATGTTGATGCTATCTCAAAAAGATTTAATTTAAATGATATTGTTATAACTGGTTTAGGTGAAGAAATATTGAAAGATGCCTTAGAAGGATATAACATAATATCAATAAAAGAAACCTATGGTAAAGATGTTTCCTTAGCAACTCCAAGTTTTGCTGTAGCTAAATTATTGCAAAAACAATTAAATAAGTAAAATAATATTTTTATTGTTTTTTTATTCCAAAGAAATTAATCATGCCAATTAATTCCTCAAATGCTTCAATCTCAAATTTTAATGCTTCTTCTTTGCTATATATTCCACTAACTTCCCCATCTAATGTTAATTGCTCTACTCCCCTAACAACTATTCTATCTATCCCATCCCTACTTAAAATATTTTCAGCAACTTTATCATGCACAAACGCCTTTGGAGGAATAAAAACTGTTTCTTTAACATCTTTTAAATTTAATTTTTCTAAATCTTTAGCTGTTATTAAGTCGGCAATATCTTTATTAACCTTAACAACATTTACATATGTTTCATCAAAAATCTTTTTTAAGAATGGATATGCAACATTTCCAGTTATTATTGTTGCTTCCCCATTTATTTTATTTTTTAACTTCTCTAAGATGTTTCTATTTTCCTCTTTAGCTAATGCAAATGGGGTTCCAGCAACTGGGTCGTGAAGGGGAGTTCCAGTAACTCTAATATAATCCCCAAACTCATTATGGACTTCATCAACTATATTTTTAAATTCTTCAACTGAATGAGTTTTTATTCCTTCAATTAATGGAGAATTTCCTAAAATAAGACCCTGCTCTTCACTATTTGCAAATCTCATTAATATAACTGCCTTAGCTCCCCAATCAACTAAATCAGAAACTGTTTTCTTTAATTCTTCACCATCATTAACTCCTGGAATAACAATTATTGCACAATGAACCTCACAATGCTCACAAAAATATTTTAAACATTTTAAGGCAGTTTCAGCGTTTTTATCATTCATCCATTCTTTCCTAAGCTTGGGATTTGTTGAAAAAACCGAAAATGTGACTTCATCAACACCATAATCAACTAAATTTTTTGCTATCTCTACATTATCAAAACCCTTTCCTGAGGTATAGCCAAGATGAATCTTTAATCCCATATTGCTTATAAATTTGCAGAGCTCTTCTAATTGAGGATAACAGCTAACATCTCCTCCTCCAGTAATGTTGACTTTATTGTATCTTTTAAATAGTAGATTGCTCTGCACTTCCATTAATGCAAACGGTAATGGAATGAAATCACCATTTATTTCTCTAACTGAGTATGTGCAGTAATCACAACCAACTGTAAATTGGCAATATCTACATCCAAATGGCTGTGGATTGTTTTTATTGACTTTTCTAAAATAACAGAACTTACAAAATCCATTACAATTAATTCCCGGCTCTCCTTTCAAATCTATTAATAAATTAGCTTCTTTCATAATTCCACACTATAGTGATTATTTTTAATAAAAAATTTCAGATAGAAAATTTTATAATAAGTTTTTCACCAAAAAATTATTGAATTTTTATATTATCCTATTTTATATTATCCTATAATTTTATCCTATAATTTTAAACTTTGTCTGTAAATTCCAAATCTATCTACTATATAAACCTTACGATTTTATTCAAATGAAAAATTGGATATATATAAAATGTAATAACTAATAACGAACCAATATGTGGGAGTGATTCCTATGGTAAAGTATAAAGACACAATAAACTTGTATGACGAGAAAGGTAACTTAGTAGAAGAAAACGTTCCATTAGAAGCTATTAGCCCATTGCACAACCCAACAATTCAGAAGTTAGTTAAAGACGTTAAGAGGACAGTAGCAGTTAACTTAGCAGGTATAGAAAACGCTTTAAGAACTGGGCAAGTTGGTGGAAAAGGTTGTATGATTAAAGGAAGAGAGTTAGATTTACCAATTGTTGAAAACGCTGAAACAATCGCTGAATATGTTGAAAAAGTTGTTAGAGTTTCAGAAGATGACGATACATCAGTCAAATTAATCAACGATGGAAAACAGATGGCTGTTCAAATTCCAACAAGAAGATTAGATGTTGCTGCAGAGTATTCAGTTTCTGTTTTAGTCACAGGTCAGGCATTAAAAGAAGCTATCATCAGAACATTTGATGTTGATATGTTCGATGCTCCAATGGTTCACGCAGCTGTTTTAGGTGGATACCCACACGAAGTTACAATGAAAGGTTCAAACATCGCCGCTTTATTAGGTAGCCCATTATCATTAGAATGTCCGGGTTATGCATTAAGAAACATTATGGCAAACCACTTCGCTGCATGTACAAAGAAAAATGTTATGAACGCTGTTGCATTCGCTTCAATTATGGAACAAACAGCAATGTTTGAAATGGGAGATGCAGTCGGATTATTCGAAAGATTACACTTATTAGGTTTAGCTTACCAAGGATTAAACGCAGACAACTTAGTAATTGACTTAGTAAAAGCAAACGGTAAGAATGGAACTGTTGGTACAGTAGTAGCTTCAGTTGTTGAGAGAGCTTTAGAAGATGGAGTTATTAAAGAAGACAAGAAATTACCATCAGGATTCACAATGTATAAACCAGTTGATGTTGCTAAGTGGAACGCTTACGCAGCTGCTGGTTTAATTGCTGCAGTTATTGTTAACGTTGGAGCTGCAAGAGCAGCACAAAACGTTGCATCAACAGTTCTCTACTACAACGATATCTTAGAATACGAAACTGGATTACCAGGAGTTGACTTCGGTAGATGTGAAGGTACAGCAGTTGGATTCTCATTCTTTAGTCACTCAATCTACGGAGGAGGAGGGCCAGGTATCTTCAACGGAAACCACATCGTTACAAGACACTCAAAAGGATTTGCTATCCCATGTGCTGTAGCTGCAATGTGTTTAGATGCTGGAACCCAGATGTTCTCAGTTGAAAGAACATCAGCATTAGTAGGAACTGTCTTCAGTGCAATTGATGAATTCAGAGAACCATTGAAATATGTCATAAAAGGAGCATTAGAAGTTAAAGATAAAATCTAAATTTTATAAGTAAAATTTTAAGTGATTGTAATGATTGAAGTTGAAATCTTCCCACATAGGTATTTAAAAGCTTCTACTACTGAAAAATTTCTTAACAAAATATATGACTTAAAGACCGTGGAGAGGGTAGTAATCCACGGTCAGTCCCTCCCTAAAGTTATCACTTATGGACCAGCAAGAGGTTTGCCAGTGAATCACACAGAGAGAAAGATAATAAACGTTAAAGGGGTCCCAGTAGAGCTTACAGTGATGGTAGGGAGATTTTGGATAACTCTCAGTGATGACAGTGAGTTGGATAAGTTAGATGCTATATGCAAAGAAATGTTTCCATTTGGATATAATTTGAGAGTTGGCAAATTCTTGAAAGATAGGCCAACAGTTACTGATTACATTAAATATGGTGAAGATGGAGTCTTCCTAATAAATGAGATGGATAGAAGATTGATAGGAATGGTTGACTCAAGAAGTAGAATGGCTAACTCTGTTACAGTTGTAGAAAAAGAAGAAGAAAAAGAGGAATAATATGCCAGTAGGAAGAAGAGAGCAAATTGTGGATTGTAGATCAGTGATGGGTTTAGGAGAGGGGGGAGGATTAGCGCAGAGAGGGACATTTGCAGAGGCGTTAAAAAATGATGTAGTAGTTGTAGCGATGTCACCAGGGAGGAGGCATATAACAAAACCTGTATGTGAGATAACTTATGGAATAAGAGAGGCAGGGATTCAAACAAGTGTTCTTGTATTAAATGCTGGTTCAGGAATTCCACACGATGCTCCAAGAGGAGCTTTAGGCTCTACCTTTGGTATTAAACCAGAAGAAGCAGAGCAAATAAATAGACACAAGCTCTGTGTTGTCCATTTCGGAAACGTTATTAGTCATGTCGTCTATAAAGCTGGTCTTCTCTTAAAATATGTAAAAATTCCAACAATTATTGTCTGTCAAGCTCCTGTAGATATGGAAGATCTTGCTAAATATGGAATAAAGACAAGAGATGTTATGCCTTTGGAACCTAAAACTGAAGGGACAGTTGTTGATATTGTAACTGGGGTGATTAGAGGAGAATCTTGTCCTCAAAGTAAGATTGATGAGATAATAAGAAAAATAAAACTTCATTTAAACTTAAATTGAGGTGATTGTATGGCATACAAGCCACAGTTCTACCCAGGTCAAACAAAAATTGCTCAAAATAGAAGAGACCACATGAACCCAGATGTTCAGTTAGAAAAGTTAAGAGATATTCCAGATGATGATGTTGTTAAAATAATGGGTCACAGACAGCCAGGAGAAGATT
Source organism: Methanocaldococcus bathoardescens (assembly GCF_000739065.1). Classification (GTDB taxonomy): domain Archaea; phylum AGJL01; class Methanococci; order Methanococcales; family Methanocaldococcaceae; genus Methanocaldococcus; species Methanocaldococcus bathoardescens. The sequence continues at coordinate 1,056,673 of NZ_CP009149.1, read as the reverse complement.
ACAAAACAGTTCACCCACCATTAGAAGAGATGGACTTGCCAGAGGACTATGTAAGAGATTTAGTTGAGCCAATCAACGGAGCTAAAGAAGGACACAGAATTAGATACATCCAGTTCGCAGATTCAATGTACTTCGCTCCAGCTCAACCATACGACAGAGCAAGAACATACATGTGGAGATTTAGAGGAGTAGATACCGGTACATTATCAGGAAGACAAGTTATTGAAATGAGGGAAAGTGACTTAGAAGCGTTATCAAAGAACTTCTTAATTGATACAGCATTCTTCGACCCAGCAAGAATTGGTATCAGAGGAGCTACAGTTCACGGGCACTCATTAAGATTAGATGAAAACGGTTTAATGTTCGATGCTCTCCAGAGATACGTCTATGATGAGAAAACAGGACACGTTGTCTATGTTAAAGACCAGGTTGGAAGACCATTAGATGAACCAGTAGATGTTGGAGAACCATTACCAGAAGAGAAATTAAAAGAAATTACAACAATCTACAGAATTGATGGAGTTCCAATGAGAGACGATGAAGAATTATTGACAGTCGTTAAGAGAATCCACAGAGCAAGAACCTTGGGAGGATTCTTACCAGTTGAAGATGTCTTCGAGAAACTCTAAGCTTTGGGGCTATGCCTATTTAACTATTAAACTTTCTTTCCTAATTAAAAACCAAAAAACTTAAAATCTTAAGAAAATCTTAAATAAAACCAAAAATAAAATAAAAATAAAACGTCCTCACAGAGGTGAGCCCGATGGATGCTGAAAAAAGATTGTTCTTAAAAGCATTAAAGGAGAAGTTCGAAGAAGACCCAAAAGAAAAATACACTAAGTTCTACATCTTCGGTGGATGGAAACAGTCAGCAAGAAAGAGAGAATTCGTTGAGGCAGCACAAAAATTAATTGAAAAGAGAGGAGGAATTCCATTCTACAACCCGGATATTGGGGTTCCATTAGGTCAGAGAAAATTAATGCCTTACAAAGTTTCAAATACAGATGCAATTGTTGAAGGAGACGATTTACACTTCATGAACAACGCTGCAATGCAGCAATTCTGGGACGATATAAGAAGAACAGTTATTGTAGGGATGGATACAGCTCACGCTGTATTAGAGAAAAGGTTAGGGGTAGAGGTTACACCAGAAACAATTAACGAATACATGGAGACAATCAACCACGCTTTACCAGGAGGGGCTGTTGTCCAAGAGCACATGGTTGAGGTTCATCCTGGTTTAGTTTGGGACTGTTATGCTAAGATATTCACTGGAGATGACGAATTGGCAGATGAAATCGACAAGAGATTCTTAATTGACATCAACAAGTTATTCCCAGAAGAGCAAGCAGAGCAAATCAAGAAAGCAATTGGTAAGAGAACATACCAAGTTTCAAGAGTTCCAACATTAGTTGGTAGAGTTTGTGATGGAGGTACAATCGCAAGATGGAGTGCAATGCAGATTGGAATGTCATTCATTACAGCATACAAGCTCTGTGCTGGGGAAGCTGCTATCGCTGACTTCTCATACGCAGCTAAGCACGCAGATGTCATTCAAATGGCTTCATTCTTACCAGCAAGAAGAGCAAGAGGGCCAAATGAACCAGGAGGAATGTTCTTCGGTATCTTAGCTGACGTTGTTCAAACAACAAGAGTTTCAGACGACCCTGTTGAGCAGTCATTAGAAGTTGTTGCTGCTGGGGCAATGTTATATGACCAAATCTGGTTAGGAAGTTACATGTCTGGAGGGGTTGGATTTACACAGTACGCTACTGCAGCATATACAGATGATATCTTAGATGACTTCTCATACTACGGATACGACTATGTAACCAAGAAATATGGTGGATGCAACAGTGTAAAGGCTACAATGGATGTTGTTGAAGACATTGCAACAGAAGTTACCTTATACGCATTAGAGCAATACGACAGCTTCCCAGCATTATTAGAAGACCACTTCGGAGGTTCACAAAGAGCTGCAGTTACAGCTGCTGCATCAGGTATTTCAGTAGCATTAGCTACTGGAAACTCAAACGCTGGAGTTAACGGATGGTACTTAAGCCAGATATTGCATAAAGAGTACCACAGTAGATTAGGATTCTACGGATACGACTTGCAAGACCAGTGTGGAGCTGCTAACTCATTGTCATTCAGAAACGACGAAGGTTCACCATTAGAGTTAAGAGGTCCAAACTATCCAAACTATGCAATGAACGTCGGTCACCAAGGAGAGTATGCTGGAATTACACAAGCAGCACACTCAGCAAGAGGAGATGCATTCGCATTGAACCCATTAATTAAAGTTGCATTTGCAGACCCATCATTGATATTCGACTTCAGATATCCAAGAAAAGAGTTCGCAAGAGGTGCTTTAAGAGAGTTCGAACCTGCTGGAGAGAGAGACCCAATCATTCCAGCTCACTAAATCTAAATTTTTTATTTTTTTATTATGTTGGCATTGTTAAGAGTATTAAAACATAAAATTCAAAAAATTAAGATTTGATTAGTTTTTAGATATTTAGAATGTTTTTCATAACTAAAAGAAAGTTAAATAAAAATTAAGTGAATTTTAACAGAACTAAATAGAAAACCTTATATATTAACCTCCATAAAAACTAACTTTTATGTAAAATGAGGTGATAGGAATGGATGCAACACTAATTGCCCTCGGGGCTCTTGCCTTAAGTGGAGCATTAGCGACAGTTGCTGGTTGTGCAGAAGATGTAGAGTCTGATGTTGGTTCTCAGTCAAACCCAAACTCACAGGTTCAGTTAGCTCCACAAATGGGGAATATACATAGATACTTTAACAAGGCTATATCAGGGGAGCCAGTTTCTTATGGTTTGTATGTTGCAGTTGCAGGGACAGTTGCTTATGCCATTATGCAAATGGGAGTAGCTCCAATTTTAGCGTTGATTCTTGGTGCAGGGGTTGCTGCTTTTGTTCATGGAGCTTATGCAATTTCAGCATACTTGGGTAGAATTGTAGGGCAGTCAAAGAACTTTGGACAGCCTGTTTATTGGGATATTGTAATGAGCCACATAGGCCCAATTGTTGGACATGGTTTTATTGCTGTATTTTGTATGGTTTTAATGGCTTACTTAGCTAATGCTGTATTAGGGAATCCATTCCCGTTACCATTGATTGCATTGATATTTGGGATTACTGTTGGGGCAATTGGTTCATCAACTGGAGACGTTCACTATGGTGCTGAAAGAGAGTATCAGAAATATCCATTTGGAGGAGGAGTACCTGTTGCTAACCATGGAGATATTGATGTTAAAGCAGAATACGGTTTAAGAAATGGAATGGATTCATCATATTTCTGTGTTAGAGTAGGAGGAGTTTTAACCGGTTTATGCTTTGGTTTGATTGTTTTCTTAGACGGATGGAGAGGAGTAATTGGGGATGTATTACAAGGAGGAAATGTTATTTCAGCATCAATTATCTCAATAGTCGTTGGTTTAATAATTGTAGCTTTATTAGCTATAGCAAATAGAAAGGTTGAGGTCTTTGCAAGAAACAAATACGGTCCATATACAAAGTAAGGGTGATATTTTATGGATGCAAGTTTGTTAATTTCATTAGCTGAAATAACTATCGCAGGGGCAATAATTAATGCAAGTGTTCACTTTGTTCCTGTCGGAGGAGCTCCAGCAGCAATGGCAACATCTACTGGGGTTGGGACAGGTACAACCCAGTTGGCAGCAGGGGCAGGTTTTACAGGATTAATGGCAGCAGCTGTAATGGCCTCAAAAGTTGGAATTGATGGTTTAGGATTTTTGTTAATCTTATTATCAGGAGCTGTTGGTTCAATGATTATGCTTGGAGTAACAATGTTGATTGGACAGTTAATCTATGTATTTGGAGTTGGAGTTGTTCCTGCTGCAGATAAGTGTGAAATCGACCCTATAACAAAAGACCCACAAAAACCTTATGTTACACCGGGGACTACAGGACATGGAGTTCCAACAGTTTGTTTTGTTAGTGGTTTAATAGGGGCTGCTTTAGGAGGTCTCGGAGGGGCTTTAGCTTACATTGCATTGATAAACCTTGGATTCACCCCAGCAGTTGCTGGAATGTTAGCAGTAGGGTTCTTCTTTATAAATGCAGTTCTTGCTTCATACAACATTGGAGGTACTATTGAAGGTTTCCACGACCCAAAATTCAAGAAAATGCCAAATGGGGTTATTGCTTCATTAGTGGCTTCATTAGTTTGTGGAATAGTTGCAGTAGCAATGGCATTATAAAAAAATTTTTGGTGATAGTATGGCACACGGTGGAGGAGGTCATGCAGCTGAACTTTATCCTGAAAGCCAAATATTTGCAGCTGGTGTAGTTTTATCATTGATAGGTATTTATGCGGCACACTTCTTGTCAGATTACGGTTTGTCAATGTTAATTGGTGGATTGTTGGTTTCATCAGCGTGTGTTGCAGGAGCTAATACTGTTAGAAAAGTTGCTGCTTACGGTCTTGGGACTGGGGTTCCGTCAATTGGTATGGTTAGTTTAGGTATGGGAACATTAGCTGCAGTAGCAGGAGTTTTAATTCCAAAAGCTTTAGGAATTACCTATTTAATAGCCCCTATATTGACATTAATTATTGCATTGGTGGTTGGAGTTATAGTTGGTAACTTAACAGTTAAACCAGTAGGAATGAAAATTCCAATTATGGTTAGAAGTATGACTTTCTTGTCAGTTGCAGGGGCTTTAGCTTTGTTAGGATTTACAACAGCTTATGTTGGAAGTTTAGAACCAGCTGCATTTGTTGATGGAGCTTTAAACTCAGGAGTTATGGCTTTGGCATTTATAGTAGCAGGTATGTCTATATTGCACCCATTCAACGCATGTTTAGGGCCAAATGAAAGCCACAAAAGAACATTAACATTAGCAATTGCTTGTGGTTTAATAAGCTGGTTTGTCTTCTCAGTAGTTAAATTAGATGTTATATCAATGGTTGTTTCAATAATATTGTGGGCAATTGTATATGTGAAATTTGTTAAGATGTCATTTAAAGATGCATGTGCAGTTTTATACACTCCAGAAATTCCTAAGAAGGAGGAGTAAGGTGGAAAGATGGAAATTGTTAAGGTATGTCCTGAACTTGACATTGTTATGGAAGTTAATTCTGGTTTAGTAGCGGAGATGAGAAAAGATATCCTTGTAGTTGATTTAATTCATGTAGAAGAAAGAGTTCAGAAGTTGGAAAAATTGGTTACTGCATTAGAGAATTCATTAGACCCAAGATACTCACCATTAGTTTCATATCCAAATAGAGATGGAGTTTATGCAATATCTGGTTATTTCAAAGGAATATTCTTTGGATTTTGGATAACATTAGCAATAATGACACTTGCAATATTTACAATAATTAAATTATTCCCAGGCGTCAATTGGTATGGTTAGTTTAGGTATGGGAACATTAGCTGCAGTAGCAGGAGTTTTAATTCCAAAAGCTTTAGGAATTACCTATTTAATAGCCCCTATATTGACATTAATTATTGCATTGGTGGTTGGAGTTATAGTTGGTAACTTAACAGTTAAACCAGTAGGAATGAAAATTCCAATTATGGTTAGAAGTATGACTTTCTTGTCAGTTGCAGGGGCTTTAGCTTTGTTAGGATTTACAACAGCTTATGTTGGAAGTTTAGAACCAGCTGCATTTGTTGATGGAGCTTTAAACTCAGGAGTTATGGCTTTGGCATTTATAGTAGCAGGTATGTCTATATTGCACCCATTCAACGCATGTTTAGGGCCAAATGAAAGCCACAAAAGAACATTAACATTAGCAATTGCTTGTGGTTTAATAAGCTGGTTTGTCTTCTCAGTAGTTAAATTAGATGTTATATCAATGGTTGTTTCAATAATATTGTGGGCAATTGTATATGTGAAATTTGTTAAGATGTCATTTAAAGATGCATGTGCAGTTTTATACACTCCAGAAATTCCTAAGAAGGAGGAGTAAGGTGGAAAGATGGAAATTGTTAAGGTATGTCCTGAACTTGACATTGTTATGGAAGTTAATTCTGGTTTAGTAGCGGAGATGAGAAAAGATATCCTTGTAGTTGATTTAATTCATGTAGAAGAAAGAGTTCAGAAGTTGGAAAAATTGGTTACTGCATTAGAGAATTCATTAGACCCAAGATACTCACCATTAGTTTCATATCCAAATAGAGATGGAGTTTATGCAATATCTGGTTATTTCAAAGGAATATTCTTTGGATTTTGGATAACATTAGCAATAATGACACTTGCAATATTTACAATAATTAAATTATTCCCAGGTTTAATCCAATAAGGAGGTGCTAAAACATGGCTAACAAAAAATCCCCAGCACCAGGATGGCCAATCGTCTCTGGGGAGTATGTTGTCGGTAACCCAGAGAGCTGTGTTGGAGTAGTAACACTTGGTTCCCACGGTTTAGAGCAAGCTTGTATCGATGCTGGAGCTGCTATCGCTGGACCTTGCCACACAGAAAACTTAGGTATTGAAAAAGTCGTAGCAAACTACATATCAAACCCAAACATTAGATTCATGGTTCTTTGCGGTTCAGAAGTTCAGGGACACATAACAGGACAGTGTTTTAAAGCATTATGGGAAAACGGTATCGGAGACGATGGAGGAATTATCGGAGCGAAAGGAGCTATCCCATTCTTAGAAAACGTTGATAAAGAAGCTGTTGAAAGATTCAGAAGACAAATAGTTGAAGTCGTTGACTTAATCGATGTTGAAGACACTGGTAAAATAACACAAGCAATAAAAGAGTGTATAAGCAAAGACCCAGGAGCTATCGATGAAGACCCAATGGTTATTGATTTAGAAGGTGGTGGAGCAAAAGAAGGTGGGGAAGAAGAAGGTTTTGAAATTGAAGGAATTCCAAAAGTTGTTGAACCTGATTTAGAATACTGTGATAAAATATTAGATAAATTAGAGTATAAAGTTGGATTGATGACAAGAGATATTGGATTATCATCAGGGGTCTTTGCAAAATCAACACATGGAGTTATCATTGGTTCAGTTATGGCATTTGTGTTGGTAATTATTCCAGTTATATTAAAAATGTTGATAGGGTGATTGAATGAGCGAAATTCCCACTGTTGTTACTCCTACAAAGGATTTTAAAAGATTAATGGAAAAACTTGATGAACTTGAAGAAAAAGTAGAAAACACAAATGCTGAGATATTCCAAAGAGCAGGTAAAAAAGTTGGAAGAGATGTAGGAATTGCTTACGGTTTAATTATTGGAACTATAATATCAGTTGTATTGCCTAATTTGTTGAATATAATGCAATTAATAATGAAAATGTCACAATAATTATGATGGGGTGAGGAGAATATGTTTAAATTTGAAAAAGAACAGATGGTTGTAGAGATTGGAGGAAGAAAAATCGGAGGACAACCAGGAGAACACCCAACTGCTTTGGCAGGAACTATCTTCTATGCAAGACACAAGATTGTTGAAGACCCTAAGAAAGGTATATTTGATAAAGCAGCAGCAGAAGATTTAATCAATAAACAAGCAGAGATGGAGGATATTACAGGAAACCCTGCATTAGTTCAGGTATTTGGAGGAACACCTGAAGCATTGGTTAATTACATTGATTTCGTTGCTGAGATTTGGGATGGTCCAATGTTGCTTGACTCAACAGCAAAAGAAGCAAGAATGGCTGCTGCAAAGAGAGCTACTGAAGCAGGTTATGCTGACCAGTGTATTTACAACTCTATCAACGTTTCTATTGATGATGAAGAGTTCCAAAACTTAGTAGAAAGTGATTTAGAAGCATCAATCATCCTATGTTTCGACCCAATGGATTCAACTGTTGAAGGAAAAATTAATGTTCTCTTAAATGGTGGAAAAACAGCAGATAAGGGAATGTTAGAATTAGCTGAAAAGGCAGGAATTAAATACCCATTAATTGACGTTGCAGTTACACCATTAGGAAGTGGAGCAGGTAACGCGGTTAGAGCATCATTTGCTGTCAAAGCAAAATTAGGAATGCCTGTTGGAAGTGGTATTCACAACATTCCATCAGCATGGGACTGGTTAAGAACATTTAGAAAACAGTTAAGAGAGAGCGGTAAGGCACAGTTAGCTAAAGATGTCCACCACGTATGTGACATTGGAGCAAACTTAATCCAAGTTATGGCAGCAGGAGACTTTGTCCTTTACGGTCCAATTGACAACGCTCAGTTAGCATTCCCAGCGGTAGCTATGACAGATATGGTAATTGCAGAAGCAGCAAAAGATATGGGTATATCTCCAGTTGATTCACATCCACTTAACAAACTATTATAAAAAATTCTTAATTTATTCTTTTTTTATTTTAATGCATTCGAAGTTGATAACCTCATAATTAGAGTTTTCTTTCCTTCTTTATTAGTAGAAAATAGTTTTTCTATATTAGTTTTAAAATCTTTATAATTAAATAAAACGTCATCTAACCAGAGACTGTCAAGTTATCGATAGTATCCAGTTATAGAACATCATGAAGCTTTTTATCCAACTGATAACTGTATCGAACTTACTATTATTTGGGAATCTGTTGGAGAATGTTTTTGTTCTTCGTTTGAGTAGTGAGAAGAAGCTTTCTACATAATTTCTCAGTCCGAATCGGACTCTTTCAAATTTTAAGCCCAACTTCTGCAATGCCCACGGATACCATTTTCCACCATCGACTAAAATCTTGGGCTTATTCGAGCAAAATTTTAATATACTCCTAACGAATAATATAGTATCGAGGTAATTTCTTGTTTTTGATATATAAACTCCCAAGCATTCCTTCGATTCAACGTCAATAGCAGACCATACGTAAATATTCTTATCTCCGACCTTTAGTTTAGTCTCGTCGATTGCAATTAACCTTCTTACAGTCTTCTCAGGCTTGTTTAAAACCTCTTTAATCTTGTGATAATAAACTCTAACTGACTCGTGGCTTATACTTTCGAATTGGGAGAGAAATAAACTCGTCTTCCTCAACGATAACCCGAGGTAGTATAAAAGCCCTGCTAAGATTTTAACTTCTATCGACTTCCTATTCCTCTTAAAAAGCTTCTTCTCTTCGATTCTCTCCTTTATTACATCTATTGCGAGCTTCATATTTACTATTTTTTATCGACATATTGATAAAAATTTAACCTGACAGTCTCTATTTTAATTTAAGAAAAATTTATATATAATTTACAACAAATAAAATAAATTATTGAAAAAACTTTTTGTGATTTTTAGGTGTGTCTATATGCAACTACATAAATTATACATTCACAAAAAGATAAAAAATCCTTACGAGGATGGGTTGGAAATTGGGGTAGAGATTAAAAGAAAAATAGGTAGGCCATCTCTAATAATATTTATTACATCGGTATTTGATGAAGAGAAATTAAAAATGGTCTTTGAAGGAATAAAAGAATATGTTTCCTTAGATGGACTTATTGGATGTTCTACGGGAGGGACATTTGTAGGAAATAAATATATAAAAAATGATGGTGTTTTAATTTTAGCTTTTGATAGATATTATAAATATGCAACTACTTATAAAAAAATAGAAAAGGGTGCAGAAGAAACAGGAAAGATAGTTGCAACAGATATTAAAAATACACTTAGAGAAAAATATATGTATTCATTAGATGTAGAAGATAAGTTTCTTGGATTTATATTTTTTGATTGGAATGCAAATCATGAACAAGAGATATTGGATGTTTTAGGGAAAGAGCTTGGCTTTCCAATTGTTGGAGGAACTGCGGGAGATGACGGTTCATTTGATAAAATTTTTTTGATATATAAAGGAAATATTGTTAGAGATGGCTGTGTTTTTGGAGTTATTGGTGGAAAATTAAAATTTGATTTAATTTATGGGCATGGATATGAGCCAACAAATATATATGCAAGAGTTACTAAGGCAAAGGGGAGAGTAGTTTATGAATTAGATGGAAAACCTGCTTATCAAAGATACTTAGAGATGATATCCGAATATACAAAATTACCAACAAAAGTTATTGAAAAATACCTAAGAATTAACAAAAAGGAAAGATTAAAATATATAAACTTTTATCTTATTCATCCATTAGGTTTTATTGATATAAATGGAAATGCTATAACTACATTCTTAGAAGATGTTGATGGGAATAGATTAATATTTAGAAGAAAAATTGCAGAAGGGTCGTTTTTAATATTGATGAGAACTGATTTAGAGAGGCAAGTTAAAGCACTTTCTGATAAGATAAGGATTATTGAAAAAGATTATAAAAATCCACTTATTTTTATAAACGAATGTTATGGAATTGAAATTCTTAAAAATCCATTATATAGAAAATTTGAGGAAAATCCCCTTCCATATTTCTTGGAGTTTTATAATGATATCAAAAAAATTGATAAATATGTTATTGGAGATAATTGTATTGGCTGGCTATCTTATGGAGAAACAATATCTAAGGATATAATGAGATTTCACAACAATCTATCATTTACTGGGGTTGTGTTTGGGTTAGAAGATATATGTGTAAATTGGAAAGAATCTCTAAAAAACTTTAATTTTACTGATGAAGAAATTGAAGTTATAGTTAATTTAATCTATGATGAGTTGAATATAAAAGAGTTATCAGAAGTAACAAAAATACCTATAGAAAAGCTTAGGGATATATTAAAGAATTTAGAAAAGAGGGGAATAGTAGGGTATATTGACATAACAGGAAAATACTATATAGATAACTTAAAAGAAGTATTGAAAAAGATTGATGAGGAACTTGATTTTGAATATAAAATTAAAAAAGCAGGAAGAGAGAGGGTATTAAAAATTTTATAAATAAGGAAGAGTGATTTGAATGACTAACGCGATGAAGATTATTGAAATGCTGAGAATTATTGATAATAGAGCGAAATTTATGGGTATTAAATTAACTATGATGAAAAACTTATTAGAAAAATATAAAGACAATAAAGAATTGTTAAAAGAAGTTTTAAAATTAACAGAAGGAACACGGCTCCATGAATTAATATTAGAAGCATATCCTCCTTTAGAAGAGTTAGAAAAAGAACTTAGAGAAGAAGAGTATAAGATTAAAATCGCTTCCGAAGAAGGGGGAGGGGAAGTTGAAGGAGAAAAAGAAAAAAGAGAATTTTGTGCTTTTGATGGTCCAGTATCTCTTATTGCATATACAAAAGAATATTTAAGGAAATACTATTTAGGAAATAATGTAACAAGAATTTTTTATGATATTGGTAAAGATTATGCAATTAAATTAGGAATTAATAATTACGAGGATATGATTAATTTTATGAAAGAAGAGTTTGGAGAAACAAGTATTGAAAAATCTGAACCTTTGACAATTATTGTTAGGAATAATAAAGAATGTAAAAATTGTAGAGCATCAGAACCGGTTTGTTATTTAACAGCAGGATTTATAGCAGGATGTTTAGAAAATATGGTGGATAGAAAATATATTGTGGATGTTGTAGAAAAAAAATGTCAAGCTGTTGGCGACCCATATTGTTTGTTCATTACAAGAAAATCAATAAGGTTAGATTAAATTTTTAAAGAAAAATAATATTTAATCTTCTTTACACATAATTGCAAAGTCCTTTAAAGCTTTTTTTACTCTGTCTATGTTACCTTCAATAATTACCTTATCTCTTTCATCACTATATTCAAATATAACCCCATGCCACTCCCCTAAGTCACTTAGCCTTTCAATCTGCATTTCTTTCTGCAACTTCACTCTTATAGATTCAACTTTTCCTCTTTTTCTAACCTCTTTATTGTAGTTGCTTTTACTTAATGGAAATTTGACGTCAAGTTCTCCTCTAACTGCCTTTATCATCTTATTTAGGTATTTTTCAGTTAATTCAGTATCACACAAACTAAATAATTGAGATTGAACATAATTCAGTTCTCTTTCAACATTTGATAGTATATTTATAGAGGTATGTGGGTCTAAAATGTAATAAGAAAGGAGAGTATTAGCTAATCTAAGCTTTTCAAAAACAATTTCAGGAACTTTAATTCCTCTATTAACCAATTCAGCTGATAACTCAGACAATACAACCCACTGCTTATCTAAGTTTCTCGCATCCCTCATTTCTTTAACCTCTCAATGTATCTTTTTAGAACTTGCTCACTATCGTAATTAAGTCTTACATTCATCTTCTTAAACTCTTCCTTCAATTTTTCTATATCCGTATCTTTATCTATAAAAAATACCTGATAACTTGTTGTTGAATTTATATTAAAGATAGCCACTTTGTCATCATCTTTTAACTCTCTTTTATCAATAGCTGCTCTAACTCTAACAAAGTTTTCCATTTCACTATTTAATGCTTCTTTAACAGTTAATATTGAGATTAGGGTAGCAACAAACTCCATTTTGTCATTATTATTCATAATATCCCTCAAATTAATATAAATTACTCTTCCTCAAATTTAATTTCTTCTTCCGGTAATATATAAAATACATAGTTTTCTCTCTTTGCTGGAACTTCTTTTAAGAATAACACAATCCCATTAACTGGAGTATTAACAAACCTTATATCTCCTTTTCTACTTTGCAAAGCAGCTATTCTATGCCCTTCCAAAATTCTGCAACCAAAATCTACAATTGGGTAAACTTTGTAACCTTCAGCAGGGATTTCTAATAATCTTGTTCCTTTTTTGATGTAGTTTATCTGCTTAACCCCTCCAACTTCATACTCTATAACCATATCTCTCGTTACTTGTCCCATTAATACATAGTTATCAAAATCATCGTATATAACTTGATATAAAACCTTTCCATCTCCTTTGTATTCTTCATCTCTATCTAAGAATCTTATAACTTTTCCATCATTTTCAATAACTACCTTTCTACCTTCATGTTTATCTGCATTTTCAACATATAGTTTAGGGATTCTCATATTATCACCCAACCTTTTAGTAAAAGCTTGACTAAAACAGGGTGCATTTACTTCCTAACGGAAGTAAATGCCTCTTAGATTACAGTGGGGCTGAACGTAGTGAAGCCCCGCTCTGGGTATCCCAATAGGTGGTTTTCCCCTTGGAGCTTAATAAACTCTACTTATTATAAAGTCAGCTAAATTTTCTAAAACTTTTCTTCTGTTTTTATCAAATATCTTTAAATAATTCTTAGCTTCTTCAGTTTTTTGTTTCATAAGTTCTTTGGCATATTCAATTGATGGCTTTAATATCTCAATAGCCTCTTTAATCTCTTCATCTCCAATATCTTTATTTCCTAAAATTTCCAATAATCTTTTCTTTTTCTCTTCATCTAATGTTTTCAAAGCATGGATAACAATTATAGTTTTCTTCCCCTCCCTTATATCACTTCCAACTGGCTTACCCAACTTTTTCTGGTCTCCAATTAAATCTAAGACATCATCCTGTATTTGGAAAGTTAATCCAATCCTTTTTGCATATTCTTTCAATGCCTCTCTTTCTTCTTCATTACATTCTGCCATAACTGCTCCAATCTCTATAGAAGCTTCTAATAAAGCTCCTGTCTTTTTTCTAATCATCTCTAAGTATTCTTCCATTGTGGGATAGTAGTTTTCAAACTCCATATCCATTGCCTGTCCTTCACAAACCTCAACACAAGCCTTTGATAGGATTTTTAAAACTTCATGAGCTTTTTTATTATCTTTTATTCTTGAAACAGCTTCAAAAGCTTTAGCATATAATAAATCTCCAGCTAATATAGCCATCGGCTCTCCAAAAACAACGTGAACTGTTGGCTTTCCTCTTCTTTCATCATCGTTATCCATAATGTCATCGTGTATTAAGGTGTAATTGTGGATGAGTTCAACAGCTGCAGCAGCTGGAAGAACTTCTTCAATGTCATCCTTCTTTAACATATAGGTTACAACAGTTAAATATGGTCTAATCCTTTTCCCTCCAGCAAATAAGAGGTGTTTTGATGCATTATATAACTTATTATTATCTATATCTACATAAGTTTTCAATTCTTCATCAATTTTTTGTAATATATTTTTATCAAAGAGCATAATTTCACCCCTCATCTTAGATTATTAATTAATTGTTAAAGAAAAAATTAAGTTAAATTTGGTTAAATAATTCTCTCAAAGCTTAGGCATTGTCCATTTCTTAATAAATGGACGTCTTCTCCTAATCTATAACCTTCTTCTTCAGCTAATTTTGTATATTCAGCAGTTAAATTGAAATCTCCATGTGAAGGAATTATATGCTCTGGATTTAACCACCTCAACATATCTCTATGGTCTTCTTTTGCAGCATGTCCTGAAACATGAGCTCCTTTAAATATTCTAACTCCCAATAGTTTTAATCTTGATTCTAACATGTATCTTTGAGCAGCATTCATCGGGTTTGGAATTGGGTCTGCCGAGAACACAACACAATCATATTTGTCAAACTTGTAAGGTGTTTTGTTGGTAGCCATTCTTGATAACACTGCCCCTTCCTCTCCTTGGTGCCCTGTAGCTATTATTAAATATTTCTCTTTACCTTCTTTAACTATATTCTTTAAAGCCATCTCTATTGAACTTGGGTCTCCATAAATCCTTAAATCTTCAGGGAATTTAACTAAACCAATATCTTGGGCTATTCCACAGTATCTCATCATACTTCTTCCTAATAAAACAGGGGTTCTATCCATTTTTTCGGCTATGTCTGTAATTGATTTTATCCTTGCAATATGGGAAGAGAATGTTGTTACAATAATACCATTTTTATCATTGTCAGCGGCTAATAAATCATTTTTTAATAAACCAGAAGCAATAATCTCTGGCGGTGTTTTACCTTCATGGTTTATTCTTGTGGTTTCTGAGATAAAGCATAAAACTCCATTCTTACCAACTTTTTTTATTGCCCTATAATCTGGTCTTTCACCAACAACTGGGAAGTTATCAAATTTGAAGTCATTACCATAAACTATTGCTCCATAAGGTGTATGCAAAACAGGCAAAACAGCATCTGGGATACTGTGGGTTATTCTAATAAACTCTAATGTTATGTTTGGGGTTAAATCAATAGATTCTCCAGCATTTAAAACAATTAAAGGGTTTCTAACATCAAATTTTTTCTCACTTAAAATTTCTCTTTTAACTAACTCAATTGTATATGGTGTTCCAATTATTGGGGCGTTGTATCTGTGAGCTAATTTAGGAACAGCTCCAATATGGTCTAAATGGCCGTGAGATAAAACAATAGCTTTAACTTCTCCTTCAATATTTTTCATAACTGTATCGTTTGGAATTATTCCCTTTTCAATTAACTCTAAGCTATGAAGTTTTGATATGTCAGTATCTTCATGAATTAAAACCCTATCCAGTCTAACCCCCATATCTAATATTATAATTTCTCCATCTACATTAACAGCCGTCATATTCCTTCCAACTTCTTCATAACCACCAATTGCAATAATTTCCAATTTCACACTCTCACATCCTTATAATTTTTATTTTAATTTCATAGCTTCTCTAATTTTTTATTTGTGTCTGTAAATATTTTAATTGTTTTAAATAAATTTAATTTACAGACTAACATCTAAGATAAAATAAAAACCATAATGGAATAACAGTATTAACAATACCTCTTTATTTTAATCTTTGTGAAATCCATTCTTTTAAAGTTCCTTTAACTATATATTGGGTTTTTTTAAGTTCTTTAATATTTTTAGCCCCAACTAAAAACATTGCAATTTTTAACTCTTTTATATAGTTCTCTAAAACTTTAACAACCTCTTCCCAGCCCTTTAAACTTGCTTTTAATATAGGCAGAGCAACGGCACAACAATCACAGCCAATTGCTATACACTTGGCTATATCTAAACCTCCTCTTATTCCTCCAGAACCAATAACTATGCCATCATAAACACTTTTTACTTCAAATATTGACGCAGCAGTAGGGATTCCCCAATTGGCAAATCTTTCAGCTAAATTTTTAATGTTTTCATCTTTAACTCTATAAATCTCAACCTTTGCCCATGAAGTACCTCCACTTCCTTGAACATCTATTGCATCAAACCCAATATCTTTTAAAATTAATGCATCTTCCTTTGAAAAACCCTCTCCTACTTGTTTGGCAATAAATGGAATATTTTTATAGCTTTTTTTGTAATTTGAAATAACTTCCTTAAGTTTATCTAAGTTTTTAAAGTTTAAATCACCTTCTGGCTGTATAACTTCTTGTAATGGATTGAAATGTATAGCCATAGCATCAGCATCTACCATCTCAACTGCCTTATCAATTATCTCTTCATCCCAATCATCAACAATGAAATTAACAGCTCCTAAATTACCTATAACTAAATTGTTTGTATAATCCCTAACAACGCTGTATGTTTCTATCAAATCTTCATTAACAATAGCAGCTCTTTGAGAACCAACACCCATTCCTAAGCCGAGTTCTTCAACTGCCTTGGCAATATTTTTATTTATTTCCTTTGCCTTACTATGCCCCCCAGTCATACCAGAAATAATAATTGGGGCAGATAATTTTTTTCCAAACAATTCTATTTCTGTTTCTATATCATTAAAATTAATTCCGCAAGTTCCTTTATGTATTAGTTCAATATCCTCTAATAATGTTGTTTTTTCATATTCAACATCACAGTAACTACATAAAAATATATGTTCTAACTTCCTAACTTCTATCTCATTTCTATTATTAACCATAATTTCACCAAATTACTATATAAATATTTACTCTTCTGTAAAAATTTTTAATTACAAATTGAAAATAGACATTTAAAAAAGTTAGTATTGACTTTATTAAAAATCTAAAAAAAGAGATAAAATAAAAAAATGCAAATAAAAAAGATTGTATTTAATCTAATGGTTTATTCTATTCCTAATTTCTTTAAAACTGGGTCAACTGGAATGGCATGGACACTAACAGCTAACTCTTCTGGTTTCATTCCAAATGCTAAACCTAACAACTGGCTTAAGTGTAAGACTGGTAAGTTGTATTCTTCACCAAACTTCTCTTTTATCTCTACTTGCCCTCTATCAAACTGTAAGTGACAGAATGGACAGACATTAACTATACAATCTGCATTTACTTCCAACATGTTTCTTATTTTTTCTCTTGTCATATCTAATGCAGTTTGTAAGAATCTTGCTCTAACCCCTCCTCCAGCTCCACAGCACATTAAGTAATCTTTATATTTAACTGGCTTAGCTCCTGTTGCAGCAACAATATCCTCTAATAATGTTGGTCTTTCTGGTGAATCTAAGTGCTTAACATCACTTGGCTTTAAGAAGTGACATCCGTAGTGAATAGCGACATTTAAATTATTTAAAGGTTTTACAACTTTCTCTTTTATCTTCTCAGTACCAATCTCTTTATAGATTAATTCAGCAAAGTGTAAAACTTTGACAGTTCCTTTGTATTGCTTACCAATTTTGTCTAATTTTTCATTTACAAAGTCCAATGCCTCTTTGTTTTCATGTAATATGTGAGCCGCTTCATATAAAGAACCGTAACAACCGTTACATACAGTTACAATATCTAAACCCATCTCTTCAGCAATGCATAAGTTTCTTGCAGCTAAAGTTAACCATGTTTTTTGGTCAAAAGAACCAAAGACTCCAGGAGCAGGACAGCATGATGCTCCAGGCATGTATTCTAACTCAACTCCTAACTCTTCCATAACCTTTTTTGTAGCCTTCTCAACTCCAGGATATCTGTGTGGCATGATACATCCTAAGAAAAATGCATATTTCATCTTATCACCAAAATTTTATTATTTTATTTATTTTATTCCTTTAAATCCATCTTTTCCCAGTCAAATCCAATTAACTCATCAAACTCTAACTCTTTAATTAATGTTCTAACTTCTTCTAAGTCTTTCTCACTGAATTGAGCTGTTGGTGATTTTGCAGGTAATCCGAGTTTTCCTCTCAATTCAACAACCTGTTTGTTTGCAGGAACTGCATGTCCAAATCTTAAAACATAAGAAGCTGTTTTTCTGTGTGCTAAAGCCATGTTTCCTTTTTGAGCAGCAATATTTCTTAATGTTTTTATGATTTCTGTAATTTTAACATCTCTTGGACATCTTTCGTAGCATGTGTAGCAGGTTGTACAATACCAAATATCATCAGTATCTAAAACATCGTCTAAACCTAATAAAACCTTTCTTAAAACTTTTCTTGTTCTGTAAGCTGTTCTTCTTCCACTTGGGCAACTACCAGTGCAAGTTCCACATTGGTAGCATGCTTTAATTGATTTTACAACATCCTCTCCTAAAACTAACTTTCCTGCTTCAATAACTTCATTTACAAAGTTTTTATTTACTTCATCCAACTTTATTACTGCCATAATATCACCTCACATTATGGTTAGGGATGATTATATATATAGTTAGAAACTTCGAATGTTAGTATTAGACACTTGTAAAATACCTTACTATAAATAAACTTTTAAAATAAAAGAGAAATAAAAAATTATGAGATTTATTTTATTTATTCTTTTGAATAAAATTAAAGGGGATTGGATGAGAATTACAATTTACAGTCCAGATGTTTATACCTATGGCTCTATGCTTATTGGCGGGATTTTAAAAAATAAAGGATACAATGTTCATTTAGTTAGAAAAATAGATAAAATACTATTTTTAAAGTCAGATGTTGTTATATTTAGCTTATATTCAACATTACATATATTAGATAAAAGCATTAGAGAAACAATAGATTTTATAAAAAAAGTAAGAAAAAATAAAACTAAAGTTTATGTTGCTGGCTGTATTTCAGCTTATCCAGAGATTATTTTAAATGAGCTAAATGTAGATGGGGTTATAGTTGGGGAAGGGGAAATAACAATACCAAAAATTATTGAAGGGGATAAGGAGGGCTTAGCTTATAGAGAAGGGGATGAGATAGTAATAAATTACCCGAAAGAAAAGCCAGATTTAAATCATCCTCTTCCACTAATACCAAAAGATATAGGGCAACAATCAGTTAGGGGGGCTAATGTTTATATTGAAACACATAGAGGTTGCTTAGGCAATTGCACTTTTTGCCAAGTTCCAAAGTTTTTTGGAAAAAGTATTAGGAGTAGAGAGGTTGAAGATGTTGTTGAGGAAGTTAAAGCATTCAAAAGAGCTGGGGCTAAAAGAATAGCAATAAGTGGAGGGACTGGAAGTTTATACGCTTTTAAAAAATCAGTAAATAGAAATAAGTTTTTTGAGCTTTTGGAAAAGATATCTGAGATTGTTGGGAAAAATAATTTATCAGTTCCAGATATGAGGGTTGATTATGTTGATGAAGACATATTAGAGGCTATAAAAAACTACACTATTGGATGGGTGTTTTATGGAATAGAAAGTGGAAGTAATAAAATTCTGAGATATATGAAAAAAGGAACCAATAGGGAAAAAAATTTAGATGCAATAAAATTAGCAAAGGATTGTGGGGTTAAAGTAGCAGGAAGTTTTATAGTTGCATATCCAACAGAAACAGAGATTGATTACATATTAACTAAAGATTTTATTGTAGATGCTGAATTAGATGATATTTTTGTTTCAATTGCTGAACCAATTCCAACAACTGAGCTATGTGATTTAGTTTTAAGCATTCCGAAGGAAGAAAATTTGTTATATAAAGCTCATGAAGGTGAATATAAAAAACTTGGATTGAGTGAGGCAGAGGCAAGATGTTTTGATTTGTTAATTCACTCTGAAATGTGGAAATCCATGCCGAGACCATTAACCTCTCAATTATATAATTTATATTTAAATGAAGCAAAGATGCAGGGAAAAGATATAAGAGCTATAACGGATTTACTGTTTAAGTATAGGGGTGTGTTGATTAAAAGGTAAAAAATTTTACACCTCTCTGCCGTAGGCAGAGGTGTTAGTGGGTATACCAATAGGGCGATAGCCCTATGGAAGGGTTATAATTGAATTATTATTTAAGTATAAGGACGTGTTAATCAAAAAGTAGCAACAAATGGGTGGGAAAATGTGCATATTCTGCAAAATAGTTAATGGCGAGATTCCAGCAAAGATTGTTTATGAAGATGAGCATGTTTTAGCTTTCTTAGATATAAATCCAAGAAATAAGGGGCATACTTTAGTTATTCCAAAAAAGCATTATGAGAAGTTTGATGAAATGCCAGATGATGAACTCTGCAATTTTATAAAAGGGGTTAAAAAAACAGTTGAGATATTAAAAAAACTTGGATTTGATGGATATAATATAGTTAATAACAACGGTAGAGTAGCTGGGCAGGAAGTTAATCATGTTCATTTCCATATAATTCCAAGATATGAAGGAGATGGAGATGTTGTTAAATTTGGTGAAATTAAAAAAGTTGATTTAGATGAAGTTTTAAAGGAGATTAAGGAATAAGCTCCCCTTTCAATCCAAATGTCTTAGCATCTGTAATTTTTACTTTTCTAAACTCTCCAATCTCTCCTCCTTCAAACTTAACAACTTTGAAATTGTCAGTATATCCTTTTCCTTTATCTAAAACTAAAACTCTCATAGTTTTTCCAACATACTTTTTATTGTTTAAATAGCTCAATTCCCTTCTTAATTTATCTAATATTTCACTTCTTCTTTTCCTAATTTTTGTATCTATCTGCTTCATTTTTGCAGCTTCTGTTCCTTTCCTTTGAGAATATTTAGCCCCATGGATGTAATCTGGTTTCAACTCCTTCAAAATCTCTAAGGTATTTTGAAACTGCTCCTCTGTTTCTCCAGGGAATCCAACAATTATATCTGTTGTAAAACATAGATTTTTAACTTTTCTTCTAAATTCATTCACGATTTCTTTAAATTCATCCACTGTATAGCCTCTCTTCATTTTCTTTAAAATCTCATCATCTCCACTTTGTAATGGTAAATGTAAAAACTTTCCAACTTTTTCGTTTTTGTAGACTTCTATAAGCTCATCCAATATTGGCTGAACATTTTTAGCATGCATCATTCCAACTCTCATTATAAATTCTCCTTCTATTTGGGATAAATCATTTAATAAATTAGCTAAGTTATCTCCAACGTCAAAACCATAACATGCAGTGTCTTGGGCGGTTATAAATAAGCATTTAGCTCCTTTATCTATCAACTCTTTGGCTTTATTGACAATTTTTTCTCTTGGATAAGATATTAAATTTCCTCTCGCTATTTTCACTATACAATAACTGCAATCTCCTAAACAGCCTTCACATATTGGTAATGGAGTAATTAATGATGGTTTTAAGTAATCTAATTTTTTATAAAGAGTTTTATTAATATCTTCTTCAGTATATGGTGTTCTTTTATTTTTTTGAATATAGGAGGTTAATATCTCACCAGCTCTATGAGCTTCTCTTGGATATATGTGTAAAAATCCATTAACTTTATTCTTTAAAGCTTTTGGCAAGCATCCAGCAACAACAACTTCTTTTCCTAAATTTTTAAGCTCGTTTATTCTGTAAATCATCCTATTTTCTGTTTCTAATCTAACAATACATGTGTTTATTATTACAATATCTGCCTCGTTTAAATTATCAACTAATTCAAAACCATGTTCTTTTAAAGAATTCTTTATAATTTCAGTGTCGGCAGTGTTTAATACGCAACCATAACCTTCAACGTAAACCCTCATGTTTCCACCACCATGTTTTTCTAATAGGACTTTCGCAGTTTATATATTCTATATAGGAATTTTGATGCCAAAGGCATCAATATTCAATAGAAGACTTATTCCTGCGAAAGTCCTATTCTAATATGTTAATTGTATAATCATATATTTAAATGTTTAGGTTATCTATTGTTATAATTTTTAATAAGATTTAGAAAAATAAAATAGCATATTGCATAATTAAGTTTATAAGTTTATTCAATCAAATCAGAAAATAGCTTTATAATATCTTTTGAGCTTATAACCCCAACAATTTTATCTTCACATGGTGATTTAACATATAGGTGGTGTATGCTTTTTTCAGACATAATCTCAATAGCTTTTTCTAACGGTGCTTCAGGACTTACGGTTATTGGATTTACTGTCATTATTTCCTCTGCTGTTTTGTCTAATTCGTGATAGTGTTTTAATATATCTGTGTCAGTTATGATTCCCCAAAATCTTTCTCCATCGGAAACTACAACAGATGATATATCATATTTTGCCATTGTTTTAATAACATCACTTAACTTTGTATCTAAAGATACTTCAACAACCCCCTTTTTCATTACATCTCTAACTAAATACTTAGATATCATATTTACACCTCCCACAATTATAGTTATTTTTTAAGGTTTTTATCCTTTTTTAATTACAACAACAAAAATTTTTATATAGTTAAATATAATAATTAATCTATGGCAACGTTCATATAGCTCCTCAACAATATCATTCTATTACCATTCAATTTATCCACATATTAACAATTATAAATTTATGCTCATGGTGATATAATGGATGACCTAACTCAACTACCTGGTGTAGGTCCTTCAACTGCAGAGAAGTTAAAAGAAGCCGGTTACACTGACTTTATGAAAATTGCAACTGCAACAATTGGTGAGCTAACAGAGATAGATGGAATTAGTGAGAAAGCTGCCGCTAAAATTATAGAAGCTGCGAGAGAACTATGCAATTTAGGATTTAAAAGTGGAAGTGAAGTCTTATCACAAAGAAAAAATATATGGAAGCTCTCAACTGGAAGCAAAAACTTAGATGAGATTTTAGGAGGAGGTCTGGAAAGTCAGTCAATTACTGAATTTGCCGGAATGTTTGGTTCAGGTAAAACTCAGATAGCTCATCAGGCATGTGTTAATTTACAATGCCCAGAGAGAATAATTGCTGATGATGCTATAAAGGAAGAAATTTTAAATGAACCAAAGGCAGTTTATATTGACACAGAAGGGACATTTAGGCCAGAAAGAATTATCCAAATGGCAGAAGCATTAGGTTTAGATGGAAAAGAAGTTTTAAACAACATTTTAGTTGCAAGAGCTTATAACTCAGATATGCAGATGCTTTATGCTGAGAACGTTGAGAATTTGATAAGAGAAGGGCATAACATAAAGTTAATTGTAGTAGATTCATTAACATCAACATTTAGAACTGAGTATGTTGGTAGGGGTAAATTAGCAGAGAGGCAGCAAAAGTTAGGTAGGCACATGGCTACTCTCAACAAATTAGCTGATTTATACAACTGTGTTGTTATAGTAACAAACCAAGTAGCTGCAAGACCAGATGCCTTATTTGGAGCTTCAGAACAGGCAATAGGTGGGCATATAGTTGGACACGCTGCAACATTTAGAATATTTTTAAGAAAGGCAAAAGGAGATAAAAGAGTAGCTAAGCTATATGATTCTCCACACTTACCAGATGCTGAGGCAATGTTTAGAATAACTGAAAAGGGTATTCACGATTAATTAAATCTTTTCTTTTTTATTTTTTATATAAAACAATCTAAAGATTTAAATTTAAAAAATAAAAAATAAAATAAAAAATCTAAAAAGTTAATTTAGGCAGATTCTTTTTTCATCAATTCTACAACTTCTTTTAAGAAGTTTTCTTGACCAATTCTCTTCATAACTGCAGCTAATCTTTCTCTCTGTGGTTTCTTAGCGTATTTGTCATAAACAACTAATACCTTATCTATTAAGTTAAGTACTTCATCAACACTGTTCATCTTCATGCTAATTCCTTCAACAACCTCTCTTCCAGTCTTACCACCAACATAGACCATAAATCCTTCTTCTTTAACAACTCTTGCCTCGTTTGGACATGCTTTAATACACTTACCACATCCAATACATACATTGTAGTTGGTGTATGATGTTTCTCCTCTTACATCAATTGCTTCAACCTTACAAACCTCGGCACATCTTCCACAACCGTTACATTTTTCCTCATCAACAGCAGGGAATTTAATTCCTGCAATACCTATATCATGTACTTGTGGCCTAACACACTTGTTTGGACATCCACTAATTGCAATCTTGAATTTGTATGGAGCTGGTCTTTCTTTGAAGTTATCTTCAATGATTTTACAGAACTCTGTTGTATCTATCAATCCACTACTACAGTTTCCAGCTCCAGGACATGCTAATGTTGCCCTAACTAATGGCCCTTCTGAACCAGTTATTAATCCTTTTTCATTTAACTCTAAGACTATATCTTCAACATCAAATCCACTAATGCCATGGAGCTCATAAGCACCTCTATCAGTTATCTTTATCTTAGCATTGTATTTTTCAGCAATATCTAAGATTTCTTTTATTTCTTCAACAGTGTACCATCCAGCAGGTTTTGCTCTAATTCTTATGAAGTAAGTTCCATCTGCCCTCTTACCAACTCCACCATAATCAGCAGTCCAGTAGAATGAAACATATTCATTATTTTCTTTTCTTCTCTCAACTTCTTTTTTGAATCTCTTTAATTTCATCTGTCTTAACTTCTCAATTGCTTCTAAATCAACTCCTTCTTTTAATTCAACAGCATTCTTAATTTCTTCCCCTTTTTCAGTTCTTATTATGACTGTTGAATAGCCATCAGGACTTCCAACACATCCAACTGAAACATCCGCCATGCTTGCATCAAAGTCCCTACACATCTTACATCCTGGGCAGATTTCAAACTCTTTTAAGTCAATTTCTTTCTTCTCTCCATTTATATAGACGAGAAGTTTCCCTTTCTTAATGTCGAATTTTTCAACTTTTTCAATGTCTATTCCATGCTTTGCTAAAACTTCCTTCATGTTGTCGTATCTAAATTTCTCAGTACAGAATAAACCAATTAAGTATTCAATTTTTGGTAATTTAGCTGGTTTTCCATTCTTACCAAGTTCTCCATCGTGCTTTGCTAAGTATGGGAAGTACTGCAGTTTTCTTAAACCATTAATTTGGCATGGTAATCCAACGACTGCAACTTTCTCTAATCCCATTTCTCCAGCTTTTCTTAATGCATCTAATGTTGATATTGCATATTTTGATTTTGCAGCTTTTAATAAATCTTCTGCATTTTGGACAACTAATGAAACTGGTTTCCAGCATTCATCTCCAACAACTATAGCCCCATCAATTTTTCCATTTTCTAATAAGTATTTTAGGAATGCAGTTACAACTCCTCCATCTTGCCCTTCAATATCACTTTTTCCATAATAGTAGAGTTCTTTGAACTTTTCTCTTATTTTTATTTGGTATTTTCCTGATGATACTCTTGGACAAACATCATAACACATTCCATGACCTTTTCTTAAACACTCATCTATTAACTTTGGTCTCTCATCAAAAGTTAATATATTATTAGGACATACTATAGTACAGGTTCCACATCTTGCACATACCCCACTATCGACTATTTGATTTAACTTCCACTCGTACATTTTTTCACCTGGAATGTGTGATTGTATCACTCACACTTTAATGCTATTTAACCTAACTATATATAAAACTTACTAATGTGTGCATGAATTACGCACACATTGGTTTATCAAAAAATAACATTCTATATTTTTAATAATTTTACTATAAAACAATATTGGTTTTTTAATAATAGTTTTAGCAAACATTTTTGTAATTTTTCAGATTTTTTCATCTTTTTATTTGATTTTTATTATTTTGGATTTTAAATTTTTTAGATAATTTTATTTGGTTATATGTTGCTTTTCTACCAAAAAAGGTATGAGAAGTTTTTAATACTGTTGTTTTGTTATATGTTACAATTGCATACACTTAGTAATATAGGTGATTATTGTGGATTATATTGCTTTATTAATAGAGAGCATTAAAATCTCAGCATATTACACAATAAAAGTATCTATTATTGTTTTAACAACAGTGTTTATTGTAAATTATATTATGAACACTGGAATTATGAAAAAATTTAGCGATTTATTATCCCCAATTTTAAAAAGATTAAAAATAAATCCTCTCTCAATATCATCAATTTTGGCATGCTTTTTTAGCCCAACTGTAGGATATTCAATTTTAGCAGAAGGTTTGAAAGAGAATAAGATAAATGAAAAAGAGATTATAGGAACTTCTTTAGCGAATTCATTTCCTTCTGTCTTATCCCACACATTTACTTTTTTTGTTCCAGTGGTTATTCCGATTTTAGGATATACGGGAATTTTGTTTGTTTTGATAAGATTAAGTGTAGCTTTAGCAAAAACAATAATTGGATTTATCTATCTATCAATTGTGTCAAAAGATTATTCTTTTGAAATTCCAAATATAAATAAAATGGATAAAAAAGAGAATGTAAAGAAATCATTTAAAAGAACAATTAAATTTGCTAAAAGATTGGTACCAATATTGTTCTTTATGATGACTTTAGTAATTTATCTATCTAAAGTTGGATTTTTTGATTATGTTGAGAGATTTGTTCAACCAATAACAAACTTATTAAATTTAAACCCCAATGTTGGAATTTTAGCATTGACAGAAATTATAAACGTTCAAGCAGCTATAGTTATGGCTGGTGGATTTTTAAATGAAAATATCTTAACACCAAAAGAAGTTTTAATTGGGTTAATTATTGGAAATGTCTTAACTTTTTCAACAAGATATGCTAAGCATTCTCTACCTTTGCATGTTTCTCTATTTGGGGCTAAATTAGGAACTAAAATAGTTATGATTAATGCAATCATTACCTTAATATTGGATATCTTTATAATAGTTGGATTATTATTAATTTAATATGCCGTAATAATTATAAATATTGGTGAATTTTTATGAGAAAATTTTGTGTCTATGGGAAGGGAGGAATTGGAAAATCTACAACAGTAAGTAATATAGCAGCAGCTTTAGCAGAAGATGGTAAAAAAGTTTTGGTTATTGGTTGTGACCCAAAGGCAGATACAACAAGAAATTTAGTTGGAAGAAAAATTCCTACTGTTTTAGATATTTTTAGAAAAAAGGGAGCAGAAAATATGGAATTGGAGGATATAGTTTTTGAAGGTTTTGGGGGAGTTTATTGTGTTGAATCTGGAGGACCTGAGCCGGGAGTTGGATGTGCTGGGAGAGGAGTGATAACAGCAGTTGATATGCTAAATAGATTAGGAGCTTTTGAAACATTAAAGCCAGATGTAGTTATTTATGATATTTTGGGAGATGTTGTGTGTGGAGGATTTGCAATGCCTTTACAAAAACACTTAGCCGATGATGTTTATATTGTAACAACCTGCGACCCAATGGCAATTTATGCGGCAAATAATATATGTAAGGGGATAAAGAGATACGCAAGTAGAGGAAAAATTGCATTGGGAGGAATTATTTACAATGGTAGGAGTGTTGTAAATGCCCCAGAAATTGTTGAGGATTTTGCTAAAAAAATTGGAACTCAAGTTATTGGAAAAATACCAATGAGTAATCTTATAACAAAAGCAGAAATTTACAAAAAGACAGTTATTGAGTATGCTCCAGATAGTGAAATTACAAATACATTTAGAGAGATTGCAAAGGCAATTTATGAAAATAAAAATAGGGTTATTCCAAATCCATTATCAGAGGAGGAGTTGGATAAAATTACTGAAAAGATTGATGTCCTTTTAAAAGAGAATGTTAAAGGATAATTTTTTGTTTTTTGTGATAGTATGTATATTATGTATATCTTGTCATATCTAACTAAAATAATACTTCTTTCATCTATTGGAATTACTATTGCAAGTATTATAGAAGAGACTAATCTAATAAGCAAAATTAAAAAAATAACAAAGCCAATTTGTTTAATCTCTAACCTTCCAGAAGAGTGTGTAGTGTCTTTATTAGGAAATTTTATAAATCCAACAGTTGGAAAGTCAATGTTAGCCGGTTTTTATAAAGAAAATAAGGTTAATGAAAAAGAAGTTATAATAACAACTATAATTAGCCCTTTACCCACAATTTTAGGGGAAAGTGTTTTTAGAGTTCAATTGCCATTGGCTGTTGTTATCCTTGGTTATAAATTGGGAATTATTTATGTTTTTTTAAATATTCTCTCTGGATTTTTGCAGGCATTGATTGGAATTTTATATGCAAATATATTTTTTGAGAGAAAACAGATAAAAATAGGCAATAATAGCGATGAAAAAATTGTATTTAATAGAGAGGTTATAATTAAAGGTTTTAAAAAATCTTTGAAAATTTTAAAAAAAGTTATTCCAATGATTGTGATATTTACTTTTTTAATAAACTTCTTGATAAAACTTGGTTTAATGGATGTTGTTAAAGGACTATTTAGCCCAATATTTAGAATTCTTGATTTGCCGGGGGAAGCTATAGCTGTATTGGTTGCAAATCTTGCCCATTTCTCTGCTGGATATGCCACAGTTGATATTTTAATAAAAAATGGTGTTTTAAATGAGAAACAGGCATTAATAATATTATTAATTGGAAATATTATTGGAGTGACGATGATTTATTTAAAGCATTCTATTGGAACCTATGTATCTTTATTTGGAAGATTTGGTTTGAAATTGGCAGTAATAAATTATATGGTAAGTGTTATGGTAAAGATATTGTTAATTTTGTTGGTAATTCTTATATTCTAAATTCAAAATTATTGTTCAAATATAAACTTAAACACTCCCTTCTGAACGTGCAATCTGTTCTCTGCCTCATCATAAACAACTGAATGCTCCCCATCAATAACATCATCAGTTATCTCTAATCCTCTATTTGCTGGAAGGCAATGCATAACAATTACATCATCTTTAGCATATTCTAAGAGTTTGTTATTGATTTGGAATGGTGGGAAGATTTTTAAAACTTCTTCTTTATCTTTCTCATCACCCATACTAACCCATACATCAGTATATAATATATCAGCATCTTCAGCTGCTTCTATTGGATTGTTTGTTAATGTTAAAGAACCTTCTCCATACTCTTCAATGATTTCCTTAGCTTTTAATACTGTTTTAGCATTTGGCTCGTAACCTTTTGGTGTAGCAACAACCATATCCATTCCTACTAAAGCAGAACCTAAAATTAAAGAATTACAGACGTTGTTTCCATCACCTAAATAAGCTATTTTTAATCCATTAAATTTACCTTTATATTCTTTTATTGTCATTAAATCAGCCAATATTTGGCAAGGATGGGCTAAGTCGCTCAACGCATTTATAACAGGAACTGTTGAATACTTAGCCATTTCTTCCAAATGTCTGTGTTTATAAACTCTTGCTACTATAGCATCTACATACCTACTCATAACCTTTGCAGTATCTTTTATAGACTCTTTCTTTCCTAAGTGTATCTCATTCTGGTTCATTATTAATGGATGTCCCCCTAATTCATATACTGCAATATCAAAACTCATTCTCGTTCTTGTTGAG
This sequence comes from Methanocaldococcus bathoardescens, assembly GCF_000739065.1. Taxonomy (GTDB): domain Archaea; phylum AGJL01; class Methanococci; order Methanococcales; family Methanocaldococcaceae; genus Methanocaldococcus; species Methanocaldococcus bathoardescens. The sequence goes on along the minus strand of NZ_CP009149.1, from coordinate 1,027,465 downwards.
GGCTTTTCAAATATTATCGCCACACTCTTTCCATCTAATACTTTTTCATGTTTTCTTCTATTTTTTTTGAAGTATATTCCATATTCAATGATTTTTAGCACATCTTCTCTACTTAACACATCCAAATCCAAGAGATGCATTTTATCACCTTAAAAGGCATAAGATTATTATAGTTTTTTGCAAAAGTTATTAAAATTTATTTGGAAGATTTGAACGCCTTCCCAAAGGAAGGCGTTCATCTATACCTTATGTATTTCAAAATGTTTTGCAAAAAACTATAAGCATAGATGCCAACTAATTTTTATAATTAAGTGTATTATTTTAATTTAAACTTAGTTATAAACATTTTGGTGATAAAATGCACTATTTCTCTGAAAAGCCAACAGCCAAATCAGATATAAAAATTGTTGAGGATATTTTAAGAGGAAAAAAATTAAAATTTAAAACAGATGCTGGTGTTTTTTCTTATGGAAAGGTTGATAAAGGAACTAAGATTTTAGTTGAAAATGTAGTTGTTGATAAAGATGATGATATTTTAGATTTAGGTTGTGGTTATGGAGTTATTGGAATAGCTTTAGCTGATGAAGTTAAATCAGTTACAATGGCTGATATAAATAGAAGAGCTATAAAATTAGCTAAAGAGAACATAAAACTAAATAATTTAGAAAATTATGATATTAGAGTAGTTCATAGTGATTTATATGAAAATGTTAAGGATAAAAAGTATGATAAAATTATAACAAACCCACCAATAAGAGCTGGAAAGGAAGTTTTACATAAAATTATTGAGGAAGGTAAAGAGATTTTAAAAGAAGGAGGAGAGATTTGGGTGGTTATTCAAACAAAGCAAGGGGCTAAGTCATTAGCTAAATATATGGAAGAAGTTTTTGGAAATGTTGAGACGGTTACAATAAAAGGTGGATATAGAGTTTTAAGAAGCAAGAAATAGGATAGTTTTGGTGATTCTATGCCACTCTGCCTAAAAATAAACAAAAAACATGGTGAGCAAACGAGAAGAATATTAATAGAAAATAACTTATTAAACAAGGACTATAAAATAACATCCGAGGGAGATTATCTCTATTTGCCGATAAAAGATGTTGATGAAGAGATTTTAAAAAGTATTTTAAATATTGAGTTTGAGTTAGTTGATAAAGAGCTTAAGAAAAAAGAAATAATTAAAAAACCAAGTTTTAGGGAAATAATATCAAAAAAATATAGAAAGGAGATTGATGAAGGTTTAATATCCCTCTCTTATGATGTAGTTGGTGATTTAGTAATACTGCAAATTTCCGATGAGATTGATGAAAAAACAAGAAAAGAGATTGGAGAATTGGCTTATAAATTAATTCCATGCAAAGGAGTTTTTAGAAGAAAGAGTGAAGTTAAAGGAGAGTTTAGAGTTAGAGAGTTGGAGCATTTAGCAGGAGAGAATAGAACTTTAACAATCCACAAAGAGAATGGTTATAGGCTTTATGTTGATATTGCAAAAGTTTATTTCTCACCAAGATTGAGTGGAGAGAGAGCAAGAATAATGAAAAAGGTTACCTTAGATGATGTAGTTGTTGATATGTTTGCTGGTGTGGGGCCGTTTTCAATTGCCTGTAGAAATGCTAAAAAAATCTATGCCATAGATATAAATCCACATGCAATAGAACTTTTAAAGAAGAATATAAAGTTAAATAAATTAGAGCATAAGATAGTACCAATATTGAGTGATGTTAGAGAGGTCGATGTTAAAGGAAATAGGGTTATAATGAATCTGCCAAAATATGCCCATGAGTTTGTTGATAAGGCATTGGATATTGTAGAAGAGGGAGGAGTTATACACTATTACACAATTGGAAAAGATTTTGATGATGCAATAAAATTATTTGAGAAAAAATGTGATTGTGAAGTTTTGGAAAAAAGAATAGTTAAGAGCTATGCACCAAGAGAATATATATTAGCTTTGGACTTCAAAATTAATAAAAAATAAATTTAGTTAGGGATTGTTTATGTTAAGTTGGGTGGAAAAGTATAGACCAAAATCATTGAAGGAAGTTGCAGGGCATGACAAAGTTAAAGAGAAATTAAAAACATGGATTGAAAGTTATTTAAAAGGAGAGAATCCAAAACCAATCTTGTTGGTTGGTCCCCCAGGCTGTGGAAAGACAACTTTAGCTTATGCCTTAGCCAACGATTATGGATTTGAAGTTATTGAACTCAATGCGAGTGATAAGAGAAATGCTTCAGTTATAAAAAAAGTTGTGGGACATGCTGCTACATCATCATCTATCTTTGGCAAAAAATTTTTAATTATATTGGATGAGGTTGATGGTATTTCAGGAAAAGAAGACGCTGGAGGAGTCTCTGAACTCATAAAAGTTATAAAGAAGGCAAAGAACCCAATAATTTTAACTGCAAATGATGCCTATGCTACATCAATAAGGAATCTTCTACCTTATGTTGAGATAATTCAATTAAATCCAGTACATACAAATTCTGTCTATAAAGTTCTAAAAAAGATAGCTGAAAAAGAGGGACTTGATGTGGATGATAAAACATTAAAGATGATTGCTCAACATTCAGCTGGAGATTTAAGAAGTGCAATAAATGATTTAGAGGCTTTAGCTTTATCTGGAGATTTGAGTTATGAAGCTGCCCAAAAATTGCCAGATAGGAAGAGAGAGGCAAATATATTTGATGCTTTAAGGGTTATTTTAAAAACAACTCATTATGGAATAGCTACAACTGCATTAATGAATGTGGATGAAACACCAGATGTTATAATTGAATGGATAGCTGAAAATGTTCCAAAAGAATATGAAAAGTTAGAAGAAGTGGCAAGAGCTTTTGAATATCTTTCAAAGGCAGATAGATATTTAGGTAGAGTGATGAGAAGGCAAAACTATGGCTTTTGGAAGTATGCAACAACGCTAATGACTGCTGGTGTTGCTCTCTCAAAAGATGAAAAGTATAGGAAATGGACGCCTTACAGTTATCCAAAGATATTTAGATTATTGACACAAACAAAGGCAGAGAGAGAAATATTAAATAAAATATTAAAGAAAATTGGTGAAAAAACACATACTTCATCAAAGAGAGCGAGATTTGATTTGCAAATGCTCAAAATCTTAGCTAAAGAAAATCCATCTATAGCCGCTGATTTAGTTGATTACTTTGAAATAAAAGAAGATGAACTGAAAGTTTTAGTTGGTGATAAATTAGCTTCTGAAATCTTGAAGATATTAAAAGAAAAGAAAAAATTAGAGAGAAAAAAGAAAAAGGATAAAGAGAAATTAGAGAAAGAAAAGAAAAAAGAAGAAAAAGCTAAGGAAGAGCAACCACAGCTAATTATACAACCTAAAGAAGTTAAAGAAAAAGAAGAGATAAAGGAAGTAGAGAAAGAGGTTAAAGAAGAAACTAAAGAAAAGATAGGGGAAAAACCAAAGGTTGAAGAAGAAAAAGAAACTAAAAAAGAGAAAAAGAAGGAGAAGAAAAAGAAAGAAGATAAAGGGAAACAATTAACATTAGATGCTTTCTTCAAATAAATTTATTTAAACAAAAATCTGTCTAAGGTTAATTGAGCCCCTTCTTTCTTCAACTCATTTTTTGAAACTCCAACTGCTTCCATAATCCTCAACACAGGAGGCAAAATTTGATTATCAATATAGTAATTAACATCCACATCCTCAATATCAACTTCTTCTGGGAGTTTTGCCCTCTCACTTATAGATTTAGTTCCTTTAACTATTATATAACCAATAATATCCCCGACTTTTATTCTCTTCCCTTCTCTCATCAATTTTTTAGCAATTTCAACATGTGGAGCTGTGGTTTTATACTCCTTAGGGTCTTTTGTTAGTTGAGTATAGATTATTAAATCCTCTTTTTTTATCTTCTTTTCTCTCAAATCTTTAATAACATCTTGAATTATTTTTTTAGCTTTTTCTATGCTACCTTCAACTAATAATGTTTCTAAAACCTTTCTTTGAGTTATCTTTGCTATATTTGACCAATCTCTTCTAACAAACTCAAGACCTTTAACTGTAACTCTTCCATTTTCATCAATTAAGGCGTATCTCTTTTTAGTAACAAATATACCTCTTTTAAAGTATCCCTCAAATTCTAACTCCATAGTGCCGGGTAGTTTTGAGTTTATATAATCAACAAATTCTAAAGCTTTTTTTATTAACTCATCTTTACTAATTTTTTCTTTCCAAATCGCATAGAAACCGTCAGTATTATGGACTAAAATTCCATTTGCAAAGAATCTGTGAGTGTCTTCAACCTCAATATCATAAACATAGCCATTGTAGTTAATTTTTTCAACTTTTTTTACATTTACAAAGTTATATTCTTTAAGATTTTCATCTAAAGCTATTAAACTAATATTTTTCTCTTTAATTTCAGTAGGTTTTATTTCAATGAACTTTTTGTTTTTATAGCCAATTAGTGAGTGGTCTTCTGTAACATCTATATGCCAACTGTTGGTAATCCAGACTCTATAAACCTCTTTATTTGCCTTATGTCTCATAACGTAAGGCACTTTTTTCCAAACTAATTTTCCATTGTCATCTAAGGTTAAGGCATATACACTGTTTAAAATGCAATATTCTTTCTCTCCAACTGTGTAATCAACTTTTTTAAACAAATCTTTAATTTTTATGAATTTTATTTCATTATTTATCTTAACTATAATTTCTGTATCTTCAGTAACACTATCAGCATATATGACCTTAAATCCAAATTTTTCAGCCTCTTCCATTGTTTGCTGTATATATTTCCTTCCTAAGTAAGTAACAACTTCTGCACATTCTCTGCTGTAAAATCTTGCTCTTGGGAAAGCTAAATAACCATAATGACTATTAGCCAAAATCTTTAAAGATTTCTGCTCATAATCTAAAAGATTATATTCTTCATTTATTTCTTCAACATCTTTCATTTTTTTCATTTTTTTCTTAATTTTTATTCTTCTTTCAATTAAATTTCTTAATGTTTTTGGAATCAATCCCTCTTTCTTTTTACAAAACCAATGCCCTAAGATTTTTTCACTGATATCTTTACAACACTCACAATCTAATGTATCTGGGCTTATATTGTATGAAATAATTATTGAGGGGTAAAGGCTTCTAAAATCCATACTAATTATGTCTTCAAACATCCCCTTTTCTGGTTCTTTGACGTATCCTCCTTCATAAGTTGTTGATAATCTCCTTCTATACTCTTCTTCATCTGGTTTATTTGGAATCATCATATTTTCTTTAAATGCATTTTTCATTAGTAGATATTCAACCATCTGCCCAGAAGTCATCCTTGTAATTTCAAATAATGTCTGATTAACTATCCTTGAGAACATAACCTCCAATGGAAAGAAGTAGTTTCCAACTTTGTATGTGTATTTAGCATCTTGTAGGGAATATTCAATTAGATTTTTATCATTATTTACCCAATAATCTACAATCTTTGTATGCGGAATTTTTAGCTTTTCAATTCCAAATAAATTATAGACTACATCTTCTAAAGTATATTTTGTTAATTTTAGCAATCTCCTTGATATTGGATATAGGTCAATATGAACTCTTCCTGGAATGTAGCTTCTATACTCCATACCTCCTCTCTTTATTTTCAACTCCTCCTTATCCCTTCCCAACTCAATATTTATCCCATAAAGTTTAGCCCTCGCTTTTAAATAAGGAAAATCAAAGTTATCTCCGTTGTAAGTGTAGATTATATCATACTGCTTTAATGTTTCAATGATTCTTTTAATCAACTCTTTCTCATTTTCAACTACTTCTATATTTGGATGGTCAAATTCTTTGTAAGTTACAACCTTCCCTCCATTCTCATCCCAAAAACTTGCCATTAAAATAGGATCTCTCTCTGGGTCTGGTTCAGTATCTCTATTATAAACTTCCATATCAAAAGCAACAGCCTTTAATTTGGGAATTTCAATGCTTACAGGTTTTTTATTTTCAAAATCCCAATATGTCATTGGAATTATCTCATTGTCTATCAAATATCTTTTAGCAAATGGAATATCATGCTCATAAATCTCTTTAACAATTGGGCATTCTCTAAGTTTTCTAAGTTTTGGAACTTTTTGTGGATGAGTTGCTATAATTTTAATAACCTCTTTTTCATTTCTAAGAATAATTTTTTTAACAACCTCAATATTTTCAACAAACTTTAATAAATCATTTTTTAAAAGAAAATCTTTTATTGTCTCAATATCTTCATCTTTAACTTTATCTTTATTTAATTCAACGTAAAAATATGGCTTAAAATCCCTATCTTTTAAAATAGAGTTAATTAAGTAGAGATAAATGATTGCTCTATCATCAACAGTTTTATATGTGTTGTCTATCAAAGTATCAATTTTTTCCATATCCATCCCCAATAAAAAATAATATTTAGTAGCCATTTAGAGGATTATGTTAGTTCTTTGCAAAACATTTTGGAATAAGAAAGGTATATAATGAACGCCTTCTATAAGAAGGCGTTCAATCTTCCTTAGTTAATTTTAATAACTTTTGCAAAGAACTAATTTTTATCCTTCCCATATAATTTTTCCACAATTATCTGGCTTTTTGAATGGTAATTTGGCTTTTTTTAAGGCATCAATGAATTTCTTCACATCTTCATCATTAAATCTATCCTTCCTAATTAAGAAGTCATAATGCTCATTAGCTAATGGAATAAACTCTAAACCATACTGCTCTGCAACCGTCTTTATCCCCAAACCAATATCTGCCTTTTTCATTGCTATAGCTGTAGCAACTGCTGAATGTGTCTTTGCCTCTATATTGTAACCTTTAATCTCTTTTGGATTAATTTTGTGTTCTTTTAAAAATTTATCAAATAGTATTCTTGTTCCAGAGCCTTTATTTCTATTTATGAACTCTAAGTTATAAATATTTTTTACAATTTCTTCTATTGTATTAAAGCCTAATTCTTTCCTAAACATAAATCCTTGCTCTCTAATATAGCCTCTAACTAATACAGCATCTCTAATTTTATATCTCTCTAAAAATGGAATATTATAAATGTTTGTTTTTTCATCCAACAAATGAATTCCAGCTATATCTGCTTCTCCTCTTTTTATTGCCAATAAACCTCCCAAAGAACCAACATTTATCGTCTTTGCCAATAACTTTGCCTCTTTTAAAATTATATCTACTCCAATACAATGGCTGCCAATAATATTTAATCCAACTTTAACATCTCCAAATAGATGAACCTCTACAGTTTCATTTTCCAAAATTTCTTTATTTTCATCAATAATTACATATCCATCTGCTTCTGCTAAGGAAGTTATAGCTCCACTTCCCTTAGTTATTGGATAAGCTGAGAATCCATTTTTATGCTTAACTAAAATAACTGGCAAATATTCCGTTCTTCCTTTTGCTGATATATGTCTTTGTGGGAACTCTGCCTTTATAACATTTTTTTCATCTCCAAAGAACACATCAAATATAGTTAGGCATGAAGTAGGATAGCCAGGCAATCCTACAATTAACTTATTATCAATTTTTCCAATTATCGTTGGTTTTCCTGGCTTTATCTTTATTCCATGAACTAAGATTTCCCCACCAAGCTCTTTTATAGCTGTTTCAGTTAAATCCCCTACACCTGCAGAAGTTCCCCCACTTAATAGGATTATATCACATTTTAATGCTTTTTTAATCTTTTCTTTTAAATCCTCTTTATCATCTTTGGCTATTCCAAAGAATTCAAAATCGTAGTTAAGATTTTTTATATAAGATGCTAAAGTGTAAGAATTTATATCATAGATTTTTCCAAACTCTAATGGTTTTTCTGGGCTTATAATCTCATTTCCAGTAGATATTATTCCAAATTTTAGTTTTTTATAAACTTTAACTTTACTTCTACCTATAGCTGACAAAACACCAATATCTCTTGGTGTTAATTTGGTATTTTTTCTTAAAACAAGCTCTCCAGCCATTATATCTGAGCCAGTGAATTGGATGTTCTCCATTGGCGGGACTGCCTTGTATATCTTAACTCTATCATTATCTCTTTCAGTGTATTCAACCATAACAACAGCATTAGCTCCTTTTGGAATTATTGCCCCTGTAGCTATCTCAACACACTCTCCATTATTTATTTCTAAGTTTTTAATCTCCCCAGCTTTTAAAGAGCCAATAACCTTTAACTCTACTGGATTGTCTTCATCTGCTTCATAGGTATCTTCTGCTTTAACAGCATAACCATCCATCTTTGCCCTATCATAAGGTGGGACATCTATATTAGAAAATATATCCTCAGCCAAAACTCTCCCAACTGCACTGAATAAATCAACCTCTTCAACCTCATTTTTTAATTTTTTTAAATGCTCATTTATTATAGATTTTACTTCTTCAATACTATGTAAAGTTAGATATCTCATCATCTCCCTCTTTTAACCACAAATCTTCCAGCTGATGAGTGCTTTGGCTCTACATCAATTCCTAAGCTTTTTAGATAATTTTTTGTGTATGTATCATTTCCATGAATGAATATCTCTCCCAAATCCTCTGGTGTATTGATATCAACAGAGATTAAAAAGGAATCATAAATGTAATATCTTAAATTTCTCTTTTTTGCCTCTTCTAAATGTTTTAAAAAACTGAAACCTTCATATTTCATTTCAATCAAATTTTTTGACTTTAAATATAATAGATTAGTCCCTCCTCCTCTTGATGGACATATAATCATATCATAATCCTTGGAAAGCTTTAAAATATCATTAATATGCTTTTTCTTAATTAATGGGATGTCTGCTGGGATTATCATAACTTCTTCATCCTCAATTTCCTCAAATGCTTGTTTTATTGCATTGTTTAATCCTTTATATTTTTCTTTAATAGTTTCTGCTTTTAATTCATTTTTAGCAAAATTCAATATTTCCTCATCTTTACTAACAATAACAACATCTAAACCTTCTAAAGCTTTTCTAATATCTCTAAGCATATTTAATAACAAATTTTTTCTCTCTTCATTGCTTAAAAACTCTGATAATCTTGTTTTTAGTGAGTTTATTGGTGATACAGGGATTAGAACTTTCATTTTTATCCCAATGACTGTTTTTATTTATATAAAAAGCCTTGCATAGCTAAAAGCCATCCTATTTCCAATTTCTCCATGTCCGGGATATAATTTGTCTATATTTCTTTCATTGGCTATTCTTTCTAATGTATTTATAGAGTTTCTTAGCTCAATAATATTTCCAGTAGGTAAATCCCATCTTCCTACTCCATAAGCAAAGATTGTATCTCCAGTTATTAAATTATTCTCATAGATTATTGAAATAGAGCCATAAGTATGCCCAGGGGTTCTTATAACCTCTAAACCATAGTTTTTTAACTCTTCTTCAATTTCAGATAGTGGGATTATTTCTTTTGGTGGATTGAGTTTAGCTCCAAATAAGGATGATACAGTAACTTCATCTCCATTTTTTAAATGCTTAACTTCTTTATCTTCTATTACTGTTGGGCAATTAAAATGCTCTTCAATTAAATAATCTGCTGATGAGTGGTCAAAATGGCAATGAGTATTTATTATTAAGTCAATATCTTTTATACCATTTCTTTCTAATTCCTCCATTAATATGTTAAATGTCCCAGAAGTTCCTGGGTCTATGAGAATATTTTTCTTTCCAATTATTAAGTAAGAGTTTGAGCTGTAACCATATCCATTAAGTTTTAGAATCATTCTATCACCAACATAATTTTGGCTAAGATATAAATATTATCAAAAACTTAAGTTAATTAAATCTTTGAATATATTTTGGTGGGGGTTATGATAGCTCTTTCCATTTCAAGTGGTTATTTACTTGATAGTAATTATAGTGAGTATTCCTACTATATATTAGATGAAGATGAGAATTTTCTTGTTTTTGTTATATGTGATGAGCCAAATGAATTGAGGTATGGATTTAAGATATCCGAAATTTTTTCAAGAACATTTTGTACTGAGGTTTATAACAACAGATATATAACTAACTTAAAAAATCTTATAGAAGTTGGATTCTATGAAGGATTTAAGAGGATAGATAAATTTTTAAAACAGAAAGAAATTGACTACGATAATTTAAATATATCCATTGCTTGGGGAATATACAGAAATGGAAAATTAATGTTATTTTCTTTAGGAAATTCACCTGTGTTTGTTATTGATAAAGATTACTGTTTATACTGCCCTTTTGATTTGGATGATAACTATAATCTAAGATATTGGGAAAAATTTATAAAATTCAGTAAATTGATAGAAAATCCAAAAAGTGTTATTGCCTGCAGTAATAAACTCAATGGAAAAGTATTTAAATTTAAAAATGAAAATAATAAGCTAATTGCTGAGCCATTTAAATATAGGATTTTAGACTTGATAAATAGCATAGTATCTAATAGGGAAAATATTGATAAAATAAGAGAAAGATTAAGAAATAATCTAAATTTAGATAACAATACACCTCTTTTTATTGTATCTTTTGATGAAAAACCAATAGATGATAAACTTGTTAAAGTAGGAAAGCCAAAATTAAAAATAGAGAAACATGAGCATATATTAGAAGATAAAAAAGAAATATCTCAAAATATTGAATTAAAAATAATTAAAAATGTTGCATTAGTGTCTATTCTAATTTTAATTGTTATATTGGGATTGTTTGTAGTGCTACACTCTAAAAACTCAAATAATTACTATAGCGGCAATATTATTAATAACATTAGTGATAACTTATTATACCAACCAAATATTTCGAAAATCTCAACAATAAATGTAGATAATAAAAAAGTTAATAAAAAATTAATAAATATTTCCAATAATTCGTCACCAATTATCAAAACAACATCTTCTTTAAATACAAGTGCTGTATCTAATGATAAGGATAGTTTAAAAATTTTAGTAAAGTTTCAAGTGGATAAAATTTCAAAAGGTACCGATTATATACCAATATCCATAATTTTCCCAGAACAAGGATATTATTACATATCAATAAAATCAAAAAACAACAACATAGAATTAGTTGATGTAAAAAATGGAAATGTCCTATATAAAAATGCTACCTCAATTGAACTTTTTGAGGAAATTAAGGAAAAAGAAAAAACTTATAATTTAATTGTTAGATATAATAATCTCAAAATCTCTCCAGAAGAGGGAATAGATATTTCAATATCTAAAATAAAAATAATAAAATAGCTTTATTCAATTTTCTTTTTGATTTTAATTAGTACATATAATGCTTCACCTATTTCTTTAATTCTGCCAATTTCACTTTCATCTTTTAGTTTCATTGCTAAATAATTTATTTTTTCTATTAATATTCTATTAATATCTACTTTTTTATCGACTGCTTTACTATCACGTTCTATTTTATTTTTTTCAATTTCTTCAACTTCATTTTTAAATTTCTCACATACTGGACAATATGTCTTTCCATCCTTTTCAAATAATGGATAACCACATTTTGGACAATGAGTTGAGAGCATTTTTGCTCCTTTCAATAATTCGTTAGATAGGGTTTTTAATATTTCATTATCTTCCATACTCTCACCTAATTATAATTTATATAAATTCATAAATATTAAGTATACTTTAATTTAATATTTAAATCTTCTATTATTTATTCTTATTCATAAAATATTTATAAAATTTAGCATAATTATTACGTTATTATTACGTTAATTTGTTATTTAAAATTCGACTATCGTTTACATACATAAATCACTACATAAACACCGATAAAACCGAATACGTAATAGATTACGCAAAAAGAATATATTTTAAGAAAATTACAGTATATATCGAAGGTGGATTGAGGGTTGTGTAGGGGAATTGTGTGGGGGAATATACTATAGCAATATGAGATAATAATGTGTCAGGTGATACAAAATGAAACTTCTTGAATTCCTAAAAGGTAAGAAAGGGGCTATGGGTATAGGGACTTTGATAATCTTCATAGCTATGGTCTTAGTAGCTGCAGTTGCAGCAGCTGTCTTAATTAACACAAGTGGATTCTTGCAACAAAAAGCAATGGCTACAGGTAAGGAAAGTACTGAGCAAGTTGCAAGTGGTTTAATGTGTATAGGCGTTACAGGACACTATGATGGAACTAACGGAATTGATAGGATTGCCATCTACGTAACTCCAAATGCAGGAAGTGCTCCAATTGATTTAAAAGAGGCAAAATTGTTCTTGACATACGATGGTGAGTCACACACTTTGACATACAACGGTACTACAACTCAGACATTAGGTGTGTCAGATATATTTGGTACATCAGTTGGAGATTGGTCAAACGCAACTGCTAAAGGATACGTTGTTGGAGTAATTCAAGATGCAGATGGTTCATTAGATGATGGAGTTATTAACAAAGGGGATATTGCTGTATTGCTTGTAAATGTATCACAAGTATTTGGTAAAGAAATACCAACAAGAGCAGAAGTTTCAGGACAGTACCAGCCAGAGTTTGGAGCTCCAGCAGTTATTCAATTCACAACACCAGCCGCATACACAAACACCATAATTGAATTACAATAAATTTAAATAAATCTTAATTAAATAAATATAAAATCTACTTACGGGTGATACAAAATGAAACTTCTTGAATTCCTAAAAGGTAAGAAAGGGGCTATGGGTATAGGGACTTTGATAATCTTCATAGCTATGGTCTTAGTAGCTGCAGTTGCAGCAGCTGTCTTAATTAACACAAGTGGATTCTTGCAACAAAAAGCAATGGCTACAGGTAAGGAAAGTACTGAGCAAGTTGCAAGTGGTCTTTCAACACTTAAGGTTTTAGGAATTCTTAATGGTGATGCTACAGCAGTAGATGGATTAGCAATCTTAATTACTCCAAATGCTGGAAGTGCTCCAATTGACTTAAATCAAACAAAGATATTTATTACAGATGGCGATAAAAAGGCAGTATTATACTATAATTCAACTGCATATAATAATTTAACAGGTGGGGGAGAAGTTACTAATACTACTCTCGAAGCATGGGAGAACATTTCTGTTACAGATAAAGCACAGTTTGGAATTATAGTCATACAAGATTCAGATGGTTCATGCAAGCAAAATACTCCAGTAATCAACAAAGGAGATATCGTTGCTTTAACAATAAACGCTACTAAAATTGGTCTTAACTTAGATCCAAGAACAACAGTAACTGGTTCAGTAGTTCCAGAGTTTGGAGCTCCAGCAGTTATAGAATTCACAACACCTGCTACATACTTAAGCACTCAAACTGTAATACAACTTCAATAAGCCCCTAATTTAATTTTTTTAAATTTTCTAAGAAAACTTATTTTATATTGAGGTGGCCAAATATGTTGTTGAGATATCTTAAAAGTCGCCGAGGGGCGGTTGGTATAGGTACGCTTATCATTTTCATCGCTTTAGTATTAGTCGCTGCAGTAGCAGCGGCAGTTATTATAAACACGGCAAGTAATTTGCAACACAAAGCTGCAAGAGTAGGACAAGAAAGTACTAAACAAGTAGCAAGTGGTGTCCAAGTAGTGAAGGTTGTGGGATATGCACCGGATAAAAGTGAAATAGGAAGCTTAGTTATATTTATATCTCCAAATATTGGAGATGAGATTGATTTATCATCGACAATAGTTACAATATCAAATGGAAATAAAAAAGTATCTTTGGTATATTCTGGAATATTGGCAGATTGTGCGAATAACGGGACTAAGGATCTATTTGGGACAGATAGTTCCAATTTAAAAGATTTCTGGAGCTCTCTAACAAATGCTCAGTCAGACAATAATGTAACATTTGGTGTAATTGTCTTACAGGATGGGGATGGTTCAATGAGTGATACTACCCACCCAACAATGAACTTTGGAGATAAAGCAGTGATTGCCATTAACTTAACTGCTATTGGTATGCCAATAACTCCAAGAGATAAAGTTTATGGGGAAGTAATTCCAGAATATGGAGCTTCAGGTATTATTGAGTTTATAGCCCCATCAACATTTACTGAGCATGTAGTGCCACTTCAGTAATTTGGCATTTTTTTAAACACTTAAATTTTTTAAGGTGAATCCTTATGGGGATAAAAGATATCATTGAATCAATAAAAAATAAGTTGTCTAACTTAAAATTAAAAAAAAACAACAAATAGAAACAGATGAACTTTCTATTGATGAAGAAGCTCTTGAAGATTTTGAAGATACTGATAGATATGAGGAACTTGAACGAACAGTCAGAGATTTAATGGAAACTACTGAAGGTCTAATGGCAAAAGTTAATGATATTGAATCGAGATTGCCAAGATTTGAATCTTCACTAAATAACCTAAGAAAAGAAAATGAAATGCTAAGAATAGAACTTAATAAGATTAATGAAAACTTGCAAGATATAATGGCTCTTTATGAAGTTGTGTCAAATCAAATTAACCCGTTTATTGGTGTTTCAAAAATAACTGCAACAAGTTTAGAAAAACTTGAAAGATTAGAAACTGAATATAAAAGACTTAAAAAAACTGTTGAGGAGCTCACAAATGACTTGATTATATTAGGTTCATTATACTTAAACCAGCTTAATATTGACCTTGAAGAGATAATTGAGGATGTGTTAGAGGAGGAGCTTATAAAGTCAGTGTCCGGGGAGGATACCCATGATACAAAAAACAGTGAATGAAATGTCATCAATTCCTATACTTTCTGATGAAGAAATTCTTACTGAAGATGAAATTGAAGAATATTTGGATAATCTAAAATCAAAACTACCCTCTTTCGTTATAATATTGTTAAAAAATAATTTGAGGGGTAAGAGAGTTACCAAAAGACAGCTTGATAAAATTATCGAAAGAATTAGTGAGGTTTTATCTAAAGGAAGAGAGGACAAAACAGAAGAGCTTAATAAAAAACTTCAGAATCTTGAGCAGAAACTTGATACTATAATGAAACTTACTACAATGGCTGCTTCAACTAAACTTTCAGAAGAGATAGAAAAAACTGAAACTGTTGAAGAAACCAAAGAAGAAGTTAAAGAAGATGTTGAAGCTGTTAAAGAGAAAGAAGCTGGGGAGACTATACAAATTGAAGAAACCAAAGAAACTGTAGAACCTGAAAAAGAGAAAATCCAAAAAGTTGAGGAGATTAAGGAAGAAGAAATTAAAGAAAAAGAACAGGAAGTATCTGAGGAATCTCCTAAGGAGGGAAGCTCTATGTCATCTATTGAAGAAGAAAAGCAATATAGATTAAATGATATTCCTGAAGATGCAGTTTCTATGACTTTGGTATTTAAATGGTTAGAGTTTTTGATTAGTAAAGTAGGTATTACAAATCTACCTGATGTTTTAGATTACTACAATAAAATTGGATGGATATCAAACAAAGTTATATTAAAATTATTGAGATTCACCAAAAATATGAGAATAATACTTGATATGGAAAACATAAGACCGAGAGATAAATTATCTCCAAGTGACCATATAATGTCATTATTATACATTGAAAAGCTTGCTGGTAGGCCAATAGATCCTGAAGTTCTTGAAATGTTAGAAATAGAAATTAGAAGAATAAAAAAATGGGCTGAAGAATTACAATCAATCTAAATTAATAACCAAGAATTAAAAAATTATATAAAATAAAATTCTAAAAAATTATCATATAACAATTACAAAAATAATCATCATTAATAATCATCATTAACTTAAGGGGGTGTATCAGATGGATGCAATGGCTTCAACAATATTAGAGATACACAAACCTGCTAAATTAGAAGATATTCCTGATAATGACCCAATTGCGATTATCATGGCATTAAAGTGGTTAGAATATCTATGTGAAAGAGTTGGTTCTGAAAATGTACCTGATGTATTGGAGTTTTATTACATGCTTGGATGGTTGGGAGATAAAGCATTAACAAAATTATTAAAATTCCTAAAGGGAATTAAAGTTGATGAGGAAAATGTAGTTGAAGGTTCAGGAAAATTAAATATAGCAGATCATATAATATCATTATTATTCATTGAAAGATTGAATGGAAAGCAGATATCTGCAGGATTGCTTGATAAAATTGAATGGGAATTAAGAAAAATAAAGAAGGGGGCTGAACAGTTCTATGGGATTTAGTTCAGTAGTAGGAGCGACAGTGATGATTATTGCATTGCTTATATGTGGAGCGTATCTTTATGTGACTATAGACAATCATTATGAAAGCATCAATGATGCATATAATGTATATTATTCCCATTTACATGATAAACTAAATGAAAAGTTAGTAATTACTGATGTTAGAATTAGTACTTCACAGACAAATATAACTATATACAATAATGGTTCAGTAGTAGTTGAACCTGAGAAATTTAGCATATTATTTGATGGTAGTGTAGTTCCAGAGGAAAATATATCTTACTACCCTCAATTAAAAAAATACCTGGTTCCACTTGATAACATAACAATTATAGTAAATTGGACACAACCAAATAGAATATGTATTGTCTCAGATAATGGAAACATGTATTTCTATTCACAATAACTTGGCGACCCCTGCATGATTTATTATATTAATTTCTTATTAAAATTTACTTTATGTATGTTTAAGGTGATTTAATTGGCATCAAATGCAATGTCTGAAATAGTTATGTTTGTTGCTGTATTGTTAATCGCTGCATTTGTTGCAGGGATTTTAACAACATCCACTTATAAAATCTCTATAAATATTGGAAAAAAAGGTGACGCGTTAGCTACTAAACTATCACAAGATTTTGAAATTATAAATGACCCGGGGAACATAACAAGAAATAGTTCAGCAGGTATAACTATCATTTATATTAAGAATACAGGTAAAGACCCAATTATATTTACAAATGATACATTTA
Source organism: Methanocaldococcus bathoardescens (assembly GCF_000739065.1). GTDB lineage: Archaea > AGJL01 > Methanococci > Methanococcales > Methanocaldococcaceae > Methanocaldococcus > Methanocaldococcus bathoardescens. The sequence goes on along the minus strand of NZ_CP009149.1, from coordinate 1,010,646 downwards.
CGGTAATTATTGATGGAAATATTGTTGGGATTAATACTACTAAGCAATTAACGACTCCTGGAAGTAACGTATTATATCCCGGAGATGTGGGGGAGATTGATGTAAATTACAATGAAACTGGGTATCATAAGATAAAAGTTGTTTCAGATTCTGGGATTTCAAGGGTTATTAGAGGATTTATTTCTTCTTAAGTTTTTTAGGTGGGGATTATGGAACTGGCAAGAATTGATTTGAGTAGAGATGATTTAGATAAAAGAATTGGGGGTGGTATTCCATATGGTAGTTTAATAATAATTGAGGGAGAGGAAAGTACAGGTAAATCTGTCTTATGCCAAAGATTGGCTTATGGGTTTTTACAGAATAGGTATTCAGTAACTTATGTTTCCACCCAACTTACAACATTAGAATTTATAAAGCAGATGAACTCTTTGGATTATCCTATTAATAAAAAATTATTATCTGGAGCTTTATTGTATATTCCTGTCTATCCATTAATTGCAGATAATAAAAAAAAGGATGGATTTTTAAAAAAAGTTATGGAAACAAGAGCGTTTTATGAAAAAGATGTTATTATATTTGATTCTCTATCTGCATTGATAACAAATGATGCAAGTGAAGTTAATGTTAATGATTTAATGGCTTTTTTTAAGAGAATTACGGCTTTAAAGAAAATAATAATTTGCACAATAAACCCAAAGGAATTGCCAGAATCGGTTTTAACAGTAATAAGAACTTCTGCAACAATGTTAATAAAAACGGAAATATTTGCATTTGCTGGAAATTTAAAAAACTTAGCTAAGATATTGAAGTATAATATGGCTCCTGGACCATATCAGAAGAATATTGTGTTTAGAGTAGAACCTAAGATTGGTATTGCTGTTGAGATTGCATCTGTTGCATAATTTTAAGTTTTGGTGATAATAATGAGTGAAGCGGAATTAAGAGAAGCAATGAATAGAAATCCACATTTACGAAAATATATTGAAAACTTTAAGAGAATTTATATGAGAATTCCAGATTTTATGGTATCACTTTCGAGAGAATTAAAAGAACTAAAATACCCAAATATTATTTATCCAATTGGGGATCCAATATTTATTCATATCTTTGGAACTCCGGAAACTAAAACAAAATATATAGTTATTGAACCAAAATTAGAAACACCTGAAGAGAAATTAAAATATAAAATGATATTAAATAGAATTTTGGAGCTTGCACCCTATGAAGAAACACCTAAAAGTGTGGAAGAATTTGAAGAAGTTTTAGTCAGATTATTTAATGCATGTACAAAGGTTACTGAAACACAAGAAAAAGAGGGATTTTTTAAAAGAGTTTTTAAATTTGTGGATAATAAAATTAAAATCACTCCAGAAGAGAGGGGAAAATATCTTTATATCTTAAAGAGAGACTTAATAGGGTTGGGAAATCTTGAACCTATTGCCAGAGATCCGTACTTAGAAGATATTCACGTTATTGGACCAAAAAATTGTCATGTAGTTCATAAGATTTTTGGAATGTTGCCTACCAATATTACATGGGAAGATGAAATTGAGCTTGCTGATTATTTAAAGAATATAGGAGAACGAATGGGGAGGCCTGTTTCAGATGCCCATCCAATAGTTGATGGAGCTCTACCAGATGGTTCAAGAATCAACATCGTTTACTCTACAGATGTTTCTCCAAAGGGGCCGTCATTTACAATTAGGAAATTTACAGATGTCCCTATCAGTGTTACACAGCTTATTAGTTGGGGAACATTCTCTACTGAAATTGCGGCATATTTATGGCTGTGTTTAGAATATGGTATGAGTATCTTTATATGTGGAGAAACTGCATCAGGTAAAACTACAACATTAAATGCAATCTTACCATTTATAAAACCAAATTCAAAAATATTCTCTTGTGAAGATACTCCAGAGGTTAAACCACCTCATCCAGTATGGCAACAGTTGATTACAAGAGAAAGAGGGCCAGAAGAGAGTAGAGTTACACTCTTTGATTTGTTAAGGGCTGCATTGAGGTCAAGACCTAATTATATTATTGTTGGAGAGATTAGGAGTGTTGAGGCAGCAGTTGCTTTCCAGGCTATGCAGACTGGACACCCTGTTCTTTCAACATTCCACGCAGCTAATGTTAGAAAGATGATACAGAGGTTGAATGGAGACCCTATTAATGTTCCATTAACATTTATGGATAACTTAAACGTTGCACTATTCCAATTGGCGGTTTATCAGAGAGGTAAGGTTTTGAGAAGAGTTGTTACTATTGAAGAAATTGAAGGATACTATAAGGAAGTAGATGGAGTTATTACAAGAGCTGTGTTCCAATGGGAGCCAGATAAAGATAGACACGTATTTACAGGTAGAAACAACAGCTATGTTTTAGAAGAGAAGATAGCTAAAGCAGCAGGTTATGAAGACCCGAGAGATATTTATAATGAGTTAGAGTTAAGAGCAAGAATCTTAGAAGAGATGATAGCGAGAGAAATTTTCGATTATTATCAAGTTAGAGATATAATATGGGCGTTTTACGAAAAAGGTTTGGAGGGGCTTCCATTCCCAATTTGAGGTGGTTATTGTGGTATTCGATTTACTGCCAAGAATTGGGCTTAAGCCCAAAGATTATTTATTAAAAATTGTATTGCCTGCTGTTATTGCCTCTATTGTTTTAACTATATTAGGTTTTATGTTGTTTAGTGGAATTATTTTATATATATATTTGACTTTACCAATTATAATAATTGCCAGTGCAATTGGTTATCCTTATATTGTTTTAGATTCTCAAAAAAATAAAATAAATGAGAGATTACATATTTTTATTACGAAATTTGGGACCTTATCTATAACTGATTTAAATAGAAAAGATTTATTAAAAATACTTTCAGAAGAAAGGGAAGAACTTGGAGAATTAGCGAAAGAATCTGAAAAATTGTACGTCTTAACAGATAAATGGGGGCGTTCATTAGCTGAAGCTTGTAGATTTTTAGCACAAAGGACTCCAAGTAGTGAGTTTGCAGATTTTTTGGATAGATTGGCTTATGCATTAGATAGTGGGGAAGAACTTAAAGAATTTTTAATAAAAGAGCAAGATATTGTTATGGATGATTATGCTGCATTTTACAAAAGAATGTTATATTCGCTTGATATGTATAAAGAGCTGTATGTTAGTGGGATGACATCTGTAGCGTTTTTCTTAGCTTTTTCAATTTTAGTTCCATTCTTGCTACCTTATGATTTCGTCTTTATGGCAACAATATCACTATTTGCATTTTTTGCTATTGAATTGCTTATTGTTATTGTAATAAAAAACAGACTACCATTTGATAGATTATGGCATACAGGAGAAAAACCTACAGAAACTGATATAAAACTCAGAAAATGGTTAATAATATCAATTATACTAACTATAATATTTTTACCATTTCTTATTTGGGCTAAGTTTATAGTTGGATTATCTCCATTTTATAAAATACCTTATATGATACTGATAGCTTTAGGATTTACACCACTTGCTATAGCAGGGATTATCACACTGAGAGAGGAAAATAAAGTAAAGAGAAAAGAGTTTGTATTTCCTGATTTTTTAAGGTCTTTGGGAGATTCAGTAAGTGCTAAAGGGGGAGGAATGGTGGATTCTTTAGAATATCTATCAAATCACGATTTTGGGCCGTTAACCGAAGATATTAAGAGATTATATAAGAGATTAGCTTTAAATATAGACTCGAATAAATCTTGGAGGTTATTTGGTTTTGATTCATGTAGTTATTTAATACAATTATTTTCAGATATATTTTCGAGATGTATATACTTTGGAGGCGACCCAAAAACAGCAGCTGAAATAATAAGTAAGAATTTCCGTAAGATAGTGCAATTAAGAAAATCTAAGTATCAGAATATACAGCAATTTGTTGGGGTGGTTTATGGTCTTGGGGGAGGTTTGGCTTTAGCATTATTTGCTTCATTAGGGGTTGCTAAGATGATTAATGAGTTGTATTCTTCATTAAATATCCCTGAAACCGTTATTCAAATTTTACATATCGCACCAATAAATGATTCAGGACTTATTGAGTATATAATATTTGGTTCTCTTGTTATTTATTCAGCAATTTCAGCTGTATTAATTAAAATAATGGATGGAGGGCATAAATACGTAGCCCTATTACACTTTGTTATAATACTTTGGATATGTGCTATAGTGGCATATATAACAAAGCTAATAGTTTCACAGATTTTAGGAGTTTCAGTTCCAGTATACTAAAAATAAATTTTTTATAGTCCAAAAATTGAGAGAAAGATATCGATAATTTTATCGCCTATAATTGGTGTTAATAGGTAGGATAAAAATATCGGCACAACAAACGGTATAGCAGGAGTTACCCAAATTTCTTCATTTTTATCAAAATTTGAAAAATCATAATCTTTTTCAGCACTTGGTAGTAGTTTTAGATTTTCTTGATTTCCAAGAATTAACCTCTCTTTTTTCATAGCTTCAGAAACTTTCATTTTTTCGCCAATAAACATACATATAAATTCTTTTTTTGTCTTTGGTTTAACTCCTCTAATTATATTTTTTAAAAATATGATGATTGGGAGAGTTATAGAGAAAAATATTGCATTGATAATTACCATTATTGGAAAAGATGGGATGTATGGGTGATAATTTAAGATTATGCCTAATGGCGTGTATATTGGCATATTATATTTTGGAATCAATGCCCCAATTCCCATTAATAGTTTTCCATCGCCCCCTCCTGCACCTAATAGAAACATAAAAAATCCTAAAAAGAAACAAACTATAAATCCAACAAATGATTGGATAACGTATAATATATTGTGAGATATTAATGATAGGTAAATACTATAGAGAAATCCAAAAATAGCCATTGAAATCCAGATATAGTCTTCAATCTCTCTACATTTTAAATCATAAATTGAAGCTATTAGTAATCCTATTGCCCCAATAACAAAATTTATCATTCTTTCCCCCTTATTTTTAGATATTTCTTATCTAAGTATTTAGATTTCGATAAATGTAGAAATTAATTTGTGCTAACAAATTTATATAATTATTTTACATAAAGTAGTATTATATCTTAACTAAAATGTAATGATACTAAAAAATAAAACTATAAGCCAATAAATAAACTAAATATATCATAATATATTAATATGGGGAGGGGGAATTTTAAAATAACACAAATTTTCATTTTCATAGCCATTTAGTAAGGGGAGAGTTATGAAAAAAATAGCATTGGTTCTTTTGCTCTTACTATTGCCAGTTGTATGTGCAGATGTTAGTGTGTATAAAGTATGGTCACCATACGACCCACCAAATTCACCAATAATGCATGTAGATATTAGTGAGCAGGTTCTGTATTTGGGTATCGTAAATAAAGATGAATATGAGCATGATGTTATAGTTAAGGTAGAATGTGAAGGAAAAACTTGGGAATCTGGCTTAATACCTCTACCACCAAACAGCCATGTAGAAAAAATTGTGGAAGTGAGAGTTCCAATTAGTGATGATAAGGAACATGATGCTAAGATATCGTTAATTGAAAATGGAAAAACTATAGCTTCAACAACAGTTAAAGTGAGACAGTATTTTCCAGTAGATGTTAAGAATGTAACTTGTCAGGATTCATATGATATTGAAAACTCTGAAGTTTGCTATTCTAACTGGTTTGATGTAATTTTAAAAAGCAATCCTACAGCAAAGAGCGATTATATTGCCAAAGTTTGGATAAATTTAAAAGATGGAAATAATATAATTTACGACGGTAAAGACGATTTTAAAACAGTATATGTGCCTTTTGGAGAGGAAGTAAAAGTATCTTTTAAAGTGCCTAAAATTGTTCTTGATAAAGAAAAATTTACAGTTGAAACAAATGTAGAGATAATGAACGTTACTCATACTATTGATGGTATTGAAGAAACTATTCAAAGGAGAGACGATTCTGGAATATACTATGACTATAAAAGTATGATAAAATATTATTACCTCCCAGTTGTTGTAAAGAATGTGGAACTTTACAGAAAGATTGATGAAAACACTTCAGATATTGTAAAAAATTTTTATGACTCAGCAGATATTTTAGATGATGAGATAAGGGAAGTGTTGTCAGACAAATATTTACAAAAAGATGATGTATTGCCAAGATATTATATTGAAGACGACCCAATATTATCTATTTTAAAAATTACTGTGGAGAACAAATATGATAGGGATGTTTTAGCTAAACTGACTGTTAAGTATGATAATAGAATGTTTAGTAAAGTAATTAATATTGACAAAAAAGAAACAAAGGATATAATAGTCCCGATATATACAAAGAAAGGTAGTAAAAATATAGAGGTAACTATAAATCCTATAGATGTTGATAGTTTAATCTTTAAAAAGTCTTACAGTATTAATATAGACCCAAAACCTATACCACCGGTAATTATTGAAAAAATAATTTTACCAAATGATGAAAAAATTGATAGAGGGTCAAATATTAGCGGATATGTATTGGTTGGGAAGACATATAATATGACTATCGTTATAAAAAATATTTATAATAGAACATTATCAGGTAAAATTACTATAGATGATAATTTTAAAGATGGAACAGCAAATCACACTAAGGAAATTCCATTTACTATAGAACCTCATAGAACTAAAGAAATAAATGTTCCAATAGTATTTTACAAGGAAGTAAATGGTGATTTAAAAATTACAGTTTCAGTTAAAGGAGGGGCTAAAGATTATACAAGTGTAGTTCATTTCTATGCAATATTGCCAATAGATATTGTAAAAGTACAATACAATAACACATTATTATTGGGAAGAATAAATGTAATAAAAGGAGATGGAGGAGTATATTCAGCCAAACCTATTGCAGGATTTAACAACACTTGTATAGTTAAGATTAGAAACAAATTAAATTCTAAAGTTGAATGTGACGTGTGGGTTGAGGTTATTGACAAAGATGGAAATGTTAGAGCAAAAAGTGATATTAAAACAGTTAAATTAGATAACTATTCAGAAGCTGAAGTGGCATTTCCAATCTTTTTCGAGGAGGGATTTGAAGGATACACTGTAGCTCACGTAATTCCAAAATCTGTGGAGAATGTTGATATTATATACACTGAAGGTTATGGAATTCATTTAGTTAAAATGTCAGATTACTATAGAGTTGGAAGGTATTCAGCAATTGATATGTTAGGAAATAAAATACCTACAGGGACGCATGTAGTTACGGAAGTTATTTCTCCGGTAAATATTGGAGATTTAAGCTACAATAATAGTGTATTAAATGTAAAAATTAGAAATGACAAGTTTCCAGTGAATTTAACAGTTCAATATTGGGTTGAAGTTAGTAGGGGTTCAAATATCTACTATAAAAGCTCCGTTTTCCAAACAGATGTTTATCCAAAATCTGAGAAAGAATTGACGATTCCTTTAAAATTGGAGAATTTGGAAAATGGAACTTACAATATAACTTTATATGTTAGAATTAATGACTTTGCTCTCTTCAATTATCAAAAAGTTCCTGTAATTTTGAAAAAATCAACATCTATTAAAATAAATAAAAGTAATGGGGGAGGAGGATATGAACTTCCTAAGAAAAATGAAAAAAATATCAATTCTTTGGAATCTTATGAAAATATGACAAAATCTTCTTCTAATATTAAAACAAAAGATAATAATGGAAATATAGTAAGAAATATCCAAAATACAAACAAAGTTAATTCTCAAAATAGTTCAATATTTAGTAAAGTAGCTGGAGTAATAGGTAGTATTGTTTCAACAATTTTTGGATTGTTTGGATGATCGTTTTGCCCTTTGAACAATAAAATGAGATAGTTCCATCGTTATGATACTTATGAGGGAGGGAGAAACATGAGTTTGGCATTTATCGACCCAATGATTATTAGGTCGCTGAATAAAAGTAAGTTAAGGAAGAAAATATTGTATCTGCTGTATAAAATGTATCCTTATGGTATTTATCTCTCAGAAATATCAAGAAGAGTTAAATCCGACCCAAGTAATGTGCTTGGATGTTTAAAAGGTATGAATGGTAGATATAATGGTCATTTTTCACTTATAGAGTTGGGTTTAGTAGAATGCGTAGAAAGGGGAGGGATGAAATTATACAAACTAACAGATTATGGGAAGAAAATAGTGGAAATACTAAAAGACCAAGATAGTGACTTTATAGAATCTTTAAGGTGGTGATTATGAAATTCGATTCAGCAAAAATTGAAAATTTGGTTGGGGGAGGATCATTTGATATAGGTGAGGATTCAAGAATATTAGAGGAGATTATTAGTGAAGTAGTAAATGACATAATGCCATCTGAAATAAAATTAAAAAAGAAAATAGAAATGATTGATAATACTATAGAGTATTTAAGTTATGAGTTACTTGTTACATTTATAAAACAGGGTGTAGAATTTGGTATTTTCCCAATAATTGCAAAGTATCACCCAAAAATTGATGATGTTCCTTTATTAGTTAGGTATCCAAATAAACAGTTTATCCTTGATTATATAAAAACAGCTCTAAAATTGGAAATTTTAAAATATGAAGATGATAAAATTGAGATAAATGAAGATTTTGAAATAAATATAAAAATGCCAAAATTTGATAAAATTATTAGTGATTATGTAATGAAATATAACTTTATAACTCACGTATCAAGATATGCTCTAATAAGTTACAGCCATCCAAAGATTGCTATAAGCTTTAAGAAAGACCCTGACATCTGGGATATGATATTGAGTAGTCCATACTATTCATTATGCAGAGAGATAGCCAGTGATTATTTAAAGATTAGTGAGGAGGACTATATATTGGACGTTGGGTGTGGTTCAAGGTCGCCAAAATACTTTATGGACATAGTATATCCAAAAGGTTATTACATGGGGGTTGATATATCTAAGGGGCTTTTACAGATTGCAGAATGTAGAATTAAAAGATTGTATTGTGATTCCTATGAACTTAAAAATATAGACTTTGCTGAGATAATTCCTAAAGAAAAATATGATTATGTTATATGCTCACATACAATGAAATATGCTCCGTCATTAAAGCAGTTTTTAAATAAGATGATGTCTTCTATATATAGTGGGGGTAAAATATTCATTTCAGAAGAGTTTATGCTGGATAAGAATGAAAATATTTGTAAAGAAGTATTTGAGTTCTATAATAGGTTAAATAGAAGATTCAGAGGATATTATTCAGAGAAGGATATAGTTAATATTCTCGAATCGTTAGGATATGATTTCAAAATTGAAAGCTTAGGGAACGGAATTTTGGTTATTGAAAAGATTTAAGTAACTTTATTTATTTTAAATGTTTTATCAAAAACTCTCTTGCATAACATTTATTACTTTTTACCTTTGGTAATTTTATTTTATTTTTATCGTTTATATTTCCTAAACAGGAAAGTCCTTCTAATGTAGGGCATAAATAAATATCTCCAAATTCATTAACAAATAGCAAATCCCCAGAGTTTAAATAGCAGTATCTTCCCTTAGGTCTTTTTTGTAAGTTCTTTATATAGATTGGATATCTTCCAAATTTATTTAACAGTTTATTAAATTCTTCAATGTTTGGCATTAACTTTAAATGTTCTTTTTTCTTTGGCTTTAATAAGTCAAAGCTTATGCTCTTTACACCAAAGGCAATTAAATAATTAACAAACTCCTCTAAGTATGGAAGATTTTTGTTTGTAACAACGGTTGTTACTCCATAAGGGATATTATAAGCTTTTAAGAGATACATGCCTTTTAATGTGTCTAAGGTTGATGGCTTTCCATTTTTGTAGGGTCTTAGAGTATCATTTATCTCTAATCCATCTATACTAACACCAACTTTTATATCAAGCTCTTTAATCTTTTCAGCTATTTTTTCGTTTATTAGAGTAGCATTTGTTTGGATTGCATATTTTATATTTTTATTACTATAATTACCATTGCAGTAATCAACAACTTTTTCAATTAATTTAAAGTTTAATAGTGGCTCACCACCTGTAAATTGTATCTTCAAATTATTATCTAAGCTTAGTAAATAGTCAATAGCACTTTTAGCTGTTTTAAAATCCATATCTTTATTATTTTTATTATTTGCATAGCAGTAGAGACAGTTAAGATTACATCTATTTGTTACCTTTAATATTAAATATTTCATACCATTCACCAAATTTTTATTATAAAAAGTGATAAAAAGATGATAAATAAATAATAAACTAAAGATATTGTTAAGTTAATTAAGATTTTGTTTAATATAATTGGTGATACTTATGATAAAGATTGGTTTTGTTTCAACAATAGATAGTGATGACTTAGTTTTTGAAGAAGCATATAAAGAGATTAAAAAATATGGCATTGAATTTAAAATATTGGATTATAAATGTAGCAGAAAGGAGTTTGAAGAATTTTTAGAGTTTATTAAAGATGCAAATATTGTTTTTACAAAACTTATGGGAGGGAAAAATGCCTTCAAGTATTACGATGAGTTGGCTGAGTTTTGTAAAAAGCATAACATCCCATTTTTACCGTTACCAACAATCACTGAAGTTCATCCAGATTTAGAGAAGGATAGAACTGTAGATGATGAGGTAAAGGATAAAGTTGTTAAATATTTAGCTTATGAAGGAATCTACAACTATAAAAATCTCCTCCTATACTTGGCAAATAAGTTTGGAAATTTAGATGTGAGCTACGAAGAACCAAAACCAATGCCATGGCAAGGAATTTACTATAAAGGAAAATACTTTGAAACATTGGATGATTATCTCAACTATCTAAAAGAATTAGGCAGAGATTTAGATAAGCCATTCATAGGAATTTTGTTTTATAGAAATTGGTTTGTTGCAAATAACATTGACTATGTCAATGATTTAATAGAGATTATTGAGAATAAAGGAGGGATACCAATAGCTGTTTTTAGCTCTCATTTAAAGAACGAACTTGGCTCTATAGGAACTTTAGAAACATTTAAAAGATTCTTTTACAAAGATGGGAAGCCAATAATTCATGCTCTAATTAATACAACAATGTTCACACTTTCAATGGGTGTTAAGGCAGAGTTGTTAAAAGATGAGCCAGAGTTTTTGAAAGAGTTAAATGCTCCAATACTGCAGGGGATTATATCGACAGGATTTATTGAAGAATGGAAAAATTCAGTCTCTGGCTTAAATCCAATTGATTTAATCATTGGAATGGCGATGCCAGAGTTTGATGGAGCAATAATACATTTCCCAATAGGAGGAAAGGAGAAGATAAAGGATGGAGAAGTTGGAGTCCCAATTATTAAGTACAAGGCTATAAAAGATAGGGCTGAGAAGATAGTTGATTTAGCTCTAAGATATGCAAATCTAAAATTAAAACCAAATAAAGATAAAAAAATAGTCATAATTTTTCACAACTATCCACCAAGGAATGACAAGATAGCGAGTGCATTTGGTTTAGATAGCCCAGAGAGTGTTGTTAATATTTTGAAGGAGATGAAGAAGAGGGGTTTTATAGTTGATGAAATCCCAGAAAATGGGATTAAACTAATAAAGAAAATGCTGAACTATGCTACAAATGATAAGAGATTTTTAACTGAAGAGATAATAAAAAAGGCCGTAGGGAAAATAAAGAAAGAAGATTATGAGAAATGGTTTAGCTCTCTACCAGATAAAGTTAAAGAAGAGTTGATAAAAAACTGGGGAGCCATTCCTGGAGAAGTTATGAACTTTAATGGAGAGCTAATTATTCCTGGAATAATTAATGGAAACGTCTTTATCTCAGTTCAGCCACCAAGAGGATTTGGAGAGAATCCTTCTGCTATATACCACTCTCCAGATTTGCCACCAACTCATTATTACATTGCTTTTTATAAATGGATTAAAGAGGTTTTCAAAGCAGATGCAATAATGCATATAGGAAAGCATGGCAATTTAGAATGGCTTCCTGGAAAGTGTGTTGGATTATCTAATGAATGTTATCCAGACATCTGTATGGAGTTACCAAATATCTATCCATTTATTGTAAATAATCCAGGAGAGGGGACTCAAGCTAAAAGAAGGAGCTATGCAACAATTATAAGCCATTTAATCCCACCAATGACAATATCTGATTTGTATGGTGATTTAGTAGAGTTAGAAAAGAGTATTGATGATTATTATGAAACAGAGAATAAAGAGAAAAAAGAATTTTTAAAGAAAGAGATTTTAAAGAAAATTAAAGAGTTAAAGTTAGATAAAGATTTATTGGATGGAAAGGTTATAGATGAAGAGATAAATGATGAGAATTTTGAAAAACTGTTAAATAAAATCCACGATTACTTAGAAACTTTAAAGAATAGGCAGATAAATGATGGTTTGCACATAATGGGAGTGCCATTGGAAGGAGAGAAATTAATTAACATGCTGTTTATGATTATTAGGTATCAATTCAATTACTTAGAAATTTTGGCTGAGATTTTAGGATATGATTGGGAAAAACTAAATGAAAATAAAGGAAAAAATCACAAAATCTTAGATGAAATAAATAGAATTGGATTAAATCTGATAAAAGAATATATGGAATATAATTTTGATGAAAATAAAATCGATGAGCTAAAAACAGTAAAAATAAACTCTAAATTAAGAGAAGTTTTAAAAACTGTCTCAATAATCTATAGAAACTTAATGAGGGTTGATGAAGAAATTATAAATGCGGTTAATGCCTTAGAAGGCTTTTATGTTCCACCAAAAGTTGCTGGTGCTCCTACAAAAGATATAAACTGCCTTCCTACTGGAAGAAACTTTTATTCATGTAATCCTCAAGAGATTCCAACAAAATCTGCTTATGAAATGGGTAAAAAGTTGGCAGAGCAGTTGATTGAAAAATATCTAAAGGAGGAAGGGAAGTATCCAGAATATATTGGCATTATTGTTTGGGGATCTCCAACTATGAGGACTAAAGGAGATGATATTGGAGAGATTTTATATCTATTGGGAGTTAAGCCAGTTTGGAATAAAATGGGGAGAGTAGTTGGTTTAGAAGTTATCCCATTAGAGGAATTGGGAAGGCCAAGAATTGATGTAACCTTAAGGATTAGTGGATTATTTAGAGATACATTTCCAAACGTTGTTGAGCTTATAGATGAGGCAATAAGGATGGTAGCTAACTTAGATGAACCAGATGAGATGAACTATGTAAAAAAACATTATAAAGAAGAGGTTGAAGAAAAGATAAAGAAGGGAATTGATGAAAAAACAGCTAAAGAAACGTCATTATATAGGATATTTAGTGATAAACCAGGTTGTTATGGAGCTGGCGTCTCTCATCTAATAGATGAAAAAAATTGGGAATCAATAGAGGATTTTGCCAAGGTTTATGTTGAGTGGGGGGGCTATGCTTATGGAAAAGGTATTTATGGGGCTGAGGCAAAAGAAGAGTTTATAAATAGGTTGTCTAAAATTGAACTAACCGTTAAAAATGAAAATAGCCAAGAATGGGATATATTTGAGGGAGATGACTTCAATAGTTATTATGGTGGCTTAATTGCTGCTGTAACTCATTTCTCTGGCAAAAAGCCAAAGAGCTATGTTGGAGACACATCAAATCCAAATGATATAAGAATTAAACATCTAAAAGAGGAGGGTAAGGAGATATTTAGAACAAAAATAATGAATCCAAAGTGGATTGAAGGAATGAAAAGGCATGGATATAAAGGAGCTGCTGATTTTTCAAAGTATATTGACCATATGTTTGCGTGGGATGCAACCTCTGGGATAATAGATGATTGGATGTATGAAAAGATAGCTGAAAAATATGTGTTTGATAAAGAAATGGAGGAGTTTTTTAAAGAAAACAATCCTTATGCTTTGTTAAATATAGCTGAGAGGTTGTTGGAGGCAATAGAAAGAGGGATGTGGAAGGCAGATGAGGAGATGAAAGAGAAATTGAGGAAGAAATATTTAGAAATCGAAGGAATGATAGAAGATAGGCTTTAATTAATGCTCTATCGCCAAATTTTTACAAATATCCAAAATTTTATCTTTGCTCAATTCCTCTATTTTATAATACTTAAATCCAAATCTATCAGCTATTTCTCTTCCAATCCCAATCTTTATAAATGATTGTGGCTCTGTATCGATTAATATAACATTTATTCCTTTTTCAGCTATCTTCTCACACGCATCAAAAACCTCTTTAACATAGTCTTTATGAATGGCAACATTTGGTTTGAAATCACTAATTACAATCATTATTGGAATTATGTTTGGGTTTTTTCTAAGTTCTCTGTCAAAGACCTCATAGCTTTTAATAAATGCATCAGCTAAAGGAGTTTTTCCTCCAGTTGGCAAATCTTTAAGTAGTTTCTCTCCAAGCTCTACTGAGGATGTGAAAGGTAAAATCAGCTCAGCCCTATCTTTTCTAAATGCAATCATTCCAATTTTATTCCTCTTTTGATAGGCATCTAAAAGTAGAGAGATTATAGCTCCCTTAGCAGCTTCCATTCTTCTCATAGCTCCCATTGAACCACTTGCATCAACAACAAACAATATATGGGATGATATCTTCCTCTGTCTAACCTTTTCTACAATGTCTTCTTTTTCCAAATAGATGGCTAATTCTTTATTTGCCTTTTCTCTTCTTCTTTTTTGATGTATTGCCGCTCTTCTAAATGTTGCATCAAAGGCAATATCAACGATTTTATCCTTAGCAGGTTTGAATTTAACATACCTGCCTCTCTTACTATAACTTTTAATATGCCTTCCAGAGCCATATCTATGGATATTATCCTTAATTTTAAATTGTATTAGTTTTGGATTAACTTTAATGCTATCATCTACACCAAAGGTCTTTTCAAAGTCGTCATGATTAGATTCATCTTTATTTTCATTTTCATTATTGTTATTATTATTTTTTTGATTATTTGAATCCTCATTTTCTTCATCATTTTCATTTCTTATTTCATCATGTTTTTTTTTACGTCATCATTTTCATGTTCCTTTTTTTCTTCTTCATTATTTTCATTATTCTTTTGCTGTTTAAATTCATTAATCATCTGATCTAATTTCTCTCTATTTAATTGTGGTGGTTCAAAAGGTTTTCTTCTCATTCTATGTGGCAGAGCTAATTCCATAGCCTCTTTAACATCATCTAAGGTTACTTTTGTTCTTCCAGTATAAGCGGCTAAAGCTTTAGCTGTTCTAACAACAGTTATATCAGCCCTATTTGTTTGAATTCCTAACTCAATACAAACTTTTGATATAAATTCTAAGAGTTCATCGCTTATCTCAACTTTATTTAAAATCTCTCTTGCTCTAATTATCTTTTCTCTTAATTTTTTCTGTTCTTCTTCAAATTTCTTATAGAACTCTTCTGGATTATTATTGAACTCTTCAACTCTCTTTATAACCTCCACTCTATCTTTAATATTGTTTAATCCTTCAACATCAACCATCAAACCAAACCTATCCAAAATTTGAGGCCTTAACTCTCCCTCTTCTGGGTTCATAGTTCCTACTAAAATAAATCTTGAGGGATGTTTTATCTTAACTCCTTCTCTTTCAATAATATTCCATCCCATCGCTGCTGCATCCAACAACACATCGATTATGTGGTCATCCAATAAATTAACTTCATCAATATACAGAATATTTCTATTTGCCTCTGCTAAAATTCCTGGTTCTAATGCTTTAATTCCTTCTTTTATTGCTTTTTCTATATCTAATGTTCCGATAACTCTATCCTCAGTAGCCCCAATTGGAAGATTAACAACTTTCATCTTCTTTTTTATAGTTTTTAGCTCTCCTCTCTCTTTCTTTTCTTTACAGATATCACATAACTCTCCTTTTGGGTCGCAGTTGAATGGACAGTCCTCAACAACTTCAATCTCTGGCAATAAATCTGCCAAAGCCCTAACAGCTGTAGATTTTGCTGTTCCCTTCTCTCCCCTAATTAAAACTCCACCAATCTTTGGATTAATTGCATTCAAAATTAATGCTTTCTTCATCTTTTCTTGTCCAACGATAGCAGTGAATGGATAGATATACTGCATAATTATCACACTTTTTAATACTAATTTTTGATTTTTATTATTATAATAATACTTTTTATGTTATCTTAGGATGTTAGCTCAACTTATATTTAAATGTTACTAAGATAAAGTTAATTTTAAAAAAGGTTTTAATGTGGTTGGCATGATGGCTATAATAAGTGATATTCATTCTAACTTAGAGGCCTTGAAGGCAGTTTTAGAAGATATAAAAAATAGAAACATTAGAGAAATTGTGTGCTTGGGAGATATTGTTGGCTATGGGGCAAATCCAAACGAATGCATAGAATTAATAAAAGAGCTTAAATGTAAATGTGTAGCTGGAAATCATGATTATGGTGTTTTAGGAAAAGAAAGCTTAGATTACTTTAATAAATATGGGGCTATAGCAATATTATGGACTAAAAATGTTATAAAACCTGAAAATTTAAAATTTTTAGATTCTTTGCCATTAGTTATTGAAGAAAAGATAAAAGGCAAAAAAGTTATCTTCTCACATGCAAATCCTAAATATCCTGAGTTGTGGGAATATCTATTCCCAGATTATGTTGATGATGTATTTGAGTATGGGGATTTAATATTTGTTGGACATTCTCACATACCATTTGTAAATTCTGAAGAGAAAAATGTATTGTTGCATGAGGGTGAGATATTTTTAGATGAGGATAAAAGATATCTAATAAATCCTGGAAGTGTAGGACAGCCAAGGGATGGAATAAATAAAGCGAGCTATTGTATCTTCGATGAAAAAGATTTCAAAATAGAGATTGTTAGAGTTGAATATAATATTAGAAAAGCTTATGAAAAAATAGTTAAAAGTGGATTGCCAGAATGGTTAGGGGAAAGATTATTTTTAGGAAAATAATTTAGAGAAATCTTCCATAGGTTAAAATTGCCTCAATAACAACAAATGCAACAGTAATTCCAATAATATGTTCTGGTTTAACTCTAACCTTTGAAAATGTCTCATCCATATACCTTATTAATCCTGCACTTGTAGCTAAACCTGTCTCTTCTCTTTTGCTCATAATTTCACCAACTCTTTAACCTTTTCCACAATCTTTTCAGCAATTTCTTTCTTAGAGCCAGAGATTTTTTCAATTTCAGATTTTGTTATAATATAAACTTCAATGCTGTCATCTCCAAAGTAATGCTTACTTAAATCATTGGCTATAATCATATTTAAATTGTATTTATTTAATCTCTCCTTAGCCTTATTTATAAGCTCTTCCTCATTTAAATTATACTCTGCTTTAAATCCAATAATTATCTTGTCCTTATAAATCTTCCTTAACTCTTCTAAAACTTTTGGATTTTTCTTTAACTTTAATATTGGTTCTTCTTCAGAGCTCAACTTACCTTCAAATGTCTCAACTGTAAAATCAGATATTGCCGCTGATGAAATAATAATATCAAAGTCCTTAGCAAGCTCTATAGCTTTATTTAGCATCTCCTTAGCTGTTAAAACCTTATGATTCTTTATATAGTAAGGTGGCTCTAATCCCATGGCTGTTATAACTTCAACATAAAAGCCCTCTCTGCAAAAAGCTTCTGCTAATGCAACACCCATCTTTCCGGATGATAAATTAGATATAACTCTAACTTTATCTATAAACTCAACAGTCCCTCCATTTAATATTAAAACCCTATTTCCTTCTTTTTTTAAATTATTCCCAATTTTTTCAATAATAAAATTAACAACGTCCTCTACACTGGCAACTTTTGCCTTCCCTTCTTCAAACTTTGGAGGTATTATATAGATGTTATCTTTTTCTTTAAGCTCATCTATATGCCTTTTAATAGCATTAAACATATTTTCATGCATTGCTGGGACAATAAATATTGGTTTATTTCCAATAAACATTAAAGCTGTTGTATTTACAATATTATCAGCAATTCCTAAGTTTATTTTTGAAATTATGTTGGCTGTTGCTGGATATATTAAAAGGCAGTCACATTCATTATATAGTAAAATATGCTCTATATCTCCAGTTATTTCCTCATAAACCTCATTTCCGCAACCAAATTTTAAAGCATCTTTACCAACAATTTTTTTAACTTCCTCTGTAATGATGCAATAAACCTCTGCTCCGTGCCTTATCAACTCTCTCATTAACTTTGGTGTTTCAATAGCTGCTATTGATGAAGTTACAGCAACTAATATTTTTTTACCTTCTAAGAGCTTTGATTTAGTCCCTTTTAATAGTTTAGTTGGATGCATGATTTCACTCTTAAGCATTATTACTTAAAATTCTTTTTATTTCATTTTCAATTCTTTCAATTTCTTTCTCTTTGTCTTTCCACCAATTTCTACTCCAAATTCTTATTATCTTCCATCCCTTCATTTCTAAGAATTTCTGCCTATATAAATCTCTTTCCTTTGCACTTCTTGAGCTGTGATATGTTGCTCCATCACATTCTATTCCTAAAATATATCTATCTTCTTTAGGATGCTTTATGGCTAAATCAATTCTATATCTTGAACATCCAACTTGAGTATCAACAATATATCCTCTTTTTGTTAGTTCATTATAGACATCCTCTTCAAATGGACTATCAAACTTCAACTCTTTTACTTTATCAACATTACATAACGACTTCAATATAATTTCAGCAGTAGCATAATCATTATTTGCAATTGCTTTTGCATACTGTAGATATTTTTTAAGTAATTTCGGCCCTTCATTCTTTGTGTTTTCAACTTTTAATTCCTCTGGCTCTATTGATGTTATTATTATTACTTTTTCTTTTGCCCTTGTTATTGCAACATTCAGCCTATTTTCTCCTCCAGCTCTGTTTAATGGGCCGAAGTTATATCTCAATTTTCCATCTTTATCTTTTGCATAGCCAGTTGAGAATATAATTATATCCCTCTCATCTCCTTGCACATTTTCAATATTTCTAACAAACAATCCAACGTCTTCCCCATCTTTTTTAAGGTTTAATGATTTTTCATATAATTCTCTAAATTCATCATTTTCCATTGCCTTTTTATCAAACATTTCATAAATTAAATCTCTCTGTTCTGCATTAAAAGTAATTATTCCAATTGATTTTTCTGGATTCTCTTTTAATAATTCATAAACTTTTTCAACAACTGCTCTTGCTTCTTCATAGTTCTTTCTATTCTTCCAAATTCCATTAACTTTTATAAATTCAAATGGCTTTCCTTTATCTTTGTTTGGTGCAACTGCAATTTTTCCATTATAAAATGCGTAGTTGGAGAAGTTTATAATCTCTTCATACTTTGACCTGTAGTGATAAGATAGTAATACAGTTGGACATCTTCCTTTGCATAAATCTAATAATGATTTTACATTGAGTTCTTCAATATCTTCCTCTTCTTCATCCTCATCAAATGTTGCTTTAAAGAAGTCAGTTGGCGGCAGTTGTTTTTCATCTCCAGCAACAACAAACCTCTTTGCCCTATACAATGAAGGTAATGCATACTCTACTGGCATTTGAGAAGCTTCATCAAATATAACAACATCAAATAATCCTTTTTTCAATGGAAAGATTGCAGAAACTACATCTGGAGTAGTTAGCCAAATAGGGACTATATTTAAAACATCTTCTAAATAGTTTTCTAAGATTTCTTTTAGTGGTTTTCTTCGTCTCTTTTTATCTGCTTCATAGGGTATTTTTCTTCTGGCTTCACCACTAATTTGGACATCATTTAATATTGATTTTAAATATTCTCTCGTTTCTTGGAATTTTTGTGAATAAAGCTCCATTAATCTTTTTCTGATATTTTCATAGTTATCTATTTTTTTGATAACTTTAAAAACATCTGGCTTACTTTCTATTTTGGTAATCCAGCAGTAGTAGTAAGTATTTAGGATTTTATCTTTGGAATATTTGCCTAAGTAATCCAACAATGTTAATTTCCAATGTTCTTTTTGTAGTTCGTTTTTTTGCATATCGTAGTATTTTATATCATCAAATTCACTCATGTATCTTAGAATTTCCGTTAGCTGATTATCATCCAATGTTTCAATGTTGTCGAAATAATTAGATAAAGTTTCCAATGTTTGCTGGTATCTTGGATACAGCTCTCCAAATTCTTTTAATTCCTTTAGTATTTTTAAAATCTCTGTTTCATTGTTTAGTAATTCTGGAAGTTTAAACTTAGACTTTAACAAATAGTATGTTTTCCAAATTAATATTTCATTTAATTTCTTTTCTTTCAATTCTTCAACTATATCTTTGGTTAGTTTTTCTGGAATATCAAAGATATCCTCCAATGACTTTAATATTTTATAAACTTCATAGAGTTTTTTAAATTCCATATTTGATTTATTTTCCAATTCTTTAACAATTCTTTCAGAATTTTTAATTTCTGAATTGAATAGCTTAGAGATGAATTTTGATATAAACGATTGCTTCAAGAAGTTATCATAAGTTATTAAGTAGTTTTCATTCTGTTTTAATTCATAATAGAAAATTTGTGAATTATCTGGAATTTTTAGATTGTCTAACATCTTTAACTGTCTTTCAAAATAAGATATCTTATTTTCTGGAATTTGGTATTCTGGCTTTATCTTATTGAGAAGTTCTATTAATCTTTGTATATCTTCAATATGACCGTAAGTTTTGGATAATAAGTTATGTTTATCTTCATTTAATATTTTAAATTGTTCAATAGTTTCATTTAATTGAATTAATTGTTTTAATGATTCTTCTATTTTTTCTTTATCCGAGTATGATAAATCTTTCCAATCTTTTCTAATTTTCATAATATTTTGGTCGTATTTCGTATATTCAATGAACTCTTCTAATTCCTTCAATGAATCTTCAAGTGTTTCGTAATCTAACGATAGAAGGACTTTAGCGAGTGTATCATCTTTTATAATATCATCTTTATTTTTGTTTCTTCTATATAATTCAGAAAGAGACAATCCACATTCCCATTTTTTACTTAAAATCTCTTTTATTTCATTCAATTCTTTTATCTTTTCATCAATTTCTTTATTTATCTTTTTTAATTTTGATTCATCGTAAATATCATATCTTAGGTTTTCAATAATCATTTTCATTAATTTAAGGGCAGCATTCCTATCCCTCTCATAATCTTCAATTAAGATAGCATTTTTAATTCCAACGGCCTCTAACCTATTCTTTACAACATCTAATGCTGTTTTCTTTTGACATACCATTAAAACCTTCTTTCTATCTTTAACAAACTGACTAATTAGATTAACTATTGTCTGGGATTTTCCAGTCCCTGGAGGTCCGTGAATAACAATTCCTTTAAGATTTGATTTGACAAATGATAATATACTTTCCTCCTGGCTTGGGTCTATATCAGAGACAAAATATTTTTCCATTTCACTAATTCTGTCTATATTCATTTCTTTAAAATCTTCAGAGTCATTTCCACCAAGTAAATAATCTATTAATCCTAAATCATCTAATTCCATAAGTTTATCATAGTCCTTTGCTATTGCACTTGAGAATTGAATAAAAATTCCTAAAACCATGTAGTTTCTTATTCTAAATACGTTCTTTTCATATTTTTTATCTGAGAATCTTTCAACCACTAAATCTGGTAGTTCATTCGAAATATCAATATATTTTGATAGTATCTCAACTATTTTCTTAATTCTCTCATTTAAGCTAAGTTTTTTGTCTGAGATTATATTTAACATCTCTTCCTGTGCATTTTCATCGATACTTCTCCCCACGTATTTTTCAATAGCAAAAAGTAGAGTTTTATTTATTTGAATGTCTATATCTTTTTCTGGAATCATTTTGATTTCTTGTTTCTTTCTATCTGCAACTAAATCTACTGGAAACAAAAATAATGGTGCTTTAATGGTTAAATCATTTATTTTCCCTTCAATAAATGGATATCCAATAAATTCAGCGTGTATCCCACTTGTTCGTTTTATTAAATCAGCTTCTTGGTCTACTTTTCTTAATTTCTTAAATATTGCTTCTTCAATTGCCCTCCTTTTTAAATTTGTTTCTGTTGGTGTATTTTTAAATGTTTCAATTTTAATTAATGCCATCTCTTTTTTATCAATAATATTGTTTATTATGTCTTCACAGATTTTTTCTAATTTAAATGCTATTTCTTTATCTTCACATGTTATTTTTTCTAATTCAAATATTTCCAACAAATCAAAATATTTTCTTGTTATTTTATTTAAATTAAGTGCTTTATTGTTTTTTCTTATATTTATTAACCTGTCCTTATATTTGGATAATATGTTATTTACCATAACCTTCCCCACATTATACTATTTATTTCATTTCAACGATAAATAATTATAGAATTATATAAAAATTTATCGTATATAGTGCACTTTTTTAATCTTAATTATTTACTTTTTAAAAATAATTTAAAAGATAAAAATAATATTTAATCTAAATCTAAAAAAATAAATTTAATAGACGTACTATTTTTCTTTTAAATTTATAATCATCTTACATTTTGGGCAAATAACTCTATCTCCAACACATTTAAATTGATAGGAACAATTTGGACATTTAATTTCTTTTATAAAATCATCTAAACTATCTAAATCAATAACTGTAAATTTTTCTATCTCTTCCATATTCTCATCCAATTACGTTCCAACTTTTACTGGCTCTGCTAAATCTCTAATTAATCTAACAGCAGAATATGCCGCTAATGCAGATGTTTTTGGA
Organism: Methanocaldococcus bathoardescens; assembly: GCF_000739065.1. Lineage (GTDB taxonomy): Archaea > AGJL01 > Methanococci > Methanococcales > Methanocaldococcaceae > Methanocaldococcus > Methanocaldococcus bathoardescens. The sequence continues at coordinate 987,966 of NZ_CP009149.1, read as the reverse complement.
TTTTCTTCAAATGGAACATTTTCAATACAAACTTTCAATGTTCCTATAGAGCTTTTAACCAATATCTCATGTTTATTTAACTTTGCTTTTGGGTCTGCAATAATCATAACTTTTGCCGGAAATTCTGCGGCTATTGATAACGTTACTGAGACGTTTATATTCATTGGAAAGTCCTTTATTGCTTCAAAAACATCTCCTTCAAAAACTACAACAGGATTTTTTATATCTTTTAGATTATAGCCAAGATTTTTTAAAGCATCTTCTAAGGCATTGACAGGCTTTGTGGTTTTTAAAATAACTTCATTTATTTTACCCAATCTCATAGCTTTTATAGCATCTAAGCCACCAATAGCTCCAGATGGAAGATAAATTTTTCTTCCTACACTTTTAGCTAAATTTTGAAGTTTTAAAAACAACTCTTTATCTGCCAATGCACCAACACTCATTATTAAGACATCTTTTTTATTTCTTAGAGATTTTTCAGCAACGTCTTCAACTGCTTTTATTGAAGCACACTCAATAACCAAATCTAAATCTTCTTTAACTAAATCATCAATACTACTACATATTTTAGCCCCGGTCAATTCTGAAAGTGATTCTGCTTTATTTAAATTTCTATCATAGATGGCAACTACCTTAGTATTTTTTATAGTGCCATCTACTACTTTTTTTGAAATAAAACTACCAATAGCTCCACAACCAACAATACCAATTTTAAACATTTTCTGTTCACCTCATTAGAGACTGTCAAGTTATTGATAGTATCCAATTGTAGAACATCATGAAGCTCTTTATCCAACTAATAACCGTATCGAACTTACTATTATTAGGGAATCTATTAAAGAATGCTTTTGTTCTTCGTTTAAGCAGTGAGAAGAAGCTTTCTACACAATTTCTCAGTCCGAATCGGACTCTTTCAAATTTTAAGCCCAACTTCTGCAACGCCCACGGATACCATCTCCCACCATCAACCAAAATTTTAGGCTTATTCGAGCAAAATTTTAATATACCCCTAACGAATAATATAGTATCGAGGTAATTTCTTGTTTTTGATATATAAACTCCCAAGCATTCCTTCGATTCAACGTCAATAGCAGACCATACGTAAATATTCTTATCTCCGACCTTTAGTTTAGTCTCGTCGATTGCAATTAACCTTCTTACAGTCTTCTCAGGCTTGTTTAAAACCTCTTTAATCTTGTGATAATAAACTCTAACTGACTCGTGGCTTATACTTTCGAATTGGGAGAGAAATAAACTCGTCTTCCTCAACGATAACCCGAGGTAGTATAAAAGCCCTGCTAAGATTTTAACTTCTATCGACTTCCTATTCCTCTTAAAAAGCTTCTTCTCTTCGATTCTCTCCTTTATTACATCTATTGCGAGCTTCATATTTACTATTTTTTATCGACATATTGATAAAAATTTAACCTGACAGTCTCACCTCATTATAAAATAAAAATCATAAAAACTTACTAAATACAGAATAAATAGTTTTTAATATTATAAAAAAATAAACCTATTTCTTTAAAAATCCATAACCAGAATCTGCAGGAGGTTTAACCAATATTATATTCCCAATTGCAGTAATTAGATGAAATGGTAAAACAACTTTCTTAGTAGGGTCGGTAACATATTCCTTTAAACATCCATTTTGAATATCTGAGACAATTAAACCACTAATAACTCCTTTATTCAAATCGAGCATCACATCATAAACCTTCCCAACGTATATTGCTGTTGTTGTGTATATTGGTTTATCTAAAATGTCACTAACCCTAATTGCCATACCATCCACCTAACTTTTTATAATCCTTAAACTTAAAAAATTCTATTTAACTAATCTTTATTTATATATTTTTGTGTGATAATTATGGAAGGATTTAAAATTGCAATGAAAGTTATTGATGAAATTGATAAAAAGATAAAACCTCTAATTGGTTGGGAAAAGGCAGATGAAGTAGTTAAAATAGGTGCAGATGGAACACCAACGAAAAGAATAGATATAATTGCTGAAAATATCGCTTTAAATATATTAGAAAAGTTTGGTGGGGGAATTTTAATAAGTGAAGAGATTGGTTTAAAAGTTGTAGGTAAAGATTTGGAACATATATTTATTTTAGACCCTATAGATGGAACATACAATGCTTTAAAAGCTATACCAATATATTCTACCTCAATAGCTGTAGCAAAAATTAAAAGTGAAGATAAAAAGCTAATTAGAGAAAATATTAATAATTTAGAATGGATTAAAAATTTTATAGCCAATAATTACACAATAGATGATTTGTATATTGGGATTGTGAAAAACTTAGCTACTGGAGATTTGTATTATGCTATTAAAGGGGAGGGGAGTTTCTTAGAAAAAGATGGGGAAAAGATTGGGATAGAAGCAAAAGACACAAAAGATTTAAAAGAAGCATCTGTTGGATTGTTTGTTTATGGACTGTCTAATGATTTGTTAGAATTTTTAAAGGAAAGAAAAGTTAGAAGGGTTAGGTTATTTGGCTCTATGGCTTTGGAAATGTGTTATGTTGTCAGTGGGGCTTTAGATGCTTACATAAATGTGAATGAAAACTCTCGACTCTGCGATATAGCTGGGGCTTATGTTATTTGTAAAGAAGGAAATGCAATAATAACAAATAAAAATGGAAAGCCATTAAATATGAAATTACATTTAATGGAAAGAACTTCTTTAATTATTAGTAATAAATATTTACACAAAAAACTTATAGCTTTATTTGGAAATAAATGGGCAATAAAGCCAGCAAAATTTGGAATAGTTGTTAGAGAGGATAAAGAAGATGCCATTAACTTAGCCGTAGAGATTTGTAAATATCTAAGAGATAAAAATATTCCCTACTGTGTTGAAAACTTTTTGAAAAATAAAGTTGGAGGAGAGCCATTTGATATTTCAACAATCTCTCATATTATTGCAATTGGTGGAGATGGAACAATACTTAGAGCTTCAAGATTAGTTAATGGGGAAACAATACCAATAATAGCGGTGAATATGGGAAAATTAGGATTTTTAGCTGAGTTTTATAAAGATGAGGTTTTTAGAATAATTGATAAGGTAATTTATGGTGAATACGAGATAGAAAAAAGAAGTAAATTATCTTGCAAAATAATAAAAGATGATAAAGTTATAAAAACACCATCTGCCTTAAATGAAATGGTTGTTATTACAAAAAATCCTGCAAAAATTTTAGAATTTGATGTATATGTTAATGATACTCTTGTTGAAAATGTTAGAGCTGACGGGATAATTATTTCAACACCTACTGGTTCAACAGCCTATTCTTTAAGTGCTGGAGGACCTATAGTTGAGCCAAATGTTGATTGCTTTATAATATCTCCAATATGTCCATTTAAATTATCTTCAAGACCTTTAGTAGTTTCTGGTTCAAATAAAATTAAGTTAAAACTTAAATTGGAAAAACCAGCTTTATTAGTAATTGATGGGAGCGTTGAATATGAAGTTGGAAAGGATGATGAGCTAATCTTTGAAAAATCTGATAGTTATGCTTATTTTGTAAAAGGACAGAGTTTCTATGATAAGTTGAATAGATGCTTTGGTGTAAAGTGATTTTTATGCTCGTCCACTTGAATAAAATAGTTAGTTGGAAAGAGATTGAAAAAATAAAAGAATTGGCTAAAAAAGATGTTGTTATTGTTAGAATGCCTAAAAGTGTCTATAACAACAAAAAATGAAATATAAAATTGAAGTTTTGAAAGAAATTCCAACAGTTGTGATAAATATTGAAGAAAAACCAAGAGGAAAGAAGATAAAAATTCCAAATAGTGTTTTAGACAATGCTCTTGATTTATTAAAAGAGAAAAGTTTAACTGAAGTATCTGAGCTTTTAGGAATTCCTGAAACAACTTTATATTACCATTTTGAAAAACATAAGGAAAAGATTGAAAAAGAAAGAGAAGAATTTAAAATGCAAAAATTAAAGCAATTGGTTTGGGAATACAAAGAGATGATTATAAATAAGGGATTTTATAATGCTGAAATGGAATTAAAATTCTTAGAATTGGAATTAAAGATTAACAATAAAGAATTTGAAGAAGCAAAGAAGATTTTAAACGAAATTAAATATAGAATAAAAAAGAAAAAATAGTTTATCTCATTGCAAGTTCCCTAACTTTATCTTTTATGCTTTCACTTTCCATTATTGATGAACCAATTAAAGCGGCATCAGTGAATTTTAAAATATAATTTAACTGCTCCTTTGTATAAATCCCACTCTCTCCAACCTTTATTTTATTTTTTGGAATTAATGGGGCTAATTTCTCAGTTGTAGATAAATCTATTTTTAAAGTTTTTAAATCTCTGTTATTTATGCCAATAATCTTAGCTCCAGCATCTAAAGCTATATCTATCTCATCTTCGCTATGTGTTTCAACTAAGCATTCCAAATCATTTTCTTTGGCATAATCTAAAAACTCTCCAATATCTTCTCCAAGTGTGGAGACAATTAATAAAACTGCATTTGCTCCAATCTCACTTGCTATATCAATCTGATAAAAATCAATAATAAAATCTTTCATCAATATGGGGATATCAACATCTCTTGCAACAATCAGATTTTTATAGCTTCCATTAAAGTATTTTGGCTCTGTTAGGATAGATAAAGCGGTTGCTCCACCTTCCATCATTTCTTTAGCTATATTTTTGACATCTTCAAGATTTATTTTTCTAATGTTTCCTTTTGAAGGTGATGACGGTTTAATTTCAGTGATTATTGGATTTTTTGTTTCTTTAGCTTTTTTTATAGCTTTAGATAATTTTAATTTTTTCTTTTTTTCTATATCTATATTTAATTCATCAATAAAATTTCTTAAATCTTTGAGTATATCTTTTCTTTTCTCTATTTCAATCAATTTTTTTCTATTTGTAACAATCTCATCTAAAACTTTCATATTATCACATTTGAGACTGTCAGGTTAAATTTTTATCAATATGTCGATAAAAAATAGTAAATATGAAGCTCGCAATAGATGTAATAAAGGAGAGAATCGAAGAGAAGAAGCTTTTTAAGAGGAATAGGAAGTCGATAGAAGTTAAAATCTTAGCAGGGCTTTTATACTACCTCGGGTTATCGTTGAGGAAGACGAGGTTATTTCTCTCCCCATTCGAAAGTATAAGCCACGAGTCAGTTAGAGTTTATTATCACAAGATTAAAGAAGTCTTAAACGAACCTAAGAGGGGTGTAAGAAACCTAATTGCAATAGACGAGACTAAACTAAAATTTGGAGATAAGACTATTTACGTATGGTCTGCTATTGACGTTGAATCGAAGGAATGCTTGGGAGTTTATATATCAAAAACAAGAAATTACCTCGATACTATATTATTCGTTAGGGGTATATTAAAATTTTGCTCGAATAAGCCTAAAATTTTGGTTGATGGTGGGAGATGGTATCCGTGGGCGTTGCAGAAGTTGGGCTTAAAATTTGAAAGAGTCCGATTCGGACTGAGAAATTGTGTAGAAAGCTTCTTCTCACTGCTTAAACGAAGAACAAAAGCATTCTTTAATAGATTCCCTAATAATAGTAAGTTCGATACGGTTATTAGTTGGATAAAGAGCTTCATGATGTTCTACAATTGGATACTATCAATAACTTGACAGTCTCTCACATTTAGAAAAAAGAGTTTTATAGTCAATCATCAAATAAAATGACATTTTAATATGGAATAAGTATAAAAGCCCTTTGGGCTTTTATAAATACCTTTTAACAAATAAACTTTTGATGATTGACTATATATTTGGGGCTTTAGAGAAATTTAAAAAATAACAGTTTATCCATTGTTCTCTTCTTTTTCTTCATTTATTTCTTTATTTTCTTTTGTAGCATTGCTCTGTTCTTTCTTTTCTTTAATAAGTTTTTCTATAACAACATTTTTTGGAGTTATTAATAAATGTTCATCACCCAAAATAATTAAGTTTCCTCCAAATTTTATAATCTCATTTCTCATCTTTTTAATAATCTCAATAAATTCATCATCAATCTCTTTTTCTAAATTAGGAGTTTTTGCTATAACAATATATCCAGCTTCAGCCATTACTATGGCACTTACAGCATCTTTTTCATCTTCAATACTGCAAACTTTTATTGTCAATTTTTCTTCTTCAACTGGAGTTATGGGAATTTCCTCAATTTCTCCTAAATAATCATCTATAGATACTGGAGCTGGAGTAGAAAAGTTATCTTTCTTTCCTAAAAGTTTTTTCAATTTTTCTATCATTAAATCACCTTTTCAAATACTTAATAATTATCTCTAACAATTCAGGAATCCCTTCAAAAGTTTTTGCTGATACAAATATTGGCGTATTTTTTATTCTTCTTTCAACATAGTTCTTTAAATTTTCTTTATCACTATCATTTAATAAATCACATTTATTGATTACTACTATAATAGGTTTTTGGTATCTGAATTTTAACAGGTGGTGGAGTTTCTCAAAACTTCTCAGTAATCCAACGCTACCATCAATTACGTGTATAATCATATCTGAATCGTTAATTTCCTCAAATGTCTTTTCTAAAACTTTAGGAGTCATAATTGGGGATTGTTTGTCTGTTGTTGTATATAAACCTCCCAAATCAACAAAAACTAAATTTACAAACTCTGGCTCTTCCTTAATTCTTCCAATCTTTAATTTTCCCCAGTATCTTTTTATTGGCATTTTTGTGGTTCCTCCAACTTCAGAAACTAATGAAACATATTTTCCAAATAATGCATTCATTATTGATGATTTTCCAGCATTTTCAGGACCAATAATGGCTATTTTAAACTCTCTATTTTCCATAGTCTCACATCATGGATTAACTATCCATAAGGGCTTTGTCCCTATGGTAATTTAATAGGACTTTCGCAGTTTATATATTAAATTTGGAAATTTGACTCCAAAGGCGTCATTATACCAATAAAAAATTTAAATTTATTCCTGCGAAAGTCCTCTATTTAATATCCTCACATAGTTTTGGAGCTAATGAGTGATGCTCCGCTAAACCTAAAGCAGCAACTGCCCCTATAATTCCGCCTTCTCCATTAATTGGGATTATTTTTATGTTATTTCTTAAAGCTATAGATTTTGCTTCCTCTATTTTAACCATTTCTTTTTTAGCTTTCAAAGCAAACAATTTCATACTTTTTGATGGGAATAACCCATAATAAACTGCCATTGCTGTCTCATCTGATAAGCTTCTTTCTTCTAACAATTTTTTAATGAATTTGTCTAATTTGTATTTATATTCTGGATAAACAGCAAAACTTAGAGCAATAGAAACACAATTCTGAGTTTTATTTGGATTTCCAGGATAAAGTTGAACAATTGTGTGGTCTAAATAGTAACCTAAGTTATTTTTCTCAACTTCTAAACCAATTTCATGTGCTAAAACCCAGGTAGCCCCTTCTTCTTTTGTATCTGTATCATCAATACCAACAATAACCTTTTCCATTTTTGGAGTCACAACCTCTGCTCTCCCAAGTTTTGAACCTCCTCCTTTCTCTAAAATATTTACTTCAAGGACGTTTTTAGCTCCCTTCCTTAGCTCAGTTCCTACTCCTCCTCCAGCTAATCCTGCATAGACAATATGAACTCTATTATTTTCTATATATACTTCTTCAATTCCTGCTGCTGATAGTGAAGGAACTAAATTTAATTTCTCTTTACCAATTTTTGTTACGAAGTGGTGTTTATTCCCTTCTCTCCATGCTGATAATATTAGAGGTGAAGTTCTTTGATATTGATAGATAACCCACTCACTACCATTTGGGCAGGGATGTTCTTCAACTATCTCAACGAGGTTTAGAGCATCATCAACCATAGCAATAACACTCTTATAATTTACTGACATAAAACCACCTATGTACCTTTAATAAAATTAAAGATAATAAGATAAAATAGCGTAATATTATTTATTAATTATTAGTTTTTAAATGATGTCAATAATAATTTTTGAAATGGTCCTAATTATATCGCCATCAGAAATTATTCCAACTAACTTATTATCTTTATCAACCACAGGTAATTGGTTAATAATTTCTTCTTTTTTTCCATTAATGTCCATTTTTTTAATAGCCTCTAATATATTTGCATTTTCATCTATTGTAATTACATCTTTTGTCATTACGTCTCCAAGTGTTGTTTCTAATGTGTATTTATCCCTTATTAAATTATAACCTATATCTGTTGTTGTTACTATTCCAATAACCTTATTTTCATCATCTATTACTGGTAAAGAGCTAATTTTATGTTTTAGCATTTTTTCAAATGCCTCTACAACACCCTCATCCTTTTTTGCAGTTATGACATTTTTGGTCATTATATCCTTTACTTTTATATTTTTAAGAATATCAATCATCTATAACACCTAAGAAAAATTTTAGGGCAAAAAATTTTAGTAATAGGTAATATTTTATAAAGTATAATGTATATAATTTAGAATGGTTAAAAATAAAATAGAAATGTATTTATAAAATAAAAGACAAAAATGGCAATCTTTCACTTATAATTGATATTAATAGGGATTGTTATGAATATATTTAAATTTATTAGAAAAGATAAAAGAGCTCTATTTTTAATATTTATTTGGACAGTTGCTTTTATATTTATATTTATCCCATTTCTTAAATTTGAGATGATAGGTTCAAGCCATAAAATAAATGCATATCCAAGTTTATCGGCTGTGTGTGGTCTTTTATTGGGACCAATTTACGGATTTTTTGCAGTAGTGTTGGTAATGTTAATCTACTTCTTTTTAAATTCAAAAGCATTTTATTTTGGGATATATTCTTTAATTCCACCAGCATTGGCGGTTATATCTGCGGGAGTATTATCTGAAGGAAAATGGAAGTATTCGGCTATAATTTTGGCTATAGGTTTATTAATATTTTATTTAACAGATGTTGGTAGAGTGGCTTTTTATTATCCGTCTCTTTCGATTCTTGCTTTATTGCTCATTATCATTTTTAGAGAGAAAATAAACAAATTATTATTTAACAAAGATTGTAAAAAGATTATATTGGGGGCTTTAATTTTATCATTTACATCGGTGATGATAGACCACTTATATGGCTCGATTTTAGGGATTTTATATTTAAATCTAAAAGTAGAAGATTACATTATGGCAATACCTCTCTCTATTAAGGAAAGGTTAATAATGACATTAATGGGGGCGTTTTTTGTAATTTTTGCAGTGGAAATTAGTAAATGTTTCTTAAAAAATGCTACAAAATTAAGGGAAAAATTATTGAGGAGTTATATTGATGAAGAAGTAAAAATAAAGTGTAAAAATGTATTAAACGTAGATGAAGAGCTATTAAAAAAATATAATGTCAAGATACCATCAGAAGAAGAACAGAAAGAAGTTTTAAAAACGCTTGTAGAAGTGATGGTGTTAAATGACAATAAAGAGGAAATAAAGAGGAAATGAAGAAATATGGTATTCCTGTAATATACTTTATTATAGTAAAGTACTTTCTTTTATCTTTTCAATAACTTTTGGAATATCTCTCTCTTTTATTTCTTTTAATCTTTCTAAAGCGTCAACAATTTTGTCAATTTCTTCAACAAATTTCTTATCTGAAGATTTTAAATAAACAATTTCTTTTTTTGCATAAGATTGTTCTACAAGAGAATTTTTATGGATTATAGATATACATTCTAATCCTAAGATTTTTTTAACATCATTAATTACACTTTCTGGTAAATCTTCAGCTTTATTTATTATAAATCCCGCAGGTATGCTCTCTAAATAGTTCTTTCCAATGACTATTGTATTTATAGCCCCCTGCAAACTTGGGCCAAAGGCAGTGTAATCTAAAACTGGGACAAAGTAATCAGAAAAACCTAAAGCTAAGTAGGTTTCAACACCACTTGATGTTGATGGGGCGTCTATAAATATATAATCGTAATCTCCTAACTCCTTAAATTTTTTTAAGATATCTACATCGAATTTTAGATAATCGGCGAGCGATTTTCCAACTGCTAATAGCTCAATATTTTCAATTGGAGTGTTAACAATAGCGTCTTTTATTGGACGCTCTTTTTCTACAACATCTGCTAAAAATATATTTGATTTTACATTTAAAAGATGAGATAATGATTTTGAACCAATATCTCCATCAATTAATAAAATTTTTTTACCTTTCTTGGCTAAAGCTGCTGCAACATTTGCAGTAACAATTGTTTTTCCAGTACCTCCTTTTGCAATTGAAAATGTGATTACTTTCATTGTGTTCACCCATTATCTCTCTTTGAAACTTTAAGAAAGTTTCATCAAAACTAACACCTCCTCGCTTACGCTCGGAGGTGTAAATTAAAATAGTTATCTCTCTTTATCACCAAGCATTCCTATTATAATTTTTGGAATCTTTGCTTCTTTCCACTTAGCCTCCCATTTCATAATATTTTCAATAATTTCTATCGCCTCTTGTCCTTTCTTTGTTAAATAATATTTACTTCCATCTTTTTGTATTAAATTTTCCTCTTCTAATTCATTTAATCTCTCTGCTAACGTTCTCGTGCTTACTCCGCAACCTTCTATATCTAAAGCATTTTTTATGCTCGTGAAAGAATTTACTCCCTCTTTAATTTTGTATAGAATCTCTATCGTCCCCTTTTTCCCAAGCACGTAGAAGATTGGCATATTCTCACGCTAAATTTATTTTAATAAAAATTTATTAAACTTTGATACTATTTAAAATTTAATAAATTAATAATTTATGAATTTTAAATACTATATAAAACTTTCCAGTTATTTTAAAGTGTATAACAAATAGCTGGAAATTTTTATTCTAATGCTTATTTTCAATAAGTTATCTTTTTATAGGGGTTCGGTATATAATACCCTAAGACAGAAGGAAATTTCCTTCCGTAATATTATTAGTATGGTGGTGGAATGAAAAAAATAGAAGTAACACTACCCCAAGAAAAAATTTTGCATTGTTTGAATATTCTGAAAAGATATGCAATTATAGATGAGTATTTAGTTTCAAACATAAAAGTGAAAAAAGGAAATAAGGTGGTTGTTGAGTATAGGGGGCAGATATACGAAACAGAAACGCTGGGAGAATTTACAAAGATTGAAGCTATTGTAGATGAAAACAAAATTGATAATGCTATACAAGATTTACTTGATATATTAAAATCAGAAAATGGCAATGAAAAAATAATTATATATGATGTTGTAGAAACAATTCCAAAAATTCAAAAGAAAAAGAAATATTCAAAAACCAATGGCATGGATATAAACGTTGAAAGTGGGGTATTATCAAGAGAAGAACTTTTAAAACAGCTGGGAATTAAAGAGCCGGATGAAGATTTTATAGAAAATATAATAAGAAAAACTTTTGGTGATTATGGAGATGATATATTCACAGAAGATGAAATAAAGGATATAGAGCATTCAATTGAAAATGAGCTGGATAAAAATGTGTTGTCAATTTTAAAAGACCAAGATTTAATTGAAGATTATGCTTTAAAAATTAAAATTAAAAGAAGTGATAAAAAGTATATCTGCACATGTGACATTATAATAATACAGAAAAAATCTTTGGGAATTATTAAAAAACCTATAAAAATTGAACCTATAAAGAAAAGAGTAATGGAAATTCTGGATTCTAAGCCATACAATGTGGAATATGAAATTAACATTAAATTATATTAAAAATTTAAAAATCTAAGCTAACTATCTCTAAATCTAAATTTGAAGATAAAAATTTTTTAAATTTTTTTAATCCAAAGACCTCAGTTGAGTAGTGTGTAGCATCAACAACAACTAAACCAAGTTCTTCAGCTAAAATTTTTGAGTGATGAGTTAAATCTCCTGAAAGATAGACATCAGCTCTTTCAGCAACATACTTTATGGATGATTGAGATAAACCATAACCAGATAAAACAGCTAATTTAAAGTTATCCTTTACTTCTTTACTTTTAACAACAATAGGATTTTTATGAATATATTTTTTTGTTATTTCTAAAAATTCTTCAAAACTTCCCTTAAAAATCCCAACCCTTCCAAGTCCATTATCATATAGAGGTTGGGCATTTTCTAAATTATAAACTTCAGTTAAAGCATCATTCAATCCATTTTTACAGATATCTAAGTTTGTATGGGCAGAGTATAAAATAATGTTATTTTCCATCAATATCTTTAATTTTTTGTAAATAACACCAGTGAAGTTTCTTATCGGGTCTTTTAATAATGGGTGGTGGGTAAATAAAAAATCTACACCCTCTTTTTCTGCTTTTTTAATAACTGATAATGATGGATCTAAAGCAATTCCTAACTTTTTTACCTCTCTATTTAAATCATCCCCAACCTGCAATCCAACATTATCTCCCTCAATAGCTAAATCTTTTGGTGCAAAACTTTCAATAAACTCTATAATTTCTTTAGCTTTCATCTTATAACCTCCAAGCGTTTATGACCATAAGTTCTTCAAAAGGAATTTTTAATGAGGCAACTTTTTCAACCTTAAAACCAAGAGATTTTAACTTATTTAATGTTTCTTCTTCTCCAGTTAATGAACTCTGTAGTATTTGAGCTACACCGCCTTTTTTTAAATAATTTGGCAAATCATAAATAAATCTATCTAAAATTTCTCTACCATTTTTACCTCCATCAAAGGCATAATTTAAATAGCTGTCTATTTTATCATCTTCAGATGTTGGTAAATAAGGGGGGTTAAAGAGAATAACATCAAACTTTCCAGTAACATTTTCAAATAAATCACTTTCAAAAAATAAAACATCAACATTGTTTAGTTCAGCGTTTTCTTTTGCCAATTTTACAGCATAGGGATTTATATCAACTCCTACTACTTTTTTAGCCCCTTTTTTTGCACAAGCAATTGAGATTAATCCAGTTCCAACACCTATTTCTAAAACCTCTTTATTTTTAACATCAACAAGATTTTTTAATAATAAAATAGAATCTTCAGCTGGCTCATATACTTCTGGATGTAGTTTTAGTTTAATTCCTTCAATTTCTATTATCACACTTCTCACCAAAAAGAGATATATGGGTTGAGAGTTTTAAATTTTGTTATTATAGTTTTAGATATATGGATTTATAATAGTAAAAACAAAATCTTATGTTCTCTTAGCAATAAACTTAAAAAAGGTTTCCATACCGAAACGGTCTGATTTTAACTATACGGCTATTTGCTGACCCACAGTATCACCCAATAGGGGCGTTTCCATACCGTAACGGTCTGATTTTAACGCAATGTGTATATTATATTATTATATCCCTGCCGAAGTTTCCATACCGTAACGGTCTGATTTTAACTACTCACATACATAGACGGCGCAGATGTTGCGAGTACATTGTTTCCATACCGTAACGGTCTGATTTTAACAAAGCACAGGTTTTTTTATTTCAATATTCTCATATTCGTTTCCATACCGTAACGGTCTGATTTTAACATTTGCTGAAACATTGGTCTCAATTGCTGTAACTTTGTTTCCATACCGTAACGGTCTGATTTTAACAGCACTTTTTACACCAATAATAGGAAATGGAACGTTAACGAGGTTTCCATACCGTAACGGTCTGATTTTAACGATTTTTTTGTAGTTATTTCTTGTTGTTGGTGCGGTGCTGAAGTTTCCATACCGTAACGGTCTGATTTTAACAGGGCAATATTTTGCTTATTTTGTATGTTATCTCTTCTAATATTTAAGCTTTTTCATACCATAATTTTCGAAGGGTTAATACCCCCTTTTATTTATAAACCCTCGAAGTTTTTAATTAGGTTTTATTTTCTAATTTTCTATCTTAAAAAGTTTTAAAATTTTTTAATCTTTAATATTTATTGGGGAAATTTTGATTTAAAAATAATTATTTAAAATCTTTTAAGAATCTCAATAATTTAATTAATTTAAATATTTAAAATAATTAAAATAAGTGACCCTTAGAAATTCTCTAAAAATCTTTAAAATTGAAAAATAAGCTCTTAAAAAGCTTTAAATTAAAAAGAAAAGAATTTCCATGTGATAAATGTCATTTAAATATTTAGTTATTCAATTTTAATATATAATTTTTAACTCGCTCTTTTACCTTTAATCTCTCCACTAATCACTTTTTTACAGACATCAACTATTTCTTTTATGTTATAAATCTTTATATCAGCAGTTTCGAGAGCTTTCCTTGAAACATTTCCATTTTGTAATGTCACTACTGCTAAATTACTTTCAATCATTGCTGGAACATCATTAGCTCCATCTCCAACCATTATTGTAAAGTATCCTTCTTTTTTTAGATTGATGATTAAATCCCTCTTTTGCTCTTGATGAGCCTCAGCCATTATGTATTTCTCATTAACTCCTGTAAGTTCAGCCAACCTTTTTATAAACCCTTTTCTATCTCCAGAAGCGATAAAAACCTTAACCCCTAAATCTTTTAATTGTTTAATTGTTTCTTTAACTTCTTTAAACAAACAACCAGCAGTTGCTATTGTATATTCAACTTCTCCAGCGTAAGTATCTACTATTAAAGCACTACCATATCCAGTTTCTACATCATATTTCTTTAAAATGTTTAATGGTTCTTGCAATTCCCTTACCTTAGTTTTTTTGTCATTAAAAATTCCTTCTTTATTTATTGGTGGGTTACAATAAGAGATACCAATTTCAACGTCTTTTAATAAATCAGATATTAACTTTTCTGGATTCTCTTTATCTACAACTTTTAATGGGTCTTCTTTAATTATAACTAATGCTCTACCCTTTTTTTCATCTACAATATCAACTGTCTGCCTATTACAGATAAACTTATTTTTCTTTAAATCTTTAATAACTCTCATTATCTTTACAAGTGTCCCAGCACTATCAAATACCACGGCCACTTTCATAATCTCACATAACTAAATATATACGTTCAGATATAAAGAATTATTGTGAGAGCATGAAGAGATTAGCAGTGATACTAATATCTATAATATTAGCTTTAATGTCTTCAATGTGTATAGATAAAGAGGGGAAAAATATGGAAAATACAAAAGTTTTAATGGTTATAGCTCCAAAGGACTTTAGAGATGAAGAGCTGTTTGAACCAATGGCTGTATTTGAATCTAATGGATTAAAGGTTGATGTTGTCTCAACTACAAAAGGGGAACATGTTGGGATGTTGGGAAATAAAATAACAACTGAAAAAACTATCTATGATGTAAATGCTAATGAATATGATGCAATAGTTATAGTAGGGGGAATTGGTTCAAAAGAGTATTTATGGAATAATACAAGGTTAATAGAATTAGTTAAAGAATTTAACAGTCAAAATAAGGTTGTTTCAGCAATATGCTTATCTCCAGTAGTTTTAGCAAAGGCAGGAATCCTAAAGAACAAAAAAGCTACTGTATATCCTGCTCAAGAGGCTATAGAAGAGCTTAAAAAAGAAGGGGCAATTTATGAAGACAAAGGGGTTGTGGTTGATGGTAATGTAATTACTGCAAAATCTCCTGACTATGCAAGATTGTTTGGTTTAGAAGTTTTAAAAGCAATAGAAAAAAATAAACAGTAAAAAGTTTTTAAATATTTAATTTATTCTTGAGCGTCTTCTTTAACTTCTTCAGTTTCTTCAGCTTCTTTTACAAATCCTTCAGTTTCTTCTTTCTTAGCTAATGATAAAACTTCTGATTTGTAGATAATAACGTTCTTAATTGGGAATATCTTCTTACATTCCTCTTTTATCTTCTCAGCCATCTCTCCAAATAACATTGCTTGAACATATTGTGGGAATGTCTTTTCCTTAGCCATTGTTTTTATAATTTCTTCCATTTTCTTTCTAATGTCTGATTTTTGTCTTGTGTTAGCTCTGTAAGCAGTTAAAACCATTGCTTTTGTTCTAATTTTGTAACCATCTTGGGTTGTGATATCAACGATAGCATCAATTCTACTTCTTCTTCTTCTGATTTGTGATTTCATGAATTCTCTTGTTGTGTCATGCCCATAATATTGAGCTATTGCCTTATTTCCAGTAACTCCAAAGATTTTGAAATATACTCTATGCATGTGTTTTGTTGGGTCTCCTGTTAAATCTCTTAAGCTTGTTTCAGCAACTCTACCTAAAACCAAGCTTGGGTCACTTGCTGGTGTGTAGCCAATAAATACTCCTCCAAATTCTGGTGTGGCATAAATTTCATACCATACTTTTTCTTTCCATTTATCTTTTACTTTTCTTACTTTTCTTCTTGCTCTTGCAGTCCTTGCGGTAGCCATCTTTTCACCTTAAAAAATTTAATTGTAGTTTTGGGAATTATTCACCTTTATAAAACTTAGATAAATCAACATAATTTCTTACAGGTTTTGTTACCTCTCCATACAATCTTTTTATATCTTTAGCTTTTGATTTTTTAGCAGCTCCTTTCTCAGTTTTTATCTTTTTTAACCTAAAGAATCCATCGTTTATCCTATAAACTTTTTCTACTTCAAATTCAAAGTCATTTGGGATATAGATGTATATTCCATAAGTTTTACTTCCATCATTTACTGATATTCCCAATTTTTTTGGAATTGATAGTGATTTACCCCAAATAAATTTAATATCTTTACCCAAAGCGGATTTTACTGGTTCAGGTGTTTCAATTTTTGTTATCTCAATTTTTTCTCCATCAACTTCAATTGTATCTCCAACTTTGTAGGTTTCATCTTCAGGGATATTAATTATTTTAGATTCTGAGATATCATATCTACTTATAATTAACTTTGCTTGGCTTAACTTAACCTTATCAACAATCTCTCTTACGGCTCCACAGTTTGGACATCTAACTAAGTAATAGGCAGATTTGTTATAAATTTTTTTCTTCAATACTTCCTGCTCTTCAAACCCACAATTCTCGCATTCTATGTAGAGTTTTTCAGTCATCTTCAAAAACCTCTAAGTATTTTGTTTATTTTTTATTTTATTTTCTTCTTCTCCTTCTTCTTCTCTTGTCTTTTGGCTGAATTATTATTCTGTATTTTGGATTTGCCGCCTTTTCTAAAAACTCTTCGTATGTGAATGGTAATTTTGTATCGTCAGTTATAACTCCTCTGTTTTTGAGGTATTCTCTTGTCAATAAGTAGTAGATTAAAGCAACAGCCTTTTTACCTTTGTTGTTTGTAGGTATAACCAAGTCGATGAATGATGTCAAGTGCTCTGTATCACATAAACCAATGATAGGGACTCCAATTTCTGTTGCCTCTTTCAATGCCTGTCTATCAACTCTTGGGTCGCTGATAAATACAACCTCTGGCTCCATAAAGCCCTTATATGCAGGGTTTGTTAATGTTCCAGGGACAAATCTTCCTGGGATTGTTCTAATTCCAGTGTATTTTCCAAATTCTTCTAATGGTCCCATTGTGTAGATTCTTCTTGAAACAGCTAATATATCTTCTGGTTCATATCTTGCTAAGAATTTGGCAGCTATTCTTAATCTCTCATCTGTTTTTCTAACATCCAAAACATATAATCCATCGCTTCTTACTCTGTAAATAAATTTCTCCATGTCTTTTGTTTTTTGCTGAGTCCCTATGTGGATACCTGAAGCTAGGTATGTATCTAATGGCACTAACAGCTCTTTCTCACTCATATTTTCCACCTTTAAAAATAGTTGTTGTCTTTTCAAATATTGTCGGGGGTTTAAAAATTAGTGGTTGTTTCCCCTAAGAAGATAGAAAATGTAAAGATATATATAAATTTTTCTTAAGTTTCTAATTTACTTACCTCTTCTTCCATGAGCTCTTATACTTGGTCTAACTTTCTCAGCTCCAATACCCTTGTTTCTTAATCCTCTACCTTTCTTACCAGCTGATGTTAAACCTCTGAATGCTCTTCCTCTGTGTTTTCCAGTGCATAACCAGTTGAGTTGTGGGTCTGCTTTAATAGCTGGGTGGTATGGGTCAACTAATATGACCTCATACCACTTGTGTTTTCCATCCTCTCCAACCCAGTAGCTGTTTAAAACTTCCATGTTTGGATATCTTCTTGCTGCTCTCTCTTCAGCAATTCTTTGAATTGATTTACCCATTGTTATCTTATTAACCCCTAATGTAGCTGGCTTCTTTGAGTTCTTTGGTCTTGGTTTTCTTAAACCTCCTCTTCTAACTCTTACTCTGACAACAATGATTCCTTGTTTTGGTTTGTATCCTAAAGCTCTTGCTCTATCTAACCTTGTTGGCCTTTCAATTCTTACAACTGCTGGTTCTCTTCTCCACTGCTGTAACCTCTCCCATAACAACTGTCTAACGTAGCTCTCTTTTGGTCTTTTCCATGCATCTCTTATGTATTTGTAGATTCCCATTTTATCCCTCTTTTATGGGTTCAGCATTGCCGCCACATCCCCTTTATAATATCAAAGCTTTAGAGTAAATAACTATTAACAACTATTATATTAATTTAACGGTTACTTTGAAATGGTTAAAATAGGTTATATCTACATTAATACTTATATTTTGGTGAAATTTATGAAGAAAATGGAAACAAATAAAGGTATTATAGAAATCACATTTGAAGAAGAAAGAGAAATTCTAGAATTACCTCCAAAACCAGAGTTACCAAAATATTCTTCTCAGCTTATAAATCTTGCAAACCTATTTGCACAGGGAACTCGTCCAAAAGTTGTAGGTCAGATGAGTGAGTTGATTAAAGAATTTAGAAAAAGTGGTGGTAGAACATTTGAAGATTGGAAAAAGTGGTATTTACAAAAATATCCTAATGCGATTGATGAAGCTACTGAAAAATTTGGAACATGCTTAATAATTTTAAAGAAACCTTAGAACAGTTGGAAAGAAATGATGTAAGAAAGTGGGTTGAGGATTTGGTTCTTACAAAAACCTATGAAGGTCTTATGTTGCAGGATGCTATTTTGAAAAAAGTTTCAGGGGAACTTGGTGGAAATTATCGCCCTGCTACTATAGAAGAGGAAGCTAAGGGTATTGACGGAGTAATTATTATTGATGATAAAGAAATTCCTGTATCAATTAAATCTAAAACTTATGTCAATCAGGAAAAACACTTGTCTGAAGAACTTAGGGGACATTTAATTATTTATGAAAAGAAGAAAAATAAAATTATTGTTGATTACTCTAGGCTGTTAGATTTGATTGAAAATACAAGATAATATCATCCTATATTAGCTACGATAGACAAATTCTACATTGAAATCCATTCCAATTCTTTTTTGCTTAGTTCCAATTTTTTCTTCAATTATGGGTTTTAGGGATTTATCAATTTCATAACCAATAGAGTTTCTCTTTAATTCAATTGCCGCTTTTATTGTAGTTCCAGTCCCTAAAAAAGGGTCTAAAACAGTATCACCAATAATTGAAAACATTCTAATTAATCTCCTAGGAATTTCTTCTGGGAATGATGCTGTCCTTCTATTAAGCTTGTTATGTGTTTGTCTATCTCCAACAATCTCCCAAATCTGAGAAAACCACTTGTCCCTCTCTTCTTTAGTGTATGCACTCGCATATCTTAACGGGTCTTTTGGTTTAAACTTTCCTGGTTTTCCTTTCCTAAATATCAATATATACTCAACATCTAATGTCACATAAGCATTTGGTGGGAGAAATCCAGAACCTAAGAATGCATTTGGCTTGTTTGAAGGTTTTTTCCATAGTATATAGGGAAGGGTTACAAATCCAATCTTTTCAAAATTCTCAATAATTTTGGAATGATTTGGAAATAATCTAAAAACTCCGTTAATTTTTCTTGTAGCGTCCCCTATGTTAATGCATGCAATTCCTCCTGGAACTAAAACTCTATAAATTTCCTCCCAAACTGGATATAATGTTTGATGCATTAAATTATATATTTGCATGATTAATTTTTCTTTTTTCTCTTCATTTTCTTCATTTTCCATTTTTGTCCAAAGCTCGTTTATTTTTGGATTTAACATTTTAAACAAATTATCCCACATTTCTATCATTGGGTATGGGGGGAGGTAACAACTAAATGAACACTTTCGTCATCAATTTCATTCATTTTTCTTGAATCTCCAAAGATTATTTTATGATTAGTTATTATATCAATATTCATTACTTATCCCCTATTTCTTTCTTTATGGTAGTTGATATAATTGATTTTTCAGATAACCATGCTAAAACAATAGTTCTTACAATTTCAGCATCAGTTTGTCCCAAAATTCCCCTAAAATTTTCAATTAACTCCCACTGACTCTTGGTGAATGTAACCTGAACTCTCTTTATATCATCTTTTTCTCTTTGTGTCATAATATACTCACCTAAAACACATATCAAACACAAAATTATTTAAAGTTTATGTAATTGTTGTTATCTAAGCCACTATAATTTTTAAACTAAAAATCAAAAATAGCTGTAAATTTCATATCAATGAAGTTTAAATACTACAAATAAAAATTCTGCTTAGCTATGAGGAAAAGATTTTTATATTATTGGCTTATTATAGTCAATCATCAAATAAATTACACTTTAAAAATGCATTAAGTATAAAAGCCCAAAGGCTTTTATAAAGACCCTATTAGATAATAAAGTTTGATGATTGGCTATATTTTACTATCAGCAATATAAAGCTTAGCTTAAGAGGTGACTGTTATGGAATTACCACCACAAATTCAAGCACAATTAATGCAGTTACAACAATTACAGCAACAATTACAAATGATTTTAATGCAGAAGCAGAGCGTTGAAGCGGAATTAAAAGAAAGTAAAAAAGCTTTAGAAGAATTGGAAAAATCTGCAAGCGATGAGGTTTATAAGTTAGTTGGGGGATTATTTGTTAAAAGAAAAAAAGATGATGTTAAAAAAGAATTAGAAGAAAAAGTTGAAACATTAGAGTTGAGAGTAAAAACATTAGAGAAACAGGAAGAAAAATTACAATCAAGATTAAAAGAATTGCAGGAAAAATTACAAAAAATGATACCTGCAGCACAATAAATTAATTTTTCTTTATTTTTCCTTTTTAATTTTATTATTTTTGAAATTTTAAGCTTTTAAATTATTACTTGCTAATTTTATGGTGAGCAAAATGAAGTTATTAGATTATTTAAAAAGAGATGAGATTCTTTTTTTATGCCATCATAACGCAGACCCTGATGCAATAGGAAGTTGTGTAGCTTTAAAATATTTAGCATCCCAATTAAATCCAAATGGAAAGTTTAGAATTTCAGCAGATTCTGTTAGTAAGATTTCAAGGAACATTTTAAATGAAATTGGGGAAAAAGTAGATATTGAAGTTTATCCTAAACTACCAGAAACTGTGTTTATAGTTGATACTGCTTCAGTAAATCAATTAAAGGTTAATTTTAATGAATTAAAAGAGAGAGAAGTTATTTTAATAGACCACCATAAAAAAACTGATTTGGCAGATATATGTGAATATTACATAGTTAGGGAAGATTATCCATCAACATCCGAGATTATAGCAGAGATTTTTAAAGAATTAAATATCTTTCCACCAAAAAATGTTAGAATTGCCCTATTGTGTGGAATTGTTTATGATACAAAACATTTAAAGTTAGCTAACTCAAGAACATTTGAGTTAATAAGTTATTTAATAAAAGATATAAGTTTTCAGAAAATTTTGTATTTATTGTCTCAAGAAAGTGATTTTAGTAAGAGAACAGCCCACTTAAAGGCATGTAGTAGAATGGAAATTAGGGAATTTGATAAGCTTAAAATAGCTCTATCTCATGTTAGTTCTCATGAAGCTTCTTGTGCAAAAACTATAGTGAGTATAGGGGCAGATATAGCATTCGTTGTAGCTGTTAGGAAAAAAGAGGGAGAGATTAGAGTTAGTGCAAGATGTAGAAAACATGTTTCTAAGTATGTGCATTTAGGTAATTTGATGGAAAAAATTGGAAAAGAGTTGGGGGGAAGTGGAGGAGGACATAGTGAAGCTGGTGGGTTAAATGCTCCTTATGATAAGAGCAAAAGTAAAGAAAAAGTTATAAAAGAAGTTTTAGACCTTTGCTATAAAAGATTTGTAGAGGAATATAAAAAAGCAAAGAATCAAAGTTAATTAAAATGTAACTACGTTATCACTTTCCTTAACAAAAGCTATTAAGTCATGCATTGTAGCTAATTGAACTCCTTCAAGTAAATCTTCCTCTTTTAAACCTCTTGCTTTACAGCAAGGGCCACAAGCTTTAACTACTGCCCCAAGCTCAATAGCATTTTTTAACAACTCTAAATAATTAGGCATTTCTGATGGATTTTGTTCTTTTTTAGCAACATAAACCCCATTCTCAATTAAGAAGATATTTACTTTAATTCCTTCTAATAGGGCTGTTAATGCAAATCTTAATGCTGAATAAGCTCTCTCCTTACCATAAGGTGCTTCTGTAATAACTACAGTAAATTTCACGTTAATCACCAAAAATAATATTATTTATTTTTTAATAACAATTCTAAAACCGTTTTCTGTCTCTTCAGCAGAGACAACAGTATATCCGTTATTTTCAGCAAATCTTTTTATATTCTCTAATGCTGGTTTGTAATCCCCAACAACTTCCAATTCTTCTCCTTCATTTAATTCTTCTAAAGCTTTTTTTGTTTTTAAAACTGGAATTGGGCAGATATCTCCTGTAACATCAAGTTTTTTCATAACCTTCACCATAAAATTTTTAATAAAATTGATATTAACAAATGTATAAAAAATTAATCTGAAAAAATTTTAATTGCTTATTAGTTATTAGGTTTTTTAATATCAAATTTTGTAATGATAAATCATGACAATTTTATCTATAAAAATAGTCCAAACTACTCTCTTTTTTATTCTGTAAATTTTCGCTAATTTAAAATAAAATAGGTGCAACAGCTGATATTATGATTAATCCAGCTAATATATATCCCATAATTTTTGTTACTTCACTACCTGTGTATGACCTTGTTAAATCTTTCTTTATGTTTTCTAATTCTTCAAATTCTTCATCATTCACATGTAGATATTGCATCTTTGCATTCATAGTTTCACCTTTCATTACTTGCTGTCCTCACTTATATCATTGAAAAAAGTAATATATATGCTTTTTTGCTCATGAACAATCATGACAAATGTTTTTAATGAAAAATAATGACAGATTGTTTTTAATCTATAATGATAAATCATGACAAATTTAAATTTGTATAAAAATGTATATAAAAGAGTATGGAGCTAACTTTTGATAGATAAAAAAATAAAAAATAGGATTAAAGTTTAAAGAGATTAAAATTAATATTTACCGATAATTTTTCGATATTAATCCTCCTATTTTCTTTTTTATACCTTTCTTTTGCCAATTTAATTTCCTCCCTTAATTCAGACTCTAAATTATCAAGTTTATGCAACTCTCCATAATTTACCATAAATCTTGGTAATAAACCATAATTATGGAGATATACTCTAAGACGACGTTTATAAAATTCTGTCATTATTTCATTTGCTATTTCATCACTTATCCCATCTTTCATTTTTCTAAGTTTTTTAATTTTATTCTTAACGAATCTCTCCAAATAGTTTATACCATACTCACATCCATCATTAGATATATTCTGAAGCTCGTCAATACTTTCATTTTCAAAAGTTAAATGAGTATTGTTTCTCATTTAACCACCTAAATTCAAAAAAATAAAAGATGTTAATCCTTATCATTATAATATTTTTACTTACAAATATTTAAATAATTTATTATTAAATTATTAAATCCTTCTATACTTATAAAATATTCTACACGTTCCCTCGTCCGAGACCATACAACTTCCGACTGGATTTAATGGGGTGCAAACCTTACCAAACAATGGACAATCAGTTGGAAGCTTCTCTCCTCTCAAAATTTTATCACATATACAACCTTTTGGTATTTTTTCTTTAATTTCTGGAATATCTTCATGCTCGTAAATGTCAAATTTCTTATATTCTTTTCTTAATCCAAAGCCACCATTTTTAATAACTGGAAACCCTCTCCAAGGAATATCTACACTTTCAAAAACCTCGTTTATTATTTTTTGAGCTAAAACATTTCCTTCAGGTTTAACAGCTCTCATATATTCATTCTCAACCTTTGCCTCTCCATTGATAATTTGTTTTAAAATCATGATTATTGCCATTAAAACGTCTATTGGTTCAAAGCCAGCAACAACCATTGGGGCATTGTATTTTTTGCATGGTTCATAATATGGCTTTAAACCTGTAATTGTTGAAACATGTCCCGGGCAGATAAAAGCATCTAAATAAACCCCCTCACTCAACAAAAACTCCATAACTGGCGGGGTTTGTCTATGGCAGTTTAAAATGAAAAAGTTACCTATGTCTTTATTTTTTAGACTTATAAGCTCAGCCCCTGTTGTTGGAGCTGTAGTTTCAAAACCAATAGCCACAAAAACAAATTTTTTATCCTTCTCTTTTTTAGCCATTTTTACAGCTTCACTTATGCTATAAACAATTCTAACATCGCATCCTTCAGATTGTTTTTCCATTAAGCTCTTTTCACTTCCTGGCACTCTATACATATCACCAAGGGTTGTTATAACATAACCATTATCAGCCAAATATATGGCAGTATCAATTTCTTTTTGTGTTGTTACACATACAGGACAGCCAGGACCTGGAACAACAGAGATATTTTCTGGTAATACTTCCCTAATACCATATTTACAGATTGTATGCTCATGACTTCCACAAACATGCATAATTTTTAGATTATCAACCTTCTCAGCAAGTTTATTTATCTTATCTATAGCTTTTTTTATAAGGGCTCTATCATTTAAGTTAATCATTCTTTCCCTCTTTAACCTTTTAGATTTTTAATAACATCTATAATTCCTTCTATTGTGTATATCTTAGGAATTAATGGTTTAAAACCAAATTCCTCAATAACTTTGGCTGTTATTGGACCTATAGCCACTATATAATTATCTTTTATAATATTGGCAAATTCATCATCAACGTATTTAAAAAAGTTTTTAGCTGTTAATCCACTTGTAAATGTTAGAATAAATTCTTCATTCTTTATTTCTTCTTTTAATTTCTCAATCTTTTCTTTTAGATTTTCTGGCTCAATAGATTTATACACAAACAACAAATCAGCATTTAAGTTATTTTTTAAAACATCCCTTGTTGATGGTGTTGTAGGAATTAAAAATTTATCATCACTTTTAGCAACTTTTTTAATTTCCTCTAAAAGAGATTCTGCAGTATATTCTTTTGGTACTACATCTGGCTCTTTACCAAAATATTTTTTAAAAGTTTTTGCTGTTTTTTCTCCAATGACTGCAATTTTTTTATTTTTTACATCTTCTCTCTGATTTTCATCTATTATATTATACAATCCAATAACACCACTTGGTGAGGTAAAAGCTATCCAATTGTAATTATTTAAATTGACTTTTACATCTTTATTGTAAATGAGCTCTAAAGTTGGAAATATTATTGGTTCAAATCCCTCTTTTTTTAATAACTCAGCAAATACATTAGCTCTTTCCTTAGGTCTTGTTATTATAACCTTCATAATATCCCATTGCTTATTAAATTTAAATTTATTCCATTAAATTCTTGATAAACATAAATTTCATTTCCCATGTCAATTACATTACAATCAACTGCATCTGTTTTTTGTAATAATTCATTTTTAAGCTTTTCAGTATCAATTTCTCTGTTATCAGATTTTTTGAAAACGTATACAAGATAGGTTTTATTTGAGTTTAAATCATAGTATATGCCAATTACATAATCTTTCTTATATATAAGAACATCTTTATAATTTGATGGAACTGTGTTAATTAAATCATTTATCTCAGCTTTGCCCAAATCAAATTCATTAGGATTTTTTATTAAAACGCCATTATAATACTCAAAATTGCCAATTGGAATGTATTTGATTAAAAATCCAAGTGGCACTTTGATGCCAATACTTCCATGATTTCCTATATAAATACCATTAATAAAAATTAGGGTTTCTTTGTATATTGCTGGAATATTTTGAATATCGGCATTGTCTTTAAGTATCATAAGTGTTTTATAGTCTATATAAATAAATTCTTTGAACGGTGAGTTTTCTACAACTTCTTTAACGTCCTCTGCTCCTCCTATATTTGTACATAAATATAAACCTAAGATGGCTATGGGTAGTATATTTATTATCAAAAATAACACTATCTTTTTCATGTAATTCATATAATCACCTCACATCTTATAACAATTAAATATTTTGAAATTTGATATTCTAATATTTTGGTGATAACATGCTCAACTTAGAAAAAATAGAAAAATTGTTAGAAATTGGGGATTATGCAGATATAAGAATAAATTTTGGAGAGAGCAATTCAATAACTTTAAAAGATGGTAAAATAGAAGAAATTTCTTCAGGTTTTGGAAATGGTGTAGCTGTTAGAGTTTTATACAAAAATGGCTGGGGGTTTGTTACATCAAACATAGTAAATGAAGAAGAAATTGAAAAACTTATTGAAAAAGCTTATAAAATGGCTAAAATCTCAAATGAATATTCAGAAAAAGAGGTTATATTAAAAGATTATAAAGCAATAACTGATAATTACATAATGGTTGGAAAAATAAAGCCAACTGATGTAGATATTGAAGAAAAGAAAGAAATTATTATAGATACCTACAAAAATATGGTGGATGAAAAGATTAAAAGTATTTCTGTTAGCTATTCTGATGTATTTGGGAAAAAGATATTTTTGAATAGTGAAGGTTCAAGAATTGAAGGGAAAATAACAAGATGTATTATGTATATGAACTGTGTTGCTAAGGAAAATGGAAATTTGCAGTATGGAGCTGAGAGAACTGGTGGTTTTGGATTTGAGAAAATAAAAGATAATTATTTAAATTTAGCTTTAGAAGCAAAAAATAGGGCTTTAAGATTATTGAAAGCAAAACCTTGCCCAAAAGGTAAATTTAAGGTAATCTTAGACCCCGAATTAGCTGGAGTGTTTATACATGAAGCTGTAGGACATGCGGCAGAGGCAGATTTGGTTTTACAAAATGATAGTGTATTTAAAGATAAATTAAATAAAGAAGTTGGAAGCGAATATGTTACAGTTATAGATGACGCTACAATTAAAGATGCCTTTGGCT
Source organism: Methanocaldococcus bathoardescens (assembly GCF_000739065.1). GTDB lineage: Archaea > AGJL01 > Methanococci > Methanococcales > Methanocaldococcaceae > Methanocaldococcus > Methanocaldococcus bathoardescens. The sequence goes on along the minus strand of NZ_CP009149.1, from coordinate 960,912 downwards.
CTTATAAATATGATGATGAAGGAGTTGAAGGAAAAAGAACAGTTATCATTGAAAATGGAATTTTAAAAACATATATACATTCAAGAGAAACAGCTGGAAGAATGGATGCTGAGCTAACAGGGAATGGTAGAGCCGAGGGATTAAATAAACCAATTGTAAGGATGAGTAACACTTTCATAAAGCCAGGAGATTGGAGTTTTGAAGAGCTTTTGGAAGACACAAAGGAGGGAATATTTTTGAAAGGTTCAAGGGGAGGGCAGGTTGATACTGGTAAAGGTCTTTTCCAATTTAGTGCCGTTGAAGCATATTTAATTGAAAATGGTGAGCTAACTCAGATTTTAAAAGATGCTGGATTGAGTGGGGAGATTTTAGATATTTTATTTAAAGTTGATGCTGTTACAAAGGACTTTGAGCTAAGTGTTGGTTACTGTGGAAAATATGGGCAGAGTGTTCCAGTTGGTGATGGAGGAGGATGTGTTAGGACAATAGCAACTGTTTCTTAATAGGACTTTCGCAGTTTATATATTCAAATAAGAAATTTTGATGCCAAAGGCATCATATATACAATAGAACATTTAATTCCTGCGAAAGTCCTATTAAATTTTTATCTAATTTTTTTAAAATTTAAACTTTAATCTATACATTTAAATTTATAGATTCTAAGTAAAATAAAAAATAAAAAATTTTATTTAGGATTTAAGGGGATTTAGAATTCGCTGTCGTCGCCTCCTGGTTCTCCTCCTTCTCCTTTGTCTTCTTTAACTTTCTCAGCAGCTATGACGTCATCAATTCTTAAGAGCATGACTGATGCTTCTGTAGCTGAGTCAATTGCTTGTGTCTTGACTTTCAATGGTTCAACAACTCCTTTTTCTAACATGTTGACTACTTCTCCTTCGAAGACGTCTAATCCACAAACTTCTCCGCCTTCTTTCTCGTGAGCAGCTCTTAACTTAACGAGCATGTCAATTGGGTCTAATCCTGAGTTCTCAGCTAATGTTCTTGGAATGACTTCTAATGCATCAGCGAATGCTTTAACTGCTAACTGCTCTCTTCCAGCAACTGTTTCAGCGAATTTTCTTAATCTCTTAGCTAATTCTATTTCAGTTGCTCCTCCACCAGCAACAATCTTACCTTCTTCTAATGCACACTTAACAACTCCAATTGCATCATCAATTGCTCTTGCAACTTCTTCAACAACGTGCTCTGTTGAACCTCTTGCTAAGATTGTTACAGCTTTTGGATGCTTGCACTGCTCGACGAATATCATTGCATCTCCAGCAACTTTTCTCTCTTCAACTAATCCAGCTTCTCCAAGGTCTTCTGGTGTTAAGTCATCAATGTTTGTGACGATTCTTGCTCCTGTAGCTTTAGCTAATTTCTCCATGTCTGATTTCTTAACTCTTCTTACTGCTAATATTCCTTTCTTAGCTAAATAGTGCTGAGCTAAGTCATCAATTCCTTTCTGACAGAATACTACATTAGCTCCTGTAGCAGCTATTTTCTCAACCATGTCTTTAATCATTTTCTCTTCTTGCTCAATGAACTCCATTAACTTAGCTGGGTCAGTAATTCTTATTTCTGCATCTGTTTCTGTTTCTTTAACTTCAATTGGGCAGTTTAATAATGCAATCTTAGCATTTTCAACTTTCTTTGGCATTTGTGGGTTGACTCTCTCTTTGTCAATGACAACTCCTCTAATTAATGTGGTCTCTTCAATTGGAGCTCCTTCTTTCTTCTCAACTTTAATTAAGTCTTTGTCAACTTTTCCAGTTTCTTCATCAACAACAGCTCTAACAGCTTCAACAACAATTTCAGCTAACTGTTCTCTTGCTTTCTCTGCTCCTTTACCAGTAATTGATGTCATTGCAATTTTCTTTAACATCTCTGTGTCGTCAGCTTTTACTTCTTTAGCTATAGTTTTTAATTCTTCAACTGCTTTGTTTCTTGCCATTTCGTATCCATTAATGATGACTGATGGGTGGATGTTTTGGTCTAATAATTCTTCAGCTTTTCTTAATAATTCCCCAGCAATAACAACTGCTGTTGTTGTACCATCTCCAACTTCTTTCTCTTGTGTTTTAGCAACTTCTATTAACATCTTAGCAGCTGGGTGCTCAACACTCATTTCTTTTAATATTGTAACCCCATCGTTTGTAACAACTATATCTCCTAACTCATCAACTAACATTTTGTCCATTCCTTTTGGACCTAATGTTGTTCTAACTGTCTCAGCGATAATTCTACCTGCTAATATGTTCATTCTTTGAGCATCTCTTCCAACGTATCTCTTAACGTTTTGTGGTAATACTACTATTGGTGTCCCTGCCATTGCCATCCTCATCACCTCAATCTGTTACCTTATTCGGTATGTATATGTTAATGAAATTCTATATAAATCTTTCGGTTATGTTTGTGGTTGATTCAATAGCAATATCTATAAATATAAAAATTTTGTGATATCAAATAAAACTGTATTGATGAAACAAAGATTTATAAGATATATGCCTCACTATTACTTAACAAATTTAATTTAACAAAAATTATAAGGATGATAGAAATGTTCCAAAAACCAAGAGGAACAAGGGATTTTTTACCAGAAGAAATGAAAAAAAGAAGATTTATTGAAAATAAGTTGAGAGAAGTATTTGAGAGGTATGGATATAGAGAGATATTAACACCAACATTTGAAAGTTTTGAGTTAATAGCTAAAAAAACAGGAGAAGAGATTAGAAAGCAGTTGTATGTATTTAAAGACCATGGTGGAAGAGAAATGGCTTTAAGGCCAGAGATGACATCCCCAGTTGTTAGATTCTATTTAAATGAATTGAAGAATTTACAGAAGCCGTTGAGGTTGTATTATTTCGCTAATTGTTTTAGATATGAGAGACCCCAGGCAGGGAGGTTTAGAGAGTTTTGGCAGATGGGCTGTGAGTTAATAGGTTGTGAAAGCCCATTGGCAGATGCTGAGGTTTTGAATTTAGCGATGGATGGATTGATAAATATTGGTTTAGATTTTGATGTTCATATAGGGCATTTGGGAGTTTTAAAAGGTGTTTTAGAGAAATTTAATGTTAGTGAGGAAGAGGAGGTTAAAATAAGAAGATTGATTGATAAAGAAGATTATGAAAGCTTAGAAACCTACTTAATTCAAATCTTAGGGGAAGAAAAGAAGGAGCTAATATTTGATATATTAAAATTTAAAGGAGGAAAAGAGATTTTAGATGAACTAAAAGAGATACTAAAAGAATTTCCAAAATCTATAGAGGCAATAAATAACTTAGAAGAGATTTTAGAATTTGTTATTCATGATAAATACACAATAAACCTTGGAATTGCGAGAGGTTTAGATTACTACACAGGAATGGTATTTGAGATATATGGAAAGAAAGGAGCTAAGCAAATATGTGGTGGAGGAAGATATGATAATTTAATAGAGACATTTGGAGGAGAACCAACACCAGCTGTTGGTTTTGCCTATGGATTTGATAGAATTATGATGAATATTGAAGATTTGGATATTGAAGAAGAGAGCATTTTAATAATCCCAGTAAAAAAAGATAAGGAATTAATTAAAAAATCATTAATTATAGCTGATAAGTTAAGAAAGGCAGGAAAAATAGTGGAACTTGAAATTATGGGAAGAAAGTTAAGAAAAGCATTGGATTATGCAAACTCAAGGGGCTTTAAAAAAGTGATTATTGTAGGAGAAAAAGAGCTAAGTGAAGGAAATGTAACTTTAAAGGACATGATTACAGGAGAGCAGAAATTAATCAGCATAGATGAATTAACAAATCCCTAATTCTACAATTTTATTTTTAGGATATTTTTAGGAGATGTTTATGGTAAAGATAACAATACTATCCCCAGAAGGAAAAAGTTGCAGTGTATGGAGCTTAAAAAATGAGATTGAAAAATTAGGAGCTAAATGCGATATATTTTTATTATCACACCCAGAAACTTTAATGAGTTATGATTTTAAATTAGAAACTGACTTAATTCACTCAAGATGTGGAATAGGAGATTATTTTGATAGATTAACACTCTACTCTTGGCAGTTCATAAATGCATTGGAAGTTGAGGGGTGTAAATTTATAAACCCAATTAAAACTCTCTACCTTACATCAGATAAATTCAAATGTATAAAATTACTTGCAAAAAATAAAATAAAGACACCAAAAACAGCATTAATTAGGGATTACGAGGATGCAGTTAAATTTATTGAAAAATATAATTTAAAATTTCCAGTAGTTATAAAAAATTCCTTCTCAAAATGTGGTTTAAAGGTATTTATGGCAAAAAATTACGATGAGCTAAGAGAACTTACAAAAAATGCAATATGGGAAGGGAAGATTATACAGGAGTTTATTGATTTTAAAGAAAATGGCTTATATAAGGATATGAGAATATTAGTTGTTGATGGAGAGGTTGTAGGTGGATATAGGAGAGTTAGTAAAGATTTTAGAACAAACCTTTATTTAGGAAATTCTGTTGAAAAATTAAATATAGATGAAGAACTTGAAGAGTTAGCTTTAAAATGTGCTGATTTATCTGAAGCAGTAATTTTGGGAGTAGATATATTACCAACAAAAGACAGTTATTATGTTATAGAGCTCAACTCATCCCCAGGAACTAAGGGCTTTAGAAATATAGGGATAAATGCAGACAAAAAAATAGCTGAGGCATTAGTTAGATATGCGAAACGATAAGTTGTGTCTTCCAAATTGTTTATTAATATATTAATTTTGATGAAACCAAAGCATTAGCTTGGGCTATAAAAACTCTTAAGAGTTTTTATTAACTTTTTCAAAAAGCTTCAGTAGGATATGCAAAGTCATAATGGTGGAGTTATGGTTGCCAAGTATATAATAAAGCATGGATTGGAATTAGCTTATGATATTAAGGCAGAAGCATTTATGATATTTACTGAAACTGGAAAATCTTATGAATTGTTAAAATCCTTATTAAAAAAAGATAACAACTCAAAGATATTGAAGATATTTGATAAGATGATACATAAAGATATAAAAATAATTGTTGCCACACCAAATAAGACAACTTATAAAAAAATTACTTATGAGAGTGAAGAAAATATCTATCCTGTGTTTATTAAGCATAGGGAAGACAATAGATGTATGATAATAAGTAGCGGCATTGTTCATGCCCTTAAAATGAAGATATTAAAAGAAAATCATAGAATTGTTGCAGTGGTTGGGGAACCAAAAATTCCTGGAAAGTTAGATACAATAATGGTTGTTAATGTAAAAGATCATGTAAAGGCATTAACTTTATATAAGCTCTTTGAGACATTGGATGAAAAACAGAAAAAAACTTTAAAGGAAGTTTTAAAATTAGCTATGGAAATTGGAAGAGAAGGAAGGGAAGGAGAATATGTTGGGACAATATTTGTTATTGGGGATACATTAAATGTTATGAACATGTCAAAACCTTTAATATTAAACCCATTTGCTGGACACAATGCAAGTATATTTGATGAAAATGTAAAAGGAACTATAAAAGAGCTATCTTCTATTGATGGAGCATTTATAATTACTGATGAAGGAAAAGTTGTTTCAGCAGGGAGATTTTTAGAGACAAAAGGAGATGTCGATATACCAAAAGGTTTAGGGGCAAGACATGTAGCTGCTGCAAGTATAACAAAAAATACAAATGCTATAGCTGTAACCGTCTCTCAGAGTGGAGGAGTAGTTAGAGTATTTAAAGATGGGAAGATTGTTTTTGAGACTGACCCAAGGGCAAATATAATATTCTTTGATTAGGATGATTAGGTGGTAGAGTGACATTGGTGGAGAAGATATTATCAAAAAAAGTTGGTTATGAGGTTTGTGCAGGAGATAGCATAGAGGTTAAAGTTGATTTGGCAATGACTCATGACGGAACAACACCTTTAGCTTACAAAGCTTTAAAAGAAATGAGTGATAGCGTTTGGGATAATGAGAAGATTGTTGTTGCCTTCGACCATAATGTTCCAGCAAACACAGTTAAAGCTGCTGAAATGCAAAAATTGGCTTTAGAGTTTGTTAGAAGGTTTAATATTAAAAATTTCCATAAAGGTGGAGAAGGAATTTGTCACCAAATTTTAGCTGAGAATTATGTTTTACCAAATATGTTTGTAGCTGGTGGAGACAGCCATACATGCACTCACGGAGCTTTTGGCGCTTTTGCCACTGGCTTTGGAGCTACTGATATGGCTTATATCTATGCTACAGGAGAAACATGGATTAAAGTGCCAAAAACAATTAGGGTTGATATTATTGGAAAAAATGAAAATGTATCTGCTAAAGATATTGTTTTAAGGGTTTGTAAGGAAATTGGGAGAAGAGGAGCAACCTATATGGCTATTGAATATGGTGGAGAGGTTGTTAAAAACATGGATATGGATGGAAGATTGACATTATGTAATATGGCAATAGAGATGGGAGGTAAGACAGGAGTTATAGAGGCTGATGAAATAACTTACAACTATTTAAAGAAAGAGAGGGGGCTTTCTGATAGTGAGATAGCTAAATTAAAAAAAGAGAGGATAACAGTAAATAGAGAGGAAGAGAGTTATTATAAAGAAATTGAGATTGATATAACAGATATGGAAGAGCAAATAGCAGTTCCTCATCACCCAGATAATGTAAAGCCAGTTAGTGAGGTTGAAGGAACTGAAATAAATCAAGTTTTTATAGGCAGTTGCACAAATGGAAGGTTGAGTGATTTAAGAGAAGCAGCTAAATACTTAAAGGGCAGAGAAGTTCATAAAGACGTCAAATTAATTATTATTCCTGCATCAAAAAAGGTTTTTATGCAGGCTTTAAAAGAAGGGCTGATTGATATATTTGTTAAAGCTGGAGCGATGATTTGCACTCCTGGCTGTGGGCCTTGCTTGGGGGCTCATCAAGGGGTTTTAGCTGAAGGAGAGGTTTGTTTATCCACAACAAATAGAAACTTTAAAGGAAGGATGGGGCATATAAACAGCTATATTTATTTAGCATCCCCAAAAGTTGCTGCAATAAGTGCAGTTAAAGGATACATAACTAATAAATTAGATTAAGTGCATAAATAATAAATGCAAAATCTTGAGTGTTTGCCCATCTTCAAAAAATTTTTCTGTGATACTATGAAAGTTAGAGACCTAATGGACAAAAATTTTGCTAAAATATATTTAGATGAGACTGTTGAAGATGCAATAAATTTATTAAAAAAGAAAAAGAGATTTTCAGCACCAATTGTTGATAAAGAAGATAAATTAGTTGGTTGGATAACTACCTTGGAGTTGTTGGGGGTTTCAGAAAAAGATTTCAAAAAGCAAATAACAGAGTTCATGAGACCTGCTGAAGAAGTTATTACTGTATATGAAGATGATGAAGCAAGAGATGTAGTTTTAAAATTCGTTAAATATAAGGTTGTTAGCATCCCAGTTTTAACAAAAGATGGTAGAGTTGTGGGGATGGTTAGAAACTGTGATATTGTTAAAACATTAGCTAAGCTATATGAAATTCCAGTATATAAAATATTTAAGGAGTTGCACAACCATATTGGGGATATAAGCTGGGAAGAGTTGATGGAAGCAGCTGCGGTTGTGACAAAGAGAATGACTGGAGAAGATATAACGCCACGAGAGTATGAAGAGAGGATTAAAAAGACAACCTTTGGAAAGGCAATATGGGCTTGTGGAGGTTTGGAAAAGTTTTTTGTAGGGCTTATTGAGATAGGAATGGTTGCATTAGCAAGAAGATTGGCAAAGATAAGGGGGACTAAATGAGGATAGAGGATGAGATAAAAAATATAATAGAAAAAAAAGATTATGACTTCTGGGAATTTTTAAAAAAGGCCTATGAGAATAATATAAAGCTTGACATTGGGCATTTTATCCTTTTAAATATTCTTATTGGAATTAATGATTTGTACAATAAATTATCAGAGAAGTTTGGAGAAGAAGAGGCGAGGAAAATATTGGAGAGAAATAAAATATTTGCCAAAAACTCTGATTTTATATCTGGAGAGTTTTTAAAAGATTATATTGATAGAAAAAGTAGAGTAGCAGTGCATAACAGAATAAAGGATTTAAAAACTCTTGGCTTTAAAATAGAGAGTAAGTCAGGGCCTTTTGGTGGGTATAAAATAGTTGGCTATCCAGAATGGTTTAAGAAATAGAATTCTCACTCTTTTTTGTGGTGATAACTATGAAATTCTATAATCGAGAAAAAGAACTTAACTATCTAAAAACCTATTGCCAATTAGAACCAAACTCTATTTTATTCGTTTATGGTCCAAAATCATCCGGTAAATCTACTGTAATGAGGAGAGTTATAAAAGAGTTGGAAGATAGCAATATAGTGTTTTTCTATTACAACCTAAGAAAATATGCTACCTATAGCAAAGAAGAATTTTTAAGAGTATTTTTTGAAAAATCTGATAAAAAATATCTACTAAATAAATTAGAACTTAACTTAGGAGTTTGTAAGTTTGGGATTGAAGAAAACTTTGATTTTAAAAATTTATGTTTGAATGATGTATTTGCTAAGATAAACGAGAGCATAAATGCTGTCATTGAGGACGGAAAGAAGCCCGTCTTAATTATAGATGAGCTACAGAAATTGAAAAACATTTATTTTAACGGGAACAAATCATTATTAAATGAGTTATTTAATTTATTCGTATCCTTAACAAAAATGGAACATCTATGCCATGTTATCTGTCTAACTTCTGATACATTGTTTATTGATGAAATCTATAGGAATTCAACTTTAAAAAATGCATCTAAGTATTACCTAATTGATTGGTTAAGGAAAGGGAGCATAAGAAATATCTTAAAAGAAGAGGGCTTTAGTGAGGAAGAGATTAATTATTGTTTAAAATATCTATCATTACCTTATGAAATAGTTGATTTAATTGAAAACAAAAAGTTGGGATTATCAGTTGAACAAACCATAAAACAATGGATAAATGTTGAGGCAGATGGATTGAAGTATTTATTAAAGTCAAATAAAGATAGAAAGGAAAATTTACTAAAAGTTTTAAGTAAATTTGATGATAAGATAAAGGTAAGTATTGATAATTTTGAAGATGAGATTTTTGATGATGTCAAATTTTTAATTGAAAATGAAATATTGTTTTATGATGTTATAAATGGGATAATAAAGCCAACTTCGATCATTGAATGGTATGCTATTAGAGAGGTCTTAAAATAATTTTATAATCAAAATTTACAAATATATTCTTAGAGTTATTTATTTAAACCTCAACTTTTTTATTAAATTAAAAAGCCTCTTTAATGGTGATTCATAATGGAGATGCCAAAGGATTACAACATAGAGATTGAGAAACAGATACAAAAAAAGTGGGAAGAAAGCAAAATCTACAAGTTTGATGAAGAGAGCAAAAAACCTCCATATATAATAGACACCCCTCCACCATATCCAACTGGTAGATTGCACTTAGGACATGCTTTAAACTGGACTTACATGGATATAATAGCGAGATACAAGAGAATGAAAGGATTTAACGTTTTATTCCCGCAAGGATGGGATTGTCATGGACTGCCAACAGAGGTTAAGGTTGAAGAGATACACGGCATAACAAAGTCAGATGTTGATAGGCATAAATTTAGAGAGTTGTGTATTGAATTAACAAAGGAAAACATTGAAAAAATGAGAAGACAGATAAAATCCTTAGGAATTTCTATTGATTGGGATAGAGAGTATATAACAATGACCCCAGAGTATATTAAAAAATCCCAAACTGCCTTTGTTAGGATGTATAAAGATGGGTTAATTTATAGGGGTAAATTCCCAGTAAATTGGTGTCCAAGATGTCAAACAGCTATTGCATTTGCTGAAGTTGAGTATAAAGAGAGAGAAAGTAAGCTAAACTATATAAAATTCCCAGCCGCTGATGGAGATGGGCATTTATTGATAGCAACAACAAGACCTGAATTAATGGCTGCGTGTGTTGCTATCTTAGTTCATCCAGAGGATGAAAGATATAAACATTTAATTGGAAAAGAGTTTATAGTTCCATTGTTTGGGCATAAGGTTAAGTTATTGGCTGATGAGGATGTAGAGAAAGAATTTGGGACAGGAGCAGTTATGGTTTGTACATTTGGGGATAAGACAGACGTTTTATGGGTTAATAGGCATAAATTGGAGATTAAGAAGGCAATTGATGAGAAGGGAGAGCTAACAGAAATTGCTGGAAAATATAAAGGGTTAAAAACAGAAGAAGCAAGAAAAATAATCATTGAGGATTTAAAGAAAGAGGGCTATTTAGTTAAGCAAGAACCAATAAAACAGAATGTTGGTGTTTGTTGGAGATGTAAAACACCAATTGAAATTATTGTTACTGAACAGTGGTTTGTTAATGTTAGAAAACTCATCCCAAAGGTTAGAGAGATAGCTGATGAAATTAAATGGGTTCCAGAGCACATGAAAATTAGACTGCTGAATTGGATTGAGGATATGGATTGGGACTGGGTTATAAGTAGGCAGAGGATTTTTGCTACACCAATACCCGTTTGGTATTGTCCAAAGTGTGGAAATGTAGTTGTTGCTAAAGAAGAAGATTTACCAATAGACCCAACTAAAACAGGTTATGTTTGTGATAAATGTGGAAACACTGACTTAATCCCAGAAACAGATGTTTTAGATACATGGATGGACTCTTCAATAACACCAATGGTTATAACAAAGTGGTTAGATGACGATAAGTTCTTTGAAAAACACTATCCAGTCCAATTAAGACCACAAGGGCATGATATAATTAGGACATGGGCTTTCTATACTATAGTTAAGTCAATAGCCTTAACTGGCAAAAAGCCATGGAATGAAATTGTTATAAACGGAATGGTGTTTGGAGAAGATGGGCATAAGATGAGTAAAAGTAGAGGAAACGTTGTAGAGCCAGATGAGATTATAGCTAAGTATGGAGCTGATGCTTTAAGATTATGGGCAAGTAATAGCGTTGTTGGAGATGATGTTCAATTCCTATGGAAAGAGGTTGATTATGGATATAGATTCTTAAGAAAGTTTTGGAATGCTTGTAGATTTGCTAAGATGCATATAAGTGATGATATTATTGAAGAATTAAAGAAACCAATGGAAATTAGCAACCCAATTGATTTATGGATTTTGAGTAAGTTGCAGAAATTAATTGAGAGAGTTGATAGAGATTTAGAGAATTATAGGTTTAACACAATAGTAGAAATTTACAAATTTGTCTGGCATGAGTTCTGTGACAATTACATAGAGATGGTTAAATACAGATTGTATGGAAACGATGAGGAGGCAAAGAAAGAAGCAAGATGGACATTATACTATGTAATTGACAAATTGGTTAGATTACTCTGTCCATTTGCCCCACACTTCTCTGATTATATGGCAGAAATTTATAAAATAGAGAATCTTCACTTCTCATTCCCAGAAGTTGATAACAAGTTTATAAATGAAGAAGCTGAGAGATTTGGAGAGATAGCTAAAAATACAGTTATTTCAATTAGAAGATTTAAGGCAAATTCAGGGATGGCTTTAAATGCTCCATTAAAATACGTTGAGATTTATACAGAAGATGAGGAGACATACAATGCGTTAGTTAAAACAGCTGAGGACATTAAAGGAACATTAAAGATTGAAGAACTCAAAATAATTAAAGGCAAACCAACCCTTGAATCAAAGATTGTTGAAATAATCCCTGATAAATCAAAGATAGGGCCAGAGTTTAAAAAGAATGCCAAGTATGTTATGGATTTAATTAAGAATGCTGATGAAAAAACCCTTGAAAAGATAATTAATGAAGGTTTAGAAACAGAATATGGAGTTATTAGGAAAGAACACATTAAAGATGTCAAAAGAGCTTTATTCTGTGAAGGAGAGGAAGTAGATTCAGTAGACATTGAAGGAGTTTTAGCAATAGCAATAATTAGAAAATAAAAAATATAATGAAATAAACTAAATTTTTTTAACTTTTTTAAATTTTTTTATTCATCATAAATCTTTATTCCCCATTTTGTTCTAATCTCCTTAAATCTCTCTTTTAATTTTTTAGTAATTTCTCCAACTTGTCTGTTGTTTATAACTCTACCATCTATCTCAAAGACAGGCACTATCTCAGCAGCTGTTCCTGTGATAAAGAGTTCATCAGCAGTGTATAAATCATGTAAAGTTAATGGTTCTTCAACGACTTCAATACCCTCTTCTTTAGCTAATTTTATAACAACATCTCTTGTGATTCCCTTTAAGATACTTGCATAGACAGGAGGGGTCTTTAAAACACCATTTTTAACTACAAATATGTTATCTCCAGTCCCTTCAACAACAAACCCTTTATCATCTAATAAAAATGCCTCATCAACTCCAGCATAGTTTGCCTGAATCTTTGCCAATATACTGTTTAAATAATTTAGAGATTTAACAGCTGGATTTAAAACATCTACGGGCAATCTTCTAACTGAGACGGTTATAACTCTAATCCCATCTTCTCCCAACAAAGGAGGCATAGGAATTGCTATACAGAAAATAGTTGGTTCTTTACACTTTCTTGGGTCTAACCCTAAATCACCAACACCCCTTGTAACAACTAATCTTATATAGGCATCTCTCAGATTATTAACTCTCAATGTCTCTAAAACAACATCAATCATCTCTTCTTTTGTTAATGGAATATCTATGCAGAGAGATTTTGCTGAATCATACAATCTATCTATGTGCTCTTTTAACATGAAAACAACGCCATCATAAGCCCTAATTCCTTCAAAAACTCCATCTCCATATAATAAACCATGGTCAAACACAGAAACCTTTGCATCCTCTTCATCAACAAATTTTCCGTTTAAGTAGATTTTCATAACCTCACCTTTAGTTGGCTATGCAAAATAAAAATAATTAAAAAAATAATATAAAATTTTTATTGTTAGAGAATTGTCAATATATACAAAAATATACAAAAAAGTTATTGATTCATTTTTTCTTCTAATTCTTCCTCTTTTATCCTCTCCCCTGTAATCATATAAACTACTCTATCCCCTATTGAAGCAACGATATTCCCACTCCTCTCTAAATATTTAGCAGCAAAGATTATCTCAGTAGCTAAAGTTAAATTTTTTGGGTCTTCAAGGATTTTGCTTATCATACTTCTGTATAACTGTTCATACAAATCATCCAACCTTTTATCCATCTCATAAACATCTCTTGCTAATTTCTCATCTCTATTTTTAAATGAAATCATAGCATTTCTTAGCATATTGACTAAATAATCTTTCATAACAATTAGTAATTCATTTTTCCTCTTCCCTTCCATATTGGATTTTAGCAATATTTTACATATCTTTGATGCATTATCCCCAACTTTCTCTAATTTTGAAGATATTTTAATGGCTGTCATCAACTCTCTCAAGTCTCCAGATACTGGATGATATAAAGCAATAGCTTTAACACACTTATCTTCAATCTCAATTTCCATTAAATCTATCTCATTATCTTTCTTTCTAACCTGTTTAGCAAGTTCTATATCCCCCTCTGTAAATGCTTTTATAGCATCTTCTATCTGTTCAACACATAAATCAGCCATCTTCATTAAATCCTCTTCTATCTCTTTTAATACTTCATCAAATTTTTTTACCATTGTAATTCACCTTTTAAAGAATTTTAACCAAATCTACCGCTAATATAGTCATCTGTTTCTTTTCTCTGTGGATTTAAGAATATCTGCTCTGTCTCTCCAAACTCAATTAACTTACCCATTAAGAAAAAGGCAGTGTAATCTGAGACCCTACTTGCTTGCTGCATGTTGTGGGTAACAACAACAATTGTATAATCCTTAGCTAATTCAACCATCAACTCCTCTATCTTCAATGTTGATATTGGGTCTAAGGCAGATGTTGGTTCATCCATCAAAATTACTTCTGGTTTCACCGCTATAGTTCTTGCTATGCACAACCTCTGCTGCTGCCCACCAGATAAGCTTAAAGCTGATTTATCTAAGTTGTCTTTAACTTCATCCCAAAGAGCAGCTTTTTTTAGAGCCCATTTAACAATCTTATCCAATTCTTTTTTATCTTTAATTCCGTGAATTCTTGGGCCGTAAGCTACATTATCATAAATACTCATTGGAAATGGGTTTGGTTTTTGGAAAACCATTCCCACTCTCTTCCTTAGTTCAACAACATCAACATCTTTGTCATATATGTTTTTTCCATCCAATAAAACATCTCCTTCAATCCTAACTCCTTTAATTAAATCGTTCATTCTATTTAAGCATCTTAAAAATGTTGATTTTCCACAACCACTCGGACCAATTAAAGCAGTGATTTTATTTTCATAGATTGGTAAGTTAATATCAAATAGAGCTTGTTTTTCACCATACCAGAGGTTTAGGTTTTTAGCTTCCATTTTTACTTTCATTTTATTCCCCCTAACAATATTTTGTAAGTTTTAGTATTTTATTGTGTATTTTTTTCTTATATAGCTTGCAATTCCAAATATAAAGAACATCATAACTACCAAAATGAAAGCTACACCATAAGCCATCTGTAATTCCTGCTGTGAAGTGTATTCAGTTGCTAAGATATATAGTGTGTATGGTAAAGCTTCTACTTGGTCAAATAGACCAATTGAATATGAAAATGCTGTTGCGGCAGTGAACATAATAGCAGCTGTTTCTTCAGCACTTCTACCAATTCCTAAGATAATCCCTGTTATTATTTGAGGTAAAGCTGCTGGCAATACAACATGCCTTATTGTTTGCCACTTTGTAGCTCCTAATGCTAAACTTCCCTCTCTTAATCCTGGGGGGATAGATTTTAATCCCTCTTCAGTGGTTCTCATTATAATAGGAAGAATCATAAATGATAGAGTTAAGCCCCCAATTAACAAACAAGGACCAATTTTTGTAGCAATTGCAATTGAAAACCCAAACAAACCAAAGACAATTGATGGTAAACCAGCTAAGCAATCTGTTGAAAATCTTATAATTCTTGCGAGTTTGCTATCTCCAGCATATTCATGAAGATAAATAGCTCCTAATATTCCAAACGGTATAGAGAATAAGACTGCTAATGTGACTAAAGCAAACGTCCCTAATATTGCATACCAAATTCCATCATAAGCTATTTCTTTACCAATTATAACGTCTATTGGATTAGCTTCTCCAAAGAATAACTCAAGATTTATAGCTCCAATGCCTTTTATGAATAAATACCCTACCATAATAAACAAAACTGAAATTACAACAAGTCCACAAGCTCTTAATAGAGCAAATGCAATTTTTTCTTCTAACTTAGGATTAATCATGGATTATCCCCATTTTATTCTATATTTTTTCTCTAAGTATTGTGATATGATGTTTAATCCAACAACTATTACAAATAGAACAATTCCACATGCAAACATTGCATAGTAAATAGGGCTTCCAACTACGGCCTCTTTTATATGCAAGATAATGTGAGAAGTTAAAGGTCTTACTGGGTCGAATATGGACTTTGGAATTAAAGGCCAGTTTCCTGCGACCATCAAAACAGCCATCGTCTCTCCTATTGCTCTACCCATTCCTAATATAGTCCCTGCTAAAATCCCACTTAATGAGCTTGGAATAATGACATTTTTTATTGTTTGCCAGTGGGTAGCTCCTAAAGCTAAGCTCCCTTCCTTTATACTTTGTGGAACACTTCTTATAGCATCTTCAGATATTGATGTAATTGTTGGTAGAATCATAATTGCTAAGATTATAGATGCAGCAAACCAGCTAAATCCTGGATTTACATTAAATGCCTCTCTAATCCAAGGAACAAGTAAAACCATCCCAATGAAACCATAAACGACTGATGGGATAGCAGTTAATATCTCAATTGCTGGCTTTAAAATATCTCTAACTCTCTCAGGGGCTATTTCAGCTAAATATATTGCACACCCAACACCTAATGGAACAGCAAACAATAATGCCAAAATAGTTACGCAAAAACTACCAACAATCATTGGAAATATTCCAAACTCTCCATAGTATGGATTCCAATTCATACCGAATATAAAGCTTATAGGGTCTATATAATTAAAGACTGGCAATCCATTAGTTAATAAAAAAATAATAATTCCAAGAACTATGAAACTTGAAAATGCTGCAAATATCTTAATAAGATTTTCTATAATTATTTCGCTCACTCTTTTCATAAACCCACCATGAATTGAGTTTACTTTTAAATTAGCTTCAGTTCTTAATTAAATTAATACTATAAAAAGTTTATTTAAAATTTATCATAGTTTTAAATTATGATAAAAAACTAAAAAAGTCAAAATGTTAATTGGATGTTAATTTATTGTCCTAACACTTGCCCCCAGCTTGTTATCTCTCCAGCAAATATTTTCTTAACTTGTTCTTTGTTTAAGTTATCTATTGGGTTTGCTGGATTTACTATTATAGCTACTCCATCCATTCCAACAACATGGTCTTCTAAATTATATTTTTCAATCTCTTCTGGTGTAGCATCTCTTGAAGCGTCTCCAATATCAACCAACCCTTCACCAACTTGTTTAATACCAAACCCTGAACCTCCACCGCTTACAGTTATCTTAACATTTGGATACATTTGCATAAATCTCTTAGCACATTCAGCAGCTATTGGTTCTACTGTAGTTGAACCGGCAATCTTAATCTCTCCTTTAAGCCCTTCTTTCTTTTGGTATGGTTGTGGATTTGGTAGTGGGATGTATCCTTCTTTCTTTACAATCTCCTGCCCTTCCTTACTTTGAACAAACTTTATAAATTCCATAACAAGCTCATATTTTTCTGGGTCTTTATCTTTCAGGTTTTTATTTACATACATGTGAAGTTTTCTTGAAATTGGGTATTTACCGTTTCTAACATTCTCTTCTGTAGGTTCTATACCTTCAAACTTAACAGCTTTAACTGAGCTATCCAAGTAACCGATTGATAAGTAACCTATACCGTACTTATCTTGAGCTATAGCACTCTTCATTGCTCCATTTGAAGGAACAACAACAGCTTTTTTTGTTATATCTCCTTTATCTAACGCCTTTTCCCAGAAAACTTCTCTTGTTCCACTTTCTGGGTCTCTTGTATATACGTTTATAGGAGCTTTTGACCAATCATTAACTGAATTTTCTGAATTTCCACCACCAACACATCCAGTTAAGCTAACGATTGGAGTAATTAAAATTATCCCAAAGATTAAAGCTAATAGCTTCTTCACAACACCACCTTCAGAACTTTGTCATCTAAAACCTATACATTTGTGGTATATAAAGTTTTCCATTTTGAATTAAAGTTCATATTTTATGAACATTTTGATTTTAATAATCACGAAATATATGAATATTTTAATTAAAAATTGCTCTTAAATTTTATCTCTAAGTTATATATATTAGCTCTAACAAAAAATATAAGATGTTTAATATTTGTCTTAAAAGAAAATGGGATAGCATGGCAATAGGTGTAAATAATAGTACTGAAAGACTCGACTCTATAGAGCAAATGTATTTTAAAAGAATATTAAATCATATCAAAAATGTATTAAAAATAGATGTTACTCAATATAAAGATAGTTATATTATGAGAAGGATTAGAGTAAGAATGAAAGCTACTAAATGTAAGACATTCAAAGAATATTACGAATACTTAAAAAGCCATAGTGATGAAAATGAAGAATTGGCTGAAACTTTAACAGTTAATGTTACAGAATTTTGGAGGGATATTACTGTATATAATGAAATACAAAAAATCATAGACGAGTGGGTAGCGGATAGAAGAATAAGAAAGATAAGAATATGGAGTGCTGGATGTTCTTCGGGAGAAGAACCTTACGGTGTAGCAATTATTTTAAGTGAAGCAATGGAGAAACATAAAAGAAAATTACTAAACGTATCAATAACAGCCACAGATATAGACCGAGAAATTCTTGCTAAAGCAAAAAGAGGAGTATATCAAGCAAAACAGCTAAAAAATTTACCACCTCAGATTATAGAAAAATATTTCATAAAACTCAATGATGAGGAGTATATGATAAAAAATACATTAAAAAAATTTGTAAGATTTCAATATCATGACCTCATAAAAGACCCTCCATTAAAAAATATGGATATGGTATTATGTAGAAATGTAATTATTTATTTTGATAAAAAGATTCAGGAAGAAATTTTTCTGAAATTTTATGAAGCATTAAATCCTGGTGGATTTTTGATACTTGGAAAAACTGAAATACTTCATGGAGAAGCAAAAAAATTATTCAAAACATATAATGCAAGAGAAAGAATTTATCAGAAACCCAAAGAATAAAAATTATTATTTAGATTAGCGATATTATTTAAGGATACTATCTAATTTTTTAATTGAATCCGGGTCAATAACAATTATTAGATAACATTTTATTGGAAATCTCCCAACAATTTCAACTTTTGTGTCAAATAACATAACTACATCAGTTTTTTCAGCTATTTCTGTAATTAATGACTCAACTATTGTAAAACCCATTTCTTTTATAAATGTTGGGGGTGTTATATCTATAACCCCATTAAGTTCATTTGCAAAAACATTTAGAAATGCAGATATAACAATATTTCCAACTTCCCCAATTAGTGCACTTTCCATCTCTTCATAATTAGGAAGGTCTGATTTACTGACCATGCTGTCCCAAAGAATGTCGATAAGCATTAGCTTTTCAAGTTTTATAGAATCTTTTTCGGGCAATAAGATTAAACTTTTGCCACTAAGAACCCCATTAAAATCAATTCTTACAGCTTTATAGGGTTCATCTCCGAACTGTTCAGGAACAAACTCTACTAAAGCAAATCTTAAACCTAAAAAATATACTTCAACATTTTCTCCAGTTAATTCCATAAATGACCTTGCCATATTTTCAGTAGCTTCTTTACCAAGCTCTATTAACTTATTGATAGGTTTTATTAAACTCATAATTATCACGTTATTGAGTTAGTGTAATTGTTAAAGTTAAAAATAAATAAAATAATAAAAAATTTATTGGTTTTCATATTTTGCACTTAATTTATCTTTAACATTGCCTTTATTTATAGCATCAAATAATATGCTTACAGAGTCGTGTGGCAATACAATCAATACATCAAAACCAGTTCCTACTTCACATATATGCAATGTTGACCTAAAGGCCATAATTATATCATCATCGCCTATATTTTTCTCATTAAATATTTTTTCTAATAGTTCTCTTCCAGAACCTTCAATAAACGATGGTGGAGACATAGTTAATGCAGTATTCATAAAGTTTGCAAACGAATCTACATATGCAGATATGAGTATGTTGCATATTTCATTAATTGCAGATATTTTCATATCGTCCATTTCATCAGTATCTGACTCCATTCCCATTCCTAAAAGCATGGCTTTAGACAGCTTTATAGCAGAATCTTCAGAGAAAATTAATACACCAGTTCCATTAATATCTCCTGTAAAATCAATTCTTGTAAATATTTTTTTATCATCGCCATATTCTTCTTTTATTTCTTTTGGGGTAACCAACCTAATATTAAATACCTTTAATTCGGCTGAGTATCCAGTCATTTCAGAGATAAATTTCATAGCTTTTTCTGAAGCATATTTTCCCACATCTTCGATTTTACTCAATCCATCTAAATCAAAATTGTTAATAATACTGGAATTTGAAGACATGTTATTATCCCCCAACGTGGTTTCAATAATGGTTTTCACTATAACTTCCCAGGATTTCGGGGAAATTTCAACATTTCCATATTTCATACATCTCACACGTTGCACATATTTTTGAATAGGATTTTCGCAGGAATTAAATGTTTTATTGAATATTAATGTCTAAAGGCATCTAAATTCTTAGAGTTCATATATAAACTGCGAAAGTCTTATTGAAATTCTTTTGTTCTTTTATATTATTCCAATATATTTTCATTCTTATATTAGTTTCTCTAAATATATAATACTACAATCATCTTTAGATATATTGAACTCAAATGGGATATAATATTTGAGTAATATAAATTGAAAGAATAGCAGTTATAAAATAATAAATTAAAATTAATCAGGGAAAAGCTTATTTAATTCTTCAAGAACTTTTTGAGCTTGGAATGGTTTTACAATATATCCGTCTGCGCCAGCTTCAATAGCTTCAATAACTTTCTTTTCTTGGTCAATTGAAGTACACATAACAACTTTTACATTCGGCAGTATCTTTTTAATCTCTCTTGTAGCGGTAATTCCATCCATTTCTGGCATAACTATATCCATAGTTATTAAATCTGGCTGTAATTCTTTAGCTTTTTCAATAGCTTCTTTTCCATTTGAAGCTTCCCCTATAACTACAAACTTACCAGTTGGTGTTAATATTTTCTTTAAAATATTCCTCATGAATGCTGAGTCATCTACCACTAATGTTTTTACAATATTTGCCATTTTATCACCTAAGTCTTATTTTTGATATTATATGTATTATTTATTTTTAAGTGTTTTATGTATAAATAATCTTTCCTTATTAAAATTTTTAAAATTTTCAAATATTTTTAGAAGTTTGTTACAATATAGTTGGTTATTGCTCTACCTTTTTCAGACAACTCAACTTCTTTTCTAATTCTAACAAGATTTAATAGTCCTTTTTCTATTAAGTCATCTAATATTCTCTCCACCTCATCAACATCCATATTTAACATGTTTGGAAGTTCGAGTGGGGAAATTCCAGTATATAACGCCATTAGTATTTCTTGCTCTTCAGGAGTTAATTTTTCAACTTCACTTTTTATTTTTTCTCCAGACCAGCTTTCAGCTGCGAATTCTGAACTTAACTCATCTTCTGATTTTGGAAGTAAATCTTTTACAGTATTTTTATATTTAGTAAGTGTTGCAATATATCTAAGCACGAATAGTCTTTCCCTTTTTTCAATATATAAATAAGAGGTTATACTTTCATTAGCCTTTATTTGTTTTATCTCCAAAACTTCTTCTTCTTTATCATCTATAAGTTTAGTTTTTATCCTTATAGATTCAATATTGGTAAATAAGTTATAGACTTTAGGCTTTCCATTCTCTAAAACAGCCACTGCCAATATTTCTCCACTGGATAATGCACTTTTTCTTTGAACAAATATTAAATATCCATCCTCCCATTTAACATTTGGGTCAATACTTCCTCCTTTTATAGCACCATATTGAATCTTTATCTCTTTTTTATTTAATAACACATAAAAAACTTTTCTTAAGAAGTTTTCTATGGGTTTTCTTCCATATATTGAGGTTTCTGGGGCGAATCCAATCATTGTCTTGTCTGATTCAGGTGGGCGAAAAGTTATGGAAGAATGATAAGTAATATCTTCTAATGATGATTTAGCGACTTCTATCGCTCTTCTTGGTAAATCAGCCCCTACATCTTCTATATATTGGGTTTCCACTTCTACTGTTTTATTTGAAAATTTGAATTCAATTTTATCTTCATATAATATAATATCAAGCTTTTCCCATTTTAAAACAGGATTTTTTATTGTATATTGGTTTAGCAGAATTCCTTTTCCATGAAATCTTGTAACTTCTTTAGATTTCTTTGCCATACCATCACCTAATTAGAGAGATGCTATATGTTGCTATTTGGCAATTATGTATTTAAACATTATTAATTTATCAATTACCATATTGTGTTTAAATATAGATACAAATACTAAAAAATTTTTAAGTTAAGATTGAGCATCAGAAATATTTGCTATCTTACGTGTCCTATCAACTTTGAACCTATTGGCTAACTCTGCTGCCTGTTTAGCAGTTTCTTCTACATCAGCTATTATATCTCTAAAGGCTGAAATTGCTCCATTCAATTCTTCAGTTGAAGCAGTTAACTCCTCAGCTGTAGCGGCAAACTCTTCTGATATTGAGGCAATATCTTGAACATCTCTTAAAGCTTGTTCAACATTATCTGCAGAGGTTTTTGCGGCATTTTTGATATTTTCAATAACTTCCTTAGTTTTATCAACAGCTTCTTTAATCTTTAAGAATGCATTATTAACTTCATCTATTACTATAACTCCTTTATCAACCTCATTCTTTCCAGTTAACCCTAAATCAATAGTTTTTTCAATAGCTTTCCTGATTTCCTCAACAGTTCTGTTGATATCTTCAACTGATTTGCCTATTTCCTCTGCTAAGCTTTTAATTTCACTTGCTACAACCGCGAAACCTCTTCCAGCTTCTCCAGCTCTTGCCGCTTCGATAGAAGCGTTTAAAGCTAACAATCCAGTTTGTTCGGCAATATCTTTAATTAATGCAGTAATTTCGTTGATTTTTTGGCTCTTTTTACCTAACTCTTCTAAAGCTTTACCTAAGTCATCGATAACATTAGCTATTCTCTGCATAGTCTCAATGGCATTTTCTACATTTTTAACTCCTTCATTTGATTTTTCTTCTACTTCATTTATCGCTATAACTCCTTCTTCAGCAGCTTTTAGTGTATCTTCTGAAAGTTTTGCAGTATGCTCTAATTCCTGCGTTAAATCTTGTAGTTTGTTTGATTGGTCTGTTGCTGCAGTAGCTACCTGTTGAGCGGCATCCGCTATTTGGTCGGAGGTTTCTTTTAATCTTTCTACTTCTTCGTTAGCTCTTCTAATTTCATCTTCTAATTTAGCAACATTATCTATCAATTCACGAACCATCATTGAAAGTTTATCAAGAGCCCTATTAATCAATTTTTGAACTCTATTCCTTTCTCCACTTTCATCCATTCTTGCAGTTAAATCTCCGTTGATTATAACATTCATAACATTTCCTATCTCTTTTAGTAACTTCCTTAATTCATTTCTACTTTTTTCCACTTCTTCTACCTTACTTTTAAAGTTTAAATACACTTCTTTTATGTTATAGTATATTCTTCCAATCTCATCATTTTTATTGAATTTTATTTTTAAATTCCTTTTTATATCTGTTTTACCTTCAGCGAATTCTTTTGTAATTCTTTCAAGCTCAGATAGTTGGTCAAATACAGTCTTTTTCATTATTAGGATAAAAACTCCTCCCAAAATAAACGCTAATATATTGAATATAGTTATCAATTTAAATATAGTGTCTTTTGATGAATGTAGCATAAAAACTGAGAACAAAACTATTAAGGCAATATATCCCCCAATTATTATTAAAATCTTTGTTTTAACATTAAGATTCATTCCTTTCACCTATTCCTTCCACCTTATACAACATATTACGGCAGGTTTTTTGTAATAATAGAAATCATATATAATAATTAATATGCTTAAGTAATATATATTATTTGTTAATTAAGATAATAATGAATATTGCAATAATTTGAGGTGTTTATATATGGAAAGTTCTCAAAATAAAAATAATAAAAATAATTTAGATATTGCTATAAAATTAGATGAATCTATTAGGTATTTACTAAAAAGTGCCAAAGATTTTAGAAAAGGAAATGAAGACATGGCTGATTTAATAGCTCAACTATCATCAGTTTTAGATAATGTTGAAAAAACTTTAAACATTGTAGAAGAAAAATATTACTCAATGTTGGAGCGATATAAGAATGGAGGGGAAATTAACCCTATAATTCTCGAAAAATTCGTGGAGAATTTAGAAAATTTAACACATGTTTTGGATAATGTTGAAAAAATAACAAAAAATCTAAATTCAGAAATTGATAAACACGTAAACTCTATGTCTAAGTTGGATGATACTATATCTAAGTTAAAATTTGTCAATACTGAGATATCAAATGAAGTAATATCTGAATTTGAAAAAGTTTTTAGTATTATTAAGAATAACAAAGAGAAATTGAATGAATTAATTAATAAAAATCAAGCATTAGAGAACAGGCTAAAAGAATTGCTATTGGAAATTGACAGCATGATAGATGAAAATAAATAAATATTGCTAAATATTAGACTAATTTTTATGGCTCTATGTGTAGGGGTGGTTTTGTATGGTAGATAAGAAATTGGATTGGGGAAATAATGTATTGAATAAGTTAGATAATGATTTATTAGAATCAGAAATAATTATTGATGATATTTTAACAAAACTTGACATGCTAATTTCTGAGATTAATAGTTATGTGGCAGAGATACAGTATGGCTTGAACATTACAAATGAAAAAATGAATATTTCGATTGTTGAACTTCAAGAATTGGAGAAAAAATTAAACGATTACTTTTCATATATGGAGCTTATGAGAAAATCTATTGAAGACACAAATAATATTGTGTATGATATAAATAACGAAATGTTAAATATAAAAAATTCTTTAGAAGTTTCATCAGTTAGGCTGAATAATAGATATCATAGAATTGAGGAAGGTATAAAAAATAATAGTAAAAAATTGGAGATGTTATCAAATACTTTAAAATCTATTAATAAAAATCAAAAAATGTTATTTGAGAATCTAAAATCTACAAGAATATTGGTATATATGGTCACAATTATGACAATTGTGAATATGTTAATTAATTTTAACAAAATCTTTTAATTCTATTTTATTTTGTTTTGTTTAGGATAACTATAGTGTTTTTCAAAACTTAATGTAGAAAAAGGTATTTATAAACCCCGTAGAGGTTTATATATAATTCATTAGTAAATTTTAATTACTTTTGAAAAACACTATAAGCGAATCTACATAAGAATAAACACAAAAACATTATCAATACTGATTTTCTAATATTAATATTAAAGATTAAAGAACTGTATTTAAACTTTGTATGTAATTTATTGAACATTTTTATATTTTGATATTTAATTTTTGTTTTTAAAATCCTTACTAAGGTGTTATATATTATTTGGTGGTTTTTATGGAGCTTGAAGAAAAATTAAAAGAAATTGCTAAAAAAGCAAAAAATAAAGAAGACAAAGATAATTTAATTAATAGAGTTAAAAATTTAGAAAAAATTGCAGTTGAAATGTACAATAGATTAAAGTCAGAAAAATCCCAATCTAATGAAAAAAAACCTGAACAACAACCAGAATATCAAAATAATGTCGATATTAATCAATGTTCTGATGAGATAAAAGAAATTAATAATAAATTAGATAAAATTCTTGATACCATAAATAATAACAATTATGAAAAAATTGAGAATATGTTAAAGGAGATATTGGATAAATTAGAGAGTATGAAATATGTTAATCTCTCAGAAGATGCTATAAATCAAATTTCAGATAAAATTAAACAAATATACGATTCTTCAAAAATGGAATTTATTGAGAAATTGGACATAATAATAGAAAATACAAACAATTATTCATCAAAATTGGATAAATTATCAAATGAAATTGATAATATTACCGAAAAAATTGATAAAATGTCAGAGAAGATTACAGATTTACTCGATAGTGGAGGAGTTAAGGTAGTTGATATTATAAAACTAATAAAAGAAATTTATAAAGGAATTAATGAAATAAAAGAGATTTTAAACAACCTTGAGGAAGAAAGTATAAATAAAGCTATAAAGATTGCAGATGATTTAAATACTAAAATAGATAGCTATCTTGTAGAAATTGAAGAAGGTATAAATGCATAATTTTTTAAATTTTTAAAATAAAAATAAAAAGATTTAGTAGAGAATTATGCTTTGAATTTACTTGCAGATTCTGCAAGTTGATTTGATATTTCAGCTACTTTTTCTGCGGCTTTACTTATTTCTTCTATTACTCCATTCAATTCTTCAGTTGAAGCAGTTAACTCCTCAGCTGTAGCGGCAAACTCTTCTGATATCGAAGCAACATCTTGAACATCTCTTAAAGCATTCTGTATATTATCAGCTGCATTTTGTGCTCCTTCTTTTATTTCGTTTATTCTCTCCATTGCTTTATCAACGGCTTCTTTAATCTTTAAGAATGCATTATTAACTTCATCTATTGCTATAACTCCTTTATCGACTTCATCTTTTCCAGCTAATCCTAAATCTATAGTTTTACCAATTTTGTTTTGAATTTCAGTTATTGTCTTGTTAATATCATCTACTGATTTACCAATTTCTTCTGCTAAGCTTTTAATTTCACTTGCTACAACCGCGAAACCTCTTCCAGCTTCTCCAGCTCTTGCCGCTTCGATAGAAGCGTTTAAAGCTAACAATCCAGTTTGTTCGGCAATATCTTTAATTAATGCAGTAATTTCATTGATTTTTTTACTTTCATCTCCAAGCTCTTGTATTGCTTTACCTAAGTCATCGATAACATTAGCTATTCTCTGCATTGTTTCAATTGCATGCTCCACTTTTTCCAAACCAAGTTGTGAGCTCTCTTCAACGTTATTTATAGCTTCAACTCCACTTATTGCTGAATCATAAACTCCTTTTGCAATGTTGGTAGTTTCTTCGAGTTCTTGGGTTATGTCTTGTAGTTTGGTTGATTGGTCTGTTGCTGCAGTAGCTACCTGTTGAGCAGCATCGGCAACTTGGTCGGAGATTTCTCTTGCTCTATTTAGCTCTTCCTTAACAGTATTAACTTCTTCAGTTACTTCAACAACCTGCTCTTTTAGATTTTTTATCATATTTGTCAAGTTATCCAATGCACGGTTAATGACTTTGTATAACTCAACTTCTCCTCCATTTTTCTCTTTTAGTCTTGCAGTTAAATCCCCATTGGCAACTTTTTTCATAACATCCATAATTTCATTAAACATCTTTTTTAATAATTCTTTATCTTTTTTCTGCTCTTCCATATCTTCTTTTAAATTGTGGTATATTTTTTCAATATTTGCGAATATTTTTCCAATTTCATCATTACCAAATTTTATTTTTTGCTTTATACCATACTCTCTGTTTGCCAATTTGCTTGATATTCTTTCAAGTTCTTTTAATGGTTCTAATATTGTTTTATTTACTATGATTATTGAAACAACACCAATTAACAATCCTAATATGGTAGATGCAATTGCTACATCATTTGCAAATTTGATTTTTTTATCGTATAGTTCTTGATATAACATAACTGCTTTATTCATCTCTGCTAATAATTCCATATTATGTTTTTCTAAGTAGTCCAAAGCCTCTTTAAACTCTGGGTCATCAGGATTTTTTGTGTATATTATTTTTATTTTTGCATAGAATGGCTCCCATAATTGCTTTACTTTAAGAAGTTGAGGCTTAACTTTATCAGGAGCTGGTGGGAGACCTAATTCCTCACTACCTGATATTAAACCATTTAATGTTTTGTCAAAAAGTTCAGCAGTTTCTTTTAAAGTTTTTCTATATTCATCATGTCCAGAACCTATCATAAAAGCTTCTTTTGTCATTTTTTGAATTAACATTCTCTGTTTTCCTGCAATATTGATTACCTTCCCATCATTTTTCATAGCATCATGTGTCATTACCACATTCAAAGACACTCCTGTAATAATAAGTACTAAAATTGCTAAGATAGACAAAATTTTAGTTTTTACGGAGATATTTTTGAGCACTTTCACACCCCCCTCCTGATGCGTATTGTTTACCTTATATATCTACACATACAACAAAACTTAACAAACATCAATCTCATAGTAACCACACAAATTACAAGATTGTTGTATTAACTTTATTACATTTAGTTATTTTGGTCATTGCATATATGTATATTTTTTGAGTATATATTTGTGTAGCTAAAAATCCAAAATATAAAAATATAAAAATTTTCATACATAATACTATAATTTATAATCATAATGACTTTTTCACCAATATCTAAAACTATGATAATATGTTAAATTCAAAGAAAAAACTAAGGTAATTTACTACGTCAGATTTATTAATGCTCACCTTTACCTTAAGTTAATGCTTATTGAGTAAAGTAAAAAACAAACCTGTCATAATTATTTCAATTGTAAATATCGGAAATTCAAACCAAAAAATTTTTAATTTTTAATTACATATTTTTATTTTGAAGAGGTGAAAAGATGGTTGAATCTGAAACTATGAAAATTGTTGTGTTTAGATTGGGAAGTAATGAATATGGATTAAGGGTTGATGAAGTTAGAGAAGTGCTGAAGTTGCATAAATCAGATATCACCCCTCTTCCTAACGCTCCAAGTTATGTAGTTGGGGTTACAAATATTAGGGGGGAGATTACACCAATTATTGATTTAAAAGGTAAATTGGGAGTATATGAAAATATTGAAGATGAGAAAGATGAAAAACTTGTTATGGTTATTGAAATCAACCAACAAACATTTGGGATTTTAGTTGATGGTGTTAATGATGTTATGCAGATAACTTCAGACCAGATTACTCCAGTATCCACTATAAAAAAAGCAACAGGTGGGGATTATATTGAAGGAATTATAAAAATAGACAATAGATTGATAATTTTACTAAATATTTCAAGTTTGTTAGATTTAGATATATAATTTTTATTGTTATAAGGTGAGGTGGGATAATGACATCACATAAAAAAATTAGAGTGCTTGTTGTTGACGATTCTGCATTTATGAGGAAGGTTATATCTGATATTTTAAATTCAGACCCTGAGATAGAGGTTATAGGAACTGCAAAGGATGGAGTTGAAGCTGTTGAGCTTGTTCAAAAATTACAACCAGATGTAGTTACAATGGATGTTGAAATGCCAAGAATGAATGGTTTAGAGGCTGTTAGAAAAATAATGGAAATAAGACCAACTCCAATTGTAATGCTATCCGCTTTAACAAAGGAAGGTTCTAAAATTACATTTGAAGCATTAGAAGCTGGAGCTGTTGATTTTATCTCAAAACCTTCAGGGAGTATTTCATTAGATATTAGAAAGATTGGAGAAGATATAATTAAAAAAGTTAAACATGCTGCAAAAGCTAAAGTGGTTAAGAAGATTCCAACAATTGCTAAACCAAAACCTGCTACTGAGGACAGAGTGGAAACTGCAGTTTCACAAATATCGTCTGCTACAGAAGAATTAATGGCTCCTGATAGTAAATTAAAAGAAATGTGTGTAATAATTGGTTCATCAACAGGTGGACCACCAGTAGTTACAGAGATTATTTCAAAATTACCAAAAAGAATGCCACCAATATTTGTAGTTCAGCACATGCCACCAGGATTCACTAAATTATTTGCAGATAGAATAAATCAAGTTTCAAAACTTAATGTTAAAGAGGCAGAACATGGAGAAAGAGTTATGCCAGGTTATGTTTATATAGCTCCCGGAGATTACCACATGCTTTTAACCAAAAGGGGAGATAATGTTTATATTTCTTTAGATAACAAAATGCCAAAAGTTAATGGAACACGACCTGCAGTAGATATTACAGCTGAGGCAGTAGCTAATATATATGGGGGAAAATCTGTGGGGGTTATATTAACAGGTATTGGTAAGGATGGAGCTTATGGATTTAAGAAAATAAAAGAGAAAGGAGGAAAAATAATTGCTCAGGATGGAAAAACATGTGTAGTATTTGGTATGCCAAAGGCTGTGATAGAATTGGGTATAGCTGATTTAGTTCTCCCCCCCTCAGAAATCCCAAGAGCGATTGTAAAGTTCTGTAAAGAGATATTGGGGGGATAATATATGACAGATATGATGGAGGAATATTTAGAGATATTTGCTGAAGAAGCGGAAGAACATATACAAACTATCAATGAGTGTCTTTTAGAACTTGAAAAAGACCCAACAAATTTAGACCTAATAAATCAAATTTTTAGGTCAGCCCATACTATAAAAGGAGGAGCAAGAACTGTTGGTTTATCTCATATATCTGAATTAACTCATCATATGGAAGATATTTTAGATTATATAAGAAATGGTCAAATTCCTGTAACATCAGAGATTATTGACATGTTATTTAAATGTTTGGATGCATTGGAAACAATGCTTGATGAGGTTAAAGCAGGAGAAACAGAAACATCTGTTGATGTAAATTCAATTATTGAAGAGATTAAAAAGCTTAAAGATAAATATCTTAGTGGAGCTACACAATCTGCTGAAGCTCCATCGTCTCAACCTTCTGAATCGAAACCTAAAGAAGAAACTGCAAAACCTTCTGAAAAAGAACAACATCAAGAAATAAGAAAAAAAGGATGTAAAAAAAGAAATAAAAAGAATAAAATTAAAGTACAAAACGCCAAAAACTACAGTTAAAGTTAAAAAAATTATTAAAGAGAAAATTGAAGTACTACCGGAAGAATCCGAAGAAGAATTTGAAGTTCCCGAAGACCTTGATGAAATAATCAATAGCATAAATAAATCCGTAGATATTTTCTGTACTTTGGTAGAAGTTGTTGATGACCCAGACCTTAAACCATTGATGATAAAAATTAAGGAATTTGTAAAACAAATATCGGATGAAGATGTAAAAGTAAATAAAAAGATTTTTGAGACCTTAAAATACATTACAAAAATTCTTGAAGATATTGCATCTGGCTTAGAAAAAGGAAAAAAAGCTGGGGAATTAGGAATTAGTGTAGATGAAGTAAGTAGTAGAATTGAAGAGGCATTAAAGTCACAATCTCCTAAAGAACCAGAGATAAAAGAAATTGAAAAAGAAATTGAAATAGAAGTAGAATTAAATCATGAAAAATTTGACCTTAGCGAATTTGTTGATATTATTAAAGAAAAAGTAGATAGTGGCTATAAGCTATATCACTTAAAAGCCAAAGTTGATGATGAATGCCCATTAAAATCTGCAAGATTGTCTATGGTATTAACAAGGATAAAGAATATTGGAGAAATTCTACTTTCAACACCTACTGAAGGAGAATTAAAAGAACAATCATTTGAAGAATTAGAAGTAATGTTTTTATCTGATAAAAGTGTTGAAGAAATACAAAAAGAGTTAGAAACAGTTCCTGAAATTGATTATATTGCAATATCTCCAGTAGATATTGAATTTGAAGAGGAAGTTATTGAAGTGGAAGAAACTCAGGAAGAAGTGGCTACTGAAGATGATATCCCAGATGCATATAAAGTTGTAGTTACTCTTGATGACGAATGTCTTTTAAGAGCGGTAAGAGCTTATATGGTTATTAAAGAGCTGCAAAATATCGGTGAGATAGTAAAAACAAATCCTCCAATTGAAACAATACAAGATGGAGAATTTAATGGAACAAAATTTACAGTTTATATGAAACTAAAAGAAGGTTATGAGGTTGATGATATAAGAGAGTGTGTAATGAAAGTTCCTGAAATAAAGGATGTTCAAATAATTGCTCCTGGAGAAGAAACTTCTAAATCCGAAGAGGAACAAAAATCTGAACAAAAAGAAGAAACTAAACCTCAATCACAACAACAGCAAAAATCAGAAGAAAAGAAACCAGAACCAAAAAAACCAACAACAACTGCCAAAAAAGAAGAGAAAAAATCAACACAAACTATAAGGATAAATATTGAAAAATTAGATAAATTAATGAATCTTGTTGGGGAATTGGTAATTACAAGGGCAAATTTCTCACAAATTGCAAATAAATATCAATTAAAAGAATTAAATAATGCTATTAATAGATTAAGTATGTTGATTAATGAGTTGCAGGAAGAAGTAATGGCTATGAGGATGATTCCGGTAGCATATGTATTTAACAGATTCCCAAGAATGGTTAGAGACCTTGCTAAGGCGTTAGGTAAAGAAGTAGAGTTTATAATGGAAGGTACTGATATTGAGCTTGATAGGACAGTGTTAGATGAGTTAGCTGAACCACTTGTTCACCTTATTAGAAATGCTCTTGACCATGGTATTGAACCTCCAGAAGAGAGGGAAAAAGTAGGAAAACCACGAAAAGGAGTTTTAAAATTAATAGCTGAAAGAGAAAGAGACCATGTAAATATCATTGTTGAGGATGATGGTAAAGGTATTGACCCTGATAAAATTAGGAAAAAAGCTGTTGAGAGAGGTATTATATCTGAAGAAGAGGCGAAAAAATTATCAGACCATGAGGCTATTAATCTAATATTCATGCCAGGATTTAGTACTGCAGAAAAAGTTTCGGATGTTTCTGGTAGAGGAGTAGGAATGGATGTTGTCAAAACAAAAATTGAATCTCTTGGAGGAACTGTTGTAGTATATTCTGAAAAAGGAAAAGGAACCAAGGTTGTGCTTAAATTACCACTAACAATGGCGATTATTACTGCATTATTGATGAAATTAGCTGATCAAGTATATGCAATACCTATCACAAGTGTTTTAGATGTTACAATGATTAATAGAGAAGATATTAAAAACATTGAAGGTACAAATGCTATAATATATAGAGATGAAATTATACCGGTAATTTGGCTTAAGGATTTCTTAGGCATGTCATACATACAAGAAAGAGGTGATGAACTTACTATAGTGGTTATTGAGAGAAGTGGGGGGAAATTAGGAGTGGTTGTAGATGAAGTGATAGGTAGGGAAGATATTGTAGTTAAATCACTTACTGGGATATTGAAGAACATACCCGGACTTGCTGGTGCAACAATTCTTGGAGACGGTAGAGTGGCGTTGATATTGGATTTAAGTAGTGCTTAAATCTATTTTTATTAATTTGATTTCATTATATTTTTAAGTTCTTATATATAAGTTCTTATAAATATATTAAGCTTTTATTAAAAATGTATAGGGTTGTTAATATGGTGATTAAAGTTAGGATAGGGGGTTTGGAAGTGGCGAGAAGTCCTGAGGTGTTGGAGACATTATTAGGCTCTTGTGTAGCTATTATGTTATATGATACAGGTAAGAGGATTGGAGGAATGGCTCATTCAGTTCTTCCTGAAACCCGTGATGAAAATGTTAGAGACCCTGGAAAGTATGTAAATACAGCAATACCTGCATTAATAACAAAAATGACTATAGCAGGAGCGAGGGCTAATAAATTGGTTGCTAAACTTGCTGGAGGGGCGGCAATGTTCAAAACAAATAACTCTATGAATATTGGGGCTAAAAATGTAGAAATGGCAAAAAAATTATTAAAGCAATATGGGATTCCATTAAAAGGTGAAGATACTGGAGGAAATAGAAGTAGAATAGTAAAATTTTATTTAAGAGATGGAAAAGTAGAAGTTAAAAAAGGCGGCCAAATAATAACTATTTAAGGTTTATGGTTCTACGGGATATCCACTGTCTCTCCAAGCTTTTAAACCACCTTCCATATTGTAAACATCGTATCCTTTTTCTTTTAATATCATATATCCTCTTGGACTTGTGAATCCTAATTTACAATATACAACAATCTTTTTATCTTTAGGAATCTCGTCTAATCTACTTTCAAGTTCATCGATTGGAATATGAATTGAATTTGGTATTTTTCCATCATATTTATCTTTTGGGACTACATTGACAAAGAACCACTCATCATTTTTTAATAGCTTTACAGCTTCATCTACGGTAATATTTTTAGTAGTTTTAATTTTCATAATATTCTCTTTAACAGATTTTGAAACCTTTTCTAAGTTTATAATAACCTCTTCAATTTCTTCAATTGCTCTTCTCTCTTCTTCAGCATTTGCTGATAATTCTTCAGCAGTTGCTGTAAACTCCTCAGATATTGAGGCAATATCTTGAACATCTTTCAAAGCTTTTTCCATGTTCTCTATTGTAACCTCAGCAGATTTTCTTATATCCTTTATTTTATCAGTGGTGTTATCAATACTTTCTTTTATTTGTAAAAATACTGCATTAACTTCATCAACTGCAATAACTCCTTTATCTACTTCACTTTTACCAATCATTCCAAGATTAACCGTTTTTTCTATATGTTTATATATTTCATCTATGGTTTTATTAATATCATCTACTGATTTACCAATTTCCTCTGCTAAGCTTTTAATTTCACTTGCTACAACCGCGAAACCTCTTCCAGCTTCTCCAGCTCTTGCCGCTTCGATAGAAGCGTTTAAAGCTAATAATCCAGTTTGTTCGGCAATATCTTTAATTAAGGAAGTAATTTCGTTGATTTTTTTAGATTTGTCCCCAAGTTCTTGAATTGCTTTACTTAACTCTTCAATGACATTTGATATTTTTTGCATAGCTTCAACTGCATTTTCAATCTTTTTTATTCCTTCATCAGCTTTTTCACTGGCTTCTACTGATACCCTTTCACCTTCTTCAGACAACTTTTCGGTTCTTTTTGCAAGTTCGTTTGTTTTCTCAACTTCTTGTGTAACATCTTGTAGTTTGGTTGATTGGTCTGATGCTGCTACTGCTACTTGTTGTGCAGCATCTGTCATTTGTTCAATGGCTTCACGGGCTTTTTTTGTTTCTTTTCTTAATACTTCAATCTGCACATTTAGATCTAAAACTTCTTTTCTTATATTCTCAATAATTGTAGATATATTCTCTATTGCTTTATTAAACATTTTTTGAAATCTATTTCTTTTTCTATTTTCATTCAATCTTATTGAAAAATCTCCTTTAGCTAAATGCTCTAATGCTTCTAAAGCTTCTCTAAAAGTCTGTGAAAGCTCTTTTTCTGTCTGTTTTAATTTTTCTTCTTTTTCTTTTAGAGATTTTATAAGGTGGATTATTTTCTCATACAATAATTTAAATTCTTGATTTTTTATTTTGGTGTCTAATTCTAACCCTTCAATAGAATTTTCTTTTTCAAATTTTTCAATTAACTTTATAATTTCTTCAATAGGGTATAAAATTAATTTTTTTACTAATAGTGTGATAATGATGGAGAATATTATTCCAAGCAATGTCAAAATATATATATTTCCAAAAAGGTTTGAGATAATAACAATACACAAATATAAAACTACTGAAATCAAAAATACTTTATAATCTAATTTCATGCCTTCCATCAACTTTACCCCCTCTAACTCCTTTCCAATTTATAATATTTTTCTACAATTTTCTAAAATGTATCTTAAAATAGATTTATATATATAAATACAATGATAACACTATTTAGAGATATATAATTAATTTTTAGTTTACTACTTACAAGTATAAAAATTATTGGGAAATTTCCATATATGACTGCTTCAAGTTAAGTATATGTTTATTATTATAATTCTTATGTTTGTATATATTTTTATATTGTGGTTATAATAAAGATTAAAATATATTATTGAAGAAATATAGATAAACTATGTAGTCACGATAGATTTATTACTACACATTATATTGGATAGTCATTTGAATAATGTGTGAAACCATGGAATTTTCAGAATGGACAAAAAATAAAAGAAAATTAAACAATTTAGAAGAATTAAAAAGAGATATTATAGAGCAATTTAAAGAAAAGGATGCTTTAAATGAAGGAATTGTAGTTATGGCGAGTGGTGGAAAAGATTCTTCAACTGCAATAGCTTTAGCTAAAGATTTAAATTTAAAGATAGAATATTTAATACATTTCTACCACAGATGGAGTTGGGACATTTCAAAGAAAATGGTTGAGAAAATTTCTGAGAGATTTGATATTCCAGTTATATTTTATGATATTACAGATGAGCTTTTAAAAAGAACTAAGGGAGCTAAGGGTAGTAGTATCTGCAGAATATGTAAAAATATAATGAAAGATAAAGCTGTTGATATAGCTAAAGAAAAAGGAATTAGAATAATTATGACTGGTGATTCAGCTCTCGAAAAAATTTCAGGAGCTGTTATGAATTATTTGAGAGATGTTTATGGAGAGGTAGTTTATAACAAAATGGAACTCACACCAGTCCCACAAAAATATAGTAAAGGTAAAGATAAAGAAGTTTTATTCTTTAGACCTTTGATAAGATTAGCTTTTGAGGATGTTTTAAATTTAATGAATTATTACAATATAAAAGTAGAGAGAGCTCATGAAGTAGGAGATAAAATTGGATTTTGGAGAGAGGGATGTTGTTTGCAGTATGCCGATGAAAATACAACACTAAATGAGAAACTCTTTAATGAACTCTATAAATATAATAAAATAGCCACTGAAGTAGCAAGAAAATATGGATTTAGGGCTTCTATAAAATTACCATCTAAAAAGATTATGGTAGTACCCAAAAAAGATGAATACATAACTTTAATTAAAAATGCACTGAGGGATTACAGATGAAAGTTAAAGTTTATAGAGTTAGTGGAATCACAGGAATTTTTTTAATATTCCTAATTTTATTGCTATTGGTGATTTTGGCATTAGTTGCTTTACCAATATTTTTAATTCTAATGGCAATATTTGGAGGATATATTTTATTAAAATATAAAGTAAAGTCATTCTTCAAAAAAATTTGGTATAAACTTAGGAGGAAAAAGATAAAGATTGAGGATGCATCAACAAATGGAGAAATAAAGATAAATTTTGCTAAGAGAATAGAGATAGAGGATAATACAATTAGAGCAAATAACATAACCACTTTATTAAACTATTTAGATGAAAATACAAAGGCATTTACTTATTATTTAAAAAATATTGGGGCAGAGTTTAGAGAGGATGGTATTTACTTTAAAGGATTCAAAATATACCCAATATTTAAAAAATCCTATCCAATAAATGAAATTATAAACTTAAAATATCCAGATAATATTGATGCTGTTGTTTTAGGATTAAAAGGAGAACCGTATGAGCCAAAATTTTTATACTTAATTCCAAAAGAGTTTTTAAAAGATAGGATGAATGTTTCTGAACTTAAAAGATTTGAAATTGAATTATAGATTTATTACAGCAACATCCTTGATGTTTGGAATTTCTTTTATCTTTTCAACAACTTCATCAGGGACTGTATGGTCTAAGTTTAGTAGCATTACACTCTCTCCTCCAGGCTCTTTTCTACCAACCTGCATACCAGCAATGTTTATTCCATAATCTCCTAAAGTTATGCAAACTCTACCAATTGTGCCAGGTCTATCAACGTGCTTAACTATAGCTAAAACTCCTTCAGGGATAAAATTGACTTCATATCCATCAACTTCTAAGATAACAGGTTTGTTGTTTATTATTGCCCCAACTATTGAGAATTTCTTCTTATCACTTTCAGCAGTTATTTTTATAGCATTTCCATATTTTTCTTCTGATGTTGTGCTTTCAACTACATTGATATTTCTATTTTTGGCTATAACAGGAGCATTAACTAAATTAATTCCAGCTAATAATATTGGTGAGAGAAGACCTTTTAAGAATGCCCTCTTTATCAAATCAGTTTTTTCTTTAGCAAGTTCTCCTGAATAAATAAGCTCTACTCTACTAACAGAGCCATCCAACACTTGCATAACGATGTTTCCAAGAACTTCTGCCAATAACATGTATGGCTTTAACTTTCCTAATTTTTCCTGAGGGATGTTTGGCATATTTACAACATTTTCAGCCAACTCTCCTTTTAAAACTTTCTTTATCTGCTCAGCTACTATTGTTCCAGCAGCTTTTTGAGCTTCTTCAGTTGAAGCTCCCTGATGAGGAGTTCCTATAACATTATCTAATGTCAATAATGGGTTGTCTTTTGGTGGTTCTTCTTCAAAAACATCCAAAGCAGCAGCTCTAATTTTTTTCTCTTTTAACGCTTCATATAACGCTTTTTCATCTATAAGCCCTCCTCTTGCACAATTAACAATTATAGCATTCTTTTTCATTAAAGCTATTTGCTCTCTACCAATAATATGTCTTGTTTTTGGTGTTAATGGAACGTGCAATGTTATAAAATCAGCTCTCTTACATAACTCGTTTATGTCATCAACCAACTCAACTCCCAAACTTTCAGCAACTTCCTTTGGGATGTATGGGTCGTAACCTATAATATTCATTCCAAATGCCTTAGCTCTCTTAACAACTTGCTGCCCTATTCTTCCTAAACCAATAACTCCAAGTGTTTTTCCATACAATTCAATACCTTTAAATCTCTTTCTATCCCATTCTCCTCTTTTTAATGATGCAGTAGCTTGAGGAATGTTTCTTGCAGCGGCAAGCATTAATCCCATTGTAAGCTCAGCTACTGAAATTGATGAAGCGTCTGGAGCATTAACTACTATAATACCTTTTTCTGTTGCTGCCTCAACATCTATGTTATCTACTCCAACCCCTGCTCTACCAATAACTTTTAATTTTTCAGCTTTCTCAATAACGTCCCTTGTAACCTTTGTTCCACTCCTAACAACCAAAACATCTGCATCTTTAACCTTTTCCAACAACTCTTCTTTTGTTAAGCCAGTAGCTACCTCAACATCTCCAACTTCTTCCAATATCTTTATTGCATCTTCATGTAGTGGGTCTGTAACCAATATCTTAACCATACCTATTCACCATTCCAAATTATTAACAACCATAAATTATAAAATGCATAATGTCCTCTAAAAGCAGTAGATAGATGATTATCCCAATCATATATATATGTGATAGTTTATAGGTATTTTGGTGAAATATATGGAGGCAGTGTTAGTTTTGGAAGATGGGACAATTTTAAAAGGAAAAGGTTTTGGAGCAGAAAAAGAAGTTTTTGGAGAGTTAGTTTTTACAACAGTTATGGCTGGCTATGTTGAAGTTTTAACAGACCCTTCATATAAAGGGCAAATAGTCATGATGACATATCCATTGGAAGGAAATTATGGAGTTAAGAAAGATTGGTTTGAGTCAGATGGAATAAAGGCAGAGGGTTTTGTTGTTAGGGAGGTTACAAGCAAAGCTTTAGATGACTTTTTAAAGGAATATGACATCCCTGGGATTCAAGATATTGATACAAGATTCTTAACAAGAAAGATTAGGGATAAAGGAGTAGTTAAGAGCTGTTTAAAGGTTGCTGAAGAGATAAGTGATGATGAAATATCTGAGTTATTGGAAAGAGTCAGAAAATATAAGGATATATCAGATATCGATTTAGTTCCATTAGTTTCAACAAAAGAGCCAAAAACATACAAAGTTGAGAATCCAAAGGCAAGATGTGTTTTAATTGATTGTGGAGTTAAATTAAACATAATAAGAAGCTTAGTTAAAAGAAACTGTGAAGTTATCCAAGTTCCATATAACACAAAATATGATGAAATCTTAGAATATAATCCAGATTTTGTTTTAATCTCTAACGGTCCAGGAGACCCTGCAAGGTTAAAAGAAGTTATTGAAACAGTTAAAAAGTTGATTGGGGAGATTCCAATAACAGGAATTTGTTTAGGTAACCAGCTTTTAGCTTTAGCATTTGGTGGAGAAACATACAAGATGAAGTTTGGGCATAGGGGAGGAAACCAGCCAGTTAAAAACTTAGAGACAGAAAAAGTTTATATAACATCTCAAAACCATGGATTTGCAGTTAAAGAAGAAAGTTTGCCAGATGATGTAGAAGTGAGCTTTATAAATCTAAACGATATGACTGTTGAAGGTATTAGGCATAAAGATTTGCCTATCTTTTCAGTTCAATTCCACCCAGAGGCAAGACCTGGGCCTCATGACACTATGTTTTTGTTTGATGAGATGATAAAGTTGAAGGATAGAAAATAAATATAAATTTTTTAAATTTTTAATAAAATTTTTTATCCAATGGGGAGAGCTATGGATTATGATGAGTTAAGATTGTTGGAGGGCATTCCAAAAATGATTTATGATGAATTAACTAAAAATAAAAAGGTCAATACTCTGTTAAAGATGTCAAATATAATGGCTGTTGGTAGATTGGGCTATAACGACCATGGAAAAACACATGCCAAGATAGTGGCAAACAATGCAATAAAGATGCTGAAAATCTTATATAAAAAAGGAATAGAACCAAGTTTTATGAGAGATTGTAAGGGCAGTTTTGAAGATTCTTTAGTTATAACTCTTTTGGGAGCTTATTTACATGATATTGGGAATGCAGTACATAGGGATATACACCATTTACATTCGGCATATTTGGCTTTAGATATTGTTGAAAACATATTAAAAAAGTATTATAAAGAAGAGAAAGCTTATCAGATGACCACTGAAGTTTTACACACCATTTATTCTCATAGTGAGGGAATTATGGGTTTAACTATTGAGGCTGGAGTTATAGCTGTTGCAGATGGAACAGATATGACAAAAGGAAGGTCGAGAGTTCCAATATGTAAAAGATGTTATGATATACATTCAGTTTCAGCGGCTTCCATTGAAAAAGTTAAAATAAAAGAAGGGGATGAGAAGCCAATACAAATAGAGATAATATTGTCAAATGAAGCAGGAATATTCCAAATTCAGGAAGTTTTAGGAGAGAAAATAAAATGGAGTGGAATAAAAGATTACGTCTCTGTGTATGCAAGAGTTGAAAAAGAAAAACCTGTATTCAAAGAGATTAACCTTTAATTACACACTTCTTCTTTTTGCTCTTTATCTTCGTATCTCAAATTTTCTAAGTATTTTGAAAACTCTTCTAAATCTGAAGTTCCTATTTTTGATATTGATTCATTTATTATTATGGCTCTCAACTCATTCTCAACTGTTTTAAGTTTATCATTTAGCTCTTCTATTTCTTTATTTATATTCCATCTTACAGTTTCAAGCTCTTTTGTATCAATTTTTTCTACAGTATCTAACATTTTAACAATTCTCATAAAAACTGGAATATTTGTGAATTTACTTAACCTTGGCAATATTGATTTTATAATATCCGCATCCCTTTTAAGATGCTTTAGATTTACATCTAAGTTTTCAAAATCTTCAAGGATATTTTCTAAATAACTAATTTCATCTTTTGTTTTTATATATTCTCTTAGTAAATCTCTCAATTTTTCTTTTTCTTTAAAGTTTTTATCTTTTAATAATAGTAGCTCAGCTACCCTTTCGATTTCCATTAACTATTCACCTTTTAACGTTTCTTATATTTACTAAAGCCCCGTGCTTTGCCTTTTTCATTTCAAATCCACTCATTAAAGCTCTTCCAACACCTAAAAATTCATTATCTTTGATTAAAACAACTTCATCGTTATAAGAGATATTTTCATTACAATCAACAAATCCAGGAGGAAAGAGAGAACCTTTTTTAATTTCATAATTCACCTCTACATAATTAACATCCCTCCCCCCGATATTCCATAGTAACTCTCCCCCACTTAGAGTTAATATAAGCAGACCATTTTTTGAATTTATTGATGCTATTTGCTGATTTTTATTGCTAATTTTTGTAAATATCTGTCCTTTATGGTTTATAAATATTTCGTTAGGAATGAAATTTATTCCAAACTGGAACTTTGCAAGCTGTTGAATGTTGTGAATTTTTTGTCCTTTTTTACTTATATTTTTATTTTTTGTTAGTTCTTTGTAATTCTTTAGTGTATCTGTTAAATTTTTTAAAGACTCTTCTGATGTAGGATTTCCTTTGGAAGTTATAATGATGTCATCTAAATCTAAAATCTCAAGGTAGTGTTCTGGAAGATGTGCTATAACAACATAATCATCAAACTTTTCCTCAACTTTCTTTAAAAAGTTTTTTAAACAGTTATTTATTAGCTCTATTTCCTCAAAACTCCATTCTCCGGTTACTGGAATGTCATAATTAACTAATCCTTCTAAAGCTCTCGGTACTAAACCATAAGGAGATGTTAAGATAACTTCTTCAACAACAACTTTTGCAGATTTTATTGCCTTTATAAACTTTTGGTGTGATTGAGAGGTTGAGTAGGGCTTTTTTGATGAGCATGGCAGTAAAACAATAACATTTGAATATGGTTCATATCTATCTAATCTCTCTAAGTATTTTTTAACTTCTGGAATGTTGATATTTGTAGTTACGATAATTTTATTCTCTTTTGATAGTGGAATGTTTCTTAAATCTGGCTCATACCTTCTATAATTAGCCCATAAATATGGATGAGATATAGCAGTTTCTTCAACAATGTTTCTTAAAAATCCATTTTTTATAGCTATTTTAACTTCTTCTAAGATTTCTTCATAAACTTTCTTGTTGTTATTGTATAGTTCTTCAAAGTTGTAGTTATTTACTTTTATAGCTCTATTTTTTGTAAATTTATAACCTATTGACGCATATAACTTAGCTAAAGAATCATCAAAGTAATCAACACCCATATAAACTAATAGTGGAATTTCCCAAGGAAATACTGCTGGGAAATAGATTGCTGAGTTTGGAGATATTTTTTCTCTAATTTTTGGTATTATTTGCAATTCCTTTCTTTCTATTAATCTTCTTCCATCTGCAATAACATATAAATCGGCATCCTCTAAGTTAATTAAATCAACATGCTTACCAAAGTTTAGTATTTGGTATTTAATTTCATTACCTTTATATTCAGTAGTTCCAATAAAAGATTTTTTAAATATTGGTGTTAATTCTCTATATGTATCAAACGGCGTCTTTATTCCATCAGCTTTAACATCAATTTCAATTAGCTTAGGAGTTAATTCTTTATCTTTCTCTTTACACATCCTTCCAATATCATAGGCAATTGGTTCAAGCATTTTATCACATCATAAGGTTGTTGGTTTATTGTTTGTTATATACAGTATTAAAACATAATTATTATCAAAATTAATAACTCAAAGTGAAAAGATGAAACCAAAAATTGTTGTAAAGAATTTAACAAAATACTTTGGAGATAAAAAGGTTTTAGATGAGATTTCTTTTGAGGTTTATGAGGGGGAGATTTTTGGATTATTGGGGCATAATGGAGCTGGAAAAACTACTACTTTAAGGATATTGACTGGAATTATTGAGGAATATACTGGCTATGTAGAGATTAATGGAAAAATTGGTTATTTGCCAGAGGAGAGGGGGCTTTATAGAGATGAAAAAGTTGTAGATGTATTAAAATTTTTTGGTGAATTGGCAGGGATGGAAAGAGGAGAGATTGCTAAAAGTATTGATTACTGGTTAAATAAACTAAAGATTAGCAATTACAAAAACTCAAAAATTAAAGAGTTATCTAAGGGAAATCAGCAAAAGGTTCAATTTATTGTTTCAGTTATTCAT
Organism: Methanocaldococcus bathoardescens; assembly: GCF_000739065.1. Classification (GTDB taxonomy): domain Archaea; phylum AGJL01; class Methanococci; order Methanococcales; family Methanocaldococcaceae; genus Methanocaldococcus; species Methanocaldococcus bathoardescens. Next base: position 918,213 of record NZ_CP009149.1, on the reverse strand, counting down.
AATCCAGATATTGTTATTTTGGATGAGCCGTTTTCTGGATTAGATGTTGTTAATGTTAAGCTATTGAGAGATATAATATTTGAATTAAAAAATGAAGGAAAGACAGTGATATTATCAACTCATCAATTAGAAAAGATAGAAAAGCTTTGTGATAGAGTTTTAATCTTAAAGAAAGGGAAAGCTGTTCATTATGGAAAGATTGAAAATATTTGCAGAAAAATGGCATATATTGAATATTTAGACAATGGAAAATTAATAAAAAAAGAAATGCCTTATGAAGATGCAATTTTAATTTTGAAAGAAAAATCTGAAGATATTGTTAAATTTGAAGTTAGATATTCATTGGAAGAGATATTTTTGGATGAATAATGGTGATATGATGAAATTAGATATTAAAAAAATTTTAACTATTGGAAAGAGAGAAATACTCAGTAATATAAAAAGAAAACAGTTTTTAATAGCTACTATTATAGGGCCTTTGATTATAATTGCCTTAGCAGTAATTGGAAGTTTTATGATGTTTGATATTAAGGAAATAAAAGTTGGTTATGTTGATGAATTCGGCTTAGATATTCCAAATAAAGTTATAGAAAATAATTTTGGAAAAAATACAACCATATATTTTATAAAATATGAAAACATTGAAAAAGGTAAAGAGGATGTTTTAAATAAAAGCATAGATGCTTTAATATTTATTCCAAGGGATTACTTAGATTCTGGAAAAATAATAATTTATTCCACAACAAAGTCTCCAAATCCTATAATTACAGATACATTAAATAAATTTCTATTAAAAAAGCTTTTAAAAGGAAAGGTTGATAATAAAACATATAATAGGGTTATAAATCCAATGAATCTTGAAATTTATTCCGTATCTAAGAAAGGATTTGAAAAAGAGACACTTTTATCTCAATTATTGCCTATTGGATTTGTATTTTTGTTGTATATGGCTATATCTTCATTATCTGGGATTATTGTCTCATCAATTATTGAAGAGAAGCAAAATAGGGTAATGGAGCTTTTGCTATGTTATGCATCAGCTGAAAATCTTATGTTTGGTAAAATATTAGGAATTTCAGCTGTTGGTTTATTGCAAATAGGTATTTGGCTGTTATTTGCTTTACCTATAATAGTGATATATGCTGTTAAGGTATCTTTATCTTTAACAATTTTTGCCTTAGTTTATTTTATACTTGGGTATTTATTTTACTCTTCTTTACTCTGCGGTTTCTCATCTTTATTTTCTCATCCAAAAGACGCTTCTCAATTAATATCACCAATAATAATCATTCAAATTATCCCAATAATGTTTATGAACACAATAATGGTTAATCCAAACCACTATATGGCTAAAATTCTCTCTTATATTCCATTTACTGCCCCTTATGCTGTTGTTTTGAGAGCGAGTGTAACTCAACTACCTTTAACAGAAATTGTATTATCAACAGCTATTATGATTGTTAGCATAGCCATATCATTTATTTTATCAATTAAGCTGTTTAAAATTGGTGTATTGCTGTATGAAGAGAATCTAACTCTAAAAAGAGTAATAAAAATTATCTTTAAAAAATAATTATTTTTTGTTTTTCAATATCTCTATTATTTCATTATCTACTGACTTCATTGCTCTTCCAATTTTTCCAATATTCTCTATACACTCTTTAAAGTCCTTTCCAACGATTCCATTTGTATATGGAACTTTAGAAAATAAAGATAAGTATATTGCAAAGACACCAGAAGCTATTTTTAAAGCACAGCCAATTTTTCCACCATCACAAATGATTCCTGGAAGGTTTGCTGTAAAACTCTTAATACTTTCTTCAATCCTATCAGCTCCAAATATATAGTATGAGAGACAAGAAACTACCCCAATTCCTCCTCTATTTACACATCCACACATTGCTGAGATATATGATGAGTGATATGCTGAATATATGGTTGTTAGGGCAGATAATGTGATAGATTTAATTAATTTCTCTTCATCATTTCCTTCTATTTCATCATAAGCAATTATTGGTAGAGTTGCAGTAATCCCCATATTTCCACTACCAGCAATAGCCATAGCTGGTTTATTAATGCCAATCATTCTATTATAAACTGCTGAAATGGTTTTTTTAAGCATATAATTTAGAGTTTCATCATTCAACTCTAATCTAATAAAATCTTCTGGAACTTCTGGTGTTGAGAGATTTTTATTTACGTTTATGGTCTCTTTTATAATTTCAACAACTTCTTCTGGAATATCTTCAATATAATCAATGAAATCTTTAAGAGTTAAGTTTTTGTAAGTATTTTTTAACTTATCTGAAATCGATTTTCCAGAATGACTGCCTTTAGTTTCAGCTTCATAAGTTTTATCAGCTTCTATAATTACCTTACAATAAACATCTGAATCAATAACCTCTATTTTTAATCTATTTTCTATAAACCTCTCTAATTCCTCATCATATTTTATATCTTTAAATACTTCGAGCTTATTCTCTTCATTTCCTAACAAACCTCCAACAATCGCTGGTAGTATTCCAAATTTCTTTGTATTTGGAACACCAACTGAATAGGCGTTTTTAAAAGTTCCTTTATCTAAAATTAGTTTAATCTCTTTTATTGAATACACATCCTCTGGTTTTGCCTTAGCAACAGTGTAGCCAATTAATCCAACCTCTGTGCATCCTAATGCCTTAACAACTTCATTTTTTAAAATTTTAGTTATTATTTCATTTTTGTTCATAAGAGACACCTAAAAATCTATATAGTTTTTTTAATAAACTAAAAATTAAAATTTTTAAGGATTTCTTAGTTAATTTTAATTACTTTTGCAAAGAACTATGGTTAAACTTTAAATGATTAGGGGGTTTTAAAATAGGATTTTTTATTTTTTATTTAGTTTATCTCTTTCCCAACTCTTCAACCATTAACAAGGCACAGTAATCTCCACAAATTGAACATGCTCTTTCTTCTTTTGAAGGAATTTCTTCTCTCATCTTTTTTGCTTTCTCCTTATCTATTGCTAATTCAAACTGTTTTTCCCAATCATGATTTTTTCTTGCATAAGCCATATCTATCTCTTTTTCCCATGCTAATTTATTCCCTTTAGCAACATCAGCAGCTTGAGCGGCTATTTTAGTAGCTATAACTCCTTCTTTGACATCCTCTATTGTAGGCAATCTTAAATGCTCACTTGGGGTTACATAACAAAGGAAATCAGCTCCATAGTAACCAGCTAATGCCCCTCCTATTGCAGATGTTATGTGGTCATAACCAGGGGCTATATCTGTAACTATCGGCCCTAAAACGTAGAATGGGGCATTTTTACATAAACTTTTTTGCAATCTGATGTTTGTTTCTATATAGTTTATAGGAACGTGTCCAGGCCCTTCTACCATACATTGAACGCCTTTTTCTCTACATCTCTCAACTAACTCTCCTAAGGTAATGAGTTCTTCAATTTGAGCTCTGTCTGTGTTATCTGCCAAACATCCTGGTCTCATCCCATCTCCTAAGCTTATAGTTACATCATATTCTTTAAGGATATCTAATAAATAATCAAAGTTTTTGTATAATGGATTTTCTTCATTGTGATATAAGATATAGGCAGTTAAAAATGCTCCTCCTCTACTTACAACACCCATTACTCTACCACTCCTCTTTAATCTCTCAACTGACTGCTTAGTTATACCGCAATGTAAAGTCATAAAATCTACGCCTTCCTTTGCCTGCTTTTCAATTACATTGAATATTAAATCTTCATCCATATCAATGACTCTTCCATACTTCTCTCTCGCCAATTTTCCAACTTCGTAAATTGGGACAGTTCCAATAGGGATATTAACTGCATCCATTATAGCTTTCCTAATCTCTTCCAAATTTCCTCCAGTACTTAAGTCCATTACTGCATCTGCTCCATACTTTTCAGCAATCTTTGCCTTCTCTATCTCTAACTTAATATCTACACAATCTGGAGAAGTTCCAATGTTTGCATTAACTTTAGTTCTTAAATTCTGCCCAATACCAACTGGATCTGTATCTCTATTGATATTCTTTAAAATTACAGCATAACCTTTAGCTATAAGTCTTCTAAGCTTTTCAGCATCAATGTTTTCTTTTTTAGCAACAATTTTCATCTCCTCTGTAACAATTCCATTCTTTGCATCATCCATTTGAGTCATAACAATCACCAAATTTGTAATAATCAAAATGCTTTCAACAAATTTTTATTAAAAACAAAACTATATAAAAGGCTATGTAAATTATCATTATTAATTATGATAAATTTTATTTCATAACTCATTATCAATATGGTTTCAATGTTTATAATTATTAGGTGTTGTTCATGAAGTATGAGGGAGAGATAGCTATAGGTCCAGTTCATCCAACGATGCTTGAACCACACAGATTGAGATTATTTATTGAAGATGAAATTATAAAAGAGGCTGAATTAGTAATTGGTGTCAATTATAGAGGGATAGAGCTTATTATGGAAGGTCTTCCTCCAGAAAAAGTTAGTATATTATCAGAAAAGATTTGTGGAATCTGCTCTCACATTCATGTATGGACGAATGTAATGGTTACTGAAAGGGGATGTGATATAGAAGTGCCTGAGAGGGCTGAATATATAAGGGCAATAGTTGAGGAATTAGAGAGATTACATTCTCACACTTTACTGTTTGGGCATGCATTTGAAGTTTTAGGTTTTGAGACAATGGCATTTAGGGCATTTATGATTAGAGAGCCAATAATGCAAATTTTAGGAGAGATTACTGGAGGAAGAGCTCAATACTCTTGCCCAATAATAGGAGGAATTAGGCCGAGATGTAATATAAATGAGAGTAAAATCCCTGCATTATTGGAGAGGTTGGAGAAGTTTGAAGAAAACTTAAAAAAACTGTTGGAGAGAACTATAAATGACCCAATGATTATGGCAAGAATTAAGGATGTTGGTGTTTTAGATAAAAAAACTGCTAAAAAATTACATGCTTTAGGACCTACAGCGAGAGGTTCTGGAATATCTTGTGATATGAGAAAAAAGGGGCAAGTTCCAGTTTATGACAACTTTGAGTTTGAGGAAATTTTATTTGATGACGGAGATGTATTTAGCAGATTGGCAGTAAGATTTTATGAGTGTTTTGAGAGCATTAAAATAATTAGACAGGCTTTAAAGGATTTGCCAAATTTAGATAAGAGGATATATAATCCAAACTATGAATTAAGGGCATTTAAACCAATAGATGTTTATAATGAAGCTCAAAGGGGGCAAGTTTATTATTCCTATGGCTTAGATGAAAATGGGAGGGTTAGGCAGGCGAAAGTTAGAACACCAACAGCAACTAACTTGGCTTGTATGGAAGCAATTCTGCCAGGGCATCATGTTTCAGATGCTGAATTAATTATAGCGAGCTGTGACCCATGTTTTACATGCACAGATAGGCTGATTGTTGTTAAAGAAAAGAAAGTTTAATGGAAATTTTAATTAATTTTTATTTATTTTATTTTTTCTTATTTTCACTAATTTTTTGTTTAATATATAAACTTGGATGATTTTAAATTTTATATATTATTCATTAACATATAACTACTGAGTTTTCAAAATCCTATTAAATTAACTTTAATGGTGGGATATATGAGTGAAGCCTTATTTAAAGAATTTAAAGAACATTCCGTTGCTGAATTTTTTAGAAAAAATAAACACATGCTTGGATACAGTGGAAAAATTAGAAGCTTAACTACAATAATACATGAATTGGTCACAAATAGCTTAGATGCGTGTGAAGAAGCCGGTATTTTACCAGATATAAAAGTTGAAATTGAAAAGTTGGGAGCTGACCACTACAAAGTAGCGGTTGAAGATAACGGTCCAGGAATTCCTTTAGAATTTATTCCAAAAGTATTTGGAAAGATGTTGGCTGGTTCTAAGATGCATAGGTTTATACAATCAAGAGGACAGCAGGGAATTGGGGCAGCAGGAGTTTTATTATTTTCACAAATAACAACAGGAAAGCCGTTAAAGATTATAACATCAACAGGAGATGGCAATATCTATGAAGTTGATGTAAAGATGAACGTTGAGAAAAACGAGGGAGAAATTGTATCAAAAAAGGTAAGGAAAGGGAAATGGAGAGGGACAAGGGTAGAAGGAGAGTTTAAGGAAGTTAGCTACAACAGAGGAGAATTTGGACCTTTTGAATATTTGAGAAGGATAAGTTTAGCATCTCCACACGCAAAAATTGTATTAAAAGACCCTTATGGAGAGGTTGTATTTGATAGAGTTGTTGATGAATTGCCAAAAAAACCAGAGGAGATGAAGCCCCATCCTTATGGTTTAACCACTGATGAGCTGTTATATATTGCAAGAAAGACAAAATCAAAGAAAGTATCTTCAATGCTTGTCTCTGAATTGTCAAGAGTTACAACAAAAAGGATTAAAGAGCTTTCAAGTTATCTACTTAGAGATTTGATATTAAAGAAATTTAAAGATAGCGTATTTTGGAATATGGTAGTTTCCTGTTATTTAGATATAGATATTGAGAGCTATCTAAATAGATTTAAAGATTACATTAGTGATGATGAGATAGATACAGTTAAGATGTTAATTAAAAACCTTCCAGAAAGCTTAGATGAATTAAAGAGATACGCTCTAAAATATGTAACAATGGAATATTTATTTAATAAGCTAAGTGAAGAGGAGATAAACAAAATAAAGAACCACTTTAAGAAGATACCAGAAAACTTTATGGAGTGGGCTGAAAAGAACTATTTATCAGCTACAGTTGTTGATGAATTGAATAAAAAAGTTAAAAATATTGTAAAAAATCCAGAAGAGTTTATTGCTGAAATAAAAAATAAAGGGCTAATATCTGATGAAGAATTAAAAAAATTTGAGGATGAAGTTAAAAACATCTTAAATAAAAATCCTAAGGAATTAACTTGGGATGAGGCGGAGATGATTGTTAATTGTCTACAAAGTATGGAATTCATGGCTCCACCAACTACTGGATTAAGACCTATTGGAGCAGAGAATATAGAAAAATCATTAAAAGAACTTTTACAGCCAGATTTTGTTAAAGCAATTACAAGAAATCCAAAAACTTATAAGGGAGGAATTCCATTCGCTGTTGAAGTTGCTATTGCTTACGGAGGAAATGCAGGAAGGCAGAGTGATGAAGGAAGGAGAATGGAGATTATGAGATTTGCCAACCACGTTCCTTTGTTATATGATGCCTCTGCTTGTGGTTTAACTAAGGCAGTTAAAAGTATAAATTGGAAGAGATATGGGTTGAGAGGGGAAGATGCACCAATAACAGTGTTTGTTAATCTAATATCTACGTTTATTCCTTATACCTCAGCAGGAAAGCAGGCAGTTGCTTGCAGTGAAAATGAAAATGAAGAGATTTATAATGAAATTAGGCATGCGTTGATGATTTGTGGTAGGGAGTTGGAGAAATATTTATCAAGAATTAGAAGAGAGGCAGAGGAAGAAAAGAAGAGAAAGTATGTTATGAAGTATGCAAGGATATTTGCTGAGGCATTGGCCAATATTTTAAATAAACCAGTAGATGAGATTGAAGAAAAGGTTGTTAAGTTGTTGGAGTAGATTTTTATTTTATTTTATTTTTTTGTAAGCTATAAATGGAACTGCAATTAACGAAAGTAGTATAGCACCAAAAGGTATTGGAGCTCTTGTAGTTCCAGCACTTGCAGAGCTTTCGTTACTGCTCCCATTCACGGAAGAAGTGTTTGTATCATTAGAAATGTTTGTATTATTACTATTTGCCCACACTATATTACATAAGATAAGTCCAAGAACAAATATTATAAAAAGCTTTTTCATGACAAACACCGTTTTTATTTTTTTAATATTTCAATTTTATGTTATAGTAAGTTAGTTTCATATCATATAAAACCTAAACATTTTATTAAGCTTTATATGCTTAATATGATTAAAGAGGGAAATTATGATAGTAACGAGAACGATAAGAAAAGATAGTAAAGAAATAAAAGAAAACTTAAAGAGAATAAAAGGGGCAGTTCATGTTGGTGTTTTAGGTTATGAAGTAGAAAGAATAACAAGAGTTCCAATAATTGGGAAAGCTGAAAAGATATATTTAATTACAAGAGAGGAAGATAAAGATACAGAAATAGCAAAAGAATTTCTAAAAATCATTGAAAAAGAGTTAAAAGAGCATAATATTGAATTATGTGTAAAAAGAACAGAGCCCTTAAATTTAGAAAATATTGTTAAGATGATAAAAGAAATTGTAAAGGAAGAAAAAGAAAATTATACTGAAAAAATTTACTTTAATGTTTCTTCTGGTTCAGTTATTGGAGGAATTGCAGGAACTTTATGTGCTATGGCGATAAATGATATAAAAATAATACCTTACTATGTTATTCCAGAAGTATATTTTGAAAATTTAACAGAGGAGGAAAAAGAAAAGCTGAGAAAGAAATATAAAGAGAAATATAATTATGATGGGATTATGCCAAGAACCTTTGGTGTGGCAGGAGTTGAATTTATATATCCATTTGATATAAAACTACCAAGAGAGGAGCTTATAATCTTTTTAAAATACATTAAAAGAGCTGGAGATAAAGGATTGTCAATAAAAGAACTCATTCAATTAACAAAAGAGGAGATATTAGATAATATTAACGATGAAAAAGAAAAGGAAGAAATAAGAAAACTAATTAACTGGAGACAGAGTGGAAAGGATAAAGAAAAAACAACAAAGCAAAGTGATTTTGTTTGGATAAATCAAAATGTTGTTAAAAAATTATTAGAGTGGGGTTTAATAAATGAGCCAATAAAAAGAGGAAGGTATAGATATATAACCATTAGTGAAAAGGGAAAGAAACTGTTAATGTATTTAGAATAAATAAAAAGTGAAACAATGTTCAAACCAAAGAAGAAATTAGGACAGTGCTTTTTAATAGATAAGAATTTTGTTAATAAGGCAGTGGAATCTGCAAATCTTACAAAGGATGATATAGTTTTAGAAATTGGTTTAGGTAAGGGAATTTTAACAGAAGAATTAGCTAAAAATGCTAAAAAAGTTTATGTTATTGAGATTGACAAAAATTTAAAGATATTTGAAGATAAATTAAAAGAAAAATACGACAATATTGAAGTTATTTGGGGAGATGCAGTAAAAGTTGATTTAAACAAGTTAGATTTTAATAAGGTTGTTGCTAATCTTCCATATCAAATTTCATCACCAATAACATTTAAACTAATAAAGAAAGGCTTTGATTTAGCTGTTTTGATGTATCAGTATGAATTTGCCAAGAGAATGGTAGCTAAGGAAGGAACAAAGGACTATGGAAGATTGAGTGTAGCAGTGCAAGCAAGAGCAGATGTTGAGATAGTAGCTAAAGTTCCACCAACTGCTTTTTCACCAAGACCAAAGGTTTATTCAGCAATAGTTAAAATAAAGCCTAATAGAAATAAATATCATATAGAGAATGAAGATTTCTTTGATGATTTTTTGAGGGCTATCTTCCAACATAGAAATAAATCAGTTAGGAAGGCGTTGATTGACTCATCTAAGGAATTAAACTATAGTAAAGATGAGATGAAAAAAATATTGGAAGAATTTTCAAATACTAACTTGGATATAAAAAATTTAATAAACGAGAAGGTCTTTAAACTTTCAGTTGAAGATATTGTTAAGCTTTCAAATGAATTCTATAGATTTTTGCAAAATAGAGATAGGTTATAGCTATGAGGGTAGTGGTAGGAGGAACATTTGATATTTTGCATAAGGGGCATAAAGAGCTTTTAAAATATGCATCCTCTCTTGGAAAATTAACTATAGGCATAACAAGTGATGAATTTGCTAAAAAATATAAAACACATAAAATAAATGACTTAAAAACAAGAATAGAAAATTTAAAAAAATTTTTAGATAGCATAGGGGCTGATTATGAAATTAAGGTTATAGACGATGCCTATGGTGATGCAATAACTGAAGATTATGATATTATAGTTGTTACTCAAGAAACATTAAAAAATGCAGAGAAAATAAATGAAATTAGAAAACTTAGAGGATTAAAACCATTAAAAATTATTGTTTTTGAACACATAATAGCTGAGGATGGAAAGCCAATATCTACAACAAGAATCAGAAAAGGAGAGATAGATAAGGAAGGGAGATTAATAAAATAACCAATATAAAACTTATGTGATATTATGGATGTTGTTCTAATTGTTTTAATTTTAGTTTTAGTAGGATACTTTTCAAAAGTATTTGAAATTTTAAAGGAAGAGCATGCAAAAATTTTAAACAACATTGTTATTTATATTGCTATGCCTTCAACGATATTTTTAACTATCTTAAAAAATGTCTCTTCATCTCAGATATTAGAATTTTTAAAGCTTCCATTGGTTATTTTTCTATCTTGCTTATTTGTTGGAATATTAGCTTATTTACTTGGAAAACATATTTTTAAGTTAAAAGATGGGAAACTTGGTGGGTTAATATTAGTTTCAATGCTTGGAAATACTGGATTTTTGGGATATCCAGTAGCTTTAGGAATGTTTGGTGAAGAGGGATTAGCGAGAGCTATATTCTGCGATTTAGGAGGAGTTTTTGCTACAATGTTATTGGGAACCTATGTCGGAATAAAGTTTGGAAAAAGTAAAAATAAAAGTATTTTAAAAGAAATGGCAAAATTTCCACCACTTATAACAGGAATTCTTACAATAATATTAGTATTTTTTGGTTTTAAATTAGAATATATTCCTAATTTTCTCTTAAAATCTTTAAATTATCTGTCTTCAGCAACAGTGCCGTTAATTATGATGTCTTTGGGTTTATCTCTCTCACCAAAAGCTTTAAAGTTTGGGGTTTTTTGGGGAATTGTAGCTTCTATATTTAGGTTTATTGTATCCCCAGCAACAGCTTTTACATTATCTGAGCTAATCAATATAAAAGGTTTAGATAAACAGGTTTTGTTAGTTGAGAGTTCTATGCCTTCAGCAATGATGAGCCTTGTTTTAGGAACGTTGTATGAGTTAGATGTTAAGTTGATAGCTTCATCTATATTTATCACAACAACTCTATCTTTATTAGTAATTGCTATCTGGGGATGGATTTTTTATTAAATTTTATAAAAATGGCTAAATTTATATATAATATAATGAATACTGTTAAATTGTTTGTTTTATTTTTTGACCAAATTTCTACTGTTTATCTTTATTTGCTTATTAGAGGGAGCAGAGATGCCAGGAGAAAAAGTAAAAAATTATCTTGTTCTTGTTGTTGATATTGATGATGATATTGGAAGAAAAGCTGGTTTGAACACACCAATTTTGGGAAGAGAAGAGAATATAAAAGCATTGATAAAATTAGGTTTGGAAGACCCTGGAGATAGTGATGTAAATGCAATTCTTGGGGGAGTTAAGATTTATGATGAATTAAAAGCAAGTGGAAAAGATGTTGAGATAGCTACAATTTCTGGAGATGTTGATGTTGAATCAGAGAAATGTGCTTTAAGATTGAAAGAGCAGATAGACTTTTTATTATATCTATATAATCCAGATTTTATTTATCTGGTCTCTGATGGAAAAGAGGATGAGATGATTTTAAAATACTTAGAATCAAAAAATGTTTTTGTATGGAAAAAGAGAGTTGTTGTTAAACAGAGTGAAACCTTAGAATCCACTTACTATTTAATTCAGGAGTTTATAAAAAAGACTATGGAAGAATACATCCCTTTAATTTTAACATTTACTGGTTTTTCTTTGATATTGTATGCAATATTTGCAGATATAGGTTGGAGGATTGTTGTTGGAATTATTGGGTTGTATATATTGTCAGAAGGTGTAGGAGTTAGAAAGTTATTGGTTGAGAAAATTAAAAATAAAGAAGAGTTTGAAATTGGGAGAGTTTTTCCAATCTCAGTAACTATATCTTTATTTATATTAATTATTGGACTTACATACTCAATAAGCTCAACTCATCAATTAACAACACTGAATGAGTTTATTGGTAAATTTTTATTACATTTTGTGGATTCTATGGTTTTAGCTTTACTAATTTTAATGGTTGGAAAGTTTGTAGATAATGTTATACATTCTGAACAAGGACTCTTAGAAATCTTTAAAAAGTATTTTTTCTATTTGATATGTATATTCATTACAAGAGAGCTAATCATTACTGGTGGAAACTATTTGTTGGGAGAAATTGGGTTTATAACGTTTGTTATGTATGTTATAATCTACATATCTATTACAATTATCCTCTCTGTCATTCTATTCACTAAAAGTTCAGACGAGGATTAAATTTATAGTCATTTTCAAAAAGTTTTGTGGAAAAAGGTACTTATAATAACCAAAGGCTTTTATACCAATACCTTAGAAATTGCAGATAATTTTGAACAATGACCATAATTAAACATTACAAAGGGCTAATATGATTACAGTAATTGCTATATCTAAGGATGGTAGCATTGTTGAGCCAAAATTTGATGAGATTAACTTTGAAGATTATAAACTTATTTGGATTGATTGTTATGACCCAAAAGATGAAGAGTTGTATAAACTCTCTAAAAAAATTGATATTTCTGTCTCTGATTTACAAATTGGTTTAGATGAGCAGGAAATTCCAAGAGTAGAGGAAGATGAGGACTTTTACTTAATTATTTTCAAAGCCCCATTATTTGAAGAAGATATTACAACAACATCTCTTGGAATCTATATTAAAAATAATATATTATTAACGATTCACTCAGATAAAATAAAAGCAATTGGAAGATTACATAAATTGATATTAACAAAAAAGCCAAGGGTTGTGTTTGAGAGAGGAATAGGCTTTTTGTTATATCATATATTAAATGAGATTACAAGAAGTTATTCGAGGATTTTAATAGGATTAGAGGATGAGTTGGAAGAGTTAGAGGATAAATTATTAGTTGGATATGATAGGGAAGTTATGGAAGGGATATTAAGTTTAAGAAAGACCTTAGTTTATTTTCACAAATCTTTGATAGCTAATAGAGATGTTTTAGTTTTGTTAAAGAGGAAGTATCTTCCAATAACTACAAGAGAAGATAGAGAAAACTTTGAAGACCTATACTATGACACTTTACAGTTGATTGATATGTCAGCAACTTATAGAGAGGTTTTGACATCAATGATGGATATAACTCTCTCATTAGAAAATATAAAAATGAACCAAATTATGAAAATTTTAACTATGGTTACAACAATTTTCGCTGTTCCCATGTGGATTACGGGAATATATGGGATGAATTTCTCTTATTTACCTTTAGCAAGTAACCCTCAAGGTTTCTGGCTTGTAATGGCTTTGATGATTATCACTATAATAACATTTGTCTATATATTCAGAAGGTCAGGATGGATTTAGCAAGAATTTCTGGGGTGTTTTTATGATTATTTGGCCAGCTTATATTGATAAAAAGAAAAGTAGGAGAGAAGGGAGAAGAGTTCCAGAAGATTTAGCTATAGAAAATCCAAGTTTAAAAGATATTGAAAAGGCATTAAAAAAGCTTGGATTAGAACCAAAGATTTATAGAGAAAAGAGATATCCAAGACAACATTGGGAGATGTGTGGATGTGTGGAAGTTGATTATAAAGGAAATAAATTGCAGTTGCTAAAAGAGATATGTAAAATAATAAAAAGAAAAGATTAGAAAAGAATAACTTATTGTGGTTTTTCCATTAATGCTTTTTTACTTAATCTTTTACCTTCTGTGCTGTGTGGTTTTCTACTAACTGCATCCATTGCTTTCTCTAACTCTCTTGCTTCATCTACTAACTTAGCGGCATATCTAAGCATTTCATGAGCTGATGCAACAATTGGAATATATTTCTCTGCCTCTTTTGTCATGAAACAGCCCTTAACATCAACATCCCCAACCTTTTCAGCAATAACAAAGGCAGCCATTGCCTTTACCTTTGCATAAGGATTGGTGAATTCCATAGCTTCAACAGCTTTTTCTTCATTAATTACAATTCTTGGAAGCTCTGGCTCTTTACCTTCTTTAATTGCGTCAATAACCTTATCAATAGCTTCTTGAACAATTCTTAAAGCTCCAGTTCCTGCTACGACTCTTATGACATCTGCATTAAATAATGCCATTTCAACAGGGTCTAAAAACTCTCTTCTTGCACCAATCATTGGGTCACATTTTACAATTATATAACCTAATCCTTGCTGTTCCATCTCATCCTTAACTCTCAAACCTGGAGCGTCACCGATAATTATTGTAGGAATTCCACTTTGGCTTAAAATTTCTCTTGCCTTTTTTGGCCCCGGAGCGGCTGGGTTTGGACCTACGTAAATAATAAAATCAGGTTTAATATCTTCAACCATCTTTTTTGTAACGTCTTCAACAGATTCTGGGTCCATTTTAGCCCCACTACCTAAAATTCTAACTGCTATATCTTTTCTATCTGCTCTCTCATCTAATGCCAAGTCAATAACTGGGGAAACCCCAATATTACCACACTTTATTATTCCTATTTTTACTACCAAAGTATCACCTTTTTTAATACTTAATATGGATATTAGTATTATCACAATTTGTCTGATAAATATCTTACTAATCATTTAGAGTATTAATTAGATATAAATATATTTTGAAATTTCTTATTAAAAAATAATAACTATTAACTTAATTAATATAATATATTAGAAATTTTAATATCGTAAGCATTAGCTAAGTTAAATAAATACAATAAACAATAAATATAATAGTAAAGGTAAGAAATATCTAACTTGGTGTCTTTTATGGATGAGATTCCAATATTTATTGCAATTTTAAGTTTTATTGTTATGTGCGTTGGTGAAATTTTAGCATATTACTCTGTATCTCTAAAATATAAATATGAATTTGAGGCAATTTCTTTTGGATTTATATTTGGAGTTGCAACTTTAATATTACTTCCAAAATCTTTCTTTGAGGGATTTGCAATATTTATAGTTTTGGGGATGATAACTGTTTATCTTATTGAAAGATATCTTGCATACTGTCCATTATCAAAAAAATACTGCGTAGATTGTGATAATTTAGAAGAAGAGCTTAAAATTAAATTTATATATCCAATATCTTTTTTTATTCATACGTTTATAGATGGATTGATTATAGCTGTCTCTTATATTAGCAATATTGGCCTTCCACTATATCTTGCTATATTAATGCATAAACTACCAGCAGGATTTGTTTTAATGTCTCCACTAAAAGGAGTTTATAGAAATCCTTTCTTTATAGGGGCTATTGTGTCATTGGGAACAGTTATTGGGGCTGTTATTGGACTAATGACTTTAAAAACTATATCTTTAAAAATATTGTTAGCATTTTCAGGAGGAATTTTTTTAGGAACATTTCTTATGCTTGTCCCTCACATTTATGAACATAAAAGAGAAAAATCTTTCTTATATATCCTGTTAGGCTATATTTTAGCTGGACTTCTTACACTACACTAACTTCAATAATGTATAAGTATGAATATTTCTTATAATTATTTCAGAGCTTAAAATCTAATTATAGTGTTTTTCAAAATGTTTATGTGGAAAATGGCATTTATAAAAGCCAAAGGCTTTTATAGTTTTTTGCAAAACATCCTGGAATGAATAAGGCACTTATGAACGCCTACTTTTTAGAAGGCGTTCAAATCTTCCATATTAATTTTAATAAATTTTGCAAAAAACTATATATCCATACCTTATAAATTGCATTAAGTTTTGAAAAACACTATACATTTCCTGAGGTGTCTGTCTTGAAGAAATATAAGGATAAATATCCAGATGAAAATGGAAAATTTGGAATATACGGAGGTAAATTTGTTCCAGAAACATTAGTTCCAGCTATAACTGAATTAGAAGAGGCATTCAAAAGATTTTGGATAAATAATGAGGGAAACTTTAGAGAAGAATATTATGCTTTATTAAGGGATTACGTTGGGAGGCCAACACCATTATACTATGCTGAAAGACTGAGTGAAGAATTAGGATGCAAAGTTTATTTAAAGAGAGAGGATTTAGCTCATTTAGGAGCTCATAAAATAAACAACGCTTTAGGACAAGCTTTATTAGCTAAAAAGATGGGAAAAAAGAGGGTTATAGCAGAAACAGGAGCTGGACAGCATGGAGTTGCTACTGCAGCAGCATGTGCTAAGCTTGGATTAGAATGTGTCATTTACATGGGAGCTAAGGATGTTGAAAGGCAAAAATTAAATGTTTTTAGAATGGAGTTGATGGGAGCTAAAGTTGTTCCTGTTTTTGGTGGCTCACAGACGTTAAAAGATGCAGTAAATGAAGCTTTAAGAGATTGGACAACCAATGTTAGAACCACCTACTATTTGCTTGGCTCTGCTTTAGGACCTCATCCATACCCAATGATGGTTAGAGAGTTTCAGAGAGTTATAGGAAAAGAGATTAGAGAGCAAATATTAGAAAAAGAGGGAAGATTGCCAGATGTTATTGTTGCATGTGTTGGAGGGGGAAGTAATGCTATAGGGGCGTTTTATGAGTTTTTAGATGATGATGTAGAGCTTTATGCTGTTGAAGCTGGAGGAAAAGGAATAGAAACAGGAATGCATGGAGCTTCATTATGTGCTGGAGAAGTTGGAGTTTTACATGGGGCTAAGATTTATGTTAAAGAGGATGAGTTTGGACAGATAGAAGAAAGCTATAGCATTTCAGCAGGTTTAGACTATCCTGGAGTCGGCCCTGAGCTTTCATTTTTAAAGGATGAAGGAAGGATTAAAGCGGTTTGTGTAACTGATGATGAAGCTTTAGAGGCATTTCAATTACTCTGTAGGTTAGAGGGAATTTTACCAGCATTAGAAAGCTCTCATGCTTTAGCTTATGCTGTTAAATTGGCAAATGAGTTAGATAAAGATGATATAATGGTTATAAACTTGTCTGGTAGAGGAGATAAAGATGTTCAGACAGTTGCTAAGGCATTAGGAAGGGAGATTTAAAGACATATACGGTTACTTGAGATAATCCTAAGAGACATTAAAGGGACTGAAAGTCCCTTTTTAATGTATCCGTTTTGGTCAAGCTTTTACTAAAAGGTTGGAGTGGATGATTATGAAATTAGCAGAAAAATTTGAAGAGTTAAAAAACAAAGGAGAAAAGGCATTTGTTGCATTTTATGTGGGAGGAGATCCAAACTTGGAAATTTCAGAAAAGGCTTTGGAAGTTATTTGTAAGCATGCTGATATTGTTGAAATAGGCATTCCATTTTCTGACCCGGTTGCAGATGGGATTACAATACAAAAAGCAGATGTTAGAGCTTTAAGTAGCGGAATGAATCCTTTAAAAGCATTTGAATTGGCTAAAAAATTAAATGAGAAATTTCCAAACACTCCAAAGGTGTTTTTAACTTATTATAATATTATATTTAAAATGGGTGAAGAAGAGTTTGTTAAAAAATGTAAAGAGTCGGGGATTGCTGGGATTATAGTCCCTGATTTACCAATTGAGGAGGCAGATAGCCTATACAATTACTGTAAAAAGTATGGGGTTGATTTAATATTTTTGGTAGCCCCAACAACACCTGATGATAGACTTAAAAAAATTTTGGAAAAATGTAGCGGATTTGTTTATGTTGTATCAGTAACTGGAATTACTGGGGCGAGAGAAAAAGTAGCTGAAGAGACAAAAGAGTTAATTAAGAGAGTTAAAAAGTTTTCAAAAATCCCTGCCTGTGTAGGGTTTGGAATCTCAAAGAGAGAGCATGTTGAGGAAATAACTGAGATAGCAGATGGAGCTATTGTAGGAAGTGCGATTGTTAAGATTGTTGAGAAACATTTGGATGAGAATGGACAAATAAAAGATGAAGAGAAATTCCTAAAAGAATTGGAAGAGTTTATTAGAAATCTAAAGGAGGGGACTAAAAAGAAGGCTAAAGTAGCTGTAAAAAATTAACAAAAAATTCAAATAAAAAAATATTTCTATAGAGCAATAAAAGTAAAAAATAAATATGAGAAAGAAATATTTTTAAGGATGCATCACAGTTATCTCTTTCACTCAGCTGTTCTTTTTTTAATATTTATTTTTTATAGTATTTAAAGAAAACTGTAAGGGAGGAGTAACCTTGAAGGTCACAGACCACATACTGGTTCCAAAGCATGAAATAGTTCCAAAAGAAGAAGTTGAGGAGATTTTAAAGAGATACAATATAAAGATTCAGCAATTGCCAAAAATTTATGAAGATGACCCTGTTATTCAGGAGATTGGAGCTAAAGAGGGAGATGTTATTAGAATAATTAGAAAAAGTCCAACAGCTGGGGTTACTGTAGCTTATAGATTAGTCATTAAAAGGATTATTTAAAAAATAGGTGGCAATTATGAGAGAATTAGTAGATGCTTATTTTAAAGAACATGGTTTAATAGACCACCAGATAGAGTCATATAACGATTTTGTAGAAAATAGATTACAAAAAATTATTGATGAAGTTGGTTACATTGAGACAGAGATTTCTGGTGGGTATAAAGTTAAATTAGGGAAAATTAAAGTAGGAAAACCAGTTATTAAAGAAGCTGATGGTTCAATAAGACCAATAACTCCAATGGAGGCAAGAATTAGAGATTTAACATATTCAGTCCCATTATACTTAGAAATGACTCCTATTATTGGTGAAGGAGAGAATGCAAGAGAAGGAGATACAGTTGAGGTTTATATTGGAGAACTCCCAGTAATGCTTGGTTCAAAAATCTGCCACTTATATGGGAAATCAAGGGAAGAGCTTATAGAGTTGGGGGAAGATCCTGAAGACCCATTTGGCTATTTTATAATTAATGGAACTGAAAAAGTTTTAATTACTCAAGAAGATTTAATTCCAAACAGAATTTTGTGTGAAAAAGCAGAAAAAAGCGGGAAACTTGTAGATGTTGCTAAAGTGTTTTCAACAAGACATGGATTTAGAGCTCTATGTACAGTTGAGAGACATCCAGATGGTTTGTTATATGCTACATTCCCTGGAATGCCTGGGCAGATTCCATTAGTTATATTAATGAAAGCACTTGGGGCTGAGACAGATAAAGACATTATTGAGGCAATTAATGATGAAAGATTCTTTATGGAAATTGTTTTAAACATTCAAGAGATTAGGGAAGAGCACAATATAAACACCCCTGAAGAAGCTTTAGAATTTATTGGAAAGAGAGTAGCTCCAGGGCAGGCAAAGGATTATAGATTAAAGAGAGCTGAAACAGTTTTATGCAACTATTTACTGCCCCATTTAGGAGTTACAAAAGAAGATTTCCCAAAGAAAATTAGGTTCTTAGGAATAATGGCAAGAAACGCTTTAGAACTTTACTTTGGGTATAGAGGAGAGGATGATAAAGACCATTACGCATATAAAAGAGCTAAGTTAGCTGGGGACTTAATGGAAGATTTGTTTAGATATGCTTTCAGCCAACTTGTTAAGGATATAAAATATCAATTAGAGAGACAGACATTAAGAAACAAAACACCATCAATTCAAGCAGCTGTAAGAAGTGATATATTAACTGAAAGAATTAAGCATGCTATGGCAACAGGAACATGGGTTGGAGGAAAAACAGGGGTTAGCCAGCTCTTAGATAGAACAAGTTACTTAGCAACAAACTCTCAATTAAGAAGAATAGTTTCTCCATTATCAAGGTCACAGCCACACTTTGAAGCAAGAGAACTGCACGGAACACATTGGGGTAAGATATGTCCATCAGAAACTCCAGAAGGTCCAAACTGTGGTCTTGTTAAAAACTTTGCTATAATGTGTAAAGTTACAAGAGAAGAGGATGATAGCAAAGTTATTGAGCTATTAAAATCCTTTGGAATTAATGAGTATCAATCATAAATAAATCATAAATAAATTTTGTTTAATTATACGCTTTTATTAGATTTTTCAATTTAATTTTTAATCTTTTCAATGATTTTAAATAAAAAATCTTTTTAGGTGAAAAACTTGGTATCAAGGGAAGTAAATATTTATGTTAATGGAAAGTTAGTTGGAACTACAGACAAACCAGAAGAACTTGTTAATTTTATTAAAGAAGCGAGGAGAAAAGGAGAACTTCCTCAATACACAACTGTTGCATATTACGAAGAGAGTAATGATATTCACATAAACACGGATGCTGGGAGAATTGTTAGACCATTAATAGTTGTAGAGAATGGAAAACCAAAATTAACTAAAGAACATATTGAAAAATTAAGAAATGGGGAAATTACATTCTCAGATTTAGTTAAAGAAGGGGTTATTGAGTATTTAGATGCTGAAGAAGAGGAGAATGCTTATATAGCTTTATCTGAAGAAGAGCTGACAGAAAAACACACCCACTTAGAGATAGACCCACTCACAATATTAGGTATTGGGGCAGGGGTTGCTCCTTACCCAGAGCACAACTCTGCTCCAAGAATTACAATGGCTGCGGCAATGGGGAAGCAGTCATTAGGAATTCCAATGAGTAACATAAAATGGAGATTGGACACAAGAGGGCATTACTTACATTATCCACAAGTGCCAATTGTTAGGACAAAACACCAAGAGATTTTAGGTTTCGATAAAAGACCAGCAGGACAGAACTTTGTTGTAGCCATTATGAGCTATGAAGGATACAACATGGAGGATGCTATCGTCTTTAATAAATCAGCTATTGATAGAGGTTTAGGAAGAAGCACATTCTTTAGAACTTACGATGCATGTGAGAGAAGGTATCCTGGAGGACAGATGGATAGATTTGAGATTCCTGATAAGGGAGTTAGAGGTTATAGGTCAGAAGAAGCTTATAAATACTTAGAAGAGGATGGAATTGCCGCTGTAGAAGCTCATGTAAAAGGTGGAGATGTAATTGTTGGTAAAACCTCTCCTCCAAGGTTCTTAGAGGAGCATGAGATAACAATTCAAGTTAAACCACAGAGAAGGGATTCATCAGTCGTTGTAAGACATGGAGAGGAAGGTTATATTGATAAAGTTATACTAACTGAAACAAAAGAAGGAAATAGGTTGGTTAAGATTAAAGTTAGAGATTTAAGAATTCCAGAGCTTGGAGATAAGTTTGCTTCAAGACACGGGCAGAAAGGGGTTATAGGGCTTACAGTTCCACAGGAAGATTTGCCTTTCACTGAGAGTGGAATAGTTCCTGATATCATAATTAATCCACACGCAATTCCATCAAGAATGACCGTTGGGCAATTGTTGGAAATGCTTGGAGGTAAGGTTGGAGCTTTAGAAGGAAGAAGGATAGATGGAACTATATTCAGTGGAGAGAAGGAATGGGATTTAAGAAAAGCTTTAGAGGCTTTAGGATTTAAGCACCATGGTAAAGAAGTTATGTATGATGGTAAGACAGGGAAAAAGTTTGAAGTAGAGATTTATATTGGGATAGCATACTACCAGAAATTACACCACTTAGTAGCTGGAAAGATACACGCAAGAAGTAGAGGACCTGTCCAAGTATTGACAAGACAACCAACAGAAGGAAGAGCAAGGGAAGGAGGTCTAAGATTTGGAGAGATGGAGAGGGACGTTTTAATTGGTCATGGAGCAGCTATGCTATTAAAAGAAAGGCTTATGGATGAATCAGACCCTTACGATATCTGTATATGTTCAAAATGTGGGGACTTTGCTATATTAGATTACAAGAGAAACATAAAATACTGTCCAATATGTGGTGAAATTGAAAATCTCTATAATTCCAAGAAGATTCCATTTGTTAGAATACCTTATGCATTTAAGTTGTTGTTAGATGAGTTGAAGAGTATGTGTATCTTACCAAAACTTAAAGTTAAAGATAAAGTTGAATTAGAAGATTTTGAGGAGTTTGTTGAAAAGTTAGAAAAAGAAAAAGTTGAGCAGAAACAATAAAGCTTTGCCATTTTATACAACTTTTTAATTTAAATTAAATTAATTTAAATTAATCAAACATACTCCATACTCAACGTAAAATTAACTAAAAACCAAAAATTAACAAATGGCTAAATAAAAAGCAAATCCTTAACCTTTGGTGATGTTGATGGAGAGATACGAAATTCCTAAGGAGATTGGAGAAATAATGTTTGGTTTGTTATCTCCAGATTACATAAGGCAGATGTCAGTGGCTAAGATAGTTACACCAGACACTTACGATGAAGATGGTTATCCAATAGATGGAGGTTTAATGGACACAAGATTAGGGGTTATAGACCCTGGTTTAGTTTGTAAAACATGTGGAGGAAGGATTGGAGAGTGTCCAGGACATTTTGGGCATATAGAGTTAGCTAAGCCAGTTATACATATTGGATTTGCTAAAACAATATATAAGATATTAAAAGCTGTTTGTCCACACTGTGGAAAAGTAGCAATAAGTGAGACTAAAAGAAAAGAAATTTTAGAAAAGATGGAAAAATTGGAGAGAGATGGTGGAAATAAGTGGGAAGTTTGTGAAGAAGTTTATAAAGAAGCTTCAAAAGTAACCATCTGCCCACATTGTGGAGAGATTAAGTATGATATAAAGTATGAGAAGCCAACAACCTACTATAGAATTGATGGTAATGAAGAAAAAACACTAACCCCATCAGATGTTAGAGAAATTTTAGAGAAAATTCCAGATGAAGATTGTATTTTACTTGGCTTAAACCCAGAAGTTGCAAGACCAGAATGGATGGTTCTCACAGTTTTACCAGTTCCACCAGTAACTGTAAGACCATCAATTACCTTAGAAACTGGAGAAAGAAGTGAAGATGACTTAACTCACAAATTAGTTGATATCATTAGAATTAACAATAGATTAGAAGAGAATATAGAAGGAGGGGCACCAAACTTAATTATTGAAGATTTGTGGAATCTCTTACAATATCACGTAAATACCTACTTCGATAACGAAGCTCCAGGAATTCCACCAGCTAAGCATAGAAGTGGAAGACCATTAAAAACATTAGCTCAGAGATTGAAAGGTAAAGAGGGAAGATTTAGATACAACTTAGCTGGTA
Organism: Methanocaldococcus bathoardescens; assembly: GCF_000739065.1. Classification (GTDB taxonomy): domain Archaea; phylum AGJL01; class Methanococci; order Methanococcales; family Methanocaldococcaceae; genus Methanocaldococcus; species Methanocaldococcus bathoardescens. The sequence goes on along the minus strand of NZ_CP009149.1, from coordinate 895,290 downwards.
AGAGGGTTAACTTCTCATCAAGAACTGTAATTTCCCCAGACCCATGCTTAAGTATTAATGAAGTTGGAGTCCCTGAAGTTGTAGCTAAAGAGCTAACAGTTCCAGAAAAGGTAACAAAATACAACATTGAAAGAATAAGAAAATTATTAAAGAATGGTTCAGAGAAACACCCGGGGGTTAATTACGTTATAAGAAAGATGGTTGGTAGGGATGGAACAGAGCAAGAATTTAAGGTTAAGATAACTGAAAGCAATAAAGATTTCTGGGCAGAGAATATAAGAGAAGGAGATATTGTTGAGAGACATTTAATGGATGGAGATATCGTTTTATACAACAGACAGCCATCATTACACAGAATGTCTATTATGGCTCATAGAGTAAGGGTTTTACCATACAGAACATTTAGACACAATTTATGTGTTTGTCCACCATATAACGCTGACTTCGATGGAGACGAGATGAACTTACACGTTCCTCAGTCAGAAGAAGCGAGAGCAGAAGCAGAGGCTTTAATGCTTGTAGAGAAACACATCCTTTCCCCAAGATTTGGAGGGCCGATTATTGGGGCTATACATGACTTTATCTCAGGAGCTTATCTCTTAACTTCAAACTACTTCACAAAGGATGAAGCTACCCTAATTTTAAGAAGTGGTGGCATTAAGGATGAATTATGGGAGCCAGATAAGATAGAGAATGGAGTCCCATTATACTCAGGTAAGAAGATATTCAGTAAAGCATTACCAAAAGGATTGAATTTGAGATATAAGGCAAAGATTTGTAGAAAGTGTGATGTTTGTAAAAAAGAGGAATGTGAATACGATGCTTATGTTGTAATAAAAGATGGAGAATTAATTAAAGGAGTTATTGATAAAAACGGTTATGGGGCAGAGGCAGGTTTAATTTTACACACAATAGTTAAAGAGTTTGGTCCAGAAGCTGGAAGGAAATTCTTGGATTCAGCTACTAAGATGGCAATAAGGGCAGTGATGCTAAGAGGATTTACAACAGGTATTGACGATGAGGATTTACCAGAAGAAGCATTAAAAGAGATTGAAAAAGTTTTAGATGAGGCAGAAGAGAAAGTTAAAGAAATTATTGAGAAATATGAAAGAGGAGAACTTGAATTGCTTCCAGGTTTAAACTTAGAAGAATCAAGAGAGGCATATATAAGCAATGTTTTAAGAGAGGCGAGAGATAAGGCAGGGGCTATTGCTGAGAGATACTTAGGTTTAGATAACCATGCGGTTATCATGGCAGTTACTGGAGCAAGAGGTAATATATTAAACTTAACACAGATGGCAGCATGTTTAGGGCAGCAGTCAGTTAGAGGTAAAAGAATCTTTAGAGGTTATAGAGGTAGAGTATTGCCTCACTTCGAAAAGGGAAGCTTGGATGCAAAATCTCACGGGTTTGTTAGAAGTAGTTATAAGAAAGGGTTAAGTCCAACAGAATTCTTCTTCCACGCTATGGGAGGTAGAGAAGGTTTAGTTGACCAGGCGGTTAGAACAGCTCAGTCTGGTTACATGCAGAGAAGATTAATTAACGCTCTACAAGATTTAAAAACAGAATTTGATGGAACAGTTAGAGATTCAAGAGGAATTATGATTCAGTTTAGGTATGGAGAGGATGGAATTGACCCAATGCTTGCTGATAGAGGAAAATCAGTAAATATCGATAGAATAATCGATAAGGTTAAGATGAAATATAACAAATAAAGCTCTAAAAATTTTTTAAACAAATTTTTAACATTTTTAATTTTTTAAGGTGAGAATATATGGATATGGAAGCATTAAAACAAAAAGTTGAAGGTTTGGATTTACCACAATCATTAAAGGATGAGTTAATTGAAAAATTATCTAAAGAGAAGGATTTAACAGAAGAGATGATAAATGAGATTATTGAAGAAGTAGTTAATGCTTATAGAAAGGCTTTAGTTGAGCCTTATGAAGCTGTTGGAATTGTTGCTGCTCAATCTATTGGTGAGCCAGGTACACAGATGACTATGAGAACCTTCCACTACGCAGGGGTTGCGGAGATTAACGTTACCTTAGGTTTGCCAAGGATGATTGAGATTGTAGATGCAAGAAAAGAGCCATCAACACCTATTATGACCATCTATTTAAAAGAAGGATATAAAGATAATAGAGAAAAAGCTGAAGAGATAGCAAAAGAGATTGAAAGTTTAACCTTAGGAAGTATAGCTGAGAGTATTAGTATTGATTTATGGACTCAATCTATAAAAGTTGAGTTAGATGAAAATAGATTAGCTGATAGAGGATTGACAATAGATGATGTTGTTGAGGCAATTAAGAAAAAATTAAAGGTAAAAATTGACGTTGAAGGAAGTGTATTATATTTAAAAATAAAGACACCATCAATAAAAGCTCTTAGAAAGAGAATCCCAAAAATCAAAAATATTCAGTTAAAGGGAATTCCAGGAATTGAGAGAGTTTTGGTTAAAAAAGAAGGGGATGAATACGTTTTATATACTCAAGGTTCAAATTTAAGGGAAGTGTTTAAAATTGAGGGAGTTGATACAACAAGAACAACAACAAATAACATTATTGAAATACAAGAGGTTTTGGGTATTGAAGCGGCAAGAAACGCTATAATTAACGAAATGAGAAATACTTTAGAGCAACAGGGGTTGGAAGTTGATATAAGGCATTTAATGTTAGTGGCAGATATGATGACTGCTGATGGGGAAGTTAAGCCAATAGGTAGGCATGGGGTTGCTGGAGAGAAAGGTTCTGTTTTAGCGAGAGCAGCATTCGAGGAGACAGTTAAGCATCTATATGCAGCTGCAGAGAGAGGAGATGTTGATAAGCTGAAAGGAGTTATAGAAAACGTTATTGTTGGAAAACCAATATATCTTGGAACTGGATGTGTTGAACTAACAATAGATAGGGAGTATGAAGAGGGTAGAGATGAGGAAGAGTAAAGTTTTTATATTAAAATTCACTTTTAACATTAACATCATAAATTCATAAATAACTACTATTTTATATCGGGGGATGATGATACATCGATGTGCTGAATAGTGATGATGAACGCGCCCTTCTCTGACCTTCAAAAAAATTTAAACAAAAAATTGATTTAATTTTTTGATGTTTTTATTTCATCCAAAAAGTATATAAATATAGAGAAACTATTATCGAAAACCAATATTCTTACCGGTAGGGAGTTAGGACTTTCGCAGGAGTAAATGTTTTATATTGAATATTGACATCCCTTAGACGTCTAAGTTCCAAAGTTAAAATATGTCTGCCTGCGAAAGTCCTAAGAAATCCCTCCGGAGTAAAAAATGAGAAGGAGGGAGAATATGGATGTAAATAAAGCAATTAGAACCGCAGTAGATACAGGTAAAGTAATTTTAGGTTCAAAAAGAACAATAAAATTCATTAAACACGGAGAAGGTAAGTTAGTAGTGATAGCAGGAAACATTCCAAAAGATTTGGAAGAGGATGTCAAATACTACGCCAAGTTATCAAACATCCCAGTTTATCAACACAAAATAACATCATTAGAACTGGGAGCGGTTTGTGGGAAACCTTTCCCAGTTGCTGCTCTTTTGGTTTTAGATGAAGGGCTTTCAAACATTATGGAGTTGGTAGAGAAGAAAGAAGGTGGTGAATAATGGCTAAGGTAAGATTAACAACAGAAGAAATTATGAAAATTGGATTTTTTGAAAAAATTGCTAATGTTCCCATAATCGACTGTGTATTAAATGATGAAAGAGTTGCTTTTATTGTAAAGGAGGGTGATGTTGGAGCGGCAATTGGGAAAGGAGGAGAGAACGTTAAAACAGCAGAAGAGAAATTTGGAAAGAAAGTTGACATCATTGAATACTCAGACGATTGGAGAAAGTTTATAAGAAATATATTTGCACCAATACAGTTAGAGGATGTATGGGTTAAGAGAGTTGGAAAGGATGTTGTTGCTTTTATCAAAATAAATCCAAAAGTCAGAAGAGCGGTTTTTGGAGAAAAGGGTAAAAACTTAGAAAGAGCTTTAAAGATTTTAAAAAGACACACAAAAATTACAAAAATAAAAGTTATTGTTGAAAATCAGAAATTTAAAAGAAAAGGAGCAAGAAAACCTGTAGCTAAAGAGCAGCAGCAAGAACAAACTGAAACCAATCAAGAAACAGAAGCTCAACAAGATGTAAAAGAAACTGCTAACGAGTAAAAATATTTATATGTATATGTCGTTTGAAATTATTCATGAAATATTTAAAATAATTATCAATCATAACAATTAACAATCAAGAATATAGTAAGGTGAAGATTATGAGTGGAAGTAAATCACCAAGAGGAGAATTTGCTGGTAGAAAATTAAGATTAAAAAGAAAATGGTGTAGATGGCACGATTACAACTACGTTAGAAGAGTTTTAAAATTAAAAGAGAAGTATGACCCATTAGAAGGAGCACCAATGGCAAGAGGAATAGTTATTGAAAAAGTTGGTTTAGAGGCAAAGCAGCCAAACTCAGCTATTAGAAAGTGTGTCAGAGTTCAGTTAATTAAAAACGGTAGAGTTGTCACTGCTTTCTGTCCAGGAAACCATGCTATCAACTTCATTGATGAGCACGACGAAGTTATTATTGAAGGTATTGGAGGGCCTAAAGGGCCAAGAGCTAAGGGGGACATTCCAGGAGTTAAGTATAAAGTTATAATGGTTGGTAGAAACTCATTGAGAGAATTAGTTAGAGGAAGACAAGAGAAAATCAAAAGATAAATTGCCCATATTTAAATTTATTAAAAATTTTATAGAAATAGTTAGGGATGAGGTGGTAATTTGGAGCTCGATGAAATTAAGATATTTGGAAAATGGAGTACAAAGGATGTTGTTGTCAAAGACCCTGGTTTAAGAAACTACATAAACTTAACACCAATCTATGTTCCACATACAGCAGGAAGATACACAAAGAGACAGTTTGAAAAAGCAAAAATGAACATTGTTGAAAGATTAGTAAATAAAGTTATGAGAAGAGAAGAAAACACAGGTAAAAAATTAAAAGCATTAAAAATAGTTGAAAATGCTTTTGAAATTATTGAAAAAAGAACTAAGCAAAACCCAATTCAAGTTTTAGTAGATGCAATTGAAAACGCTGGTCCAAGAGAAGATACAACAAGAATTTCCTATGGAGGAATTGTCTATTTACAATCAGTTGATTGTTCATCTTTAAGAAGAATAGATGTTGCTTTAAGAAATATTGCTATTGGAGCTTACATGGCTGCTCATAAAAGTAAGAAGCCAATTGAAGAAGCATTGGCAGAAGAAATAATTGCAGCTGCAAGAGGAGACATTCAGAAAAGCTATGCAGTTAGAAAGAAAGAAGAAACAGAGAGAGTTGCTCAGTCAGCAAGATAAATTTATACTACCTTTTCAATATTATATCCAAACTTTATCATCTCAACAACCTAATAAACTTTTAAATTTTTAAACAATTATTAAACAATGTATAACAAAATAAAATTAAAGGTGAAGGATATGGGAAAAAGAGCAAAGATGATTGCTAAAATTAAGGAGTTAATGGAAAAGTATGATAGAATAAGAAATATTGGAATCTGTGCACACATTGACCACGGAAAGACAACATTATCAGATAACTTATTAGCTGGAGCAGGAATGATTTCAAAAGAATTGGCTGGAGAACAATTAGCTCTTGACTTTGACGAAGAAGAGGCTCAAAGAGGAATTACAATCTTCGCTGCAAACGTTTCAATGGTCCACACCTATGAAGGAAAAGAGTATTTAATTAACTTAATTGACACCCCTGGACACGTTGATTTTGGAGGAGACGTTACAAGAGCTATGAGAGCTATTGATGGGGCAATTGTCGTTGTCTGTGCAGTTGAAGGGGTTATGCCACAAACAGAAACTGTCTTAAGACAAGCATTAAGAGAGAGAGTTAAGCCAGTTCTCTTCATTAACAAAGTAGATAGATTAATTAACGAGTTAAAATTAACACCTGAAGAGTTGCAAAGCAGATTTATCAAGATTATTAACGATATTAACAACTTAATTAGAAAGATGGCTCCAGAAGAATTTAAAGATAAGTGGTTAGTTAGAGTTGAAGATGGAAGTGTTGCGTTTGGTTCAGCTTACAACAACTGGGCAATTTCAGTTCCATTCATGAAGAAGAGTGGAATTACATTCAAAGATATAATTAAGTATTGTGAAGAAGATAAGCAAGATGAATTAGCTGAAAAAGCCCCATTACACGAAGTTGTTTTAGATATGGTCATTAAGCACTTACCAAGCCCACCAGAAGCTCAGAAATACAGAATTCCACACTTATGGAAAGGGGATTTGGAATCAGAAGCTGGAAAAGCTATGCTTAACTGCGACCCTAACGGACCATTAGCAGGAGTTATTACAAAGATTATTGTAGATAAACACGCTGGAGCTGTTTCTGTCTGTAGATTGTTCAGTGGTAGAATTAAGCAGGGAGACGAAGTTTATATGGTAAATAACCAGCAAAAGGCAAAGATTCAGCAAGTGTCTGTCTTCATGGGTCCAGAGAGAATTCCAGTAGAGAGTATTTCAGCAGGAAACATCTGTGCGTTAGTTGGTTTGAAAGAAGCTTCAGCAGGAGAAACAATCTGTTCCCCAGACAATATAATTGAGCCATTCGAAGCTATAACCCACATCAGTGAGCCAGTTATTACAGTAGCTATTGAAGCTAAAAATACAAAAGATTTACCAAAGTTAATTGAAATTTTAAGACAAGTTGCAAGAGAAGACCCAACAGTTAGAGTTGAGATTAATGAAGAAACAGGAGAGCACTTATTAAGCGGTATGGGAGAGTTGCACATTGAGATTATTACAAAACTTAAGATTGAGAGAGATGCTGGAATTCCAGTAGAAGTTGGACAGCCAATTGTTGTCTACAGAGAGACAGTAACAGGACAATCACCAATGATTGAAAGTAAATCTCCAAACAAGCACAACAAGCTCTACTTCATAGTTGAACCATTAGAAGAGGGAGTTTTACAAGCATATAAAGAAGGTAAAATCCCAGATGTTGATACAAAGAGAAAATTAGATGATAAGATTGTCCAAGAATTAATTAAGGCAGGAATGGACCAAGAAGAAGCTAAGAGAGTAATGTGTATCTATGAAGGAAACGTCTTAGTTAATATGACAAGAGGTATTGTCCACTTAGATGAAGTTAAAGAATTAATCATTCAAGGGTTCAAAGAAGCTATGAGAAATGGTCCATTAGCAGCAGAGAAATGTCAGGGAGTTAAAGTTAAGTTAATGGATGCAGTATTGCACGAAGATGCAATCCACAGAGGGCCAGCACAAATGATTCCAGCGGCAAGATTTGGTATTAGAGATGCAATGATGCAAGCAAATCCAGTATTGTTAGAGCCAATGCAGTTCGTCTATATCAACACTCCACAAGACTTCATGGGAGCTGCAATGAGAGAAATTAGCAACAGAAGAGGACAAATCTTAGATATGGAGCAAGAAGGAGATATGGCAATTATTAAAGCTAAGTGTCCAGTTGCAGAGATGTTCGGATTCGCAGGAGCTATCAGAGGAGCTACACAGGGTAGATGTCTCTGGAGTATAGAGTTTGCGGGATACGAGAAAGTTCCAAGAGAAATGCAAGAGCAATTAATTAAGCAGATTAGAGAGAGAAAAGGACTTAAATTAGAATAATTCTAAAATTATTTTTTAATATTTTTTAGATTTTAATTTAACATCTTTTTAGAAGTTCATTTCTTATGACCAAAAGATTTATATACCCCCTAATTAATACTTATATCACCACAAACCACAAATTGTGTATTCTTATTCCAACTTTGTTAAGTTAAACTTAACACCATTTTGCCAATATAATAAACAAAATAAAAAAATAAAATAAAAGAAAATTGGTGATGAAATATGGCAAAGCAAAAACCAGTATTAAACGTAGCATTCATTGGACACGTCGATGCAGGTAAATCAACAACAGTCGGTAGATTATTATACGACAGTGGAGCTATCGACCCACAGTTATTAGAAAAGTTAAAAAGAGAAGCTCAAGAGAGAGGTAAAGCAGGATTCGAGTTTGCTTACGTTATGGACAACTTGAAAGAAGAGAGAGAAAGAGGGGTTACAATTGACGTAGCTCACAAGAAATTCGAAACTCCAAAATATGAAGTTACAATTGTCGACTGTCCAGGACACAGAGACTTCATTAAAAACATGATTACAGGAGCTTCACAGGCAGATGCTGCTGTCTTAGTTGTTGATGTTAACGACGCTAAGACAGGAATTCAGCCACAAACAAGAGAGCACATGTTCTTAGCAAGAACATTAGGTATTAAGCAAATTGCTGTTGCAATCAACAAGATGGATACAGTTAACTACAGCCAAGAAGAATACGAAAAAATGAAGAAATTATTATCAGAGCAATTATTAAAAGTCTTAGGTTACAACCCAGACCAAATTGACTTCATTCCAACCGCTTCATTAAAAGGAGACAACGTTGTTAAGAAATCAGAAAACATGCCATGGTACAAAGGACCAACATTAGTTGAAGCTTTAGATAAATTCCAACCACCAGAAAAACCAACAAACTTACCATTAAGAATCCCAATCCAAGATGTTTACTCAATTACAGGGGTTGGTACAGTTCCTGTTGGAAGAGTCGAAACAGGTATCTTAAAACCAGGAGACAAAGTAGTCTTTGAACCAGCAGGAGTCCAAGGAGAAGTTAAGTCAATTGAGATGCACCACGAACAAATCCCACAAGCAGAACCTGGAGACAACATCGGATTCAACGTTAGAGGAGTCAGTAAGAAAGACATTAAGAGAGGAGACGTTTGTGGACACCCAGACAACCCACCAACAGTTGCTGAAGAGTTTACCGCTCAAATCGTTGTCTTACAGCACCCAACAGCAATTACAGTTGGTTACACACCAGTCTTCCACGCACACACAGCACAAGTTGCATGTACATTCATGGAGTTATTGAAGAAATTAGACCCAAGAACAGGGCAAGTTATTGAAGAGAACCCACAGTTCTTGAAGACTGGTGATGCTGCTATAGTCAAAATCAAACCAACAAAACCAATGGTCATTGAAAACGTTAGAGAAATTCCACAGTTAGGAAGATTCGCTATCAGAGATATGGGTATGACAATCGCTGCTGGTATGGCAATCGATGTCAAAGCTAAGAACAAGTAAATTCTCTAAATTTCCCTTTTAATTAATTTTTGAGTTTTTCATTTTATATTTTTTTATATTTTAAAGGGGTTAAGAGGGGAGAGTATGCAAAGAGCAAGAATCAAGTTATCAAGTACTGACCACAAAGTTTTAGATGAAATTTGCAGACAAATAAAAGAGATTGCTGAAAAAACAGGAGTTGATATCTCAGGGCCTATACCATTACCAACAAAGGTCTTAAGAGTTGTTACAAGAAAGAGTCCTGATGGAGAGGGTTCATCAACATTTGACAGATGGACAATGAAAATCCACAAAAGATTAATTGACATTGATGCAGATGAGAGAGCTTTAAGACACATTATGAAAATAAGAATCCCTGACAATGTCCAAATAGAGATACAGTTCAAATAAAATAGTGTGACTATTTTTATAATGTAAATTTTCATAGGTAAAAACGTTGCAATCTGAGCAGTGAGGATTGCAACGAATTATCTCTTTTTTAATTAATTTTATTATTCAATGCCTCTTAATTTTTTAAATAATCTAACTCTCTCAAGAATCTTTTTCTTTATCTCTTCAATCCCTTTACCTTCTTTTAGTATAGCTGGGACTATAAACTTCCATTGATGCCATGGTGGCTGGCATTTTAAATATTCACAGATACCGTCTAAAACTTCATCCCATTCATCTTTCTTTATTTTATCCATTTTATTGGCTACAAGAATTGGGCTTATTTTCAAATCAGTTATAAAGTCAAACATCTCTAAATCAATTGGGATTTCCCCCCTCCCTTTCCATCTCTCAACTATCTCAAAAAATGCTTTTGCATCTATAATTTGAACTGCTGCAGCTATTTCGTCAGCATGATTTTCTATGTAATGAACAATTTCATCTTTAATCTTTTCCTGAACTTTTTTTGGCAACCCTGCCATATAACCAAAACCTGGCATATCTACTAAGATGTATTCCCCCATATCATATTCATTAATTTTTAAAGTAACCCCTGGTTTTTTTCCTACTCTAATATCTTTTCTACCAGTCATTAATCTAACAAAAGTTGATTTGCCTACATTACTTCTACCAACAACTACAACTTTTGGCTTTGTCTTTTTTTCTTTATATTTTTCTTTTAAATTTTTATATCTCTCAAAAAAGTCCATGGTTATCCCACAATTTAATTTTGCTTTAAAAAATTAGTAAAAAAGCACAAATGATAGTTTAATAAAATATTAAATTTTTTAATATCTATCCTGTGGTGTTCTAACTTCTTCAATAATCTTTTTACCCGCAACAACCTCATCTATACTGTGAATAGTCCCTCCCAAACTTTCAATAATTTCCTGAATTTCATCAAAATCTAAATTATTCCCTTCAATTGTTACTTTAACATTTTCTGTTTCTTTATCTATCTCATAAACTGTAATATTAACCCCATCGATATTTGATAATGATGTTAATCTTAACGCCATATCTGTTATTTTTGGCTCATGTGGCTTTAATATGTCTAAAACAATTCTTCTAATACCGTTCAATTTTATCCCTCTAAATCTTTTTAATATAATATATTACCTTTATTAGATTATTTAAGGTTATTGTTAATATATTTTTATTTATGGATTTATGGAATATTAAAATCCAAATGATAAGATATTAATAACACCTAAGATAAATTATAATTGTTAAAATCTTAATGGAGGGAAACTATGGAGATAAATGGAGTATATATTGAAGATACATTTGCAGAAGCATTCCCAATATGGGTGTCAAGAGTTTTAATAACAGCTGCTACAAAGAAGTGGGCTAAGATTGCAGCTACAGAAGCAACAGGTTTTGGTTGTTCTGTTATAATGTGTCCAGCAGAGGCAGGAATTGAGAAATATGTTCCACCATCAGAAACACCTGACGGAAGACCAGGATACATAATACAAATATGCCACCCTAAAAAGTCAGAATTAGAGCACCAAATGTTAGAGAGATTAGGACAGTGTGTCTTAACATGCCCAACAACCGCTATTTTTGACGCAATGGGAGATAAAGCTGATGAGCAATTAAAAGTTGGATTTAAGTTGAAGTTTTTCGGAGACGGTTACGAGAAAAAAGATGAATTATATGGAAGAAAAGTTTACAGAATACCAATTATGGGAGGAGAATTTATAACTGAAGCTAAGTTTGGAATTAAGAAAGGAGTTGCTGGAGGAAACTTCTTTATAATGGCAGATACAAATGCCTCTGCATTAATTGCTGCTGAAGCTGCAGTTGATGCCATTTCAAATGTTGAAGGTGTTATAACACCATTCCCAGGAGGAGTTGTTGCTTCTGGTAGTAAAGTTGGAGCAAGCAATCCAAAATACAAGTTTATGGTCGCTACAACAAACCACAAGATGTGTCCAACATTAAAAGGAGTTGTTGAAGATTCAGAGATTCCAGAAGATGTTAATGGAGTTTATGAAATAGTTATCGATGGAACTGATGAGGAAGCAGTTAAAGAGGCAATGAAACAAGGTATTTTAGCAGCTACAAAAGTTCCAGGAGTTAAGAAAATTACAGCTGGAAACTATGGAGGTAAGTTAGGTAAATATCAAATCAACTTAAGAGAATTGTTTGAATAAATTCTTCTAAGCTCTAAATTATTTTAATTTACTTTTTTAGTAATAAAATTATAAATAAAATTTAAATAGTTGATAATTTAAAACTATATAAATGAAATTTAAAAATCTTAATAAAACCAATAGGAGGTTTTTGGTTTGAAGCCAAAATATGCATTAAGAAAGGATATGATTGGAGAATTTACACTAAATAAATCTTTTAATACCTATAGAGGCAAGGTTTTAAAAGCTGATTTTAACGGCCCCATAGAAGGTATAGTAATGAAAAACAAAAAAGAACATATCTATTTCTATCCTCTTTTGGCATTACATATGGTTAAGCCTTTAAATTGTGTTCCCATAAATGTTATTCCAAAAACTTCTCTACCAACAAATCCAAAAAATGTGCATATTAAAGAGGCATTATCAAGAATTGTTGGTAGAACTTTGAAAGTTTATTATGAGACGCCAAAAACATCTTATTTAGGAAGGTTGTTGGGTTTTACAAGAGGGATTTTCTCATGGACTTTAGTTTTAGAGATACATGGAGAGGTTGTGTTGCTATTTAATCCGGATTATATTGTCTATTATGGAACAAAGTGGAAGTTTTTAAAAAATAATCCTCCCTATAAACCACCAAGATTGATGAATGTTACAAAAACAGCTAACTATTTAAAGAGATGTTTATTAGAGGATGTAACTATAGAGCCAGAGTATCCAAGAATAAATATTGAAGATAAGGTTTATGTTTATCCTTATGGAGTAGTTTCTAAAGATGATTATTTGGGGAAGACAGTAGAGGATATATTAAAAGAAAAAGAGTTCTTAATTTAAAGATAATTAAAAGATAATGGATAAAATCTATTTTTAACACTTAAAGGTTTTAAAAATTTTAAAATTTTCTTTTTTGTTAGTATCTTTCTAATTTAATCAAAAATAGTTCATAATACTCTATTTTTTTACATAAAAGCTTAAAAAATTTTAATTTATTTTAGCACCGAAGAGTTTATATATGAGTAATCATTATTTACACTAAAAAAATCTTATGGCAATTATATATAATCGTTTATAAATTGAGAAAAAGTTTTGTTTTTGGAGGTGCGTTGGATGAATGCTGAAATAAACCCTCTCCATGCTTATTTTAAACTGCCAAACACAGTTTCTTTAGTAGCAGGTAGTAGTGAAGGAGAAACTCCATTAAATGCATTTGATGGAGCTCTGTTAGATGCAGGGATTGGAAATGTTAATTTAATTAGAATAAGTAGTATAATGCCTCCAGGAGCTGAGATTGTTCCTCTGCCTAAATTACCAATGGGAGCTTTAGTTCCAACAGCTTATGGTTATATCATTAGCGATGTTCCAGGAGAAACAATAGCAGCTGCAATAAGTGTTGCTATTCCAAAAGATAAGAGTTTATGTGGTTTAATTATGGAGTATGAAGGAAAATGCTCAAAAAGAGAGGCTGAAAAAACCGTTAGAGAGATGGCAAAAATAGGATTTGAGATGAGAGGCTGGGAATTGGATAGGATTGAATCAATTGCTGCTGAGCATACAGTAGAAAAACTTGGATGTGCATTTGCTGCAGCTGCATTGTGGTATAAATAAACAATAATAAAAATAAAATCCAAAAATTTAAAACAACATCAACAGTTAAATATGATTAAGATTAATAATTATTTAGAAGTAAATAATTTAAAGATAATTTAAGATTTTGAAATTTTTTCATAATTTATTTTTGTTTACTATCTTTGGAGGTGAAAAACATGTTAAAATACTTGGGAAAACACTTAATATTAGAGTTATGGGGGTGTGACCCAAAGGCATTAGATGACGTTGAGGGCATAGAGAAGATGTTGATAGATAGTGTAGAGGCATGTGGAGCTACTTTAATTTGTGTAAGAACTCACAAATTTTCCCCTCAAGGAGCTACAGGAGTTGCTGTTTTGGCAGAGAGCCACATATCAATTCACACATGGCCTGAGCTTGGATATGCTGCTATGGATATTTTTACTTGTGGAGCTCATGTTGAGCCAGCAAAAGCACTACCAATTATTAAAGAATTTTTAAAACCAAAACACATTGAGATTTTAGATTTAAAGAGAGGTATAAGGTTAAATGAAGGTGATGAAGAGTGAATCAAAACAACAACAATTTTAAATGCCATATATGGTTTACAGAATACCATAACAACAATGTAGCTCTGTCAGTTAGAGTCAAAGATATTTTATACATGGATAAATCAGAATTTCAAGAAATAGAGATTATTGACACTTATGATTTTGGAAAAGTTTTGGTTTTAGATAACACTTTTCAAACAACAGAGAGAGATGAATTTATATACCATGAATTAATATCTCACATCCCTCTTTTCACTCACCCAAATCCAAAGAATGTTTTAGTTATTGGAGGAGGAGATGGAGGAACAGTTAGAGAGGTAGTTAAACACAAATCAGTTGAAACTGTGGATTTTGTTGAGTTGGATAGAAAAGTTATTGAAGCTTGTAAAAAGTATATGCCAAAGTTAAGTTGTGAAATAGACAATGAGAAGGTAAATTTGATAATAACAGATGGTATTAGATATGTTGCTGAAACTGACAAAAAATATGATGTGATTATTGTTGATTGTCCAGACCCTGTTGGACCTGCTAAGGGGCTTTTTGAGAAAGAATTCTATAAAAATGTATTTAAATGTTTAAATGATGACGGAATTATGGTTCAGCAATCAGAAAGTCCATTATATAACTTAGATTTAATACAAAATATCTGCAGATATTTAAAAGACGCTGGATTTAAGATAATTATGCCATACACCTACCCAATGCCAACATATCCAAGTGGATTCTGGAGCTTCACATTGGCATCTAAAAAATACAGCCCATTAGAAGTTGATGAAGAAAGAATAAAAGAAGCTTTAAAAGATATGGAAACTAAATACTATGATGAAGAAGTTCATAAGGGAATATTTTTGGCAGCACCTAAATTTTTAAAAGATGCTGTTAAAAAAGCTCTTGAATAATTTTTATTATTTTTAATTATTTTTAAAGTCTAAAATCTTGGAGGTGGTTAGATGGAAGAGCATTTTATTGATTCATCTAAATTTATAATGACAAATAGCTCATTTGAAGAAGCTGATGGAGTTATATTTTCAATCCCTTATGATGAAACAACTTCCTTCAAGCCAGGAACAAGAGAAGGGGGAAATGCTATAAGAACAGCATCGTGGGGTTTGGAAACATATAGTCCTATCTTAGATAGGGATTTGTCAGAAATAAAATACTGTGATTTAAAGGATTTAGATTTATATGGAAGCCAAGCAGAGATATTTAACACAATACATCATGTCTCAAGAGAAATATTAAAAAAAGGTAAAAAAATAATTGTTTTTGGAGGGGAGCATTCTATAACTTATCCAATAATTAAAGCTGTAAAAGATATCTATGATGATTTTATTGTTATTCAATTCGATGCCCACTGTGATTTGAGAGATGAATATTTAGGGAATAAATTATCTCATGCATGTGTTATGAGGAGGGTTTATGAATTAACTAAAGATATATTCCAATTTGGTATTAGGAGTGGGGATAAAGAAGAGTGGGATTTTGCAAAGAAAAATAATCTCTATTTAAAAATGGATTTGATGAATGAGGATGATTTAGAATATATAAAGAGTTTAGATAAGCCAATATATATAACTATAGATATTGATGTGTTAGACCCTGCCTATGCCCCAGGAACTGGAACCCCGGAACCTTGTGGTTTTTCAACAAGAGAGCTCTTTAACTCTCTATATTTATTAGAAGAGGTTAAAGATAGGATTATTGGCTTTGATATTGTTGAAGTTTCACCAATTTATGATATTGCCAATATTACAGCAATAACAGCGGCAAAAATAGCGAGAGAGCTTATGTTAATGATTTTATAACAGGTTTTGAGCATATGTGTTAAAAATATTTCATGGTTATTTTGAAAAGAGTTATCATTATTTTTAATTATTTTTTATGAAAACGCTTTTTTTGTAATTTAAATTTTTTATGTTTTGTAATTAAATCGAAAAGTATATATACTTGGGAATACAATATATAGTTCGTAGAACATACACAACCATTCACAGGTGAAAGCATGGATGTTAATGAAATAAGAGAATATGGAAAGAAATTAATGGAATTGATGATGTTAGACAAGCCATTTGTTGCTGTAAAATTAGCAAAATCAAAAGATGAAATTCCAGAAGGTTATGAAGAAATAGCAGAAGAAAAAAGACACTGTGAAATGATTCAAATTGCAAGATTAGAAAGAAAGAAAATGTATGCACCACTTGATAAACATCTCTGTAAGGGAGGGGCTTATGCAATTGGTATCTTTAGAAACCCACCAGAACCATTGGCAACAGGAAAATTGTATGTTAAATTAGGAAACTTTAAGGATGAAGAGGCAGCTAAAAAAACTGTTGAAGCAATACCAAGAGTTGAAGATGAGATTTACGCATCAGTTTATGCTCCATTAGATGAAGCTGACTTCGTCCCAGATTCAATAGTATTCATTGGAGAAGCATTATATGCATTAAGATTAGTTCAGGCAATGCTCTACCACAAAGGTGGAAGATTCCAGGCAGACTTCTCAGGAATTCAGTCATTATGTGCTGATGCAGTTGCAGCAGTTTATACAAGAAAAGCACCTAACATGACCTTAGGTTGTAACGGTTCAAGAAAATACGCTGGAATACAGCCAGGAGAAGTTGTTGTTGCCTTCCCACCAGAAAAATTAAAGGATATTGTCGAAGCAATTGAACACTTCAGACAAGTATGGACATGTGATAGCCACTAAATTAATAAACAAAATAGGTGTTTAAATTTCTAATACCATTTAATTTTTTAGGGAAAACTATTTATAAAAATTTTAGCAGAAATAATCTACGTAATTAACTATCAAAATTTTGGGGGTTAAATATGTCAAAAGTAAAAATTGAACTCTTTACATCACCAATGTGTCCTCACTGTCCTGCAGCTAAAAGAGTTGTTGAAGAAGTAGCTAATGAAATGCCTGATGCTGTTGAAGTAGAATATATAAATGTTATGGAAAACCCACAAAAAGCTATGGAATATGGAATAATGGCAGTTCCAACAATTGTAATAAATGGGGAAGTTGAGTTTATTGGGGCACCTACAAAAGAAGCATTAGTTGAAGCAATTAAGAAAAGATTATAAACATCCAAAATTTTTAATTTAGTGAAGGTTATGAAATTGAGAGTAGTTTGTAAGGATGAATCCCTTACAGATGATGAGCTCTGCATAAAATGTGAGCTATGTGTGGGGAAGGACATAATAACAATGATAGAGATGATGAAAGAAGAATATAATATAAATGAAATTATAATTCCGGAATGTGAAAATCTGAAAAGATTGTTAGATGTTAATTAAAACTCTTCTTTTTTTCTTTTTTTAGAATCTTATATACTTGAATATTGTTTCTAATTTTGTTATTTGATATCCAATAACTGCTCCTATTGATGTAGGGACTGCAAAATCAAAACCAAAAATCTCTGTGCATAACACAGCTCCACCTAATGGGGCATTTGTTGAAGCTGATAAAGAAGTAGCTATCCCTAAAACTATAAACGGGATTGGATTAGCCCCAACTATAGAGCTAAATATCATTCCAGAAATAGCCCCTACACACATAGATGGAAACACTAACCCTCCAGGAACTCCAGAACCAACGGTAAATGATGTGGCTAATATCTTCCCAATTAATATTAATATCAATAATTCTAAAGGAAATTTCATAAAAAATAAATCTTTTGTAAGTTCTAAACCTAATCCCAAAACTTCTGGAACAAAATAATCAATTATAGCTACTAAAATCCCACCAATCAATGTTTTAATGCAGTATGGAACTTTAAGGTTATCAAAACTTGCCGCTATCTTTTTATAAGTTTTTATATAGCAGTAAGATATAGCTGAGCAAAAGAACGCAGCTAATAAAAACCAAATAAAATCAAATGGATGCACTGAATAAGGTAGGTAGATATCAAAAAGATGCTTTTTTCCAGTAATTAGATAGAAAATTATATAGCCCACAACACTTGCAATGATTGGAGGAAGTAGGTTGATATAATTAAAATTCTCATGCTCAATAATTTCACATGCTAATATGGCTGTTCCTAATGGAGCAGCAAATGCTCCCCCTAATCCTCCAGCAATTCCTGTTATAATAACTAACTCTCTATTTTTTAGCTTTAATAATCTATATAGCTCATCTGCAAATGATGCACTCGACTGCACGCAAGGTCCTTCTTTTCCAGCACTTCCACCTACAGCAATAACAGTCCCAGCTAACAAAATCTTTAAAAGTCCTTTTATCCAAGTCAATCTTTCATTAATATTTAAAGCCTTTAAAACTCTATCAATCCCAGAACCCTTTAATTCATAAAAATAATCAACAAATAATCCAGCAATAAAAAATACTATTGGAATTAATAAGATATTGTTTTTCTCTGGAAAGTATTTGATGATAATAGCCATAATTACTGAACTTAAACCACCAACAATGCCTATTAATGATGCAATGCCAATCCATTTTATCATTTTTATAAATTTATCAAATACGTTAATAATATTCATAAATACATCACGTTAAATGTTATTTGTTAAAAATAAATATCTAAAAATAACATAAAAAGTTTTTTGGTGAAATAATGATTTCAAAAAATGCAAGGATAGCTAAAGGGGCTATAATTGTTGGGGATGTGACTATTGGAGATTATACATCTGTTTGGTATAATGCTGTAATTAGAGGAGATGTTGATAAAATAATAATTGGAAAATACTCAAATGTTCAAGATTGTTGTGTCATCCATTGCTCTAAGGGTTATCCAACTATAATTGGGGATTATGTTAGTATTGGACATGGAGCAGTTATTCATGGTTGTAAGATTGGAGATAATGTCTTAGTGGGGATGAATGCTACAATATTAAATGGAGCTAAGATTGGAGAAAATTGTATAATTGGGGCTAACGCATTAGTTACTCAAAATAAGGAGATTCCACCTAATAGCTTAGTTTTAGGTGTTCCTGGAAGAGTTGTTAGAGAACTTACAGAAGAAGAAATTAAAAGTATAAAAGAAAATGCATTGAGATATGTTAAATTATCTGAAACCTTAGAAAGTTATAAATAAAATTTTTAAATTAAATAAATAACTAAAAAATCTTTAAAGTGAAAGGTGATATTGTGGTGAGACTTGGCTTTGTAATTGCTGAATTTAATAGAGATATAACATACATGATGGAAAAAGTTGCTGAAGAACATGCTGAGTTTTTAGGGGCAACTGTAAAATACAAAATTGTAGTTCCAGGAGTTTTTGATATACCATTAGCTGTAAAAAAATTATTGGAAAAGGATGATGTTGATGCAGTTGTAACAATTGGATGTGTTATTGAAGGAGAGACAGAGCATGATGAAATAGTTGTCCATAATGCAGCGAGAAAAATAGCAGATTTAGCTCTACAATATGACAAACCAGTAACTCTTGGAATCTCTGGACCAGGAATGACAAGATTACAAGCTCAAGAAAGAGTTGATTATGGTAAGAGAGCTGTTGAAGCAGCTGTTAAAATGGTTAAAAGGTTGAAAGCATTAGAAAAATAAAACTATCAATTATTCTATTTTTTTATTCTTACTCTTTATTAGTTAATTCTAATATTAAGAGGGGGAGGGTCAATGAAAATAATGAAAATAGAAATCAAAAATTTTAGGTCTATAAAGGAAGTTTCAATAGATGAAATATCAAACATACTAATACTTGTGGGCAAAAACAATTCTGGGAAAAGTGCTATTTTAAATGCAATAGATGTTTTTTGGGGAAATAGAAAAATTAAGGAAGATGATTTTCACAAAAATGAAAACAAAATAGAAATTAAGATTCAGTTTTTGATTGACGATACCTATCTTGAAAAATTGTATAATGACAGTAGTTTCGGAATATTGAAAATACCTTCAAATAGGAATGATTTTGAAATCCTTAAAGCTAATACAGAATTTGAATCTTATGATTTTAATGAGTTTAGACAATTAAGAAATGGACTAAGAGGAAAATCATTAGAAGAAATTAAATGTAACCATAAGGAATTTTATGATTTTTGGATGAAAGCATTAAAATATAAGTGGAAAATAGAAGATGGGACTGTAGAAATAAAATATGAACATGAAAAAGGTCAAGATAATGGAAAATATACTTTAAGTAATGAGGTAGAGCTAAAGTCCAAGACATTAAAAACCCTACTACCAGAGTTAATTTATATTGATGATGAAAGAAATTTTAAAGATGAAGAAGAAGGAAAAAAGAGCACTTGGACAGAAAAAATAATTAAAAATATTGCAATACCTAAAATAAGAAAATCTACCGAAAAGATATGTAAAGAGTGCGAAGATAGAAGATGTGAAGAGTGTTATAACAACCTAAAGAATAAAAAAGCTGAGAGTTTATCAGTTTATGACTTGGAAAAAATATTAAAATATAAAATGGAAGAGGAAATAAATGAAATCTCTGAAAGAATTGCTGAGTTTTTTAAAAATTACTATTCATCAGATTATAGTGTTAAATTAAAACCGGAAGTTGATATTGAAAAGGCATTTTCAACTGAAACAAAAATATTTAGCCAATATTTAGGAGAAAAACCACTGTCTAACTTTGGAGCTGGAGTTAGAAGCATATATATTCTATCACTCCTAAAAGCATATTCTGAGTTAAGTAAGAATGAGGATGCCATTTTTATTCTTGAAGAGCCAGAAATATATCTTCATCCAGAATTACAAAAAGAAATGGGTTCTATCTTGTTTAAACTTTCTCAATCTCATCAAATATTGTTTTCAACACATTCCCCATTACTTTTAAGAAATTTCAGCATGGAAAATATCAGAAAGGTTTATCTAAATAATAATTATGAAACAGAAGTTAAAAAAGAAACGTTAGATAATATATTAGGAGATTTAGGATATTCAACAGTTGATTTAATAAACAAGGAATTTGTAATTATAGTTGAAGGAAAAGACGATACTCGTAGATTAAAAGAAATTATAAAACATTATTATAATGTTGATAATGATAAACTTGAAAAAATTTATTTTTTAGAAGCAAAAGGTTGTGGGAATATTGAAGCTTATGCTACGGTAAAATTTATGGGAATGACTCATTTAAAAGATAATTTTGTTATAATTAGAGATTCCGATACAGTTCCATGTAATAAACTGAAAGAAAGATTAATTAATAAATACAAAAGCAATATTGATGATATTGATGAAGCTACTCTTAGTGATAAGATTCTAATTTTGCCTTATTCAGCAATGGAGTGTTATTTTTTAGACAAAAATGTTATGAAAAAAATGGACGTTTTAAATAGTGATGAAGAATATTATGGGATAATTAGAAACCATATTGAAAATTATAGAGAAAAAATAATAAAAGATTGGAAAAAATATATGGAAAAAGAACTAAATCCAAAGAATAGACCTAACAAATCAGTTGAAATTGATGAAATAATAGAAGAAAGGAAACTAAAAATGTTCAGCGAAATTAGTGATGAAAAACTTGAAGATTTGGCTAAAAAGTGGATTCGAGGACATGATTTATATGATGCCTTTATGAGAGAATTAAATCATGGTTTAAGTGAAGAAGAATATGATAAGAGATATATTCAAAACTCCACACCAGAAGTATTTAAGGATATACTTGACTTTTTAGATAAGCAGGAATATTTTAAAAACTTAGGATTTAAAAATAGATAACAAAAAAGAAGGTGAAATTTTGAATATCTTAGAAGAGGTTTATGAAGTAATTAAACAAAGAATTAAGGAAAAGCCAGAAAATTCTTATGTAGCAAAGCTAACAACCGATGATAAAAAACCTGCAATAAATAAAATCTGTGAGAAAATTGGGGAAGAAGCAACAGAATTAATTTTAGCTGCTAAAGATAACAAAAAAGATGAGATTATTTATGAAGCAGCTGATTTGATATTCCATACAATGGTGTTATTGGCTTATAAAAACATAGAGTTTGAAGAGCTATTAAAGGAGTTTGAAAGAAGAAAAAAGTAATCCAAATCATTTTTTTAACTCTTTTTTTTAACTAAAAATTTTTTAAATTTAAAATAAATAGGAAATTAGACTCTTGTAACAAACTCCCAAAATGATTTAACCGCACTTGGGTTTTTTGGTCTTCTACTCTTAACTAAATATAGATATCTTACAACATCCAAATCTACAACTGGGACTATTTTAACCAATCCTGCATCTTCTGCCTTTTTAGCAGGGATTTCTGACACAACACTAACTCCATAACCTTCAGAAACTGCAGTTATAACTGCTGAATGGCTACCTAATCTCATTACAACGTTTAAATCCATTATTGAATATCCTTTATCATTTAATGCTTTTATAAATGCTTCTCTTGTCCCAGAACCTTCTTCCCTATCAATGTAATCCTCTTTAAGTATATCTTCAAGCTTAGCACTACCTTTCTCTGCAAGTGGATGGTTTGGTGGGACAATCAAAACCAATCGATCTTTACCTATAATTGTGTATTCGTAATTTTTGTTTTTTAGATAACCAACAGCCGCTATATCTGCCAATCCTTCATCTAATGCCTTAAAACATCTTTCAGAATCAGTTATTGTAATTTCAAAATCTACATTTTTATATGAGCTTTTATATTCTTTAATAATTGAAGGTAAAATGTGTTCTCCAGGTGTTGTAGATGCGTAAATTCTAATAATTCCTTCTGGATTTTCGTGTATAGCTCTCATCAACAATTTTGCTTCATTCAACAAATCCAAAATCTTTTCAGCTCTCTCATAAAATATTTTTCCTTCAGGAGTTAAATCAACACCTTCTGGAGTTCTTAAAAAGAGTTGAGCATCGAAATATTTCTCAAGTGCTGATATGTGATTGCTAACAGTTCCTTGAGTTATTCCTAATCTTTTAGCCGCTTTAGAAAAACTTTTTGTTTTACTTGCGACTATAAATGTTTGGAAATAACTTATTTTTGGATCCATATTATCACCTATATTACTTAATCCCTATTAGAATAACTAATAGTTCCTATATATAAAGTTAATGTGCAAATATCGGAGAAATAAGGTTAAGTTTATATACTAATTATCTAAAATGTTAAGAGTATTAATGTTAAAAATTCGAAATGGTGATTTGATGGAAAATAACAAAGTAACAATTAGTGTCATAAAGGCAGATGTTGGAGGGTTATGTGGGCACACATTAGCTCCAGATGAGTTGTTGGAGGCATGTGAGGCAGTTTTAGAGGAAGCGGTTGATGAGATAATATTAGATTATTATGTTACAAGATGTGGAGATGACATTGATTTAATTATGAGCCATAAATTAGGCTGTGATAATGAGAAAGTCCATGGATTGGCATGGAAAGCTTTTGAAGAAGCAACAAAAATAGCTAAAGAGTTAAAACTATATGGAGCTGGGCAGGATTTATTGTCAGACAGTTTCTCAGGAAATGTTAGAGGTATGGGGCCAGGATGTGCAGAGATGGAGTTTGTTGAGAGAAAGAGTGAACCAATAGTTGTTTTCTGTTGCGATAAGACTGACCCAACAGCATTTAACTATCCATTATTCAAGATGTTTGCAGATCCATTCAACACAGCTGGTTTAGTTTTCGACCCTTCAATGATTTCTGGATTTAGATTTGAAGTCCATGATGTTGTTGGGCATAAGAAAGTGTTCTTAGACACACCAGAAGAGATGTATATGCTCTTAGCTTTAATTGGGGATTATGAGAAGTATGCAATTAAGAGAGTTTATAGAAGAAGAGATAACGAAATAGCTGCTGTTGTTAGTACAGAAAAATTAAACTACATAGCAGGGGAGTATGTTGGTAAAGATGACCCAGTAGCTATTGTTAGAGCTCAAAGTGGATTCCCAGCTGTTGGAGAGGTTTTAGAGCCATTTGCTAACCCACACTTTGTCCCAGGATGGATGAGAGGTAGCCACTGGGGCCCAATAATGCCAGTTGGAGAAGAAGATGCAACACCTACAAGATTTGACGGACCGGCAAGAGTTATTGCTTTAGGATTCCAAGTTTGCGATGGAATGTTAATTGGGCCAAATGACTTATTTGCAGATAGAGGATTTGATAAAGCAAGAGAGAAAGCTTTAGAGATGGCAGACATTATAAGAAGAATGGGACCATTCCAACCACACAGATTACCTGCAACAATGATGGAATACACAACAGTTCCAAAGGTTTTAGAGGCATTGGAGGATAGATTTATTCCTTTAGAAGGTTTAGAGTTGATAGAAGAAGGAGGAATTACAAGAAAAGACAGAGGAGATGTAGAATAACCATAGAGGGAAACAATTAATATAAAATAAGCTCTTCTTTATAAACAATTCCTTCATGTCCCGTAATTACATTTTTTCTCAGCTCTCTAATTTTCTTTAAACTCTCTAAAGCTAATTTTTCATCTACATTTAATTTTGGAGGAATCATTTTTAGTATATTATTTTTTAAAGGAGAGGCATCACCAACAATAACATAATCATCTTTATAAATAACTGAAATACTGCCATAGGTATGTCCAGGAGTTTCAATAATCTCAATCTCTTTATCTTTAAACTTTCTAAAATCTTCAAAATTATCGTTAAATCCAAACTCTTTTGTAGAAGCATAAAATGTAGCGTTTTTAAATATTGAGTTGTTTTCTATATGGTCATAATGAAGATGTGTATTTATAACTACATCTATATCATTTGGAGATAGATTTAGTTCAGATAAACCTTTAATAATGATATTTTCCATATCTTTTGTTGAAGTGTCAACAATTATATTGTTGTTGTCTGTAACAATTAACGTTGATGAAGATGAAGCTTTCTTAATTATTCCATTTTCTCTGATTAAGACACCCTCGTATAGGAGTTTTATCATATATTCCCACCAATTAAAATTTTAAATAAAATTTAAAATTATTACTGATATATATTAATTGGGGGTTTATTATGATTAAAAAGGTAAAAATAAAAAAGTTTGACGGTAAAAATTTTTATGATATGGAAGATTATGTGGCTGTTGAAGAAACCTACAACATTTTTATCAATGGAGAGTTTGTTAAATCTCATGTAATGTCCCCTAATTTTTTAAATGAATTTGGAGCTGGGTTTGCTGTAAGTGAAGGGTTTTTAAACAAAATTGATAAAGTTGAAGTTGATAAAAACAACATATACATCTTTGGAGAAAAAAATAATAAAGAAATTAAAGATAAGAAGAAACCAAAAATAGACATTGAAATCATTAAAAAGATAATCTCTTATGAATTAAAGGCCAAATATTGGGAAATAACTGGAAGTTTTCACTGGGCTTCAATGTTTGATTTGAATGGAGAGAGTATAATTTTTGTTGAAGATATTGGAAGGCATAATGCTGTTGATAAAGTTATTGGCTATGCAGTATTAAACAATTACAACTTAAACGAGCTAATATTGAGATACAGCGGAAGAATACCTTATGAGATTGTTAAAAAAGCTGTAAATAGTGGTTTAAATGTTATTATTTCAAAATCCCCACCAACAGATAAAGCTATTAATTTAGCAGAAGAAAATGGTATATTGTTGATTGGCTTTGCGAGAAATGGGAAATTTAATATTTACACAAGTGGGGAATTATGGGAAAGGTAGAATATTTAAAAAAAGAGTATTCTGATGAAGAAATTTATGAAATTTTAGAAGAGCCGGTAAAAGAATGGTTTAGAAAAAAATATGGGAGCTTTACACCACCACAAAGATACGCAATTAAAGAAATACATGAAGGAAAGAATGTTTTAATCTGCTCACCAACTGGGAGTGGAAAGACATTATCAGCTTTTTTAGCAGGAATAAATGAGTTAATAAAATTATCAATGGAAAATAAATTAGAAGATAGGATTTATATTCTCTATGTATCCCCACTAAGGGCTTTAAATAACGATATTGAAAGAAATTTAAAAGAGCCGTTAAAAGAGATTTATGAAGTTGCTAAAGAGCTAAATATAGAGTTGGATGAAATTAGAGTCGCTGTCAGAACAAGTGATACAACAAGCTCACAAAAACAAAGAATGCTGAAAAAACCGCCACATATATTAATAACAACCCCTGAATCATTAGCTATAGCTTTGAATTCACCAAAATTCTCTCAACTATTGAGTGGAATTAAATATGTGATAGTTGATGAAATCCACGCTTTAACAAATAAAAGAGGAGTTCATCTCTCGCTTTCTTTAGAAAGGTTGAATAGAATAGCTAACTTCATAAGAATTGGTTTATCAGCAACTATACATCCATTAACTGAGGTTGCCAAATTTTTAGTAGGCAATGGGAGGGATTGCTATATTGTAGATGTTAATTATGCAAAAGAGATTGAGATAAAGGTTATTTCACCAGTGGATGATTTTATTTACACACCTTCAGAGGAAATTAGTAAAAGATTATACAATTTATTAAAAAAACTCATAGAAGAGCATAAAACAACTTTAATATTTACAAATACAAGAAGTGCTACTGAAAGAGTAGCATTTCATTTAAAGCAGTTGGGAGTCGAAAAGGTTGAGACACACCACTCATCTTTAAGTAGAGAGCATAGGTTGGAAGTTGAAGAGAAATTAAAAAAAGGAGAAATTAAAGTTTGTATATCTTCAACCAGCTTAGAGTTAGGCGTGGATATTGGGAGTATTGACTTAGTTATCCTTCTCGGCTCACCAAAGAGTGTTTCAAGGGCTTTACAAAGAATTGGTAGGAGTGGGCATAGGTTGCATGAGAAAAGTAAAGGAATTATAATTCCATTTGATAGGGATGATTTGGTAGAGAATGTTGTTCTCGCTTATGATGCAAAAATTGGGAGAATAGATAAAGTTCATATTCCAAAAAACTGTTTGGATGTTTTAGCACAACATTTAGTTGGAATGGCATTAGAGAAAGTTTGGGATGTTGATGAAGCTTATAATCTAATTAAAAAAGCCTATCCATATAAAGATTTAAGTAAAGAAGATTTTTTAGATGTTTTAAATTATTTAGCTGGTGGAATTGAAGAAAAAAATGTCTATGCAAAAATTTGGCTTAAAGATAACAAATTTGGAAAGAGAGGGAAAAGTGTTAGGGCTATATACTATATGAACGTTGGAACCATTCCCGATGAGACAGCAGTTGATGTTATTGCTGATGGCAAATATATTGGAGAAGTTGAAGAGGAATTTGCTGAAAAGTTAATGAAAGGAGATATCTTTGTTTTGGGAGGGAAAACATACAAATACTTAGGGGGAAGAGGAAATAAAATTAGAGTTAAGGAAGTTTTTGATGAAAAACCAACTATTCCAGCATGGTTTTCTGAGCAATTACCATTAGCTTATGACTTAGCTTTAGATATTGAAAAATTTAGAAAAGAAGTTTTATCTTCAGATATTAAAGATATTAAAGAAAAATATGACATAGATGAAAAAACAGCTAAGGCAATTAAAAATTACATAAATGAGCAAAATAGCTTTGCAATAGTTCCTGATGATGAAAAGGTATTGATAGAAAGTTTTGATGAGGAAAAGAGAAGATATTATATATTCCACTTTGTAGCTGGAAGAAGGGCTAATGAAGCATTGGCAAGAGCTTTCGCAAATTATATATCAAAAATAAAGAAATGTAATGTTAGAATTTCAGTGAATGATTATGGATTTGCCTTAATACTACCCAAAAACAGAAAGATAAAGAAGGCAGATATTGTTGAGCTTTTTAACTTAGATATTATTAAAAATGTGAAAGAAAGTATAGAGAGGAGTGAGATTTTAAAGAGAAGGTTTAGACATGTTGCTACAAGAGGGTTTATGATTTTGAGAAAATATATGAATAGAAAAATCAGCGTTGATAGACAGCAGTTTAATGCTGAGATGCTTTTAAAGTATTGTAAAGAGGTTAACCATCCTTTATATAGGGAGACCTTGAGGGAAATTTTAGAAGATAGCTTAGATATTGATAATGCCTTAGATTATTTTGAAAAAATTAAGAAAAGGAAAATTTATTATTTAGAGTTGCCTTCACCTTCACCATTTGCATTTAATTTGGTTGTTTCAGCTTCATCGGATGTAGTGTTTATGGAAGATAAGAAGAAGATGATTGCAGAACTTCATAAAAAAGTTATGGAATTCATTTCAATGAAAGGGAAAGGAAAGAAATAAATAGGATAACATTAGATTTATATACTTTAACACCATATCTTACATTAACTATTTTTAATCTTTATAACATAATAATAAATTTACAGTAATAAAATTAAAAACTTATTTTTTGGTGATATTTATGACAGAAGAACAAAAAAGAAAACTTACTGGAAAAATGAAGAGAATGCTTAGAGCTAAAGCTCATCACTTAGAACCTGTTGTATGGGTTGGAAAGGAAGGAAGTGAGAAGGTTATTAAAGAGGTTGATAGACAGTTGAAAGAGAGAGGTTTAATAAAGGTTAAGGTTAGAAGAGCTGCTTTATTGTATGAGGATAAATATGAAATTGCTGAAAAGCTTGCTAAGGCATGTGATGCAGAGGTTGTTAGTGTAGTAGGTCATGTTATAACCTTATTTAGGCCAAGAGAAGGATGGAAAAAGTATTTAGCTAAAAAACCAAAGAAAAAGGTTAAAAAAGATGAAAAGATTATTGAATTATTTGAAAAGTTTAAGAAGAAGGCAATTAAAGAATAAATAATTGAGGGATAAGATGAAAAAAATCTACATCATCCTTCTACTTCTTTTTGTAATTTTAATTGGTTTAGTGGGGGCAAGTATATTATTGGTTATGAGCTTATCAGGAGAAAATATTGATTTATTTGGTGGGGAAAAAATAGCCAAAGTTTATTTATGCAATGAAATCTATTTTGACTATAATCAAGAAGAGGGGCTTTTCCCAGAAACTAAAAAGGATGCAAGATATTATATAAATTTATTAGATGATTTAGAGAAGGATGATTCAGTTAAAGGTGTTTTATTGGTTGTTAATTCACCAGGGGGAGAGGTTATAGCAAGTGAAAAATTAGCAAGGAAAGTTGAAGAGCTTGCAAAGAAAAAGCCAGTAGTTGTTTATGTTGAGGGCTTAGATGCTTCGGGGGCATATATGGTTTCAGTTCCTGCAGATTATATAGTTGCTGAAAAACACTCGATAGTTGGAAGTATTGGAGTTAGGATGGATTTAATGCACTACTATGGATTAATGAAAAAACTTGGTATAAATGTAACTACAATAAAAGCTGGGAAGTATAAGGATATTGGTTCCCCATTTAGGCCAATGACTAAAGAAGAAGAGGAATATTTGCAAAAGATGATAAATGAAACATATATGGATTTTATTAAATGGGTGGCAGAGCATAGGAATTTGTCAATAAATTACACATTGAAAATAGCTGATGGAAAGATATATAGTGGGGAGGATGCTAAAAAAGTTGGATTAGTTGATGAAGTTGGAACTGAAGAAGATGCTTTGAAAAAATTGGAAGAGTTGGCTAATGTCTCAAATCCTGAGATTGTTGAATATGGCTTAGAAGAGAATAAAGGATTGTTTGGATTAACATACTATTTAGGTTATGGAATTGGAAAAGGACTTGGAGAAGTTTTATATGGAATGGAAAAGATTAATGGAAGAGTTGAATTATTGAGCTGAATCTTCACTATCTCTACTTACACCATTACTTTCAATTTCATCTAATGGAGTTCTTACATTTTTTAAGATGCATGAATCTTTTGGAATCCTTAAAATATCATTATTTTTACAGATTATAATATACTCTCTGTCTGTTTCTTCTATAAGATAAGCGTTTTTTATTATTTTATACTCATTGTCAGTTTCTCCAATAATTTTAATCTCTTCTATTTTTTGTATTGGGTTAAAGAGAACTGCAACAGTCCAGTGAATTAATAAGATTAGAGGAATTAGAAGAATGTAAAATACTACAAACTCATTTCTTATAAAAGAAATTAGTAAAGTTATGAATGATGATGACCATAAAAATAAATGTAATGTTTTTCCATTTAATTTAAATATTTCATCAATTGTAGATTTATTATCATTATTGTTATATTTATTTTTTATTTCAGTCCATAGATTTTCAATATCTTTATAGCTTCTAATGATTTTGTTATATGTCTTGATAGCTTCATCAAATATCAAATAAATACAAAATATTACAAACAGTAGAACCAAAGTATAGACGTCCCCTGAACAAAATATAGTTAATAACATAGGTATTGCTAAAAAGCTAAACTAAAGGGAGAATATATTAATGTTATTAACTTGATAGTAGTTGGAGAGTATTCCACGATTTTTAATGGTTTTTTATAATTAAATAAATTGACGAAGTGATGTAGATAATAAATATAAATATTGGTATATTATTATATGCAAATTCAATTATAGGATTTTTAGTATTCATTATTAGTTCAGTTGTGTTGTTAATATATTTACATAAATCCTCGGAAGTATTCAAATGAAAATGTGTATGTATGAAGTGAAAAAATAAATCAGTAAAAGTAAAAAATAAAACTATATGTAAAAATATTATTGATATAATAGAATATTTAAGTAATTCTATATATTTTTTACTATATTCATTATTATTTAAGTTTTTTCTTTTTAATAAGATTAATAGGAATCTTTTTGATCTATACAACAATATTAAAATTATAATTACAGAGATTATTATAATTGCTATAATATGTAATATCGGAAATACAGAACTTAATATTATTACAATAATTATCAACACTTCAATTGTCGATATAATTCCAAATAACATTCCGTAATCCATATTCCTTCACCAAAAAAAATCAAAATAAAAGTTAAAATTATCCATTATTCAACTTCTTCAAAGCATCCTCAGTAGCTAAAGATAATGGTTCATGAACCATAGAAACTGGTGGAGCATAGCAGAATTCCATATTTGCAAGCTCCTCTGCTGTAGCTCCTTTAAATATTGCTATTGACATTGCATCTATTCTTTCAGCAACTCTCTCTCCACCAACGATTTGGCATCCAACAACTCTTCCTTCTTCATTGAATATCATCTTTATCTCAATTTCTTTTCCGCCTGGATAGTATCTTGCCCTTGTTAATGCCTTAGCTCTACCAATAACTATTGGAATTCTTTTTAAATTAGCTGAGAATGCAGTTAATCCAGTTCCTCCAATCTCTAACTCCCCTATTTTACTAACCGCTGAATTTAAAACTGGATAGAACTTTGCCTCAATTCCAGCTATATTTTTACCTGCCACTTTTCCTTGCCTTACAGCAGTTGTTCCAAATGGTGATAATGTTTTCTCTCCAGTTATAAAATCAATAACCTCAACACAGTCTCCAACAGCATAGATGTTTGGAATGGATGTTTGCATCTTTTCATTTACTTCTATTGCAAATTTTCCAATTTTGCATCCAGCTTTTTTTGCTAATTCTATATTTGGTCTTACACCAGTAGCCATTATTACCATATCAACATCATACAACTTACCATCAACACATACTCCTTCAACCTTCTCTTTTCCAACAATCTTTTCTAATGGTTTTGATAAAATAAACTTAATTCCCTCTTTTTCTAAATATTTTTGAACTATCTCTGCCATATCTGGGTCTAAGAATCTCGGCAATACCTGCGGAGCCATTTCAATAACTAAGACTTCTAAACCTCTCTTTTTTAAACCATAAGCCATTTCTAAGCCAATAGCTCCAGCTCCAACAACAGCAACTTTTTTACAGTCATTTTCTTCAATGTATCTTAATATAGCTCTACCATCCTCAATAGTTCTAACTTTAAAAACTCCTTCTAAATCTCTACCCTCAATTGGGGGGATAAATGGCGTGGCTCCAGTTGCCAAAACTAAGTAATCATAATCCATCTCAAACTCATTTCCATCTTTATCTACACATTTTATTTTGTTATTTTTTGAATCAACATCTATAACAGTGGTTTCAGTTAATACCTCAATATTTCTTTCTTTTTTGTAATCTTCTGGTATGTGCATAATAATGTCATCAAAGCTCTTTATAGCTCCTTCAATAACATAAGGAATTGCGCAAGGTGAGTAAGCAATTTCTTTTTCTTTTGTTATTACAACTATTTCCATATCTTTGTTGTATTTTCTAATTGTTGATGCAGTAGTTAATCCACCAGCTCCACTTCCTATAATTACAGCCCTCATTTCCTCACCATCTTTTTTGTGGGGTTATTTGGTTTTCTATTAAGTAGTTTCTTTTATATTCTTTTTGATGATTATAATTGTGCCACAAAAATGAACTTTATTAAAAATTTTTGTAGAGATAATATAATTAAAAAGTAAATAAAATGCAATTAGCTTTCATTTTCCAACTCATCCATACTTTTAGCTACACAAAATTCACAGAGAGAATACTCATTAAGCTGTTTATTTTTAACTGGGCAATAATAAATACTGCCTTTTTTAATAATTTTTACATTGCCAGGAAATGTTAAATACTCTGGATGTAGTGGTTTTCTATCAATAAAAGCTAAATATGGACATAAGATTTTTGAAAGGTTTATAAATCTCTCTTCATCTTCAGTGTTGTATTTTCTAAACTTCTCAATCCTTTTAAGCATTTCATTTAATTTTTCTTCGTCAATTTCTTCATCTTTAATTTCTTCAACTTTTTTCTTTTTAATCTCATTAAATGTTTCAATTAAATACTTCATCATCGCCTCAACATAATGGTTTTTGTATTGTGGGGGAAGATATTTAGCATCTTTTTCAATAAAGCTTCTAACCATTATTATATCATATATGCTAAAATTATCAAGTTCTTTCTTTAATTTTTCAAATAATTCCCTTGCTTTCATATTCTCCCAATTAAAATGCCCTTTCTATCATGAAGCATAAAACTGCCACAATTAAAGCTCCAGCAACCATCTTTATTCCTGAAACTGCAACATTCTCCTTAGAAATCTTTCCTATGAATACTCCCAATATGAATAATATCGCTATAGTTATGGCTATAGCTATATATAGGGCTGTTTTTATATCAAATAAAAAGAACGGAATTACTGGAAGGGCAGAACCAAGAGCTGTTGATATTCCATCAATAAGCCCACAAATCATTGTCTCTCTAATTGCCTTTTTGTAAATTATGGATTTCTTTAAATATCCATTATGCTTTAATAAACTCTTTTCTTTTTGTATTCTTTCCCTTTCTAACGATGCCTTTTCAGCTGTAAATGCCCCAAGAATATTTGATAAACCGTTAGCTATCCCTCCACCCAATCCTGCTGCAATAATAACAGATGCATCAGCTGAACCACTCGCTCCAATAACAACCCCAAGAGCTGATAGAGAGCCATCAATAAGTCCTCTAACTATATATCTCGTTCCAGATTCTCCATTTATTGTATTTAGGATTGATTTCAGACTACGCGGAACATTCAACACATATCACCCTGCAGATTTTTATTGTTATAATCTTTATATTCGATATTTGTATATTTTTATTTATTCTGTTTATTCTAAGTTTAAGATATCTCTTAAATCTTGCCCTCTTAATATCCTTTCTTTAATTTTTCTTTCTTTCTCCTTTATATTTTTAGCATTCTCAATAACCTCTTGAAGAGAGGATTTTTTTATAACTGCCACTCCATTGTAATCTCCAACAACTATATCTCCTGGCTCAACCACAACTCCACCACAATTCACAGCAACATTTATCTCTCCAAGATTTAAAGGTTTCCCTGCATTTGGGCAGAAGTTTTTTGCAAAAACTGGGAACTTTAAGGCTTTTATATCCTCAACATCCCTAACACATCCGTCTATAACAACCCCTCTAACTCCCTTAATTTTGGCATTTAGTGAAGCTAAACCTCCCCAAACTGCTGTCTCATATTTTCCTTCTCCAACAACCTCTGCAACAATAAATTTGTTTTTAGCAAAGCTTATAGCTTTAATTAGAGTCCCCCAGTCATTATAGCTTATTTTTACTGTAATTGCTTCACCAAAAACAATTTTTTGATTTTCTAAAATAGGTTTAATGCCTTTTAATGGCTTAGCTCCAGCATCACACAAATTAGGAACTGAAAAATTTTTTAAGATATTCATAAATCTCCCTTATAATATAGTTTTTTGCAAAAGTTATTAAAATTAAAATGGAAGATTTGAACGCCTTCCTTTGGGAAGGCGTTCATAAATACCTTATGTATTCCAAAATGTTTTGCAAAAAACTATAATTTTTCAGCAACCTCCTTAGCCCAATATGTAATGATAAAATCAGCTCCAGCCCTTTTTATACTTAGCAGTATTTCATAAATAACCTTTTCTCTATCCAACCATCCATTTCTTGCTGCTGCTTCAACCATTGCATACTCCCCACTAACGCAGTAACCACCAATAGGCACATTGAAGTTATCTTTAGCCATCCTTATTATATCTAAGTATGGTAGAGCTGGCTTAACCAAAATCAAATCAGCCCCTTCTTCTATATCTAAGGCAATTTCTTTTAAAGCTTCTTTGGCATTTCCAATGTCCATCTGATAGCTTTTCCTATCCCCAAACTTAGGGGCACTTTCGGCAGCTTCCCTAAAAGGTCCATAAAATGATGAAGCATATTTTGCAGAGTAACTCATTATAGCAACATCATCATAGCCGTTTTCTTCTAAAACCTCTCTTATAGCTCTAACTCTTCCATCCATCATGTCTGATGGAGCAACAATATCAACACCTGCTTCAGCATAAGATAAAGCTATTTTTGCCAATATAGGGAGAGTGGCATCATTTAAAATCTTTCCATCTTTAACAATCCCACAGTGTCCATGGCTTGTATATTCACACAAACAGCAGTCAGCAATAACTAAAAGCTCCTCCCCTAACTCTTCTTTAATTCCCCTTATAGTTCTTTGAACAACCCCATTTTTGTCATAAGCTGAGCTTGCCACTTCATCTTTATGTTTTGGAATACCAAATAATATTACAGCTGGAATACCTAAATCAGCTATTTCTTTTGCCTCTTCTATAGCCCCCTCTACACTAAACCTATACTGATTAGGCATTGAGCTAATCTCCTTCTTTTCATTTCCTTTTAAATTTTCATCTACAAAAATTGGCATAATTAAATCATTTTTTGTTAAGGTTGTTTCTCTAACTAAATCTCTAATTTTTTGGTTTTTTCTTAATCTTCTTGGTCTTATTAACATTAACGCTCACCTTAATTTTTTATTTTTCCACATAAAATATTTAAAAAATTAATTTATAAAAGTTAAAATTAGTTAAATTATAACTGAAAGCTATTTATTAAATTTGGTGATATTATGATTGTTGTATATACAACATTTCCAGATTGGGAAAGTGCTGAAAAAGTAGTTAGAGCTCTTCTTGAGAGAAAATTAATCGCTTGTGCAAATTTAAGGGAGCATAAGGCATTATATTGGTGGGAAGGTAAGATTGAGGAAGATAATGAAATAGGAGCTATTTTAAAGACAGATGATGATAAATGGGAAGAGGTAAAAAAGGTTATTAAAGAATTACATCCTTACACAACACCCTTAATTATGAAGATGGATGTTGAAGATGTGAATGATGAGTATATAAAATGGCTAAAAGATGTTGTTGGATAAAATTTATAAACTTCCTGCTAAAATAAAAAATACCCAAACATATCACCACATAATTTTTGAGGGATAGTTATGTTTTTAACATTAGATGACTTTAATTTTGATGAGAAAAGAGTAGTTTTGAGAATAGATATAAACTGTCCAATAGACCCAAATACAGGAGAGATTTTGGATGATAAGAGGATTAGAGAGATTAAGAACACAATTACAGAGCTCATAAACAAAAATGCTAAGGTTGTTATCTTAGCCCACCAAAGTAGGCCAGGGAAGAAAGATTTTACAACATTAAAAAACCACGCAAAGGTTTTATCAGATGTTATTGGTAAAGAGGTAGAGTATATTGATGAAGTTATAGGCTCTACAGCGAGAGAGGCAATAACCAATATGAAAAGTGGAGATGTTATATTGTTAGAGAACGTGAGGTTTTATTCTGAAGAAGTATTAAGTGATTGGAAAAAATGGGAAGATATTACACCAAAAAAACAGGCAGAGACAAATTTAATTAAAAGATTAGCCCCATTATTTGACTATTTTGTTAATGATGCCTTTGCAGCTGCACACAGAGCTCAACCATCATTAGTTGGTTTCTCTTACTATATGCCAATGATTGCTGGAAGATTAATGGAGAGAGAAGTTGGAGTTTTATCAAAGGTTTTAGAGAATCCCGAAAGACCTTGTGTTTATGTCTTAGGTGGAGCTAAGGCAGATGATTCAATAAGAGTTATGAAAAACGTCTTAGAGAATGGAACAGCAGATAAAGTTTTAACCTCAGGAATTGTTGCTAATATCTTCCTTGTAGCTATGGGATATGATTTAGGGGTTAATGAGGAAGTTATTGAAAATCTTGGATTGAAAAGCCAGATAGAGATTGCTAAAGAGTTGTTAGATAAATTTGAAGATAAAATCGTTGTTCCTGTTGATGTAGCTCTAAATATTGATGAAGAGAGAGTTGAAGCTGATTTAAATAAAGATGAAAAAGTAGAGCATTTAATTAACGATATTGGAGAGAAAACTATTGAACTTTACAGTGAAATTATAAATGAAGCAAATACCATTGTTGCTAACGGTCCTGCGGGTGTGTTTGAAAAAGAGGCATTTGCAAAAGGAACTGAAGAGTTGTTGAAAGCTATAGCTAACTCAAAAGGATTTTCAGTTATTGGAGGAGGGCATTTATCAGCTGCAGCTGAGTTATTTGGAATTGCTGATAAGATTGACCACGTTAGTACAGGAGGTGGAGCTACCTTAGATTTCTTGGCTGGAGAGAAATTGCCAGTAATAGAGATGCTTAAGGAATCTTACAAAAAGTATAAAGGGCAATAAAATCAATAAAAAAATTTATTTTTAATTTTTTATTTTGATTATTGTTGTGTAATTTTTGTATTGGTAATTGATTTGAATTGGATATTTGAAATAAAACCAAATCGAAAGTTTTAAAAGAAATGGTATTAAAAATTAAAAAGACAATATTACCAAAAAGAAAGGGGATTCTATGAATTTAAAAAAAGTAGTTAATGAGATAAGAAATTTTGAAGGGATTTTAAGGAAGATAGCTATTAAAGATGTTGTTGAAACGTTTGATTTTGATGATAAGGATTATGAATTTGACATTATAGTAGATTTTGGAGATGATGCGGCAGTTATAGGGATAGATGGAGATAATGCTATTTTATTAGCCGCTGATGGAATTTGGGGAAAGCTTTTAGAGGCAGACCCTTGGTGGGCTGGTTATTGCTCTGTCTTAGTTAATTGTAAGGATATAGCGGCAATGGGAGGAAAATGTGTAGGCATGACTAATATAATAAGTATAAAAGATAAAGATATTTGCAGAGAGGTTTTAAAAGGAGTTAAAGATGGTGTGAAAAAATTTGGAGTGCCAATGGTTGGAGGGCATACACATCCAGATGCTATGTGTAATGTTTTAGATGTTTCTATAACTGGAATTGCTAAAAAGGATTGTATATTGAGAAGTGATAATGCAAAAATTGGGGATAAAATTATCTTTGCCTATGATTTAGTTGGGCAAATCTATAAATCATTTCCATTAAATTGGGATACAACAACAATGAAATCAAAGAAATTAGTTAAAGCCCAGATGGATGCTTTAGTTCAAATTGCAGAGAATAAGTTAGCTAACTCATGTAAAGATATAAGCAATCCAGGAGCTATTGGGACTTTAGGAATGCTTTTAGAGGTTTCAAGGAAGGGAGGAGTTGTTGATATAACAAAAATCCCTAAACCAGAGGGGATTGATTTAATTCATTGGCTTAAAGTTTATCCGGGTAGTGGTTATGTTTTGACTGCAAAAGAAGAAAACTTTAAAGAGATTAAAGATATTTTTGAAGATGTTGAAATGACAGCAGAAATCTGTGGAGAGGTTATAGCTGAAAAGAAATTGTATATCACTGATGGTGAAAATAAAGAAATTGTTTTTGATTTTGAGAAAGAGTTTATTTGTGGTTGTTGATTTTAATAAATCTTAGCTTTTTTTGATTTGTATTTTGTATATGCATATATTGATGTATTATGAAAGCTTAGCATATTTTTAATTAGTCTATTTAAATATATGATATAATATAATCCTTATATATTAAGATTAAAAACTTCTTATAAGTAGATTCTATAATCAAATTGATGTAGGAGTTGATTAACTAATTTGGGTGGTGAAATGGTAGTTAAAATAAAATTGATTCCTTATTTATTACAAATTAATGAATTTTATGTAAATAACTTAAATTTAGATTTAGATAACTTACCTGAATTTGTTGAAGAATTTTTAGAGCAGTATGAATTTGTAAATGAAAAAAGCGGAGACTATTTATCGTGCCAAGAAATTATAAAGGATAATATCAAAGTGGGGGATGAAACTTTCGAATTGATTGCAGGTTTAATCCACAGGGGCGAATTTGGACAGGAAAAAGATATAATCAATATACGTACTAATAAAAAAACAGGAAAAAACGTTAAAGAAGATGAAACAGTTCCAAATAATTTTTATTTATTTTTCATGCCCATTGATGACGATAAGATATATTTTATGGCAAGTAGATATAAAACATGGGGAATAGCTGAAAATACCGTTCGGCAATTTAACAAATTTATAAGAGAAAAATATTATGAAAAAGAAAATAATCTGGTAAAACCAATAGATGAAATATTAGGAATAAGAACAGAAAGTATTAAAGCAGATATAAGAAAAAAGAAGAAAAGAAATAATAAAGAACCACAGCCAATAAAAATAATAAAATTTACGTCAATTGACATAATACAACAAATAAAATGCATAGAAGAAATTAATATCTACCACATATCAAAAAACCAAGATTTAGCAGATGAGTTAATAAAAAGTCTTCCAAGTAATAATGATAACAAACCAAAATATAAACTACAGTCAATTGATAAGCTAATCTTAAAAATTTATGAGCCTGACCATATTCAAAAAACAATTGATAAGTTCAAAACTATTTTTGGGTTGGATGGTGATTCTAACCCCATATACAAAGAAAAAGACATTGAATTTATAAAACTTAAAACTAAGCTAAAATCTGACGAAGAAAAAATTATTAGAATTAGCCCAGATGGAATTATATTTAGAGAAGATTATATTTATGAATTTAAAGACCCTAACGATTTAAAAAAGGTTATTGATGAGTTAAAAAATGATGAATTGTTTAATTCTTCTTTAAATGAAGCACTATCTAAAAGACAAAATTAAGGTGTTTTAATGCTTATAAAAAAGAAAATAAAGGATTGTCTGTCTGATAAATTTAAATTTATAAATTTCTGGTATATTTTTAATCATTATTATTTTATTCAGACATCACCATATTATAATGGATATACTAAAAAAACATTAATAATCTGGTTAGGTTTTGCTCCATTTTTAACATCTTTTTTAATATTATTGGTTTTCGGAGAAAATACCGTAAAAATACCTTTAGATGTTAAGTCAATTATTCATCTGGTAATAAACATAATATTTATAAGTTCATTAAAAGAATCTACAAAAAGTAATTTATTAACATCATTTTCAATACTTACAGGTTTTTTATTTAATGCAATTGTATTATTATTGACGTTAAAATTTCATAAAAATGAAAAAATAAGAAAAATTTGGGAAGTACTTCTGGCTTCAATACTTTATTTAATGGCTGTAAGTTTATTTATCTTGATATTACTGGTTTTTGATATTTGGGATTTTTTAGCAGTATTTTTGG
Organism: Methanocaldococcus bathoardescens; assembly: GCF_000739065.1. Lineage (GTDB taxonomy): Archaea > AGJL01 > Methanococci > Methanococcales > Methanocaldococcaceae > Methanocaldococcus > Methanocaldococcus bathoardescens. The sequence goes on along the minus strand of NZ_CP009149.1, from coordinate 855,717 downwards.
TTTTTCATTTTTTCTTTTGCTTTGCTAACACATTAAGACAGTTTTATGTTTATGTATTAAGTTCCAATTAAAGAAATTATTATATAAATTATCACTATAATTTGAATTGAGTTAAATTAGTAACCTATGCAATTTATGAAAAAAAGTAGTAATCCATTATTATTGAAATTTTGAAGTTTATTATTAAAAATCATCTAATCATAAAATTAATTAATGGTGAAAACTATGAAATTAGCTGTAGATGCTGTTTTTTATGTAAGAGAAGGATTTAATTTTGAAAAAGCATTTAAAGAGGTTTTAAAAATTTTGGGGGAAGATGTGAAAATCTTATCTGTTGAATATCCAGAGTTGGCTTTAATTTCAGAGAACGGCTATTATTACAGATGCGGATTTATGCTCGATAAAGAGCTAAAAGAAGAATTAGATAGAGAAAAGATTGAAAAGATTAAAGAAAAAATTAAAAAGCTATTTGAGGATGAGATAATATACACACTGACATGTGAGATATTATGAAAGAAGTTAAAGATTTTTATGATAATTGGGAGCCAAAAAGTTTCCCAAACTATGTAAAGATTCTTATGAATTTTGCTGATGAGCTAATTTTTAATGAAATAGAAAAATTAATCAAAAAATTTGAAAATAAAGAAGATTTTTTGGTTTTAGATTGTGGATGTGGTTTTGGGGCTTTTTATAATTTAACAAAAGATTTTAATACTGTATATTTAGATATATCATTAAATTTGCTCAAAAAATTTAAACTCAAAGAGCGAAAAATTTGTGCTAATATCTTACACTTACCTTTTAAAGATAACACGTTTGATTTAGTTTTATGTATAAATGTGTTAGAGCATGTAGATTATTTAAAAGCTTTAAATGAAATAAAGAGAGTTTTAAAAAATAAAGGAAAATTAATAGTTGTTGTTGTAAATAAAGATAGCTTAATTAAAGAAGAAATCTTTAACGATTTTGAAATTTTTCATAAGCCGTTATCTATTGAAGATTTTAAAATAAACGGTTTTAAAATTGTTTATTCAAACTCAGTATATTTTTTACCTTCAATTTTTAAGATATTCCCACCAATAATTTTGTCAAAAATCATAGAATATTGGAAGCCTATGGATAAAAAACTCTCAAAAATTTTTAAAAATAAAGGGCAGTTCTTAATTATTGAGATGGTGAAAGAATGAAAAACTTAAGCATTTATACATTACCAAAAGGAACGTATAGTGAAAGAGCTACAAAGAAATTTTTAGAGTATATTGATGGAAATTATAAAATAGATTATTGCAATTCTATATATGATGTGTTTGAAAAAGTAGATAATGGAGGTTTGGGAGTAGTTCCAATAGAAAACTCTATTGAAGGTTCTGTATCTTTAACACAAGATTTACTGTTGCAATTTAAAGATATTAAAATATTAGGGGAGTTAGCTTTAGATATACATCACAATCTGATAGGGTATGATAAAAATAAGATAAAAACAGTTATTTCTCATCCACAGGCATTGGCTCAATGTAGGAATTATATAAAAAAACATGGCTGGGAAGTTAAGGCAGTGGAAAGTACAGCTAAGGCTGTGAAAATTGTTGCTGAAAGTAAAGATGAAACTTTAGGAGCTATTGGCTCAAAGGAATCAGCAGAATATTATAACTTAAAAATATTAGATGAAAATATTGAGGATTATAAAAACAATAGGACGAGATTTATTTTAATTGGTAGAGATGTAAAATTTAAAACACTTCCAAAAAATTATAAAGTTTCAATTGTTTTTGAATTAAAAGAAGATAAACCAGGAGCTTTATATCATATTTTAAAAGAATTTGCTGAAAAAAATATAAACTTAACAAGAATTGAGTCAAGACCTTCAAAAAAGAGGTTAGGAACTTATATATTTTATATTGACTTTGAAGATGGAAAAGAAAAATTAGAAGAAATTTTAAAATCTTTAGAGAGACATACAACATTCATTATTCTTTTAGGAAGATATCCTGTTTTTGATTAATCATTTTTTGTTCTTTATTCTTATGACCTGAACTCTTTATAGAAGATATCAGTTGATGGATGGATTTCCATAAAGTTGTTATAAACATCTATTCCTTTAATTAATTGAGTGAAATATGGAAGAATCTCAGCACAAGGTGTCATAATTATAGCCCCAACAATCTTTCCATTTTCATAATAGATTTTGTTTATTCCCACACCACTTAAAACTTTAAAGAAATTACCTTTCCCTACATGGCTTCTTATTGTTTTATATTCATTTGTTTGTTTTCCTACATAAGAAATAGTGAGAGACAGCCTAATAGTTTTTGGAATTAGCTCATAATTTGGTTTTATTAAAGGTTTATTGTTTATTTCGTTGTATATGTTTTGAGCTACAACCCTTCCTTCCATTCTTGAAATTGGTGTATTTCCACCTTTATTTATCACACAATCTCCACAAGCATAAGTTCTCTCTTTATTTATTACTCTTAAATAGTCATCTGTCTCAAAAATTCCTTTTCCACCAATAGCTAAGATTTTTTGTATAACTTTCATCTTTTAAGAGTTTTTCAAGCTCTTCTTTGTCATTAATTATCTTAAAGTTTATAACTTTTCTCATTAGATAATTTCTAATCTCTTCATCCTTAATTTCCTTTAAAATTTTAGACCTTACATATAAAACAACATTACAGCCAAAATCAGAAAATATTGAAGCGTATTCAGTAGCTACAACTCCCCCACCAATAATTAAGATATTTTCTGGCAGTTCTCTTAAATTTGGTATATCTTTATGAGTTAATACATCTTCATATCCATTATAAGAAGTTGGATAATTTCTTCCAGTAGCATAAACTACATAATCATAGTCTTCCCTATATTCTTCCTTAAATTCTTTGTATTTTATATTTATTCCAGCTTCTTTTGTTTCTTCTTCTAATTTATTTCTAATCCTATCTTGAATTTTGTTTATTTTTTCCTGTAACTCTTTAAATGAAATTATTTCCTCTAAATGAACTTTTTTTCCTTTTAAAATACTTAAATTATTTACAATATCTGCCATTTCTCTAAGTCCAGTTATGTATGTGCATCCATAATTTAAACATGTCCCTCCTATCTTATCCTTTTCAAATAAATCAACATCAAAGCCATTTTTTGCCAAACACATTGATGCTGTTCTTCCTGCAGGTCCTGCTCCAACAACAGCTATTTTCATTAATTCCACCTTTAGTAGTAATACCATATAGTTCTATATTCTTCAATATTCTCTCCAATCTCTTTTAAACTGTCTAAGTATTCTTTAATTGGTACATCTTCGTAAGTGTAGAGTTTAGTTGGATATATTCCTTTTTCCCATGGATGCATTAAATAAACCCTACTTCCATTTGGTTTTATAGCTATTAATTCTCTATCTTGCCAACCTCTTAAATGGTTTTTCCCCATTCTTGGGACATTGAATATTGGTTCATCTGTCCTAAACGAACCAGGAAGTAATCTTGCCTCTTCCTTAATTTCCTGAGCTAATCTTGCTATTGGAACTAAGTAATCTTTATGCTCCATCTTTCCTTTTGGATAGAATGTGTAGTAAGGGATAATTCCAACTTTCTTTAATGCAATTCTTAAAGCTACGTTCTCAAATCTTCTACTTACATATCTATGGAATACATGTTGGTTATAGACGCAGATATTATTTGTTCTCAATTTTTTAACTGCCTCAGCAACTTCTGGAGTTATCTCATAACAGCTCTCTACATGTGTTGAAATCATTAAACTCTTTTCAAAGCTTCCTAATAACTCAGCTAATTCATCTGTTATTCTCATTGGGGCTGTTACTATTGTTCTTGTACCAAATCTAACTCCTATAACATGGTTCATCTCAGATATTCTATCCAATATTCTTTCAATTGCCTTATCATTTAAGCTAAGTGGGTCTCCTCCTGTGATAAGAATTTCAATCATTGAATCATGTTCAGCAAACCAATCTAATGCTTTTTCAACTTTCTCCCAACCTTTAAAGGCTTTAGCATCAAAATCCTGAACCATCCAATTTCTTTGACAATACACGCAAATCTGTGGACAGGATTCATAAGGTTTAATAATAGCTATAGCGACGTATCTCCTTGTTACTAAATCAATTGGTGAAGTGTCATGCTCTCCCATAAAGTCAAAGGCAATACTTCTATCTTCTTTGTGCTCAATCATCTTTTCAACATACCATTCTGGTGGAATAACCTGCCTTCTAACGGCTAAATCTTCAACGTAAGGGTTTTCAAAGTCAAATAAATGTAAATAATATGGTGTCATTCCAAAAGGTATGCCATTTTTTACAGCTTTTTCAATAATCTCTAAATCTTCATCTGATATCTTAAAGTTTGTCTCTTCTCTAAGCTCTCTTAATATTTCAACTCCTTTTAACCCCCTTAATACATTTTTAAATTGCCATTTGTAATTAAACCATTCTTCATCGGTTATTCCAAAGAATTCCTCTAAAATTTCTCTATTCTTTTTTCTCTTTAATATGATTCTCTTATCTAATCCACTTGGGTATCTGCTGACATATTCTCTCATAATTTCATAAACCTTATCTAAAAAGTTAGACCTCGCTATTCCAGCTTCTCTACCTTTTATTTCACTGAAATCAATAAATTTAACTCCTTCTTCCAACAATCTCTCTCCTAAGAATCCTAATGAATAGTTAGCCTTCCCAGACATTGCTAAGAATAAATGTTTGAATTCTTCAACAAACCCCTCCTTAATTTCTTTTAAAGCTTCTTCATCTCCTTTATATGCCTTCCATAAATATTCTAATGTGCTGAAACCTGCCAATCTCTCATTATCTTTAGATATTATATTCAAAAATATTTCAATTGCCTTTAAAGCCAACCATCTATCAACTTCATTATCAAACTTTATTCTTCCCATTCTAATTTCCCACTCTAATTCTTTACAAAATTCAAATAATTTTTCTCTCGCCTCTTCTACACTCTCACTTTCCTCTAAAATCTCTCCAATCTCTGGAATTATATTGAAAATTTCCAAAAATGTTTTGTGGTTGAGTGTTCCATATTTAGCCATTGATTTTGTTTCCATAATTTCACCTCTTATAGCATTTAATTTAAATGATTGGATATTTTGTTATAGCTTTTTGACACTTTTGTAATCTATTTTTCCATCATAGATAAGCTAAAGTTCTCGAAAATTGTCTAAATCTTTTAGACTAAAAAATAGAACATCCTTTTAACCAAAAATTTAAGTATTCCAAAAATTAGCACTTGCTCTCATATTAACAATGTTGGTAATCATATAAAAAATTTTTTATTATTTGAGATTGTTAATAAAACCATTCTTTATTTTTTAGAATAATTAAATAAGTATTTCATGGGAAAATATGAAATTAAGAAAGAAAAATAGAAAATATTTTGAAAATAATTCTTATTCTAATAGGACTTTCGCAGTTTTTATATATAATTTGGAACTTTTGATGCCAAAGGCATCAGTTTTCCTTTAAAGACTTTATTCCTGCGAAAGTCCTATTCTAAGTAGATTGCCGGTTTAAATGGAATAGCTACTCTCTTTTTATTGGCTTTGTCTTCACCATTGATTATAATTTCCTCAACACCAAACTCTTTCTTTAAGAATTCTTTGGCATTTTCTAAAACCTCAACCTCATTAATAATCTCTGCATTAAGTTTTATTAATTGATTAACTAACTTTGGAATCTCTTTACCATACTTTCTGAACTCTGGGTTTTTCATAATGATTGGCATTAGTTCTTTAACTGTTTTTCCTTCATTTTCTTTAATAATCTTCAATATTTCATACTTCCAGTCATCAGCTGTATATAAGTAGATTCTCTTTGGCTGAACCTTAGCAACGTTTATAATCTCTTTAATATCCTCCATAACTGATTTTAAATACTCCTCTCCCTTCTCAATTTCATCATTTATAAACTCCTCTTTAACTTCTGGGAATTTAGCTAATGAAACGAATCCTTCTTTTCCTAAAATCTCCCACATCTCTTCACATAAATGTGGTGTAAATGGTGACATCAATTTTATTATAACTTCTAAAAACTCCTCTAAAACTCTTATATTGTTTCCTCCTCTTCTTCTATACCATTTTAAGTCATCCAACAACTGATAGAGCAAAATTCCAGCTTTTCTTAGTTCAAAGTTTTCCATATATTCATCATACTGCTTAACAGCTCTATACAATCTGCTCAATAACCATTTATCAATGTAATTCAACTCATTACCTTTTTCTTCCTTTCTTTCAGCAATTTCTTTTGCAAATAAATACAACCTCTCTAAAACCTTCTTTGTATTTTCCAATTCTTTAAACTTGATATCGGCATCTTGAGGTAGTTCAGCACAGGTTGTTATATAGAATCTACCAACATCAGCTCCAAATTTCTCAGCAACTTCTAAAACTGGTAATACAGGACCTTTTGATTTAGATAACTTTTTCCCTTCAATTGTGACATAACCATTAACTACAATACCTCTTGGCCAGAACTCCTCTGGGAATATTGCTACATGATTAAAGATGTAGAATGTTAAATGGTTTGGAATCAAATCCTTGGCAGAGCATCTCCAATCAACTGGGTAGTAGTAAATAAACTCTTTCCTCATACCTTCAATAATATCCTTTGGAATACCTGTCTCTTCAGCAATTTTATCGACATCTCCTTTACCTAAGAATACATAATCAAACAACTCTAAAGTTAATTGTTCTGGCTTTATATTGTGCTCATTGATGTATTTTGCAACTGTGTAATATGCAGGATATATGGTTGAGTCAGATAAAGATTCAATAACCCATCCATCTTCAAATGGGAACTTTGTCCCTAAACCTCTTCTTCTAACACATGCTTTATCTTTCATCCAATCAATTTTTTCATGGAATACTTGCCTTAAATTCTCTGGGATGAATTTCATTTTATCTACACATTTGTGAGCTAACTCTTTCCATTTTTCATCTGAATATTTGATAAACCACTGCCCTTTAACCATCTTAACTATACATGGAGTTCCACATCTACAAATAACCTTCTCCTCACTAAACTCATACATTACCTCTGCTAAATTTTTATCAATTAAATCCTTTGTTAATTTGTCTTTAATCTCTCTAACAGGAATTCCTTCATAATCTAAGCAGTTTTCATTTAAAACTCCTTTGTGGAACTCATCTTTGTAGATTTTTTTAGTTGCTTCTTCTAATTTATCTTCTTCTTCCTGACTTTTAATACCCATCTTTTCAACAATCTCTTTTGCTGGGAATTCTCCATAACCAGGAACTTTAATTAATGGAATTAAGCCGATTTCATCAACTAAGCCCAAATCCCTCAACGCTATGTAGTCGTAAGGTGCATGTGCTGGAACACTCATAACGCAGCCAGTTCCAATATTTGTTTTTACGAATTTAGCTGGCAATATAGGGACTTCTTTTCCTGTTACTGGGTTTTTTACCTTTTTGTTTATAAGTTTTTCTCCTTTAAATTCCTCAATAATCTCTATCTTTCTATCTTGGTGTTTTAATTTTTCAGCACACTCCTTTGCCATTATCCAAATACCATTATCAATTAATTCAATTCCATTTTCAGTTTCTTTCTCTAAATAGACCTTTGCTTTTACATAAGTTGCTTCAGGATTAACCCAAACGTTTGTAACTCCAAATACAGTTTCAGGTCTCAAAGTAGCCATTGGCATTATACAGCCATCTTCTGTTGTGAATTTTATTAAGATGTATTCAACCAAAGTTGCGTTTTCTCCAACTAATATGTCGTGGTCTTCTACAGGGTTGTCACATCTTGGGCAGTATCTAACAGGATGAGAACCTTTAACAATCAATCCTTTTTCTTTCAATTTATGGAACTGCCATTCAATAAATTTGTTAAAGACCTTATCATCTGTTTTAAAGTTCCTTCTCCAATCTAAGCTAAATCCCATTCTTTTAAATGCCTCTTCAGCTTTCTTTGAGAAATATTCAACAATCTTTTCTGGTGTTGTTAGCTCTAAAAGTTCTTCTTTTGGAATGCCGTGTAATTCAGTATATGCCCATATTGTTTTTTCATCTCTATTTTTTATCAACTCAGCTAAACCTAAGATTGGTGTTCCTGTGACATGATAACCAAAAGTCCATAAAACATTCTTATTTTTCATTCTTTGGAATCTTGCAACAACCTCTGGGATTGTGAAAGTCCTAAGATGCCCAGCGTGTAAAACCCCATTTAAATATGGAAATGCCGCTGTAATGAAAAACTTCTCCCTATCATCTGGATTTGCTTCAAATATCTTTGCCTCTTCCCATCTTTTTTGCCATTTTTTCTCTATTTCTTTAAAGTCAATCATAACCATCACATCCTTTTTGTTTATTTTTATTTTAATTTTCTTTTATTATTCTGTTAATTTTAGCTCTTTTATAATCTCAATAAGTGTATCTACTAATTTATCCCCAGCTAATTTAACCTCTTCAGATATTGGGCAAAAATCAATAATCTTTGGCTGAATTCCTAAAATAATTATCTCTGCATTTATAAATTTTTTTAAATATTTAACTATTATAGATAATGGCAATGTATGAGTTGAGAAACTGTAATTTATTATTTCATCCTCTTTTATAATCTTAACCTCTCCAACATCTTTATCCATCAATGCACAGTCAATTATTAAAATATGGGTTGGTTTTATCTCTTTTAAAATATCTGTAAAAAAGTCAGGAACAGTTCCAGCGTTTATCAAATAGAGATTTTTGATATTTGCAAACTCTTCATCTTTATTAAAATGTTTCATTAATTTTTTGATTACATATATTCCAACAGCATCATCTCCCTTTAACTCATTTCCAATACCCATAATAACTAATTTTTTACAGTTCTTTAGTTTATCCAATAACATTTCCTTCATTCTATCATCCTATTAATTATAAAACCTGCTATTAAAGCTATTGTTGGTGCTATAATCCACCAAAAAATAATGTTTTTTAAAACTTTCCACCTCACAGTTTTTATCCCTTTAGTTAAACCAACTCCTAAAATTCCTCCAATTATTGCTTGAGTTGTTGAAACTGGCATACCAAGGGCTGTAAAGATTGTAACTGCTAAACCACCTGAAAGTTGAGCTATAAATGCAGAGGTTACACTTAAATTAGTTATCATAGATAATGTTTCTGAAACCCTATTTCCATATAAGTACGCTCCTAAGCATAAAAAAATAGCTCCAATAATATAAATTATTTGAGATGTTGTAAATGTTCCCAATACAGTTGGTAAATCATTACTTCCTAAGTTAAACGCAACAACTCCAGCACTTATTAATAAGAGATATTTAATCATAGTTATCTTTTTAAGAATTGGAATTTCTATCTTTTCATAAGCTAAATACAATACATAGGCAATGATAACTGCTATGATTGGGGATAGTATCCAACTCAATAATATTTCACCAAATATAGCTAAATTTGATGATTTAAAGCTTAACCCAATTAGTGAGCAGATAATTGTAGTGTGAAGAGATATTGGCACTTTTTTGTATGTTGAAAGTGTCATAACCAACGCTGAAATTATTAAAGCCATTAAAGCATCAGAAGATAAGCTATTAACTGTATTTCCAACATTTTTAGCAAATAAAGAACCAATTATAACACAAACACTAAATAAAATCAATAAATTCTTATATGTTGTTGCTCTTGAAGCATAAGCAGTGCCAATAGCATTAGCAACATTATTAGCTCCAAGAATAAACAATAAATAAAAACTTATGATTAGCTTTAAATCTATGGAAATCTCTATAACGACCACCTATTATAATAATAAATATGATTATTTTGTATGGAGGTAAATTATCTGCAACTCATCAGCCACATCCTCTATATAGTCGCTGATATTTACTATGTAGTCTATAAAGTCACACAAGATTTTCCCTTCCCAAAATGATACAATTTCTAAATTAATTAAATACTTATAAATCCTATTTTGATAAATGTCATCAATAAATTTTTCTTTATCTTTAATCTCTTTAATAATTGGGTCTAAATCCCCACCTTTTTCAATAACGTCTAAAACTCTTTCTAAGTGTATAAACATATCTACAGAAATCATTAAAACGAGGTCAATTTCATCTTTTAAATACTTATCAAGCTCACCTTTCAACAACTCATACAACATAGCAGCATGCTTTAAGCTATCCAATGTTTCATCTAAAAGCTCTGCAGACCTTGACAACTCTCTTCTCATATTTGGTAAAAATGCCTTTTCTAAGTTTATCCTTATATTTTTTGTAATTTCATCCCCTTCTTCCTCTATTTTTATAATCTCTTTTAATATTTTTTTATCCTTACAGCTCATATACTCTTTTAATAACTCAATGCTTTTTAGAGACATGTGGATTAACAACCTAAGATTGTTAATTATACTTTTCTCATCATTTCTTTCAAATAAAAAAATGGACATAGTAATCACATCTTTTTATATTACTAAATTTTTATTTGGTTTGTAATATTAAAAAGATAATCCTTATCTACCAAATTATTATATATGTATATAAACCAATTTAAATTGGAAAAAATAAAAGAAAAAATTATGTTTAAGATGCCGACATTTGTTTTATTAATTCTATAATAAGTGGAGCTACTGCTATAATTATCTGCATAAATATCTTAAGCACTTCTAAAATTTTATCAAATTTTGTTATATTTTTATTTTCGTAATCTCCAATTGTTTCATATATTTCCTTTTCTTCATAATATATTTCATCTCTTTCTGCTTTTTCTATTTTTATACGATGTATTTTTTTGTATTTTTGGAATATAATTTCACCTCCAAATTTGTAAATTTACATCATTATTGGGGGTAGAATAACTACCCCCTCAATTTTTTATTATTATATGACTGTATATATAAACTTTTCTATTAAGCTCAGTGATGTTTTATAATTAAGTAATGTGGCTAATTTAACAATCTTTTCTAATAAGGAAAAATAACTAAATAATCTTATTAAAATACCCAAAAAAAATCTATGGATATAGCTATGAGACATTTTAACTATCCACATTCATATATTTAATTTTTTTGTTTTTTAGAAAAGTATATATATTAGATTCAGCAAAAATATAAGATATAAAATCAGACCCTTTAGGGAATGGAAACATCTTACCACTCTAAACTTTTATAAAGTTTTGTTAAATTTTTCTTTCCATAAAATCAGACCCCTCGGGGGATATTTTGACTATTTTCCAAAAAAATATTTCAAACTAAAATTTAGTAAGCAATTTTAAAAAAGAGAAATTATCTACTCTTAGTAGCTATTTTTATCCCATCTTTATCAATAACTGCTACAGCACATGCAACAGGATGCTCAAATTCCTCATAATTTAAAATATATTCAGCTATTTCTTCAGCTGTCTCTCCTTCAATATCTATAACTTGGTTTTCATCTATTTTACAGGCATTATAAACTCCTAAATAATAACCTTTCCCTTCTTTTAGCTCAACTTTCTTAACTCTAATATCATCATGAGCAACATAACCCATATAGCACTCATTTTCATCTAAAATAGCCGCAATCCTTGGGGTTTTATAATCATCTTTTTCATAGTCCATAACTGCCAATACATAAGCTAACGCATCTCTCTTCCCAAAATGCAATTTTTCAGCTATGAAATCTGTATGTGAGCCATTAGATGCAACAATAACGTTATCAACAACTTTTATACAGTTGTAAGTTATATATGGGTTTTTGAAAATTTCATTTAAGTCTTTTGGGATTATAGCTACTGTGTTATCATTTATTTTTCTTGCTTCTCTATTTGGAAAGCTTCTACTTGAAACTCTATATGCAACAAATGGCTTTCCTTCTTTAGTTTTTCCAGCTACTAAGAATCTTCCAATATACATAAACTCACCTCTTTACTATAATAACATTTATAGGACAATATCTTACACGAAACTTTTAGAAAAAGTTTCATCAAAACGGGATGCATTGCCTCGCTACGCTCGGCAATGCCTCTTAGACTTATGTCTCTATTTTAATAGCATTAATCGGACAATATCTTGCACAAATTCCACAATTTGAGCATTTATTTTTATCAACTATAGCAACTCCATAGGTTTTTATTGCTTTTTTTGGGCAGAATACAACACAGTTTCCACAACCAACACATTTCTCCAATATTTTTATCCCCATTTGTAGCACCAATATTATTCTTCTATTGGGATTAATTTAGCTTCCAATTTATCTTCAATATTTAGTTTCATAATTGATTTTATAGGACATCTTGGGACTGTTGGTGAGCCAGGATTTAACAATATAATATCTCCACAATCATCTATAAATGGTGTATGGGTGTGTCCAGAGATTAATATATCCACTCCCATCTCCTTTCCCAATAGCTTTAATTTTAATCTATCTCCTCTTGGATAAACAACATCCCCATGAATAACTCCTATTTTGACATCATTTATGTTTAAAATTTCATGTCTTGGTAAATCAAGATAGTCCATATTCCCTTTAACAGCTACAACATTAGCTAAGTCTTTTAATGAGTCTAAAATTTCTTTATCAGTTATATCCCCACAGTGAATAATTAAATCCACATTGGAAAATTCATCAAAAACAGTTTTTGGTAGTTTAGTGGCTCTATCGTAGAGATGAGTATCAGAGATAACACCAATAAGCATAATCTCCCCTCATAAAATTAGAATAAATTTGAGCAAAGATACAATAATAAAATAAAAAAGAATTTAAAAAATAGTGGTGTGCATGGCTTCCTTGGGGTGGGCATGCCCTCCAGCCCTCCCTCGCCCCCAGACTCCTTCTCAGCCCCGCTTCCCCCGTGAGCGCCGACGTCCTGCCTACCGTTGCTCCCTTCCGGGCCTGGCGGGGTTCGGCAGGTAAAGGGGGTTACATCTCCCCTACAGGAGATGCTCCCCCACCGCCGAGCCCCACGGGACGAGGCATCATCGAGGAGTCTGGGAAGAGAGGGCTGGAGAACATGCCGCCCCCAAGTTTTCGGCCCCCGCATAAGGGCGATTTCGGGTTACAGGGGACGCCCAACCCCCCGGCCTAGCCATGCACACCAATTAATAATATAACTATAACTCTTTATATATAGTTTGTGGTAGTGCATTAGAAGTTCATTACTTTAATTTTTAAGTTAAATATATATAATTGAAAAATATAGAGTAAATTTGTTATAGTTTTTTGCAACTAAACCATCTAATAGTATTGGTTTATCCTTAACTTTTAGTTTGTAAGGTTATTAAGTGTAATTTAAGTGAAAATTGGGAAATAAATTTAAAATTAAATATTAAGGATGATAATTATGAAACTCGTAAAAGATGCCTTATCAAGAAGTGATACAACTAAATACTTAAAAGACGAATTTGGGGAAGCAAGAATAGTAGTAGTTGGTTGTGGTGGAGCAGGAAATAACACAATTAACAGATTAATGGAAATTGGTATTCAAGGGGCAGAAACAATAGCAATTAACACTGATAAACAACATTTACAGGTTATTCAGGCGGATAAAAAAATTTTAATCGGATCTGCACTAACAAGGGGTTTAGGTGCTGGTGGTTATCCTGAGATTGGAAGAAAAGCGGCTGAAATGGCTAAGAATATATTGGAAGAGCAGTTAAAAGGAGCAGATTTAGTATTTGTTACTGCAGGAATGGGTGGTGGAACAGGGACAGGTTCAGCTCCTGTCGTGGCTGAGATAGCTAAAGAAAATGGAGCTATAGTTGTTGGAGTTGTAACATACCCATTTAAAATTGAGAGAGCAAGAATGAAAAAGGCAGATGAAGGAATTGCAAGAATGTCAGAGGTTTGTGATACTGTAATTATTGTAGATAACAATAAACTTTTGGATTTAGTTCCAAACTTGCCTATAAATGATGCATTTAAAGTGGCTGATGAGATTATAGCTCAAGCAGTTAAGGGGATAACTGAAACCATAGCCGTTCCAAGTTTAATAAATATTGATTTTGCAGATGTTAAGGCAGTTATGAGCGGTGGAGGAGTAGCGATGATTGGTGTTGGGGAAGTTGATAGCAGCGATAGAGGAGATAGGGTTCAAAATGTTGTAAGAGAAACATTAAGCTGTCCATTATTGGATGTTGATTATAAAGGAGCTAAAGGAGCTCTAATCCATATAACAGGAGGGCCAGATTTAACATTAAAGGAAGCTAATGATATTGGAGAAGGAATTACAAAGGAATTGGACCCAGAAGCAAATGTTATATGGGGAGCGAGAATAGATCCAGAGATGGAAGGATGTATTAGAGTTATGGCAATAATTACTGGAGTTAAATCACCAAACATTGTAGGAAAAGATTCAAAATCAAACAGGATAATTCCAAAGATTTCAAAAGAACAAAGTCAAAGAAAAGAACGTAAAATAGGAGGAATTGACTTTATAGTATAATTATTTAACTTTTTGGCTTTAATTTTTATTATTAATTTTAATTTTTTAGGGGTTGTTTATGAAGGCATGTGAAAGATTGTTATTAAAAATTGAGTCACCAGAAAAATTTGTAGAAGAATTTAAAAGGATTTTACTTGAATTGGGTTTAACTTTAAAAGAATTTTCTGAAATTTCCGGAATTCCTTATAGTACCTTATACAAAGTTGTTCAAGGGAAAGATTTTAGAGTTTCAACACTTATAAAAATTTTAAAGACAATAAGGTCTTTTGAAAAAGATGAAGATATTGATACAATAGCAATTATAGCTGCAAGACCTGCTTTAAATAAAATTACAACAAGAAAAATAGAAATTAATGGAAAAAGTTATTTAATAAAGGAATATCCTGCTGGTTCTTTGGAAGAGTGTATTGTTGCCGCTGTTAGAGCTGAGAGGGAAGGAGTTAAGGGCATTGTTTGTGCTCCTATTGTTAGTGCAACAATTGAAAAAATTGTTAATGTTCCCGTAGCTGTTATTATTCCAGAGAAAGATGCGTTTATGAAGGCATTAGAGATAATTGCAAAGAAAATAAACGAATAATAAATAATGAATAATATTATTAAGATTTAACATACTGAATTATTTTCTCTAAAAGCTTATCAGCTATATTAACCTTAGAAACCTTAGATAGTCCAATCCAAGAAGGTGTTGAATTAACTTCTAAAACTTTTAGCCCATTTTCTGACTCAATTAAATCAACCCCTGCATAAAATAGACCAATAGCATTTTTTGCTTTTAAAGCTAATTTTTCAATTTCATCAGTTATTTCACATTCCTCTACTCTTCCCCCCTGAGAAACATTGTTTTTCCAATTATCTCCTCCAACTCTATACATTGCCGCAACAACCTCATCATCAATAACAAAAGCCCTTATATCTCTATACTCATTCCCCAAAGGTTTTATAAACTCTTGAATGTAGAATGTTTTATATTTCTCTTTAAATTCATTTAAGGTATTTAATTTATTAGAAATTGGGGATTCTTTTTTAATCTTAATGATTCCCTCCCCACCACATCCAAATATTGGTTTTAAAACAGCTTCACCAAATGTATCTATCCAAACTATAGCTTCATTTATACTTTCTGTAACAGCAGTTTTTGGCTGTGGAATATTGTTTAATTCAAGAAATATTGAAGTTAAGAACTTATTTGATGCTTTATCTATTCCGTCTGGAGGGTTTATAACTGGAACATATTGATTTAGATATTTTAAAACATCAAATCTAAAAAAACTATCCCAGCCAAGATTTCTAACAAAACAGCAATCTAATTCATTTAAAAATGATTTGTAATATTTTAATTTAAAATCCAAATTAAATCCTGCTACAATGTTTTTGGGGTTTATAATTTTATAATCAACCTCAAATTTTTCACAAGATTTTATTAAATCATTAATAACCTCATCTCTATCTATGGTAATTATGCCAAGCTTCACCGCTATCCCCTCACAATTTAAAGGTTTTATATAGCACTACAATAAAATTTAACTGTGCAATAGCAATTATTAAGTATTAGTTATTAGAATCTTTCTATTAAACAAACTATTTACCAATAATTATGGTTATGACAGAATAGTATTAAATTATTATGGTGATGAAATGGAGAAAAAAACATTATCACTTTGCCCCATATGTTTAAAAAGAATTCCTGCAACAATTTTAGAAGAAGATGGAAAAATTATTATCAAAAAAACTTGCCCAGAACACGGGGAATTTAAAGATATATATTGGGGGGATGCAGGGTTATACAAAAAATTTGATGACTATGGATTTATTGGAAAAGTTGAAATAACAAATACAAATGTAGAAAACGGCTGTCCATTTGATTGTGGTCTTTGCCCAATTCATAAATCTACAACTATATTGGCTAATATAGATGTAACAAATAGGTGTAATTTAAACTGCCCTATATGTTTTGCCAACGCCAATAAATCTGGAAAGGTTTATGAGCCATCTTTTGAAGAGATAAAGAAGATGATGGAAAATTTAAGAAAAGAGGTTCCACCAACACCAGCTATTCAGTTTGCAGGGGGAGAACCTACTGTTAGAAGTGATTTACCTGAATTAATAAGACTGGCAAGAGATATGGGATTTTTACACGTCCAACTTGCAACAAACGGTATAAAATTAAAGAATATAAATTATCTTAAAAAGTTAAAAGAAGCTGGATTATCAACAATCTATTTACAATTTGATGGAATTTCTGAAAAACCATATTTAACTGCGAGGGGTAAAAACCTCCTTCCTATAAAAAAGAAAGTTATTGAGAATTGTAGAGAAATCAATTTTGATAGTGTTGTTTTAGTTCCTACTTTAGTTAGGGGAGTTAATGATAATGAAATTGGAGGAATTATAAGATATGCTGCTGAGAATGTAGATGTTGTTAGAGGAGTTAATTTCCAACCAGTTTCATTTGCTGGAAGAGTTGATGAAAGAACAAGATTGGAGGGAAGAATAACAATCCCTGACTTTATAAAGTTAGTGGAAGAACAAACAGATGGGGAGATTTGTGAAGAAGATTTTTATCCTGTTCCATCAGTAGCTCCAATCTCTGTGTTAGTTGAAAAATTAACCAATGATAGAAAACCAATATTAAGTTCTCATCAACATTGTGGGGCATCAACCTATGTTTTTGTTGATGAAGATGGAAAATTAATTCCAATTACAAGATTTATAGATGTTGAGGGATTCTTTGAAATGGTTAAAGAGAATATTGATGAGATTGGAAAATCAAAAATACATGATGTTAAAGTTTTAGGAGAAATTGCCTTAAAATTACCATCTTTAATTGACTTAGATAAGGCTCCAAAATCAGTGAATATAAAAAAGATAGTTGATTTAATCTTAGGAGTTTTGAAGAGTGATTATAAAGCTTTAGCTGAACTTCACTACCATATGTTGATGATTAGTTGTATGCACTTCATGGATGCGTATAACTTCGATATCAAGAGGGCGGAGAGATGCTGTATTCACTATGCAACCCCTGATAATAGAATAATTCCATTCTGCACCTATAATACAATATATAGACAGGAAGTTGAAGAGAAATTTTCAATACCATTGGAAGAATGGAGAAAAATGCATAGAATGGGAGATGATGATTGAAAAAATTATTAAAGAAAGTAAAGATGGGGTTTTAATTGATATTGATGTTCATGCTGGTGCTAAAAAGAATGAGATTACAGGAATAAATGAGTGGAGAAAGAGATTGGCTATAAAAATAAAGGCTCCTGCAACTGAGGGTAAGGCAAATAAAGAAATAATTAAATTTTTTAAGGAAATTTTTAAAAAAGATGTTGAAATAGTTGCTGGAAAGCTAAATCCACAAAAAACTATATTAATAAAAGAAATTAAAAAAGATGAAGTTATTGAAATATTAAAAAAGCATTTATAATTTATTTTAACAGTTCTTTTAGTTTTTTATGGACATTTTTTTCAACATCTTCATATATGCTATTTCCAAAGGTATCCATTGCCACAATTAATGGGCCAAAATTATTAACTTCCAATTCCCAAACAGCTTCTGGCATTCCTAACTCTTCCAAAAAATATACATTATTAACTCTTTTTACTGAATTAGCCAATAAAGCCGCACAACCCCCAGGAGCTGCTAAATATACTGTTCCAAAATCTTTAAATGCCTTTAATAGTTCTTTTTTCATTCCACCCTTTCCAACAATTGCAGAAATGTTTGTTAATTTTATAAATTCTTCTTCAACATCATTCATCCTTGCAGATGTTGTTGGGCCTATAGAGACACAAACCCATTCTTCATTCACTTTTTTCATTATAGGCCCTGCGTGATAGATAATAGCTTCATTTAAATCAAAAGGAAGTTTTTCTTTATTTTTTATCATTTCAATAATTTTTAAATGAGCTTCATCCCTTGCAGTATATATCTTACCGTTTAAATAAACTATATCCCCAACTTTTAACTTCCTAACGTCCTTTTTTGTTAGTCTATCAAGTACATACTCCAAAATTTCCACCTCTTTACATAACTTATTTTTATATTAGACCATAATCTATTTATAATTAATTTTATTGAAAACTAAATTAAAATTTAAACATAAATTTAAACATCCTCTTTTTTGGTGGTAGCAATGATATGTATAATAATGGGTAGTGAGAGTGATTTAAAAATAGCTGAAAAGGCAGTTAATGTTTTAAAAGAGTTTGGTGTAGAGTTTGAGGTTAGAGTTGCCTCAGCCCATAGAACCCCAGAGTTGGTTGAAGAGATTGTTAAAAATTCAAAGGCAGATGTATTTATAGCTATTGCTGGATTAGCTGCCCACTTACCAGGAGTTATAGCAAGTTTAACAACAAAACCAGTTATTGCTGTCCCTGTTGATGCAAAGTTAGATGGTTTAGACGCTTTATTAAGTATAGTTCAAATGCCTCCTGGAATTCCTGTTGCAAGTGTTGGGATTGATAGAGGGGAAAACGCTGCTATATTAGCTTTAGAGATTTTAGCGTTAAAAGATGAAAATATTGCAAAAAAATTAGCTGAATATAGAGAAAAGATGAAGAAAAAAGTTTATGCATCAGATGAAAAGGTTAGAGAAATGTTTAAATTAGATTAATTAAAAAAATTTTTATAATCCAACCATTAAATTTTTATGTTATAATGTTGCTAATAGGTTGTTAATTATTATAATGGCAGAGAGGGATTTATATGCAAAGGGTGAATCCAACAAGAATGGAATTATTAAAATTAAAAAATAAAATTAAATTGGCAGAAAAAGGGCACAAATTGCTTAAGCAGAAAAGAGATGCTTTAATCATGGAGTTTTTCCAAATTATAGAGCAAGCTTCAGATTTGAGAGATAAAGTAGAGGCAAAGTTGGCTGAAGCTTACAAGGATTTGATAATGGCTCAAACAGTTATGGGGACTTTAGCTGTTAAAGAGGCATCTTTAGCAGCAAAGAATGATAAATTAGAAGTTGATATGGATACAAAGAATATTATGGGTGTCACTGTTCCTACTTTTGAAATATACAACGTTAGAAGAAAGGTTGGAGAGAGAGGTTATTCACCTTACAGCGTTAGCTCAAAGTTAGATGAAGCAGCTAAGAAATTTGAAGAAGCTTTAGAATTAATAACTGAATTGGCTGAAATAGAGACATCAATCAAACTCTTAGCTGAAGAAATTATTACAACAAAGAGAAGAGTTAACGCTTTAGAGTATGTTATAATTCCAAGATTAAAAGCTCTCAAGAAATACATCTCTATGAGATTGGATGAGATGGAAAGAGAGAATTTCTTCAGATTGAAGTTGATTAAGTCAAGAATTGAGAAAAGGGAAGCAGAGGGAGAAACAGTATAATAAAAACTTAGCAAAATAATTTTTGATGCAACTTTTTCTAAAAGTTGCAGGGGGAACTTCTTCAGATTGAAGTTGATTAAGTCAAGAATCGAAAAGAGGGAAGCAGAGGGCGAGACAGTATAAATGAATTAAAAACTAATATTACTAAAATTTATTACATAATAATTTTCTTATTTTTGGTGGTGTTTATGGTATTTAGAATACTTGGAAGGATGACTGAAATAGAGAAAGAAATTAGGGAAGAAGAGGCAAGATATGATTTAATAATTAAAAATGAAGCAAAAATTGAGCCAATAGTTGCCGATGAAGACAAAGAATTTAAGCAAGGAGATATAAAACCAATAAAAATTAAGAAGATTAAGATACCACCAATGTCAGTCCTTTTAATCTGTCCATACGGAAGACATAGGGTAGGGCAGGTTATAGCTGTTGGTGAGGAAATTCCAATGCCAATAGAAGTTGAGAGAGAAGTAGATATGGCTGCTTTTGCCTGTGGAATGAGTGGAAAGGTAAAGAAAGGAGATTTAATTGGAATGTTACTCATAGTTGCAGCTGAAAAGAGAGAATGTGAATAATTTCTGAAATAAATCTTTTTTAGTGTTTTATTTTTATTTTTATCTAATTTTAAATGTTTATTTTGGGATGCTTATGGAGCTGATTGATATACTATTAAAGAAACTAAACAAAAATGCTGTTGTTACTGAAATAGCTAAAGATAGGAACCCTTTTAAAGTTTTAATTTCAACGATAATAAGTGCAAGAACAAAGGATGAAGTAACTGAAGAAGTTTCTAAGAAGTTATTTAAAGAAGTTAGGGATGTTGATGATTTATTAAATATAGATGAAGAAAAATTAGCAAATTTAATATATCCTGCTGGGTTTTATAAAACAAAAGCTAAAAATTTAAAGAAATTGGCTAAGATTTTAAAAGAAAACTATGATGGAAAAGTTCCCGACTCTTTGGAAGAGTTGTTAAAGCTCCCAGGGGTTGGAAGGAAAACAGCTAATTTGGTTATAACCTTAGCTTTCAATAAAGATGGAATTTGTGTAGATACCCATGTCCATAGAATTTGTAATAGATGGGAAATAGTTGATACTGAAACCCCTGAAGAAACAGAGTTTGAATTAAGAAAAAAGCTTCCTAAAAAATATTGGAAAGTAATAAATAATTTATTAGTAGTTTTTGGAAGAGAGATTTGCTCTCCAAAACCAAAATGCAATAAATGTTTTGAAGAAATAAAAGAGAAATGCCCTTACTATGAAAAAATTAAACATTTTGAAAGTATTATAAAAAAGTTCAACTTTAGAAAGATATCAAAAAATAACATTCCTGATGAAAAAGGAACTTATATCTTAAAAATTAGATTGAAAGATAGCAAAAAAATAAAGTTTGGGAAAAATGATAGATTTTTTAAGAAAGGATATTATTTCTATGTAGGTTCTGCCTTTGGAAATTCAATAAATTTAAAAAATAGGATAGAGAGGCATTTAAAAGATGATAAAAAGATACACTGGCATATTGATTACCTTCTAAAATTTGGTAAAATTGAGGAAATATTTGTTACTAATGAGAGAGTTGAATGTGATGTTGCTAATGAATTTATAAAAAAATTTGATTTTATTGAAAACTTTGGATGTTCTGACTGTAAATGTAAGAGTCATTTATTCTATTTAAAACCGTAAAGTTCTCTAAATTTACTTGAATCTTTCCTTTCCACCAATATTTTTAATTATATTTAAGAATTCTTTTTCGATATTCTTTAATTCTTCTTTGCTATATCCATAAATTCTAAATGTAATACTCTTGTATCCATTTTCAATTTTATCTCCTTCATAAATGTCAATTATTTCAATGTCAAACATTTTTTTCAATAAATTTAAAATAACTTCTTCATTAACATCTTTTTTAAATAAAACAGACACATCTATATACTTCCTCTCTAAGTGTTTCTTTTTTAGCTCATTTAGCTCATCTCCAGAAAATACCTCAACCTTCAAAATATTAAACTTCTGCTCTTTACCATTTTTATCCAATATTAAATAATCATCTTCGATATCCTTTAAAACCCCAAAATGGATAATATTTGAGTTTATATTTTTTACAGCTATTTCTTTACCTATGAGTTTGTTCAGCTTTTCTATTTCGGAAGTTAGGGCAAAGATAGCTTTATCTGAGTAATGAACTCCTCTTTTTGCTTCACTACCAAAGTGTTTTGCAGCTTCTTTCATTATCTTAACAAAACCCTCTCTATCTTTATTTTTAACAATTTCACTAATTTCTTTACATTGATTTATAAAAGTTTCATGAATTTCCTTTATCCTTGGATTGAACATTTGGATGTCAGCATATAGATAAGGATTCTGCCCTATAATCCTTCCAATAATAGAAATCATCAACTCGTATATTGGGGAAGCAAACTTCCTCGATTCTTT
Organism: Methanocaldococcus bathoardescens; assembly: GCF_000739065.1. Lineage (GTDB taxonomy): Archaea > AGJL01 > Methanococci > Methanococcales > Methanocaldococcaceae > Methanocaldococcus > Methanocaldococcus bathoardescens. The sequence goes on along the minus strand of NZ_CP009149.1, from coordinate 833,522 downwards.
TATATCAACATTAAGTTCTTTCAATGTAGCTCCTAAAGAAATAAATGCAAAGTGTGTTAAACCTTGAACAATTCCCATAATTTTATCATGTTTTTCTGCATCTATAACAATAACTTTAGCCCCCTCTTTCTTTAAAAAATTATAAACTTTCTTAAACCATTCACTTTTTTTATGCTTTTCAGAAGGTGTTAAGATAACAACTTGCCTCAACAAAGAAGGTGTTGAAGGCCCAAACATTGGGTGGGTGGGGATGACTGTAACCCCCTCTTTAACATTCTCCTCCATAGCTCTTGTAGGAATTTCTTTAATTGATGTTATATCCATTAACAAACAACCCTCTCTAACATGAGGAGCTATCTCTCTAATAACTCTCTCTGTAACATTTATTGGAACTGCTACAATAACTATATCACCTTTTTTAGCGGCTTCAATATTGTTGTTAGTAAATTCAACCCCTAACTCTTTTTCAACACTTTTTCCTTTTTCTATATCTCTTCCAGTAACTATCACATTAAATCCCTTATTTTTTAAATATCTCGCAAACCATTTTCCTAAACCATCAGTCCCTCCAATAATTGAGATTGTTAAGTTCGTATTTTTCATGATATTCCCCCTTATAGGATTTGTAGTATATATTTTGATGAAATCGAAGAGTTAGCTTCGAGCTACAAAACTCGAAGAGTTTTGTTCAACAGAAAGCTCTGCTTTCTGGCTACAAATCCGTTAGGATTTGTTCAACTTTCTTAAGGTTTCATTGTTAGGTTTTTATTTTCTATATATTTCACCTAAATAAGATTTAATAAAATGTAATTAACTAAAATTCCTAATATAGTTCCAGCGATAACTTGAGAAAATGTATGTTTCCTTAAATAGATTCTTGCATAGCCAGTAATAATCATCAATGTCAGATATAAAGTAGATAGCCAAATACTGTTTGTGAAAATATATATGAGGTAAGTTATAGCTGATAGCCCATAGTTATGCAAACTATAGTGTCTTTCAAAATTAATAAAATTTATTAAGGAAGGTTTGAACGCTTTCCTTTGGGAAGGCGTTCATTTATACCTTGATTATCCCAAGATGTTTTGAAAGACACTATAATCTTCCAAAATTTTGTGATTATTAAAATTATCGAAACATTAACTAAAAAAATTATTATAAACTGACTTTTCCAAAATATTGTTAGTATTGATAAATAAACTAAAGTAAAAATTAAGGGAATTAATCTATTTTCTCTATTTGGTATATCCCATGTTTCCCCTTTTATTTTTGCCCAAGATATACAAAAAACACAAGGGACAAAAAATGCTAAAGATAATAGTAGTATATCAAATTTTGAGACAATTAGAAATCCAACGTATAAAAATAATAAATACATCAAAGAAAGTATTTGAAAAATCTCTTTTATATTCAAGGTTCTCACCAAAACATCACAAATAGCATGTATCCAATTAAAGGAGGTCCAACAATTGCCCAAATTATTGGATTCCATTTTAGAACTTTTTCTCCATCAAATGGTGAAATTGGAAGCATGTTAAAGCCAGCTAAGAATAAGTTTATGTGAAATCCATATTTCCCTATCCAGTATAACAAAGAACTTGGTTTAAAGATTAAAGTTAATATTAAAAATATAAATGCCAAAGCAACATTTGTTAGAGGTCCAGCTAAGGCGATTTTTCCATTTTCTTCATAAGTTAAGTAGTCTTTGTAAATATACACTGCTCCAGGGGCTATGAATGTAACTCCTAAAAAAATCTTTAAGATTAAAGCTAATGCTAAACCTTCATACCATGCCTTAAATTCACTCCATGCTCCAAACTTCCTTGCCACTGTTCTATGCATTAATTCATGAAATATAAAACCACTACCAACGGCTATTAAACTAATAATAAAAATAACTATTGAAAAATTTGGATAAGAAAAAATAAATGCTATTGCCAATACTGATACTATTAAATCAATTATCTCTCTCTGTGAAAATCTAAACATACTCATTTTTTTCACCATCTAATCTTATAAATTTATTAGTAATATTTTACGTCCATCCTATCATACAATAATTTTCCAAATATTAATCCAGTTATAAGCCCAGCTAAGTGTGTTATGTGTGCAATTCCTGTTTTTAAAGAATATGGTAGTAAAATTAAATCTATAAGTGCAAATATAGCCACTGCCACTCTTATACTAACTGGAATTGGTAATGGAAAGACGACAACTTTTAAATGTGGTGATAGAATAGCTAAAGCTCCCATTATTCCAAATATCGCTCCAGAAGCTCCAACTGATGGATTGTAATCTCCAGTGAGATAGGCATAGGCAATATAAGCCAAATTTCCTATAATTCCTGATATTAAAAAGATAATAAGATATTTTTTTGAGCCAACCATATTTTCTAAGTATGTTCCAAATATAAATAATACGAACATATTCACCAATAAATGAGTTATATCTGCGTGCATAAACATGCTTGTAATTATCTGCCAAGGCATATTGGTAAAGAGATTTGGCCATAATGCAAAATAGTAATATAGTTGTGGCATAAAAACACTAATAATAAACATAGCTATGCAAATCCCTACTATTAAAATGTTAATCATTTTTACCCCTCCCCCAAAGTTTCAAAGTTTTAATGATTTTTATTTTGTTAAATACATATTATTAATTAATTATTGGTTATAAAAAGGTGATTGAATGGAACTTAATATAACTGGCTTTATTCCCAAACACATGGAAAATAGAGGAAAACTAACTTTAAAAGAAAATTTAAAAATTATTGAAAATATTTTAGAGCAGAGAAAAGTTCCTGAAAATGGAATTGATGAAGAACATATAAAGCTTTTATTAAGAATTTTATCCTTTATGGATACAGATAAAGACCCAAATGTTGTGCAAATTGGTGAGAGAGAGGCGAGAGTTTATACTAAACTGCAAAGAGAAGGAGTTTTTGATTTCTGTCATGGTGTTGGAAGGAGTGGAAATTTAATAGACCCTCAACCAAAAGCACCTGGAGCAAGTGTAATGTATAAACTAACTAATAAATTGTTAGAGAGCTTTTTAAAAACTTTAGGATTGAAAGTTAAAGCGATAGCAACACCTGTAGCTACTGGGATGAGCTTAGCTTTATGTTTATCAGCTGCAAGGAAAAAATATAATTCAAATGTTGTTATCTACCCATATGCAGCTCACAAAAGTCCTATAAAGGCAACTTCATTTATTGGCATGAGGATGAGGTTGGTTGAGACAGTTTTAGATGGAGATATTGTTAAAGTTAATGTCGGGGATGTTGAAGATGCTATAAGAAAAGAAATTAATGAAAACAACAACCCAGTTGTTTTAAGCACTCTAACTTTTTTCCCACCAAGGAAGAGTGATGATGTTGAGGAAATAGCAAAGATATGCCAAGAATATAATATTCCTCATATAATAAATGGAGCTTATGCTATCCAAAACTTCTACTATATTGAGAAGCTGAAAAAAGCTCTAAAATACAGAATTGATGCAGTAGTTAGCTCATCAGATAAAAATCTATTTACACCAATTGGTGGAGGGATTATATATACAAAGGATGAGAGTTTTTTAAAAGAGATTTCATTAACATATCCTGGAAGGGCATCAGCAAATCCAATTGTTAATATCCTAATATCTCTCTTAGCAATTGGAACTAAAAACTATCTGAATTTAATGAAGGAACAGAAAGAATGTAAAAAGCTATTGGATGAATTATTAGAAGATTTGGCAAAGAAAAAAGATGAAAGGGTTTTAAATGTTGAAAACCCTATATCTTCATGCATAACAACAAAAAAAGACCCATTGGATGTTGCTGGTAAGTTATATAATTTAAGGGTTACAGGGCCAAGAGGAGTTAGAAGGAATGATAAATTTGGAACTTGCTATTTAAAAGGGTATCCTTATGATTACATAGTTGTAAATTCAGCTATTGGAGTTAAAAAGGATGACATCTACAAAGTTATTGAAAAATTGGATGAAGTTTTATAAACAGGGATAATTATGGAGTTAAAAAATAAAAAGCTTAGTTTGTGGGAAGCTGTGTCTATGGCTATTGGTGTAATGATTGGAGCAAGCATATTTTCTATATTTGGGGTGGGAGCAAAAATAGCCGGAAAAAATCTTCCAGAAACATTTATATTGTCTGGAATTTATGCACTTTTAGTTGCGTACTCTTATTCAAAACTTGGGTCAAAGATAGTTTCAGATGCAGGACCTATTGCGTTTATTCATAAAGCTATTGGAGATTGTGTAATAACTGGAGCTTTAAGTATTTTGCTTTGGATGAGTTATGTTATATCAATTGCTTTATTTGCAAAAGGATTTGCGGGCTACTTTTTACCTTTAATAAATGCTTCAACAAATACGTTTAATATAGCTATAACTGAAATAGCCATAGTTGCATTTTTCACTGCCCTAAATTTCTTTGGTTCTAAGGCTGTGGGAAGAGCCGAATTTTTCATTGTTTTAATTAAACTCTTGATATTGGGAATTTTTATATTTGTTGGATTGATGACTCTCCATATTTCATACATAATTCCAAGCACATCTCCATCCGCAATAAGTGGAATGATTTTTGCATCAGCTATCTTTTTCTTATCCTATATGGGTTTTGGAGTTATAACCAACGCTTCAGAACATATTGAAAACCCTGAGAAGAATGTTCCAAGGGCGATATTTATAAGCATATTGATTGTTATGTTTATATATGTTGGAGTTGCCATTTCAGCAATAGGAAATCTGCCAATAGATGAGTTAATTAAAGCCAGTGAAAATGCTTTAGCAGTGGCGGCAAAACCATTTTTAGGAAACTTAGGATTTTTATTAATATCCATTGGAGCTTTATTTTCAATTTCATCAGCAATGAATGCTACAATATATGGAGGGGCTAATGTTGCCTATTCATTAGCAAAAGATGGAGAGCTTCCAAAATTCTTTGAAAGAAAGGTATGGTTTAAATCTACAGAGGGGCTTTATATAACTTCAACCCTCGGAGTGTTGTTTGCATTACTCTTTAATATGGAGGGTGTAGCATCAATAACAAGTGCTATATTTATGGTGATATATCTCTTTGTTATCCTCTCTCATTATATCCTTATTGATGAAGTTGGAGGAAAGAAGGAAATTGTAATCTTTAGCTTTATTGTTGTATTGGGAGTTTTTCTACTTTTATTATATTACCAATGGGAAACCCATAGATTTGTGTTTTATGGAATAATAGTAACATTTATTGGAGTGTTAATATTTGAGATTATTTATAGGCAGGTAACAAAAAGAGTATTCAACATAGTCAAAAACTAAAACTAAATAATTAATCTAATAATCTTAAAAATCTGTAGGAGGTCGTGCTGTATCGTGGTCATCTTCATTGAGCAAAGCCCTCTCCCACGACTCGCCCAGACCTCCTTTAATGTCCCCCCAACTTCGAACCCGCTATCATCGCAACTCTTTGGATATGCTCCATTTGGGTCGGTTCGTTGGGGGATAATTATATATTTCTATGCGGTTATATAAAAGTTAGCACAACAAAATTATGAAGGTGAGAGAGTGAGATACGTAGTAGGGCACAAAAACCCAGATACTGACAGTATTTGCTCAGCCATTGTTTTAGCTTACTTCTTAGATTGCTACCCAGCAAGATTGGGAGATATAAATCCAGAAACAGAGTTTGTTTTAAGAAAATTTGGAGTTATGGAGCCAGAATTAATAACATCAGCCAAAGGTAAAGAAATAATTTTAGTTGACCATTCAGAAAAGAGCCAAAGCTTTGATGACTTAGATGAAGGGAAGTTAATAGCTATTATAGACCACCACAAGGTTGGTTTAACAACAACTGAGCCAATACTCTTTTATTCAAAGCCAGTTGGTTCAACAGCAACAGTTATTGCTGAGCTCTACTTTAAAGATGCCATTGATTTGATTGGTGGTAAGAAGAAAAAATTGGGAGCAGATTTAGCTGGTTTATTGTTGAGTGCAATAATATCAGATACTGTTTTATTCAAATCACCAACAACAACTGACTTAGATAAAGAGATGGCTAAAAAATTAGCTGAAATAGCTGGAATAAGCAATATAGAAGAATTTGGTATGGAAATTTTAAAGGCAAAGTCAATTGTTGGTAAGTTGAAACCAGAAGAAATTATTAATATGGACTTTAAGAACTTTGATTTCAATGGAAAAAAGGTTGGAATTGGGCAGGTTGAGGTTATAGATGTTAGTGAGGTTGAGAGTAAAAAAGAAGATATTTACAAATTATTAGAGGAGAAGTTGAAGAATGAGGGCTATGATTTAATCGTCTTTTTAATAACTGATATTATGAAGGAGGGTAGTGAAGCATTAGTTGTAGGTAACAAGGAGATGTTTGAAAAGGCATTTAATGTTAAAGTTGAAGGAAACAGTGTATTCTTAGAAGGAGTTATGTCAAGAAAGAAACAGGTTGTTCCACCATTGGAGAAGGCTTATAATGGCTAAATTAATTTTTATTTTTTTGTGATACTATGGAAATTGATATTATGTCAAGTAAAGAACTTCTTAAAGAGCTTGGTGAAGATTTTAAGAAAGATGTTTAAGAAACTGACTTAAAGGTTTATGAAAAAGGCTATAAAAAGATGAAAGAGAAAGAATGGGAGAGATTAGGGATGATTTATGCACTATTCCATAATAAAACCAAAGTGTAAAAAAGAAATTATTGAGATAGATAAAGGTTCGTTAAAAACAAAGAGGAAGTTTGCATTTTTGTTAGAAATAGGGGATAAAATCTTAGACAATAAAGAATTTTGGGCTAATGATGAGGTTGAAGTTGTGGTTGATTACTATTTTACGGATTCAAAGAGACCTAAAGAGAAAATAGAGGTTTATATAATAGAGGATATAGAGAGGGATTAATATGGATTTAGAAGGAAAATGCTGTTTAATTCACGCAATTGGTGGAATTATTTTTGGTTATTTGGCAAATTATGTATACACTGCTGGGTTAGGGATGTTTAGTGGAATCTCTACCTTAATATTTTTATTTATTGGGGCTGTGATTTTTGGGCATATTTTTGCTAAAGCATTTGGAGAAGAAAGTTTGACTCAAAAACAATGGTTAGGTTGTGGAGTTTTACCATTTTTCTTAGTGGCAATAGTAGTTTGGGTGTTAAAGTTTAATGGGTTGGTTTAAATGAAATAATGAAAATTGAAAATTATTTATGTTGTTAGAGGTGAAAATATGGTTTTAAAAATGGATAGGTCAAATGAATTATTTGAAGAAGCAAAAAAATATTTGGTAGGAGGAGTTAATAGTCCAGTTAGATACTTTAAGCCATATCCATTTTTTGTTGAAAAAGCTAAAGATTGCTATTTATTTGATGTTGATGGAAACTGCTATATAGATTATTGCTTAGCTTATGGTCCAATGGTTTTAGGTCATGCAAACGAAAAGATAATTGAGGCTGTAAAAGAGCAACTTGAATTGGGAAGTGCTTATGGATGTCCAACAGAGAAAGAGATTATATTAGCTAAAGAGGTTGTTAAAAGAGTTCCATGTGCTGAAATGGTTAGATTTGTTAATTCTGGAACAGAGGCTACAATGTCAGCAATAAGATTAGCAAGAGGGGTTACTGGAAGAAAGAAGATTATTAAGTTTGATGGAGCTTATCATGGAGCTCATGATTATGTTTTAGTTAAAAGTGGTAGCGGAGCTCTAACTCATGGACATCCAAACTCTCCAGGAATTCCAGAAGAGACAACAAAAAATACTATCTTAATTCCGTTTAATGATGAAGATGCTGTAAAAAAAGCAATAAATGAAAATAAAGATGAAATTGCCTGTATTATAGTCGAGCCAGTTATGGGTAATGTCGGATGTATCTTACCAAAAGATGGTTATTTGGAGTTTTTGAGAGAGATAACTGAGGAAAATGGGATTTTGTTGATATTTGATGAAGTTATAACTGGATTTAGATTAGCTAAGGGAGGGGCACAAGAATACTTTGGAGTAGTTCCAGATATTGCTACCTTAGGAAAGATATTAGGAGGAGGATTTCCAATTGGTGCTATTGTGGGGAGGAGAGAGATTATGGAGCAATTCTCTCCATTAGGAGCTATATATCAAGCAGGAACATTCAACGGAAATCCAATATCAATAACTGCTGGAATTGCAACACTTGAACAATTGGATGATAGGTTTTATAAAGAAACAGCAAGAACAGCTAAGATATTGGCAGATACTTTAAGAGAGTTGGCTGATAAGTATAACATTCCAGCTAAAGTTTATAATATTGCTTCAATGTTTCAAATCTACTTCAATGATAAAGAAGTTGTGAATTATGAAATTGCTAAGCAGAGTGATGTTGAGAGATTTATGAAATACTTCTGGGGATTGTTGGAGAGAGGGGTTTTTGTTCCTCCTTCACAGTTTGAATGTTGCTTTACATCAATAAAGCATGATGATGAAGTTATTGATAAGACGATTAATGCAATGGAAGAAGTGTTTAAATCTTTAGAGTAATTTTTAGCTTATTTTTATAATCTTCTCTTAATGAAGGGATTCAAATGCTACTAAAGAAAAATAAAATAGAAATTATAGAGCAATTTATTTATATTTTGGAGATTTTAGGTATGTATGCAAAAGAAGGAAGTGATGAAAAGGCAATTATAAGGTTAATGCTAAATTACCTTGAAAAAGGAGATATTTTAGATGAAGATATCCTACCAATAGCAAGCAAAATTTCAGAAATAGCTAAAAAAGTTGGTAGCTTTGACATGAAAAGAGAAATAAACCTTTTACTATTTGGGGAAAAGAAAAGATTAACAAAGTCTCAAAAAAATAAAATAAAGAAGATTATTGAGATTTTGGAGTATTTGAAAGGATACATAGAGAAAAAACCGTATAAATCTTATGAAGATAGACACGTTTTAAACTTAATAGGTTTAAAAATTTTAAGGTTAGATGAGGGGATTGTTTTAGATTATAACTCCGAGGTTAGGAGCTTAACTAATATGGCTTTAAGAGTGGGAAGTTATGAGTTAAAAAATGAGATTGAGCTATTATTAACTGGAAGAAGAAGGAGAAAATTAACTGAAGAATTTATACAGAAGAGATTATCAATTATAGAGATTTTAGAAATGGTTAAAGACTTTATAGATAAAAAAGAATTTAAATCATCTTTTGATTATGAAGCCCTCTTCTTAATAAATTTAAAGATTCATAGAATTGAAGAAGGAATTTTAAAAAATTTTGATGAGGAGGTTGAATCAATTTTAAGTATTGCCAGAAAAGTAGGAAATCATAAATTGAGAGAGCAGATTGTTTTATTAAAAGAAAGCATAAAGAACTAAAATTAATTTTAGAATTAAAATTTATTCTTTATCTTTTAGTTTTTCGGCAATTAGTTCAGCACAAAGCTTCCCTGATAAATACATTCCGCCAAATATTGCCCCCATTCTATAACCACCATAGGCTGCGTTAGCAGCCATTCCACAAACAAATAGATTTGGATAAACTTCTCTTGTATTTCTTAATAATGCATTCTCTCCTTTCTCAGCCCACATTGATTTCTCTCCAGGAACATCTGCCTCTAACTTATTCTTTTTAACAAGAATGTTTAGCACAGATGCATCGTGTCCTGTGGCATCAACAACAACTTTACTTTTTATAGTTAATGGGTCAATGTGTAATCCAGCTTTTTCAATTGCATAGCTGTTTATAACAACTCCTGCAACTCCATCTTCCCTCATAATCAAATCTTCAACAACAATTCCAGTCAATATTTTAGCTCCAGCATCTATTGCTGCAACAGCCAATTTAGCAGGAACTTCAACAGAATCTGCAACGTAATAGCCATCTCCAGCATCAATTAGCTTAACTCCAACCTCTCTCAATATCTCATCTGCTGGCTCTTCAACAACAATATGTGGGAAGCCCATTCCTCCTCCCCAGGTTCCTCCACCAAATGCTAAATGTCTCTCCAAGACAACTACTTTAAACCCTTCCTTAGCTAAGTATCTTGCACATGTTAAACCACTCGGCCCAGCTCCAGCTATGGCAACGTCAACCTCAAGAACATCCATCCACATATCAAAGCTTGCCTTTAATATAGCTTTAGCTGTTTTAACTTCATCTGCATTTAACTTTATATCTTTTATATTCATTAAACCACCCTTTTCAAAACTTTGGATACATAGCTTTCTATTTTTTCATTTATATTTTCTCTAAGCTCTTCAACTCTTCTAATATTTTCTTTACTTATATTTATCTCTTCCTCTATGTATGGAGTTTTTTCTAAAACTTTCTTTCCAGATAAAGCATCTATATCTGTAAATGTTCCTAAAAGTTCTCTACCTGTAGCTAAAATCTCTTTCTCTATCCAATGAGCTTCTTTTGTTCCAAATACTGAGAATAGTGGGAATTTGGTTATAACATTAGAGCCACTCATAATTAATGGACTTATCATTGGAATTTTATCAACCCAAACACCTGTAATAATCTTAATCTTTGGGAAATTCAACCTAACAGAAGAAACCCAATTCATATACTCTATTGTAGTTACTGATGGCTTATTTTCAAATATCGTCCCTTTCTGTGGATTTAAAGAGTAAAAAGTAATTCTATCCAAATCTAATTCTTCAATTAAATTTAATAATTTCTCAATGTCTTCTTCTTTTTCTCCCAATCCTAATATTATTGTTATCCCTGTCTTTAAACCCAATTCTTTAGCTTTTAATAGATTTTCTTTTATCTTATCCAATGGCTTCCCTGGGCAGATTTCATCCCTATCTTTGCTAACTGTCTCAACAGCCCCTACAACTCCTTCAATTACATCTAAGTTAATGTTGTCTAAATCAACAACTCCAACATTCAAATACTGCTTACATTTTTGAACATAAGCTACCATTTCAGCAATATCATTTATTTCTTTAGGTGTATAGCCATAACCACCAGATATAAACTCTAATTTCCATCCTATCCTTTTCATTAAAATTGCCTCAGCTAAAACACTTTCCAATCTTCTTCTTGCCTTTCTTGGGTCTCTTATCTTATCTTTTTGTGTAGCCATGTAGCAAAATTTGCATGGCTGTTTTAGATTACAGTACCAACCTAAAAAAAGAGCCCTCTCAAAGGTAACTGTATTTCCAAAATATTTTGTTGTTAGTTTAAATGCCTTTCTTGCATTCTCTAATATTTCTTCAACTTTCATTTTCTCTCTCCTTCTCTATATATTTCTCAATAACTTTTGGAGAGACTCTTGTTTGAATTCCTAATCTCTCTAAGATTATATTGTTTAAAATAGCTTTAAGTATTTCTTTTCCTTCCTTTGATTCAGTAATTTCATTTAATTTTCTTGTAGTTGCAGGTGATTTTAATTTTTTCAACACCTCTGCTATCTCTTCTTCTGTAATTCTTCCTTTCTTCTTCTGATATATTTCATCTGCAATCTCATATAACTTATTCATATCAAATGGTAAATATTCTGGGATTTTATTTAAAACTGTCTCATCTATAGATGCCAATAATCTTGCTATCTCAATATCTTCAGTATTTTCATCTATTTTTAATTTTTTCACTACAAACCATTTTTTATGCTTAGCGATAAATTCAATCCTATCTTCCATAATACCACCAAAATAAAATTTTAAAATTAAATAGGGCCAAAAATAAAAATTATAAAAATAAAAAATAGGTAAAAAAAGAATTTAAGCTGTAACTAATTTCTTTAAGACAGGGTCTGTTACATCTTCTGGACTTATTTCTTCAATATTTAAGATTTTTATTTTTGACCTCTTAACTTTGTATCTTCCCCCAAATTCAGAGTATAGTATCTCTAAAGCATGCTCTGGCTTTAAAGCTTTGTATTCCTTTCTAAATAACATTGGCTCTCCTTTTTTTAATATTTGCCCTGTTATTCTAAATATCTTAGCCAAATTACCACCTCCTCATATCAACTTTATCAATAAAAGAGTTTAGGTAGTTTATTCTTTACAAATCTTATAAATGTTTTGTGCTACACCTATCCATCTTAAGTAAGAGTAGATGGATGCCTTTAATATAGAAATATCTTCAGCTTTAACATTTATCTTTATTACATTTTTATTTATTTCCATTGTAGCAGAGGATTTTATTTGAGAAGTTAAATGTTCTAAAAATATAGATTTATAAATAACTCCTGCCTCTTCCTCATTATCAAACTCTAATATTAGTTCAAAAGAATTCATAAAAATCCCTTATTTATCATAAAGGCTGTCAAATAGCTTAATAGATTTTACTCTAATTAAAGGACCTATCTTAACCCTTCCCTTATAAAATTGGATAGCAAATAGATATTTTGAATCTTTTTCTAATCTTAATGTTATCTCGCTATCTTCATCAATATTTAAATGTTGGAACAAAAATTCATCATAGATTTCATAGTGTTTTTGGAACTCTTCATTATCTTTAAGCTCTTTACTAATCTTTATTCTTATTCCATCATCATTATATATTTTCTCTCCACAAATCTCTCTCTGTAACTTAACAGAAATGAAGCTTGACAACCTTCTCTCATTTTCAACATCATAAACAACTAAAGTTCCAGGGTTGGCTTTAAATTCACCAATTAAAAGAACATGCTTATCCATTTCAAAAATCTCCTTTAATGAAAGCTTCCCTCTCTGAACATAAGGCAAATTTAAAGTTCTCTCTAAATCTCTAACAAAACTTCTTGTTCTTTGAGAAGGTTTTCTTGAGGTTGTGAGTATCATTTTACCTCGCCTTTACATGTTTAACTACTTTTGGTCTAAGTTTAACTAATATTTTATAACTGCAGTAAGGACATCTTGCTCTATTTCCTAACTCTTCAAATTTTATAATTTTTTTACAGTTTAAACACTTATATTCAACCATAATTTATCCCCAAAATAATTTTGGTATTTTAAAAGAAAAAATTAGATATAAAGTTTTGATAAATTATTCTTCTTTTCTCTCAACGATTCTTCTAATTGCTTTCATAACAGCTTTACCTGCCCCAGTTTCTGGTGTGTAAGCTCCTCCAGCTATCTTAGCCCCACACTTTCCACAAACCCATATTGATGTTGAAGCTCTCTTTAATTTTGGAAATCCACAAACAGGGCATTTATATTTCTTTTTTGCTTTAATTTCAACATCTCTAACTCTAACTCTAATTTTTAAACCATATCTTGGTCCGAATCTTCCTGTTGGTCCTACTTTCTTTGTGTGGCTGAACATACTCTCTCACCTCATCTTTAATTTCTATAAATTATTCACTATACTTCTTAACAACTTTTGTTTGAACATTTCCTTTGGTTATTTTGTTTAAATGAGCATAGAACTCTGCTTCAATACCACTTGGTATTTCAATTAATACAATTAAAGAACCATCTGGCTGCCATTCTTCCTGCTTAACAGCTCCAAATTGGTATAAAGCATTATATGCCTTAGAAGCAAATTCTGCTGGGATTTTAACAGCAATGTCTCTCTTTTCAAACCTAATAGGAAGAACTTTTTTAAGCTTTTTAACAATTTCAGGAACTTGTTCTTCGGCACTTTTGTAAATGTCAATATTAATTCTTAATTCTTCCATTGCTTTTTCAATTCTATGTGGTGGATGTGGTGTATCTGTTTGGGGATTTATGGTGTTTCTACTAATTATGGTTATAATTTGCCTTTTCTTTTGTTCTCTAATTTCTTCTCTCTGCTTAGCAGTTAATTGAACTTGACCTTTTAATATAATTTTTTTAGCAATTTCTTTAACATCTGTTGTTCCAAAGACCTTTGATAAAAGCTCTTCAGGGGCTTTTTCCCCTTTATTTGCATCTCTAAACACTACTTCAACAGCTAAAAGGTCATCTATATCTACATTTTGACCTTCTTTAAGCTTAGCTGCTAAATATGGGTCAACTAAAATTTCAAATTTTTCGCCATGTGAATTATATCTTGCAATTACTGCCTCTTCTAAGGACACCATAATATCCCTCCCCACATTATATAAATGTTTCGGCTAAAGGGTTTTGAATTTATAAAAATTACTTTAGTGAGTAATAATGAGCAAGATACTCTAAATATTATTAATATCTAAAAAATAATTTAAAATAGCGGATTTAAAAATTTTACTATGATTTATTCTTCTTGTTTTTCTTCAGTTTCTTCTTTATTTTCTTCTTCTGTTTTATTTTCTTCATTTAATTTCTTTTTAACTTTTTCTATGAGTTTTTTTATTTCTTCTGTAGGAATTTTTTTAAATTGTGAATCTTTAACTGTTATAACACAAACATCAACATTTTCAGGTTTTATATCTTCATTTGCTTTTGTTAGAGCAGTTATTGCCAACTCTAAACCTTCATCTAATGTTATATCCTCTCTATACTCTTTCTCTAAGAGTTCCATAACTACAGGTCTTCCACTACCTATTGCTGTTGCTTTATATTCAATTAAAGCCCCACTTGGGTCTGTTTCAAACAATCTTGCTTCATTTTTGTCTATTCCAGCAATTAATAATGAAACTCCAAACGGTCTAACTCCTCCATGTTGAGTATAAGCTTGTTTAATATCACAAATCTTTTTAGCTAACATTTCAATTGATATTTCCTCTCCGTATGTTAATCTGTAAATTTGAGCTTCCAATCTTGCTCTATCAATTAAAACTCTTGCATCAGCAACTAATCCAGATGTAGCAGCAGCAACGTGGTCGTCAATTTGGAATATCTTCTCTATTGACCTAATTTTTACGAGTTTGCTTGTTATCCTTCTATCAACCGCTAAGACAACACCATCTTTACAAGCAATACCTATCGCTGTTGTCCCTCTTCTTACAGCTTCTCTTGCATATTCCACTTGATACAATCTACCCTCTGGGCTAAATACTGTAATTGCTCTATCATAAGCACTTGGTGGCACCATTTGCATGCTTTCCCTCCAAAAATATAATAATCTAAATAAACATCAGCTTTGGATGTTTTTCAATTATTCATCTTATAATAAAATTAATTATATTATTTTTATTCTTTTTTATTCTTTTGTAGTTTATCAGTGGTTGTGTTAAGTATTGACATAACCATAAATTATATATATGAGATAAGTTATAATAATAAATCAGATAATGCGTGGTGATAAAAAATGAAGAAGGTAGTTATATCAGATGAAGCTAAGGAGTTCATCTTGGATAAGTTAAAGAAAGCTAACCAGGATACAGTAGTTATACACTTTGAAGGGTTTGGGTGAGGAGGACCTAAATTTGGAATTTCAATAGCTCAACCAAATGAAAATGACAAATTAATCTATGACAACGAATTTAAAATCTACATCGACCCTATAGCAGACCAATGGCTTGATGAAGTTAATATCTCATTAAGAAGGTCAATATTTGGAAAGTATCTTAAGATAAAAGGTAGCGGTGAGTGCTAACCGGGAACCCAATTTTGGGACCGGTTAGCTCTATTATTATTTATCTGTTTTTTCTGAAATAAATTAATTTATGGATAATTTTTTAAAAATTTTAAAAATTTATGTTTATTTTATTATTCTTGCATCTCCTATACAACCACCTTCTTTATTATTAAAGACAAATATTGGGTTTAAGTCCATTTCCTTAATCTCATTGTGAATGTCCATAAATACTCCAATCTTTATTAGAGTATCAGCAATAAAGTTAATATCTCTCTTAGGCCTTCCTCTAACACCTTCTAACACTCTATATGATTTTAATTCTTTTAACATATTAAGAGCAAAGTCCCTTGTTATTGGTGAAATGCCAAAGCTCACATCCTTTAAAACTTCAACAAACACTCCTCCCAATCCAACCATCACAACAGAGCCAAAAATATCATCTCTCTTAGCTCCAACTATAATTTCCATCTTATCTTTCTCAATGAACTCTTCAACTAACACTCCTTCTATAATTAAATCATCAATGCCCATTCTTTTTGCATATTCTTTGGCATTTTCAATTAATTTTTTAAATGCCTCTTTAGGATTTTTTGGATTTATTATAACTCCTCCTGCCTCTGTCTTATGTATTATTTGTGGTGAAACAATTTTCATTACACATTTTCCTAATTTTTTACAATATTCTAAAGCTTCATCTTCATTTTTAGCTAAATAGCCTTTAGGAACTGGAAATCCATAAATGCTCAATAATTTTTTAGCTTTATACTCGTTTGGATTTTGTAGCAATTCTTTAATAATATCTCTATTTTCTTCTGTGATTTTTAAGAACTCTTCTTTAATATTTTCTAAGTATTCATCATAATCTTCCTTAACTTTCATTAAGTTATATTTATAGAGATGAGATAGAGCTTTGACTCCATTTTCTGGTGTTATATAGGATGGAATTCCATTTTTCCTTAAATAACTTTTAGCTCCTTTAACTGAAACTCCTCCAACAAATGAAGTAATTAACGGTTTATTTTCAAATTCTTTATGGTAATTTTTAACTTCTATAATAGATTTAGCAACCTCTAACGGTTTTGTCATCTCTTGTGGTGTTAATATAACTAAAAGCCCTTTAACGTTGCTATCTTCAGCTAAAACTTCTATAACCTTTTTATATCTCTCTGGTGTGGCATCTCCAATAATATCTAACGGATTTGATATATTGGCAGTTTGAGGCAAAATTTCTTTAAGCTTTTCTATTGTTGATTGGCTAAAATTAGATAATCTCATGTTATAATCAACACAGCTATCAGCCGCTAAAACTCCAAATCCTCCAGCATTTGTTATAATCCCAATTTCATTTGAGCTTATTGTTGGCTGAGTTGAAAAGAGATGAATTAAATCAACTAACTCTTCAAACGTATATGCCCTAATTATCCCAGCTTCTTTAAACGCTGCCTCATAAATAGCATCCTCTCCAGCTAAAGAGCCTGTGTGGGATTTTGCTGCCTTCTTCCCCATTTCAGTTCTTCCAGATTTTAAAGCAATTATTGGCTTTTTCTTAGATAGCTTTTTAGCAACTTTTAAAAATCTCTTATCCTTTAATCCTTCTATGTATAAAACAACTATCTTAGTATCTTCATCATCTAAAAAATATTCCAATAAATCACTTTCCTGAATATCCGCTTTATTTCCAATACTAACAACCTTAGAGAAACCAATATTCAATAAAGGGGCGATATCTAATATGGCGTTTAAAACAGCTCCACTTTGTGAGATTATTGAAACTCCTCCTTTTGGTGGGAATATCTTTGCAAATGTAGCATTTAGGTTTATGTGAGTATTCATGATACCTAAACAATTAGGCCCTATAATTCTTATGTTGTATCTTTTTGCTATTTCTTTAACTTTATTTTCCAACTCATAATTTCCTACTTCTGAAAATCCAGCTGTAATAATTACAGCCCCTTTAACTCCTTTTTCTCCACATTCTTCTAATACTTTAGGAACAACAACGTTTGGAACAACTATAACAGCTAAATCTACATCATCTTCAATGTCTAAAACTGATTTATAGCATTTTATTCCAAATATCTCATCATATTTTGGATTTACAGGATATATTTTCCCATTAAAATCTTTTAAGTTTTTCATTAGTGCATAGCCAACCTTCCCTTCAGTTTTTGAAGCTCCTATAACAGCTATAGATTTTGGATAAAAAATATATTTTAAGCTCATAATCCCTCCCCCACATTTTTCAGAGAAAAATTTTTATACTCATTTTAACATTCCTAATTTAGATAATATCTATTTTGACATTTATATAACTCACCTCCTCAGCAATAACAATTATAGGGGGGTGAGATTGTATGAGATTAAAAGCTATAAAAATAACAAGTAGAGATGGGGAAACATTCTTTAAATGTCCAAGATGTGGAAAGATTTTCAGATACTCAAAAGATTATACAAGACATGTAAATAAAGCTCATGGACATCTTTTTAAGAAATAACTATTCTTTATATATGAGATTTCCATTCTCATCCTCAACTATTTTTGGATGTAACTTTAAAAAAGATTTTATTGCTGGTGGAATATTCCATTCAACACCATGAACAAGTTTATCCCAATTTTCAACAAATCTTCTTTTTCCTAAAACTTCATTCAATTTTCCTCTAAGTTTTTCAATGACAATTTTATCTTTACTAAAGTTTTTTATCCTATAAGCACCTCTTTTAGTTTTTGAATAAAAAATTTTATCCTCATCATAGTAATTTTTTGCTATCTCTAACAACTCTCTCCAAACCTCTTTAGGTCTCACATTATCACCCAAATGAAGTTATAGTTTTTTGCAAAACTTATTTAAATTAAAAAGGCATATTTGAAGCCCAATAGAGCTTCAGAGCTTCCTTATTCATTCCAAGATATTTTGCAAAAAACTATATAATTACTATTAAAGTTGTTGTAGGTGGTTATATGTACTTTTTGATTCAGCAGAGAAAGAAAGAAAGTGAAAAAAATTTGAAAGAAAAATTAAAAAGATATAGAAAAACATTGAGAGATAGTAGGATTAAAGAAAAGCTAAAAGAAATGCCATTAAACATGAATAAATACTTAACTGACGTTTATACAGGAGGAATTATTAAAAAATATCCGGAAGATTTTATTGTTGAAGAGATAACATCAGATGGAATTATTTTAGAAGTTGGAAAGAGTATAGAATTTAAAGATGAAGAAAACTGGAAGGGAAATTATATACACTTCACCTTGGAGAAAAGGAATTGGACAACTTTAGATGCTATTAGAGAGATAGCAAACAGAGTAGGAAAGCAGAGAAAACATTTTGGATTTGCTGGAAATAAAGATAAATATGCCATAACTACTCAAAGAGTTGGCTGTTTTAATGTAAAGTTAGAAGATTTAATGAAAGTTAAGATTAAAGGAATTACATTAAGGGATTTCCAAAAAACAAATAAAAAAATAAGATTGGGGGATTTGTGGGGGAATAGATTTACTATAAGAGTTAGGGAACCAGAACTTAAAGGAAAAGAATTGGAAGAAGCTTTAAATGAGTTATGTAAGCTAAAATATTTCCTAAATTATTATGGAGTTCAAAGATTTGGAACTACAAGACCAATAACTCACATTGTAGGGAGATTTATTATAGAGAGGGATTGGGAAGCGGCTTTCCATGCATATTGTGGAACTCCTTTACCTTATGATGATGAAAAATCAAAATTAGCAAGAGAATTGGTTGATGAAGAAAACTTTAAAGAAGCATATAAAAAATTCCCAAAGGCATTCTTTTATGAAAGGAGAATGATTAAAGCTTATATGGAAACTGGGAGCTATCAAAAGGCATTTATGATTCTTCCACCATACTTAAGATGCATGTTTATAAATGCCTATCAATCCTATTTATTCAATGAGATAATTAATAGAAGGTTTGAATATGGCTTTGAACCAATGGAAGGGGATATTTTAATTGATAATGTGCCAAGTGGAGCATTGTTTGGATATAAAACAAGATTCGCTGAAGGCATTCAAGGAGAAATTGAGAGAGAAATTTATGAGAGGGAAAATCTAAGTCCAAAAGATTTCAAGATTGGTGAGTTTGGCTCATTTATTGGAGATAGAAGGGCAATGATTGGAAAAATATACAATATGAAATATTGGATTGAAGATGATAGCTATGTTTTACAATTTTGTTTAAAAAAAGGAAATTATGCAACCTCTGTTTTGAGGGAGTTTATAGAAAAGAAGGATTAAAAATAAAATATAAACAATTATTTTTTAATTTTAATGAAATCACCTAATGTAAAGCCATCTTCATCTCCACTGCCATAATATGAACTTTCTTCCCCAACACTTTCAGTTAAAGTAATTTTTAACTCTTTCTCTAATATTTTAATTTCTCTTTCATTTGGTTCTAACTCATATCTTTCAAATTTTTGTAAAGTGGATGCTTTCATTTTAAGTTTTTTAGCAAGCTCTTCTATTGATAAACCTCTCTTTTCTCTTGCTTCTCTAATAACATCCCCATAATCTTCTCTTAACATTGGTAGAGTGTCAAATATATCTCTTCTTCTTTTCACAGGTTTTTTAACTTGTTTATTAGTAGTTATCCCACCTTTTCCTATTATTGTTGGTTTTTTACCTAATCTTGAATATGTTTTTGGACTTTTGCCAAATTTGGCGCATTCTTTACAGACATACATTTCAGAGCCTTCAATAATTACCTTATGAAGCTTATCTACAAGCTTTCCGCACAACTCACACATTTGCATATTACTATCCCTCAAAAATTTAATAACATTTATATACTTTGGATAACATTATTTTAGTATTGTTAAGTATAAATAACTAACTGGTGAAAATATGGAGAGAGAGAAGTTGATAAAAAAGCTTCTTCACACTCTACATCATACAGAAGAGCATTTTGAGGCAATAATAAACCAATTAAAAGAACTTGGCTTAGAAACTAAGGAATATGAAGAACTATACAATAAATTAAAAGAGCTAAATGAAAAGGTTAAAAAAGAGCTTTAATTTTATCCAAGAATTATTCCAGCAATATAACCACAAATTGTTGAAAATATAACTACCAAACCTAAATAAGTTAATGCCTTTGTCTTTCCTAAGACCTTTGAGATTGTTAAAACTGTAGGAATACTCAAGCTCGGCCCAGCTAACAATAAAGCCATTGCTGGCCCTACACCCATACCAAGCTCCATTAGAGCTTTTATAATTGGAACTTCTGTTAATGTAGCAAAATACATTAAAGCTCCAATAAATGAAGCTATGAAGTTGGCTGTTATGGAGTTCCCTCCAACGTAATTGGCTATATAACTTGGTGGGATGATTGCTTTAATAACTCCTGCTATAGCAACCCCAATAATCAGCAATGGAAATACAATTTTTAATAATACAAATGTTTCTCTAAGCCAGCTTTTTATTTCCTCTTTTTTAAACCAAGTTTTTGTTGTTATAACCAAGATAATACCAAGTATTATAAATAGTAAATGCTTTAATAAAAATCCACCATATAATGGCGTTGATAAAGTTGGAAACAGCTTAGGTGAAGCAGTAATTACAAGTAGCATAATAAACTGCAACCCAAAGAATGTTATTGTTTGATATAATGGCCTATCTGATATTTTATCAGCTTTTGGAACTCTTAAAGCTCTCCTCTTTTCCTCTTTTCTAAATATCATTTCCATAGATAAGCCAATAAATATGGAAACAATTATTGCAAACACTGCTCTTAAGAAACCAATATCCCATCCAAGTAATGCTGCTGAATAGAATATTGCCAAAACATTAATTGCTGGCCCTGAAAATAAAAATGTTGTTGCTGGTCCTATTCCTGCACCTCTTTTATATATGCTGGCAAATAATGGAAGGATAGTGCAAGAACAAACAGCTAATAAAGTTCCGCTAATAGCGGCTACAGTATAAGATATGTGTTTTGGTGTAGTTGAGCCGAAATATTTTATAATAAAGTTTTTGTTAATCATCGATGCAATACCTCCAGCCATTAAGAAAGCAGTTAATAATGCTAAAACTCTATTTACATTTAAATAATCAATAATTGTGTTTATCATAACGTTAATTATGTACAATACAAAAGATACAGCATCCATTTTTATCCCCTCCTAATTTTCTTATAGATTGTCTTTTATCTTCTTATTCTTCTCCTCCCTCTCATAGAACTAATATCGTAAGTCATTTTTTCCCCACAATCTGGACAGTTTGGAATTTCTACTTCTGAAGCCATGCATGGGCAGACATCTGCAGTAAATCTCATTCTTTTCCCACAATTTGGGCAAATTAGGTTCCAAACTATCATTATCTCACCATTAATTTATAAATTTGAGTTAATTAATTAAAATATTTATAAAAATAAAAATTTAGATGGAAAGTTATTCTTTTTTATCTCCACAAGTGCAAACAACTTCTACTTCTCCTCTCCTAATTAATTTGTGAGTTCCAAAGACAATTGGAATCTCTAACTCTTCCATTAATTTCTTACAAATTTCATCAAAGTTTATGTATGGACACTCTGGCTGTAAGAAAGTGCAGTTTGCTATATGCACAGCTTCAGCTCCAGCAGCATTTTTTAACAACTTAACTCTTGTTGGAAATCTTTTTCCTGGACATCCTCCACAGGTTGTAAATGCAACCAACTCAACATCTTTATACCTTTCAAAAGCCCCACTCTTCTCATTTATTGCTTTAAAACAAGATACGCATGCTTCTTTTCCTGGACATCCCATTTCAACCATTTTTTGACATGCTATAATTGCAACTTTCATTATTTCTCCTCCAAATAACTTTTTAACTCTTCCTTAATTTCTTCAACAGATGGAATTTTTCCTTCAAAAACAACTACATCATCAAATGCAACCCCTGGGGCTACAAAAATCCACTCTGCTATTTCATTTATATCAGTTACTTTAACAATCTCAGCATCTATGCCAAGTTCTTCAACAGCCTTTTTAACATTCTCATAAGTTTGATTACATTTTGGACAGCCAGTTCCGAATACTCTTATCACAACCATTAACTATCACCAAAATAGATATGAAATTAAAGTAATATTTATAATTTTCGATTAATTGATGTATTTTAATATTTTTAAAAAGTATTTAAGTATTTAAATTTTAAGTTTTATTCCCTTCTTACAATTAAAACTGGTTTGTCTGATTTTTTAATTACATTTTCAGTAACTGAACCAAGCAAGATGTCTTTTAAGTTGGTTTTTCCATGAGAACCAATTATGATTACATCAACATTTTCTTCTTCTGCAATTTCAACAATTTTTTCATGAGGACTTCCTACAGTAACAATGTCTTTAACTTTAAATCCAACATCTTCAAGTTCTTTTTTAATTTTTTTCATTTTGTCTTTTGCTTTCTCACTAAGTTTCTTTTTTAATTCATTTTCAAACTCTTCTATTGATTTGTTTAATCCAGCAACCCCCAATAGTAGAGAGAATATATCCTTCTTTTTAATATCATTCTCATCTACAATATGCAGTAAAATAACCTCCTCCCCCCCAAGGTTTTTAAATGCTTTGACATGTTTTAATACCATTTCAGCTACTTCAGAAAAGTCTGTAGGGTAAAGAATTTTTTTATACATCACTTCTCACCCAAATTTGATTGAAATATCTTTTCGCATAATAAAATTTATCTTAATTATTTATTAACGTTTTGTTGTTTATGGGAATTTGCAAATACATCTACACAATTCAGCTAAAAACAAATCCATTGGGGAAATTTTATCCTTTTTTGAGTGAATAGTTAAACCTTTAACGTTTAACAATACTTCAAATGCATCATAAAATGCATCATAAAAAATTTATAAGAATTTAAAAAAGGATTATTAAATTAAATTGTGATTTTTTAGAGTTTCCTTAGCCTTTACTAAAATTTTGTGCTTTTTAATAATATTTTGTATGTATTCTTTTTCTGGAAACTCTAAGGCATCTACTGGACAGAGTGTTTTACATGTTGTGCATGCAACAACACAATTGTAAGGTCTTGCTACAACAGGTTTTTTCTTTTCTTCATCCCAGTCAAACACAATCCTATTTGCACAAGTTATAAAACACACCCCACAACCAATACACTTATCATAATTTATTTTAGGATACCACTCTATTTCTTTCCTATCAACCCCCCACCATGGCTTAAAACTCCAATCTTTTATAACTCTACCTAATGCATCTTTCCCAATTACTGGAAGTTCATCATTCAAAATTCCACCTCTTTTGCTTGATAAAACTCTACACCAATAATCTTACTTGTAATTGTTATATTTATACTTTTTGATTAATTGATGTATTTTAATACTTTTAAAAAAGATTTAAATATTTAAATAAAATTTATTCCTTCCAATATTGCCTCTTTATGTATGTTGAGGGCTTTTTGCTTTTTACAATCCCCTCTAAAAAGTTTTATCTTTCCAGCGACACATGGATATCTTTGAATTAGCATTGCTGATTTTTTGCTAAACTCTTCAATATCATTAATTTCCATCCCTTTCATCAGCTTAGCCATGAATAAGGTAGAGCCACATATAGAGGTTCTTAAAACTTCTACATTTTCAACCTTGTTATCTTTAACATAAACTTTAACTTTTGGAGTTCCAAATTCCTCTAAAAATTCTTTTAATTTTGGATATTTATCTATCAAATTTCCAATTTCTTTTTCATCCAACAAACACATCTCCTCTGGGCATATTGCATCAAATTTTTTTAGCTCTCTCTTCTCTCCTTCTCCACTCCATGTGGTAACAATTATAGCTATATCTTTATTTAATTTCCTTGCCTTATAGCAAAGATAATAAGTGTTATCTGGATGTTGGGTATAAAGCAATAAAATATCTGTCTCTTTAATCTTCTCTAATAACTCTTTTGGAAACTCTATATCATCAACTATCAAATCATCTGGCTTATCAATTTTATAGATTCCAATGAATTTATTTTTCTTTCCAAATGAATTTACTGTCCCCTTAATTCTATAACCATAAACTCCATCAGTTACTACCAATATCTTTGCCATAATCTCCTCTTTTTTTGTTTTTACTATCTCTTTTTGGAAGGAAATAATAAATTATTGCTCCAATATCCCTAAAAACCAAACAACTAATAACCATAAGATTTTTTCAAGAGTGTCTAAATCATCTCTCCTCAATATGTCTATAAGAACGATTATAAAGATTATAATACTAATAACAAAAAATAATCTCATAAAGAAAAATCCAAAAATTGGAAATCCCATCATTCCAAAGCCTATTGGCATAAACCACATAAAAATCCTTCGTTTATTCAAAAATAACATTTTTTTCAATCTCACAACTTAAAGAGTTACTAATTAAACATTTTTTAGAGTCATTTAAAATTAACTCTTTTAATTTTTCTTTATCCATGTCTTTATTAGTTTTTACATGAATATTTATGGTTATTTTCTTTATCTTTCCATTTTCAAAGTCCTTCTCAACTTTTCCATCAACTTTTATCTCTGCATTTATATTACTGCTTTTTAATGTATTGCCAACAGCTATGCAGATACATCCACACAACCCTGCTAAAAATAAATCCATTGGAGATATTTTTTCTTTTACAGCCCCTTTTCCTCCCCTTGAATGAATTTTTAAACCTTTAATATTTAACAATACTTCAAACATATCACAAAACTCAGCGGAAATTTCCTTTTTCTCATCTTTATTTACAATTATATCAACTATCTTTGCTATAAACTCTTTTCTTTCGTTTTCAGGAATTTTATCTAAAAACTTTTCCAAAGCTAAGGGCATCATCTTCGGCATCATCTTTGGAGCCATTTCTTTGGCAATATCTGAGTTCATCATTTCAATAATTATTTCTGGATTCATAATCCCACCTTATTATTTTCCACCTATGAGTGAAAATATATCAGGTAATATTTATACCTTTCGATTAATTAATACATTTTAATATTTTTTAAAAAAATTTAAATATATAGATAAAATATTAAAATAAAATAAAGAGTTAAATCCTTCATTTTTCATCATTAATATTTTGTTTTTTACACATTAGGTATTTTTCCACAGATAAACCTCTAAAAAAACACTCTCTCGCTTCATCATATCTTCCCAAAATTCTCAGAGCCAAAGCTTTATTAAACCATGCATCTCTATAAAGTGGATTTAATTCAATGGCTTTATTAAAGTATTCTAAAGCCTTTTCTACATCTCCTTTATTTCCAACTCCCACACCTTTTTTATAATAATACTCTGCCTTTTTAATATTTTCATCCATATTAACACCTTAAAAATTAAAAATAAAAATTTTGAATTATTCTGCCTTTTCAATAAACTTCTCATGTAATTTTCTTACACAGTTCAATAAATCCTTTTCATCAATAACAAAGGATATATTTACCTCAGAAGAACCTTGAGCTATCATCTTTATATTTGCTCCACTCTCAGATACTACTGTAAATATCTTCCCAGCTATGCCTTTAGCTCCTTTCATTCCAGCCCCTACAACTGAAACAACACACACATCTCTATCAACACTTACATCTCTAATTAAATTGTTGTTTAAAAAGCTCTTCTTTCCAAAATCACCAAACTCTCTTTTTAATGCATTTAATGCTTTATCAACATCTTCTTCACTAACAACGAGTGAAATATTTGTTTCAGAGGAACCTTGGCTTATTAAGATTACATTAACATCCTCTTCTCCCAATGCTTTAAATATTCTTGCTGCTGTTCCACTAACTCCAACCATTCCAGCTCCAAATATGTTTATTAAAGCTACATTTTTTATTGTAGATATTGCTTTAACAATGCTATCGCTCATTTCCATATCGTTGGTTATTAAAGTTCCTTCATTTTCTGGCTCAAATGTATTCTTTACCAATATTGGAATGCCTTTTTCCATCGCTGGTTCTATAGTCCTTGGATGTAAAACTTTAGCTCCAAAGTAAGCTAATTCCATAGCCTCTATATAGCTCAATTTTGGGATTCTTCTTGCTGTTGGCACTAACCTTGGGTCTGTTGTATAAACTCCACAAACATCAGTCCATATCTCGATAATATTTGCATCTAACCCATAACCAATTAAAGCGGCTGAGTAATCACTCCCTCCTCTACCTAAGGTTGTTATATAGCCCTCTTCAGTAGTCCCTATAAATCCTGTAACTACTGGAATAATTCCTTCTTTTAATAATGGCATTAACCTCTCTTTAACTTCTAATCTTTTAACTCTTGCACTACCAAAGTTGTTGTCTGTTATAATTCCTGCTTCTCCTCCTTCTAAGGCAATAGATTTTTCTCCTAAATCTCTAATGGCTCCACTTAATATTGGGGAAGACAATCTTTCTCCAAATGATAAAATATAGTCTCTTGATTTTGGTGTTAGCTCTCCTAAATAAGCAACACCAATTAAAACTTTTTCTAATTCTTCAATTCTGCTATCAATTATTTTTTTAACTTCTTCTTTAATTTCTTCAGATTTTATAGCTTCTTCTATAGCTTTATAGTGTTTCTCTTTGATAAATTTTATAAAATCTCCTACTTTTGCTATATCTCTAACATCCAATGCCTGCTGAGAAATATCTACTAAAGCATTTGTTACTTCACTCATCGCTGAAACAACTACAACTACATCATCCTCTTTTTTCTTATTCACTACTATCTTTGCAACATGCCTAATTCTTTCCCCAGAACCTACAGAAGTTCCTCCAAACTTCATTACAGTTACCATGATTTACACCGAAATTTATTTGTGATTGATAAAAGTAATCACACAAAAAATTTTAAATCAAATATTTAAAATTTTTCTTTCCTTAGATGGGTGTGTTTATAGTGTTTTTCAAAATTAACTATAATTTCTAAGGTATGAGTATAAAAGCCAATGGCTTTTATAAGTGCCTTTTTCTACAAAAAGTTTTGAAAAACACTATATATTTAATATTTAAGATATCTCTCTATTTAATTTAAATTTTTTAGTTTTTAATCTAAGATAAGGTAAATTTATGATATATTGCCACATAATAATGTTATTTGAATATTCAAACTAAATAATAAATACTATCTCAAAAAGCTACATTAAAATACTTCACATATAATTTTTATTAAGCTGATTATCTTATTATTAAAACTGAGTAATAAAATACTTCTGGTGATAAGATGCCAACAATAAATGTAAAAAAAGCTGATTTAGAGAGATTGGTAAATATGCCCTTAGAGGATGAGTTTATTGAAGAGAAATTTCCAATGATGGGTGTTGAGGTTGAGGGAATCTTTGAAGAAGATGGAGAAAAAATTATTCAGTTCTCAATAAATCCAAATAGGCCAGATTATTTAAGTGCTGAAGGTTTAGCAAGAGGTTTTAGAGGAATTATTGGGATAGAAACAGGATTAAAAAAATATGATATTGAGAGTTCAGATGTAAAGCTATATGTTGAAAATGTTGAAACAAGACCTTATATAGCAATGGCTTTAGTTAAAGGGGTTATTGTTGATGATTATGTTTTAGAGAGCATAATTAACCTTCAAGAGAAATTACACTGGGTTATGGGAAGAGATAGGAAGAAAGTTGCTATAGGAATTCATGATGTTGATAAGGTTAAGCCCCCATTCTACTACAAAGAAGTTAGTGGGGATGAGATTAAGTTTGTTCCATTGAATGCTGAAGAAGAGATGACACCAAAAGAGATTTTAGAAAAACATGAGAAAGGGATAAAATATGCTCATTTAATTAAAGATGATAAGTTCCCAATTATTTTAGATAGTGAAGGTAATGTTTTATCAATGCCACCAATAATTAATGGGGAATTAACAAGAGTTACAACTGAAACAAGGAATTTATTGATTGATGTTACTGGAACTGATAAATATGCAGTAGAAAAAACTCTAAATATTATTGTTACTGCATTAGCAGAGAGAAAATATGGAAAAATACATGCTGTTGAAGTAATTAAAGATAATCAAAGCACTATATATCCAGATTTAAAAGAAGATGTTTTAGAAACAACCCCAGATTATATAAACAAAGTTTTAGGAACAAACTTAACCCCCGGGGCTATAATAAATTACTTAAGAAGATGTAGATTAGATGCTCAATTTGTAGATAACAAAATAAAGGTTTTCATTCCAGCTTACAGAGTTGATGTATTTGGAGAGATTGACATTGCTGAAGAGGTAGCTATTGCTTACGGCTATAATAAATTCTCTGGAGAGTATCCAATTATTGGAACTATTGGAGAACTCAACCAATTAGAAAAGAAGTGTGATTTTATAAGAGAAATTATGGTTGGATTTGGGTTCTACGAAGTTATAAACTTAATGCTTTCAAATGATGAGGTTTTATTTAAAAAGATGAGAATTGAAGATAACAACTATATAGAAGTTTTAAAACCAGCATCAATTGAACACAGAATAGTTAGAAAAAGCATTCTACCATTATTAATGGAAACTTTGAGGATAAATAAACATAAAGAGTTGCCACAAAAAATATTTGAGATTGGAGATTGTGTTGTTATTGATGAAAATGTTGAAACAAAATCAAGAGTTGTTAAAAAAATAGCTGGAGTTATTGTAGATAATGAAACAAACTTTAATGAGATAAAGAGCTACGTTGAGGGATTGTTAAGAGAACTTAAAATTGAGTATGAGCTTGATAATTTTGAACATCCATCATTTATTAAAGGAAGGTGTGCTAAAATAATAAAAGATGGCAAAATTATTGGCTACTTTGGAGAGATTCACCCAGAGGTTATTACAAACTTTGAATTAGAGTTCCCAGTTGTTGGGTTTGAATTAGAGATTGAATAACCATACATCTCTTTAAATTTTATAAACTCTAAAAAACATAAAATAAGTAAAATATTTAATTTTGTGGTGTTTGTTATGGCAGTGGCATATAGTAAATTATACGAACTTATTAAAAATGTTAAGGATGAAAAAGAAGCTGAAGAACTCTGCAAAATAATAGAAGAATTCTTTGAAAAACAGTGCAAAGAGAATGTATCTAAAAAATTTGAAGAACAAAAACCAGTTTTAAAGTTAGAACTTAAAGAAGAGTTGAGAAAAGAATTGGCAACAAAAGAAGATTTGGAATTAATTGGAGAAAAAATTTTAAGATATGTTGATAATAAAATTAACCAAGTTAATGAAAAAATCAATCAATTGGATAAAAAGATTGGTGAGGAATTTTATCAATTGGATAAAAAA
This sequence comes from Methanocaldococcus bathoardescens, assembly GCF_000739065.1. Taxonomy (GTDB): domain Archaea; phylum AGJL01; class Methanococci; order Methanococcales; family Methanocaldococcaceae; genus Methanocaldococcus; species Methanocaldococcus bathoardescens. The sequence goes on along the minus strand of NZ_CP009149.1, from coordinate 803,943 downwards.
GTTGATACTTTGAAAAGAGATATTATAATTGTCGCACTTATAATAATATTGGCTAATTATGCTCCAAGCATCATTGGAAAAATTCTATCCTTTTTAAAATAAGCTTTTTAAGTGAAAATATGCTTAAAAGACTACTATATAAAATTGAAAAGTTGAGAACTGGGGAATTAGAAGGATTTGAAATTTTAAAAGAGCATATACAAAGCTTAGACGAGTTTCAATATCAGGACATAATCAATAGATTAAAGTTTCAAATTGAAATTGTTGAAAAATACAAACCAAAGGTTAGACCAGCAATAGACCCTGTAGTTTCTACAGAACTTGGAATTTATAGAAGATTGGATGATTTTGAAATAGGAAAGCTTTTAGATTACCCAGATTGTTGCATAAAATCTTTTGTTGAGGATGTAAGAATAGCTATAGATAGAGAACATTTAAAAGAAGTTGAAGAAATGAGGGAAGAGCTAAAAAGTAAAGGTATTTATGCCATTGTTTTACCTTCTGGTTTTATACCTTGCAGTCTGAAATGTGAAGAGGCAATAAAAAGAGGATATATTGGATATTTAAATAAAGAAGAGTTTGATAAAATATTAGAGCTTGAGAAAGAATTAAAGGAAAAAATTAGACATTGGCACTTTGGATATGATGAATATTATGAGAAAATAATCCTTTAATTTTCTTTTTTAGATTAATGATACAATATTTTGTTGGTGTTAAGGCATGTATATTATAATAGCTGGAATTGGTAGGATTGGTTATACTCTGGCTAAATCTCTATCTGAGAAAGGACATGACATTGTTTTGATTGATATAGATAAAGAAGTCTGCAAAAAAGCATCTGCAGAGATTGATGCTTTAGTGATAAATGGGGATTGCACAAAAACAAAAACATTAGAAGAAGCAGGAATAGAAGATGCAGATATGTATATAGCAGTTACTGGAAAAGAAGAAGTTAATTTAATGAGTTCATTATTAGCAAAGAGTTATGGAATTAATAAAACCATTGCAAGAATTTCTGAAATAGAATATAAAGATGTTTTTGAACGCTTAGGAGTTGATGTGGTTATATCCCCTGAATTGATAGCCGCTAACTACATAGAAAAATTAATAGAAAGACCAGGAATTTTAGATTTAACTGTTGTTGGTAGAGGAGAAGCTGAGATTTTAGAATTCATAATTCCAGAAAAATCTAAAGTAATTAATAAAAAGATAAAAGAGCTTGGAAGGCCGAGAGATTATTTAATAATAGCAGTTTATGATGGGGATGAGCTAAAAATCCCAAGTGGAGATACTGAATTAAAAGCTGGAGATAGAGTTTTAGTTTTAGTTAAAAAAGATGCCGCTGATGCTATAAGAAAGATGTTTTTAGAAGAATAAATTAAAAATAGTTTAAGGATGGAATATTATGAAAATTAAAGTACCATAGGGGCTACGCCCCTATTGGTATACCCCGGGATGCACTGCCTCGCTTCGCTCGGCAGTGCCTCTTAAAAATAGAGAAAGCATGGTTTAAGGAGGGAACATTATGAAAATTAAAGTAAAAGCCCCTTGCACATCTGCTAATTTAGGAGTAGGCTTTGATGTGTTTGGATTATGTCTAAAAGAACCCTATGATATAGTTGAAGTTGAAACAATAGATGATAAAGAAATTATTATTGAAGTAGATGACAAAAATATCCCTACAGACCCAGATAAAAATGTTGCTGGAATTGTAGCAAAAAAGATGCTAAATGATTTTAATATTGATAAGGGAATTAAAATTAAAATAAAAAAGGGAGTTAAAGCAGGTAGTGGATTAGGAAGCTCTGCCGCTTCGTCAGCAGGAACTGCTTATGCTATAAATGAGCTATTTAAACTAAATTTAGATAAATTAAAGTTGGTAGATTATGCTTCTTATGGTGAGCTTGCCTCTTCCGGGGCTAAACATGCCGATAATGTAGCTCCAGCTATATTTGGAGATTTTACAATGGTAACAAACTATGAGCCATTAGAAGTTTTTCATATACCAATAGATTTCAAGCTTGATATTTTAATTGCTACACCTGACATTTCAATAAATACAAAAGAAGCAAGGGAAATACTGCCAAAAGATGTTAGCTTAAAAGATTTAGTAAATAATGTTGGAAAAGCTTGTGGAATGGTTTATGCCCTTTATAATAAAGATAAATCATTGTTTGGAAAATACATGATGGCCGATAAAATCATAGAGCCAGTTAGGGGAAAACTCATCCCAGATTATTTCAAAGTTAAAGAAGAAGTTAAAGATAAAGTTTATGGCATTACAATAAGCGGTTCTGGCCCTTCAATCATTGCATTTCCAAAAGAAGAGTTTATTGATGAGGTTGAAGATATTTTGAAAGATTACTATGAAAATACAATAAGAACAGAGGTTGGTAAAGGAGTTGAGGTAATTTAATTATTTTCCTTTGTAAATTCCTTCATAAACTCCTCTAACATCCCTACACTCAACAAAAACAATTTGAGCTATTCTTGCATATTTGTAGATGGTTATAGGGTTAAAAACTTGCATTAGATATTCTGGTCTTCCTTCATAACCAGGGTCGTGAACTGCAGAGTATAAAGTAGCTCCCATTCTCAATAAAGAGCTCCTTGGATATGCAAAACCAGCAACATTTTCTGGGATTTTTATATAATCAGCTACCTTTACAATATAAACTCCTCTATCTAATTTTATGCATTCATCTTTTTCAGAGTTGAATATCTCAATATAGTTTGGAAGCTTCCTTTTTTTATTTGAAAAATCAATAATTCCTTCTCCTTCTATTTTAAATATCTTCCAAACTCTTAAATCTATTCCACATTGTTGGATTTGCTCATCTTCTAAATTATCAAAAAAGTTTTTTGAAGTGTTAGCTCCAATAATCATTAATTTCACCACCATAGGGCTCTGCCCTATTGGTATACCCGGGATGCATTAAGAAGGGGCTTACAGCCCCTTTTAATGCCTCTTGGGATATACCAACAATAGGGCATAACACTTTCTATTTTAATTTCTTAACCACTAATTCATCTCTCTTATAAACAAATGTATTACTATCTACATCCCTATCAATTAAACAACTTGCCCCAATCCAGCAATTACTTCCAACTTTAACTCCTGGCATAAAAGACACTTGAATTCCTGTCTTAACATTATCTCCCATTATAACTCCCAATTTTCTAACGCTTTCAACTCTTTTACCTTTTATATTAACTTTAACTGGTTTATCATCAAATCTTAAGTTGGCAGTTATTGTATTACAGCCAAAATTACAGTTCTCTCCAATTATACTATCTCCAACATAAGACAGATGAGGAATTTTTGTATTTTTCATAATTATACTTGCTTTAACTTCAGATGAATTTCCAACAAAGGTATTTTCCATTAAAACTGTATATGGTCTTATATAAGCTAAAGGCCCTACAATAGCTCCTTTTTTAATAATTGCAGGACCTTCAATAACTGAATTTGATTTAATAATTGCTCCTTCTTCTATTATTACATTTCCTTTAATAACAACATTTTCTTCAATTTTTCCTTTGATATCTGTATTTATTTTACTTAAAAGGTATTTATTTGCTTCCAATACATCCCATGGCCTTCCAACATCATTCCAATAACCATTTAACTTAATTCCTTTAACTTTTTCTTCTTTAATTAGCTGTTTTATTGCATCTGTAATTTCCCTCTCCTCTCTTTCAGAAATTTCTGTTTTTTCAATCAATTTAAAAATCTTTTTATCAAATTTGTATATTCCAGCGTTTATTAAGTTTGATTTTGGATTTTTTGGTTTTTCCTGTATTTCTATAATATTATTTTCATCATCTAAAACAACAACTCCAAAGTTTTCTGGATTTTTTACTTCTTTAACAGCAATAGCATATTTGTATTTTAAAAATTCATCTAAGCTGTTTTCAAAGATAATATCTCCATTTATAACCAAAAATTCATCATCTACATAATCCTTAGCTGTTAAAACTGCCTGTCCAGTTCCATCTATTTCTCCCTGCTCTAAAAACTTAACTTTTGGATGGTTTTTAAAATAATCAACAATCTTTTCTTTTTTATACTTAACAATTAGGTAAATATTATCTACCAAATCCTCAACTTTTTCAATAATATGTTGTAAAATTGGCTTTCCAGCTATAGGAATCATTGGTTTTGGCCTATTTTCAGTTAACGGTTTTAACCTTTCTCCTTTCCCTGCACATAGTATTATTGCATCCATTTATATCACCAAAATTTAAAAATAATTTTATAAAGCGCTTAGGGCATCTTTAACTAACTTTATCCCTTTTTCCAACAACTCTTTAGCTGAATTTTTATCTTTTGCTTCAACTCTAACCCTTATATATGGCTCAGTTCCTGAAGGTCTTATTAAAACCCATCCATTCTCTAAGTTAAACCTTGCTCCATCAACTGTCTCAGGAACTGTTTTAAATATCTCTTCTCCATTCTCAATAACATAATTCATTACTTTTTCTTTTTTGCTATCTTCACAAGGAATTTTCTCTCTTAAATTTACATAAGATGGGATTTCATCTAATATCTCATATAATTTCTTATTGTAAAATTCTAACATCTCTAAAACTCTCAATCCACTTAAAATACCGTCTGGTGTTAAGTGAATATCTCCATGAATCCACGTTCCACTTGGCTCTCCACCAAAAACAGCAGAGTTTTTAATCATCTCTTCAGCAACAGCCACATCTCCAACTTTTGTTCTTATTATTTCAACATCTAAATCCTTTAAATATTCATCAATAATCATTGAAGCATCTACTGTTGTAACAATCTTTTTGTTACCTGTTTTTTCAACCATATATCTTGAGAAAGCAGCTAACAGCTTATCAAAATCAGCTACTCTTCCCTTTTCATCTATTGCTACCATTCTATCTGCATCCCCATCGTGCGCTATACCAATATAGCTATCTCCATTCATATTGAGACCTTTAATCATATCCATTGTCTTTCTTAAGTTTTTTTCATCTGGTTCTGGCAATCTACCAATAAATCTTCCATCCATGTGGCTATTAACTGATATAACATGACAGCCAATATCTGTAAATAAATATGGTGATACTAAGCAAGCAGAGGCGTTTGCACAATCAACAACCACATTAAATTTCTCATTTACCTCAACATTTTTTAGGATATATTCCATATAGTTTCTTATTGCTCTACAATCTTCCCAAATATCCCCCACTTTATCCCATCCTACTTCAACAAAATCTTCTTTAAATATAATTTCCTCTATCTCATCTTCTTCTTTTTTATTAAAAGCTAAACCATTTTTATTGAAGAGCTTTATTCCATTGTATTCGGGGGGGTTGTGTGAGGCTGTTATCATTACACCAGCATCATAATTTCTTGCATTAAAACCTAAAACAGGTGTTGGGACAATATCTATAGTTGTAACTTCCCCACCACCATTTAAAATCCCTGCAGTTAATGCTGTTTCAATTAATTTTCCAGTAGTTCTTGTATCTCTTCCAACTACAACATTTTTATACTTTTTAGCTATAGCTAATCCTACTTTATAGGCAATTTTTGGGGACAAGTTTTTCATTCTTATTCCAGAAGTTCCAAATAATCTTCCCATGTTTCCACCATTATAATATCATAATAGGTAATGAATTCTAAAACATAATTAACATTAAGTTTTTATATGCATTGTTGTTAATTTTCATTAAAATCAATATCATAGGTGTAATGCATGATACTATTGGTAAGTCCTATAGATGTTGAAGAAGCAAAGGAGGCAATAGCTGGAGGAGCAGACATTATAGATGTAAAGAATCCAAAAGAAGGTTCTTTAGGAGCCAACTTTCCATGGATGATTAAGGCAATTAGGGAGGTAACACCAAAAGATTTGTTGGTTAGTGCTACAGTTGGAGATGTTCCATACAAACCAGGGACAATTTCTTTAGCTGCTGTTGGAGCGGCTATAAGTGGAGCTGATTATATAAAAGTTGGATTGTATGGGGTTAAAAATTATTATCAGGCAGTTGAGTTAATGAAAAATGTTGTTAGAGCTGTTAAGGATATTGATGAGGATAAAATAGTTGTTGCTGCTGGGTATGCTGATGCCCATAGAGTTGGAGCTGTTGAACCATTAATAATCCCAAAGATTGCGAGAGATGCTGGATGCGATGTAGCGATGTTAGATACTGCAATAAAAGATGGAAAAACATTGTTTGATTTCCAAAGTAAAGAGATTTTGGCAGAGTTTGTTGAAGAAACTCATGACTATGGACTAAAATGTGCTTTAGCTGGCTCAATAAAAAAAGAACACATCCCAATTTTAAAAGAGATTGGAACTGATATAGTTGGTGTTAGAGGAGCGGCATGTAAAGGAGGGGATAGAAACAATGGTAGAATAGATAGAGAGTTAGTTAGAGAGTTGAAAGAACTTTGTAAGTAAAATTTTTTATACATTACATTTAATTTTTGTTAATGTTTTATAGGTAATAGTAAAGCCCGGGTCGCCTAGCCAGGATAAGGCGCTGGATTGCGGATCCAGAGATCAGGGGTTCAAATCCCCTCCCGGGCGTCATTTTTATTTTTATATTATAATGATTTTGGGTGAAAAGATGTTTTTAGGCAATGATACAGTAGAGATAAAAAATGGAAGATTGTTTATAGATGGTTATGATGCAATTGAATTAGCAGAGAAGTTTGGAACGCCTCTATATGTGATGTCAGAGGAGCAAATAAAGATAAATTACAACAAATATATTGAAGCTTTTAAAAGATGGGAAGAAGAAACTGGCAAAGAGTTTATTGTTGCTTACGCATACAAAGCAAATGCAAACTTAGCTATTACAAGATTGTTAGCTAAACTTGGTTGTGGAGCAGATGTTGTTAGTGGAGGGGAGTTGTATATAGCAAAGTTATCAAATGTCCCTTCAGAGAAAATTGTCTTTAACGGAAACTGTAAAACAAAAGAAGAGATTATAATGGGAATTGAGGCAAATATAAGGGCTTTTAACGTTGATAGCATAAGTGAGTTAATCTTAATCAATGAAACAGCAAAAGAGTTGGGAGAAACTGCTAATGTAGCTTTCAGAATAAACCCTAATGTTAATCCAAAGACACATCCAAAGATTTCAACTGGTTTAAAGAAAAACAAGTTTGGTTTAGATGTTGAGAGCGGTTTAGCTTTAAAAGCAATAAAAATGGCTTTAGAGATGGAGAATGTAAATGTTGTTGGAGTTCATTGCCACATTGGTTCTCAATTAACAGATATAAGTCCATTTGTTGAGGCAACTGAAAAAGTTATGGAGTTTGTTGTTAAATTGAAAGAAGAAGGAATTGAAGTTAGAGATGTTAATTTAGGGGGAGGTTTGGGGGTTCCATACTATAAAGATAAAGAAATCCCAACTCAAAAAGATTTGGCTGATGCAATAATAAACACAATGTTAAAATATAAGGATAAGGTAGAGATGCCAAACCTTATCTTAGAGCCTGGAAGAAGTTTAGTAGCAACTGCCGGCTATTTGTTAGGAAAGGTTCACCATATAAAAGAAACACCAGTAACAAAATGGGTTATGATTGATGCTGGAATGAACGACATGATGAGACCTGCTATGTATGAAGCCTATCATCATATAATAAACTGTAAAGTTAAAGATGAAAAAGAAAAAGTAAGTGTTGCTGGAGGGCTTTGCGAGAGTAGTGATGTTTTTGGTAGAGATAGAGAGCTTGACAAAGTAGAGGTTGGAGATATATTGGCTATATTTGATGTTGGTGCTTATGGAATAAGCATGGCTAACAACTACAACGCAAGAGGAAGACCAAGAATGGTTTTAACAAGTAAAAAAGGAGTGTTCTTAATAAGGGAGAAAGAAACTTATGCTGATTTAATTGCTAAGGATATAGTCCCACCACATTTGTTATAATCTAATCTTATTCATTTTTTATTTATTCTTTTATTTTTTAAATTGAATATTTGGAGGGGTGTTTATGGATTTAAAAAGGAAGATATTCCAAATTGTTCTTATTGCGGTATTACTAATTTTGATGTATGCTATTGCTCCAATATTTCATCCATTTGCTATGTTTTTCTACAAAAATCCAATTGTAATTGAGTTAGGTATATTAACATCAGTAATTATTGGATTCTTATCATATAAAAGAAGAATAGATGAAATCTTTCATAACATAGCCATAATTTTTTTAATATTTTTTGTTATCCTATCACCGCTATTGTACATTGCTAACGCCTATTCTCTAACAACTCTACAAAAAGAAAATATTCCAAAAGAAATGAGAGATTTTGAAGAATTTGACTTTAACAATGATGGCTATCTAAGGATATTACCAAAAAAGGTTGCAGAGACGTTTATGATTTCTTCATTGGAATATCCAAGATACACAATTGGAAATGTCCATATAACAACATTCAAAAACTCCATGTTCTGGTTTGCATATTTAGAGCCAGACGGATTATTTAACAAAATCATCCTAAAATCAAAAGGAATATTTTTAATTCCAGCAAATACAACTGAGAGGGTTATTGTAAGAGAGGAGAAAACTATTGAATACACACCGGAGCAGTTAGTTACTGATAATTTATATTGGAAGCTGTATAGGTTTGATTACTTTGCCGACTATGGAAAGTCAAGGGTTGTTATCAAAAACAATGAGATATATACAATAGTTCCACAAATAAAGTATAAATTCCATTTATTTTATACGACACCATATTGGAGTGGAATTGTTGTTATAGATGAAAAAGGAAATACCAAATACTACTCAAAAGAAGAAGCATTAAAGGAATTTAATGATTCTGTAGTATTTCCAGAAAGTTTAGCAAGAAGAATAGTTGAATCACAAAATTATTGGAAAGAATCAGCAATAGCAAATATCCTAAATTTATGGTTTAAGCATGAGAATGAGATAGAACTTGTAGATACAGATGGAAATAGACAACCATATTTAATTATGGTTAATAAAAAACCATACTGGGTTTTTGCTGTTGAACCTTATGGAAGAGCTTATGGAATCTCAAAAATATTTGTAATTGGCATGGATGGGGAAATTAGGGAGTATAAATTCAGTGAGCCAAAGATAGGGCCTATTAAAGGAAGAGATTACGTGCAAAAAACTCTCCCAACCTACGATTGGGATAAATTTGAGATTGTTGAGCCATTGCCAATATTTGTTAATAACAAGTTATATTGGAGATACATAATTATTCCAAAATCAGGGGGAGGAATCTCTAAGATAGTTTTAGTTGATGTTGAGACAGGAGATGTGAAGATATTTGATTCTGCTGAAGAATATGCTCTATTTATAAGAAGTGGGGAAATTAAAGAAACAAAAAAGGTAATTATCAAAGATATCATAAGATATGAAAAAGATGGAAATACACATTGGATAATTGTTTTAAGCAACAACTCTTATGTAGAGTTGTCTGCTAAAAATATGACTGTTGAAGAAATCATCAAGATAAATAAATTAAAAGTTGGAGACGTTTATAATTGGAATTAAATAAAAAACTTATTAAGCTTTTTAATTTTTGGTAGGCTTAAAAAAATTAAAGTAGGTAATATATATTATCATAAATATAGATACTACTAAACAACAATGAATTTGTGTGAAATTATGAGTGGGAGAGAATTAATCGATTTATTAGAAAAACTTACATCTCATGATTTAGATTCAGAAAAGATAGATGGAATTATTGAATACCTTTTAGATTTTGCAGAAATTGATGTAAAAGTATCTAAGGACAAAATGGGATTGTCTATATCAAAATTAGACACTAAAGAGATAGTAAATAAATTCAGTATTGATGAAAATGAAATAGCTCTGTATATTAAAAAAGGTATGGATGTTATTGGAAAATCTTTAAAAGAGATGGTTATAAATAATAAAAATCCAGAAAATGAATTAGAAAAAAAGATTTTCAATAAATTTGACGTTGAAAATCTAAGATTAAAGGCATTATTTAAAAGAGAGTATGTTATGCCGGTTTTAGATGATTTCAAAGTATATAAAACATCGAGAGTAATTAATGGAAAATCTATAAAACATTATATTTTAAAAATAGACTATGATGACTCAAAAACTTTGGGCTTTGAACTCACAGAAAAGGATTTAAGAAAGATTTATGATGTCATTAAGAAGGTATTAGAGGGTGAAAACGATGGAAGTAATAGAAGTGTATGAATATACTCCAAATGATGAATTATATAAAGCCACATTTAAAGAAGAAGATAAAGAACTAATTATGTATTTTGTGCATAATGTTTCTTATGAAAATAAAAGACTTGTTGATGTGTTTTTAAGTGATGGAAACCTAATAAAAAAGTTACTAAAATCATTAAGAGAAATAAGCCCTTTAATCAAATTTGCTGAAAAATTCAAAAATAAAGTTGAGTTGGATGTAAAATCATTAATAGAGGTAGTAATTCCTAAAAAATATGATGTTTGTGAGTATATTGCAAAATATTTAGAGAAATATATGAGATTAAAAGAACTATTAAAGGTAAAAATATTTGGAGATATTGATGATAGTAGATTGTATCATTATATAAGAATTCTACCAATATTTGAAGACTCTGATGAATCATTAGATATTTCAGAAGAATTAGAAAATAATATTTATAAAAGCCCATTATCTAACAGAATTTTGGTTTTTTCAATCTTTAAATAGGTGGGAAATTGAAAACACCCACATCTAAAAGCAATTTTAATCCTGAAGAATTTAAAAATCTTGCAATGTATTTAAAAGAAAATAAGGATAACATTCACAATCCTAATGAAATATCAATAGAATGTATTAATAGGGTTATTGCTGGAAGGTTGTATTATTCTGCTTTTTTAATTTTAAGAGAAACAATAATTAGAGAGCTATCCAATTATTCAAACTGTCCAAAAGAAGTTAATTATTTTAAAGATGCATTGTTAGGAGGCTCGGTTCATAACACTTTATTGAAATTTATTGAGAAAATTAGAGATAATAATAATTTAAACCAAAATCCTGAATTAAGAGAGGCTATTAGTCAGATATATAACTCGTTAGACTGTCTTAAAGGTCATAGAGTAGCGGCTGATTATGATTTGTCCATTCCTACACCAGTTAAAATTAAAACTAACAGTAATCATAAAACTGTTAAAACTAACAGAGATTATGAGGAAATAAACTTTGAAAAAACTAGAGTTATAAAAAAGCTTGAAAGGAAATACAACCTTATTATTGAATCATTAAGCAAATTGGAGGGAATCCTAAGAAAGAATAAAAACGATGTATGTAAGATATTAAGAGAATTATGGGTGAAAAAATGAAAGAAGTGGCAATAATCGGAGCTACTGGATACACTGGAGCTGAATTATTGAGATTGTTAGCCAATCATGATAAGGTTGATGTAGCTTATATAACCTCAAGAAAAGAAGATGGAAAGCATGTTTTTAAGATTCACCCACATTTGAAAGGTATTGAAAAATATAAAGACCTATATTTCACTGGAGATATTGATAAAGTTGATGCTGATTTAGTATTTACTGCAACACCACATGGAGCTTCAATGGATATAGTTCCAGATTTTATTGAGAGGGGAATGAAAGTTATTGACTTAAGTGGAGATTATAGATTTGAGGATTTAAGCTTGTATGAGAAATATTATAAAATAAAGCATAAAGGATTGCCAAATGTGAAAATTGCTTATGGACTTCCAGAACTGCATAGAGAGGAAATAAAAGAAGCTCAACTTGTAGCAAATCCTGGATGTTTCCCAACAGGGGCTATTTTAGCAGTAGCTCCATTAGTTAAAGAGGGAATTATTGAAGAAAGGATTATATTTGATTCAAAAACTGGAGTTAGTGGGGCAGGAGTAAATCCAACGGAAACAACACACTTCCCAAATGTAAATGAGAACATAAATCCTTACAAAATAACCACCCACAGACACACCCCAGAGATTGAAAAAGAATTGAAAAAGCTTGGAAAAGCAAAGGTTTCATTTACTCCTCACTTAGCTCCAATAACAAGAGGAATTTTAACAACTGCACATACATTTCTGTCTAAAGATGTTGATAGAGAAGAGATAATTAAGCTCTATGAAAAATTCTATAACAATGAGATTTTTGTTAGAGTATTTTCAGAAGAGATTCCAAAATTAACATGGGTTAGAGGAACGAATTTCTGTGATATTGGTGGATTTAAGATAGATGAGCATGGTAGATTGGTAGTTATTTCAGCAATAGATAACTTAGTTAAAGGAGCGAGTGGACAGGCAATACAAAACATGAATATAATGTTTGGATTTGATGAAAAAGAAGGGTTATTTAGCGTAGGATTAAATCCATGATTTTATTATTATTTTTATCAATTCTTTTTGGTGATAACATGAAAGTTGCTGTTTTGTATTCTGGAGGAAAGGATTCAAATTATGCTTTATATTGGGCGTTAAAAGAAGGTTTTGATGTAAAATACCTTGTAAATGTAGAGAGTGAGAATAAAGAAAGCTATATGTTCCACATCCCAAATGTGCATTTAACTGAGCTGAGTGCTGAAGCTGCAGGCATTCCATTAATAAAAATCTATACAAAAGGAGAGAAGGAGAAAGAAGTTGAAGACTTAAAAAAAGGAATTGAAAAATTAGATGTTGAAGGAATTGTTACTGGAGCAGTAGCAAGTGTTTATCAAAAATCAAGAATTGACAGAATTTGTGAAGAATTGGGATTAAAATCTTTTTCTCCATTATGGCACAAAGATCCGGAGTGGATTTTAAGAACTGTGAGTGAGCTTTTTGATGTAAGGATTGTTGGAGTTTATGCCTATGGATTAGGTAAAGAATGGTTAGGAAAAAGGATAACAAAAGAAAATATTGATAAATTATTAAATATCTGTGAAAAGTACGGGATACATAAGGCATTTGAAGGAGGAGAAGCTGAAACATTCGTTTTTGATTCTCCAGTATTTAAAAAGAGGATAGAAGTTGTTGATGCTGAAATTGAATGGCATGAAACTTGGGGAATCTATCATATAAAGAAGGCAAAATTAGTTGATAAGGAATAAAGGGGGACTATGATTAGGATAGGGACAAGAGGTAGTAAATTAGCTCTATATCAAGCAAATAAAGTGGCTGAGCTATTAAAAAATCTTGGATATGATGTTGAGATAAAGATAATTAAAACAACTGGAGATAGAGTTTTAGATAAAAAACTTTCAGATATTGGTATTGGAGTTTTTACAAAAGAGTTGGATTTAGCTATGTTAAATAATGAAATTGATATAGCAGTTCATAGCTTAAAGGATATTCCAACTATTTGGAATGAAAATTTAATGGTTGGGGCTGTTTTGGAAAGAGACAGTTATTATGATTTGTTAATTTGGAATAAAGATATTGATTTTGATGAAAATAGCGTGATAGTTATAGGCACTTCAAGTTTAAGAAGGAGGGCTTTTTTAAAATTTCTATATCCAAATGCAAAATTTGAATTGTTGAGAGGAAATGTAGATACAAGATTAAGAAAGCTAAAAGAGGGGCTTTATGATGCTATTGTTTTATCTGAAGCTGGAATAGTAAGGTTGGGAATTAATTTAGATGATTTTAACTATAAAAGATTAGATATCCTTCCAGCTCCAGCACAGGGAATTATAGCTGTTGCTTGCAAAAGAGATGATAAAGAGATGAGAAATATCTTAAAAGAAATTAACCATGAAAAAACTTATTTAGAGTCATTATGTGAGAGAGCTGCATTAAATGAATTTGGAGGAGGATGTAGTGTTCCATTTGGAGCTTTAGCAATTTATGATGAAAAAAATGAGAAGTTAAAATTAGATGCAGGAGTTGTTATAAATGATGAACTAAAAAAGGCCTCTGGAGAAATAAAATGCAAAGTCAATGAAATTAATAAAGCAATTGAGCTTGGAAAAAAGATTGGAGTGAAGTTAAAAAATTAAATTTTGTCTTTAAATTTTTCCATGAAAATCTTTAATCTTTCCAATATTTCATCTGACAATGCATGCTCCAACTTACAAGCTTCTTCAGAAGCTGTTTTTTCATCTAATCCCAAAAACTCCACTAAAAATGTTTTGATAGTTTTATGTTTATCCAATATTTTTTTAGCTTCTTCTATACCCTTTTCTGTTAAAGATATCCCAATGTATGGTTCATAATTAACATAGCCCAATTTATGTAATTTTTTTGCCATGTTTGTAACTGCTGATGGTTTTATATTTAACAATTTAGCTAATTCAGTTGTTTTTATTGGTCTATTGTTTTCTTTAGTGAATAAATAAATCCTCTCTAAGTAATCCTCAATACTTTGGGACATGATGCCACCGAAAGGTTTTTATACTCTACATGTTATTATTTAACTACAGTTAAAAGTTTTAACTATAATTAAATCATTTAATCATATATAAATATTGTGGTGGTTATGTATCCATTGGCATTTGCTAAAGAGGGAGAGGAAGTTGTTGTAAAGAGGATTGATGCTGGCTGTGGAGCTATGCAGAGATTGGCAAGTATGGGGATAAATATAGGAAGTAGAATAAAAGTTATAAGAAATCAGAATGGCCCTGTAATAGTGTCAGCCAGGGGATGTAATATAGCAATAGGGAAAGGTTTGGCGATGAAAATAATTGTTGAAAGAGTAAAACCTTCATAATTTAAGGTTATTTATCAATGGTGAAGAGGATGGGAAATAAATATGAAATAGCTTTAATTGGTAATCCAAATGTTGGTAAATCTACCATATTTAATGCTTTAACTGGAGAAAATGTTTATATTGGAAATTGGCCTGGTGTAACAGTAGAGAAAAAAGAAGGAGAATTTGAATACAACGGGGAGAGATTTAAAGTTGTTGATTTGCCAGGTGTTTATAGCTTAACAGCTAATTCCATTGATGAAATTGTTGCAAGAGATTATATAATAAATGAAAAACCTGATTTAGTTGTTAATATAGTTGATGCCACTGCATTAGAGAGGAATTTGTATTTAACTTTACAATTAATGGAAATGGGGGCTAATTTATTATTGGCTTTAAATAAAATGGATTTAGCTAATAATTTAGAAATAGAGATTGATGTAGATAAATTAGAAAAGATTTTAGGAGTTAGAGTAGTTCCATTATCTGCAGTTAAAAAGATGGGCATTGATGAATTGAAAAAGGTAATATCAGAAGCTGTAAAGGATAAAAAATTTGCTGAAATTAAATATCCACACTTTGAACCTTATATTAAAAAAATTACCTCTATTTTACAGAAAGATGAAAATTTAAAGAAATACAACTTAAGGTATTTGGCTATAAAGCTACTTGAAAATGATAAGTATGTGGAAGATATTATAAAAAATAGCAAAGTTTGGGATGAATTAAAGCCAGTTTTAGATAGCATAATGAAAGAATTATCCAAAAAATATGGGGAGGCAGAGTTGGGAATAGTTGAAGAGAGGTATAAAGTTATTGACAAAATTGTTAAAGAAGTTGTTAAAAAGAAATCTGGAAAGCTAACAACCACACAAATGCTTGATGATGTTTTGACTGATGAAAAAATAGGGGCTTTATTGCTCATCCCTTTTATATGGATGTTGTTTAAATTTACATTTGATGTTTCAAAGCCGTTTTCAGCTATGATAGAACATATATTTGCATTTTTGGCAGAGGTTGTGAAATCATCCATATCCAATAAATTTATAGCTTCATTATTGGCTGATGGTATTATTTCAGGGGTTGGAGCGGTTTTGGTATTTTTCCCAATATTGGCATTTTTATTCTTTGCCCTATCCTTCTTAGAAGATAGCGGATATATGGCGAGAATCCCATTTATAGCAGATAGAGTGATGAATAAATTTGGTTTGCCAGGGAAAGCAGTTATTCCATTAGTTATGGGTTTTGGTTGTAATGTTCCAGCAATAATGGCTGCAAGAACTATAGAAGATGAAAAGGATAGGATTATAACCATATTAATAAATCCATTAATATCCTGCTCTGCAAGATTGCCAATCTATGCATTGTTTGCTGAGGCATTGTTTTCAAAATATCAAGGAATTGTGATTATAAGTATGTATGCCCTTGGATTAATTTTAGCTTTAATCACAGCAGCTTTATTTAGAAATTTTGTTTTTAAAACATCTCCTTCATACTTAATTGTTGAACTTCCTCCCTATCATATCCCACATTTAAATATAGTCCTGAAAAATACTTGGGAGAGAGTTTATGACTTTTTAAGAAAGGCAGGGACAATCATTGTCTTTGGGGTTACATTAGTTTGGCTTCTCTCTATTTATGGACCTTCAGGATATTTAGGTGTAGAAGCTTTAGAGAATCCTCAAATAATAGCTAATTCATGGGTGGCAGTTATTGGAAAAACTTTAGCTCCAATATTTAGTCCAATGGGATGGGATTGGAAAGCATGCTCTGCTTTAGTGTTTGGAGTTATAGCTAAAGAGGTAGTTGTTGGAAGTTTAGCCATGCTGTATGGAGTTGGAGAGGAAAATCTCTCAAATCTTATTGCAAATGCATTCACTCCAGTATCAGCCTTTGCATTTATGGCATTCTCTTTACTATACCTCCCATGTATAGCAACATTGGCAATAATTAAACAGGAAATTGGATGGAGATGGGCGTTATTTGCTGTTACTTATGAGATTGTATTGGCTTATGTTGTAGCTTTAATAATCTCGGTTATTGGAAATCTAATATTCTAAGGTGGTTAGTTATGGATATAAAAAATATAAAGAGTACTATAGTTTCTTTATCTTTAGTGTTTGGATTCTTATTTGCAGTTTCTGGAATTATTGAGATAATAATTGGGATTTATTCAATATTGGGAGTTAAAATTACCATACCTTTATTTGTTGGGGATGTATTTGGTGGTTTAGCATTATTGGCTGTTGGAATAACATACTTTTTAGGTGTAAAAAAAGCAGTAGATGAGGATATAAAAGCAGTTTCTTATTTATTTACAGCTTCAATTATTGGTTTGGGTATAGGAATCATTGCTTTTTTGCTTTTAATATCTAATGCCATTGGATTTTTATTAGGTTTTGAGGATTGGGCAGATTGGAGTATTTTTAATGATTTAACCATATATTTGATTTTAGGGATGCTTGCAGTAGTTCCATACAAAATAGCTAAGACGTTGTAAAAATATTATCTTCTGTTTAATATTTTATTTTATTGATAAAATTGTAAAATTAGAGAATAAAATAAAGTAAAAACAGAAAAATAAAAAATTTTATGAAATTTTATGTGGGATTATTCAATAATCTCAATTGCTTTAAATGGACAAGCTTTCATACAATTTTTACAACCAACACACTCTTCCTCTTTAAACACTACATTGTATTCCTCATCCATATATATTGCATTTATTGGACATTGAGTTATGCAACAACCACAATGTACGCACTTCTCTGAATCTCTTTTTATAACCTTAGAAATCTCTTCAACTTCTCCAAACTTTGATAAATAATCTAAAGCTTTCTCTATTGTTTCTTTACTTCCAAACAACTCCAATATCAAAAATGCTTCCTGTGGCTCTACCTTGGCTTTTAATATGTTTATCTTAACTCCTGTATTTAATATAGTATCAGAAATAACTGGCTCATTTATATGCTCTGAAGCCGTCCAGTAGTATATTCTCTTCCTCATTTTTTCCCTCCGAATAATCTTGAGATGTCTTCAGATGTTATAATACCAACAACTCTTCTATAGTCATCAACCACAGGAACTCCTGAAATGTTGTGTTTGCTCATCTTTCTCGCTACATGGTCAACTGGCTCATCTTCATGAGCAGTTATTACATTCCTTGTCATAATTTCTTCAATTGTTTTCTTATTTTGAGCAAGAGCTTTAGCTATATCCCATGATGTAATAATTCCAACTAATCTTCCATATTCATCAACAATTGGTAAATGGTTTATGTTATGCTTTATTAGAATCTTAGCAGCTTCCATAATTGAGATGTTGCTTTGAGCAGTTATTGGAGGCTTGCTTAAAACATCCTTGACTAATGTTATTGGTGACTTCATTGGCTTATATTCAGCTCTTCCTAAGGTATCAACTCTTTCTGTTAATAGGAACTTTCCATCTAATATCCATTGTTTAAGTGTTTCTGCCACTTCCCTTGCCATCTTGTAACTTGAGACAGAACCAGTTTTTACGGTTTTTTCAATTTCTTTTCCATCTATATTAACTCTTAATGTTATTTTTCCACTTCTTAATACTTTATAGTTTGTTTTTGCTATTAATGGTCTGTCCCTTCTTGGTGTTCCATAGTCATAAATTGGAACTTCTATATCTTCATCTCTAATAGCACATCTCTCAGCTATCTTTTCATTTAAAACTGGAATTGGAATCCCTAAACCAACATACAATGTGCTTCCATATCTTGGCATTGTAGCAGCTCTTATAAATTTAGGGTCCATCTGCTTTAAATCTCCTTTAACCATCAATGTTCCAAATGGTGGATTATGCTGAGTTCCTTCACCAATTACATATCCAATTCCTCCTCCTAAGAAAATTCTTGTTCCAATACCTATTGTGTTAAATGATTTTGTTTCTGGGTTGTAATCATTTTGTAAAGGGTTTAACTGCCCAGCTCCTGAGTAATGCACGTTGTTGTATTCTGGAAGAAGGATTCCCATGTAGGTGTATATCTTTTCATCTCTACTGTTTGTTGCTGCAGCGTAAGTTTGATAGCCATTTCTTGGATTTACCATAATTGCCTGATTAACATCATCTAATGTTATCTTAACATTAACATCTTTTCTTGGATAGCAATCTGTTGTGTAACCTTCAGCATAAAGCTCAACTTCCTTTCCTCTAACTAAATCCTCTATAACATGAGCTCCTCCATAATCAATATCTACATCAGGGTCTTCATTTGGCTGTGTTGCTCCAATGTATGTATCAACAGCTGCTAAACCTCCATAAGCTTCAACATTGTTTAAATAAATCTTTAACATCTTTATTGGTGGGTCTGAATGTCCAAAGTTTATAAACACTCCAGATGAACACATAGCTCCAAATGTTCCTGTAGTAACAACATCAACATAATCAGCCGCTCTCTTAGCTCCTTCTTCCTCAACGATTTTTATCATTTCTTCTGCCGTTACAACAACTGCTTCTCCTTTTTTAATTTTTTCATTAATTTCTTTAATTGTTTTCATAATCATAACCTCTGCCTATTTTTGGGTAATCTTTAGAGTATATAAAAGGACATATAAAAATTTTAAAGTTTTAAAGTATTAAAAATTAAATCATCAGTATGACAAAATAGATTCAAAAGAATAGATATTTTTAGAAATGCTTTATTTTATGCTTTAAAAATAAGATTTTCTTCTTCTATATGATGTTAGCTCCTATTGATATGTTCTATTTTTTATTTTTAAAAAGAGTTTATTTTCATCCTCTAAGAGGTCTGATTTTAACTATCTCTTAAAAAAGAAACAAAAATTATTAAGGGAGTTGTAGTTTCCATACCGATTCGGTCTGATTTTAACTCCAAAAAATACTAAACGAGACAAAAATTAAAAAAATGTTTCCATACCGAATCGGTCTGATTTTAACCATAAACAAAAATTACTTTTTGCAGTTATAAAGGTTGATAATGGTTTCCATACCGAATCGGTCTGATTTTAACTAAGAGGGATATACATTTTTGATAAGGATTATTATTCGTTTCCATACCGAATCGGTCTGATTTTAACATGAGATTAATTTTGTATTCGATGTCTTTGATTTTTGTTTCCATACCGAATCGGTCTGATTTTAACTTTCTTAAAGATGTCTGGAAGTGATAAATTAATATCGTTTCCATACCGAATCGGTCTGATTTTAACTCTTTTGCTAATTGTGTTGCAACTTTTGGCATTTTAATTTTGTTTCCATACCGAATCGGTCTGATTTTAACAGGGCAATTATTTCAGACATAATTTAATTATCTCTCATAATATTTAAGCTTTTCTACAACATATTTGTCGAAGGGTAGGTTTCATCTTTTATTTATAAACCTTTGAAGTTTTTAATCTAAGGTTTATTTTCATCTTAACCATATATAAATTTTATGGATTTTTAAAAACTTTCTAATTATTAGGGAAATTTAAAAATAAGAATGTTTATTTTTAATTTCTTAGAAAAAAAGATAATTTAATAAATTTAAATACTTAAAATCTTCAAAATAAACTGACCTTAGAAATTTGATAAAAATTCTTAAAATTGAAAAATAATCCCTTAAAAAGCTTTAAATTAAAAATAAAAAACTTTCCACGAGATAAATGTAATTTAAATATTTAAATATAAAATGACATCTTAAATATCTTTATACATTAACTGCCTCAATATTTGCCCCAATGGACCTCCAATTCTTAGCATTTTACCTTTTCTCAACTTATCTATAGCATTTTTTGTAGTTTCATAGTATCTTAAAACCTCTCTAACCTCATTTTCTGTTGTTCCAGAACCTCTTGCAATTCTTCTAATTCTTGAGGCTTTAATAATTTTTGGATTTTCTCTCTCTTCCTTAGTCATTGAGCTTATAATTACTTTATATTTCTTTATTTTTGCTTCAGTTAAATGGGAAAGCTCTTTAGGCATCGCCCCTCCAAATCCAGGAATCATACTCAGGATTTTTTTCATTGAACCCATGTTTTCAATGGCTTCTAATTGAGTCATCAATTCATTTAAGGTAAATTTCCCTCTCATTATTGCATCTATGCTCTCTTCTGTTTTTTCATCAACCATATCTTCAGCTTTTTCTAATAAGCTATCTAAATCTCCCATTCCCAATAATCGAGATATAAACTTTTTAGGGTCAAATGGTTCTAAATCATCTATCCCTTCTCCAATACCAATAAACTTTATAGGTGCTTTTGTTTCAGCAACTGCACTTAAAGCCCCTCCCCCTTTAGCAGAACCATCCAACTTTGTAACTATTATACTCCCAATCTCTCCAACTGCCTCTTTAAACGCTTTAGCTTGAATTCCAGCTTGTTGTCCTATAGTCCCATCTATAACTAAAATAATTTCGTCAGGATTTGTTATCTCTTTAATTTGTTTCATTTCCTCTAATAAACCTTTTTCCTCTTTATGTCTTCCAGCAGTATCTATAATCAAAACATCCGCCTTCTTAAATTTCTCCATTCCTTCTTTAACAATCTCTATTGGAGATTTTGTTCTTGTCTCATCACCATATAACGGCACATGGATTCTTTCAGCTAACTGTTTTAACTGCTCATAAGCAGCAGGTCTATAAGTATCTGCTGCAATTAAAGCAGGTTTTAGTCCTCTTTTTTGGATATATCTTGCTAATTTTGCTGCAGTAGTAGTTTTTCCACTCCCCTGAATCCCTACCAACAAAATAACATTTTGTTTTTTTGGGCTTAACTCTAATTTTTTTGCTTCCTCTCCTAACAACTTAACTAATTCTTCATAAACAATTTTTATAATATGTTCTTTCTTAGATAATCCCTTTGGTGTTTCTTCTTCTAAAGCTCTTCTCTCTATCTCTTTACTCATCTTCAAAACTAATTTTACATTAACATCCGCCTGTATTAAAGCCCTTTGAATGTCTTTTATAACTTCTTTTATTAATTTTTTATCAACAAATGCAGCAGCTTTTAATTTATTTAAAGCTTTGTTTAAGTTTTCTCCTAATTTATCGAGCATAGTATCACCAGATTAAACTCTACAGCACTTAATAAAAATTATTGTATTGACTCAATTAAAAATTTTATTGTTTTTGAAAATTTCAGAATTTTGCCTTAAAATCCCCATCTTTTAAATAAGTTATTTTCTATCCCTAAAATATCTAAAACTCTTCCTACAACAAAATTAATTATATCATCAATACTCTTTGGTTTGTGGTAAAAAGCTGGAATTGGTGGCATTATTATTGCTCCTAAATTTGATAATTTAAGCATATTCTCTAAATGTATGCTATTTAATGGCATTTCTCTTGGCATAATTATTAATTTTCTTCTCTCCTTTAAAGCAATATCGCAAACTCTAACTATTAAATTTGCTGAGTATCCATTAGCTATAGATGAGAGCGTTTTCATTGAGCAAGGCACAACTATAACAGCATCAAATTTATTTGAGCCAGATGCTATTGGGGAAAAGAAGTTATCATTTTCATAATAGTTTGATGCTAATTTTTTTAATTCTTTCCAATCAATGTTAAGTTCCTCTTTAATTATTTTTTTAGCTGAATTTGAGATAATTAGATTAACTTCAGCTTTATCTTTTAAAACCTCTAATAATCTTTTTGCATAGATAACTCCACTAGCCCCAGTTATACAAACGATAATCTTCATAAATTCACCATAGCACTTGTTTAAATAGTAGATTAAAGCCATAACTATTTAAAAATAGTTAATTTATAAATCTAAATATATGAATGTAAATGTCTAAATAAAAATGGTGCCGAGGGAGGGATTCGAACCCTCGACCTCCCGGTTTCCCAGGACCCAGGCATTACGCCTGGGAAGTCCGTATGAGCCGGGCGCTATAACCAGCTAAGCCACCTCGGCACGCAATACCTTAATAATCAAAAACACCTATATATACTTTTCGGCGTAAGTTTT
Organism: Methanocaldococcus bathoardescens; assembly: GCF_000739065.1. Classification (GTDB taxonomy): domain Archaea; phylum AGJL01; class Methanococci; order Methanococcales; family Methanocaldococcaceae; genus Methanocaldococcus; species Methanocaldococcus bathoardescens. Next base: position 781,398 of record NZ_CP009149.1, on the reverse strand, counting down.
ATATAGGGAGGTTTATAAATAACATTTGCCTGTAAGGGCGGGGGTCGCCAAGCCAGGTCAAAGGCGCCAGATTGAGGGTCTGGTCCCGTAGGGGTTCGCGGGTTCAAATCCCGTCCCCCGCACCATTTCTTGAGCTATTTTTTGCTTTATAAATAAATTTAATTGCACTAACTACAAAAATTTTGAATAATTAAACATTCCTCTAATAAGATTATTCACATTATTTTAATTAATGTAAATATTTAAATATTGTGTGGGACTATGGCATATTTAGATTTATCACAATATAGGATGATAACAGATGTTAAAAACAAAGATAACACTTTAATCCTTGAAATAAATAAAATTTATGAAGTTGAAGTGGAAATTCCCTATGAAGAAGTTGAAATTGATGGTTCAATAATAAAAATTAATGCTCATCCAAAAAGGGCTGAAAATATAAAGGTTGGGATTTTAAACTTAATCTCTTACAGCATAGCCAACAATTTAAAGAGTAAAATAACAAAAAGGAAAACTATCTACATAAATGAGCCGATTCCTTTGATTGGGCATACTGCCTTTGGTTTAATTGAGAGAGGTAGAAACATTATACAAGTTAGAGGGCATTGTGGTTGTAATTTAAATTGTATTTTTTGCTCTGTAGATGAAGGAGAGTTTTCTAAAACAAGAAAAAATGATTACTATGTAGATTTGGAGTATTTAATTGAGAATTACAAGAAGATTGTTGATTTTAAAGAAAATAAATTCTTAGAGGCACATTTAGATGGACAGGGAGAGCCAGCTCTCTATTATCCATTAGTTGACTTGGTTCAAGAATTAGCTGAGATAAATAAAAAAGGTAAAGGCATTGTCTCTATGCAAAGTAATGGGACAGTTTTAGATTATAAACTAATAGATGAGTTGGAAGAGGCTGGATTACATAGAATAAACTTATCCATCAATGCCTTAGATGAAAGAATGGCTAAAATGCTCTCTGGAAGAAGAGATTACAACATTGAGAAGATTTTAGATATTGCTGAATATATAAAAAACTCTAAGATTCATCTGCTTATAGCTCCTCTTTTATTACCAAACATAAATGATGAGGAATTTAAGAAAGTTATTGATTATGCTATTGATTTAGATTTAAGGGTTGAGCAAAACATTATAAACCCTCTAACAGGAAAAAAAGACCCTATTTTAGGATGTCAATTATGTAGAGTTTATCAATTAGGTAGAAGATCTAAAAAAATGAAGGTTTGGGATTTTGAGAAGTTTTATGATTTGTTAAGGAAATATGAGTTGGAATATAAGAAGAAAGGTATAGAGGTTAAGCTCATAACTTCACCAAAGGATTTTGGAACGCATAAGAGGAAAAGATTACCTTATCCATTCAAAGTTGGAGAAATAACAAAAGTAAAAGTAGTTTTAGATGGTAGAGTTAAAGGAGAAGTTTTGGGAGTTGCTAAGGATAGGGTTATTCAGATAATCAACTGCAATAATGAACAAAATCTAATAGGGAAGACAGTTAAAGTGAGAATTTTAAGGAATAAAGACAATATAATGGTGGCAGAATTGGTTTAAAAGTGGTGATAGCTTGAATTTAGTTGATTTATACGTAAAGAAATTTATGGATTTGATTGAGATTGAAAGAAGATGTGAGATGGATTTTCATAAAAATGAGATTATTAAATTGGGAAAGAAGAGGGAGAATGTTGGAAGGGCAATTTTAAATTTAAAAGGGAAATTTTTAGGAGAGAGTTTAGGTTGCACCATTGTAAGATTTGGGAGAAAGAAGCCGTTTAAAACAGAAATTTCACCAGGAGACGTTGTTTTAATTAGTAAAGAAAACCCATTGCAGAGTGATTTATATGCCAACGTCATTTATGTGGGAAAAAACTTTATAGACGTGGCTTTTGATGTAGATGTCCCAAAATGGGTTTATAAAGAAAGAGTAAGAGTTGATTTATACGTTAATGACATAACATTTAAAAGAATGAAAGAAGCTTTAAGAGAATTTGCAAGAAAGAGGGATAAATTAGCTTATATAATATTGGGCATTGAACATCCAGAAAAACCTTTGAGAGAAGATATTGAATTAGAATTTTATGATAAGAGCTTAAATGAATCTCAAAAAATGGCTGTTAAAAAAGCAGTTTTAAGTAGGGATTTGTATTTAATTCACGGACCCCCAGGAACTGGAAAGACAAGAACTATAACAGAAGTTATTGTTCAAGAAGTTAGATTTAACAAACATAAGGTTTTAGCAACTGCTGATTCAAATATAGCGGCAGATAACATCTTAGAATATCTAATTAAAAAATATCCTGATTTAAAAGTTGTTAGAGTAGGGCATCCAACAAGGATTTCAAAGGACTTAATACAGCATTCTCTTCCATATTTAATTGAGAATCATGAGAAATATCAGGAAATTTTATCTCTAAAAGAAAAAATTAAAGAGATTAAAGAGCAGAGAGATAAATTTTTAAAGCCATCACCAAGATGGAGAAGAGGAATGAGCGATGAACAGATTTTAAAAGTAGCTAAAAAAAGAAGAGATTATAGAGGAATTCCAAAAGAAAAAATCATTAGTATGGCAGAGTGGATTATAAGAAATAAAAAGATTAAAAAAATCATTAATAATTTAGATGAAATAACCGAAAAAATCATGAATGAGATTTTAAGTGAGGCAGATGTCATTGTAGCAACAAATTCAATGGCAGGTTCTGAAATCTTAAAAGGATGGGAGTTTGATGTGGTTGTTATTGATGAGGGAAGCCAGGCTATGGAACCATCTTGCTTAATCCCAATTGTTAAAGGAAAAAAGCTAATTATGGCTGGAGACCACAAGCAATTACCCCCAACAGTGTTGAGTGAGAATGAAGAGTTAAAGAAAACATTATTTGAGAGATTAATTAAAAAATATCCAGAATTTTCTTCAATATTGGAGATTCAGTATAGGATGAATGAAAAAATTATGGAATTCCCAAATAGAATGTTCTATGACAATAAATTGAAGGCAGATGAGAGCGTTAAAAACATAACCTTATTAGATTTAGTTAAAGAGGAAGAGATTGATGAAGTTGATAGAGATATTATAAATGAAATTCCAGTTCAGTTTATACATATTGATGGGGTTGAGAGGAAGGATAAAGAATCCCCATCTTATTATAATATAGAGGAGGCAGAGAAGGTTTTGGAGATAGTTAAAAAACTTGTAAAATATAAGATACCAACAAATGTTATAACTCCTTACGATGCTCAAGTTAGATATTTGAGGAGATTGTTTGAAGAGCACAATATAGATGTGGAAGTTAATACAGTAGATGGATTCCAAGGTAGAGAAAATGAGGCTATAGTTATCTCATTCGTTAGAACAAAAAACTTTGGATTTTTAAAAGATTTGAGAAGATTGAATGTTGCAATAACAAGAGCTAAGAGGAAGTTAGTTTTAATAGGTAATGAGAATTTGTTAAAGCAGGATAAAGTATATGATGAAATGATAAAGTGGGCAAAGTCAGTTGAAGAGAGTTATAAATGCCTTAAATAGTTTAAAAATTATAAAATGAGTTTCTATGTTATTATTTGTGTTTTTTAGCATAATTTCCCAGAGTTTTTCCAATAACTACAAGGAAATAAAATTGTATGAATTTTCTAATAAATATTAAGATTAAGCTTTCTAACGACAAATCTGAAAATATAAAATAACGTTGTAGTGCAAAACTAAGGTTAAAATCAGTTATAGTTATGTATGCATAAATCACATACATAAGATTTGAGATTAGAAAATAAATAAAGATGACAAATAAAACTTTAAAATATTCTAAACATAGGAATTTTTTAACAGTGCCTAAATTTAAAATATTTTTAATCCCATTTGATATGAAATTTAAAATTAACAGAAGAGCTATTGGAATTACCAAAATTAAAGCCAATGAGTAAATAGAAGGACAAAAAATAACATACATAATGGACATTAATGCTATGGTGATATTGTAACAACTCATCGGATAATAAAAAATCCATAGTATATATAATATATCCCCCAGGGCGTCAAATATTGAATAACTTTTAAGAAAATAAAACATAAAAATTGCTAATAATACAAATAACAAGATTGCATTAATCTTAAATCCCATTAAAATTATTGACTTCAAATTCTTCCAACTTGGAAGAGAGTTGTTATTATTCAATATATTTTTTATAACCAATCCAACATAACCATATATTAAAATAGAGAAAGGTATAGATGTTAAAAATAATATAATTGATTGAAATAAACTGTCAGGATATTCAGTAGAAAATATCAACATGCTTATAATTTGCATTATTAAGCATAAAAACAGCACAACAGCTCCAATAAACATGCTTTTAATATCTTTAAGTGGATATAATATTGGCTCTTTTATATAGTCCTTTATGAAAATTTTAATATTATTGAAGCTTATGTTATCACCAAAATATAACCATTTAATATAAAGGATTTAAATAAATAAAAAATTAATACATTCTAAATGTTATCTCTACATGGATAGATTCATATTTAACACATTTAGCAAATCCTAACATTTCCAATTGAACCCTTCCAGCCATAATTTCCTTTTCTTCAAATCCATTTATTAGTTGTGGGACTAAGGAGACATTAATAACTCTTCCTAAAATCCCTTCAGTACCTATTCTTAAATCTTCTCTAAGTGTTGATGTTATAAAAACCAAATCTCCTTCTTTTAGATTTTTAACGGTTTCTAAATTTAATGCATTGATTATAGTGAAAGTTTTAACATGATTTTCAATAAAATCATTTATTGCATTTTCACTAATCCCAAATAATCCATATACTTTCATAATACCACCAAAATATCCATTCGAAAGTTTTAGCAGTATCAAACCATATAAACTTAAGAGGCATTGCCGAGCGTAAGCGAGGCAATGCATCCCGGGTATACCAATAGGGCGGAGCCCTATGGGGTTAAATATACATTGGATATTCCTTTCTACTCTTTGACATCATCTTTAAATGCTGTTCTGCCAATTCTTTAAGTTTGTTTTCAATAGCTTCAGCTTCTTTAATTAGTCCTTCGACACTTATATTTAGGTCGAACATTTTATTCAGAACCTCTAATAGGTTGGCTCCCCCTCTTGGGTCTGGTCTAACCCCAACAGTTTCAGCTAACAAGCCAATGGCATCAAACCCATTATCTTGACATTTTATCAGTAAATTTCCACTTATTCCCCCTACAACCCCAAAATCAAATATTTCAACATAATTTTTTAGGTTCTCTATTAATTCTTCTCTATTGGCTATTCCAAATACTTTTTCTGATTTTCCTGCTACTATTCCCCCAAGGGAAACAAATAACTTAGGATTTTTGTCTGAAAAGGTTTTGACTATAAACTCAGCCAATCCATTAATCTTAAGTGGAGGAATTATCACATCTGAAAATAAAATAATCAAATTTTCGTTTGCATACGCCCTAACTGGGGGATATGGGATTCCTTTCTCAATAGTTGTTAGTGGGGCAATCCCATCTATCTCAAAGTATCCAAAATATTTTAAGTTGAGTTCCTTTATTATTTGATAGGCAGCAATACTACCAACTAACCCAGTCCCAGGAAATGCTTCAACAATTATTGGTTGCTCAAACTCTATTTTTGCTTTTTCAACAAACTTCATACTATCCACCAAATTTAGCTAAATATAAAATTTCATAAAATTATATTTTAATTTAATTACATTTATAGTTTTCATTTTGTATTACTTATGAGAGTTTATGGGGGAGATTATGAAAATTCTAATAATAACTGGAAAATTGGCTGAAAAGAAAGTTAAAAAAGCTGTGGAAAAATACAGTTTTGTGGATGTGCATGTGGCAGATATTTCAGTAGCAGCTTTTTTAACACCAAATCTAATAATTAAAGAAATTAAAAAATTAGAAAACAAATTTGGAAAAAAATTAAAGGATATTTACGATTTTGTTTTAGTGACTGGATTGATAAGGCATGATTTAAAGAAGGTTGAAGAAGAAACTGGAATAAAATGCTTTAAATCTACGAGAGAAGCTTCTGATATTCCAATACTAATTGAAAATTTAGATAAAATAAAGTTATCCACTAAAGAATATGCCGATTTACAGTTATTAGAAATTATTAAAAAGAGATGCGAGGAGGAGATTAAAAAAGCGGAGGAGCAAGAATTAGGGGAAGGAGATATAGAGATAGGCAAGTTAAAGGTTGGGGATAAATTTCCAATGAGAGTTTTGGGAGAGATAGTCCATGCCCCATGGCTAAAAGAGAAAGAGTTGGAGGAGAAAATAATATATTACTTAGAAAGTGGGGCAGATATGATTGATTTGGGAATGGTTAGCAATGAAAATAATGCAGATAAAATTAAAGATATGTTAAAAATAGCGAGGGATTTAACTGACAACCCAATTAGCGTAGATACTTTAAACACAAAAGAATTAATTGAGGCAGTAAATTTAGGGGCAGATATGATTTTGAGTGTTGATGCTGGGAATTTAGATGAGCTAATTCCTTATTTGAAAGATTCAGAAACAGCAGTTGTTGTATTGCCAACAAATTATAAAACAAACTACATTCCAGAAACAATTGAAGGAAAGATTAAATCCTTAGAGGAGAATATAAAGAGATTATTGGACGCTGGAATTGAAAAGATAGTTGCTGACCCAATATTAGAGCCAATAAACAATGCTGGATGTAGTTTTATAGAGAGCGTTATTGCATGTAGAGAATTTAAAAAAAGATATAAATTGCCACTATTTTTTGGCGTTGGAAATGTTACAGAGCTTTTTGATGCTGATAGTAATGGAGTCAATGCCTTATTGGCAGCAATTGGGGCTGAGATTAATGCCAACATATTATTTACTCCAGAAGCAAGTGCTAAATGCAAATTTTCAATAAAAGAGTTAAAGATTGCCTCAAAGATGATGTTTTTGGCTAAAAAAAGAAATTCTTTGCCAAAAGATGTTGGCTACAATTTGATAAATTATAAGGATAAAAGATTTGAAGAGGAAATTACTTTCAATAGTTATAACGTCCCAATAATTAAAGCTGAAGAAGATGAGAGGCAAATATTGGATGAAGGAAGTTTTAAGATAGAGATTGATAGGAAAAATAAAGAAATTGTGGCAATATACTTTAATAAAAGAAGAGAACCAGTTTTAATTATTAGAGGAAAGAAACCAAAAGAAATTTATGAAACCGCGATAAGGTTAAATTTGATAAAGAAATTAGACCATGCAGCTTATTTTGGTAGAGAATTAGCTAAGGCAGAGATAGCTCTAAAAATAGGAAAAAAATACAATCAGGACTTTGATTTGTTCTACAATGAATTTTGGTGGGAATAATGAGAAAAACTAAAATTTTGGTAACTTTAGGCCCGTCCTTAGAAAAGAGATTAAGTGAGGCAATAAATTTAATAGATGGAGTTAGATTTAATATGTCTCATGCTACAACAGATTATTGTGAAAAATTTTTGGATATATTGGAAAAAAATAACATTGCCAAAGTTATGGATTTGAAGGGGATAAAGATTAGGATTAAAGAAGTTAGATTAAAAGATAAGCTATTGAAAGTGGGGGAGAGAGTTGTTATTGGAGAAGATATAAAGCTCAACTACTCCATAGACACAATTGAAGAAGGACATTTTATTTTAATCAACGATGGAAAAATTAAGCTAAAGGTTATAGAAAAAAATGATAAAATTATCGCAGTTGTAGAAGTTGGTGGAGAGATTAAAGAGGGAATGGGAGTTAATCTTCCAGATACAAGGATAGAACTGCCAATAATTGATGAAACTGACTTAAAAAATATAAAATTCGCTGTAGAAAAGGACTTTGAATATATTGCCCTATCATTTGTTAGGGATAAAAATGATGTTAAGGAATTGAAGGATATTATATCTGAATACAAGGGAGATTGTGAGGTAATATCAAAAATAGAAACTAAGGAGGGATTAAAAAATATAAAAGGAATTGCTAAGGAAAGTGATGGAGTGATGGTAGCGAGAGGGGATTTGGGTGTAGAGGTTCCAATAGAAAATATACCAATTGAACAAAAGAATATATTGAGAATAGCTAATAGATATGGAATTTTATCAATAACAGCTACACAAATATTGGATTCTATGATAAATAATCCATTTCCAACGAGAGCTGAGGTTACAGACATAGCTAATGCCATATACGATGGAACTGACTGTTTAATGCTTTCTAACGAAACAACTGTTGGGAAATATCCAATAGAGGCAATAAAAGTGTTAAATAAGGTTGCTGAAGTGGCAGATAAATATTATGAGGAATTTGGTGATATGGTTTGTTTAGAGGTTGAGAGTATTGATGAGGGTTTAGTTTATGCTGTTTATGAACTATACAAGAAACTATATACTAAATTAATTATAACTCCAACGTATTCTGGAAGAACTGCTAAGTTAATATCTAAATTAAGAATAAATAGTAGAATAATAGCTCCAACGCCAAATATAAAAACTTTAAAAAGGTTGAGATTAGTTTGGGGAGTTGAAAGCTGTTTAATGAAAGAATTTGATGATATGGAGAGTATAATCAACGCCTGTAGAGAAATAGCTAAGAAAGAAATTGGAAAGGGGATTTACTTAGTCACATTAGGTCATCCAATAGGTCAAAAGAAAACCAACACTATAAAAGTTGAGAGTATCTAAAAATATAATATTTATAATAAGTCCAAAATTATATCCAACATTTCTTTACTGTTTGCTACAATGATATTTAATCTATCTGTTGCATTTAGCTCAAATTTCAGCTCTCTTCCATTTTCATCTGTTATTAAAGCTCCTGCCTCTTTGCAGATTATATATGATGAGGCAATATCAACAGCCCTAACCTTAGGTCTTACATCAAAAACAGCATCTAAAGTTCCTTTAGCCACATAACACATTTCTAAACCAAAAGCTCCAAATATTCTCACTCTTTTAACTTCATTTCTTAATTTTTCCAAATCCATTTTTTTGTTTGGATAGTAGCTTATAGTTATATCTTTTTGGTTGAAGTCTTTAACTTTAATCTTTTTTCCATTTAAATAAGCTCCTTTCCCTTTGTAGGCTTCATAAAAGCTTTTAGTTAAAAATTCATAGGTTAAGCCATAATATGGCTTATTATTTTTAAATACTCCAAAGCAAAATGCAAAAAATGGAATTCCATTTATAAAATTAAAAGAACCATCTATTGGGTCTATTACTACAGTCCATTCGCTATCATTATCAATAATTCCCAACTCTTCACTCACAATATTAACATTCAATGGTTTTAAATATTTTAAGGCAATATCTTCACTTATTTTGTCAAAAATTTCTGTTTCATCTCCACTCGGTGACCTTCCAACAACATAGGATTTATCTTTTCTACCAAAATATGGTAAGATTTCTTTTTCAATCTCTTTTACTATATTTTTCCCAATCTCGTCCCATTTCATTTTCTCATCTCATCCTTTATTTTTAGATATGTTATTGGTATCCAAAACATTAAAGATAAAATGTTAAATACTATTATTGGGTAATCATTCCTTAATATTCCATATATCAACCAAAGTGTCAATCCAGTTGTAAATGTTATAACAAAAGCTAATGAGATATTACTCATATCCTTCTCTTTCAATGACTTTATTAATTGAGGAAGAGAAGCAAAGGTTGTTAAAGTTCCAGCGATATATCCGATAATAGTTACATCAAAATCCATATTAATCACCATTAGAAATATTGTAAATTTTAAATTTAAAAGAATAGATTTTTAAAATCTCTAACAACTTATATAGATATAGGTGGGATAAATGGATATACCAAAGCTACTAAAAGATAAAAAGATACTGACTTTGATTATATTTCTTACCGTATCTGTATTTCTAATAGTATTTAAAGGAATTGATTATGGAATTGATTTAAGCGGAGGAACAGTTATTGTTTTAAAGGCAGAGAAGCCAATGACTGATGAAGAGCTACAATTAACAGTAGATATTATTGAGAAAAGGTTAAATGCAAATGGTTTAAGTGATATAACAGTATATCCAAGAGGAAATGATGAAATTATTGTTATGATTCCTAATAGCTCTGACACTGAGAGAATAATTAAAGTTTTAGAACATCAAGGGGTTTTTGAAGCGAAGATTGATAATGTAACAGCTTACACTGGAAAAGATGTTAAGCTCGTTGAACCACCAACAAAAATTCCACAAGGAGATGGATGGGCTTATGGAGTTCCTTTTGAATTAACATTAGAGGGGGCTAAAAAGTTTGCTGAAGTTGCTAAAGATAAGGCATATCACAAAGTTGAGCTGTATATGGATGGAAAGTTAATCTCAGCCCCTGTCTTATCTCCAGATTTGGCAGATGGAAGGCCTCATCCAAAACAGGTTATTACAGTTGGTAGTTATCCTCCAACCAAAGATGAGATTGATGAAGCAATGGCTATATACTCAGCTCTAAAGTCAGGGGCATTACCTGTAAAATTAGATATTGAATATACCTATGCAGTTTCATCAGAGTTTGGTAAAGAGTTCTTAAAAGGGACTGTTATTGCCTTAATATTGGCATTTATAGCTGTTGGAATAATTGTTAGTGTAAGATACAAACAGCCAAAGATAGCTATTCCAATTCTAATAACATGTCTATCAGAGATTATTATTATATTAGGATTTGCATCTTTAATAGATTGGAAGTTAGATTTACCTTCAATAGCAGGGATTATAGCAGCTGTGGGGACAGGAGTTGATAATCAAATTGTTATAACTGATGAAGCGTTAAAAAGAGGTGCTGGAAAAATAAGAGCAAGCATTAAAAGAGCTTTCTTTATAATATTTGCTTCAGCGGCTACTTCTATAGCTGCTATGCTACCTTTATTTGTGCTCGGTGTAGGGATGTTGAAAGGGTTTGCAATAACCACAATAGCAGGGGTTTTAATAGGGATATTTGTAACAAGACCTGCATTTGCAAGAATTGTAGAAGAAATGTTTAAGAAATTCTAAATAAACTCTTTTTTATTATTTAATTTAAAAAGAGAATTAAAAAATCTTTTTTTCTTTTTATTAATCCATAGAGGAGCAAATCCCTGTTTATTGGGTACTTTCCTATTTTTATTTTTTATTTTAAAATTATGTTTTTACACCGAAACGGTCTGATTTTAACCATTTTTCCACCTTTATCCAAACATTATAACTTTTTGTTTCCATACCGTAACGGTCTGATTTTAACACAACTAAAATAACTACAACTAAAATAAGCACCCAATCGTTTCCATACCGTAACGGTCTGATTTTAACTAAAACATAATCTTAAAAAAAACAAGTGAGGTGAGAGAGTAGTTTCCATACCGTAACGGTCTGATTTTAACTGCGGGATATTTAACAGGATTACAAAATATGTTCAGTAGTGTGTTTCCATACCGTAACGGTCTGATTTTAACTTACTTTTTTCTTTGCAACTGTGGAAAACGCACCCGCGTTTCCATACCGAAACGGTCTGATTTTAACTATTATAAAAATATTTTTACTATGATTGATAATGACAAATTGTTTCCATACCGAAACGGTCTGATTTTAACTATAGATAAATGTAAAATTGTAAAATCAATTGAAGTAAAATCAAAATGGTTTCCATACCGAAACGGTCTGATTTTAACACAAATACAAAAAATATCCAACCGATAGTGGCGTTTCCATACCGAAACGGTCTGATTTTAACGCTAATCTTCCAATAACCAAATTTGGATCATTGTTTCCATACCGAAACGGTCTGATTTTAACGAATATTTAGAAGTTTTCCAGTCAACTATTGTGTTATTTTCTAATAGTTTCCATACCGAAACGGTCTGATTTTAACCGGTTTCATTTCATCAGTTTCTTCAATCTCATCCTTGTTTCCATACCGAAACGGTCTGATTTTAACCCTATTTGTTTCTTGAATTAATACGTTGATATCATTGTTTCCATACCGAAACGGTCTGATTTTAACTTTCGGTTACTACCTACCACAACCTACCTAACCGATGTTTCCATACCGAAACGGTCTGATTTTAACTTTAACGAATTAGATTATTTAGAACAAGCTAAATTTTATGCAGTTTCCATACCGAAACGGTCTGATTTTAACAGGGCAATATTTTGCTCATTTCGTATATTATCTCTTCTAATATTTAAGCTTTTTCATACCATAATTTTCGAGGGGTTAATAACCCCTTTTATTTATAAACCCTCGAAGTTTTTAATTTAAGTGTATTTTCTAATTTTCTATTTTAGAAAGTTTTAAAATTTTATAAATACAAATATTTATTGGGGAAATTTTGATTTGAAAGTAATTAACTAAAATCTTTTAAGAATCTCTATAGCTTAATACATTCAAATACTTAAAATTATCAAAATAAACTGCCCTTTGAAATTCTCTAAAAATCTTTAAAATTAAAAAATAAGCTCTTAAAAATCTTTATTTTAAAAAGAAAAGAATTTTCACGAGATAAATGTCATTTGAATATTTAAATATAAAAGACATTAATTGGGGCTGAAAGCCCCAACTTAATGGATTGGGGTATCCGCAACCATAGGGCTTCGCCCTATTGGAATACCCCAGCAATTCTAAGTTACACCTCCGAGCGTAAGCGAGGAGGTGTTAGATTTTGGTGAAGCAGAAAGCTCTGCTTTCTGGCTACAAATCCGTAGGATTTGTTCAACTTTTACTAAAAGGTTCATACCGATAGGGCGAAGCCCTATGGTTTAGTAGAATCTTAAATACTTAAACCCTTCTCCATTATCAAAGCTGTAATGGATAGTGCTGTATTCTTTAGCAAATTCTATAACATCCTCTTTAACTTTTTCTGGTTTTTCTTTATCAATGGCTATTCTTTTCATAAACTCAGCTATTTCTTCCATCTCTTTCTCTTTCATTCCTAATCTTGTACATTCTTGTGTTCCTAATCTAATACCGCTTGGATTATCTGAATTATTGACATCATCCCATGGTAATAAGTTTTTATTTAAAATAATATTTGCCTCTTCATACATCTTAGCTAACTCACTTGCTGAAAATTCTATGTCTGGAGAGCTCTCTATATCAATAATTACTTGATGGCTTTCTGTAAAGTCCTTATGCTCACATAAGACATTAAATCCTCTCTCATACAATGCTTGAGCTAATGCCTTTGCATTCTTAATTACTTGTTTAGCATAATCTTCTCCAAACTCTAACATCTCAGCTAAAGCAATAGCTAAACCAGCTTTGTGATGCAAGTGATGATTACTAACAACTCCCGGGAATACGTGAGTATCTATCTTATTAGCATTTTCTTTTGTAGTTAAGATAACCCCCCCTTGAGGACCAAAGAATGTCTTGTGAGTACTTCCCATTAAATACTCAGCTCCTTCTCTTAATGGGTCTTGGAATTGCTTTCCAGCTATTAAACCAAGAACGTGAGCTCCATCATAGGCAATTTTAGCCCCAACTTCTTGAGCAGCTTCATAAGCATCAGCTACTGGATGAGGGAATGGGAATAAAGAACCTCCAAACAATATTAACTTTGGCTTCTCTTCTAAGATTTTTTTAACCATAGCGTCTGGGTCTATATTCATCTCTTCTGGGTCAAATGGATGGTTTATAACTTTCAACCCCCTAATTCCAGCAGCACTAACTTTCCAGTGGCTTATATGCCCTCCATCTGGAACACTTAGAGCCATTAATTTATCCCCTGGCTTTGTTTCAGCAAAGAAAACAGCTAAGTTAGCAACAACTCCACTTGTTGGTTGAACGTTTGCATGCTCTGCCTTAAATAATTCTTTAGCTAATTCTATACAGAGTGTTTCAACTTCATCTATGTATTTACATCCTTGATATAATCTCTTTCCTGGCAATCCTTCAGCATATCTGTGCATGAAATCAGTTGCACATGCTTCTCTAACAGCTAAACTTGTTATATTTTCACTTGCAATCAATTTTATACTCTCTCTCATCCACTCATGCTGCTTTATGGAAACATCTCTAATAAATTTTGGAACATCTGAATATTTCATTACTTATCCCTCCTGTTATTTTCTAATGTTGATGAGTAATACTTTTGTAGTATTGCTTAAAAATATCTTCAAGCTATAAAAGTTTTTGGTGCTGTCTATGATAAAGGTATGTGTTATAGAAGGAGATGGTATTGGCAAAGAAGTAGTTCCAGAAGCTGTGAAAATATTAAATGAGCTTGGAGATTTTGAAATAATAGAAGGAGAAGCTGGATTAGAATGCTTAAAAAAATATGGGGATGCATTACCTGAAGAAACAATAGAGAAAGCTAAAGAAGCAGATGTTATTTTATTTGGTGCTATAACATCACCAAAACCTGGAGAAGTTAAAAATTATAGGAGTCCAATAATAACTCTAAGAAAATTATTTGATTTATACGCTAATGTTAGACCAATTAACAACTTTGGAGTTGGGCAGTTAATTGGGAGAATTGCAGATTATGAATTCTTAAATGTTAAAAATATTGATATTGTAATTATTAGAGAAAATACAGAAGATTTATATGTTGGGAGGGAGAAGTTAGAAAATGAAATGGCAGTAGCTGAGAGAGTTATAACAAGAAAAGGTAGTGAGAGAATAATAAGATTTGCATTTGAATATGCAATAAAAAATAATAGAAAAAAGGTATCTTGCATACATAAGGCAAACGTCTTAAGAGTTACCGATGGCTTATTCTTAGAGGTATTTAATGAAATAAAAAAACATTATGAAATAGAGGCAGATGATTATTTAGTAGATTCAACAGCTATGAATTTAATAAAAAATCCTGAAAAGTTTGATGTTATTGTTACAACAAACATGTTTGGGGATATTTTATCAGATGAAGCATCTGCATTAGTTGGAGGGCTTGGATTAGCTCCATCAGCTAATATTGGTGAAAATAAAGCATTATTTGAGCCAGTTCATGGTTCAGCTCCAGATATAGCTGGAGAAGGTATAGCAAATCCAATGGCATCTATTTTAAGTGTTGCTATGCTATTTGATTATATTGGAGAGAAAGAAAAAGGAGATTTGATTAGAGAAGCTATAAAATACTGTCTAATAAATAAAAAAGTTACTCCAGATTTGGGAGGAGATTTAAAGACAAAAGATGTTGGAGATGAAATCTTGAAATATATCAGAAATAAATTAAAGGGATATGAATGAAAATAAAAATTACCAAATCTTCTATTCTTTTTATCCTTAGCATTGCTTTTATATTAATTTTAATGGCGTATATTGGAATATACGAAATATTCCAAATATTAATTAGTGCAAATCCAATCTATATAATATTGGCAATTATTCTGCAGATGGTTATTTCATTACTATTGGCTGTAAGATGGGGATATATAACAAAAATTTTGGGATACAAAGCATCGATTAAAAACATCTTTTTACTTGTTTTGATGGGGCTGTTTATTAATAATATCACCCCTTCTATGAGGGGAGGAGGAGAGGCGTTTAGAGCTTATTACTTATCAAAACTTGAAAAGATTCCGAAAGGTTTGGCATTTTCTACAGTTGTTGTTGAAAGGGTTTTAGATACAGCCATATTTTTATTTTTCACATTATTTGTGATTGGATACTTTGTAGTTACTGGGTTTGAGTATCTTGAATATTTAATCCTCTCATGGATTTTTCTGTTTTTACTAACTGCAGTAATTATCTATTTAATAGCAAATAAAGAACTTCTAATTAAGACGGTTACAAAAATATCAAAGTTTATTTGCAAATACTGCTCATACAATTACGATGAAGAAAAAATACTAAAATCTATTGATGAATTCTACAACAGTATGAAATTTTTTAAAAATAAAAGAGGTAGGGAAGTCTATATTGCCATAATTTTATCTGTTGGGTGGTATGTCCTTGATATCCTAAAGTTGTGGCTGTTATTTTTATCTCTGCCTTATATCGTCTCTATTGTGAGTGTAGCCACAGTATATTTAATAACTCTTTTATCTGGTGTTTTATCCATAACTCCCAGTGGTTTTGGAACAGCAGATACAGTAATGATTCTCTCTTTTTCTGCTTTTAAAATTCCTCCCTCAGTAGCTGCAGCAGTTACCTTATTGGATAGATTTGTATCTTATATAATTCCAACAATCCTTGGTTACATTGCTATGTTAATTATAAAAAAAGAGATTGATAAGAAAAAAGCAAAATAATACCTCCTCTTTAATTTTGGATGAGCGTTTTTACTTAATATACTTCAAAATCTCCCTCAAATCTCTCTTCTCTATACAAATATCTGCTTTCTCTTTTAAAATAGGTTTAGCACAAAAAGCTATCTTCAAACCAGCTTTTTTAAACATGCTTATATCATTAGCTCCATCTCCTACAGCAACAGTATCTTCCAATTTTATTCCTTCAATTTTAGCTATCTTCTCTAAAATTTCTCCCTTAGCATTTTCTTTTAAAACTTCTCCGTCAACTTCTCCAGTTAGTTTTCCATCTTTAACAATTAACCTATTTGCAAAAGCGTAATCTAATCCTAATTTTTCTTTAATTTTATTAACAGCAATATCAAAACCTCCACTAACAACAGCAACAACATAACCTCTATTTTTTAGTTCTTTAATTGTTTCCTCTGCCCCTTCTGTTGGTGTTATTCTTTCAATAGCTTTTTCAACCTTTTCAATTGGAAGGTCTTTTAATAAACTGACTCTTTTTCTTAAAGATTGCTCAAAATTTAATTTTCCTTCCATAGCTTCTTTTGTTATCTTCTTAACCTCTTCCTCAACTCCTGCTTCTCTTGCAATCTCATCAATTGTCTCATTATTAACTAATGTGCTATCAAAATCAAATAAAATAAGCTTTTTCTTCTTCTCCATTCAATCACCAACTTTAAAAATTTTAAAATTAAGTAAATTTTAATAAAAAAGTTTAATAAGATTAATTATTCAATCTTCTCAACTTTTATCTCATAATCATGAATTACTGGATTTGCTAATAACTTTTTACACATCTCTTCAACTTCTTCTCTAACTTTCTCCTCACTCTCTCCTTCCATAATTATATCAATCATCTTGTATGTTTGAACTTCTTTAACATCATTAAAGCCTAAAAAGTTTAATGCCCTCTGTATTGTTCTTCCTTCTGGGTTTAAAACTCCTTTTTTTAACTTTATTGTAACTGTTGCCTTATACATAAGTTTCACCAAAAATTTTATTGTTTATAATAAGCCTAATCTCTCAGCGACAATTCTGTATTTTGCAATAACATCCCCTAAATCCTTTCTAAATACATCTTTATCTAATACATCTCTTGTCTCCTTATCCCACAATCTCATAGTGTCTGGGCTTATCTCATCTGCAACCAATAAATTGCCATCTTTATCTCTACCAATTTCAATTTTGAAGTCAACTAATATAATGCCCTTCTCATCAAACAATTTCTTTAATATTTCATTAACCTTTAAAGCAATTTCTTTAATCTTATTTAACTCCTCTCTTGTAGCTAAACCTAAAGCTACAGCAATATCTTCATTTAACATTGGGTCTCCATACTCATCATTTTTGTAGTCAAATTGAACAATTGGGAAAGGCAATTCTTTCCCTTCTTCAAAAGGATATCTTCTGCATAAGCTTCCAGCGGCGATATTTCTAACTATAACCTCTATTGGTACAATCTCAACTTTTTTAGCTATCATATATCTTGGTTCTATATACTTTATGTAGTGAGTCTTTACTCCATTTTCTTCTAAAACTTCAAATAACTTTGATGAGATTAAAGCGTTTAAATATCCTTTATTCTCTTTAATATCATGCTTAGCTCCATTTCCTGCTGTTATATCATCTCTAAACTCTATCAAAACTTTATCATCATCAATCTCATAGATTGACTTTGCTTTTCCACTGTATAATGGCTGATTTTTTAAAATTTCTTCCAATTTTATTTCCATACTTTCACCCAAGGAAGTTTATTGAGTTATAACCTTAAATCTTAATTTTAAATTTTTCATTTAATTTTTATACTTTTAGGTAAAATAGTTTAATTAAAGTAGTGGTATAAAAAATTTAGTCAAAAATGGGAATAAAAAATCAGCTATCTTCGATGTGCCTCCCTTAAAGGGTTCGGCACATCGGCAGGGACGTTTTTAATATTAAGGACTCTCGCAGTTTATATTCAATAGAACATTTATTCCTGCAAAAGTCCCATAATACCTGCCCAGCACCGAGTTAGACCTCAACTATTTCAACATCTTTACTTAAAACTGCTTTTCCTTCACCTTTTTTCACAACCCTACCAACTTCAAACGCACAACATTTAGCTTTCTCTAACTCATCAATTAGATCATCTTTATATTCTTTTTTTGCCGATATTAACAATCCTCCTGCAGTTTCAGCTCCATATCCATCCAATAATGCATGGCCAAATAATCTACTCAACTCAGGCGTCTTTTTTATGCAGGGTAGTGAAGTAATTTCTATCAAAACGTTACTGTTTTTGGCTACTTCATTTGAATGCCCTAATATACCAAATCCAGTAATATCTGTTAAAGCATTTGCTATTTTATCTCCAACTCTTTCTTCTGCTTTTCTTAAAGCCATTAATCCATATCTATTTGATGTTGTCATTATCTCTATTGCTTTATCTATAATGTATTTTTCTTCCTCCTCAGCAATGTTGATTAAATCTTTAAATTCCTCTGGAATTCTTGATAATGCCATCGCTGTTTGAGTTCCTAATGGTTTTGTTAATATTAAAATATCTCCTTCTTTAGCTCCACCTTTTGTTAAAATCTCTTCCTCTCTCCCAACACCTGTAACTGCCCCTCCAATTAGAGGCCATGGGTTTAGTATAGTATGCCCACCAACAATTGATGTTTTGTTCTCTCTACAAAAATCTTGAAACCCCTTTAACATCTCTCTAACTATATGTATTGGAAGTTTTTCAGGAATTCCCACTATTGCTAAAACACCTACTATATCCAATAATCCCATAGCATAGATGTCGCTTGTTGAATTGCAAGCAGCAATCTTTCCTTGTATATAGGGGTCGTCAACAATTGGTGTGAAAACATCAACTGTCTTTGCTATAACCAACCCGTTTCTTTTAATTATTGATGCATCATCCCCCAAACCAACCAAAATATTTTTGTCTGATAAATCATCATCAGTAACTATTCCTTTAACTAAAGACTCTAACTCGGTGCTGGGCAGTTTGCAAGCTCATCCATGCAATTTAACTAATTCAGTTAATTTTATTTTCTCATTAGCCTTTTCCATACTCTCACCTAAAAATTATAAATTTATAAACATAATCGATACTCAAATTATTAATAAATTTGATAGGCTATAAAATACTACCAATTAGAATTTCTAATAACCTTTGAGTTATTAAAAAGTTAATAGCATGGAGATGATTATGGAAATCCCAATATTTGTTGTTATTTCCGGTAGTGATTTATATGGCATCCCAAATCCAAGTGATGTAGATGTTAGGGGCGTGCATATCTTAGACAGAGAGATATTTGTTAAAAACTGCCTATATAAAAGTAAAGAAGGGGAAGTTATAAATAAAATATTCGGAAAGTGTGATTTTGTTAGTTTTGAGCTTGGAAAGTTTTTAAGAGAGTTATTAAAGCCAAATGCTAACTTTATTGAGATAGCTTTATCTGATAGGGTTTTGTATTCTTCAAAATACCATGAAGATGTTAAGGAAATAGCTCACAATTGCATTTGCAAAAAGCTCTATCATCACTGGAACGGATTTATTAAACATCTTCAAAAATCATGTGAGAAAGAGAATTATAAAAATCCAAAGACACTTTTATATATTTTGAGAGCTTATTATCAAGGTATTTTATGCTTAGAGAGAGGAGAATTTAAGCTAAATTTTAATTCATTTAAATGCTTAGATTGCTATGATGAAGAGATTGTAAATTATCTGTTTCAATGCAAAATAGATAAAAAATCTGTTGATGAGCAATATAAGGAGAAGATAAAAAATCATTTTTGTGAATTGGATTTATTATTGGATGAGAATTATAAAAATTCCAATATAAGAGATAATCCATCAGAAACTACAAAGATTAAGGCAATTGAGCTTTATAAAAAATTATATTTTGAGAACTTCAAAATTTAAGGATGTGAGAAAATGATAAGCAATAGGTGTAAAAATATAAAACCATCTGCAATTAGAGAGATATTTAATTTAGCAACATCTGACTGTATAAATTTGGGAATAGGTGAGCCAGATTTTGATACACCAAAACATATTATTGAGGAAGCAAAAAAAGCATTGGATGAAGGAAAAACTCATTACTCTCCAAACAATGGAATTCCAGAGCTTAGAGAAGAGATAAGTAATAAATTAAAGAGAGATTATAATTTAGATGTTGATAAAGACAATATTATTGTTACTTGCGGGGCTTCAGAGGCATTAATGCTTTCTATCATGACTTTGGTTGATAAGGGGGATGAGGTTTTAATCCCAAATCCATCTTTTGTATCTTATTTTTCATTAACAGAGTTTGCTGAAGGGAAGATTAAAAGTATAAATTTAGATGAAAATTTTGATATTGATTTAGAGCAAGTTAAAGAATCAATTACTAAAAAAACAAAATTAATAATCTTTAACTCTCCAGCAAACCCTACTGGAAAAGTCTATGATAAAGAAACAATAAAGGGCTTGGCGGAGATAGCTGAAGATTATAATTTAATTATTGTTTCAGATGAGGTTTATGATAAGATTATTTATGATAAAAAACACTACTCACCAATGGAATTTACTGATAGGTGTATATTAATTAATGGATTTTCTAAAACCTATGCTATGACTGGCTGGAGAATTGGTTATTTAGCTGTTTCTGATGAACTAAATAAAGAGTTGGATTTAATCAACAATATGATAAAAATCCATCAATACAGCTTTGCCTGTGCTACAACCTTTGCTCAATATGGTGCTTTAGCCGCTCTAAAAGGAAGTCAAAAATGTGTTGAAGAGATGGTTAATGAATTTAAAAGGAGGAGGGATTTAATTTATAATGGACTAAAGGATATTTTTAGAGTTAATAAACCTGATGGAGCATTTTATATCTTCCCAGATGTATCCGAGTATGGAGATGGTGTAGAAGTTGCTAAAAAATTAATTGAAAATAAAGTTCTATGTGTTCCAGGGATTGCATTTGGTGAAAATGGAGCTAATTATATTAGATTTAGTTATGCTACAAAATATGAAGATATAGAAAAAGCATTAGAGATTATAAAAAAGATTTTTGAGTAATTATGCGGTTTGATTCTTTTCTTTCCACTCTTTTAATATTTTATCCCAGTTTTTCCTTAAGAAGTCACCAACTTGAGATGAATCTCTTGTTCCAACAATACAAGTCCATCCAGTTTTATCTTCAATATCTCCTCTTGTTGATGCAGCCAATGCTGGTAAAATTAATATTCTATGGCTAACTTTATCAGCAATTCCTGTCTCTTCAATTAATTTTTTAGCATTCTCTCCATTATATTGCCCTCCTGCAACTGAGACATCAACAGCCTTTCCTCCAGTATCCATTACTAATAACCAGCAGGTAACATTATCTTTCTCAAAGTCTCCAGTAACTGTATAGAATGTTAATGAGAAGTTTGTTGTTAATATAACTGGGCTGTTTTCATCTGGATTGCCAATTGGATATAATCCAGGTTCAACTGCTTGTGGTTTTCTTGGGTCGGTATAGATACATTGTCTCAATGTTAATACAGGCATTAATTCCCAAACATCTGTTCCGTGCATAATTAAAGCATCTGCATATCTATTCATTAATGTGTTGGCAATAGTTGCTTCAAACATCTTAGCAATAACTTCTTTATCATCAAAGAATCCAGAAATTGGACATTCATTTTTTAAAGCGTAATAATAAGCGTTAATTGGTAAATTTAATATTGGGAATCCTAAGTATTTGTCTCCTCTTTCTATTGCACTTCTCCTAATCATTACATTTAAATCTAATGTTTCAGCAATATTTTCTGGGTAAGTGTGAGGTTCTAAAACTAAATCTTCAATACCATTAGCTAAGCACTTTGCAGCCATATTTTTTAAATCTTTAACGTTATTTGATGATAAAACCAAAACAACATCCTTTTCTTTTTTAAGCTCTTTAATGACTTTTATGAAATCATTTAATGTATCTTTTGTTGCAGCATAAACCATTGGTTTTGATTTAATTACTTTTAAAGCTTCTTTTATAACCTCCGGATTTAATGAAGCAATACAAATAGGCATTTTTGTTTCTTTTTCTACTATCTCTATAGCTTTTTTGAATTTCTCAACATCTCCAGAAGCATTTCTTATAACAATAAAGTCCAATTTTAGCTTTTCTCCAGTTCTTTCAAATGCAAAATTCTCTATTTCTTTAGCTTTATTCTTAATTTCTTCTTCACTTAACTCATCACTTATATCAATACCAATTGGTGTTGGGTTGAAGAATGATAGCTGATATCTATACATTACTTCATCTCCACCCATAACTGCCTTTTTCTCATCATTTCCAAACCACACTTCTTTTACAGGTGGGGATATAAGCTCTATAAGTTTCTTTCTATTTTCTTCAAATTTTGGAGTATTTAGAATAGGACACTGGTCAACACTCGCCTCTTTCTCTAACAATTTTGTAGCAAATGCCATACATGATGGTTGCCCACATTTTTTACAGTTTGTTTTTGGCAATAACTTATAGATATCCATTGCACTAACTTTTTTTGCCATTTTAATCACCTTTAAATTAATAATTACAATTTAATTACAATTTTATGCTTTTGCTGTAATCCACTCATAGTTATTTGTGTTTAGCTTAACTTCTCCTGGCTTAGTTGTTAGTGTTTTTCCAATCTCTTTCAATGTTTTCACTGATATTGGGTTAAGCATCATGAACAAATCAACACCACACATCATCATTGTAATTCCAGTAGTTATTTCCCATAGTGGGAGTCTATACTCTCTCGGTCCCCATTCAGGATTGTTCATCCATGCTTCTCTTGCTCCAATAGCGTTTGTTGTTCCAGAGGACATTGGCATATTAACTAACTCATCCCCTTTCAATCCATTCAATCTCAATCTTGTCATTGCATTAATTGAAAACTCTATCCCATAACCTAAAGCACATGTTGTTGGGTCCATAACTATTCTATTTGGGTCTAAACCAGCTTCAACTAACTTTCTATTTAAATCTCTCGCCATATTTGGGTCCATAATACTCCATGCTAATACATTATGGTCGTATTTCATAGCTGCATCAACTATCTTTTTATAATCCAATTCTAAGTTTGCTGATGCTAATAAACATCTATCTCCTTCTGCAACTTCAGCACATGCCTCTAAAACTAACGGGTCTTTTTGAGGGTTTCCACTACCTCCAATAACAAATGGAACATCAACAGCTTGTAATAAATCTTCCATTAATTTTGCTGCCTCTTTTGGACTTTTATCTTTAATTTTTGGGTCTGTTGAGATGTGGTGGATTGTTATCATATCTGCTCCAAATTCTTTAACACACTTCTTTGCCCATTCGCAAGGGTCTTCCATCACATCTTGGAAAAACTCTCTAATTGGTTTTGGTAACCCAGGCATTGGAATATCAAATATATCAAATGTAACAACTGGAGGGTTTGGTTGTGGCTCTTCAAATCTGTATAAAGCTTTTTGCCCACCAATCTTTACGACCTTTCCTCTTCCACCCTCTGATTTTGGTTTTCCAAATTGGACTTCTCTTATGTATCCAGGATATTTCTCAACTGGAGGTTCCCAATCTAACTCTGGAACATCTTTAATTTCTATAATTCCTTCTTCAACCAATTTCTCTTTTATTGATGGTGTTTGAGGGATAACTATTGGTGGAGCTGATGGGATATTTATGATTAATTCATCTGCTGTAATTGTTATGTTTTCAATTTCAATTCTTCCAACTTTTTCAATGATTTTTATCAAAGCATTTAAATCCATAGCATCACCTAATTTGTCATTATAAATCATTATAGATTAAGATTAAGTTATTGCCAAACTTCATATATAAATATTATTATTTCAATTTTTTAAAGGAAAATTTGTAAAAAATAAAGAATATTTTACTTTATTTAGTCATTAATTTCGTTAATATGTATATTATATCTTTACGTGAATAACCTTTAAATATTCCTGCTGTCTATTAATATAATTGCCTATTAACGTGGCGCGGGGTACCGGGCTTGGTAGCCCGGGGCGGACTTCAGATCCGTCGAGGGCGAATGCCCTCGGGGTTCGATTCCCCCCCTGCGCCGTCATTATTTTTTTGTGAGATTATGGAAAAAGTGTATTCAAAATTTGGAAAAGTTGATGATTTAAAGGAAATTATTTCTGGATTAGCTGATTTTACAGGAATTATTAGGATAGACAATGCTCTTTTATACTATATTAACTCAAAACTTATCTCATCAAAGTTAAATGGTAGAGAAAAAAGTTTAGAGGAAATATTTTCACAAATTCCAGATGAATTTTTGATAGAAATTTATGAAGGTAGTGAAGAGGAAATAAAATCTGCTTTAAAAAACTTTAAACCAGATGAGTCTATTGTTGAGATTTCAAAACTTAGTTTGGTTTTTGAGAACGAGGTTATTTTAAATTCTTATAATGATGTATATAAATATTTAACTTCTACTGATAAAGTTATTTTTATGCCAAAAAGATTCAAAAATGAAAAAGCAGTTGTTGTTTATAAAAATAAAAAAGAGGTTTTTGCAGTATATTTTGGAAAAAAAATATTGTTTGGAAAAAGAGCGATTAGTAAGTTAAAAACAACCTTTGCTGTTAGTGAGATAATTGCAAAGATTGAAAACATATCCAATGAAGAATTAAATTCTTTAAAGAGGAAATACCCTGATGGAGTTTTGTTCTTTGGGGAATCAATTAATGATATAGTTAAAAAAGTAATATTATCAAAAGAACCAATAATCTTAGAAAATGCTTCATTGATTGATGCTTTATCTAATGGTACATGTTTGATTAAAATTGAAGGTAGTGAAGAAGGATATATAGTAGCTAAGGAAGGAAAGCCAGTATATGCATTTTTAAATAATTATGATGGGGAAAAGAGTTATAGATTACTAAAAAGTATGTGTATAGTTGAGGATGTTAAATATTATATTTATAAGTTATCAAAAGATGAATATAACATGTTTAAGGCATTTCAGGAAAACAAAATCTCATTATCTTAATCTTTATCTATCATTTTTATAGCCAATTCATAAGCTTTCTTTAAATCTCCTGTCTCTAAGATACATTTTTCAGCAATATCTTTTGGAATGCCCTTCTTAATAAAAACATCAACCGCCTCTTTAAAAAACTGGCTATTTTTTATAATTTCCTTAGCAAGCTCTTTTTTTAGCTCCATGTATTCATCAGGACTTATGTTGTTTTTAGCAAGTTCATAATCCCTATAAGGGCAAGGTTTTGTTATTTTACAGCACCACACTAAACTACCAAAGCATGTATTACTTCCTAAACCAAGCTTTGTTCTTTTCCCAAAATCTTCTTTTATTTTTATAAACTCTTCTGGCGACATTTTTAATACGGCTAATGCTTTATGGATAGGACAGTATTTTATTGGGGGACAGCAAAAAGCCAAACCTCTTAAATCTCCTCCTCTGCAGATGTGAGATGGGGCATTATCCCAACCCATAGTTTCACCTTATCATTTCTTTTATTTTTTCAATAACTTTTTCTATTGCATTATTCAAAATTTTCTCTCCAAGTTTTTTATCCAATTTAATTCCAAATCTTTCAACAACTTCTGCCTCTTCATTTATGGCTTTATTATTTTTTCTCGCCTCTTTTAATCCAACCATGCCAACTTCAGGATATTTTTCAAAGTTGTTATGCTCTTTCAAAGTTTCTTCATCAGCTTTAGCTATGCCAATTACATAACCAACAGAAACTTCCTCTGTTGAAGCATGAGTGAATGTTATATTTATCATCTCTACCTTTACTCCAAACTCATATTCTAAATCTTTTAAAAAACTTTCAACTAAGACGTTTCCTCCATGACAATTAACTATCAAAAACTTCTCTACACCAATTTTCTTACCCTCATTTATCAAAAACCTCAAATAGCTATAAACATCCTCTGGTTTGTTGTGAATGCCATGTTTAACATACTCATATTCAGTTGATGGAATAACAACTCCCAAAAACTTAGCTCCAGTTAAAATAGATGCCTTTAAAGCAATGTATGAAGCTATTTTTATATCAGTGTCTATTGGCAAAACAGCTCCATGATTTTCTAAGAACGAACCAAGGGCTATAATTCCTACTTTATGGACTTTTTCATTCAATATATTACCTGATGATAATCTAAGTAGCATACTATCCCAGAAATATAAAATTTTAATATAAAAAAAGAAAAATTATTCTGCCTTATTTTTATTTTTTAAAGCTCTCTTTAACATCCTCCTATATTTTCCCCATCTATCCTCTAAAGAAAATTTTGGTGGTTTTGGAATTGCAGTTTTTTCTCCACACTTTGGGCAGATGTCTTTTAAAGTGTAAGTTCCACATTTCGGGCATTTTTTCATTCTCATCTTTATCCCTTACTTCTTACTCTCTTTGTAATAGCTTCCTTCTCCACCAAGTTTTTTGATTGTTTCTACGGCTTTCTCACAAACCTTCTTTAAAACCTCCTCTCCACTCTTGTAATCTGGAGCTATAACAACAACCCTATACTTTGGTGCCCCAATGTAGGTTATTTTAACTTCAACGTCCTCATAAGGGTTGGCTTTTAAAGCTGTTGTTAATGCCTTCTTTATCTGCTTAATGCCATCTGGAGCATAGGATTTCATCTCAATAACTCCTTCAACTTCAACATTTGTTAATTCAATGCTCTCTTTAGCAACCTCATACAAAACATTTTTCCATTCTTCACTAATATCTAAATCATCTAAAACCTCTTTTCCTTCAATAACCATTGTTTCAAAGGCATTGTATAACTCTCCAAACTCATCCTCCAATAAGTATCCAACCTCTTCCCATGCTTCTTCTAAGCTTTTACCTAATTTTTCAGCGGCTCTTTCAAGCATCTTTGAAGCTCTTTGGAACCTTTTCCATTCTTGGACTTTTGCTCTTTTTTGCTGTTCAGTAACCCTCTTTAAAGATAAATCAATATGTCCTTTTTTTTCATCTACTCTTAAAACTTTTGCAACAACCCTCTGCCCGACTTTAACGTGGTCTCTAATATTTTTAACCCATCCTGATGTAACCTCAGAGATATGAATCATTCCCTCTTTTCCTGGATATTCTAAGAGTTCTACAAATGCCCCATAAGGTTTGACATCCTTTACAGTCCCTATAACTATATCTCCTTCTTCAGGAAATTCCCTTCTCATAACAAACACCTCATAAAATTAGATTCTGTTTCTTTAAAATTAATTATAATGTAGTAATATAAAAAGATTGAATTGGTAAATTTGCTTTTTCATTATTTGAGTTTAAGAGATATATATTACTTAGGTTTATTTCCAAGTTTCCCTTACATATAAATTTTCATATTTATGAATTTAGATAATAAAATTTAGATTTTTAATTTCCTTAAAGTAATACCGAATTTATCGAAAGTATTATAAAGGTTAAGGAAAATAGTAGGGTTATGAAAAATGAGGTGAAGTTTATGAGTGAAGAAATAAAAGTTGTTGATATAAAAATATTCCCACACAGGTATTTGAAAGCAGAGACAACAGAAAAAGTGTTAAATGAGATTTATGATTTGGATGGGATTGTTAGAGTAATAGTTCATGGACAGCCTTTACCTAAGACAGTTCCATTTGGTCCTGCAAGAGGTTTGCCTGTAAATCACCAAGATAGAAAAGTTATTAAGGTTAAAGGCGAAGAGATGGAATTAAAAGTTAAAGTTGGGGAAATAATTATAACAGTTGAAGGGGAAAAACTTGAAAAAATTATGGATGGTATTGAAGAAATATGTAAGAGAAATTTCCCATTTGGATATGATATATACGTTGGGGCGTTCACTAAAATAAAGCCAACTGTAACTGATTATCTAAAATATGGGGATGTTAGCGGAATAGACCCAAGATTAATTGGTATGGTAGATACATCAGCAAGATTAAAGGATTCTGTAAAGATGATAAAATAAATAATTATAAAATAATTTTTTATTTTTTAAAATACCTTTAAATCAATGCCTTCAATGTAAACTCTTTTTCCCTCAACTTGAACTACTACTCCAGAATGAACCTTCTGCATCATACAATGTTTTGGGATGAATTTAACTGTCTTTCCCACTTCTGGAACTTTACCTTCTACAATTCCCTCAAATGCAACAACTATGGCTATACCAACATCTTTATACTCTATCTTTTCCTCATTTATTCTATGGCACGGCCCTACTACGTGGATTGTATATAACCCATGATATTCATCAATGATTTTAGCAAAGTGTGGAATTGGACAGCCCAAAGGTCTATACTTTATATAATCTCCAACTTTAAGCTCTTTTTTATCTATAATTAATAATGTCTCTCTACAAGAGCATTCATTTGGTAAGGGCTTTAATAAGAAATCTGCCTCATATCCATCAATAACTCCAATGTATTTTTCCTGTTTTTTAGCTGTTCCTTCAATTTTTAAAATCTCTTTTAATTTTTCATAATTCTCTTTAAATCTCTCTCTAAGCAAAAATGGGCAATCTTCTAATTTTACATCTTTATTTAACAACTCCTCGGCAAATAAATCACATCTCTTATAACCACAAGCTCCACAGTTGAATCCTGGAAGGTATTTGGTTATTTCATTTACATCGACCATTTTACTCCCCTTCATATCCCATGAATCCATCTATTCTTCTTAAAATTCCTCTGTGATACTTTTTACTAACTCTTGTCTCTCCAACACATAAAGTGCAAATGCATAATGGGGCATTATGCCTCAACTCTTCATTTTCTAAATCTTCAATATCTTTACTTTCAATGATTTCTTTGGCTATTTCAACACAACCCTGCCCTGTAAGTCCATTAACTTCATAAATTCTACAATCTGGGTTCATCTCTAAAACTCTTTCTCTAAAAACTTCTCTTTCAGCTTGAGAGATGATATCTCCTTTTGTAATAACTACAATATCTGCACTTGTTAAAAACGGCCCTACTTTTCTTGGTGTATTCGGCCCCGAAGTTGCATCAATGACACAAATTCCCAAGCTATTTTTTGTATAAGGGGCACATCTATGGCAGAGACCTGCGGTTTCTATAAGCAAAATATCTCCTTTATCCTTAGCCCAATCAACCATTTCTTCAAAGTTGTATATTGCAAAGTGGTCTGGACACATATCTTTGCTTAAACCAACTAATACGGGGATTCCTAATTTTTTGTATCTTACATCATCATCTGTATATAGACAATCAATTTTTACAACAACAGGGTTGTATCCTTCATTAATTAGAGTTTTTATTGTGTGAATGAGAACAGATGTCTTTCCAGCTCCAGGAGTTCCTGCAATTATAGCCACTTTCATCCTTTCACCACCAAACTTACATCTTCGTAAGTTAATCTCTCTCCTAATCTAATTTTTTCTCTTAGAGAGAGTAGCCAGTTATCAACCTCATTTATCTTTCTTGAAATTTCCTTCTCCTCTTCAGTAGTCTCTATAATCTTCTGCATTCCACCATTTCTCATCACTATTCTTCTATCAGTCATTAAAGCCAATACAGGGTCGTGGGTGATGACTAAAACAATCTTTCCATATCCAGCTAATAGCTCTAAAGCTTCATGCTTTTTGATTCCAGCATTTTCAATCTCATCTATTAAGACAATAGGGGAATCGCTTATTACAGCTACATCAGCAACCATTAAACTTCTTGACTGCCCTCCACTTAGAATTGTTAAGTTATAATCTTTCTTTATTGGCTCTCCTGTCAATTTATTTGCCAATTCTAAAACTTCATCAACTATATTTTCTCTATAAACCCCTCTACTCTTTGCATGCATTAAAATAAACTCTTCTACAGTCATATCAGCTAAAAAGTTCATATTTTGAGACAGTTGGGCTATTCTTCTCTTTTTTGGGTCTCTTCTCATCTCTATTGGTGGAACTTCTCCATTAACTAAAATTCTTCTTTTTGATATAGTATCTCCTTGAGCTAATTGCTCAATATCGCTAATTAAATTTGATTTACCACTTCCTGTTGGCCCAACAACGCCAACAATTTCTCCTCTTTTTATTGTAACTTCTCTCACTGGTTCTGGGTTGCCGTTCTTGTCATAACCACCAACAATCGTGATTTCTTTAATCTCCATGTTATCATCCTAAAGGAAAATTTTTTCTTATAAGAAAAATTGATGTATGTATTTGTACTATAAGGTTATCTGTAATTACTATTGGATAAACAATTTTATATAATTTTTGATTTTTTACAAAATATTATATAATTTATTAATTTAAATTAATAAATATAAATGGTAAAAAAGAATAAACTGCCCAAATAAAATTAATAAATTAATAAAAAAGTGTATCTACCCTTGGAAAACCGTGGCCTTCATAGAAGCCATAACGGCTACTCGGCACGGCCGCCTTGTGGGTAGAATGCCGAGGTGGTTTCATCCCCTGCGGAAGGTCGCCACCCGGGACATATATTAATTTAATAAATTCTAATATATATATTTTACCACAAACAATTTTTATTTCTCAAGCCAGCCAAAGTATTTTTCTATTATATACCATGCTCCTTGTGGGGGAATTAATCCAATTTCTGTTATTATGGCATCTATATATTTAGCTGGTGTTACATCAAATGCTGGATTTCTTATTTTTATGCCTTTATATTTCTCCTCAAATGTTGTAACTTCCTCTGGGTCTCTTTCCTCAATCTCTATCAACTCCCCAACTATAGTTTTTGGATGGAATTTATATGTCTCAGCGGCTGTTAAAAAAGGCACTCTACTCTCATTAGCTATTAAAGCAATTTGAGAAGTTCCTATTTTATTTACAAGACAGCCGTTTGCTGTTATAGCATCAGCTCCCACAACGACAATATCTATATCTTTTATAAAATATCTAACTGCAGAATCAACTATTAAAGTGACATCAATTCCATAATCATAGAGGGTTTTTGCCGTTATATATCCTTGATTTCTTGGTCTTGTTTCTGTGCAGAAAACTTTAATATCTTTTCCTTCATCATAGGCAGTTTTTATAACACTTATTGCAGCTTCAGAATTGCAGTGAGTTAAGATTGTATCTCCATCCTTTATTCTATTAGCTCCAAACTTTCCTATATTTTCAATGGCTTTTAGTGAAGAGTTAATGAATTCATCAGCTCTTTCTATGATTTTTTCTTTTGGATTTTCTTCATTTAATCCCTTTAATACATACTTTACAGCATTTGGTAGAGAAACGGCTGTAGGTCTTGCTGATATCAACAAATCTCCAGCTTCTTTCATTTTATTTTTGAATTCTTCTTCACTTAAATTACTGATTTTTAAAGCATATTCTTTTAATGCCTTAGCTGCAGCTCTTCCTATTCTCCCCGCCCCCCTAATCTCCATATTTTTAATTTTTTCATAAGTTTCTTTTATAATATCTATTTCACTCATTTTAAACACCAAAAAATTTATTATAAGATTTTTATTATCTTTTTTAACATATAAGTTTTGTGTAATTTTTAACTTAATTTCATCCCAATGTTTTTCAGAAAAATGACTTTTTTCAATTGTATGTCATCAAACATTAAATTTTTATTAAATTATCTCAATCCTTACCTTATTCTTTTTAGCTACTTCTTTCGCTTTACCTGTTAATTTTACATTCCTACCAATAACAAACATTGGCTTTGCCCTAATTTTATTTGATTTCTTTATATGTTTTTCAATAGTTGGTGAAGTAATAGTTTGTTTTCCACTTTTTACTTCAACAGCGTATTTATATCTCCCCCTC
The DNA here is from genome assembly GCF_000739065.1 of Methanocaldococcus bathoardescens. Classification (GTDB taxonomy): domain Archaea; phylum AGJL01; class Methanococci; order Methanococcales; family Methanocaldococcaceae; genus Methanocaldococcus; species Methanocaldococcus bathoardescens. The sequence goes on along the minus strand of NZ_CP009149.1, from coordinate 749,494 downwards.
CTCACAATTAAATCATATTCTGCTTTTTTGTGTTGATTTAATTTTTTAATAACATTTCTACCTTCAATTCTATAGCCTCTCTTTTTTAATTCATTTGCAACTCTCCCTTCTTTTTTGCTTCCTTTTCTTTTTGGCATTTTATCCCGTATTACTTAATTATAATACCTTTATTCTTTTTACCGTCATTTGAAGGTAGTTTTAGTATTTTTAGGCAAATTATGATTTAATTTTTTAATTAATTTTATGTCTCTTTTACTATATAAAATAAATTTTTAGGATTTTATAATTCATTGTAACATCTCATTAACAAAACAGCATCCTCTTCTAATAAAGGACTTTCACATATAACAGTTCCAGAGGCATTAAAATCCTTTAAAGCTTTTAAAACATCTTTGTAGTTAAACTTAGATTCTTTTAATGGTAGATGCCTCCTTTCCCCTCCCTTTCCATATTCTATTCCAGATAAATGTATGTGCATGTCTTTTATTCCATTTTTTCCTAAAACATCCTCAACCTTTTCAAGAATTTTATAAAAAGAGTTGTAATCATTTATAACTCCTCTACTTCTTGCGTAGATGTGAGAAAAATCAATACATGGCAAAATATCCAATTCAAAACAAAGTTTTAATGTCTCATCAATATCTCCAAATTGAGATGGCTTTCCAGTAGTTTCAGGCCTTAACATAACATTTAAATTTAAACTCTCTAATTTATCCAAAATCCTCTGAATATTTGACTTTATTCTGTTATAAGTTACTTCCTTACTTCTTTTCAAATAATATCCGGGATGAAAAACTAAATTTTTTCCACAATTATTCAAAACCTTAGCAGTTTTAATTATTCTTCTAATGCTATTTTCTATCTTTTCTTCCTCATTTGCATTAAGATTTATGTAGTGGGAGGCATGGGCAGAAAAAATAATATCTTTCCCATATTCTTTCAGCTTTTTGGCATAATCTTCTTTCATATAAACTCCTCTAACAAATTCCAGTTCCATAGCTCCTAAATTTAACTTTCTTAAAACATCAACACCTTTAAATTCATCTTCTGCAGATATTGGAACTCCAGCAGTGCCAAATATTAGCATATATCTCTTCCTCATACAAACTATCCTTTTATTTTATTTTTATACTGTCTTTATATAGTTTTTTGCAAAATATTTTTGAATGAATAAGGTTTTATGAACGCCTTCCCAAAGAAGGCGTTCAACTTTCCTTTTTAATTTTAATAACTTTTGCAAAAAACTATAAATCTTTATCTTCTGTTAATCTATTCTAATTAACATAAAAGATAAATAATAACCACATCTAATTAATAGAAGGTTTATTGGAGGTGAAAATATGAATGGTAAAATTTACCTTTTTGTTTCTTTAATGCTCATCTTTGGAGTTTTATGCGGTTGTTTAAATGAAAACAAACACACCTCTACTAAAAAACCGTTTGAAGGAAAGACAATAACTGTTTTGTGTGGAGCTGGATTAATGAAGCCGATGAATGAACTCATACAGAACTTTGAAAATAAAACAGGGGCTAAAGTAGAAGTTCATTATGGAGGTAGTGCAGAATTGTTTGGAATTTTAACAACTACAGGAGGAGATGTCTTCATTCCAGGAGCATACAAATACACAGAGGATGCTATGAAAAAGGGATTTATCCTTAACGATACAGTCAAAAACATAACTTATCACATCCCAGTTATTGCAGTTCCAAAAGGAAATCCAAAAAATATAAAAGATTTGGAAGATTTAGCAAAACCAGGAGTTAGGGTAGTTATAGGAGACCCTAACGCATGTGCAATTGGAAAGGTAGCTAAGAAGATTTTAGAAAAAAATCATCTATGGGAAAATGTTAGCAAAAATATTGTTGTTAAAACACCAACAGTTAATCAACTTCTTATCTATATAGCAACAAATCAAGCAGATGCATCAATTATATGGGAAGATATGGTTACTTGGGCAGAAGGTAAAGGAAAAATTGAAGTTATTAAAATTCCAAAAGAAAAAAACATTATAAAAACAATTCCAACGGCCGTAACAATTTATGCTGAAAAAGACAACAACCTTGAAGTTGCTAAGGCATTTAATGATTATATTTCAAGTGATGAAGCAAAAGAAATTTGGAAAAAGTGGGGTTTCATCCCATGTAACCAATAAATTGTTTTAAGGTGATGTTAGTGAAGCATATTAATTTCAGAGGTTTTTGCATCTTATTATCATTTTTATTTACTTTTTTATTATTTTTAGCGATTGCATCATTATTTCTAATTCCAAATCCTTCAGAAGTGATAAGTTCATTAAAAACAGAAGAAATGATGTATTCTTTAAAGCTATCAATTATAACCTCTTCAATTTCAACATTTCTTGTTATAATGTTATCAATACCAATTGGATATGCTTTATCAAGATATCAATTTCTAGGAAAGAGTGTTATAAAGTCAATTCTTGATTTACCAATGGCATTTCCAGAGTTAGTTTTGGGTTTAGCATTGCTTTTGTTATTTGGACAGTCATTTATTGGAAAATCATTAGAAGATATTGGAATTAAAATTGTTTTTACGAAGTTAGGGATTATTGTTGCCCAATTCTTCACAGCTTTGCCTTATGCTGTTAGAGTTATTTACTCAGCCTATGAAGAAATAAATCCGAGATATGAGCTTGTCTCAAGGTCTTTGGGTTATAATGAATTGGAGACATTTTTTAATGTTACCTTACCATTGGCAAAGAATGGATTGTTTGCTTCAACAATAATCACATTTGCAAGATGTATGGGTGCTTTTGGAGCTGTGCTAATCCTTGCAGGTGGCTCATATATGAATACAGAAATTCTGCCAATAACACTCTATCTAAACATCTCTTATGGAAATCTTGGAATGGCAATTACAAGTGGAATACTGCTTATAGTAATCTCGTTTATTGCTATATTGGTATTTGAGAAATTTGAGAGTTACAAAAGGTGAATATAATGAGTTTTTTAAAGATAGAAGATTTAAGTATTGATTTAGGTGAATTCAAACTTGTTGATGTTAATTTAAAAGTGAAAAAAGGAGATTATTTAACAATTATAGGTCCTACTGGAAGCGGTAAATCTATACTATTAGAGACGATTGCTGGGTTTCACAAACCAGAAAAAGGAAAAATTTTTCTTGAAGGAGAAGATATAACTGATTTACCTCCAGAAAAAAGGAATATGAGTATAGTTTATCAAGATTACGTTCTCTTTCCTCACAAAACAGTATTTGACAATATTGCTTACGGATTAAAGAAAAAAATTAAGGATAAAGAGAAAATTACAGAAGAGATAACTCAAATTGCTGAAGTATTGGATATAGCCCATTTATTGCATAGAAAGCCAGACACTTTGAGTGGGGGAGAACAACAAAGAACTGCGTTGGCAAGGGCTTTAGTTGTTAAACCAAAACTATTATTAATGGATGAGCCATTCAGTGCTTTGGATGTAAAAACAAAAGAAAATTTAAGAAAGTTAGTTAAAAAAGCTATAAATGAGTATGAAACAACCGTCTTACATGTAACTCATGATTTTGATGATGTTTGGGGTTTGGCAAATAGGATTGTAGTTATGAAAAATGGAAGAATTCTACAAGAGGGAAGTGTTAATGATGTATTTTACAAACCTTCTATAAATTTCGTTGCTGATTTTGTTGGAACTAATGTCTTAGAAGGAGAGATTTTAGGCAAAGAAAATGGATTAACAAAAGTAAAAGTTGGGAATTGCATTTTATTAAGTGTTGATGATGGAAAAGGTAAAGTGAGATTATCTATAAGACCTGAGGATATAATTATCTCAAAAAATCCGATAGAAACCTCTACAAGGAATGAATTTAAATGTAAAGTTAAAGAAATTAAAAAAATGGGTAATTTAATGTATTTAATTTTAGATATGGATGGAATTAAGTTAAGATGTATTTTAACACCAAACGCATTATACAGTTTAGATATAAAAGAGGGAGATGGTGTTTATGCAATTATAAAAGCAACTAATGTAAGAATTATTGGTTAATCTTATTCTTTTTAAAGTTTTATTTTTCTTTCTCTTCTTCTTTATCAATTGGTTCAGGTGGGACTCTTGCAACTGTTATATAGCCAGTCCATAGGGGAAACCCCTATTGGGATACCCATAACACCTCCGCCTACGGCGGAGGTGTAAATTTGTTTATTCTTCCTTCTCTTCTTCATTTTCATTAATTGGTTCAGGTGGAACTCTCGCAACTGTTATATATCCAGTATGCCCAATCATCCTTGTTGATGGTCTAACACCTTTCTCAGAAATCTCAATTTCCCTCTCAATAATTTCATAAGTGTGTATATCCCAAAACCCCTCCTCTTTAAGCTTCTCTACAGTTTTTTTAACCTGCTCTATGTATGGAAGATAAGTAACTATCCTTCCTCTTTTTTTATTCAATGCCTTTTTTGCATTCTCTACAACATTCCATGGGTCAGGTAAATCTAAAACAATTACATCAACATCTTTCTCATCTATCTTCTCCCTAACATCACCAATTTTTTGGATAACATTGAAAAGCCCATCTTCAACCTCAATTTCATCTTCATCATCAAACTCTTCATCCAATCCAATAATCTTCTGCCCTTTTCTAATAGCTCCTACTCTCAACAAATTCTTTCTTGCAACTTTGGCAAATTCTGGTCTTATATCATAGGTTATAACTTTCCCTGTTTTACCAACAGCATTTGATAAATACATAGTTAAAGCTCCTGAACCAGTTCCAGCTTCAACTACTGTCTCTCCCTCTCTAATTCCAGCTCTTGCTATAATAAACCCAATATCTTTTGGTAATAAAGTAGTTACTGTTCTCTTCATTCTCTTTAAGATATCAAACATTGTTGGCTCAACCAAATAGAATGTATGCCCTTTATGGGATTTCAATATTGTTCCTTCCTCAACATCTTTCATATCTACAATTCCCAAATCTGTTCCAAACTTCTCAACGTTCTTTTTTAATAAATACCTCTTCCCTCTCTCGTCCACTAATAATTTATAAGCAAACATAATATCACTCTATTATTAGTTTTGTTTGTTTTAATTTGCTCAAAACTCTTTGACATGTTTTCCAGTGGATTCTTGCAATATCAGGAAGTTTTTTATGCTTTTTAAAGTAATCTTCGAGAAATTTTATAGTTTTTGGGTCTGATGGATAACCACTTCCTATCTCTCCATAAATTTTTTTGTAGTTATCTATTATCTCATCCCTCTCTGCCTTTGCAATAATGGATGATGCTGAAACAATAGGATACTTAGCATCTGCCTTATGTTCAGCTATAATTTTAACATTTAAATTTCTTTCTTTAATTATGTCTCTTATCCTTTCTTTAAAGCTATCTTCAAATTTTTTAGTATTTGTGCTACATGCATCCAAATAAACCTCAACCTCTTCATCTTTTATATCTAATTTTTCTATTAAATTTTTAGCAACTTCAGAGAAGGCGTTAATTTCAATCTCGTTTAAGTTGATAGAGTTCATTAACTCATTTATTTTCTTTGCCTCTAAAATTAATTTCTCTACATATCCTAAATCTTCAAGTAACTTTTTTAAATAAGCTCTTTTATTTTTAGTTAGCTCCTTACTATCTCTAACTCCCAATTTTTTTAATTCATCTTCTTTATCTTTTTCAATAGCATAAGCACAAACAACCATTGGGCCTAAAACAGGCCCTCTGCCAGCTTCATCAATACCAATAATTATCATAATTGCACCTCAAGTAGGAAGCATATTTCTGCCCATAGGTTTATCTCTATATAATAATTTCTACTTAGTTTAAGCAGTAAGCATTTTATATGCTTTTTTAAAAAAATTACTAATACCATAAAAACTTAGTTAGGTGAAATAAATGATTTCAAAAGATGAGATTTTAGAGATTTTTGATAAATACAACAAAGATGAAATAACAATAGCAACCTTAGGAAGCCATACATCTTTACACATTTTAAAAGGGGCGAAGTTAGAGGGCTTTTCTACTGTATGTATAACAATGAAGGGAAGAGATGTTCCATACAAGAGATTTAAAGTTGCTGATAAATTTATATATGTTGATAACTTTTCTGACATAAAAAATGAAGAGATTCAGGAAAAGTTGAGAGAGTTAAATGCTATAGTTGTTCCACATGGCTCTTTTATAGCTTACTGTGGTTTAGACAATGTGGAAAATAATTTTTTAGTCCCAATGTTTGGGAATAGAAGGATATTAAGATGGGAATCAGAGAGAAGCTTAGAAGGAAAATTATTGAGAGAGGCAGGAATAAGAGTTCCTAAGAAGTATGAAAGTCCAGAAGATATTGATGGGACAGTTATAGTTAAATTCCCAGGGGCAAGAGGTGGAAGAGGTTATTTCGTAGCTTCATCAACAGAAGAATTTTACAAAAAGGCAGAGGATTTAAAAAAGAGAGGAATATTAACTGATGAAGACATAGTCAACGCACACATAGAAGAGTATGTTGTTGGAACTAACTTCTGTATCCATTATTTCTACTCTCCACTAAAAGATGAAGTTGAGTTATTAGGAATGGATAAGAGATATGAAAGTAATATAGATGGTTTAGTTAGAATTCCAGCAAAAGACCAATTAGAGATGGATATAAACCCAAGCTATGTTATTACAGGAAATATTCCAGTTGTTATTAGAGAGAGTTTATTGCCACAAGTCTTTGAGATGGGAGATAAGTTAGTTGCTAAGGCTAAAGAGCTTGTCCCTCCAGGAATGATTGGGCCTTTCTGCTTACAGAGCTTGTGTAATGAGAATCTTGAGTTGGTAGTGTTTGAAATGAGTGCAAGAGTTGATGGTGGAACAAACAGCTTTATGAATGGTAGTCCATACTCTTTCTTATACAATGGTGAGCCATTGAGTATGGGGCAGAGAATAGCAAGAGAGATAAAAATGGCTTTACAGTTAGATATGATTGATAAGATTATTTCATAAATTTCTTAACAATCTTTTTTTGTTTTAGGTTGTTGAGTATTTAATTTTAAAAATTGTAGAAACTTTTTTAAAAGAATTAAACAAATAAACAAAAATTAAAGAACAAACTATAAAATTTTGGTGATATTTATGGATAAAAAATCTAAATTAATAGAACTACTTAAAGATGTTGGATGCATAAAATTCGGGGAATTTATTTTAGCTTCTGGTAAAAAGAGCAACTACTATATAGATATAAAGAAAGCTACAACAAACCCAGAGATTTTAAAGTTAGTTGGAGAGATGATTGCTGAGCAAATAAAAGATGAAGATGTAAAAGTTGCTGGTGTTGAGCTCGGCTCTGTCCCTATAGCAACTGCTGTTTCAATTATAGCACAAAAGCCATTATTAATTGTTAGAAAAAAACCAAAAGATTATGGAACTAAAAATAAAATAGAAGGGGAATTAAAAGAAGGGGATAAGGTAGTTATTGTAGAGGATGTTACAACAACTGGGGGAAGTGTGTTGAAAGCAGTTAATGAGATTAGGGAAAATGGTGGAATTGTTGATAGAGTTTTTGTTGTTGTTGATAGGTTAGAAGGGGCTAAGGAAAACTTACAAAAAGAGAATGTTGAACTAATCCCATTAGTTACAGTTAAAGAATTACAATGAAACTTTTAGAAAAAGTTTCATCAAAACTCGTCTATTAAGTTGGGGCTTTCAGCCCCAATTAATGTCCAATCTAAATTTACAATCCACTCAGTAAATCCAAAAACTTCTTAGTTTTCTCTTTTTTAACTTTACCAAACTTCTCTAACTTGCTGATATCTACATTTTTATCCTTTAAAATTTCTTTTATTGGTTCTATTAAAGCAATTTTTTTCAATAAATCTTCAATATCTTTTTTGTTAAAGTTGAATTTCTCCACAGTTTTCCAATCATGAATTAAGTATAAAGCAACTCCTCCAATATTCTTTAAAGGAATCTGATATTTTGGAAGCTCTTCTTCTAATTTAAATTTTAAATCTAAGACATTTATGCAATCAACTCCCTCAACTTTCATCCAAGATAAAAATCCTTTCTGTGGAGTTATCATGATAGATGGGAATAAATTACTTCTTGCTCTTTCATCTGGAGTTTTATAGAGATAAAATTTAAACACATCCTCAGAGAATTTTTTTATTAAAATATCTTTTGATATTTCCTTAGATAACTCATTTTTAATTTTAATGGCTTTTTTTAATAGTTCAATTGGTTCTCCATCTTTATATAATCCCTCTTTTTCCAAAATCTCTTTAAGTTCAAGCTCTTTCAATTTTCTTTCTTCCATACACCTAACATCCAATATTCCTCCACTTATATCTGCTTCTTCTCTAAATAATAAGCAGAGCTCTAAATATTTATTGAGGTATTTTTTCTCTTCTTCATTAAGCAACTTATCAATCTTTTCATTTATGGCTCTTTCAATTTCATCTTTGTAAGCATTTAGATAGCCAATAGCTAAAACCCTTCTAACATACTGGTCATCAATAATTTTATTCTTTGAGAAATTTCTTTTTATTGATGTAATTATTGCATTTCCAAACTTCTCTTTAATATATTTCTCATAATTTTTATCTTCAACTTTAACTCTCTTAAATTCTCTCTTTCCCTTATCAATTACTATGAGTGAGACCGTATATGAGGTTAAAATTCCTCTACCTTTCGGTTCTAAGATGTCTAAAAATTCTTTGTAGGTTGTGACTAAATATGGCGGGAATTCAAACATTATCTTTTTGTATGAACCATCTAATGGTAGGTTTGGTGGTAAATTTATATTACCAATATCTTCAGTTAAGTGAGCTAAAGCAATTTTATGAGCAACTAAGGCATGTCTAACTCTCTCTAATATCCCTTTCTTTTCACTGGCTATCCTTCTTAGATATGTGCTGTAACTTGCTATTTCTTGTAATCCCTCACTATCATAGCTACCTTTTAACTTTCCAACGTTCTTGTATGGGGAATCAAATTCTAAAAACTCCATTTTTGATTTCAAATCTTGCAAAATCTCTAAATTTTTTTCTAAGGTTGATATAATATTAGATAATTCAGTTTTATCGATAGTTTTATTTTTTATCTTATCGACTATCTCTTTTAATTTGTTGTTAATCCCATTTAAAGAATCCAAAAATTCATTGGCATTTTTTATTAAATTACTTGTATTTTCCATAATCCCTCAACTCAATGATTTCTCCATTTCTTGGATTAACATACTTTGGAATAGAGATGTTCTGTAAATTCCCACTAATAATATCTTTAAATAAATCGATTATATGAGAATATTTCCTCTCAGTATATGCAAATAACTTACAATCCTTAATAAAAACTTTATCATATTTCTTTAAAAATCTCTCAACCCTATCATTTTTAAATATTTGTGGCCCTTCTCTCAGAGCAATTCTTGGCAATTCATGCACTAAAAATTCCCAATATAGATAACAATAATTATCATCGGCAAAACACTTACTATCTAAAATTACAAATTCATGTTTTGTGATAGCTTTATTTATACTTTTTTGAAGCTTTTCCATTTGTGGATAAATGATGTCATCAACTACATCTTCTCTTGGAATTCTCAATATTAATCTATACCCATGCTCTCTATTTTCCAAAATCTCTTCCATTTTTTTAGCATAATCTCTAAAAAACTCAATAGATGGATTTTTTAAAAATTCTCTTGAGTAAAATATGAATTTGCAAAAATTCTCTTTGCTTAATGGGGAGGCAACATTCCTATTTAAATCTACTGGGTCATAAACAATAAATGGTTCATCAAATTTCTTAAGATTTTTAACATCCACATCTTTATAAATTTCAAAAATATCCTTTAAAATTATTCTCTTCCCAATTTTCCAATTCTGAGCATCTTTTAGAAGGTTTATAAATGAACCATAATGTAAAATCAACAACTCACATAAATAGCCAGAGAATCCTTTAGTTTTAACATCTGAACCATACAGTCCCAAACTTTTCAAAAATGCTTTTAACAACCTAACTTCATCACACAGCTTTTCATTTAATCTATCCTTTAGAAATTTATGATGCAGAGGAGTTCTATCAACTGCAGAAATAATTTTTTCCCCAAAATCTATCTTATAGCATGGAACTATATCTACTTCATAATCACCAACTTTACCATTAACATAAGGATGAGAAGCGTAGTTTATTTTATAAGAGCCATTCAATCTTTTTATTGCCTCTGTCCCTATTTTTAGTCCAATTTCTTCTAATTCATCTTCAGAAGTTGATTTATCAAACAATACAAAAATATCTATGTCATAATCATTTTTTAAATTTGTATTTCTTGCTGAAGAACCAACTAACAAAACTTCTAAAACTGGATAATTATTTTCTTTAACTATTTCCCAGATTTTATTAATAATTTCATTTGCTTTAGATTTTAATTTTTCTATTTCATTTTTTGATGGCTTTATTTCTTTTAAAACTTCTTCCAATATTTTTTCTATCAAAATAATCACCAAATTAAACCTTTTGTTATAATAATATGGACATTAATTGGGGCTGAAAGCCCCAACTTATAACCAATTATCAAAGGAAATATTATTTGTTAAAATGAACTTAGAAGCCTCAAAGGGGCTTCTATAAGTGCCATATTAATTTTAAAACTTTGATAATTGGTTAAATGGACGAGTTTTGATGAAACCGAAGCGTTAGCTTCGGGCTACAAAACCGCTAAGGTTTTGTTTAATGGAAAGTTCTGCTTTCCAGCTACAAAATCTGAAAGATTTTGTTTAACCGAAGCGAAGCTTCGGGCAATGAAAACTTTTAAAAGTTTTCATCTAACTTTTTCTAAAAGTTTCAATTAAACTTTTAATGATACTAAAATCCCAATTATTCCAAAAAATATTCCAATAACCCACAAAACTGCAACCAACTGATACTCTTTCATTGGTTTATATTTCAATATCAACCTTGGTAAAGAAAGATAACCTCCAATGTAATATAGCTTTCCATCATCTTTAATAACCGTTGGTTTATGCTCATCTCTACTCATAACTCCAGCACTTAAATATTTTAGAGCGGCATCTATCACATAAGGCAACATTATAATCAAAAATGGAACGTATTCTTTGTATATAACTGCCAAAACAGCTAAAAACGCTCCTATTGGTAAAGTTCCTACATCTCCAGGAAATACTTTTGCTGGATATTTGTTAAAGATTAATAACCCAAAATAAGAAGCAGAAAATATTAAAGCTAATAGAAATCCAACTGTGCAATTATCCAAAAATAAAACTACTGCCAATGAAATAGAAGCTATAACCCCTATCCCAATTTCTAATCCATTAAATCCAGCTAACATATTTGTTAAATTTGAGAAAACCATAATACCCAAAGCAATAAACAAAATTCCAATTAAATCAACATAATAATTGTTGTAGAACAAAACTCCTATAATCAAACCAGAAATAAATAACAATATTAATTTTTCTTTTGGTGAGAGCTTAGCTATATCATCAACAATTCCTATAATTCCGGCAACAATTACTGGCAAAACAAAAATTGGATTTATAAATGGAATAAATAAAACATTAGAAAACAATACTGCTAAACCTCCCATCTCTGGAACTTTAACTTTCTCTTTTTTATTGCAAATCATAGCCAAATTTATGATTAATCATTTTTTTCATTAAAAAATAACACAATACTGCTGAGAATATAAAACTTGTAGGTATTAAAATAAAATATAGCATTATCATCCCCCATTAAATCTTATAAAATAAAATTTAAAATTATTAGAAATCAAAAGGTTTTAATAAAAATAGAAAAAAGTTTAATTTATAAGTTTTTTTGTTTTTACTCTGCATTTTCACTGCTTTTTTCATTTTCATTTTTTTCATTTTCTTCTTTTTTTACACTTTTTTCAAGTTTTGCTAATGCAATTCTTGCCCCTTCTTCAATTTCATCTGAAAATATGCTCCCAATGTTTATTAAAACTACTACAGCCCAGATAACTAATATTATCAAAACTATTCCTGCAACAACTGGAGTGATTCCAGCCATTATTGGTAGGAAGAACAGATATGCAATTATTGCAACTATCAAATAAGCTAAACCTCTTAATCCTCTTCTGTATTTTTTTAATTTTTCATCATTTACTCTATTTCCAGCTAACTTTGATGCAATTATATCAGCTACACCATCCATCAACTCTCCAAAGTCCTTTGTAATTTTTAAAAGAACTATAACCAATGCAATACCTATAATAGCAGATATTATTGGCTTTAATGCAGTTAGTCCAAATAAATTTGGATTTCCAAGCATGTCTGCTAAAGGTATAAATATCAAAACACCAAATATCCATATCAATCCAGCAATAACTAAGTTAATTATAATTTGAGGAATGTTCTCTTTCAGTTTTAAAATCCCTTCTTTAAATGTTTTTTCTGCAATATCCATATTTTCCCCCACACTGTTTTTTTATATATTTTTGAGTTACTATATCTTATAGTTGTTTTACAACTTATATATAGATTTCTGAAAGATTTCTTAATTGGTTAGCTAAGCTCACAATCTTTTTAGCTCTCTCAATATCAATCTCATTATTAACATCTCCTTCTTTCTTTATCCATGTTCCAATTATAAAACCATCTGCATAATCCCAAAGTTTTTTTAAATTATCATAAGTTGTTCCAGAGCCGACAATAACAGGAACATCAACCAATTCTTTAGCTAATTTTAGTTTTTCAATATCTACCTCTGCTCCGGTTCTCTTACCACTAACAACTACAGCATCAGCTAAACCTCTCTCAACAGTATCTACTAATGAGCTTTCAAAATCCATGAAATGATATGCATGCTTTACATGAACATCTGCAAAAACCTTTATTTTACTTGGAAGTAACTTCCTTAACTTAGCCAATTCATGAGCTTTACCTTCAATAATCCCTTGGTCTGTAAATGCTACTCCAGAAAGAACGTTAACTCTAATAAAATCTGCTTTAACGACATGGGCAATTGAATAAGCCCCAATAGCATCATTTCTCAAAACATTTATTCCTAATGGAAGAGATATTTCTTCCTTTATAGCTTTGGCTATTACAGTCATTGAAGCTATAGTTATCTTATTAACCTCTTTTTTAAATGGGGCATCTCCAAAATTCTCAATCATTACAGCATCAAAATTTGCATCTTCAAGCTTTTTAGCTTCTTTTACTGCGAAATCTACAATGCTATCAAAATCTTCATTATAATGATAAGAGCCAGGCAATGGCTTTAAATGAACCATTCCAATTAAAGGTTTTTTCTCAAACATAATATCACTTTCTTTCTAATCTTCTTTTAATGGCTATAAATAAACTACCAAGTAGAATTAATGAGATAATTCTTATAAGCCATTCATAGCTTGCTAATGTTTTTAACTCATCACATGCATGATTCTTGTTAATATTCATTTTTAATTGGAAAAATGCTCTTAGTGTTTGTTCAAGTAATTCATTATAGTGTAAAATTATGTTTTTTAATGGTTCTGGTGCGAGATTGTAAATATATAAACCTATTGAATCAATAAAATGTTTTAAATATTCTGAACTAATAATTGGTAATAAAATAGGAAATACAAACAACACTAAAATTAGTGATATTGCAATAGGTTTTGTTATTGATTCTCCATAGTCAGATATTGCCCCATAAAACTTAATAATCCATTTTCCAGATAATAAGAGAATATATTTTGCTAAATTCTTTGTCTCATCATTAATTATGTGTTGTTTTATTTTATCTAAGATTGAATCAACAAATTTGAGTTTTGATAGTAAGTTATCTAATTTTTGCACTATTCTTGAGTTTTGTTTTATTTGCTCTATCTCTTTATCAAATCCTTCCTTTAACAATGCCATTTCATAGATAAATAACTCCGATGCTTCAACATAAGTTCTATTATTTTCAATGGAGATTCTTAGGTTTCTGTATTCTGCGAGGACTGATTTATAATCTAAATCGTCTTTTAGGATTTTACATGCTTCTTTATATATTCCTTCAGCATTTTCTTTCAATTTTAAAAGTTTATGGCTTAAAATTTCTTCTTTTTCTTCATCACATAATATTAATGCCTCTCTCATATCTGTTAATAAAAATGATGTTTTTGATAACGGAAAGTTTTCTATTATCACTTCCTTATGTCCAAAAGCACATTTATAAAATACTGCAAAACCGTTATTATCTTTTTTACTCTTAAAGTGAGAAATATATTCAAAAATACATTCTGAAAAAATTAATAACTTAAAAGAAATTTCCTCAAATTTTGTTATTTTTTTAAATATTAAATTTTTAAATTCTAATTTCTCACCATTAAATTCTGTTTCTACAAATAATACGTCGTTTTCAAAAATACATCCTAAAAATTTAACATTTTCAAATATTGAATTATTAAAAAAAGTTTCTTTCTCAAATATTAATCTACTAAATTCAGTTTTTTTAAATATTGCATTACTAAAATCAACTCTTCCTTTAAATGTCAAATTACCAAAAATAGACATGTTTTCAAATGTTGATTTCATAAATACAACATCCTTTTCGAATGTTGAATTACTAAAAACAATACCATTTTTAAATATTGTTTTAATTATTTCAATATTTCTACTTATATAGTATAATATGAAATTTCCTTTAAATTCAACATTATCAATACATATATGTATATCTATGTTTATTTCTACAATCGTGCCTTTATCATCATCTCGTTTAGTAATTAATTCCTTCAGCCTATTTTTATCATTTTTATCTTTAATTTTTTCTTTAATCCTTTCATAAATATTCAAAATATTAATATCTCCTTCAACAATACAATTTTCTAACCAAAAATCTCTCCTATTCTTTAAAGCATCAATAAACATATCATAAAAATCTCCAATAACTTCTCCAGTTTTTTTATCAATAACTTTAACTTTGATTTTACTTTCTTCCACAACCCCACCTACTCAACAATCTTTCTCTTCAACATGTCCAAAAACTCATTAATTCTCTTTTTTGAGTAGCCATATTTTTTAGCAACTTTATAAATCATCTTCTCCCCACCACTTCCATATTGAGCGGCTTTTTTTGGCCTATAAGCAATATAATCTGGTAGATATTTAGAAGCAACATCTCTTAAAATCTTCTTTCTGAGTTCAGATATTTTGTAATCAACAGGAATTGATAATGCTATCCCAACAACTTCCTCATCTAAGAAAGGAACTCTCAACTCTATACCGTTAGCCATTGTGCAGTGGTCATCCCTCTCTAAATTTACTTTATATAGGTTATTTACATCTTTTAATAGTTCTTTTTTTAGCCCTTCCTCTCCTTTTTCTTTATAAATCCTTTCATGCCTTGCATATCCACCAAACAACTCATCAGCCCCTTGTCCAGATAGAACAACCTTTAATCCATCTTTATTAGCCATTTCAGAAGCAACGTATATAGGAATTCCAACACCTATTTTCATCAAATCAACTTCATCTATTGCTTTAGCTACATTAAAAACATACTTCTCATATTCATCTTCTGAAATAATCTTCTTCCTTAGCTTCAAATTTAAATCCTTAGCTAATCTCTCAGCATAGATTAAATCTTCACTATTTTCAGTTCCAACAGCATATAAAATAACTTCACAGTATTGAGAGGCTAATTTTGCAATCAATGAGCTATCAACTCCACCAGAACAGATAATTCCTACTTTATCTAATCCTCTAACTCTCTTTAACACCGCTTTTTTTAATGCTTTGTCTAAATATTCCTTAGCTTCTTCATAACTTCTTTCTTTCATATAATTTAGCTCTATCTTTTTAAAGTTTTCAATAATATCAAACTTATTATCATCCAAATAATAAATTAGCTGTGAATTTGGTTTTAATGTTTTAATTTTGCTATTTAATTTATCCAAATCTTTTTCACATCCATCAATATTTATTAACAAATGCCATAATGCCTTTCTTTCAGAAGCAAATGCAAAATAATTACCCGTATCTATATAAAACAATGGCTTAACTCCAAATACATCCCTTGCTAACAACACAATATTTTTTGATTTATCATATATGGCAAATGCATAATCTCCATCCAACTCTTCCAACATTCCTTCTTCATATAGATGGACTATAACTTCATTATCACTATCTGTTCTAAATTCATGATATTCCTTTAAGTATTCCATTAATTCAATGTAGTTGTAGATTTCTCCATTACAAACCAACCATATATCTTCGTCTTCATTAGGTATTGGTTGAACACCATATCTTCCAACTATTGCTAACCTGTTGTGGGCTAAGCTTAAATTTCCAATCATCTCATCTTCTAAATCCTCAACATCTTCAAAATCCTCAAAGTAAATTACTTCATCATCCAATAATAGCCCAGAATTATCTCTCCCCCTATGCTTTAAAATTTTCATCATATCTATTGCATATTTTGCAGGAATTTGACTTTCTTTAACTATTATCCCACTTATTGAGCACATATCTCTCACATTTTTAAATATGAGTTGGTTTAATAGGACTTTTGCAGAAATAAATAATTTATTGAATATAACAGGTTGAATGCACTTCAAATATTTATTAAGGCAATTTTGAAGCCATCGGCTTCAACTATTCAATAATATTAAATTTATTCTGCATTCAACCTGTTAATGATGCCTTAAGCATTCAATTTCCAAAGTTAATATATAAAATGCGAAAGTCCTATTTAATTAATTTCAGCTTTACAATTACATTAAATAAACTTATTATAAATAATCAATCTATAGAGAGGTTTTAAAATGGATGCCTTAGTTATGGCTGGTGGTAAAGGGACGAGAATGGGAAATGTGGAAAAGCCAATAGTTAAGGTTTGTGATAAATGCATTATAGATTATGTTCTTTCTCCCTTATTAAAATCAAAGGTAAAAAATATATTTGTTGCTGTATCCCCTAACACTCCAAAAACAAAAGAATATGTAATATCAACTTATAAGAGTTATAAAAATATTTCAGTTATAGATACTTCTGGTAATGGCTATATCAATGATTTAAATGAATGCATTGAATATTTTTCAGAGCCATTTTTAGTCGTTAGCTCTGATTTGATTAACTTAACATCGAAAATTATTAATAGTATAGTTGATTACTACTACTTTATTAAATCTAAAAATCCAGATGTTGAGGCATTAGCTGTTATGATTCCTAAAGAGAAATATCCTAATCCATCAATCGAGTTTAATGGCTTAGTTCCTGTAGGGATAAACGTTTTATCACCAAAGCATGGATATCAAAAAGAAGAGATTATGGTTATTGAGGAGTTGATATTTAATGTTAATACTAAAGATGATTTAAAACTTGCTAAAATGCTCTTGAATGGAAGGAAATAACTCATATCTATAGGAAGATAACATTAAAAATTTGTTAAAGTAGGGCTGCTTATGTTTTTTCATTTAACTTTTTCTAAAAGTCTCGAGGGGATAAAATGGAAAAAATGCCTGCTAAGTTGTTATTTGAAAGAAATGTAATAGGAAATATGGGTAGTGTAATAGGCAGAGTTAAGGACATTATTTTCGATGAAAAAGTAGGAAAATTGGTTTCTTTAGAGATTGAGCCTGTTGAAAATAGTCCAGTGATGGTAGAAGAAGGGAAAAATGTTTTAATACCTTATAAAATTGTAGTGGCTGTTAAAGATGTTGTTGTAATAGATGAAAAATGCTTAAATAAAATAAGTATAAGGCCTTCAACTCATTAAAACATTAATTTATAATTAAAAAACTATTTTTTGGTGTTAAATATGGAATTTACAAAGATGCACGCTCTTGGGAATGATTACATAATTATAAATGAGTTTGATGGAGAGAAAGTTAAAGAAGAGGAAAAAGCAGAGTTTTCAAGAAAAATTTGCAGAAGAGGTTTTTCAGTTGGGGCTGATGGTGTCATCTTTATACAAAAACCTACATCTGATGAGTATGATGTGAGATTTAGAATCTTTAACAGTGATGGTTCTGAGGCAGAGATGTGTGGTAATGGAATTAGATGCTTCTCAAAATACGTTTATGAGAGAATAATGAAAAAAAATCCATTGAGAGTAGAGACTAAAGGGGGTTTAAGAGTTTCTGAAATGGAAATAGAAGGGGATGAAGTAAAGAAAATTAAAGTCTATATGGGAGTTCCAAAGTTTAAATTAAAAGATATACCAATGGTTGTTGATGGTTATAAAGAGGATGATGAGTTTTTAAATGGAGAGCTAAAATTAAAAAATCCTTATTTACCTAAGGTTAAGTTGAGTGTAGTTAATGTAGGAAATCCACATGCAGTTATATTTGTTGAAGATAATGGTATTGATTTAGATTTTGTTAGAGAACACTTAGATGTTATTGGAAAAGAAATAGAGCACCATGAAGCATTCCCAGAGAGAATTAATGTGCATTTTGTAAAAGTTTTGAATCCTAATGAAATTAGGATTGTTACCTGGGAAAGAGGAGCTGGATACACAACCGCATGCGGAACTGGAACAACTGCCTCTGTAATTATAGCCCACAAACTTGGTAAAACAAGTAATAGGGTTTTAGCTCACTTAGATGGTGGAGATTTAGAGATTGAAATTAAAGATGATGACATCTATATGATTGGAGATGCAGTAATGGTTTATGATGCAAAACTACTAAATATTGGATGGTAAATTATGAAGGACATTAATATTGGCTTAGCTATTGAATATAAGGGGAAGTTAATTACACAAAACCAAATAAAACTTTTAATGGCTTTACATAAAACAAAATCTCAAAATGAGGCATCAAAGTTGTTAAATATTTCCCCTTCTTCTTTTAATATTCAATTAAAAAGATTGGAGAATAAGTTAGGGGTTAAGCTATATTATTCATCCCCAAATGGGACAATTTTAACAGATACAGGCTTAGAGATTTTAGAAACTTACAACTCATATAGCAAAAGATTAAAAAATCACTTTTTTACAGTTTCTGGATTTGTAAGTGGTGAGATTGCCAAAATATTATTTGAAAATCCAATAATAACTTCTTTTGATAATGCCTTAAAAT
Organism: Methanocaldococcus bathoardescens; assembly: GCF_000739065.1. GTDB lineage: Archaea > AGJL01 > Methanococci > Methanococcales > Methanocaldococcaceae > Methanocaldococcus > Methanocaldococcus bathoardescens. Next base: position 730,513 of record NZ_CP009149.1, on the reverse strand, counting down.
TATTAAAAATGGGATTTGTTGATATTTTGGGTGTTGATGATAGCTACTGGATTTATAGGTTGGGAGATGAGAGATTTTTAAAGTCAGAGATTGGTAGTTCTGACTTTAATATATTTTTAATTGCCTATGACAACTTTGTAATGGTTAGTAAAAAAGAGTTTGATTACAAAAATTTAGTTGGTGTTAGATTTAGCTCACAGAGGATAGTTTATAACATTTTAAAGAAAGAAGGGATAAAATTTAAGGTAAAAATTAAAACAAAAAATCCATTTAGGGCTATAGAGTTGGTTAATGAAGGCTATAGCTTGTTTTTAAATGAGAGTTTATTGAAATATGTAGATGGAGATTTTAATGTTGAATATCCCAACTTTTATAAAAAGACAGTTCATGCAATAAACTTTATTAGCTTTGGTAAAGATATTGAGATAGATAAAAAAGAACTTAAAAAAATAAAAAAATTGGGTTTTAAGTATGAATGTCTTTGATAAATATGCTGAAGAGTATGATAGATGGTTTGATGAAAACGAAATTATCTATAAATCAGAGATTGAAGCATTAAAAAGACATATTCCAGAAGGTAAAGGGTTGGAGATAGGAATAGGAACTGGAAGATTTGCTAAACCATTTAATATAAAAATTGGTGTTGATATATCAAAAGAAATGGCCAAAATAGCTGAAAAGAGAGGAATAAAAGTTATAATAGCAAAGGGAGAAGATTTGCCTTTCAAAGATGAAGAGTTTGATTTTGTTTTAATAAATACTGTCTTAGAGTTTGCAGAGAATCCAAAAAAGATGATAGAAGAGGCAAGGAGGGTTTTAAAAAGCGGAGGAAAAATAATTATCGGAATTATAGATAAAAATAGCTTTTTAGGAAAGATATATGAAGAAAAAAAGCAAAAAAGTAAATTTTACAAAGACGCAAATTTTTTATCAGCTAAGGAAGTTATAGAAATGTTAAAAGAGTTAGGATTTAAAAATATAAAGGTTACACAGACAATTTTTAAAGAAATTGATAAAGTTGATAAGGTTGAAGTTAAAGATGGATATGGAGAAGGTGGATTTGTAGCTATTTCTGCTGAAAAGATTTAATTGGGGATATAAGATGAATAAAGTTTTAGAGGTTTTAAATGACTTTGGCATTGTAGAGCTTAGACCACCACAAAAAAAGGCATTAGAGAGAGGTTTATTAGATAAAAATAAAAATTTTTTGATTTCTATACCAACAGCTTCAGGAAAAACACTAATTGGAGAGATGGCTTTAATAAACCACCTATTGGATGAAAATAAAAAGCCTACAAATAAAAAAGGTATTTTTATAGTGCCTTTAAAGGCATTAGCATCAGAGAAATATGAAGAATTTAAAAATAAATATGAGAGGTATGGGTTGAGAATAGCTTTATCAATTGGAGATTACGATGAAGATGAGGATTTGAGCAGCTATAATTTAATTATAACGACAGCTGAGAAACTTGACTCTCTATGGAGGCATAAAATTGATTGGATTAATGATGTTTCTGTTGTTGTGGTTGATGAAATCCACTTAATTAATGATGAAACAAGAGGAGGGACTTTAGAGATTTTACTAACTAAATTAAAAGAATTTAATATACAAATTATTGGTTTATCAGCTACAATAGGAAATCCAGATGAGTTAGCTGAATGGCTTAACGCAGAGCTTATAGTTGATGATTGGAGGCCTGTTGAGTTAAAAAAAGGAATTTATAGAGAAGGGGTTATTGAATACATAAATGGAGGAAATAAAGAGATAGAAGCTATTAACGATAACGACATATACAACTTAGTTGTTGATTGTGTAAAAGAGGGAGGATGTTGTTTAGTATTCTGCAACACTAAAAAAGGAGCTGTTAATGAGGCAAAAAAATTAAATTTAAAGAAATTTCTGACAAATAAAGAAAAAAGAAAATTAAAGGAAATAGCCGAAGAAATTTTATCTATTTTAGAACCACCAACTGAAATGTGTAAAACTTTAGCTGAATGCATTTTAAATGGCTCTGCCTTTCATCATGCTGGTTTAACTTATCAACACAGAAAGATAGTTGAAGATGCTTTTAGAGAGAGATTAATTAAGGTTATCTGTGCAACCCCAACCCTTAGCGCGGGCCTAAACTTACCGTGCAGAAGGGCAATAGTTAAGGACTTAACAAGATATACAAACAAAGGAATTAGGCCGATTCCAATAATGGAAATTCAGCAATGTATAGGAAGGGCAGGAAGGCCAGGATTAGACCCTTATGGGGAGGGAATAATTTTAGTAAAGAACGATAGAGATTATTTAAGAGCTTATCAGGCATTAACGCAAAGACCAGAGCCGATATATTCAAAGCTCTCAAATCAGGCAGTTTTAAGAACTCAGCTTTTAGGGCTTATTGCTACGAGAGAGATTAGGGATGAGCATGATTTAGAATGGTTTATAAAAAACACTTTCTACGCTTATCAATACGGAAATTTGAGGGAGGTTGCTAAAAATATTAATGAAGTCATTAGATTTTTGGAAGAAAATGAGTTTATTGTTGATTTTATGCCAACTGAATTAGGAAAGAGGGTTTCTGAACTCTATATAGACCCGTTGTCAGCTAAATATATCATAGATGGTTTAAATGAAATGGAAAATGAAGAAGAGATTTATTATCTATACTTAATCTCAAAAACCTTAGAGATGATGCCAAATTTGAGAGTTTATAAATCTGAGGAGTTGGATTTGATTAATGAAATGGAATCTCTTGGGATAAAGAGTTTTGAAATTGAGGATTTAGAGGCATTTAAAACAGCTAAAATGCTGTATGATTGGATTAATGAAGTGCCAGAAGATGAAATTTTAAAGAAATACAAAATTGAACCAGGAATTTTAAGATATAAGGTTGAAAATGCCATTTGGATGATGCACGCTTTAAAAGAGATTGCTAAAATAATTGGTAAAAGTTCAGATATTCCAGAGAAATTAGAAATAAGGTTAGAATATGGAGCTAAGGAAGATATCATTGAGCTGTTGAGCATAAAGTATATTGGAAGGGTTAGAGCGAGAAAGCTGTATAATGCTGGAATCAGGAATGTTGATGATATTATAAACAACCCTTCAAAAGTAGCTTCAATTATTGGAGAGAAGATAGCTAAAAAGATTTTAGATGAGTTGGGAGTTAAATTTGGACAGCAAAAATTAAATCTCTAAAATTTCAAATTTCATATTTGAATTCTATTATTTTCCAAATTGGGTGATATATAGCTTTATAAACTTCCCTTGCAAAGTTTAAAAACCCAACAAAGCCCGTAAATGGATAGAAATCTTGAGGAAATGATAAAAATGAGATTTCAAATATTTTCAATTTTGAGCAATATCATCTCCCAAATATGCAGAATCTCTCAACTCCTAATATTTTAGCCATTCCAGCAATTGTTGTTCCATAGAAGATAATTCTTTTGTTGTATTTTTTAGCCAACTCCCAAATTTCTTCAAAAGTTTCATTAGCTATAGTTGAGCCAGTAGCTAAAACAACATCTGAATTTTTTATCAGCTCTTCATTATACTTCCCATGAATAATTTTAGCCCCATATTTTATTTTTCCAACATTTTCTGGATTTAAATCGCTAACTATAACATTTTCAGAGCCAAAGTTACTAACAATTTCTTTAACAAACGCTGGCTGAAATCCAATAATCCCAATCTTTTTTAGCTTTAATTCTTTTAAATACTCTACTAACTTTTTTGCACATTTTTCTGGCTCATCTCCAGTACAATGGACAGTTTTATCAATTAAACCAAGAAATCTCATTACAGCATTTAAAGTGGCAATTATCTCAGCTCTATTTCCTTTATCTAAGAGCTCTCTAATTGTTCCTTTAAATTCAACTGGTTTATCTGTAAATGCATCTCCATAACATCCTTTGAAATTAGCTCTCAACAAAATCTCTTTTCCACTCATTAATGGATAATCTTTAATTCTTGCTGTATCTAACTTAGTATCTGATATTTTAATCTCAACATCTTCATTTAGTAAGCTATTTTCTTCAGCGAGTTCTTTTAACATTTCTTTAACATCTATCATACTTACCACAGTTTAATAGTTCTTTGCAAGTTATTAAAATTTATTAAGGAAGATTTGAATATCTCCTTTGGAAAGGCGTTTATAAATACCTTATTCATTTCAGTTTATAAAAAATTCGAAAGCATAAGCCACGAATCAGTTAGAACTTATTATCACAAGGTTAAAGAGGTTTTAAACGAACCTAAGAAGGGTATAAGAAACTTAATTGCAATCGATGAGACCAAACTAAAGGTTGGAGATAAAACTATTTACGTATGGTCTACTATCGACGTTGAATCGAAAGAATGCTTGGGAGTTTATATATCAGAGACAAGAAATTACCTTGATACTATATTATTCGTTAGGGGCATATTAAAATTTTGCTCGAATAAGCCTAAGATTTTAGTCGATGGTGGATTCTAAAGATTGGGCGTTGCAGAGGTTGGGCTTAAAATTTGAAAGGGTTCGATTTGGACTGAGAAATTGTATAGAAAGCTTCTTCTCACTGCTTAAACGAAGAACAAAAGCATTATTTAACATATTTCCTAATAATAGTGAGTTTAATACAGTTATTAGTTGGATAAAAAGTCATAGTATTCTACAATTGGGGGTTATCGATAATTTAACAGTCTTGAGTTTCTATAAAATTGATTAGATTTTATTTTCTTTTTTAATAAGGGCAAGATTTATATATTGAATTTTCATAATCTATTTTAACAATTTAAAATTTAAAAAATTAAAATGGGGGGAGATAGAATTAAGAGAAGAGCATTGTTAATTTTAAGAAAAGATAACAAGTTTGATAATAAAAGTATAGAAGAACTAAAAGAATTGGCTGAAGTTCTTTATAACCCAATAAAAACAGTGGTTCAAATAAGAAAACCAGACCCAAAATATCAAATTGGTAGTGGTTTAGTTGAAAAATTAGCTGAAAAAATTAAAGAGGAAGATATTGAGATTGTTATAGTTGGAAATATCTTAACCCCATCTCAAAAATACAACTTGGCTAAGAAATTTAAGGTTGAAGTTATTGATAAGATTGAACTTGTTTTGAGGATATTCTATAAGCACGCAAGAACTAAAGAAGCTCAATTACAAGTTAGATTGGCAGAGTTACAGTATGAATTGCCAAGAGCAAGGGAAAAGGTTAGATTGGCAAAGATGGGAGAACAACCAGGATTTGGGGGATATGGGGATTATGAAGTTGAAAAATACTACCAAAAAGTAAAGAGAGAAATAGCAACAATAAAAAGAAAATTAGAGAAAGTTAGAGAACATAGAAGGATAGCAAGAAAAAGTAGGGAAAAATTTGATTCAGTTGGTTTGATTGGTTATACAAATGCAGGAAAAACAAGTTTGTTAAATGCTCTAACTGGAGAGAGCAAAGAATCGAAAAATCAAGTTTTTACAACATTAACTACAACAACAAGGGCTATAAAAGGTATTAAAAGAAAGATATTGGTTACTGATACAGTTGGATTTATTGATGATTTACCGCCATTCATGATTGAGGCATTTTTATCAACAATTGAAGAGAGTGCAGATAGCGATTTAATCTTAATTGTTGTAGATGCATCTGATGATATTGAGGAAATTAAAAGAAAATTAAAGGTAAATCATGAAATTTTAAGTAAAATTAATTGCAAATCACCAATAATAACTGTATTCAACAAAGTTGATAAAATTACAGAGGAAAAGAAGAAAAGAATTTTGGAGGAGTTAGATAGATACATTGTAAATCCAATATTTGTCTCTGCAAAATATAATATAAATATTGATTTATTAATTGAGAAAATCATAGATAATCTAAATCTATCAATAGGAACAATAGAGACAAATAATCCAAAACTGATATCCTATTTATATGAAAATACTGAGATTATTGAAGACATTTTAGATGAAGACAAGCATATAATAACATTTAGAGCTAAAGAGAAGGATGTTAATAGAATTTTAAAATTGCATAAAATCATCGCATGACTTTCCATTTAATGAATTAAATTGGTGAAATAATGGATGTTTTAAAAAATCTGCCAGTTACGGACAATCATATTCATGTTGATGATAAAAATGGATATGGAGCTGAAAAAGTTGCAAAAATATTTTACAATGCTGGAGGAAAAGTAATGATTATTTTAAATAAGCCAACATTTGATGGGGATTTAACAAAATCAATGGATATATTGGTTAAAGATATAGAAAAAATAAATAAAAACACACCAGTTAAAGCTTTTGGTTTAGTTGGCGTTCATCCTGCTGAGCTAACCTATTTAATGAAATTTATGAGTTTGGAAGAAGCAAAAGAAAAAATTATCAATGCTCTAAATTATGCAAAAAAGCTTGTTGAAGAACACGATTTTATAGTTGGCATTGGTGAGGTTGGAAGACCTCATTATAAAGTTGATGAAGATGTTTGGAATGCATCAAATGAGATTTTAAAATACTGTATGAGCTTAGCTAAAGATATTGGATGTGCAATACAGATACATGCTGAGAGTTCAACTGAAGAGCAATTTAAAGAATTTTCTGAGATGGCTAAGGAAATAGGGTTAAGTCCTGAAAAAGTTATAAAGCATCACTGCGGAGATATGGTTTTGGAAGGAGAGAAATATGGCATATTTCCATCAATTTTAGCTTCAAGAGTAAATGAAAATATTATTAAAAAATCTTTAAGATTTGTTATGGAAACTGACTATATAGATGACTTAAAGAGACCTGGAGTTGTTTTGGGGATTAAAACAGTCCCAAGGGTTACAAGAAAATTAATTGAAAAAGAGATTTTAAGTGAAGAGATGGTTTATAAAATCCATAAAGAGAATATAGAAAAGATTTATAATGTTGAGTTAGAATTTTGAGTTTGTTTACTCTTTATCTTTCTCTTTTAACATTTCATTAATCTCTTTTTCCATCATGTGTCCTTCAACAACAACTTCAACACTTTTAACGCCTTCTAATGACTTAACAGCATCTTTTGCCTGGAATGCCATACCTAAAACACTCATACATGCGGGGTTTGTTGGAATTATTTTGAATTTAACATTTCCTTCTTCATCAACTTCTACATCTCTAACTAAACCCATATCTACAATGCTTATTCCCATGTGGGGGTCTGCAACTGTTTTTAGAGCTTTTAAAACATCTTCTTTGGTTACCACATTTACACCTCTTTAGTTTAAAGTTTTTATTTCACTATCTATGGATAATCTTATAAATATTTTATTCAACGTATCTCGCTCTTCTTTCAACATCTTTCATTAATTTTAGAATAACCTCCCATCTATCATAGACACTTTTATAACCTTCTAAGAATTTATCCCAAATTTCCTGAAACTTTTCATGATGGGTAGATAGAACAGCTTTTTTAAAGACTATTAAATCTACTGCTTTATCCTCATCAAGATTTGAAATTTTTCCTAAACCAAAGTCAATAATATAGAGATTTCCATCATATAAAAAGTTAGATGTGGTTAAATCGTTATGTATGACATCATTTTTATGCAATTTCCCAACAATCTCCCCAATTTTATAGGCAATATCTAAATTATCCTCTATAACATCTTTAGCTAATTTGCCATTAATGTAGCTCATCATAATTCTCTTCCTATCCAAATCAACATCAAAAATGTATGGAGCTGGGATGCCAAAATCTTTAACCATTGCTAAATATCTCGCTTCTCTTGCTGTTCTACTCTTTCTTATCTTTTCATCTAATCTCTCATCCCTATAGCTTTTTTTAACCCTCTCCTTGATAATTACATCAAAATCCAAATACTTATCTTTTTTAATATCTGCTTCTGCCCCTTTGCCAATTAAATGTTCTGGAATCTTCCTTTCTTTACCTTTAATTTCTTTTATCCAATTAACTTCAACCATGTCTGTTCTATAGTTTGGAATTACCTTTGTTTCATCTAAACTCATCCATTTTCCATTTTTATGCATTAACAAACCAAGCCATGCAATCATAGCTCCATTATCACCACAAAACTCTTTTGGTGGCACATAGAAATCTACATTTTGCCCTTCACACATTGCTTTTAACATCTCTCTCAATCTATTGTTTGCAGCTACTCCCCCAACAAGCATAACTTCTCCTTTATTTGTGTGAGCTAAAGCTCTCTCTGTAATCTCGGTAAGCATTGAGAATGCATACTCTTGTAGGGAATAGCATATATCTTCCAATTTCTCTCCAGCGTCATAAGCCCTCATAGCCGCTGTTAGCAATCCAGAAAAGGCAATATCCATTCCTTTAACTGTATATGGTAAATCTATAAGCTTTTCTCCTTTCTTTGCTAACTCCTCTATATAAGGCCCTCCCGGATGTGGTAAATTTATATACCTTGCAAATTGGTCTAAGCAGTTACCAACGGCTATATCTAATGTCTCTCCAAAGACCCTATATTTTTTTGAGACATAGGCAATGACTTGGGTGTTTCCTCCACTAACATATAGGGTTAGAGGGTCTTCTGCTTCAGTAGTTAATTTACCAATTTCTATGTGAGCTATGCAATGATTAACTCCAATTATTGGTTTTTTTAATGTTAAAGAGAGAGTTCTCGCTACTGTTGCAGTAACTCTCAAACTTGGCCCTAATCCTGGCCCTTGAGAAAAGGCAATTAAGTCAATTTCATTTTTATCAACTACTTCAAAAGCTTCCTTTATCAACTTAGGAAATGTTTCAGCATGGTGGTCAGCAGCTTCTCTTGGGTTAATTCCCTGTTTTGGTGGTTTATACATGATAGTTTTGTTAAATAAAACTTCTCCATCCGAAGTAACAATTCCTACTCCAGTTTTTTCTGCAGTTCCTTCTAATCCTAAGCAAATCATAGTATCACTCAAATTAAAGAATTATTATAGTGTCTTTCAAAATTAATAAATTTTATTAAGGAAGATTTGAACACCTTCCAAAGGAGGTGTTCATTAATACCTTATTTATTTCAAAATGTTTTGAAAGACACTATAAATTTTATCTTCAAAAAATAGTTAATATTACACTTAATAATATAATAGCATCTCTTAAAAAAGTTTAAAAAAGTTTTATTCAAATTCAATAGTTGCTGGCGGTTTATCAGTTATATCAAACACTACTCTTGCTACATTAGGAATTTCTGAAGTGATTCTTTTGCTAATTCTCTTCAACAAGTCAAAAGGTATTTCAGGGACATGGGCGGTCATAGCATCCAATGACTTAACCATCCTTAAAGCAACAATCCAGTTGTATTCTCTTTCATCCCCTTTAACTCCAGTTGCTTTACAGTCCAAAACAACAGCAAAGTATTGCCATAAATCTTTATCTAAATTAGCTTTTTTAACTTCTTCCTCAACTATTGCATTTGCTTCTCTACATATATTTAATTTCTCTTCAGTAATTTCCCCTAAAACTCTAACAGCTAATCCAGGCCCTGGGAATGGTTGTCTATAAACGATGCTATCTGGCAATCCAAGCTCTTTTGCTAATAATCTAACTTCATCTTTGTAGAGCTCTCTCAATGGTTCAACAACCTCTAAAACCATTCCGTGTGGTAGAGCAACGTTGTGATGACTTTTTATATTTCCTTGTGTTTCAATCCAATCTGGAGCTATAGTTCCTTGCACTAAAACCTCTGCCTTTATTTCTTCAGCAATCTCTTCAAAAACATCAATAAATAACTTACCTATAATCTTTCTCTTCTCTTCTGGGTCTGTAACTCCCTTTAGTGCCTCTAAAAATCTATCTTTTGCATCTACAACTATTAAATTTAATCCCAACTTATCTCTAAATGTTTTTTCAACCTCTTCCCTCTCACCTTTTCTCATCAATCCAGTATCAACAAAAACAGCTGTCAGGTTATTTCCAATAGCCTTATGGGTTAGAACTGCCGCAACAGAGCTATCTACTCCTCCACTCAAAGCAATTATTGCCTTCCTATCTCCAATTTGCTGTTTTATTTCTTCCACAGCTTCTTCAATAAATTTTTGTGGATTAAACATAAAGATATCACCTTTAAATTATTTTAAATTATTCCTCTTTCTCAGCATTTTCACCATTATTTTCATCTTCTTCTAATATAATAATGTTTTTCTTACAGCTGTTTAGATGTTTAAAAGCGTTTTCTTCAAGTTTTTTAGCTAAGTTTTTTGGAACATTCTCCATATTATTAGCTAAATAACTGGCAACACAGGCAGATAATAGTAATATAGCAGCTTTTTGTTCACTTTTAAGTCGATGAATGTGATGGGGGCGAATGTCTAACATTTCATAAATTTCAAGTAATTTTTTGCATTCATTATTTGTATTTTCAAAATCATCATTTATAATTTCTTTTACAACATAAACAAAAAATTGATGAAGTTTCATTAACTGTTCTTTGTGCATGTTATCACTTTAAATATTAAAGAAGAAATTTAAAACTTAAGATTAATAATAAAATTAAGAAATATATAAAATTTTGGTGAGATTATGAGAGAGATTATTAATAAGCTTAACCCCATTATAATAGAGAAAGCTGACAAGAAGTTTGGTGTTTCAAGAATATTAAAGAAATGTGATGGAAAACCTGTGTATATAAAAGATGTAAATGGTTTTGAAGTTGTTGGTAATCTCTGCAGTAGAGAAACTCTCTCAAAGATTTTTAATGTGAAGAAAGAGGATTTTATATTCTTTATGCTTAATGCAATGGAAAAAGAGAAAGAAGGGAAATTAAAGATAAACAATAAATTGAGAGAAAAATATATTGTTGAAAGTCCAGAGAAAATTAAAGACTGGCCAATTCCAATATACTATGAAAAAGATGCAGGAGCTTATATAACAAGTGGAGTTGTTGTTGTAAATGATAAAGATTATGGTTATAACTTATCAATTCATAGGATTTTGGTTAAAGATGATTATTTAGTTATAAGAATGGTTGAGCAAAGACATTTACACTTTTTATACAATAAAGCTATAAATGAGAGAGGTTATTTAGATGTGGCTATAATCATAGGGGTTCATCCAGCTGTTTTGTTAGCTGGTTCTACCTCTGCTGATATAACATTTGATGAACTTAAATTTGCAGCTGCTTTATTAGGTGGGGAATTAGAGGTTTTTGAGTTAGATAATGGTTTATTAGTCCCAGAGGCAGAGTTTATTATTGAAGGTAAAATTCTACCAGAAATGGATGATGAGGGGCCTTTTGTAGATATAACTGGAACTTACGATATTGTTAGAAAACAGCCAATAATTAAAATTGAAAAATTATATAGAAAGGAAAAGCCAATATTCCATGCTTTATTGCCAGGAGGAATTGAGCATAAGACATTGATGGGAATGCCCCAAGAGCCGAGAATTTTAAAAGGAGTAAGAAATACAGTCCCAACAGTAAAAAATGTTGTTTTAACTGAAGGGGGTTGTTGCTGGCTTCATGCAGTAGTGCAAATACAAAAAAGAACAGAAGGGGATGGAAAAAATGCTATATTAGCAGCTTTCGCTTCTCATCCAAGTTTAAAACATGTGGTAGTTGTTGATGAAGACATTAATATATTTGATATAAATGATGTTGAGTATGCAATAGCTACAAGGGTGCAGGGGGATAAGGATATTATTATAATCCCTGGGGCTAAAGGTTCTTCTTTAGACCCTTCAAGTGATTTAAAAAATAAATTAACAGCAAAAGTAGGGATAGATGCAACAATGAGCTTAATTAAAGGAAAAGAGCATTTTGAAAGGGCTAAAATTCCTGATGAATGAGTTGAATGTATAGTTTTTTGCAAAACCTATTAAAATTAAAAAACATATTTGAAGCTTTATAATATAAAGCTTCATATCTTCCTTATTCATTCTAAGATATTTTGCAAAAAACTATAATAATAAATGATTTAAAAAGATTTAAGTTTAATGATTAATTCCCCAAATAATTTTTCTTGGATTAGCTCTGCCTTTCCATCATTAGCTAAGTATAAAGATGGGATGAAATATCTAACCCTCTCTTCCTTTGTTTTAAACCTTTCCTGATAAATTATAATACCTTCTTTCATTAAATCTTCTAAGAGCTCTGCTATTATATCTGAAATATCTTCCTCTTCTATAAGCTCTTCTATAATCTCTTCAACTTCATTTATCTTCCTCTCTCTCTTCTTTCTCGACTTTTTTACTTTATTTAACTCTTTCTCAATGGTTTTAATTAATTCATCAACAGTAACTGGCTTTTTACTTTTTTTGTCCTTATTTTCTTTTTTTTCTTTTCTATTTTTCTTAGGTTTATCATCTACTACATCATCGTAATCATAATAGTCATCATAGTAATCATAATCATCTTCATCTTCTTCAACTTTGCATTCATCATACAATGCTTCAGATTTCATCCTCAACAATATACCAGCAACAAGAATAACATCGGCAGACAACCTAATATCAAACTTTTTAAGCTCTCTGATTTTTTGTATATAGTAATCTGCGATTTCAGCAATATTAACATCCCAAGGGTTTAAATTTTTCTTTTCAATACCTTCTTTAATCATTCTTACCCAAAGAACAATGTCAAAGTTAGAATCAATCATTACAATCCCCTAAAATAAACTTATTTAAGGTTTCTTTACTTTTTCAACAACTCTAATTCCAAAAATCTCAGCAGTTTTATACTGCCCATATTCATCTTTCTCAGCACTTTTAACCATATCCCAAATTGTCAATAATGCTATAGAAACACCAGTTAAAGCTTCCATTTCAATTCCTGTCTTATAGGTAGTTTTTACTGAACAAATTGCCTTTATTTTATCTTCAAATATCTCAAAGTTAATATTTACTGAAGTTATTGGGATAGGGTGGCACATTGGGATTAGTTCATAAGTTTTTTTCACTGCCAAGATTCCAGCTATTTGGGCAGTTGTTAAAACATTTCCCTTTTTAATTTTCTGCTCTTTTATCAATTTAATTGTCTCTGGTTTTAATTTTATATATCCCTCAGCAATGCAAAACCTCTCAACATCTTCTTTTTTAGAGATATCAACCATCTTAACTCCTTTATCATCAACATGAGTCAGCATTTAATCACCACTACTTTATTAAACTAAATACTACAATTATGCAATAACATTATAATCATTGACGAATAAATTATATAAATCATTTTTATGAATATATTTATATATGTAAGTTTAAAGTTTATTGGTGATTATCATGGATGAAAAGACAAAGTTAATGAGATGTATCATTGAGAGAATTTTGGATGAATATAACAAAGGAAAAGAGCTTTCAAAAAAGAGAATAGAGCAGATTAAAGCGGAGTGTTTAAGAATACATAGAATTGGTATTGGGCATCCATCAAACTCTGAAATTTTGCAGTATGCTACTGAAGAAGAAAAAAAAGTGTTAATTCCAATATTAAGAAAAAAGCCAGTTAGAACTATCTCTGGTGTTGCTGTTGTAGCAGTGATGACATCCCCAGAAAAATGTCCTCATGGAAAGTGTATGTTTTGTCCTGGAGGGGTTGGGAGTGTATTTGGGGATGTTCCTCAAAGCTATACTGGAAGAGAACCAGCTACTATGAGAGGTTTAATGTTTAACTTCGACCCTTATCTACAAACAAAGGCAAGGATTGAGCAGTTGGAAAAGGTAGGGCATCCAACAAATAAAATAGAGCTTATTATAATGGGAGGAACATTTCCAGCAAGGGAAATAGCTTATCAAGATTGGTTTATTAAGAGATGCTTAGATGCTATGAACGGTGTTGATGCAAGTAGTTTGGAAGAGGCACAAAAGATTAATGAAACAGCAGAACATAGATGTGTAGCTCTCTGTATAGAAACAAGACCTGACTATTGTGGAGAAAAAGAGATAAATCAAATGTTAAAGTTGGGAGCTACAAGAGTGGAGTTGGGGGTTCAAACAATATATAATGAGATTTTAGAGTTTTGTAAGAGAGGGCATAGTGTTGAAGACACTATAAAGGCGACTCAACTATTAAAAGATAGTGGTTTAAAAGTATCTTATCATTTAATGCCGGGAATGCCTGGCTCTGATATGGAAATGGATAAAAAGATGTTTAGGGAGATATTTAGCAATCCAGATTTTATGCCGGATATGGTTAAAATCTATCCATGCTTGGTTGTTGAAGGAACAGAGCTTTATGAGATGTGGAAGAGAGGAGAATATCAGCCATACAGAGAAGAAGAAGCGATAGAGATAATTAGCTATGCAAAATCAATAATGCCAAAATGGGTTAGGACTTCAAGAATTCAGAGAGATATTCCAGCAACTGTAATAGTTGATGGAGTTAAGAAGAGTAATTTGGGAGAATTAGTTTATAAGTATATGGAAAAGCATGGAATTAAGTGTAAATGTATAAGATGCAGAGAAGTTGGGCATGTTATGTATAAAAAAGGAATAATGCCAGAGATAGAGCATATAAAACTATGTAGAGAAGAGTATGAGGCAAGTGGTGGAACTGAGATATTCTTATCCTATGAAGATGTAAAAAATGATATATTAATTGCATTTTTAAGATTAAGAGAGCCATATAAACCATTTAGAAAAGAGATTGATGATAACACAATGTTAGTTAGGCAGTTGCATGTCTGCGGGCAAGAAAAACCATTAACTAAGGATTTAAAGGAAATAACTTGGCAACATAAGGGTTATGGTAGGAAGCTTTTAGAAGAAGCTGAAAGGATAGCTAAAGAAGAATTTGGAAAGAAGAAAATTTTGGTGACAAGTGGTATTGGAGTTAGAGAATACTACAGAAAGTTGGGATATGAGAGAGTTGGGGTTTATATGGGTAAATACTTAGAATAAATGCCACAATAAAAGGTAGATATAAATTATCATCTATCTTTATCTTTTTGCTTATAAATTCAACAAAAGCAGAGATTAAAGCTACAAAAATCCCATAAATTCCATAAAATTGATATAAAATTAATGAGGTAGAGATAAAAAATGCCAAAAATCCTTCAATTGTCTTTCCAAAATAATTTATCTTTATTTTTCCTCTAATTCCTACAATGGTAGCTAATGCATCCCCAACAGCAAATACTAAGATACCAAAAAATATTGCGTTTATATCATCAATTAAGATTAAAGATAACAACATACCAAAGGCAAAGTATATTGCCCCTTTCCCATCTTCTTTTTCTCTTTTGCAGAGATTCAACAAATCTGAGATTATCGGGATGTAATATTTCTTACATAAAAAATATAATCCAATACCAACAACTATACTAATAATTAACGGAATTATTAGAAGTTTTTTAAATATCAACACTGAAAAAGCTATTAAAATCCCAGCAATTAAATGGATTGTCTGTCTATAAATCTCTCTCAAACTTTCAACCTTTTTTAATTTGTTAATAACTTAACGTATTATAGAAAGTTATTAATATCTTTTTTCAGTAAAATAAACTAAATGGTGATAGTATGAAAGATATCAAAAAACTTCTTCTCTTAGTTTTTGCAGTTGCTATAACAGTTAGCTTTTCAGGATGTTTAGAGCAACCAAAAATTGAAGTTATTGGACAAAAAGTCCAGAAATTAGATGAAGATAACACAAAGATAGAGATTCAAGTGTTGGTTGATAATCCAAATCCTATTGGAATAACAATAGATAAAATCTCATTCGATATTTATGCTTTAGTTGATGGAGATAAGATATATTTAGGTCATGGGGAGCAGAGTAATATTAAAATAACCTCTGGAAATAGCTCCTTTACTTTGCCAGTAACTATATCCAATAAAAAACTTATTGAAGTTGCTGTAAAAGGTAAAAGCACAAAAATACCTATTGAGATTAAAGGAAATATCTCGGTTAATTTATTCATAACAACAGTAAATATTCCAATAGATATCCAACAAGAAATAGATGTCTCTGCAATAGCAAAAGAAGAGATGTTAAAACAGTTAAACAATTTAGAGGGCCTAGATATTAGTCAATAATTATTTTAACTTTACTTTTTTATTTTATGTTAAGAATAGCGGGATACTATGAGTAAATTTGAAATTTTTAAAAGATACTGTAAGAGATATTGGATAATATTTGTATTGGAAATTGATTTTGTTCTTCTATTTTGGTTGTGGTCATCAAAAAATTATTGGAATTAAAATATCTTGGGAAGAATTAATAAAAATTAATGATATGACTTTTCAAATAGTGATAACTATTACTGCAATTTTAATTTCAATCGGCGTAGTTCATGTTCAAAGTTCCTATAAAGAATATGCCAAAAGCATTTTGGAAGAATATTTACAAGTAATTTTCCTTATAGTTTTTGTGATTACATCTATTACATTTTTAATGCATTTTATAGACTCGAATACAATATCTTTACAGGTTCTCGCTATTCTTACACCAATGTGGTTTATAACTACAGTTTTACTTATATATTATCTCTTTTCTAATATAAAGGAGCTATTTGTATTATCAATCGATACTATTACTAAAATATATTCTGAAAATGGAAAAGCTCTTGCAAGAGTTTTAAAAAATAGTAGGGGCAGTCCATGGCAAGTCTCTATGTATCTCAACTCGCTATTTGATTTATTTAAAATTTCTTTAAGAGACCCAACTTTATGGATTTATGTTCCTGCCGTTACTTGGGAAATTTCAAAAGCCATCAGATACGCAGAATATGGAAATCCCCAATGGTGGAGATTATGGACATGGGAACAAAAAGATATTATAGGCTCATTTTTTGAATATCTTTTTGAATATGTGCTAAAGGATTCAGTAATAACACCTTTAAAAGATATATGTAAAAATGACCGTAGATTGGTTATTAATATTAATAGCATTTTTAAAAACTTAGCTGATGTTTTAATAAACAATTATTTCTTTTTATATCCTGCATTTACATATTTTTTAGAAATTCTTGAAGAAATGGAGAAAATATCTCCTGAAAGTAATTATTTTGAATTGCAAATAACGGTTATTAATAATGCTCTTGATAGATTAATTTCATTTAAACCAATTAATGCAGATGAAATGATAAAGTTAGATAAAAACAAAGATTGTGCCAGAGTTTTGGAAACCATTTATAACAATCTATCAGAAATATTGGATAAAAATACTTCAGTTCCTGGGATAATAAAAATTGCAATAAAACTTTCTTATGATGAAAGGCTTTATTTTGGAGGAGAATCATTAATTAAAAAAGTTGCAGAAGTTCTAAAGAAATATCCACAAATATTAACCGAAATTTCAGAAAATGACATTGAAAATCTTAAATTAAATGCCAATGATTTATATGAAATTACAGTTTCTTTTATAAAGTATGTCATTTCTCAGTTAAATCAGAAAGATACATTAAACAATATAATATTAAATTTTGAAATTGAGAAAATGACCGATATATTAGTTTCATTGTTAAAGCATTTAAAAAGCAAAGGGTATTATATCACAATTAAAGATTCAGAACTTTTAATAAATTTTCAGAATAATAATGAATATAATGGCATAACGTTTCAATTACCTACAGAAAATCACAAAAAATTTTTTGAAAGCGTTATTAAAAAATTAGAAAGCAATGAAAACTAAAAATCTTAAATACCAACAAATAAGCCTATTCTTCATCTTTTATAATCTCAACTCCATATCTAACAACATTATCTCTCATCAAATAATCTCTAAAATCACATATCTTATATGCAGTTTCCATAATTTTTTTTGCATATATTGGCTCAATTAACGTATTTAAAAAAGCTCTCAAGTCGTAGGGGTTTTTAATTTGGTATTTATTTTCAGCATCAGTGCATATAACAACAGGCACATCAAACTTTTTTGCTAATTTTAAGTTATTTCTAAAAAATATCAATGTTCTTGCTCTTTCATATCCATCTTTGTTTAGTAGATTTTTGAGATTTATCTCAATAGCCACTCTGTGATTTGATGCTAATCTTGCCAATACATGGTCTATACCACTATCTTTTCTTCCAAGTTCAGGAGTTGATAAAATATCTACATCGTGCATTTCTACAGCGGCTCTATTTATTTTTAAAATACCTCCTTCAACTAATATTATATGACATTTATCTCTAAACTTTTTTACCTTGTTTCTTAGTTCTTTAGGACTCTCTGCCTTTATTTTAACTCCAGAATATACCTTTAATTTGTAATTCTCACCAATAACTTTAACTTCCTCATATTTATCCTTATCAAACTCGTCATCGTACTGGTAAAAAACAAATCCGTTCCATTTTAATTCTTTGAGTAATTTGATTTCCTCTTCATTTTCTATCCTGTTTATATCAATCCTCATGTTATCACAAATTAATTATTTAAATCTAACAACTTTACTTTCTTCTTTTTTATAAATACCAACAGCATCTATGCTATTTTCCAATAATGCAAAAGTAACATCTCTTTCATATCCAAGATTTTTTAAATTCTCTGCAGATGAAGAATTCAAAATCAAAGACATCCAATCATGTTTAGTTAATTCTATTGCGGCTTTAATGAATTCATCAAAATCTCCGTTGAGATATTTAGCTATAATTCCACATCCAATAAAGTCATCTATTGCAAAGTTATTCTCTCTGTGGCATGGGACTAAGCTTATATTTTCAAACTCTTTAACAGCTTCAGCAACATACTTTGCATTAACTATAGCTCCTATAAAAATATGCTCTGCCTCTAAGTTTTTTAAAACTCTCGTCCCATTGGTGGTTGTTAAAACTACTTTTTCTCCATTCTCATATCTTTCCTTTATAATATCTTTATTTGCTAAAATCTCAGTTGGGGAATTTCCAAAGTCAAAGTTCTCTATTTTTTTACCTTTTCTCTCTCCAATATATATTGCATTTTCTTCTTTAGATGTTGAGGTGGTTATATATACTTCATCAATAAATGATAAGAGCGTTGTTATTGTTGTGGAAGCTCTCAAAACATCAACAACTATTGCTACGTCGTTGCATTTATACTCAGCAAATTCGTTACATAAGGTTATCATGCTATCAACCTTCTTGTAATTTTTTAATTTTTTGAAAGCTTAGAGGGGGAAGATATTTTGAGTGTAGAAGGATTTTTACAAATTATAGGGATAATAACAATAACAATATTTGCATTAGCATTTATATCCTTCGTCTTAATTTTAATTATCGGCTATGTATTATTAAAAAAGAATAAATTAATATTTCCAAATTTGGCTTTATTTTTAATGGACAATTTTTACTCAATACTATTAAAGATATTCCTCCTCATAGGAACTGAAGATACATTTTATAGAGTAGGGATAGAGTTTTACAACAAATATTATGAGGACAAATTTAAAAAAACTAAAAAGAGGGTTTTGATATTGCCCCATTGTCTTAGAAATACAAAATGCCCAGCCAAATTAACACCAAAGGGTGTTGAGTGTATATTCTGCAATAGATGTAAAATAGGGGATATTATAAAAGTTGCTGAAGAAAATGGTTATAAAGTTTATATAGTCCCTGGCTCTACATTTTTAAAGAGAATTTTAAAGGAAGAGAAGCCAGAGGCAGTTTTTGGTGTTGCATGCAATAGAGATTTATTTTATGGAATGAACATGTTATCAAGAAAAGGTATTCCTTCACAAGGACAACCTTTATTAAGGGATGGGTGCATAAATACTCTGGTCGATGTTGATGAATTAATAACAAGATTAAAATCATTATAATAATTAAGGTGAGATTAAATGTTATCAAAAATAAAGAACTCCATAAATTCATTAAGAGGAATTACTGAGAAAAAATTGGAAAAGAAGGATGGAACCAAATACATTATGTTTGGAGGTAAGGGAGGAGTTGGAAAAACAACAATGAGTGCTGCAACAGGAGTTTATTTGGCTGAAAAAGGGTTGAAGGTTGTTATTGTCTCTACAGACCCTGCCCACTCATTGAGGGACATATTTGAGCAGGAGTTTGGGCATGAACCAACAAAGGTTAAAGGCTTTGATAACTTGTATGTTGTTGAGATAGACCCACAAAAGGCAATGGAAGAATATAAAGAAAAATTAAAAGCACAAATAGAAGAAAACCCATTCTTGGGAGAGATGTTAGAAGACCAATTAGAAATGGCTGCTCTTTCTCCAGGAACTGATGAAAGTGCTGCTTTTGATGTATTCTTAAAATATATGGATAGCAATGAGTTTGATGTAGTTATATTTGATACTGCTCCAACTGGACACACCTTAAGGTTTTTGGGAATGCCAGAGGTTATGGATAAGTATATGACAAAGCTTATTAAGTTGAGGAAGCAAATGAGCGGATTTATGAAGATGATGAAGAAGTTATTACCATTTGGAGGGAAAGATGAAGATATTGACTATGATAAGATGTTAGAAGAATTGGAGAAGATGAAAGAAAGAATAGTTAGAGCAAGAAACATCTTATCAGACCCTGAAAGAACTGCATTTAGGTTGGTAGTTATTCCAGAAGAGATGAGTATCTTAGAGAGTGAGAGGGCAATGAAAGCTCTCCAAAAGTACGGAATTCCAATTGATGCAGTTATTGTAAATCAGCTCATTCCAGAAGATGTTCAGTGTGATTTCTGTAGAGCAAGAAGAGAATTGCAGTTAAAGAGATTAGAAATGATTAAAGAGAAATTTGGAGATAAAGTTATTGCTTATGTTCCACTTTTAAGAACTGAAGCAAAGGGTATTGAAACACTAAAACAGATAGCAAAAATATTATATGGAGAGGAAAAAGAAGAACAGAAAGTTATCGCTCAATAGATATTGCCACAGTTACACCATTTCTTTTAAACTTTTTTAATAGTAAATTAATATTGTCAAAGCTCTTATTTGTTAGTTTTTTGACAGCTAATATTGATGTAGGTTCTGAAACACCATAAACCCCTATATGTTTATATACAAATTCTGACTTTTCTAAATTTATTTTTTTATAAACTTCATTAATTTCCTCTCTTTCAAAAATAAACAATGGTTTTTTAAATTTATTCACTGTCTCTAAAATTCCTATCTCATTTCTTTTATCCTCTACTGTAGCAAATGCATCAACTCTCCAAACTGGAATGTTTCTCAAAAATAAAGCTTTTTTAACTACCCAAAACACTTTATATTTCTCAATTCCTTTTCTTGCTCCTAAACCAACTCCTATTCTTAAAGGTTTTAATCTTATGGAATCATTAACGATAACTTCATAACTATCGTGGTAATTAATTTTATAGCCGTTCAATTTTTTTATTTTCCAATGTTTTGGGATTGTTAAGCTAATGTCTTCCTCTAAAATTTTCTTATTTATCTCCAATATATCTTTTCTTTTAGGAGTTTCTAAAAATAGTAATTTAGAGAGCTCATCAATCCCTATTTTTCTATTTACATCAGTTGCAGTTGTAAAAATAACTCTTCCATTTATATTGTTAGCTATTAGTTTAGAAAAATAATTTCCTCCACCTAAATGGTTTGATAATAAGGGGATGAGTTCTTTATTTTCATTGCAGATAATAACAAATGGGTCTTTAAATTTATCATTTTTAATTTTATCTAAAAACTTCCTTAAAACTATGCCAGTAGCCATTATGAATATAAAGCCATCCTCATTTTTCTCTATTTTAAAATCTTTTATATGCTCTACTTTATTATCATAAAAATAGTAATCTAAAACTTCTTTAATCTGTTTAGCTACTTCTTTTCCCCTCTTTGTAATATATACAATTTTAATCATTACTAATCACACAAAAGGTTTTTATTTAAGTTAATAATAAATTATTATTTATGAGGTGGATATTTATGGGTTTGGAACATCTAATTTTATTGATATTAATAATTGCAGTAGGAATTTTATTTTTTAAACTAACTTATAAAATACTGAGATATTTGGCTGTGAATACAATAATCGGTTTAATTTTGGTAGGAATTTTAAATTTCCTTGGAATTGTGCATATTGATTTAAATTTAATAAACTTATTAATAATAGCAATTGGAGGGATAATTGGGGTTTTTATCTTAATTTTGCTTTCAATTTTATAACTTAATCTTTAAAAAAGTAAAAATTCTTAAAAGCAGATTTAAATTGTGATAAATATTAAATAAAAATAGCTAAGCTTTCATTGAATATTCATAAGCTTGACAAGCCCAGTAATCTAAAACATCCTTTATTGATTTTAAGTTTTTTTCCTTTCTTTTTTTAATTCTGGCCATGTTTCTTAATATTTTTAGAGTTCTCTCAATTTCATCTTCACTCATTAAGGTGGCGTCCATTAATAAGCTTATAGCCTTCTTATCTATATCATCCATAATACCACCTTTTAATACTACAATTTAGATTAGTATTATAATATATAAGATTTTCGGTTAGCAGTATGAAAATGATTCGTTCCTTCCAATAAGTAAAAGTTATTTTATAATTATTAAAATTTTTTGTATTAATATAAATTTAAAGATTTAAAATAACAAATTAACATTATGAAAATAAAAAAGAAAAAGAGATATTTAGAATTTTACTGAATTCCCATAGCTTTATTTGTCTTTTTAATTGATTTGAAGTTATCATCTTCCATTTGAAGCATAGCTCTTATACAGTCAATATTTTCAGGAACAACTATACTTTCTTGATGGACTGCTTGCATTAAGAATATCTCATTTTCTAAAACATTAACACTCTCTTCCCAAACAACGAGCTCGTTTATGTCATATCTCAATCTTCCTAAATCTCTTCCATATTCTATTATCTTAGCTGTTGAAGTAAACCCTTCTTCTGCTTTAACAGTTATGATTCTCGGGGTTTTTTTGATAGCATCTAATACATCATCTCTGCTAATATTTCCTTCAACCTCTACCATCAAAGTATGTTGGTGCATTAATGTTGTTGGAACTATAACAGCTGAAGTTAAAATTTTTCCTTCAAATTCTGGAATAACTGAGACAACATCAGGACCGTGATGGGAAGGAACTGTAACTGGGTTTGGTGTTATGGCATTTATAGGTCCTGTTTTGTCATCATTTGGGTCAGCTGCTCTTCTAACTAAAACTACTCTTGCCTTCTTAATATCAGCAACTGAATTTATTGCATATAATATTCTACATAAACCTGTTGTGTTACATGAAACTACTCTTACATAATCTTTTCCATAACATCTGTTGTAGCTCCAGAGTGCGTTGAAGTTGTCTTCAACATCTTTTGCTTTTTCTCCTCCTTGAAGTATAGCTTTAACTTTGTGTGGTTTGTAGATATTTTCTAAGTTTTGCTTTCCAATCTTTTTTGGGGCACCATCAACAACAATATCTGCCTCTTCTATAATGTCCAATATAGTCCCTTCTACTGGAATTCCAGCATCTTCAAATGATTTAACTCTCTCTTTATCTGGAATTGCTACAAATAACTTGTATCCTTTCTCAACAGCCAATCTTGCTTCAAAATCAGGTTTTGTCTTTGTAACTCCTATAACTTCCATATCATCCTGTATTGAAACTGCATCAGCTACTCTTTTACCAATTGACCCATACCCATTTATCAATACTTTTACTGACATCAAAACTCACCATTAGAATTGTTGTAGGATATAATAATTATCTTGTCAATATATATTTTTATGATTTGTCTATTTTAATAATGAAATGTGGGATTATGAAAAAGAGGGTTATAACAAATAAAGAGTTTATTGATAAATTTGTTGAATGTTTAAAAGAAAGGAAGGATTTTAGATTAGAAAATTGTATTGTTGAGGGAGATGTTGATATTTTGGATATTTATAAGAAGATTAAAAAGAAAATTAAGGATAAAAAGAGGTTAGAAGAATTGATTGAAGAAAGAAGTGGATTATTGAGTAAGATAATTATAGATGTGGATGTATATATTTCTAACGTTAAATTTAATGGCGAGTTTAGAATGCACAACTACATAATAGATTTTGAAATTGAAATAATAGCAGAGTTTAGGAAATTAGCTGATTTTGGAGAAGTTACTTTTAATAAAGAGACTTATTTTAGAAGAGTTACTTTTAATGAAGAGGCTTATTTTGGAGGAGCTACTTTTAATGGAGAAGTTAATTTTGGAGGGGCCACTTTTGAGAGGACTGATTTTAGAAAAGCTACTTTTAATGAAGAGACTAATTTTTGGGGAGCTACTTTTAAGGGAAAAGTCAATTTTGAAGGAGTTACTTTTAATGGAGAGACTAATTTTATAGAGACTACTTTCAATGGAAAGACTGATTTTAGAGAAGCTACTTTTGAAAAAGAAGCTGTTTTTCTCAATTCAACATTTAATATAGCAAGATTTTATAATTCAACCTTTAAATCTCGTGCAGATTTTACAAATATTTCTTTTAACTTATTATCCTTTGAATATTGTATATTTGAAGATTTAGCATTATTTAAAAAGAAAGAAGATAAAGAAGACGAAGAAAATAAAGAATGTTTAGCAATATTCTTCAATACACAATTTCTAAACAAACACACAAAAATAGAAAACTTCCCATTATCAAAAACATCTTTTTTAAAAACAGATGTTAGGGAGGTAATGATACTATGCAATATTAAAAAAGAAGAGATTTTAAGCCATAAACTTTTAAAACTAAAAGAAAATACTGAAGGGATATATAAATTTGCTTATGAAATCCTAATAAGCGATTTAGATTATAAATCAGTCCTTGCAGAATACAGAAACCTAAGAATATCCATTGAAAATAACAGAACATACATTGAGGCTTCTGATTTATACAAAATGGAGATGGAACTAATAAAAGAATTTTCTAAAAATGACTTTGAAAGATTTGCTATTTGGTTTTATGGATTTTTATCAGATTATGGAGAATCAATAAAAAAGCCAATAATTTTTATGTTTGGGTTAATAATTACTACTCCACTGATTTTAACACTCTCTCATTACTTAAACTCTTTTATTAATGCTCAGATTTCAAATAAAATTCCAGAGTTTTTATTGATGTATATAAAATACTTAAAAGACGTCTTAGGAGCTAAATTCTACATAGGAAATGGAAAATCTTCATTGTTAGAGACGATAATATTTTGTTTATACAGCATTTTTATGATGATTACAACAGCTAATTTATACATAGCACTGAGAAGAAAATTGAGTAGAAAATAAATTAATCATACTCTCTCCATGTATGCCCACATTTCTTACACTTGTAGAATCTTGTTTCTGGTTCATCAGCACATCTTGTCTGTTGTAGCCACCAGTAAGCTTCGTTATGCCCACACTTTGGACATTCAACTCTTGTTGTTGGTAATGTTTCTAAGCCCTCACTTTCAATAACAGTAATTTTTTCCTTCTTGTTCTCTAAGTGTTCTTTGTATTCATACTCTTTGCTTCCTTCAGCTGTTGTCTCTTCTTCATAACCACAGACAACACATCTCAATTTTCCATCCTTTGGTAGCATTAAGTTATTGCATTTTGGGCAAAACTTAACCATTCTTCCACCTCATGTAATCTTCAATTATTTTTTTATGGTCAAAAGCTAATTTGGGGAGATTATTTAAATCAAAAAACTCTGCCTCTTTTGCATCATCTCCTGCTTTCAATTTACCTCCAACAACATCTAAGACAAATACAATTGAGATAACATGCCCTCTCGGGTCTCTATCTGGGGAGGAATAAACACCTAATAAGCTTTTTACCTTTGTTATTAAACCAGTTTCTTCTCTAATTTCTCTAACAACTGCCTCTTCAACCGTCTCTCCACATTCTACAAAGCCCCCTGGAAGGGCAAAACATCCCTTAAATGGATTGTTTTTTCTTTTTATTAATAGAATTTTATTGTCTTTCTCTATAATTCCATCAACAGCCACTGCTGGATGAAGATATAGCTTATATTTTTTTAAATCTCTCTTTTTTATGATTTTTTTAGAGTATCTTTTTCCAAACAAATTTAAAGCCAATATTTTCCCACTTATGCAAAAACATTTTTTAGCCATACTCTCACTTAAATATGTAAGAACTTCATAATGAATATAAGGAGATATATTTAAAATTTGTGGTGTCTATGAAAGATGAAATAGAGGTTATAGGTTTTGATGATGCCCCCTTTAATAGAACAGATAAAGAGTGTATTTTGATAGGCACATACATGAGAGGGAATAGAATAATAGATGGCATTTATTTTAGAAAATTTAAGAAGGATGGAATGGATGTTACAGAGAAGATAATAGATATCATTAAAGAAAAGCATTATAAAAAAATAAAAGCAATTTTTTTATCTGGAATAACTTTTGGGGGATTTAATATAGCTGATTTATGGGAAATAAATAGAGAGACAAAAAAACCAGTTATCGTTGTTATTGATAAGTATCCAAATAAAGAGAAGATGTTTTCAGCCCTTAAAAAATACTTTGATGATGCAGATGAAAGGATAAAGCTTATAAACAGCTTTCCAGAACCAGAAAGAATGGACAATATTTATATTCAGTATGTTGGGACTAATAGAGATTTTGTTGAGAATATCATTAAAAAAACAAAGCTTAAAAGTAAAATTCCAGAGTGTTTGAGAATATCTCATTTAATTGGTAGAGGATTTTTAGGATTGAAGTAAAATAATTTGAATAGGACTTTCGCAGGAATAAAATGATTTATTGCACATTGACATCCTTCGGATGTCTAAGTTCTAAAATTAATAATATAAACTGCGAAAGTCCTATTGAATATTCAATGACTGTAGTCATTTGGAAGCTTGACCTTATATGAAAACAGATTTTATTCAAAGAGTCCAAATGCTCTCTTATAACATTCTAAAGCATCCTCAATTTTTCCTAATTTTTCAAGAGCCACTGCTTTACCATGCCAAGCATATACATTATTAGGACTAATTTCTAATACTTTATCAAACCACTCTACCGCCTTTTCATATTTCCCTAATTTGTTTAGAACAACCCCATAATAAACGTAAAGTAATGAGCTATTAGGGTTTAATTTTAATGCTTTTTCGATGTATTCTTTGGCCTCGGTTATTCTTCCAAGGAAAATTAAAATTTGTATAACATGCAGTAATGCACGAATATCTTTTTCATTTTTCTTAATTATCTTTTTAAAGCATTCTAATGCCTCCCTAAACTTTCCAAGTTCAAATAATATTTCTCCTTTATATAGTAAAGAAAGATAATCTTTAGGGTTCACTTCTAAAGCTTTCTCAAAACATTCTAACGCTTCCTTGAGTTTTCCTTCACTATATAGTATTTCTCCTTTTTCAGCCCAAGCAATAGCTGAGTTTGGATAATCTTCGAACATAGTCTCAAGGATTTTTAACGCTTCATCAAACTCTCCAAGTCTCATTAATATGGTAGCGGTTATACATTTAGCACCTATATTAGATTCCTGTTTATCTAACTCTAATAATTTCAAAAATACTTCTTTTGATTCTTTTAATCTACCTAAACTCATTAATAAAACTCCTTTTAAAAAATATGCTCTACTATAGTCTGGTTTTAATTTTAATGCCTTATCCAAACATTCTAATGCCTCGTCATACTTTCCTAATGATTTTAATAATCTTGCTTTTCTTACATAAAAATCTGGAGTTTTTTAATCTCTAAAAGTTCATCCAGTATAGAAATGGCCTTTTCATAATCTTTTTTTCCAACAACTTCTAAATATTTCTTCCATAAATTGTTTTTATCATTAGTTTTCATAAGAACCACTCATTTATGAATAATAAAATAAAATTTATTATCGTTAAATTATTACCTAATTATTATCTGTATCATGATATTTATTATTTAGGTTAGTTATTACCTACTCTTAACAGCTTTTCTTATTTTTCAAAATATTGAATAACTATGTAAAAGCATGCTTTTAATTATTTTATAACTTCACAAAATTGTTTAGGGTGTAAATATATTTTCTTTTAGAGAATTTTTCTTTTATCAAACCACAGAATATTAATTTATGCAATTCATTGTAAAACTCTTTTGGTGAAATGCCATGTTCTTTAGCAATCTCTAAAAACTTTCCTTTCCCAATTATTGTTTCATGCTCTTTCAAAATATCAATTAACTTACTCTCAACCTTCATATCTAACTCTTTTAAGATTTTATTTATCCTATCCTTTATATTGTTCTCTTTAAGCTTTTTAATTTTTTCTTTTGGTGCATATATTGAGATGTTCCACAACCTCATCTCAGATGGTTTTAAGCTCTGAGCTAATGGGGAAACTTCATCTAATCTCTTAACACCTTCATCTGAGATTATATAGACGTTATGCTCTTCCATTTTAGGAATTGGATAGATGTCAATAAATATATCGCATCCAAATTCTTCATAAAACCTACTTTCCAATGATAATATTTGTTTTTCATCTAAATTAACAAAAATCCATTTTTCTATTGGATTTAAATCAAAATAGCTGTATGTTATGAGATTTTTATAAAGATTTCTTCTGTCTATTCTTTCCATCAAATAGTTGTTAGAGTT
The DNA here is from genome assembly GCF_000739065.1 of Methanocaldococcus bathoardescens. GTDB lineage: Archaea > AGJL01 > Methanococci > Methanococcales > Methanocaldococcaceae > Methanocaldococcus > Methanocaldococcus bathoardescens. The sequence continues at coordinate 702,190 of NZ_CP009149.1, read as the reverse complement.
TCTTAAAAATGAAACTAACGCAATATCATCCATATCAGCCAAATCTTTTATATTTAAATTTCTATCTTTTATTTCTTTTATCACTGCCCTCTTCATCATCGTATCTGCTATTCTAACTGTTGGATGCATATAAACAGCTGAATACATTTGATGTCTCGCTACCAATAACGATTCAATTGCCTGAATTCCTTTCTTTAATATTCCAATTTTAATTTTCCCAAAACTTTCGAAGGTTGTTATACTCCTTAAAATTCTTGGTAAATCAATCATTCCATAGGCAGTTCCTGTGTGGTAGCTATCTCTCAACAAATAATCCATTCTATCGGCATCAACATCTCCAGAAATTATCTTCCCTTCTAAATTTTTCCTACTTAAAGTTTTAATTATCTCATTTTTTGAAAAATTATCCAAATCCATGTATTTAATTTTCTTTCTGCCAAAAGCTTCATGGCTGTATCCGCAAATTTCCAATGTGTGAGAAAATGGGGGATGTCCAATATCGTGTAATAAAGCAGAAACTCTTGTAAGCTCAACATCTGCATTAATTTTCTCTGCTATTTTTGAGGCAATAAACATAGTTCCTAAAGAATGTTCAAACCTTGTATGATTTGCAGAGGGATAAACTAAGTATGTTAAACCTGTTTGTTTTATATTTCTCAATCTCTGAAATTCCTCACTATCAACAATCTTTAATTCATTTTCATCCAAATATATGTCTTTATGGATAGAATCTCTAATAACCTTCATCTTCTCCCAAAATTTTTATTTATCTTTTATCTTTTAATTCTCTTTATTTTAACTAACTTTTTGTTCTTTTTATTTTTATCTTTTTTCTGCTTTTTCTTCTTTTCCATCTGCTCCACAATCCACTTATAAATAATTCCTTTATATCCAACCATTTTAAATCCTTCTAATGCCTTTTCCCAATTTTCCTCCTCCCTATATAAGCAGATAGCTTTTTGAATCTTTTTCTCTTTATAGGTGTAAGGAACATAAACTTTCTCGTTAGTTATTGGATTTATGCCAGTGTGATACATTGTAGTTGATAGAGCCATAGGAGTTGGGGTGAAAACTTGCACTTGCCTTGAATAACAGTTATTTTTATGGATGAATTCTGCTAACTCAATCATCTCTTTAATAGAGCAATTTGGATGGGCAATAAGCCAATATGGCAAAACTTCTTTTATTCCTCTAACTTTTTCAGCTATTTCTCTATATTTCTCTAAAAATTTTTTAAATAACCTTCCATCAGGTTTTTGAATTGCCCTACAAACTTTTTTAGAGATGTGTTCAGGAGCTACTTTCAACCTTCCAGAGACGTGATATTTAGAGAGTTCTTTTATATACTCCTCACCATATTCTTCATCATACATTATTAAATCATACCTAACCCCACTTCTAACATAAACTCTAACCTCGTCTCCAACAATATCTCTAATTTTCCTATAGAGCTTAATTAGTGGTTTGTGGTTTATGATTAAATTTTCACATGGCTCTGGATAGAGGCAATTTTTTGGACATTTATGAGCTATTCCTTTTTTACATCCCATTCTATACATATTTGCTGTTGGAGCTCCAATATCTTGAATAACTCCTTTAAAATCTTCATGATTTAATAATCTTCTAATTTCCTTTAAGATGCTTTTCTCACTCCTATTTTGAATAACCTTACCTTGATGATGTAGGATTGAGCAAAAAGAGCAACCTCCAAAGCATCCTCTATGTGTTACGACTGAAAACTGAACTGGGACAATTCCTGGGACATAAGAATAAGAAGGATGAGCTTTTCTTTCAAATGGCATCTCATATATTTCATCCATTTCCTTTTCAGTTAAATAAATTGGTGGAAATTGAACTAAATATTGATTTCCAACTTTTTGATAAATAACTTTATCCATTGTCATTAACTTCCTATGCATTTCAGCGTATTTTTCTTTGCTATCCACAACTTCTTCATGAGATGGAAGCTCTTTAACTTCATATCTTTCCTTTATATCCTCTAACTTTTTTTTATTAACTCTAATTACAGTTCCATTTATTTCTAAATCTTTTATGCTCTCTCCACTTTCTAATGCTTTAGTTATTGATAAAATGCTCTTTTCTCCCATCCCATACATTAAAATATCTGCCTTTGAATCAATTAAAACACTCTTCCTAACTTTATTGTCCCAATAATCGTAGTGAGAAAATCTCCTCAAAGAAGCTTCAATCCCACCTAAAGCTATAGGAATACCTTTAAATGCCCTTTTTATTAAATTAGTATAAACAATTGTAGCCCTATCTGGCCTCTTTCTTATCCCTTCATTAGACATTGAGTCAAAATCTCTTAATCTCTTTTGTGGTGTGTAGTGAGCTAACATACTATCCAAATTCCCAGCAGTTACAGCAAAAAAGTAATTCGGCTTCCCTAATCTTTTTATATCATCTAAATTTTTCCAATCTGGTTGTGCAATAATCCCAACTCTATAACCATGCTCAACCAAATACCTCCCAACAACAGAAGCTCCAAATAAATAATGGTCGACATAAGCATCTCCTGTAACAATAATAACATCCAATTCTTCCCATCCCCATTCATCCATCTCTTCTTTAGTAGTTGGCAAAAACATAAAATATCACTTCAAAAATGCTTGTAAATTATAATAATAAGCAAACATTAAAATAGGTTTACAATATTGTTTGTGGTTATAAAACTTATAAAATAAAAATAAAAAAAGAAAATTGAAAGATTAGGGATTTAGATTACTTCTCTACCTTCTTCTTTTTTCTTTTCAACTGATGTGGCTCTTCCATATTCTTGAGCTAACTTTTCATAAACTCTCATGTCTTCCTTACTTACTGATGGTTTAATCTTTTCAAGAGCTTTCATGAAGTGTTCTTTCTTAATTTTGACATCTTTTGTTGAAACTCTTAATCTTATGCTTTCAATATCCTTTAATATGTTCTTGAGCTCATCCAATGATGTTGTGAATCTGTGTATGATATTTTGTGTTGTTTTGATTATCTCATCAATCTCTTCAGCTGAAACTTGCTGTGACAAGCTTCCTAACTTGTTCTCTAATTCGTAGATGTTGTCTATCATTTCTTTTAACTTGCCTAATATGTCCTTTAAGTATTTTGCTAACTTATTAGCTTCATCTTTCTCTGATGGTTTTAAGTCCTCTTTGTTTATAATTTCAAGGAAGTTATCAACTTCTTTCTCTACAGCTTCAATTTTCTCCTTAGCTGGTGATAACACATTAATTATCCTTCCAACAGCATTCTTTAACTCACTAAACTCTCCTGCTTCAGCAGATTCTCTCTCTTTTGTAGCTTTAATGACACTGTTTAACTCTACAGCCGCTCCTCTGAATGTTCCTGAAATGCTCTGCAAGTAGTTGATTAAATCTCTTAAAGCTGTCTCAATTCCCCATGGTTTTCCTATATTCTCTCTAACTGCTAACATTGCTGCTTCTCTACACAATGCCTCTATATCAGCTCCAGTGTATCCTTCAGTCTTCTTAGCTAACTCTTCTAAGTTGACATCCTCGGCTAAGTTCATACCTCTTGTGTGTATCTTGAATATATCCAATCTTGCCTTTTCATCTGGAACTGGGACTAATATAACTCTATCTAATCTTCCTGGTCTCAATAAAGCTGGGTCAATGATATCTGGTCTATTTGTTGCAGCAATAACAACAACATCCTTTGGTTCTTCCATTCCATCCAATTCAGTTAATAATTGGTTGACAACTTTATCAGTAACTGCTGAACTTAAATCTCTACCTCTCTTTGGTGCTATAGCATCAATCTCATCGAAGAATATTATACATGGTGCTGACTGTCTTGCTTTTCTGAATATCTCTCTTATTGCCTTTTCACTTTCCCCTACCCACTTACTGAAGATTTCTGGCCCCTTAACGCTTATGAAGTTTGCTCCACTTTCGTTAGCTACAGCCTTAGCTAATAATGTCTTACCTGTTCCTGGTGGTCCAAATAGCAATACTCCCTTAGGTGGTCTAACTCCTATTTTTTCAAATACTTCCTTAGCTTTTAAAGGCCATTCTACTGCCTCTCTTAATTCTTGCTTAACCTCCTCTAATCCTCCGATATCTTCCCACTTAACATTTGGAACTTCAACTAAAACCTCTCTCATTGCTGATGGCTCAACATCCTTCAATGCCTCTTTGAAGTCATCCATTGTGACTTTTAAGTTATCTAAAACTTCTTTTGGAATCTCTTCTGCCTCTAAGTCAATACTTGGCAATACTCTTCTCAATGCCCTCATTGCTGCCTCTTTACATAAAGCTGCTAAATCAGCCCCAACAAATCCATGTGTTACATCTGCTAAGTAATCTAAATCAACATCTTCAGCTAATGGCATGTTTCTTGTGTGTATTTGCAAGATTTCTTTTCTACCTTCTCTATCTGGAACTCCAATAACAATCTCTCTATCAAATCTTCCTGGTCTTCTTAAAGCTGGGTCTAATGCATTTGGTCTGTTAGTAGCTCCAATAACAACAACTTGTCCTCTTCCTTTCAATCCATCCATTAAGGTTAAGAGCTGAGCAACTAATCTTCTCTCAACTTCTCCTGTAGCTTCATCTCTTTTAGGGGCTATAGCGTCAATTTCATCAATGAATATTATACTTGGAGCATTCTCTTCAGCTTCTTCAAATATCTTTCTTAAATTCTCTTCTGTTTCTCCAACATATTTGCTCATTATTTCTGGACCATTAATTACATAGAAGTTTGCTCCAGCTTCGTTAGCAACTGCTTTAGCCAATAATGTCTTACCAGTTCCTGGTGGTCCAACTAATAAAACTCCCTTAGGTGGTTCAATTCCTAACTTTTCAAACAACTCTGGATGTCTCATTGGAAGCTCTATCATCTCTCTAACTTTCTTAACTTCCTCTTTCAAACCACCAATATCTTCATATGTAACATCTGGAATCTTAGTTTCTTTAATTTCACTAACTGGCTCTTCTTTCAACTCAACGTGTGTAAAGTCAGTTACTCTAACAGGTCCTGCTGGTGATGTATTAACAACAACAAATGTTAAAGCAGTCCCTAAAACTCCAATGGTAACTTTTAAACCTTTACTTAAAACTTGCCCCATTATCTTTCTCTTAACAAAGTCTTCAAATCCAGGACCAAATCTAATTGGTTGAGTTGGGGCTAAAACTACTTTCTTTGCTTCTTTAAGCTCTACTTTTTTAACTTTTACTCTATCTCCAATAGCTACTCCAGCATTCTGCCTTAAGTAACCATCAATTCTAATAATTCCTTTTCCAGCATCTTCTAAGAAACCTCTATAAACTATAGCGTAAGCTTTCCCCTTAGTTCCTTCAATTTCAATAACATCCCCTGGTTTTAAGCCGAGTTCTTCCATTGTATAAGGGTCTATTCTTGCAATACCCCTCCCGACATCTCCTTGATATGCTTCAGCGACTTTTAGCTCTTTAACCATTACAAATCCCCCCATTTTGTATTTTTATATAATAATTTTCTTACTGGAAATAATATACCGTTGAAGTTCTATATAAACTTTTTGGTTTTGTTCATACTAATGACATAACTATGCACAATTATTTATTTTCAGGAATATCTAATATATGGAACTGATAGACTCTTGTAAATCCACAGTTTCTGCATCTAACAATCATCTTTGTCTCTGTTATTGCAATATCCTGTATAGTTTCTTTTTTACAGTTAAAGCAAACAGCAGTTTTCTCTAAAAACCATGGCTCATATTTATGCTTTTTCTTTTTTTCTTCTTCAATTATGCTTTCATCTTCAATCCCCACTCTTCTTAAAATATAATACCTTGTAGCACCACAATTAGAACACTTAACAAACGCCTGATTTGTATAAATCTCTATTATCTGGTCTACTTCTTTCTTACAGTTAAAACATACCGCTAATTTTTTTAACTCCCATTTTTCCATAAAACCACCAAATATTGGATTCCCCCACTCAGCACCAATACATTAAAAATATCTATAACTACACTATATATAACCGTTTCCCACTCCCATGGCATTTTATAGCATTTAATATCGTATTGTATTAAATCTAAAATATGGGAGTAGATTGTCCTCAACCCATAGCTTCATCGAAAACACCGTTTCCTTAGCTATGGGCTCATTGGACTTTTGGGGACAACGGAAAACCCCCCAAGCTCTTTTTATCAGATTAAAAACAGCTATAACATCCCTATCAGCATAAAATCCACATTCGAAACAATACATGACTCTCGAAGGCAGAGCCCTCTCATCGATTAACCTATAAAGTTGAGCTAATTTACTACCACAATTTGGACATAAGACAGAAGTATAGGATGGATTTACCTCAACAACTTTAACTCCAAACTCTAAGCATTTATTTTTTAAATAACTTAAAAATTTCTTAGCTGAAATGTTATGCAATTTATGTTTTATCTTTTTAAATGATTTTTTAGCTATATTTTGGTTAAAATAAGATGATAAATCTTCGATAACTAAAACAGCATCTTTATCTCTAAGCTCTTTAGCTATTTTGTTAGCTAATTTTTTTAACTTATCCTCTCTGATATTTTTTAATCGATTACCAAATTTTTTAAGCAAAATAAATCCCTTCCTCTTTAACGGCTTATCTTGTTTGTGAATTCCTTCATAAGAAAATTTTTCTTGGATATTAGACATAATGTTAGAATACTTTTCAGTTAATTTTCCTAAATTTGTATTTATAGTATTTATCTCTTCGAAACTACCATAAGTAATGTTATCCAAATTAAAATCTAACGCATAAACAGTTTTAAAACTATCATTGATTGTTATTTTCTTTTCTAACGGAATTAAAATCGTTGCAGTTCCATCTTCTTTGTTTATTCTCAATTTAAACCCTGCTTTTACCTTCCAGCCATTATCTAATAGTTTAAAAAATTGTTTGTGAGGTTTTAGAGGAATAACTATCCTACCATTCGAAGTTGATAACCTCATAATTAGAGTTTTCTTTCCTTCTTTATTAGTAGAAAATAGTTTTTCTATATTAGTTTTAAAATCTTTATAATTAAATAAAACGTCATCTAACCAGAGACTGTCAAGTTATCGATAGTATCCAGTTATAGAACATCATGAAGCTTTTTATCCAACTGATAACTGTATCGAACTTACTATTATTTGGGAATCTGTTGGAGAATGTTTTTGTTCTTCGTTTGAGTAGTGAGAAGAAGCTTTCTACATAATTTCTCAGTCCGAATCGGACTCTTTCAAATTTTAAGCCCAACTTCTGCAATGCCCACGGATACCATTTTCCACCATCGACTAAAATCTTGGGCTTATTCGAGCAAAATTTTAATATACTCCTAACGAATAATATAGTATCGAGGTAATTTCTTGTTTTTGATATATAAACTCCCAAGCATTCCTTCGATTCAACGTCAATAGCAGACCATACGTAAATATTCTTATCTCCGACCTTTAGTTTAGTCTCGTCGATTGCAATTAACCTTCTTACAGTCTTCTCAGGCTTGTTTAAAACCTCTTTAATCTTGTGATAATAAACTCTAACTGACTCGTGGCTTATACTTTCGAATTGGGAGAGAAATAAACTCGTCTTCCTCAACGATAACCCGAGGTAGTATAAAAGCCCTGCTAAGATTTTAACTTCTATCGACTTCCTATTCCTCTTAAAAAGCTTCTTCTCTTCGATTCTCTCCTTTATTACATCTATTGCGAGCTTCATATTTACTATTTTTTATCGACATATTGATAAAAATTTAACCTGACAGTCTCTCTAACCATAAGGAAATGTTTTTTATCAATGGCTTTGAAGTGTAAGACTTATTTTTCTTTTTCATGGATATAAAGCTTTTTATTCTTGTAGAAGCATCTTTGGAAGCAGTATGGATATAGTGAGTTGGCAATTTCGGAAATTTGGATTTTATGCTTTCATAAATGCCTTCTCTAATCTTTATAAAGCTTTTCTTCTTATTTCTTAAGCCATAATCTAATGCAATAGATAAAACTTCTTTATATATTTCTATTGTATTCCCTAAGATTTTTATTTTCGTTCTTGTTAAAGGTCTACTTTTCAATACTACAGTTTTGGTTAATTTGATAGTTTCGGGCATGATAAGTATTTTATAGGTTGTTTGTTTTTATAATTTTTCATGTAATTAATTATGAGGGAAAATTATGATATGCAGTTGTGGAAATGAAGCATTTTATTATCAAAGATATTCAAACAAGTATTTATGCAAAGAGTGCTTTAAAAAAGATATTGAAAGAAGAGCTAAAAAAGTTTTAGGAAAGGATATTATAAGAAATAATGTTAAAATAGGTATTGGGATTAGTGGTGGGAAGGATAGCTTAGTTATGGCATGTATTTTAAAAAAGCTCTTTAAGCATATCCCAAACGCTAAGCTAATTTGTTTTTTCGTTGATGAGGGAATAAAGGGATTTAGAGAAAAAGCTAAAGAATATATTAAAGAGTTTTGTGAAGAGCAAGGATTAGAGTTGAAGATTATAAAATTTGAAGATGAAATTGGCTATACTTTAGATGAAATTGTAAAAAATGATTACTTAAGTGAATTAAATATTGGAAGGCCATGTTCTTTTTGTGGAGTTGTTAGAAGGTATTTGTTAAATAAACATGCATTAAAAGAAGGCTGTGATTATTTAGCTATAGGGCATAATTTGGATGATTTCTGCCAAACAATTTTGATGAACTATGTTGAAGGAAATGTAAAAAATATTATTCAGTTTGGTAAAGAATTTGAAGGAGAAGGGTTTGTTAAGAGGATTAAACCTCTAAAATTAATCCCTGAAGATGAAGTTAGGTTGTATGCTGATATAAACAATATAAAGTATCAAAAAGAGCCCTGCCCTTACTCATCTCTATCTTATAGGCATAGAATGAAGAAGGTAATTAAAGTTTTAGAGGAAGATAAACCAGGAGTTAAGTTTAGCATACTAAGAGGTTATGAAAAGCTCTTGAAATATATGGATGTTAAAGAAGAGGTTAAAAGATGCGAGATTTGTGGATTTCCATGTAGTGGAAATATTTGTAAGGTATGTTCATGGCTCATAAAATTGAAAGAAATTAGTAAAAGTGAGTAAATAATTCTAAATAAATTTCAATTTAATTTTTTGGTGGTAATTTATGATAGGAGATTATGAGAGATTTAAAAAACTTAAAAAAAAGGTTGCCGAAGCATTGAACATTAGTGAAGAAGAATTGGATGAAATGATTAAAGAAAAAATTAAAGAATTTGGAGGGATATTGTTAAAAGATGCCGCTTTAATGATGATTGCAAAAGAACATGGTATTGATATTGACAAAAAAGAAGAGGAAGAGTTTTTAATTAAAGATATTGAAGAGGGGCAGATAAATGTTGAAATAACTGGGGTTGTTACAGATGTTTCTGATGTAAAAACATTTACAAGGAAAGATGGAACTGAGGGAAGATATAGGAAGATAACTATCGCTGACAAATCTGGAACAATTGGTATGACTTTGTGGGATGATTTAGCTGAGATAGATATTAAAGTTGGAGAGGTATTAAAAATAAAAAGAGCAAGGGCAAGAAAGTGGGGAGATAGATTAGAGCTTAGCTCAACATCCGAAACAAAGATTGAAAAATTAGAGAACTATGAAGGAGAACTTCCAGAGATTAAAGATATATATGATATTGGTGAGCTAAGCCCAGGGATGACAGCAACATTTGAAGGAGAAGTTATTTCAGCTTTACCAATAAAAGAATTTAAAAAGGCAGATGGTAGTTTAGGAAGATTAAAATCATTTATTGTTAAAGATGAAACAGGAAGTATAAGAGTTACCTTATGGGATGAGCTAACAGATATTGATGTTGGTAGAGGAGATTATGTTAGAGTTAGAGGATATGTAAGAAATGGCTACTATGGAGGGTTGGAATGCACAGCAAGTAATGTAGAGATATTGAAAAAAGGAGAGAAAATAGAGAGTGAGGAAATAAATGTTGATGATTTACCAAAATATGAAGATGGAGAATTGGTTACAGTTAAAGGTAGAGTTATAGCTATAAGCAGTAAAAGAAGTGTAGATTTGGATGGAGAGATAGCAAAAGTTCAGGATGTTTTGTTAGATAATGGCACTGGTAGAGTTAGAGTTTCGTTTTGGAGGGGTAAAACTGCTTTATTAGAAAATATAAAAGAAGGAGATTTGGTGAGAATAACAAACTGTAGAGTGAAGACATACTATGATAGAGAAGGGAATAAAAGGGCTGATTTAGTGGCAACTGCTGATACTGAAGTTGTTAAAGATGAGAGCATTGAAGCCCCAGAGTATGAGCTAAAATACTGCAAAATTGAAGATATCTATAACAGAGACGTTGATTGGAACGATATAAATTTAATAGCCCAAGTTGTTGAAGATTATGGCATTAATGAAATTGAATTTGAGAATGGCATTAGAAAAGTAAGGAATTTAATTTTAGAGGATGGAACTGGAAGAATAAGGTTGAGTTTATGGGATGATTTAGCTGAGATAGAAATTAGAGAGGGAGATATTATAGAAATTTTACATGCCTATGCCAAGGAGAGAGGAGATTATATAGATTTAGTTCTTGGAAAGTATGGAAGAATAATTATAAATCCAGAAGGGGTTGAAATAAAGAGTAATAGAAAGTTTATAGCCGATATTGAAGATGGGGAAACAGTTGAAGTTAGAGGAGCTGTTGTTAAAATATTGAGCGACAATCTTTTCCTTTATCTATGCCCAAATTGTAAAAAGAGGGTTGTGGAGATTGATGGAATCTATAACTGCCCTATTTGTGGAGATGTTGAACCAGAGGAAATTTTGAGATTAAATTTTGTTGTAGATGATGGAACAGGAACTTTATTGTGTAGGGCTTATGATAGAAGAGTTGAGAAGATGTTAAAAATGAGGAGAGAAGAGTTAAAAAATCTAAGTATAGAAATGGTAGAGGATGAGATTTTAGGGGAAGAATTTGTTCTATATGGAAATGTTAGGGTAGAGAATGATGAGTTGATTATAGTTGTTAGAAGAATTGGCTATGTAGATGTTGAGAAAGAAATAAAAATATTGGAGGAGATGGAATATAGTCAATCATCAAACTAAATTATTTATTAAGGCACGGTATAAACCCCTACTGGGTTTTATAAATTCCTTATAATTAACAAACATTTGATGATTGACTATAACAAAAAATAAATAAGCATAAGTCAATATTATAACCAAAAATTTTACGGTGATGTGATGATTGTTGAGAGAGTTGAAGAGTATTTAGACAGAATAGAAAAAATTAATAAAGATATTAACGCATTAATAGAAGTGAATCCAGATAGAGTTTTAGAGGAAGCAAAAAAATTGGAAAAAGATGAAAAAGCTAAGAAAAAGCCATTATATGGAAAGATTATTGCAGTTAAAGCAAACATAAACGTTGAGGGCTATACAATATCATGTGCATCAAAGACTTTGGAAAATTACATTGCCCCTTACGATGCTACCGTTATAGAGAAGATTAAAGAAAACGGTGGATTGATAATAGGAATAGCAAATATGGATGAGTTTGCATGTGGTAGCTCTGGAGAAACCTCCTATTATGGTCCAACAAAAAACCCTAAAGCAGAGGATAGAATTCCTGGAGGAAGTTCTTCAGGAAGTGCTGCTGCAGTAGCTGCAGATTTGTGTGATATGGCTTTGGGTAGTGATACAGGAGGAAGTATTAGAAACCCTGCTTCACATTGCGGAGTTGTTGGATTTAAGCCAAGTTATGGAGTTGTTAGCAGATATGGTTTATGTGATTTGGCAATGAGTTTTGACCAAATAGGGCCTTTAACAAAAACAGCTGAAGACGCTTTATTATTAACAAATATCATTAAAGGAAAAGATTTTAGAGACACAACAACAGTAGAAACAAAAGAATTTGAGAAGAGAGACATCAAAGGCTTTAAAGTTGGAGTTGTTAAAGAATTTATGGAAGTTGCTGATGAGAAGATAAGAGATAAGATAGAGAAAGGTATTGAAGTCTTTAAAGATTTAGGATGTGAGATTGTTGAATTAAGCTATAAATATGTTGATTTAGCTCTACCAACTTACTATTTAATTAACTACGTTGAGTTCTTCTCATCCACAAGAAGATATGATGGAAGAAGATATGGATATAAAATAGAAGAAGTTTGTGGAGAGGAGGTTTTAAGAAGAATTATGATTGGTTCAATGATTAGCCAAAAAGAGTATAGCGGTAAATATTACAAAAACGCTTTAAGAGCAAGGAATTTAATGAAAAATGAGATGATTAAGATTATGAAGGATGTTGATATCATTGTTTCCCCAACAGTTCCTAAGTTACCACACAAATTAGGAGAAAAATTAACACCAATGGAAATGTATAGTTATGATGTCTTAACAGTTCCAGCCAATATCTGCGGTTTGTGTGCTGGAGTAGTTCCATGTGGAGATATAAATGGCATTCCAGTTGGATTGCAAATTCAAGGAAAGCCATTTGAAGATGAAAAGGTTTTAAGTGCAATGATTGCATTTGAAAAAGCAATGCAATAATTAAAAATATTAGTGTTAAATCTACAATATTTTTAATATTTCTTTGACGAATTTTTATTTTTATATTTAAGTTTAAGTTCTAAATCCAAATGGAAATATTTTTATATACTTCAATAACATAAGTTTTTTAAATTTGGATTTATTATATTTGTGAGGAGGGAACATGCGAGTTCCTATACACTATTCTAATATTAACATAAGTATATACACTATTCTAATATTAACTGCATTTTTGGGATTAATGTCAGAGAGTTTTGCAGAAACTAATGCATATAACATTACTATAAAAAATGCAAGCAGTGGAGAAGTTTTATATCATAAAATAATACCTAAGGGAAAGCAATTCTATGATAATAAAACTAATGGAAATGTCCATATAATTATAAATTATACTCCTCCTTCTAATCCTGATACTAATGCAGGATATGCTCATACCTATAAAACTTCTGATGGTAATATAATTGTAAATGTTTCCATTGAAGGAGATAGCTTTAATTATAAAAGTACAAGTTATGGTATATACTTAAAAATTACACCAATAACCTACGACTTTAGTTCACCTTCATCATCACCTTCATCAACAAAAGCTCCAATCCCATTAAACGTTTATTTAATTACAACTGCTTTCTTTACCTATATCCTATATAGAAAATCAAAAAATTTAACTTAAAGCCCTGCGAAATCTTCTAAAACAACCATATTCTTTTTTGTGTTATAAACAAAATAACTTTTTGGAGATGGATTTACAACTATTGTTTTTCCAATTTTGTCTATACATCTGCTTTCATGAATATGTCCGCAAGCACAGAATATTATATTTTCGTTAAAATCTTCAATTATCTTTCTAATGCTTTTACTTCCAACGTGAATATCTTTGTCTAAATCAACAATATCAGCCATTGTATTGTATGGAGGAGCATGGCTAACTAAAAATATGTTTTTTAAGTTTTTAGCCACATTTATAAGCTTATTATATATCTCTTCTTCAGTGTATTCATTTGGAGTGTTAAAGGGAGTTTTATTACTTCCCCCTATTCCAACAAAATTTATATTGTCTATCTTTTTCACTTTTCCATCTATATTTAATCTAAAGCTATTTAACTCATCTATAACTTCTTTAGTATCACAATTTCCTGGAACGCATAGAACTTCCATATAATCTGATAACTCAGCTAATTTCTCTATAACTTCAATCCCTTTACCAAAGTGTGTTATATCCCCACAAACAACCAAAACATCAGCAAAATCTTTAAATTCTCTAACTGCTGGAGGAAGTTTTCCATGCAAATCAGTAATTCCTACAATTTTCATAATTTCACCATTTTATCTTATTTTTTAAGCTTTTGAAATTTTTAGTTTAATTTTTTAAGCATCCATAAACCACTTTTATCAGATTGAGAAAATTTTCCACACATAATAAAAATTTAAATAGCTTAACATTAAAATTATTATGTGGAGGTGGGAGCATGATAACATGGTATGGACATGCATGCTTTAAAGTAGATAATGTTTTAATAGACCCATTTGTTCCAAATCCTTTATGTAATTTGCCTTATGATGAGATAATGAATGGAGTTGATGTAATAGCAGTAACTCATGGCCATGCAGATCACTTAGGAAATGCTGAAGAGTTAGCTAAAACCTACAATGTTCCAGTAGTAACGAACCATGAGATTAGTGTCTATTTATCAGAAAGAGGAGTTTGTGCAGAAGGAATGAACATTGGAGGAACTATTGAAATAAATGGAGCAAAATTAACAATGGTTAAAGCAGAACACTCATCAGATATAGCACCAAATATAAGTGGGGGAGTTGCTGCTGGATTTATTATAAATGATAGAGTGTATCATGCAGGAGATACTGGTTTATTTGGAGATATGGAACTAATTGGAGAGATTTATGCCCCACAAATAGCTTTATTGCCAATAGGTGGAAGATATACAATGGGAATAGATGAGGCGTTAGTAGCTATTGAGCTAATATATCCAGAAATAGTTATTCCAATGCACTACAACACTTTCCCATTAATTGAAGTTGATGTAAATGAGTTTGTAAAAAAAGCAGAAGCATTGGGAGTTGAGGTTATAGTTCCAAAGATTGGTGAGCCATTAGATTTATAAATCTCATTATTTTTCGAATTTTAAAAATTTTATCTATTTTATTTAATTTATACATAAAGTAAAAGTAAATATTGATGGTGGTTTTGGATGAATATTGTTCAATCATATATTACTGATGAAAAAGGAAATATCAAAGGAGTTATTTTAGATTATAAGACATTTAAAAACTGACAGTGTGGTTATGGTATTCCTTTCTTTATTAGTTCTTTACAACACTCTTTAACAACTTCATAAAACGATAGCCCATATTTGTAGCTTAAGTATTCGATGCAGTTTGAGACTATCGCCATAAGTCTAATGAATCCGATATTACTTTTTTCAGATGTTAAGTAATTCCCTTCAACTTCTAAAATCGATTTATCCCTTTTATGTTTTTCTTCTATCTTTGGTCTCTTCATATACTCGATTATAATATTCTCTATCTTCTTTTTATAGTTTGTAGAGACCAAGTACTTAGGTTTTTTCTGATTTTCCATTAGCACTGCAACGATTTTAACCCTACCAACATTTGGAATATTTACAATTCTATCGGATAATTTGAACTCTACTTTATTAATCGTCCTTAATTTGGACTTTCTATTTTGAAAATCCTTTTCGAACAACTCTTCCACTTTAACCTTCTTACCGAAAAACTCGATTATAATGTTTTTCCTAAGTTTGCCAATGTATTCGATTCCTAATTCCTTACACTTCTTTAGAATTTTCTTTGTTGTGATAAAAGTGTCTCCCATAACCCTCCTGATATTAGTTCGGGATAAGAATTTGATGATTTCAATAAATATGTTTGTGGATTTTTTGTTAAGTGGTTTTATTGTAGTGTGAATAGTATAAATCCCTTTTTTTCGTGATAGATACAGCAGTTTATTTGCTCTTGATATAGTTTGCTATGATTTTCGATGTAATTGTATCTAATACTACAACCATAAACGTTTTCACTCCATCTTCTTAATAATGTTGAATCGATTATTGCAGTGTATTTAAATCTATTGTCGTTCAAAATGTCGGGAAGGTTTAATAATTGAGTGTATAAGTAAAACTCTTCTTCGGAGAATTTTTGCAAGTTTTTAACGAGGGTTGTTCTGTGGATTTTTGAAATATTCTCTGAAAATGCTTTGATGGTTTTTATCGGCGTTAATGTTCTAACTAACGCAAACTTGGATAATTCTTCCGAACAGTTAAATCCTAAACTATTTATAGAATTAGTGAGTATATTATTAAGTGCAGATAGCATATTGGATGCACCGTTTTTTAACGAGATATTTAACTACTACCTATTTCTATTTTTCGATTTTAAAGATAATATTGTTAAATCACAGTATCAGTTAAAAAAATTGAAGAGTTGTTATTAGATTATGGGCTTTTAAAAGCTATGGAAGAGGTTGAGGATGAGAAGAGTCTGATTTAGAAATAGCTAAAAAATTGTTATAATAGTGAAATAATCAATATTTAAAAATTTTATCTAAAAATTCCAAGAAGAATTTTTTAGGTGAATAATATTATGAAATTCAAAATGCCATTATCGACATTTTATAAATATGTCCTTAGTGGTTTTATACTATATCCAATATTTGCTCTAATAATGGGAATTTTTGTAATGTATATGGGCAAATTTTTTAATGTTAATATACAATTTAACGTATATACAATCCAGTTTTATATTACCTCATTTTGTTTGGGAATTTTATTTGGTGCAAGGTATTCTAAAAAGAAAGTGGATACCTTCCTTAAATATGATAACGGGATGTATGTTGTAGTAGATCTGGAACAAAGAATGAAATATGTGAAAATTTTAATGATAGCGATATTTTCAATTTCAGTAGCTTGTGCAATAATTACAAGTGTTCTATTATTTGACAAAGTAACAATGTCAATAATAGTATTTAGTGCTGTATATCTTCCAGCCAGTATTTTTGGAATACTATTTGGAGAATCGTTGGTTGTATTTTATGAAGTTAACAAGTGGAAATATAGCCAATCTTTAGATTGAAGATTTTTATAGACATTATTTTATATCTCTTAACATGGATTTTATGTGTTCAATTAACTCAAGAGCATCATCCATCTTTTTTAACTCTTCAATACTAACAACAGGCAGATTTTTATATTCCTTCTCTTTTTCTTCCAATATTAATAGTGAATATCCATCCAATAACCTTGATAATTCTCTAACAAATAACGCCTTTCTCTTTACTTCTTCACTACCTTTTTCTTCAATATTTGTTAATAGGATATTTAGATTGTTATCCATATCCTTCTCAGCTACAGCATCAAATGGAGCTTTTTCAACAACAAATGATTTAAACCCTAATTCGTTTAGAAAATTTATCGCCTCTTTCTTAAAATCTTCTAAATTCTCTAATTTATTTTCAACATCTTCATCATTAACAGGTTCAAATAAATCAATGCCTTTAACTAATGGTACATCTAAGAACTCTTCAATTTTTATAGCTACATCAACCGAAGGATTTGCCATCTGCGTCTCATATTTATAGATTGCCTTTCTTGAAACACCTGCAATCTCTGCCAATTTTCCAACAGATATTCCCATAGCTTCTCTAACTTCTTTCAAAACCTTTCCATCTATCTTTACAAAGAATCCACCTCTATTTGCATAAACCACTGGGGGGCTTCCTTCTAAATAATCCCTAAACGTTTCAAAGGTTACTGCTTTTATATTGTATCTGTCATAAACAACCCCATGCTCCATAGGGGCGTTTCTTGTCCTAATTCCTATTATTAGAGGAGTTCCATGTAATATTTTACTAATCTTCTTCAACTCTTTTGACTGCTCTCTACTCAAACTATCAATATTTTTTAAAATCTTTAAAATCAATCTAATATCATCCCTACTTGCAACCATATCAAAGCAACTTCTACCTAATGGTTTTGAAACTGTAAATTTATGAGCCCTTAATAATTCTATACATTCGGATATTAAAATCTCTCTCATACTCATCACCATAGAACCTTCTAATCTAAATCCTCATAATATTTATTTTTTACGGTTTGTATTTTTTATATTATTAACTTTACCAATATAAAGCTTTTCTACCAAAAATAGAACTTATATTCATTTATGATGAACTATCAATTAATAATGTGAGCAAAGCACACACTAATATAAAAGAGTTTCTACTTAATCTTTATGCATATTCTTTATATAATGAAATTATCCAACTAAAAGTATGTCCATGTGGGAGGATGCCAGAGCATATTCTCTCAGGAATAAAGGCAATAGTGGCAATGAAATTAAGAAGAAAAGGGCTTATTCAGAGAGAAATAGCAAAAATTATTAAGAGTGATAGGTCAATTGTCTCTCATTATCTCTCTGGAAGGTATCCGAAAGAAAAAATCTTAAATGTTGCAAAAATTATTGAAGAGATACCACCAAAATATGGAGCTAAGCTCATTCATTCTTTAACTGATGATAAAGAGCTTGCAAAGAGCTTAATAAAAGAGCTATATGGCATAAAACTTTTATGGGATGAAAATTCCTGCATAGCTTGCGGCTCTTGTTTGGTGTGTGTGGCACTCACACTTGATGATTTCACCATTAACATAGATGAAAATGCCTGCTGTCTATGTGCATCTTGCATATTCAGATGTCCTACAAACTCATTAAAATTTGTGAGGGAGAATTATGATTGAGCAAGTAAAAGAAGTCTATGAAAATGGATTTACCATATATAGAGATGGGGAAGTAGAAAAAAGAGAGTTGTTTTGGAATGATGATTCCTGTGTAGGTTGTGGTATCTGTGCTGATATCTGTCCAGTAAGTGCTATAGCTATGGGACCTTTAGGAGCTATAGCTAAAGGAGATATAATAGCACCAAAATTAGATATTGATAAGGATAAATGTGTTTTGTGTGGAATGTGTGCTTCAGCATGTCCATTTGATGCTATGGACTTAAAAATTAATGGAAAATCAATAAAAGAAGATGAAAGATACCCAAAAATTAAGAGAGATATTAAGGTTTATCAAGACAAGTGTGTTTTGTGTGAGCAGTGTGAGATGGTTTGTCCTCAGTCAGCAATAGAAGTTGAAAGAACATTGGCAGAAAGAAAGAAGTTCGTTATTGGTGAAATAAATATAAACAAAGAGAAATGTGTTTTGTGTGGAATTTGTGCTGAATACTGTCCAGCAGATGCTATAAACTTAAAATACAACTACCCAACACCAACAAATCCAAAACCAATAACTGATATCGACGTTGATAGAGATAAGTGTGTCTACTGTAAGGTTTGTGAATTCGTTTGTCCACACGATGCCATTGAAGTTATCTGTTACAAGTGTCCAATGATGAAGAGAATTCCTCAAGCAAAATTATATGATGATATTAACGGAAAAACAGTTGTTGATAAAGATGCATGTGTAACCTGTGGATGGTGTGCTTTCATTTGCCCTGCAGAAGCTATTGAAGTTGAGAAGCCATTCAAGGGAGAGTTAATAATTGATGTTGATGCATGTAACGCTTGTGGAGCATGTGTTGCTATATGTCCATGTAGTGCCTTAGAATTCCCAGCACCAAAAGACAAGGCAGAAAAAGTTCCAAGAATTATTGTCAATCAAAACCTCTGTGTTTTATGTGGAGCATGTACTAAGGCATGTCCAGTTAATGCTATAAAAGTTAAGAGAACAGAAATTAACTTTGAAAGAGAACCAAAGGCAATTGCATGGAAAAAGGCATTTGAAAAGTTAATGGGATAAATAAAAAACATATAAAAATTAAAAATCATTGAAAGGTGAGGAAATGAAAGCTTATGAGTTGGTTGTTTATCCAGAAAGATGTCATGGATGTGGAAACTGTGTTGTCTCTTGCCCAGTAAACGCTAAACATCCAGAGACATGGGGAGGTAAAGGGCCATACAGTGATGAAGTAGTTATTAGAGTTGAGAATGGAGTAGTTACAGTAGTTAATCAAGATTTATGTGGTGGATGTGGAGCTTGTATAGAAGCATGTCCAGTTAACGCTATAGAATTAGTTTTTAAAAGAAAATAAACCACAATTGGTGAGATAATGAAGTTTATCTTAAACACTGGAAGAACAATATGGCAAGGGGAGGCCATAGAGGCAGGAAAAAACCTTGATTTGTATGTTAAGGCAGCTGGGGTTATTTATATTAACGAAGAAGATATGGAAAAATTAGGAGTTAAAGAAGGAGATAAAGTTAAAGTTAAGTCAGAATATGGTGAAGTTGTTGTTTATGTAAAAAAGGCAACTGAAAGAATGCCAGAAGGAATGGTTTTCATACCAATGGGTCCATGGGCTAACTGTGTCGTTAAACCAGAAACTGACAGTACAGGAATGCCTTCTCTTAAAGGATATCCGGGCTACTATGTTGAAGTTGAGAAAACAGATGAAGAATTCTTAGATATGAGGGCTTTAATGAGGAAAAAATACATAGAATCAGTTGAATAAACCAAATATAAATAAATGGTGATAAAATGGAATATATAATAAAAAATGGAATTGTCTATGACCCATTAAATGGAGTCAATGGAGAAAAAATGGATATTTGTGTCAAAGATGGAAAGATAGTTGAAAGTGTCTCTAACGATGCTAAAGTTATTGATGCATCTGGCTGTGTAGTAATGCCTGGTGGAATTGATTCTCACAGCCACGTTGCAGGAGCAAAGGTTAATGTCGGTAGAATATTTAGACCAGAAGATAGTAAAAAAGAAATTTACGCTAAAAAAGGATTAAGAACTGGAACAGGGTTTTCAATTCCATCAACTTACAAAACAGGTTATCAATACTCAGAAATGGGGTATACATTTGTTGTTGAAGCAGCAATGCCTCCATTAATTGCAAGACACACTCATGAAGAATTTATGGAAACACCACAAATAGACAAAGCTGCAATGCCATTATTTGGAAACAACTGGATGGTTTTAGAGTATTTAAAAGAAGGAGATATTAAGGCATGTGCTGCTTTTGTTGCTTGGTTATTGAAAACAGTTAAAGGTTTTGCTATAAAGATAGTTAACCCAGGAGGAACAGAAGCTTGGGGTTGGGGTAAAAACGTTCACAGCTTAGATGACCCAGTTCCATATTTCGATATAACACCAAGAGAGATTGTTACAGGATTGGCAAAAGTCAATGAAATGCTTGGTTTGCCTCACTCAATCCACGTCCATCCAAACAACTTAGGACACCCAGGAAACTGGGAAACTACATTAGAAACAATGAAGTGTGTTGAAGGAATTAAAGCAAAACCAAGAGTTGGAGAAAGAGAGACATCATATTACAACACACACACTCAATTCCACTCATATGGAGGAACTTCATGGAAGGACTTTGAAAGTAAAGCTGTAGAGATAGCTGAATATGTAAACAAATCAAAGCATGTAGTTATTGATGTTGGGCAAGTTACATTAGATGAAACAACAACAATGACCGCAGATGGGCCAATGGAGTATGATTTACACATGACTAATGGATTGAAGTGGGCAAACTGTGATGTTGAGCTTGAGACAGGTTCTGGAGTTGTTCCATTTATCTACTCACCAAAAGGTCCAGTTTATGCAGTTCAGTGGGCAATTGGTTTAGAACTCTTCTTATACACAAATACAGATAAAGTATTATTAACAACTGACCACCCTAACGCAGGGCCTTTCACAAGATACCCAAGAGTTATTGCATGGTTAATGAGCAAAAAATACAGAGATGAGTGGTTATACAATAAAGTTCACAAGTGGGCTCAGCAAAGAAGCCATGTAGCAGATAGCGATAAAGAATATGACTTATACGAAATAGCAAAAGTAACAAGAGCTAACCAAGCTAAGGTTTTAGGATTGAGTGAAACAAAAGGACACTTAGGAGTTGGAGCTGAGGCAGATATATCCATTTATGCAATAGACCCAGAAGAAAAAGATGGTAAGAAGATTGAGAAGGCATTTAGATATGCTAAGTACGTATTGAAGAGGGGAGAAGTAGTTGTTAAAGATGGAAATATTGTTAAGCAGGTGTTTGGAGACACAATTTATGTAGATGTACAAGTTGGAGAGGATTTAATGAATGAAGTTCTCAAAGATGTTGAAGAGAAGTTTAGAAGATACTACTCAATTAACTTAGAGAACTACCCAGTTTCAGAAGAATATGCAAACAGCTGGAGGGTTATAAAGATAGACGCAACCGATATAAACTAAGCTTTTTACTTTAATTTAATTTTTTATACGTGATTTTGCATGATAACTTCTACAACTGATAACTTAGAAGGTTTTAAAATTGTAAAATATTTGGGCGTTGTAATTGGTTATGGAGACGACCCAGACGATGCCTTAGAAGATTTGATAGATGTAGCTAAAGATATGGGAGCTAATGCGGTTATTGGGATAAGAATTTCTAATGAATTAACTACTGAAATTACATGTGATGAAAACTATATTGTTCCTGAATTAACTTACTATGCATACGGAACGGCTGTTATAGTTGAAAAAATTGAAGACAAAAATAATAAGCCGGTGATGGTATGAAAGAGTTGATATTAACATTACAAAAAGAAATAATAGTTCCAGTAGAGATGGATAAAGTATTGCCAGAAGTCATTGAGAACATGAGCTTAGAAGAAATAAAAAACATTGAGTTAGTTCAAGGAAGAAAGAGAGTTAAAGTTGGGGATATATTTGATGTTGAGTTAAATGACATTGAAGGGGAGCCAAGAATTATTATTAAAAACTCAAGTCCAAAATTAAAATATGTTGGTTCAAAGATGACAAAGGGAGAGATTGTTGTTGAAGGAGACGTAGGAATGTATGTTGGAGCTGAGATGAAAGGAGGAAAAATAGTTGTTAATGGTAATGCTGACAGCTGGGCTGGGCAGAATATGAAAGGAGGAGAGTTGTTAATTAAAGGAAATGCAAGGGATTATGTTGGTTCTGCTTATAGAGGAGACTGGAGAGGTATGAGTGGAGGAACAATTATTGTTGAAGGAAACGCTGGAAACGAGATTGGAGAGTTTATGAGTAAAGGATTAATTCACATAAAAGGAAATGCTGGAATGTTAGCTGGAATTCATCAAAATGGTGGAATAATCATTATTGATGGAGATGTTGATGTAAGAGTTGGAGGAGAGATGAAGGCAGGGGCTATAGTTGTTTATGGAAAAGTTGAAGAGGTTTTACCTTCATTTAAGTTCGAAGGAATTGTTGAAAATCCAGTTATAAAATTAAGTAAAAAAGATGAAGGAACACCAATAACAGGAACATTCTATAAATTCACAGGAGATTATGTCTATAATAAACCAAAAGGGCAGTTATATATTTCAGTTGATAGCAACCCAGATTTAATTTAAGTTTTTTAAATTTTTTATTTCTTTTTTATAGGAACTAATTTATAGAAACTAAAATTAAAAAAGTTTATAATTCTTCATCTAAAGCAGCTTTAACTAACCCATCAAATAATGGATGTGGTTTGTTAGGTCTTGATTTAAATTCTGGATGTGCTTGTGTTGCTATAAAGTATTTTTTATCAGTAATTTCTATAAACTCTGCTAATCTTCCATCCGGAGATTTTCCAGAAATTGTTAGACCATAATTTTCTAATATTTCATGATATTCAGGATTAACCTCATATCTATGTCTATGTCTTTCATAAACTTCTTTCTTTCCATATAGTTTGTAAGCTAATGTTCCCTCTTTCAATATTGCTGGATAAGCCCCCAATCTCATAGTTCCTCCTTTTTCATTAATCTCCTTCTGCTCAGGCAATAAATCAACAACTGGATATTTGGTATTTTCATCAAATTCTGTTGAGTTAGCTCCTTCTAAACCACAAACATTTCTTGCAAACTCTATAACTGCACACTGCATACCCATACAGATACCTAAGAAAGGAATATCATTTTCCCTTGCATATTTTATAGCATTTATCTTTCCTTCAACCCCTCTATCTCCAAATCCTCCTGGCACCAAGATTCCATCCAATTGGTTATCTTCTTTATACCTATCTAATATTTCCTCAAATTCTTCACTTTCCAATCTCTCAGCATGTATCCAATTTATATTAACTTTAGTGTCATTTTTAGCTCCAGCATGAATTAATGCTTCTGTAATGCTTAGATAAGCATCTTTTAACTCAACATACTTCCCAACTATACCAATAGTTATCTCATTTAATGGGTTTATAACTCTATCAACGAATTTTCTCCATTCATCTAAATCTGGCTCTCTATCTGGTAGGTTTAGCTTTTTAGTTACTAATTTACCTAAACCTTCTTTTTCTAAGTTTAAAGGCACTTCGTATATTGTTCTTGCATCCCTTGCTTCGATAACTGCCTCTTTATCCACATCACAAAATAGGGCTAATTTCTCTCTAATCTTATCTCCCATAGGCATTTCTGTTCTGCAAATTAATATATCTGGCTGAATTCCAATACTTCTTAGCTCTTTAACACTATGCTGTGTAGGTTTTGTCTTTAACTCACCAGCGGCTCTTATATAAGGCAAAAGAGAAACGTGAATATATAAGACATTCTCTTTACCAACATCTTTTTTAAACTGCCTTATCGCCTCTAAGAAAGGCAAACTTTCAATATCTCCAACAGTTCCTCCTATTTCAACAATAGTTATATCATATCCTTCTCCAAGTTCTTTAATCCAATTCTTTATTTCATTAGTTATGTGAGGAATTACTTGAACTGTCTTTCCTAAATACTCTCCCTTTCTCTCTTTTGTTAGAACACTCCAGTATATCTTCCCTGTTGTTATATTATTATTTTTAGTTAAATTTTCATCAATAAATCTCTCATAATGCCCCAAATCTAAATCTGTTTCCCCTCCATCTTCTGTAACAAATACTTCCCCATGCTCATAAGGTGACATTGTTCCAGCATCTATCTGCAAGTAAGGGTCTATTTTAATCATATTGACTTTAAATCCTCTCGCTTTCAATAATCTACCCAATGAAGCAGCTGTAATTCCTTTACCTAATGACGATATAACTCCTCCAGTAATAAATATAAACTTCATTCTTCCCACCCACTTTCACATTTAAACAATTTTTTAAACAAAACAATAAGAATAAGATAAAATAAATAAAAAATAAAATAAAAATATATAAAAGATTTTATAAACTACATGGATGGATAAAACCACCTTTAATCATTAAATCAGCCAAAGTTATGGCAACCATTGCCTCAGCTACTGGAATAATTCTTGGAACTATAACAGGGTCATGTCTTCCACTAACTTCAATTTCAGTATTCTCTAAGGTTTTTAAATTTATAGTTTTTTGCTTTTTGCCTATTGAAGGTGTTGGCTTTACGGCAATTCTTAAAACTATTGGGGTTCCACAGCTAATTCCCCCTAATATGCCACCGCAGTTATTTGTTTTAAATCTTATATTTTTGTCGTCATCAAAATACATCTCATCGTTCATCTCACTTCCATACATTTCAGCTGCTTTAAAACCAACTCCTATCTCAACACCTTTAACAGCATTTATACTCATTAATGCTCTTGCCAATTCACCATTTAACTTATTAAATATTGGATTTCCAACACCAACAGGAACATTTAATGCAACAATTTCAACAACTCCTCCAACGCTATCCTTATCTTTCATAGCTTTTAAAACATACTCTTCCATATCTTTTTCATTCATAGAAGGGCATCTTAGTGGGTTGCTTTCAATACTTTCCATCAATCTTTCTAAGGACTTTTCATTTTCAAAAATGTTTGGATTTTTGTAATAGTTGAAATCACCTTCAATCTTTCCAATTTTTATAGTGTAGCCAACAATTTTTATGTTGTAAGTGTATGATAAGAGTTTTTTAGCAATAGCTCCTCCAATAACATGCCCTATAGTTACTCTACCACTTGCCCTTCCTCCTCCCCTATAATCATAATTTTTATACTTCAGCCGATAGGTTAAATCTGCATGTCCTGGTCTTGGGGTATCTTTAATTGCTGAATAATCCTTAGGTCTCATATTTTTGTTATATACTATAGAGCAAATAGGGGCTCCAGTAGTTTTCCCTTCAAAAATTCCTGACAATATTTCAACTTTATCCTCTTCTTTTCTTGGTGTGGAAAATATGCTCTGCCCTGGTCTTCTCCTATTTAACTCTTTCTGAATATCTTCTTCAGACAATGGTAAATTAGCAGGGCATCCATCAACAACTGCTCCAACAGCTTTTCCATGACTTTCTCCAAAAACTGTAACTCTAAACATATCTCCATAAGTGTTCATTAATGTCACCAAAAATTTTAGTAGTTTTGAGTCAATTTAAAATAATTAAAAAATAAAATGAAAATAAATGAAAATTAAATATAAAAAAGTTTTTGAATTTATCTATAGAGAACATCCAAGTGAGCAGGTTCTTTAGCTTTGACTTTTTTCTTCTCCATAATCTTCTCAACTGCCTTTTTAAAGTCTTCCATTGTTACATAATCTCTTAACTCTCTAATCGCGTTCATCCCTGCCTCTGTGCAGATTGCCTTTAATTCAGCTCCTACACAACCCTCTGTCATCTTAGCTATTTCCTCTAAATTAACATCCTCTGCTAAGTTCATCTTTCTTGTATGTATCTTTAATATTTCCAATCTACCTTTCTCATCAGGGGCTGGGACTTCAATAATTCTATCAAATCTTCCAGGTCTTAATATTGCAGGGTCTAAGATATCTGGTCTGTTTGTAGCTCCAATTATCTTAACATCCCCTCTTGCATCAAACCCATCCATCTCAGCCAATAATTGCATTAATGTTCTTTGAACTTCCCTATCTCCACCAGTTAAAGCATCTGTTCTTTTTGCGGCAATAGCATCAATCTCATCTATAAATATGATTGATGGTGCTTTCTCTTTAGCTAATTTAAATATATCCTTAACTAATGAAGCTCCCTCTCCTATAAACTTCTTAACTAATTCAGAACCAACAACTCTTATGAATGTTGCATTTGTTTCTGTAGCTACAGCTTTAGCTAATAAAGTCTTTCCAGTTCCTGGTGGTCCATAAAGCAATATACCTTTTGGTGGCTCAATTCCAACTTTTTCAAACAACTCTGGATGCTTCAATGGAAGTTCAACAACTTCTCTAATCTCCTGAATTTGCTTATCTAATCCACCAATATCTTCATATCTGACATTTGGTCTCTCATCAACTTCCATTGCTTTAGCTCTATAATCCTTATTTTCTGGCAATACATCAACTACTGTCAATGTTTGCTGATTTAAACAAACTCTCTTCCCTGGGGTTAAATCATCTGGATTTACAAAGTGAGAGACATTAACTAAGAAACTTGGACCTGTTGAGCTTTTAACAACAACTTTTCTCTCCCCTACTTTATCAACTACAGTCCCAACTATTAATGGCGGAACTCTCATTCTATCTAATTCTCTTCTTAAAATTTCATTTTCTTTCATTAGCTGTAAATTCTCTCTTTCAAGCTCTTTTTTCTCTAATTCTAATTTTAAAATTCTGCTCTCTAATTCTGCAATTCTTGCCTTTTCTTGAAGTTCTTCTTTGAGTAAATCATTATTATTTAAGTTATCTTCATTAGCTTCTTTTTCTTCTTTAAATTCTTCAGTAAATGATTTCTTTTCTTTTTTTAATTCGGATGAAATAAATTCTTCAAAAACCATAATTATCACCGAGTAAATTAAGTTAAGTGAAGGGATTATTATAATCATTTTATTTATTATGGATTATCATTTATATACCATATGGAATTATAATAAAGATTCTTATATTTAAATTTTATTATTCATATTTAACAGTTTTTCATATATTTTTCTAACACTCTCTGCACATTTTTTCCAAGAAAATTTTTTTGAAAATTCTTTTCCATTTTTTCCTAATGTTTTTCTTAAATCTTCATTATTTATTAACTCTAAAATTTTCTGTTTTAAATCATCTGGATTATTTTTTTCAATCAACAATCCATTGTATTCATCAATAACAATTTCCTTTAATCCTCCAACTTTTGTAGCAATTACTGGTTTAGAACAAGCCATTCCTTCAACAGCCACCATTCCAAAGCCCTCGCTTCTTGAAGGAACTACTAAAAAACTACACTTCCTCATAAATGAAGCAGTTTCATTAAAACTCTTTTTTCCTAAAAGTTCAATATGATTTAGATTATTTTCTACAATAAAGTTTTCTATTTTTTTGTATAATATCCCATCCCCTACAAGTTTAAAATTAAAATCAATATCCTTTATTGCTTCTATTAAAATATCAACTCCTTTTTGTGGAACAAAAGCTCCAACAAACAATCCGAAGTTGAAATCTCCTTCATTGTATAAGAGTTCTTTATTTACTCCGTTGTATATAACAACCGCTTTATTTTTCAAATTTTCATCTAACTGGTTTTTTATATATTTACTTACACATATTATTTTATCAGAATTTTTTACAGCATATTTAAAAAAATACTTTCCTTTTGAAGAGTTTTTTAATATTAAAGTATCACTTCCGTGAAGAGTTAATACATGCGGAATAGAAAATTTATTTTTCAGCAAAGCCCCAACACATCCCTGTGGAAACGCATAATGGGAATGAATCAAATCAATATTCTCTTTTTTAATAATATCTTTCCCTATTTTGTAAGCATTTATTAAATAACTAATCCCCCTAAATTTTTTTAAATGAGGGACTTCATGAATAATTACATTTTTATATTCGTTTTCTTCATAACTATCATAAGTTAGTATATGAAACTCAATATCCTTTAAATGTCTAACTAAATTTTCCACGTGTATTGTAATTCCTCCAACATATGGGTAGTATATAGTCGGCATCAAAACTTTCATTGTTATCACGTGATGGATATGAGATTTAATGAGTTTAAGTTTTTTAGGAAAGGAATTATTATTGGATTGTTAATAATGTTATTATATATAATTTGGCCATTTATTGATGTTTTGGCTTATTCGTGTGCATTTGCATATATGGCTTTACCAATATATAACTTATTAAGAAAAAAATTTAATAAAACTATTTCAGCAGGTTTGGCAATTAGCATATATATTCTTCCAATTATGATAATAACAATTTATGCTTTAATTACATTCATGGAAATTGTATTTTCATTTAATACCAAATCCATAGAGCCATATATAGATATAATTCTTAAGCTATATAATACTTCTATGTTAAAAGGAATGATTAATGAGCAAATTTTTACAAAATATATTGATGAATTTGTAAAATACTTAATTAATCAATTTTCTGGGAAGATTGTTGATATGGGCTATTTACTAATTAAAGTTATTATGATTTTATTCATAACATTCTACTTTTTAAGAGATGGAGATAAGGCCAGAAATTTAGTTATTTCATTCGTGCCTAAGGAATATAAAGAAAAAATGGAAATTTATTTAGATTATCTTCACGACTCTTATAAAAATCTGTTTATAAGCTGTGTTTCACTTTCTGTAATTATAACTGTCCTATCATACATTGGATATCTTATTGTATCTGTGCCATATGCAGAGTTATTTGCGGTAATGACTGGAATATTTGCTCTATTACCAATATTAGGGGGATGGATGGTATATATTCTAATAGCCATATATTATTTCTTAACTCATGATTATACAAAAGCAATTTTCATGTTTATTTATGGGGAAATTTTTCTCTCCATAGCACCAGATTTCGTAATAAGACCTTATTTAGTTAAAAAAGAAGTAGATATTCATCCTGTCCTTGTTGTTATTGCATTTTTAATGGCTCCTCTATCTTTAGGGTTTAGTGGATTTGCTATTGGTCCATTAGTCGTTGGGGCTTTAAACGCCTTTTATTTGGCAAAATATAGAGACAGAAAGATTTAAAGAGGAAGAACATGGAAAAGAAAAAGAGAGTAGTAACTGCCGGGACATTTGATATATTGCATCCAGGGCATTATGAGACATTAAAATTTGCTAAAAGTTTAGGAGATGAGCTTATAGTTATCGTTGCGAGGGATGAAACAGTTAAAAAAATAAAAGGTAGAAAACCAATAATTCCAGAAGAGCAAAGGAGAGAGATGGTTGAAGCATTAAAACCTGTTGATAAAGCAATATTAGGAAGTTTAAAAAATAAATTAGAGCCAATATTGGAATTAAAACCGGATGTTATTGTTCTTGGTCCTGACCAAACAACTTTTGATGAAGAAACACTAAAAAAAGAACTTGCTAAATATAATTTATATCCAGAGATTGTTAGATTTGAGGGCTATAAAAAATGTCCATTTCACAGCTCTTTTGATATAGTGAAAGAGATTATTAGGAGATTTTGCAATAAAGAGATTAGAATTTAAATAGGAATACCATAACCACACTGTCAGTAAATAAATCTTTTTTTAATTTTAATTTCTTATTAATTTCTTATGCTATCATGATTTTCTTATAAGATAAATTATCTACAAAAAAATAAAAAATTTTATATATTACTCATTTAAAATTTTCTCATGTTCATAATTTGAGGTGATATTATGAAAAAGGTATATGCAGTGATGGCCTTATTAATTTCGTCTGTAGTTTTATTGGCTGGATGTGTCCAAAACCAGCAAACTTCAGAGATTCCTACATTGACAGTAGCTTATTTACCAACAGACCATCATGCAGCGTTATTTGTTGCCTGTGACAACCCAGATTTATTTAAAAACAATTATGGTATTTATTTAAAAGCAGTTAAAGATAAAGAAGAGTATGAGTTATACAAAGGAGATAAGAAAGTAGCTAATGTAAAGGTTGTTAAAGTTACTGAGGGTGGAGCAAGTATAATGAACTTAATGACTCAAGGACAAGTCGATGTTGCTTTAGTTGGTAATCCACCAGTAATTTTCTACATTGATAAAGGAACAAACGCTAAGATTATAATGAATTTGCATACAGAAGGTTCAGCAGTAGTTGTTAGAAACGATATTCCAGTAAATAACTGGGAAGAATTTGTAAATTGGATAAAAGAGCAACATGCAAATGGTAATCAGGTTAAGATAGGACATCCTCTCCCTACTTCAATCCAATACGTTATGATTAAAGATGCTTTAAAAGCTGAAGGTATAACTTATACTGAAGACCCTAACGATAAAGATGCAATGGTTCTATTAATGAACTGTAAAGGGCAAAAAACAATGCCTCAAATGTTAGCTCAAAAGCAGTTAGATGCAGTTATTGCATGGGAACCAACACCCGAAATTATAAAAAGTGAAGGTATTGGAAAAGTTATTGCTTACAGTGAGGATTTACCAAGCACTGCAGGAGGAAAATGGACAAATCATCCATGCTGTTGCTTAGCTGCATCAGAAGATGCCTTAACTAACAAAAGAGATGCTACAATAACATTTGCGAAACTATTAAAAGATGCAACAGATGAAATTAACAAAGATAAAGATTTAGCTGTTAAAGCATCAGTTAGATGGCTTGGAACTGATGAAGCTGTTGAAAGAGAGTCAATTGAACATATAAAGTTTGATTACAGATTAGAGCCAACAATACCACAGGTTATAAAATTCGTTGAAGCTATGAAGCTTCAAGGATTAATGAGTGGAAAGTTAAAAGATGTCTCATCAGAGGACGCTAAGAACTTAATATTTGACTTAAAAACATACAATGATATAGTTGAATAATTTAGCTTTTATTCTTCTTTTTTGAGTTTTCATAACTTTAATTAAAGAAATCTTGACTAGTTTGTTTACTTTTTATGCGAATATTTATATAATGGTTACAATAAATAACTAAACTATTATGTAATAACTGTTAAAACTATAAATATTTCCATAGAAAAATATGTCTATTTATTATGTGATGTTGATTTTAACTTTCATGCCATTTACATGAGATTGTTTTTCTTACTTATTATTTACAATAATGAAATATATAAAAATGCAAAAATTTTGAAATTTTTAATATTTATTTATGTGGGTGTTATTATGCAAGTGGGTATTATTGGAGCAGGATTGGCGGGATCTATATTGTATAAATTACTCTCAGAACATGGTTTTTACATAGATATTTATGATCATGTATTAGTTAGGGGATGTAAAAGTATGGGGCTCATATTTTCTAATAAAAATGAGATTTTAGCAGTAAAAAAAGTTTTTAAAATATTAAATATAGATATTCAAGATTATGTACTCAAAGAAATAGGGGAAGTGAATATTAGTGGAGACGCTTATTTTCCAAATAAAAAAATTTATATTATAAATAAATCTAAATTAATTGAAGATTTAGTGCCAAGAACAATAGTTACAAATAGAGAATTTAATCCAGTTATTAGAAGATATACAACAAAAGTTATTGATACGGGAATTATAGTGAGAGAATTTTGTACTGAGGCTGAAACCAAGTTTTATGATTTAGTTGTCGATGCCTCTGGGAATACTAAAGTACTTCAATTAGGTAATGTCCATACCAAATATAAGAATGATATTAGAACATGTCAATTTCTAATAGCATGTGATCAAAATTCTTCAGAAAAATTTGATAAATTTTTTATTGACGAAATAAAAATACATAAGGGAAAACCACTAATTGGTTATACTTGGATAGCTCCTATAGGCGATGGATTATATCATGTTGGATGTGCTTACTATAGAAATGGCCATGAACTTTGGGAATACTTAAAAAGATATGTTAAAAGGATGTTTGATAGTGATTATAAGAGAGTTTGTGGATGTTCTTCTAGAATAAACGGAAATTTAATCTCTGAAAGTTTTGTAGGAGGGGTGTATGAGAGAAGATGTGTCGCAAGTGTAGGAGAGAGTATGGGTTTAACAACACCTTTAGGTCATGGGAATGTCTATGCTATAATTTCTGCTTATATTCTATCAAAGTCTATAAGTAAATATGAATTAGATGAAGCTGTATTAAAATATAAAGATTATATGTTAAAAAAATTTGAAAAATTGGATAAAGATAAAAAAGCTGTAAAAAGTTTTAATTTATTAAGGATTACAAGATTGTTTAAAGAATATTATAACATACCAACTCATGAATCCATGAAGATTATGCTTAAATCTCTTTACTAATGGTGATATTCTTGACATCATTAAAATTATTAAAAGAGGAGGATGGGCTTTCTCCAATGTTAAGAGAATTTAGAAACTTTATAGAGAGTAATGATATAGAAAGTGTTGCATTTGTTGGCTCTATTGGGGTTTGTCAACCTTTTGCTGAATTGTTTGGATATGCAATAAGAAATAAAGAGAGTTATTTTATTCCGAATGGGGATTTAAGCAATGTTAAAAAACTAGTTATTAAAGATATAGGTATGCAAATGGAAGATTTTGAAAGCTTAGATAAAGTAGATGCAGTTGTTTTATTTGGAGGTTTAGCAATGCCAAAATATGGGGTAGAAGTAGATAAAATTAAAGAAATAATAAAAAAACTTTCGCCTAAAAAAGTTATTGGTATATGTTTTATGAGTATATTTAAAAAGGCAGGATGGGACAAAGAGATAGATTTTGACTATTTAATAGATGGCTTTATTAAAATAAGTTTATATTGCAAAGATTAAAAATTAAAAGGTGAAAATTTGACAAAAAAAGTAGGGATTGTAGATACAACATTTGCAAGAGTTGATATGGCTTCTGCAGCCATAAAAAAGTTAAAAGAGCTCTCTCCAAACATTAAAATTATTAGAAAAACTGTTCCTGGGATAAAAGATTTGCCTGTAGCATGTAAAAAGCTATTGGAAGAAGAAAACTGCGATATAGTTATGGCATTAGGAATGCCAGGAAAGGCAGAGAAAGATAAAGTATGTGCTCATGAGGCATCTCTTGGCTTAATGTTGGCCCAATTAATGACAAATAAGCATATAATTGAAGTATTTGTCCATGAAGATGAAGCTAAGGACGATAAAGAATTAGATTGGTTAGCTAAAAGAAGGGCTGAAGAACATGCAGAAAATGTCTATTATTTATTGTTTAAACCAGAGTATTTAACAAAAATGGCTGGTAAAGGTTTAAGGCAAGGATTTGAAGATGCTGGACCTGCAAGAGAGTAAATTAATTAATTTTCCAATCAATATCTAAGAGCTCAGAATATCTATCTAAGACTCTTTTTACATACTCATCTACATTTTCTCTATTTTCAAATTTTTTAGTCCATTCTTCATTGCCAAATTCTTTTGCTAATGCTATAATTAAATCCCTAACTCTTTCACTTTCAATTTTTGCAGGGTATCCTATCTTTTTGTTATAATTACAAATTTCTCTATAGAGTTTTATTGAATCTTCTACAATATTTTCTATACCTAAAAGCTCTTTAGCTAAATTATTCAACACAGGCTTTACCCATCTTCTATGGAATCTACAGATTCCAAGGTTTTCTATTGGCATTTCTAATTTTATACTTTCTACAACTAATTCAGCTAATTTTTCTGGTTCATTAAATTCTGGTTTGTAATAGGTTAGATATCTTCCCTGAATAACAAATGGTATAAAGAATCCAGGAGTCCAGTATAGATTTGAGGCTATTTCTCCCCAATCACCAAATGGAACATAAACAGCAAAATCGTTGAATTTTTTGCCAAATTTCTTAACTCTATTTTTAAATCTCTCATTTAATATTTTAGATGCCTTTCTTTTTCCTAATGATAAGATTTTATAGATTTCATTTGAGTTCTCTGCTAAATTATACAATAATTTTATTGCCTGTTCAGCATTATGTTTTGATATTTCTTTAATCTCTTCATCATCCCCATCTATAATCTTTTTATGATTAAATATTGGTTTTTTTATATTCAGCTCATCTTCTTTTAACAAACCAACATCTAAAAGTTCAAAAACCCAAGCAATTAAATTTCCAATCTCTATGCTATCAAATCCTAATGCATCTACTGTTTTAACAACTCTATCTGCTTCATATAAATCAAAAATTCCTAATAATGTTCCGTTTGATGCATACGGCTCATAATCAATTTTGTTTTTATTTCTATACTTTTTACATACAACAGGACATGGCTCCCCACAATTTGTCCATTTTTTAGTTTCTATAGTTTCTTTATTGAATGTTTCAAGGTAAAGTCTTAATATTTTATCTAAAATCTTTTTTCTATCCTCTTTATCTATATATGGTATTCTCCAATTAAATATTGGGACTTTCTCTTTATACAAAAGCCAGTTGTTCCCAAAAGTTCCACCAGTTTTTGTTTCTTCATCATACCTATATTTTTTTGTATGTTCCGATACAACTTTACTCATTGGCTTTTTATAATAATCTTCGATAATTTTTTTAGCTTTTTCTTTTTCCTCTTTATTTTCTTTTTCATCTCCAAAGAACACAATTCCTATTATGTTATGAGCTCTATAAAGAACAGAGCCCCCTCCTCCTCTTGCTGCCCAATCTTCTGAGCCTTCAACAAATTTACCATTTCTAACTGTTTGAGAAAATAAAGCCCCCATATTTGTTCTTTTTGATGCCTCACCAACAACAACACTTCTCATATTTTTATCTTTGTAGAGCTCAAGAATATAGTCGCTAACTTTATATACCGTCTTAAGATTTTCTTTAACCTCAATAAAATCTATTTTTAACTGCCCTTCATTTTCTATAACTAATAAAGATGGCTTCTCACATCTTCCAATAATTGCTACATTGTTTAATCCTGTGCCTTTGAATTGATATCCAGCTCCTCCCATTGATGAAAAATAAAAACCATCCCAAAGTGGTGACCTAAAGGAAAATATCAATCTATGCCCTCCTATAATTGGCAAAACTCCTCTACCAAAACAAAAGACATTTCTTTCATCATAAACATCATACTTCCATGTCTCAAATTTATTATGCCAATATAGTCCCCAAGTTATTGGCAATATATTTTTTTCAATAATTTCAAACTTTTTTGTTGTTGCATTTATTAAAGCATTTTTCATAATCTCAAACCTTTAATTTTTATTGCCTAATTTTTATTTTTGAATTTTTAATGTTTTATAGGTTTTGTTAATCATAAACGATGAACGTAATATTTAAATATGAAATTAGGATACCTTTACTTTTGGAAACCCATAAAAAAGGTGAGTATGGATGATAAAAAAATTAATAGCAATCTCAATATTGCTGATAGTTGGAACAGCTTTATGTGGATGTACGGAACAGCAAAAAACTCAGGAAAATGTAGGACAGCAAGGAGTTGGAACTCAGGAGAAGATTGTTTTAAAAATATTTCACGCTGGAAGTTTGTCTGTGCCTTTTGAAGAGTATGAAAAGATGTTTGAGAAAGAACATCCAAATGTTGATGTGCAGAGAGAGCCAGCTGGAAGTGTTGCTTGCGTTAGAAAAATAACAGATTTAGGAAAAAAAGCTGATATCTTAGCTTCAGCTGATTATTCCCTAATCCCTCAAATGATGATGCCTAAGTATGCAGATTGGTATGTAATGTTTGCAAGAAATGAGATTGTTTTAGCATACACAGACAACAGCAAATACAAGGATGAGATAAACTCAGAGAACTGGTATAAGATTTTAGAAAGACCAGATGTTAAATTTGGTTTCTCAAATCCAAATGACGACCCTTGTGGATACAGAAGCCAAATGGTTATGCAATTAGCTGAAATTTATTATAAAGATCCAACAATATATGACAACTTAGTTTTAAAATACACAAACATAAAGGTTGAAGAGAATAATGGAACTTACTTGATATTAGTTCCTGGAGATTTAGAAGTTAATTCAGACAAATTGGTTGTTAGAAGTAAAGAGACTGATTTATTAGCCCCATTAGAGGCTGGAGCGTTTGACTATCTCTTTATCTATAAGAGTGTTGCAAACCAACACCACTTAAAGTATGTAGAGCTTCCAAAAGAGATTAATTTAGGATATTATGAATATGCCAACACTTACAACAAAGTTAGCTTAAAAATAATTGCAAAGAATAAAACAATAGTTGCAAAACCAATTGTTTATGGTATGACAGTTCCAACAAATGCTCCACACAAAAAAGAGGCTATAGAGTTTGTTAAGTTTGTCTTAGAACACCCAGAGGTTTTAGAGAATAATGGACAGCCAGCAATAAGTCCAGCAATTGCTAAAGGAAATGTTCCGGAAGAGTTAAAGGGTTTAGTTAAAATAGAAAACAACTAAATAATACTCTCTAAAAATTCAATATCTTTTATTACTTCATCAATTTTCTCCTCTTTTGTTACTGGATTTTTTCCTAATCTTCTATCATCAAGCTCTAAGTTAAACATTCCATCATATCCATAATCTATAAGTGCTTTTACATAAGGAGAGAAATCAATTTCTGATTTTCTTAATGGGAAGTGGTCTTTTCGATTGACAACTCCGGAAATATGAGTATGTTTTATATAGTCAATAACCCTCTCAAAAAATTCATCTATATACTCTTTAGCATGTGCAAAGTCCAAAGTCATATATAATAGTCCATCATATCTTTTTAAAATCCATTCAACCTCTTCTGGATTCCATCCAATTCTATTAACCTTCTCTGGCATATTTTCTAAGCATAATGTTATATTTTTATTAATAGCAGCTTCCAATGATTTATCTAAATATTTAAAAAATGCTTCATATTCTTCGTCTGTTGGTGGTCTGTTGGTTGGTCTTTTTCCAGGGTGTAGAGTTATTAACTTGCATTTGTAAAATTTAGCTAATTCAATACTCCAAAGTGTCTCTTTTATAACTGCTTCTCTAACATAAGGGTTTAGAGATGAAGGGTTTAGCTCTATATGCGGGTTGTGTAGAGCAACATCAAATTTTAGAAATTCTCTTCTAAGCTCTGCAATATAGTCCAAATCAAATCTATTATCCCAAAAATCAGGATTTTCTGGAAAAAATTCTATACATTTAATTCCAATATCTCTAAATATATCAAAAATCTCAACCATTGGATATTCCCAAAAAAATAAAGTTGAAACACCAATTTTCATTTCAGCCACCATTACATAATTTTTATTAAATACTTTTATTATCTTAAAAAATATTTATTGTTTTGGTGAAACTATGGAAAAAATGAAAAATAAAATCTTTGGCTCTGTGTTTGGGGCAGTTATTGGAGATGCTTTAGGAATGCCAACTGAAAATCTAACAAAGGAAGAGATAAAAAAGCTTTATGGATTTGTAGATAACTATGTTGAGCCAAAAAACTACTTAGCTGGGAAGTTAAGCAAAGGAGAATGGACAGATGACACAGAGCAAGCTATCTGTTTAATAAAAAGTCTAATCAAAGAAGGAGTTGATATAAAAAAATTTGCCAACTGTTTAATAGCTTGGAAAAACAAGAACCCTCCAGATATTGGTTTAACATCATTAATGGCTATTGAAAAATTAGAAAATAATGATTATTCTGGAGTTGATAGCAGTAGTTGCGGAGCGGCAATGAGAATCTATCCATTAGGGATTGTGTTTTATAACAACTTAAATAAACTAAAGGAAGAGGTTATAAAGGTATCAAAAATAACTCACAACAACAAAACAGCAATTGCTGGAGCTTTATCTATAGCGTTCTTTGTTAGCAGTGCGTTAAAAGACAAAAAAGATTTTAGCTTATTAGATAGTTGCCACAACTACATAAAAGACATAGATGAAGAATTTGCTAAAAAATTATTAGAAATTAAAAACTTTAAAAACTTTGATGAGTTATCTCATATATATGATTACTTTGGAACCGGTGTAAAAACTGAAGAAGTTGTTCCTTCAGCAATAGCAACCTATCTACTAACAAAAAACTTCAAAAATGGTATGATAAAATGCATAAATGCTGGGGGAGATACTGATAGCTTAGCATCTATGTATGGAGCTATGGCTGGGGCATACTATGGCTTTAAAAATATTCTAAAAGAATGGATTGAGGGTTTAAAAAATAAAGATTATATCTATGAACTTGCTAACTATCTCTATCAATTAACTTTCTGATTTTTAACGCTCTTCTTCTATTTTATCTTTATAGTATAATGCAATAGCTCTTTTT
The DNA here is from genome assembly GCF_000739065.1 of Methanocaldococcus bathoardescens. GTDB lineage: Archaea > AGJL01 > Methanococci > Methanococcales > Methanocaldococcaceae > Methanocaldococcus > Methanocaldococcus bathoardescens. The sequence goes on along the minus strand of NZ_CP009149.1, from coordinate 663,696 downwards.
GAAAACACAGCCATGAAAAATCCAACAAATCCAGAAACTGTTGCTGAAATTAGCTGAATAATGAATGAAGTTGATGATATTGTATTAGCATAATATGAATGTGTATGAGGAGAGAATAACATATCCATGAATATAAATGGAGCTGAGATAATACTTTCAATTATTAATACTATAATTCCAACAACAATGACCAATACTATATATTTTAATGACATCATTTTAATTATTTTTTTAAATTCAAAAAACCCTAAAAATCCATTAATTGAAAAATTAACTTCTGCAAGTGGAAGATAAAATAATAATAATATTAATAATATAATAAATATTACAAATGATATCATTAAAGAAACCATCCCTATGATTTCATCTTGTGTGATTAGCAATACCCCAATACCAAACAATATAATTGGAATTATTAAAAATATAAATGCCAAAATTAAAACCCCGACAAAGTATAAAAACCCTCTCATAAGCAAATCAATGAAATTATCCCATTCAGGTAAATTATCAAAACCTTCAACTGTAGTTTTCATAATCCTTACATAATAACCATCTATTACAAATCCAATTACTAAACTTATTAAAAATCCAACAGCTATTGCTATTAACATTCCTGTTAATATTTTAAAAATATTATTTGGATTTGAATTAGTTCCTATAGTAAGCATGATTATTGACAGTAAAACACTAAAAACTCCAGAGATTGCCAATAATAAACCTCCAATTATTCCTTTTTTAATATCTGAGAATGCATATTTAAAAGACTCAGTAAGATAATCTTCAAATTTTCTCATGCCCATCCTCCCCCTTAGATTTAATTTTGATATTTTGAGTTGTGCTTTTTTTAAATATATAATTTTTCAATAAAACTTATTTTAAATATTCAAATAAATGAATTAAAATAGCAAATAAAAAATATGTGTGGGGGAGGGGTGTTAAACTGTAAATTTTGTTAATACTACCGGAGCCGGCTCCCACGGCGCGGGTTATCAGCGGTGAGGTGGGGGGCTCACCACTGTCCCACCCGCGCCAAGTTGTTATAATATACTTTACCTATATAAACTTTTCGATACAAAAAACTTTAATTAAATTAAACTATTCTTAAATCAAATAATACTATTAGATTGCTTAATAGCTTCCATTAGCCAGTTTAAGAATATATATTTTTATAGGTAACTTCCTAATTAATTGATTGTGATTTCTATTCTTGGAGGTGAATCTATGTCCCCAAGAATTGGGGTATTTGTCTGTTACTGTGGAGCAAACATCAACGGTGTTGTTGATTGTGAAGCAGTGAGAGATTTTGCTGAAAAATTAGATGGCGTAGTTGTAGCTAAGACCTATCCTTTTATGTGTGCTGACCCAGGGCAAAACTTGATTAAAGAGGCAATAAAAGAATACAACCTCGATAGAATTGTTGTTGCTGCATGTACACCAAAAATCCACGAACCTACTTTTAGAAATTGTATAAAAGAAGCAGGGTTATCTCCATATTACTTGGAGTTTATTAACATTAGAGAGCACTGTTCGTTCGTTCACATGAATGAAAGAGAAAAGGCAACTAAAAAAGCAATGGAGTTAGTTGCTGGAGGAGTTGAAAGAGCTAAGAGATTAGAAGATGTCCCACAAAAAATTGTAGATGTTGATAAATCCTGTTTAATCATTGGAGGAGGTATTGCTGGAATTCAGGCAGCTCTTGACTTAGGAGACCAAGGTTATAAGGTATATTTAGTTGATAAGGAGCCATCAATTGGAGGAAGGATGGCTCAGCTTGCTAAGACATTCCCAACTGATGACTGTGCGCTGTGAATTTTGGCCCCAAAGATGGTTAGCGTTGCAAACCACCCCAATGTTGAGCTCATAACCTACGCCGAAGTTAAAAATGTTGAAGGATACATTGGAAACTTTGAAGTTACAATAGAGAAAAAACCAAGATATGTTGACGAAAACGTCTGTACAGGATGTGGGGCTTGTGCCGCAGTATGTCCAATTGAAGTGCCAAACGAGTTTGATTTAGGTTTAGGTACAAGAAAAGCTATCTATGTCCCATTCGCACAGGCAGTTCCATTAGTCTATACAATCGATATGGACCACTGTATAAGATGTGGATTATGTGAAAAAGCTTGTGGTCCTGGAGCTATAAGATACGACCAAAAACCTGAAGAAATTAAGTTAAAGGTTGGAACAATTATCTGTGCAGTTGGTTATGATGAATTTGATGCTACATTGAAAGAAGAATATGGATATGGAGTTTATGACAACGTCATAACCACATTAGAATTAGAAAGAATGATTAACCCAGCAGGGCCAACAGGAGGGCATGAGATAAGGCCAAGTGATGGAAAGCATCCACACAGAGTTGTATTTATCCAGTGTGTTGGTTCAAGAGATGCCAAAGTTGGAAAGCACTACTGTTCAAGAATCTGTTGTATGTTCGCATTGAAAAATGCTCAGTTAATTAAGCAGCACGACCCAAGCACTGAAGTTTATATCTGCTACATGGATATCAGAGCATTTGGTAAAGGATATGAAGAGTATTACAGAAGAGCTCAAGAGCAGTTTGGAGTTAAGTTCATTAGAGGAAGACCGGCTTGCATAATGGAAGACCCAGAGACAAAGAACTTAATTGTTAGAGTAGAAGATACATTACTTGGAGAGATAGTAGAAATTGAAGCAGATTTAGTTGTATTGTCAGCTGGTTTATCACCAAGACCAGATAATCCAAAATTAGCTAAGATGCTTGGTTTAGAATTAAGCCCAGACGGATTCTTCAAAGAGTTGCATCCAAAGTTAGCTCCAGTTAACACAAAAGTTGACGGTATAGCAATTGCTGGAGTAGCTCAAGGACCTAAAGATATTCCAGATACAGTAGCTCAAGCTAAAGGGGCTGCAAGTGCTGTTTCAATACCAATGGCACAGGGACAATTCAAGATTGAGATGATTAGAGCTGTTGTTGATGAAGATGTCTGTGGAGGATGTCAAGTTTGTGCTAAGATGTGTCCATACAACGCTATAACATATGTAGAGAAAGATGGACATTTAGTTGCTCAAGTCAATGACGTTGCATGTAAAGGATGTGGTTCATGTGCTGGAGCATGTCCAAGTGGAGCAATGCAGTTGAGATACTACAGAGATGAGCAAATAATCTCATTCATTGATGGAGTATTAGAGGCTCACCAAAAGTTAGAAAGCTAAAAACTTAAGGCACAAGCCCTACATCCAACTTATCAGAAATTATCTTATTCTAAATTTAAATCAAAATATCTAAAATATGGCGTAGGTTATGAGCTCAACATTGGGGGTAGAAAAAGCCAGATGAGGCACCACCCGAAGGCACCTGCCAGGGTGGTGCTGATGGGGGGCAGGCGCCCTTAGCCAATTATAAATTTAATTCTCACGCTGTCATCAATTTAAACTAAATTAATAATTTGAGGGGTTAGTTATGGAACCAGTAATAATTGCTTTCTGCTGTTATCAATGAGGTTATGGGGCTGCTGACTTGGCAGGGACAAGTAGAATGCAATACCCTACAACCGTAAGAATCGTCAGGCTCCCTTGTACTGGTAAATTTGATATAACTTATGCTTTAAGAGCTTTCCAAAAGGGAGCCGACGCGGTTATGGTTGTAGGGTGAAAGAAAGGAGAGTGTGCTTACGAAACAGGTAACTTAAAGGCTGAGGAGAGGGTTAGGTTCGTTAAAGAATTATTGGATGAATTAGGAATCGGCGGAGACAGAATTGAAATGTACTTCATGACAGCTGCTGAAGCTGATAAGTTTGTCTCCGCCGTTAATGAAATGACCGAAAAACTCCAAAAACTCGGACCTAACCCTCTCAAAGCTCAGTAAAGCCGGAGATTAAAGGGATGAGTTCTCTCGGGAACCGGGTTTCCGGACCGAGAGAACAACCGCCCCCATGTGAGGGGTTCTCCGGCAATTTGTAAAATTAATTTAAACTTTTTAGGGTGATTACCTTGGCAGTTAAGGTGGGGATGATTCAGTTATGCGGATGTTCGGGATGCCACATCTCTTTATTAGATTTACACGATAAGCTATTGGAAGTTCTGCCGAATTTAGAGATTGTCTATGCTCCAATAGTTGCAGACCCTAAGGAGATTCCAGAAGGAATAGATGTGTTTTTAGTTGAGGGAGGAATAAGAAATGAACACGATGAGCATTTAATCCATGAGATAAGAGAGAAATCAAAGATTGTTATTGCATGGGGAACTTGTGCTGCTTATGGAGGTATTCCAGGTTTAGCTAACTTATATACAAAAGAAGAACTGTTAAATACAGTATATACAACTGATTCAACTGATAATAAAGGAGAAATTCCTTCTGAAGAAATTCCTGCTTTAGAAGAATATGTTAAGCCAATAAGCGATTTTGTAAAAGTTGATTACATCATCCCAGGATGTCCTCCAACACCAAAAATGATTGCTGATGCAATTGTTGCATTGTTAAATGGAGAAGAGCCAAAGTTACCAACAAAAATTGTATGTGATGAGTGTCCAAGAAAGAAAGATAATGTATTCCCAGAGAAGTTTAAGAGAACCTTTGAAGGAAAGCCTGATGAAGAAAGATGTTTATTTGAGCAAGGTTACACATGCTTAGGATTTGCTACAAGAGCCGGATGTGGAGCAAAGTGTCCAAATGCTGGAGTTCCATGTAGAGGATGTTATGGTAAGACAGATAAGTCATTAGACTTAGGAGCTAATGCAGCTAACGTATTAGCTAACGCTGGAGAGGCAGCTTTAGCAATTCCAGACAAAGTAGCTTTATTAAACAGATTCACATTGCCAGATGCGTTAATTAACAGAAAAGTAAAATAAACTAAGCATAAATAATAAAATAAGGGTGAATTTATGGGGAAGATAGTAATTGAGCCCCTATCAAGATTGGAAGGGCATGGTAAGGTAACCATTACCTTAGATGAAAATGGAAAGCCAAAGGATGTTAAGTTGCATATAACAGCATTAAGGGGATTTGAGCAGTTTGTTGTTGGAAGACCAGCTGAGGAAGTTCCAAGAATTGTTCCAAGAATCTGTGGTATCTGCCAAACTGCTCACCACTTAGCGAGTGTTAAAGCAGTTGATGCTGCTTGGGGTGTAGAGATTCCAGAGCCAGCTAAGAAATTGAGAGAATTAATGCATATAGGAAATATGATTCACAGTCATGCATTACATTTCTACTTCTTAGCAGCTCCTGACTTTGTCCTTGGAGTTGATGCAGATCCAGCAATAAGAAATGTTGTTGGAGTTGTAGATAAAGCTCCTGAAGTTGTTAAGCAGGCAATTGCATTAAGAAAGTTTGGACAGAAGATTGTTGAAGCAATTGGAGGAAAGGCAATTCACCCAGTTACTGGAATTCCAGGGGGGCAAGCAAAGAGATTAACTGAAGAAGAGAGAGATGAGTTATTGAAAGAAGTAGACCAAATGATAGAATACGCTAAAAATGGAGTTGAATTAATAAAACAAATAAATGAACAATATATGGAACAAATAAAGACATTAGGGGTTATTGACACATGGTATTTAGGTTTAGTTAAAGATGGAAAGCACAACTTCTACGATGGAACTTTAAGGTTCCTCTCACCAGATGGAAAAGAGAAGGTTGAATTTAAACCAGCTGAATATTTAGATTACATAGGAGAGCATGTAGTCTCTCACAGCTATGTTAAATATCCATACTACAAAAAAGCTGGATATCCAGATGGTATTTACAGAGTAGGGCCTTTACCAATGTTAAACGTCTGTGATTCAATGGAAACACCATTAGCAGAAGAATATAGAAAAGAATTCTTTGACATCTTTGGATTCCCAGCAAATCAGTCATTAGCTTACCACCACGCAAGATTGATAGAGATAGTTGAGGCTTGTGAGAAAGCAAAGATATTATTGGAAGATAATGATATTACATCAGATGATATTAAAGCTGAAGTTGAGCCAAAAGCTGGAAACGGTGTTGGAGTAGTTTACGCTCCAAGAGGGGTTTTAATCCACAACTACGAAACTGATGAGAATGGAATTGTTGTTAAAGCAAATATGATTGTTGCTACAACCCACAATGTCCCAACAATGGAAAAAGCTATTCAACAGGCAGCTCAAGAAATCTTCAAATAAATATTTTTAGATGCAAATAATAATTTAGTTATCTTCTTTACTTCCTTATCACGATTATCTAATCATTTTGTGTCACGGTGGTGATGAGTATGGCTGAAAAAAGCACAGTTAAAGTTGATGAGGCAAAGTTAAACTTAATTGAGATGGTATTGAGGGCTTACGACCCTTGATACTCATGTGCTGCTCATATAATAGTTAAAGATGAGAAAGGAAACAAAATTATAGAGATTATTAAAGAATAAGCTCACAACCGAACCCACTTTGGGAGGTTGTGAGCCATTTCCCCTTACGCAAGGGGAATTCGCTAAAATCCTTTTATGGATTTTAGCGCACAATTTTTAGGAGGATGGGATTGATGAGCATAACAATCCAGAAAGACGCTTGTTTAGTGTGCTATGCTTGCCAGGCAGAGTGTCCAACTAAAGCGATAGATATAGATAGTTTTAACGTCTGTACCTTATGCATGCAGTGTGTTAATGTTTGTCCAACTGGAGCGTTAGTAGAAGAGGATATCGAAATCAATGGAAAAACTGTGAAGAGAGTTAATTACTTAGCTCACAAGTGTAAGAAGTGTGGGGCCTGTGCAAACGTTTGTCCTGTAGGTATAAAGAAAGTTGATGATAACTTCCCATATTCAAAAGGACATTGCGTTTTATGTCAAAAATGTATAGAAGTTTGTCCAATCGAAATAATTTCCCTACCAGGAATTATAGACAAACCAATAAAAGAAGTTAAAGCTCCAAAAGAACCGATAGCAGTTACAGATGCGTGTGTTGGTTGTGGAATTTGTGTTCCAGAGTGTCCTGTAGAGGCTATAACCTTAGAAAACAACAAGGCAGTTATCGATAAGAGTAAGTGTATTTACTGCAGTATTTGTGCTCAAACATGTCCGTGGAATGCTATCTTTGTAGCTGGTAAGATTCCTAAGAAGAGAAGAAAAGAAGTTAGAAAGTTTGAAGTTGATGCAGAGAAGTGTGTCTACTGTCTAAAATGTGTCGAAATCTGTCCAGGAGATATGATTAAGGTTGATGAGGCAAATATGATTGTTGTCCCACCAAAATCATGTCCTGCTTGTAAGCTCTGTGTAAATATCTGTCCAGTCGATGCTTTAGAATTGGATGTTAAGTTAAGCTCCCCTCATCCAATAACCGATGAGGGCTTGGTTATTGTAGAAGAGGATTTCGATGTGTTGAAAAAATGTGCCTCTGTCTGTCCAACTGAGGCTATTGTAGTAGATGATAAAAAGAAAGAAGTTAGAATGTGTATTGTCTGTGGAGCTTGTACTGTAGCTTGCCCAACTGGTGCTTTGAAGTTGGGCAAGATAGAGCATAATGGTAAGGAATACAATAGGATTGAATTCAGCCCTTACTTGTGCGATAAATGTGGAAAGTGTGTTGAGGTCTGTCCAATGAAGACTTTAAGATTATCAAGAGGAAAGTTGCCATTGAAAGGTTACTGTGTGATGTGCTTGCTCTGTCTATCCTGTGCAGAAGCAGAGAAAAAGAAAGTTTTAGAATTAAGATAACTCAACAAGGGGTGAATCCCTTATGGTAAAGGTTATTAAAAATGTTGTTTGTCCATTCTGTGGGACATTATGTGATGACTTAGAGATTTTAGTTGAAGACAACCACATAGTTGGAACAAGACACGCATGTAGAATTGGAAATGCTAAGTTTATGCACTTTGAAGGTGCTGTGAGATACACAGAACCATTAATGAGAGAGAACAAAAAAGATGACTTCAAAAAAGTTGATTATGAAACTGCAATTGAAGAAACTGCAAGATTATTAACTGAGTCTGCTCTACCATTAATCTACGGATGGAGTGCTACTGAATGTCATGCACACATGTATGGAGTTGAGTTAGCTGAATTGGTTGGAGCAGTTGTTGACAACACCGCAAGTGTTTGACACGGACCTTCACTCTTGGCTGTGCAGGATGTAGGATACCCTGTCTGTACCTTAGGAGAAGTTAAAAACAGAGCTGATGTAATTATCTTCTGGGGTTCGAACCCAATGCACGCCCACCCAAGACACATGAGTAGATATTCAGTATTTGCAAGAGGATTCTTTAGAGAAAGAGGAAGAGAAGATAGAACTTTAATCGTTGTAGACCCAAGAGAGACAGATACTGCAAAGTTAGCAGATATTCACTTGCAAGTTGAACAGCATAAGGATTATGAGTTAGTTAGTGCAATGAGAGCAGTATTGAAAGGATTTGAACTGCAAGTAGATAGAGTTGCGGGAGTTCCAGCAGATTTAATCTATGAAGCAATGGAAATTTGTAAGAATGCACAGTTTGGAGAGTTGTTCTTCGCTATGGGAGTAACAATGACAAAAGGAAAACACAGAAACATTGACAACGCTATCCAATTAATCATTGACTTAAACGCTTACACAAAATTCGGACTAATGCCAATGAGAGGACACTACAACGTAAATGGATTCAACCAGGTCTTAACTTGGGTTACAGGTTATCCATTTGGAGTTGATTTCTCAAGAGGTTATCCAAGATACAACCCAGGAGAAACAACAGCTAATGACTTGTTGCAGAGAGGAGAAACTGACATGATGTTAAACATCGCTTCAGACCCAGGGGCTCACTTCCCACAAAAAGCTGTACAACACATGGCAAAGATACCATTAGTTTGCATTGACCCACACGAAACACCAACAACTCAATTGGCAAACATTATCATCCCACCAGCAATTGCTGGGGTTGAGGTTGAAGGAACTGCTTATAGAATGGATGGAGTTCCAATTCAGTTGAAGAAAGTCATTGACCCACCAGAGGGTGTCTTGCCAGATAGAGAGATATTGAAGATGCTCATTAAGAAGGTTAAAGAGATGCTCTAAAAATTCTAATAAGAAAAATATAAATATTGGATTTATACTTAATGAAATATCGGGGTGGGCGTGCAACGCTAACCATCTTTGGGGGTATCCTACATCCTGCGTTACACGTCGTATGTTGGAGGGGAACCCGTAAGGGACCCTCCAACATTTTATTATTTTGGACGGTTGAATTAGTTTATTTGAATTTATGAGATGATAAAATGCATCTTCATGAATTTCTTAAAAATAAGTGTAATCCATTATGTAAATATTCACACTATTTTATAAATGAAAATGAAGCCAATCTTAAGTTTTATGTTATTCTTAGTTTATGGAAAAATGGCATTGATGCTCGTCCAGAAGTAGCTATAGAAAAAGGTAGAGTGGATATAGCATTTTTAGCAAATGATGAAATTGTGTTGATAGAAACAAAATCAAAGATTTTTGACACTTTTGAACAGATGTTTAATTATCTTCTTTGTGGAGATTACATTTTTGAAATTGCTCCTTATAATGATAAAAATTTAGAATCAACAAAATATCTGACTTGGACATTAAATAATCTAAAAAATTCATTTTATCAAGTGTTTTATCGTCATCTCTCTCATATATTAGAAAACAATCTATTAGAAAAATTTTCTGAAATTGCATCATTTAACATTGGAAGATATTTAATTAATCAAAAGAATGGAGATATATTTGAAATAAGACCTGCAATAAAAAATTCAATTCCAAATATTTTAAAGTGCGATACTACACATCTTAAAAGAAAGTTAAAAAGCCATATATCAGATAAAAATAATAAAACAGACAATAGAATAATACACGATTATACAATGGGAGTTGTTGGAGAGTATTTCTTAAAATTAGGATATAATGTTGCTTTTGAACAGAAACTTAAAAGCTTAAAGGAAGAATATATCGATTTTAATTGGACACATCCATTTGCAAATCCAGATAAAATTCATTTTGGTAAGAAAATTGAAAAAATACCAAGAATTGATATATTGGTATGGAAAGGAAACGAAAGAATTGGAATAGAAGTAAAAACAAATAAATCCATATCAAAAGCTTATGAACAAATTTCCATATATAAAAAAGCAATGGAAATAAATAAATTATATCTTGCAATTCCTGATTTTCCAATATCATCAAAAAATACAATATTAAAAGCCAAAAAGCTTTGTGAAATGGCTGATATAGAGCTTTTATTAGTGGATTTAGAACAACATAAAGTTAATTTTGGGAAGCAGATGAAACAAACAAATTTATTTGATTTTATGTAATGTAATTTCTATTTTTCTCTTTTTGCTAAAATCTTATTAATTCCATCTATAACTGCCTCAACTGAAGCTCTAACTATATCTTCACTTGCTGCTTTTGTTGTTATTTCCCTCCCATATCCTTCTAATGTTACAATAACCTCTGCTAATGCATCAGTCCCTCCAGTTATGGCGTTTATATGATACTCTTTAAGTTTAATTTTCTCTCCAATTGCTCTTTGTATTGCTTTAACTGCCGCATCTACAGGTCCAACACCAATAGCAGAGCTTTTTTTAATCTCTTCTTCAATCTTTAAAGCAACTGAAGCGGTTGGAATAACTTTATTACCTGTCATAACCGCTATCTGCTCTAACTCAACAACTCTATCTTTTTTAGCTAATTTGCCAACAACATCTTCAACTATTGCTTCAACATCCCTATCAGTAACTCTCTTCCCTTTATCTCCAAGGGCTTTAATTCTCTTGACTATCTCCTCAAACTGCTCTTTATTTATATCTTTACCAACCTCAATTCCCAACTCTTTTAACTTTGCTTCAATTGCATGAGTTCCAGTGTGCTTACCTAATATTATTTTTCTTTTCTGCCCTACTAATTCTGGTGGAATTGGCTCATAGGTTAATGCATGAGCTAAAACACCATGGGCATGTATTCCACTTTCATGAGCGAAGGCATTTTCTCCAACAACAGCTTTATTTGGTTGAACCTTAATTTCAGTGTATTTTGATACAAGCTGTGAAATTTCATACAACTTCTCTGTTTTAATTTCTGTTTTAACTCCATAGATTGAAACTAAGCTCATAACCACTTCTTCTAATGCCGCATTTCCTCCTCTCTCCCCCAAACCATTTATTGTACAATGCACTTGCTCAGCCCCTGCTTCAACTGCAGCTAATGAATTAGCAACTGCCAATCCAAAATCATTGTGGCAATGGACTGATATAGGGACTTTTATTTCTTTTTTTAACTCATTTATTAAGTAATACATAGCCCTTGGAATCATAACACCAACTGTATCTGGGACATTAATTATATCTGCCCCAGCTTCAACAGCTTTTTTATAAACTTCTATTAAATAATCAAGCTCTGTTCTTGTGGCATCTTCTGCCGAAAACTCTACCCTAATTCCATGTTCTTTTATATATTCAATTGCCTCAACCGCTATATCAATAATCTCTTCCTTAGATTTCTTTAATTTGTATTTTCTATGTAGTGGGGATGTTGCTATGAAAGTGTGAATTCTATCTACGCCACACTCAATAGCTACATCAATATCTTTTTTTACAGCTCTCGCCAATCCACAAATCTCAGCATTTAAATTTAATGAACAGATTTTTTTGATTGCCTCTTGCTCACCTAAGGAAGAAACAGGGAAACCAGCTTCAATAACATCAACACCTAAATCATCTAATTTTATGGCAATTTCTATCTTTTCTTCTGGTGTTAGAGAAACACCAGGTGTTTGCTCACCATCTCTAAGTGTTGTATCAAAAATATAAACTCTCTCTGGAATATTTAGATTTTCAAGTGCCTTTTTTATAATCTCATTTTCCTCTCTATAAATTATCATAATCCCACCAAAAACTTTAATTTGTTAATTACCTATTCGTTTGAGATGTTATAAAAATTTTTATAGAAAAATTTTTTCTATGAAATTATAAATCCTAAACGATATTAGCATCCCAGTTATTAATAGGGAAGCTAATGAGATGATTTTTATTTTTCCATAAGATTCTTTAAACACAGCTAAATACAATAAAAAATATGCTATTAAAGTGAAGAACATGCTCATATCTATTAAGGTTTTTGCATCAAAAATTAACAAAATTATAACCAGCAAAGTATTTAAAATAACCCCATAATAGGGGATTTCTTTTCTTAATTTTACAAATATTTTTGGAAATATTCTATCTTCACCCATCCCATACGGCATGTAAGATAATGTAAATAAAACACTAAACGCACAGCTGGAAATTATTAATAACATCCCAGCTAATAAAAATATATTGTCCCCAATTAATATATTCAGTATATCATTTAAATTATTTGTTTTTACGTTTAAAGATATAATAGTTAGTGAAAACAACAAGTATAAAATTCCAATGATGAGAGTTCCTATCAACAATCCATAAGCTATGGCTTTTTGATTTTTAAATGCAGATAATGGCATGGTTATACCTTCCCATCCAGTAGCTGTCCATAATCCAAAGTAAATTGTTAAGACAGCATTTTTTATATCAAAATTTCCAATATTTTCAATTTTAATTCCATTTGAAAACACAATATATAAAATGATTGTTATAGTTAGTATTCCAAAAATTCTAACAAAATTGCCAACAATCTTAAGCCCCCCTAAAATTAAAAAGCATAAAACAACAATCAAATATAATCCAACATGAGGAACATTAAATTTTGTATTGAAGATAATTCCAAAAAATGACACAACCCCAGACAATGCAAAAATCCCTGAGAGCCACAATGTGTAGGCAGAGAAAACACCAACTTCCCTCTTTAAAACCTTCATTATAAACTTATAAACCCCACCACTTTCACTTATCTTTGTTGATGCATAAGCAAATGGAAATGCCATAATTAAAGATACAAATATTAAAAAAACCCAGCCCCATATCATTGATTTTCCAAATAATAAATAAGTTAATGGGGAAAGAACAAAAATTCCTCCACCAACAATAGAAGTTATTGTTAAAAATACAGCATCTTTAAGAGTTAAATGCCCCATAATTAACACCAACTAATCATTCACTAATTAAATTAATAACAACTTAAAGCAAAAATATTTAATATATCTTTTATAACTATTTTTATCTAAAATTTGATTGAGGGATATGATGAGGATGTTATTAATCCACTCTGATTATTTAGAGTTTGAAGCAAAGCAAAAAACAAAAATTGCAGAAGAAACAGAGAATTTAAAAGGTAAGTTGGATGAATGTTTAGCTTGTTTTATTGCTGTTGAGAGAGAGGATGAAAATAATCCAGAAGGTGTTGTAAGAGGGGCAGTTGAAGAGATTGAGAAAGTTGCTAATCAGTTAAAGGTTAATAACATTGTTGTTTATCCTTATGCTCATTTATCAAGCGATTTATCTTCACCTGAAACAGCTATAAAGGTTTTAAAAGACATTGAAAATATTTTAAGAGAAAAAGGTTATAATGTCTTAAGAGCGCCATTTGGATGGTATAAAGCATTTAAAATCAGCTGTAAAGGACATCCTTTAAGTGAATTGTCAAGAAAGATTGTAGCTAAGGAAGAAAAGAAAGAAAAAGGGGAAGAGTCTAAGTTTTATTTATTAAACCCAGAAACAGAAGAAGCTGTTGAGCTAAGTGAAGAAAACATTAACATAATCAAAGATGAAGAGCTTTTAGCTTTAGCTAAACATGAGTTAGGAATTAGAGAACATAAAGAGCATGATGAACCACCACATGTAAGGTTTATTAAAGAAAAGGATATCTGTAGCTATGAAGAGGCATCAGACCCTGGACACTTTAGATGGTATCCAAAAGGTAAGTTGATTAGAGATTTATTGGCAGATTATGTTTATAACATGGTAGTTAAAATGGGAGCAATGCCAGTAGAAACACCAATTATGTATGATTTAGGAAATCCTGCTATTAGAGAGCATGCTGATAAATTTGGTGAGAGGCAGTATAGATTTAGACAAGGAAATAGAGAGTTAATGTTGAGATTTGCAGCATGCTTTGGGCAGTTTATGATGAAAAAGGATATGTATCTATTGCCAAGATACCTGCCTTTAAAGCTTTATGAGTTATCAACATACAGCTTTAGATATGAGCAAAGAGGAGAGTTGGTTGGATTAAAGAGATTAAGATGCTTTACAATGCCAGATATGCACACTGTCTGCTTAAACTTAGAGCAGGCAATGGAAGAGTTTGAAAAACAATTTTGGGAGTGTTTAACAACAGGAGATGATTTAAATCTAAGCTATTCAGTAATCTTCAGATTTACAAAAGATTTCTTTGAAGAGCATAGAGATTGGTTCTTTAAAATAGCAAAGGAATACAAAATTAAATATGGAAAAGATGTTATCTTAGAAATTTTACCAAAAAGAAAACACTACTGGGTTGGTAAGGTAGATATTGCTGTCATAGACAGCTTAGGAAGGCCTATTGAAAACCCAACTGTGCAGATAGATGTTGAGAGTGCTAAAAGATTTAATATAAAAGTGCATACAAATGAAGGAGAGATTTATCCAATAATATTGCATTGCTCACCAACTGGTTCAATTGAGAGGGTTTTATGTGGTTTGTTAGAAAAAGCTGCTATAGAAGCAGAAAATGGAAAAGCTCCGATGCTACCTGTTTGGTTATCACCAATACAAGTTAGAGTTATCCCAGTGGCAGAGAGGCATTATGATTATGCTTTAAAAGTTGCTGAGAAGTTGAGAGAAAACAACATTAGGGCAGATTTTGATGATAGGGAAGATAGTGTTAGTAAAAAGATTAGAAATGCAGGAAGAGAATGGATTCCTTATGTTGTAGTTATTGGGGATGAAGAAATGGAATCAGATAAATTAACAGTTACTATTAGAGAAAAATCAACCTTAAAGAAACCATATAAAGAGAAGATGACATTAGATGAGTTGATTGAGAGAATCAAAAAAGAAACTGCTGAATATCCATATAGACCATTACCATTACCGATAAGATGTTCATTACAGCCAAAATTCCATTAAAAATTTTTTATAACTATACTAATATCTTTTTATGCACTTATGCATGAAAAACTATATAAATAGCAATCAATATTTTTAAATAATTATTTGCTGCTATTTTTTATATACATCATAATGATATAGTTTAATAAATTTAAAGTCATTAAGCTTTTTTACAATTATTTTGGGGGAGAATATGATAGTAAAATGTCCAATTTGTGATGGAACAGGAAAAAAAGTAGTTAAATATAAAACATGTCCTGTGTGTGAGGGAACTGGATTTATAGATGAATTTTCACCAAAGCAACACATGAAAAGAGTTTCTAAGAGAGCAAATTATGACTTGGATTATGGTGAGATAGAGTGTCCAAAGTGTAAAGGTTCTGGGAAAGTTCCAATTTATGCAAAATGTGATTTTTGTGGTGGAAGTGGGAAGGTAGTTAAATGTGATAGATGTGGAGCTATAATTGGAAAATATCCTGACTTTAAAGATAGGACATTATGTGATAAATGTTTAAAAGAAGAGGAAGAGAGAAAGAAAGGGCTTAGAAATGTATATGTGTTTGATGAACTTGCCACATTTTACGATGTTGAGCCAGGTAAATTTTACAAAGGGGTTGTTACAAGAATTGAAAAGTATGGGGCTTTCATTAACTTAAATGAGCAAGTTAGAGGGCTTTTAAGACCAAGAGATATGATAAGCTTAAGATTAGAAAATTTAAATATTGGTGATGAAATTATAGTTCAAGCAATAGATGTAAGACCCGAAAAGAGAGAGATTGACTTCAAATATATTCCATTAACAACCTATGATTTAGTTAAATATGAAAAAGAAGTTCCATTATCTCAGATAAAGGACATATCCCAAAATTTAGTTGAGATGAGAGACCAGGTTGTGCATATAAGAGGAGAGGTTGTTCAGATTGTTCAGACACCAGGGCCTACAGTATTTACAATAACAGACGGAACTGACTTTGCTTGGGTAGCTGCTTTAGAAATAGCTGGTTTGAGAGCTCATCCGGATGTTAAAGTTGGAGATATAGTTGATGTTATTGGGAGAGTTACAATAAGGGATGGAAGATTACAGATTGAGAGAATAAAACTCAATAAGTTAGAAGGAGAAGAAGCAGAAGAAATTAAGAAAAAAATAGA
Organism: Methanocaldococcus bathoardescens; assembly: GCF_000739065.1. GTDB lineage: Archaea > AGJL01 > Methanococci > Methanococcales > Methanocaldococcaceae > Methanocaldococcus > Methanocaldococcus bathoardescens. The sequence goes on along the minus strand of NZ_CP009149.1, from coordinate 647,618 downwards.
GGAGGAAATTGATAGAAGGGCTGAACCTGCTAAAGATATACCATTCTTAGTTAAAAGTGAAGTTTTAGAAAGATTGAGACCAAAAATGGCTGATGTAGCTAAGAGGATTAGAAAGGCAGTTTTAGATGGAAGACCAATAATTATTAGACATCATGCAGATACAGATGGTTATTGTGGAGGAATTGCATTAGAAAAGGCGATATTGCCAATAATTGATAAATTTGCTATAGATGTTGATGCAATATGGCACTTCTTTAAGAGAAGACCATCAAAAGCCCCATTCTATGAATTAGAGGATGTAACCAAAGATTTAGTATTCTCTATAGAAGATGCCTTGAAGTTTGGGCAGAAATTGCCTTTGATTGTATTGATTGATAATGGAAGTACTGATGAAGACATCCCAGCTATATCTAAGGCAAAGGCTTATGGTATAGAGGTTATTGTAATAGATCACCACTTCCCTGGAGAGGTTGTTGATGGAAAAGTTGAGGTTGATGACTACGTAGATGCCCATGTAAATCCTTATTTAGTTGGAGGAGATAGCAACTTAACTGCTGGTGTTTTAGGAACTGAAATAGCGAGAATGATAAACCCAGATGTTGAAGATGAAATTAAACATATACCAGGAATAGCTGTTGTTGGAGACCATGCTAAAGGAGAAGAGGCGGAGCAGTATATAAAAATAGCTCTTGATAGATTAAATGAATTGAGCAAAAAATACGGTAAAGGAAGAACTTATGATAGAGAGTATTTAGAGAAAATAGCCCTATGTATGGATTTTGAGGCATTCTACTTGAGATTTATGGATGGTAAGGGAATTGTTGATGATATATTAGCAACAAACATAAAAGAGTTTGGAAGACATGAAGAGCTTATAGATATATTGTATGAGCAGGCAATGAAGATGGTTGAAAGGCAGATGAAAGCAGTTATTCCAGCTTTAAAAACAGAGTTCTTAGAGAATGGAATTATATTAAATACCTTAGATGTTGAAAAATATGCTCACAAATTCACTTTCCCAGCTCCAGGAAAAACCACTGGATTTGCTCATGATTATATAGTCCAAAAATATGGTGAGGATAAGCCAATTATAACTCTCTCTTATGGTCCTGACTTTGGAGTTGTTAGAGCTACAGATGCGGTTCATGAGAAATATAACTTTAACTTAAACCTAATAGTTGAGCAGTTAATGGAAGAGATTCCAGAGGCATCTTTGGATGGAGGAGGTCATGAGTGTGCAGGTAGCTTAAAATTTGTTGAAGGGCTGAGAGATAAAGTAATTGGTAGATTTATTGAAATCATCAAAAATATGAAGCCAAAAGAGTGATTAGGTGAAAAATTAACAAAAAATAATAAAAAATAATTTTTTAGATTTTTTTGCTCATTTCGTATAAGAAGATAGCTAAATTACCTAAAGCTCCAATCTCATTTTCAACTATATATCTTCCTAAACCTTTCTCTAACTCTAATTTTGTAAAGCCAGTTGAAGCTCCACAGAAGACAATTAAATCATTTTCTCCAACTTCATTAAAATCTAACTTCTCATCACAGATACTTTTATTTCCAATTAAAAATACCTTTTCAGGTCTTAAAACCTCTATGGCATCATCTAACTCTTCAAAGAATAAAACATTCTTTCCTAATTTGTATGCCATTTTATGCAGTGTTGGGATTCCACTCTGAGCAGCTGATGCTGTTGCCTTTGTTACAACTATGGTATTGACATCAAACCCATAAGCAATTCTTCCAAACTCTTCTACCTGCTTAGCACTGTATGTGTTGTGTAAGCAAATGAACATTTTTCTCACCTTTTTAATTTTTTGTAATTTTTTATTATAAGAATGATTTATTTAAAAAATTCTTCTAATAACTCTTTTGTATTATAAACCTTAACTTCATTTTGCTTCTTTAAATCGTTATCGTTGCTCCAAATTGGACAGTTTAGTTTTAAAGCTAAGGCAACATAGTGAGTGTCTTTCTCATCAATGTCTTTCATTATTTTATAAGCTTCTTTAATCTTATCTTCATAAAATTCAGTTGGTATGACTTTAATAAAATATAACAATGTCTCTACAGCTTCTTTATAAGTGAGAAGTTGATTATTTTTTCCTCTTTTTGAGATTATAAATCTTTCATATTTCTTTAACTCGTTAAAAATAAATTCTGGGCAATAAATATCAAAAATGTCTGAAGTAATTAATTCTCTTGTGATTGAAGTATCCTTTATTAAAGCAGAGAATAAAATATTTGCATCAACTACAAGCCCAATTTTTTCTTCTCCTCCTTCCATGCTTCCTCCCGTGCTTTTTCAAAATCTTCTAAATCTTTTTCTGTTAGATTTAACTCTTCAACTAACTTTTCTAATAGAATTTTCTTTAATAATCTTTCTTTTTTCTTTAATTGTTTGAGTGTTTTTTCAATATCTTCAATGGAAAGATTTTCAAGGTTTTTTATTTCAATTTCTCCCATAAAAATCACCATATTATAAATCATATTTTTTCATGTTATAAAAATTTAATATAAAAAATTTAATGCACTTAGTGCTTCATCTTAGATTCTCCTTAACTACCTTAGCTATAGCCCTACTTAAAGCTACGGGGACACTTTCCCCAATCTGATTGTAGCAACTTCTTATACCTCCAGCAAATAGATGATAATCAGGATAACTCATCAACCTTGCCTGTTCTCTTGGTGTTAATAATCTATCTTCATAAGGGTGGATAAAGAATCTTTTACCCATAACTGTCTCAGCTAATTTAAGTGGATGCAACCTTATGTAATTCCCCAACCTCCTATTAGCTCCTTTGAAATAAATAAATGCATCTCCCCATCCTAATCTATGGACTCTCTTCCTAAACCTTGCAGGTAGAGCGGCAAATTCATGATTTGGGACATCTCTACCTTTATACATTAAATCTCCTATCGCCTCAATAACAGGAACTGGTTCAGTTTTTTCTGGATTTATTTCTATGTTTGAAACAAAAACTCTTCTTCTAACAGATGGATTTCCATAATCCTCTGCTTTTAATGTGTTGAAATAAACATCCTCATAACCAATTTCTCTAAACTCTTTTATTATCTCTCCCCTAACTTCTTTAATGCCAGGAACATTTTCCATAACAAATATTTTTGGCTGTAAATCCCCAACAATTCTTATATATTCTAAAACTAACCTTCCAGTTTCATCTTTATACAATCTATCATAAGGATTTTTCTCTCTTTTTGGATTAGCTCCTGTATAGCCTTCACAAGGCGGACCTCCAATAATAACATCTACTTTTTTGTTTTTACAGAACTTTTCTATTTCAAGTGAATGAATTTCCCTAATGTCATCATTAATAACAACAGGACTTAGTTTTTCAGTTTTTTCATTTAGTGTTCCCAGCCTTTTTAACCACTTTATATCTTCCTCTTCAAAAGGAAATTTGAATGGATAGATTCCAACAAAACCTTTTAATTCCTTTAATTTAAATTCTCCTGGTCTTATTTTTTCATATATTTTACCATTAAAATTTAATGCATAAGAAAAAGCGGCATCTTCTTCTAACTCTATAGCTACTAACGGTTCAAAACCCTCCTCTACAAATCCTCTTGAAAATCCCCCACATCCACAAAACAAATCAATAAATTTCAACATTATCACCAAAATAAAATGTTATTCAAAAAATGAAAGTAAATTTTCAAAATTTAAATTAAATATCAAAAAAGCTAACATTATTTATTGTGATTCTTGAGCTTTCTTTAACTCTGCTTTCATATCTTGATAAACTTTAGTCCATTTTAATTTTCTTGGGTTTCTTCCCATTCTGTAGCTTTTCTCACATTTTGATGAGCAGAAATATAATACAGTCCCATCTTTCTCTACTACCATTTTTCCTGTTCCAGGTTCAATTTCATAACCGCAAAAACTGCATGTTCTCCATTCTGGCATAGCTATCCCTCTTTAATTAGTGTTTCAATAATTTTAAAATAATTTTTGAATTAATTTATCTTCTTCTATCTAATGGTCTTGCTTCTCTCTCTGTCTCTCTTAACATGATAATATCTCCAACTTTAACTGGACCTTTAACGTTTCTAACTAAAACTCTACCTGTGTCTTTTCCACCTAAGATTTTACATCTGACTTGTATAATTCCTCCAGTAACTCCTGTTCTACCAATAACTTCAATAACTTCAGCAGCTACTGCTTCCTTATAAACAAATTCGTCTTCCATCCTCATCACCTAAAATAATGAAAATTTAAAAATTTATAAAAAAGTTGAGTATAGGATGTATATTAATTAATTTAATAATTTACTGCTTTAAAGCATTTACTTTCTCAACTAATGCTTTGAATTCTTCAGCATTTCCTTCATTAACGATAGCAACTGATGATGCAGCAACTTCTAATCCAGCAGCTTTACCTAAGTCCTGTTTTGAAGCAACATAAGCATAAGGAATTCCTTTTTCTTCACATAAGTATGGAAGGTGAGCAACAACTTCTTCTGGCTTAACATCCTCAGCAATAATAACTAATTTTGCGATACCTCTTTCAACTGCCTTTGTAACTTCGTTAGCTCCTTTTTTGATTTTTTGTGCTTTTGCAACTGCATCTAATAACTCTTTTTGAATTTCTTCTGGAACTTTAAATTTTACATAAACTGCCATAGCTTTCAACCTCCTTCATCTTTTAAAAATGGGCAATCCGGAGGGAATTGCCCACTCGTATCATCGTGGATGTAGAATAGGTATAACAACTTATTGACTTTTAGTATATAAAACTTTTGGATAAATTTATAAAATCCTCTCAATAGGCACTATCAATATATCTCTCGCCCCTAAAGCGTGAAGCTTAGGAACTAAGGTAAATATCTCATCCTCATTAACAACGGCATGAATAGCTACCATATTATCGTCAGATAAAACCTTAGAAACTGTTGGACCAGCCATTCCTGGAATTAGCTTTCTAATTTCCTCAACCTTATCTTTTGGAGCATTCATCATAATTAATCTTTTTGTTTCAGCAAATAAAACACTTTTTATTGCAATAACTATTTGATTTATTTTCTCTCTCTTCTCTTTATCTTTTAAGCTGTTTTTATTGGCTATTAACCTTGTAGTTGATGAGACAATCTCATCTATAACTTTTAACCTATTTAATCTTAAAGTTGTTCCTGTAGATGTTAAATCACTAATTAAATCAGCTATTCCTATAAATGGAGCTATCTCTGTTGCACCACTAAGTTCAATAATTTCAACTTTCTTATTTAATTTTTCAAAGTATTTTTTTGTTAGATTTGGAAACTCTGTCGCTACCCTCATCCCCTCTTTGATATCATCAACACTATTTATATTTGAGCTCTCTGGAGCAGCTAAAACCAATTTTGCAAATCCAAAGCCAAAATCTAACAGAAAATCAACTTTGTCTTCAACATTTCTTTCTAAAACTAAATCATAGCCAGTAACTCCTATATCAGCAACACCATCAGCCACAAACTCTGGAATATCTCTTGCCCTTGCAAACATTACTTTAATGTTATCATCTACAGTATTGGCGAATAAACTCCTACCTTTAACTGTAATCTTTAATCCTGCCTTCTCTAAAACTTTCATTACTGGCTCTGAAATTCTCCCTTTATTTGGCAATGCAAACATTATCATCTTCTCACGTAATAAAAATTTATGAGTTTATATTTTTTATTTTTCCTCTCTTTCTTTGAATTTCTTTTTTTATTTTCTCTCCACTAACTCTAAGCAGATTTGAAACGCTTCTTGGGATTTTTCCATTATCGGATAAAATTTTTGCTATAATACTTGAAAGTAAAAAGATGGCATATATATGCTCTGCCTTTGTTCTATGTATATGGTGGGGATAGATATTTAACTCATCATACTCTTTAAATTCGTTATTATCGCAATTATATTTTTTTTCAATATATTTTCTTAAATAGATGAGGAGTTGGTGTAATTGAATCAGCTCATCTTTATGCATTTAAATCACCAAAAGTGATGACTGCTAAATTTACTGGCTTTTTTATAATTTTTGTATCTTTACAGAAAATTAAATTTGTCTTTTCATATAAAATATCTATAAGTTTTTGAGTAACAGTTCCATTAATTATAATTGTATCAACGGTTTTATAGCTATCTATATTATCAACCAACTCTTTAATATCAACAATTTCTTCATCATCTCCACTAATAATTAATGCCTTAGAATCTTCTAATTTAATAAGTTTTTCATAAAACTTTCGGTATTTGTTATATTTAGGAGATAGTTCATCGTTAGATGGATTACATTCAACACTTGAAACTTCCATCTCATTAGAGGTTATACTTATTTCAGATTTTATTTCAGGTATTGTTTGAACTTCTACATGTTTAATTTCATCTTTGCATATAATTTTTTCATCAACTTTCTGCTTATCTTTTAATATTTGAGCCAATATATGTTCAGCAGGGATTTTGCTTCTTAAGCATTTCATAATTTCTTTTTTAGATAACTCTTCAACTTCTTTTCCTGGAGGAGCTCTTGCTATAAAATCAACATCACAAACTTGTAATAGCTCTTTTAAAATTAGCTCTCCTCCTCTATCACCATCTGTAAAGACAGTTACTATCTTTTTCTTACTAAGCTCTATAATAGTTTTAGGAACTGAAGTTCCTTCAACAGCTATCACATTTTTAATACCACATCTTAATAAGTTTAAAACGTCTGCTCTTCCCTCAACAATTATAATATCATCTGAGCTATCAACTGCAGGACCTGCTGGTAATCTTTCAGAACCATATTCAATAATTTCTCCCATTCTTACGCTTTCTTTAACCTCTTCAACAATTGTATTCACATCAATATTGCTCATCAACTGCTTTAAAATCTCTTTAGCTCTCTCAACTATGTATTCTCTCTTCTTCTTCCTGACATCTTCAATGTCTATTACTTTAACTGTTGCTACACACGGCCCTACTCTATCAATTGTTTCTAAAGTGGCAGCTAATATTGATGTTTCAATCCTATCCAAACTTGATGGAACTGTTATCTTAGCTATTGACTTTCCATTAATGTTAGTTAGCTCAACATCTATTCTCCCAACTCTTCCTGTCTTTTGTAGCTCTCTCAAATCTAATTCATCTCCCAACAATCCTTCCGTCTGCCCAAATATTGCTCCAATAACATCATGTTTTTCAACGTAACCATCAGCAATGAGTTCAGCATAAATGATATACCTAGTAGTTCCTAAATCCATGATAATCACCAGTAATAATTCTACCGGTCTCATGAGTGAGAGTAATCTCACAATATCTAACATATCTAATAGAACAAATCAAAGTATAAAAAATTATTTTTATTTTGGTGCTCTTTCTTATATTTGAAATATTAATTAAAATATTTAACACAATAAAACCGAAAAGTATATATAGTAGTTCTGCGTATGTTATTGTTGCTTACAACGGGCTTGGAATGGGCGGCCTTGGTGTAGCCTGGTAACACACGGGCCTGCCACGCCCGGACCCCGGGTTCAAATCCCGGAGGCCGCACCACTAGGCTTTAATTAGCCGGGCTTGATTTGGACATGCGCCGGTGGTGTAGCCTGGTATCACTCTGGCCTTCCAAGCCAGCGACCCGGGTTCAAATCCCGGCCGGCGCACCATAATTTATTTTTTATTTTACTTCCTTATATCCATAAAATTAAATTAATAAATTTAAAATTTTTCCTGTGAGATTATGAGAGTTTATTTAAAACTTCATTTGGATATTCCAAAAGAAGTTTGTAAAAGCTTAGAGGTTGATAACTACACTAATGAGGATATTGAAATTAATTTAAAATGTGAGAAAAAGCCTATATTGTATGTTAAAACTCGTTCTATAGGTTCCTTAAAATCAATATTGGATGATTTCTTTAGATGCCAAAATGCGGCTATGGAAGTTTATAATCTAATAAAAACTTATACAATAAGAAACGTAACTAAAGATGATTTAGATGACTTCCTTGAGCTATATTATAAAGCATACAGAGGTTTTGATAAATATTATTATAAAAAGAAAAAATGGGTAAGATGGTATTTTAAATGGTTGATGAAGAGAGATGAAGATGGATTTTTTGTCTGTGAAATTAATGGAAAGCCTATTGGTTTTATAGCCTGTGATTGTAATTGGATAAGTAATATAGAGAAAAGAGAAGTTGCTGAAATCCACGAAATATTTGTTGACCCAGATTTTAGAGGAAGAGGGATTGGAACAGCTTTAATAAATAAAGCTATTGAATATGCTAAGAAAAATGGGAGAAATATTGTTGAGTTGTGGGTTGGAGTTGAGAATAAAAATGCAATTGAATTTTATAAAAAGTTAGGATTTGAGAAGAAAGAAATTGTTAAAGAGTGGTTGAGGATGGTAAAGAGAATTTAATCAAATATTTTTCAATATTTTTTTAATTTATTGTTTTTTAGATTTTTATTTTTAATGAAGGATTAACTTTAAATATAAAAAATTTATCTTATCATTTTTACTATTGATAATTAGGACATGGTGATATAGATGAGAAATATAATTGTAAAAAAATTAGATGTTGAACCAATTGAAGAAAGACCAGTAGAGATTGTTGAAAGAAAGGGTTTAGGACATCCAGATTCAATTTGTGATGGTATAGCTGAGAGCGTTAGTAGGGCTTTATGTAAGATGTATATTGAAAAGTTTGGAACTATTTTACACCACAACACAGACCAAGTTGAGCTTGTAGGAGGACATGCATATCCTAAATTTGGAGGAGGAGTAATGGTAAGCCCTATTTATATTTTATTATCTGGTAGAGCAACAATGGAAATTTTAGATAAGGAGAAAAATGAAGTTATAAAGCTCCCAGTAGGAACAACTGCAGTTAAGGCAGCTAAGGAATATTTAAAGAAAGTTTTAAGAAATGTTGATGTTGATAAAGATGTAATTATTGACTGCAGAATTGGACAAGGAAGTATGGATTTAGTTGATGTCTTTGAAAGGCAAAAGAATGAAGTTCCTTTAGCTAATGATACATCATTTGGAGTAGGTTATGCTCCATTATCAACAACAGAAAGATTGGTTTTAGAAACAGAGAGATTTTTAAATAGTGATGAGTTAAAGAAAGAGATTCCTGCTGTAGGAGAGGATATAAAAGTTATGGGATTAAGAGAAGGAAAGAAAATAACTTTAACCATTGCTATGGCTGTTGTTGATAAGTATGTTAAAAATATTGATGAATATAAAGAGGTTATTAAGAAAGTAAAAGAAAAAGTTGAGGATTTAGCTAAGAAGATAGCTGATGGATATGATGTTGAGATAAATATAAACACCGCAGATGATTACGAAAGAGAAAGTGTTTATTTAACAGTTACTGGAACTTCAGCAGAGATGGGAGATGATGGTTCAGTGGGAAGAGGGAATAGAGTTAATGGATTAATAACTCCATTCAGACCTATGAGTATGGAGGCAGCAAGTGGTAAAAACCCAGTAAACCACGTTGGTAAAATCTACAACATCTTAGCTAATTTAATAGCAAATGATATTGCTAAATTAGAGGGAGTTAAGGAGTGTTATGTAAGAATATTAAGCCAAATAGGTAAGCCAATTAATGAGCCAAAGGCATTAGATATAGAAATTATAACTGAAAATGGTTATGATATAAAGGATATTGAGCCAAAGGCAAAAGAAATAGCTAATAAATGGTTAGATAACATTATGAAAGTTCAAAAAATGATTGTTGAAGGTAAAGTAACTACATTCTAACCTTATAACATTTTGGAAATCTCTATAATATCATCAATAATTTTTTCAAAATGTTTTGCTTTTTCACTTTCTTCAAAATCTTCTTTTAAGAAATAAATTCCATCAAGTTCATATTCTAAAATTATCCTCATTTTTTTAGGTCTTCCATTTGGGCATTTATATGAAATCTCATTATCTTTGTCTGGAGTGGCTAAAAATACTCTTATATGGGAAGTTACAGGAGATTCTTTTAATTTTAATTTCCAATAGGTTGTTTCAAATCCTCTTTCTCTAAAAGAATTTTTAACTGAAATAATTGCTATTACCCTTACATCATTATTTTCAACTTTATAAACAACAATGTCAGCATCTGGAAGGAAGAAGTATCTATCATAACTTACTGCTATTGATCTTTTAACTTTATCTAATTCCTCTGGCAAATTCTGGCTACTTAAAATTTTATCAGTTGTTACTTTTAGTCCAGTAGCTTCCAATGATTTTTTAATATATTTATATATAACATTTTGAAGTTCATCATTCTCTAATCCATTTATTTCCATGACAATCCCTCAAACTTCAACACAAAAAATTTATAATTTAAATATTTTACTAACATCATCAAGCCAGAATTTTTTATAACCTTCTGATAGTTTATTAACATCTTCTGTGTATAGATAAAGCATTACTTTTATTTTAATTCCATCAAATTCAAATTCTTTTGGTTCTCCGTTTTCTTCAAAATATTTCTTAAACCAGTCAACTTTATGCTCGTAGTCAGTGTATTTGGATGATTTTGGGTCAGCAAATATTATAAAGTAGTTATTTCCTTTCTTAATCCAAAATATAAAGTCTGGCTTAAACTTTCTGATTTTATTTTTATCTGGGTCATAGTATGGGATATAGACCTCATCTAAATGTTCATCTATCTTACTAAACATCCACCAATCGGCATCTATTTCGTTATTTGCTATATATTTTTCTAAATCTTCTATGAATTTTACCTCACTTTTGGTTTTTATTATGTGAGTTATATAATCAATCTTCTCTTTTTCTGAAAGGATAATTGGGATATAATAATGGTTTAATATGTGCTTTATTTTTAAATCTTTAAATTGCTCTTCCTTTGACATAGTTTTTATTTTTTCAAGTTCTTTTTGGAAATCTTCAAATGATATTTTTCCTGCTTTAACATCTTCAAATAATTGTTTTTCTAATATATCTTTTGGGATATTTTCATAATTTATAACTTTATCTATTTTTTGTTTTAGTTCTTTAATCTCATCTTCAGAGTTAAGGAATACCTTAATCTTTTTGAAATGGATTATTTCATCCTCTAATTGCTTAAATTTATCAAATTCTTCAATGTTTAAGTTAAAGTGAGATATTAACTTTTGTATTGCAATATTTAATGGAATATTTTGACTATCAACAAATTTGTAGTATTTATCTTTATCTTTTAAGCTCTCTCTAATAACTGATAATGTTTCTGGTGTTATGTTATTTTGGACTATGATGATTCTATCATCAAAAGAATTAAAGTATTTATCAATAGCATCAAATAAACCTTTAGAGATTTCAAATTTTTGTGGTTCTCCCTCTTGATATAATTTTTTAGTAGATTCTTTGAATATTGGGATTAATAAGTTATATTTTTCTGCGTTTTCATTCTTAGCTAATTTGATTGTTTCTTCAAGTTTTTCTACTTTTAAGGATGATATGACCTCACTTAATGCTTTTCTATTTGTTCCAAAGATGAATAATGTTTCTATTGGTTGAATATAGTTACTAATCTTTTCAAATAAACCATTATCTTCTCCTGTGTTGTATAAAAACTTTAATCTCCTTCTTTTTCCTTTAATTGGTTCTATTCTAACTCCTCTACCGACTGATTGAATAACAAATTTTTTAGCATCTCTTTTTCCAATATTTATGAAGAGGATTATATTTGGTCTGTTTGAATCCCAACCCTCATAAAATGCCCTTGAACCCATTAAAATGCTTATATCTTCTCTTTCATCGAGATTTTCAAAAATGCTTTTATCATCATAAGACTCCTCAATATTATAACCTTTAAGATTCTCTTTTATCCATTTTATGGCATCTCCAATCCTAATTAAAGCAAATGGCTTATCACTTGTTTTTAATTTAAATATTGCCTCTTGGCTTTTCTTGGGGATAGTTATAACCTCAATCTCTCCAAAACTTTCTGAATTATAAACATATTTAAGAATGTCTTCGATTGTTATGCTTTTAATAATATCTTCATGGATATTAATTGGCTCATCCTCGTAGATTAGATTTGGTTTCTCTGAAAACTCTTTTATTAGCTCTTCCTTTGCCTTTTCAAATATATCATTATTGATGTTTCCTTTTCCTATTTTTTCTAACTCATTAAAGAATAAGATTAAATCTGGCTTTTCTTCTTTGATTTTAGAAAGATTTACAGTATTTACCAATGTTAAAAGCAATGGCTCATGATAAATATTTTTAGCTGTTTCTTTTATTTTCTCCCTAATTTTTTTGATGTAGGTTAATAAAATTAATGATTTTAAGACAATTTTTTGTTTTTCTTCATCGTTATAATCCTCTTTCTCTTTAAATGCTCTCATTTCTTGCTTTAATATGTAGATATGTTTTCCATATCCCTCTTTAATAAATCTCTCTAAGTTAAAGTTGTATGCGGTTGTTACAATATCCCTTGGGTCTGTAAATGTTGCTGAAAAGTTAAATAAAAATCCATTTCTTGACATTATGGAATAAAGCATCTGTCTCTTTGAGTCCTCTTTATCTCCCTTATGTGCCTCATCTAAGATTATATACCAATCTCCATTGTTATCGTAATTTTTAAAGTCGATGATTTTTTCCTTCTGCTCATCACTTATTAAATCAGATCTGTAATAAAAGATAGGAATTTCATTGAAATAAGTCATAAGGTTTTCATTCTTTATTTTGTCATATTCTGTTAATTCAAATAGATGTATTTTAAATCCTCTCTCTGCTGATAACTCATTAAATTCATCAACATGTTTTTTTAATTGGTTTATTAAATCATCTCTATGTGTTAATATTAGGATGTCTTTTTTTGGGATTTCATTTAAATCCATTAGCATTTTTAATATTTCAACAAGCTTTATGATTAATAGAGTTTTTCCACTTCCAGTAGCCATCCAAAATGATGCCCTATTTATCAAATGCTGGAATTTTAACTTTTGATTTTCTATTGGATAATACTGCTCAACAATTGATAAAATGTCTTTTTTTGAAATTTTTATATCCAAGGTTTTTTCTAAATCCTCATTTAATCCATTAAGTTTGTATTTCTTATAAAATTTTGATTTGTTTGCGTTATCTTCTTTAAAGTAGAGATATAAGGTTTTTATAGCATTTTTTAAGGCATTTTGTTGAAATTTATATAGTTTTTTACTCTTAGAGAAATTTTTTATATCCAATAAATTCCAATTGCTTGGCAATTCGTCAAAATCAATATCTTCCACTATTGATTGGAGGATTGGTCTAATGATCATTTTAATCACCTTTTAGCTTAATATTTATAACTATGTCCTCTCCTTTTTTGTTTAATTTTATATCATGTATTCTACAAAATTTACTCACTAATTCTTTTTGAAGATAATATTTTATCATTCTGACTAATGATTCTTTTATAATGTCATCATTAATATCATAAAATTTTAATCCTTTTTTGATAATATAATCAACTCTTTCTCTATTTTCATTAATAGCATTTATAACTTCTTTTAATAGTTCTTTTAACCATTTTTGGTTAAAATTTATGCTAAAATCTCTTCTTATTTTTCCTACATATTCCACATGCAATTTATTATTTTCTTTCTTTAATTCTAACAAATTAGCTTCATTTACATTCCACTTATTTAGCCAAGCACTTGGTGTTAAAATTGGCATTTTTTGGTCTAAAATATATATTTTCCCATTAATTTCAATACCTGTTGCTACATGTCTTGGAAAAGTAAGGAAGTAGATCTTATTTTTTGGATATAGATTTAACAAAAGAGATGCTGTAAGCTTTGCATAATCTCTACAGATAGCCCATTTATATTCTAAAATCTCATTAGTTGTAAGAGAAGTTTTAAAGGTTGAAATTATTAAATCTAATATTTTTTTAAATTTATTTTTTAACGACTTTTCATTTCTAACGAATAGCCAGTATATCATAGAAAGATAACAAAGAGAAAATAAGGAAATACCGAAAATTACCCAATTGAGGACTGTTATGTTTAATAATTTAGAAATAGTTTCTGCTCTTGGATTTTTTAGAAGTATAAATTTTACTAATTCGTATATAGGATACGAAAACAATACCAAATATATAAGTTTTAAAGATGTATTTGCTTTTAATATAATCCAAATGAAAAATAAAATAGTTAAACATAAAGATAACCAAGTAGATAAATTATTCGAAAGAATAAGAAACTTTGTTAATAAAAGATATAAGAAAATAAAAATTGGAATTGAAATAAATGCAAAAACAAGTACGTATCCAACCAAAATAACAGGAGATAATGAGAGATCCAAATATCCTCGTTCTGTCCAGTAAGAGATATTTCGATCTTGCCATTCAATGATATTATTAAGTGTTTCTGCATCTGTTTTTCCTTTTAACCTTTCAGCAAGAATTTTGGCATCCTCAACATCCTTTTTTGTTGGTATATATTGTCTTCCGTCTATATAATTGTATCGAAAATTATACAAAAAATTTATTATATGTTGTTTAAAAATCATATTTTACCACCATATTAACGGCTTAATTAACCTATAATCCAAATTCTTACTATCAACTTTCTCTCCATCCTCAAATTCTACAAAATCCCTTGTTATTTTCTTTATTCTCTTCCCTAATAGATTTGATAATGTTTCAGCAATGTCTATATTTTTATATAGTTTTTCTAAATTAACTTTAACCTTGTTGTTTTTATAATCAATTTCCAAAGCCTCTAAGAGTTTTAAATCCTTCATAAAGATATATTGGTTGTATATATCCTGTGTAGGGTCAAAGAATGGTTCTGCATCAACATATTTAACTTTTCTTAAGGTATCTTCATACTGCTCTAACTCATAGTATTTGAAGAAACCTCCAGCTTTATCTTTGTTGTAGTTTTCTTTAACATCTTCATCTTTTGAGATGCCTGATTTATCATAAGCCAAAACTTTTTTCATTCTTGGCAGAATTACAGTGTAGAAATGATTACTCATCTCAACTCCAATCCATTTTCTTTTTAATTTATGTGCTACTGCTGTTGTTGTCCCACTACCTAAGAAGAAATCTAAGACAATATCATTTTCATTTGAGGTTGATAGGATTACTCTTTTTAATAATTGTTCGGAGTTTTCTGTTGGAAAATCCCACCGAGATGGAACAACATAACCAGGTATATCGAGCCAATTTGAGTCTACAGTTTGTTCTGCTGAAGTTAAATATTCTAACATTCCAGTTTTTGGATTAACTCTTATTCTGCCTTCTTTTGCATATTCGTCTAATCGATCCTGTGTAAAAGTCCAATGTCTTCCTGGTGGAGGCATATAAACTTTACCATTAAATACCCTTCCTTGTGAATAAAATTCACCATTTTTTTCTATCAATTGATCTGGGGAATAATATTTAAGGTATTGTTTTGGAACTTTTGACCATCTTACACCAGGAGAGTGCATGGGAATCCATTTTTGTTCTCTACGTGGTTTTTTCACCGGATTAAGTTGGGATTTGTCGCTTTTAGAATAGTAAAAAAGTGAGTCATTTGCTACTATAAATCTATTTGCACCTTCAAATGCTTTTAGAGTTCTGTTAACCAATATTTCATTTCTAAAATTCTCTTTTCCAAAAATATCATCCATTAAAAACCTAACATAATGATTTCCATGATAATCTATCCTTACAAAAATACTTCCAGTCTCTTTTAAAAATTCTTTAGCTAATCTTAACCTATTTTCCATCATTGTAATCCATGCAGAATCTAAGAATCTGTTGATATACATTGTAAATTCATTACTTCCAGTATTGAATGGGGGGTCGATATAGATTGTTTGAATCTTTTCTTTAAATTTAGGCAATATGGTGTTTAATGCCTGATAATTTTCACTTTTTATTAACCAACCATCCAATTCATTATCCAAATCATCAAACAACTCTAAGATTTTAAATTTAATTTCCTCATCAAAGTATTTTGTATCTATTGGCAAAAATTTATACTTAGGATTTAATACCTTCTTTTCAACAATACCATTAATTAAAATCTCTTTTGGATTAAAGTTTTCATCAATCAAATCCAATAGATACCATTCAACTAACTGGTTGTTTATATCAACTTCTTCAAATCTTTCCCTATAAGATTTTTTGTTCTGTTTAATTTCTTTTAAATTGGCTAAATCTTTTTCAAAGCTATTTTTTTGTTCTATTAATCTCTCAACTATTTTTTCAATAACCTCAATTCCTCCATCTTTTTCAGCAATTCTATCCAAAGTAATAACATAATTGCTATTTAAAACAAACTTTGGCTTTTGCCAAATCTTAACTAACTCATCTTCAAATTGTGATATAAAATTAATGATCTTATAAGCCATGTCTTTCAAAACTTTCAACTGTTTAATTCTCTTCTCTGTAAATTGTGTTTCATCAGAATAAACATACTGATAAAGCCATAAAT
Organism: Methanocaldococcus bathoardescens; assembly: GCF_000739065.1. GTDB lineage: Archaea > AGJL01 > Methanococci > Methanococcales > Methanocaldococcaceae > Methanocaldococcus > Methanocaldococcus bathoardescens. Next base: position 631,226 of record NZ_CP009149.1, on the reverse strand, counting down.
CAAACTGTTCTTTTAAAAACTGCTTTGCATTTTTGTTGATGAAATAATCAACCTCATTCTGCTTCTCAAATATTCTAAATGCCTTTTCTAAAATTTCTTCATCTAAGATTATGCCAGCTTTTTTCAATTGTTTTAATATGTCGTTAATTTTTGTTTTTCTTCCTTTTTCAGAGTATAAGACATTAAATACAATTGTTCCATCTTCACTAACTTCCTTTAATTCATAGATTAATTGTCTCTTCTCATTGGCTTTCTTATGCTCTAACTTAGAAACATCGAAAAAGAATTTTTTACCATCTATCTCAATATTCATGCTTTTTAATATTATGTCAGTTTTAACATAATAAAGCATGTGTGTTTTCCAAAACATAACCACATCCTTATTGTCAGTATAAACTCTTTCGTAAATCCTTTCATTAAATGGTGTCCATCTAAAGTATATTGAGCCACTCTCACTGAAATATCTTTTAAAAAATGAATAAAGCTTATTAAATAACTCCTCTCTAAATTCTGGAAATTCTTTGGTTTTTTCATTAATATCTTTTTGCAATTCTTTAAAAATCTTATCAAAATATTTTGACTTTATTCTCATTAAATTGATGTAGCCAGATTCTCCCTCAACCTTTGCTCCAATAAAGACATCTTTTAATACATTAAAAAATTTTTCTTGTGAATTTTCCATACTCCTCCCTCCTTAAAGTTTAAAAGTGTATAAAAGAGAAGATAGTATAATCCATAATTTATATTTATCCAATGTATCTTAAATCTTCCTCACTTGGTGGTTTTGCTTGAGCAGCTTTTAGCATCTCTTCTTCAAACTTCTTAATCTTTTCAATAAACTGCTCCATGCCCTTAGCTCTTTTCTCTAACTCTGTCATATCTACCTCTATATTTTCAAGTTTGCAGAACTTTTCTAAAACTGCTTTTGCAGCATTTGGGTCTATTAAATAGCCAGGAGTTTCTCCCATTAAGCAAATTCCAGGAATGCCGTTTAAATCAGCAAACATTAACATTAATCCAGCAGCTCCAACAATCCCTCCCCCGTCGGTTCTGAATAAAATACCATGCTCTTTAAGTCTTTCAGCAAGCTCTTTTGATGTTGTAGCTCCATAAACTTTAATTTCTTCACATAATTTTCCTACGCCAAAACCACCTAAGGTATAGACAAAGTTAGCTCCATACTGTATTCCAATTTTAACAATCTCTTCAGCTAAGTGATATTGCCCAATTGGTGACAAAGCTTGAGTATTTCCTAAAACAACAATCATTGGTTTTGGTTCTTTTATTGCGTAGAATTCAGCACACATGTATTCAATAGTTCCATCATCCTTAACTAAAACTTGTGGTGGAAAGTCATAGCAAAACAACTCTAAAAACTTCTCCCCATTAAATTCATGAACTAAATGCTCAGCAGCTAATCTTCCAACATGTCCAATTCCTGGTAATCCTTCAATTAATAAGGCATTTTCTAATGGTTCAATATCTTTTATTTTCCTTGTAATGATTTTAACCATAATTATCACCCTAATAATTTATTGTCTTTAGAGTTTTTTATATTTTTTTGCAAACTCTCTTATAAATTTTATTTCATCAATTCCAATATTTAATTTTTCTCTGATTGTTTTTGCTATTTTTCCCTCTCCAAATAATAGAGCAACAGCCCCAGTGAAGTTTCTTGTAGTTCTTTTTTCCTTTGCTTTATCAAAGTCAATGATATAAGTTTTTTTGTCAGTTATCAAAAAATGCCTTCCGCCTTGTATTTCTTTGTGTTCAATTCCAAGCATGTCAAGTTTTAATGTTATTCTTAAGATGTCTTCAACTACTTTTAATAATCTGCCTTTATCTAATTTATCAACGGCTGATTTCAGCTCTTCACCATCTATAAATTCCATAATTAGATAATCTTCTTCAAATTCATAAACCTTTGGGGCTATGTCATACTTTTCTAAGAGTTTTAAAATCCTTGCCTCATTTAATATGGTGTTTTTTGGACTATCTGTTCTTGGGATTTTTATGGCAACCTCTTTATTGTTATAAATTCCTTTTAATACAACTCCCCTATGCCCTTTCCCTAAAACATCTATAATTTTAACTCCTTTATTCTCTAACTTATTTATTACCTCTTTATTTAAAATATTTTCTGGTATTTTTTTAAGTATTTCTTTTTTAATTGTTAATCACCTCTTATAATATTTGACTATTCCATAAATGGCGTAGATTAAGCATAATAGTAAAGTAAAGTATGGAATTCCAATTATAGCTAAGATTAAAGAGAAGGCAAATATACAAATAAATGTTTTCTTAGGATATTTCGGATATCTTATATCACTAATCATCAAAAGCCCTATTAATATAGCCAATATTGAATTTATTAAATTGCTGTTAATTAATTGGCAGAAGCTTATAAGCAATAGAGCTCCTGCTGGTATTGGTAAGCCAATAAATCCCTTAACATTCAATATTCCAAACCTCGCCAATCTTAAAGCTCCGCAAAGGCAGAATATAACAGCTGCTATTAAAGATAGGGTTGATTCAAAGTTGCTATATAGCAAATAAGCAGGTGCTACACCAAAGCTAACAACATCTGAAATACTGTCAAGCTCAGCCCCAAAGTCAGAAACGGTATTTGTTTTTCTTGCAACATAGCCATCTAAGGAATCAAAAATTATTGAGATATATATTAATGAAAAGCTGTTTAATAAGATAGCTAAAAGCCCAGTGATGATATTTAGCATTGTCACATAGTCAGAGATTGTTATTATCTTCCTTATGCTAAACATACTCCCTCCTTTTTATTTTCTTTCTAATCTTCTTTTAATTGCTATAAATAAACTACCTAATAGGATTAATGAGATTATCCTTATAAGCCATTCATAGCTTGCTAATGTTTGTAATTCTTTGTTATTGTTAATTACTTCTTCATTCATTCCTAATTGGAAAAATGCTCTTAATATTTGCTCGTATGCTAAACCATTTTCATTTAAAAATCCATTTAATAAAGGAAGTTTAGAAATATGCATCCATACCCAATTTAAGAAATATGTAATATAAGGAAATGCTAATATTACAAACATTGAGATTAATATTGGTTTTGTTATTGATTCTCCGTAGTCAGATATTGTTCCATAAAGCCAAATAACAAATTTTTCAAAAATATCTGATTTCTCTTTTATTAAATCCATTTCTTTTTTAAATAACTCTGATGCCTCAATATATGTTCTGTTATTTTCCATAGATAATCTTAAATTCCTATATTCTGCAAGAACTGATTTATAATTTAAACTTTGATGAATATATTTATAAATTGTACCATAAATATCCATTTTTAAGTTTTTATATTGTTCATATATTCTCCAATAAGGAATTAAAAATATTACTAGAGCAATTTCTACGAACAAAATTATGACATATAAAATAGAGTATATAGAAACAATTAATAAGGCTACAGAGTATGTTAAATTAGTAATTTTTAATAATATATATAGAAAAAACAGTAAGATTAGTCCACCAACCATAAAAGTAGCCAGTATTTTTATAAATTTTTTTAATTGTATTTTTAGTCTTAACAGTATTTTTACTTTAATTTTTATAACTTTTATTGTAAAATCAAAAGGTTTTTCATTTTCGATATCTAGTAGTTTTTGTATTTTAGTATAAATATCGTCATACTCTGTATAATCCTCAAATGATATGTTATTTAATTTATCTATTATATCACTGATTAACAGATACTCTTTAAAGTTTAATAACTCATGACTTAGGATTTTTTTGTCTTCTACATCACACAATATCAATACGCCCCTTACATCAGTTTTTAAAAAAGATGTTTTTGACAGTGGGAAGTTTTCAATTATTACTTCTTTATATCCAAAAGATGATTTATGGAAAACTGCAAAACCATTATTGTCCTGTTTACTTTTAAAATGAGAGATATACTCAAAAATACATTCTGAAAAAACTAACAAATTAAATCTAATTTCTTCAAATTTTGTTATTGATTTAAATATTGAATTAACAAAAAAAGCATCGTTCCCAAATGTAACTTCACTAAAATCAACATTTCCATAAAAATTTGAAAGATAAAAAGTACATCTCCCAATAATAGAATCACTAAAATCAGCTTTTCTTTTAAATATTGAGTTTAAAAATTTAACATTTTCTTTAAAATTTATACCACGAAAATAAACATTTTCCTCAAATGTTGTATTTAGAAACTTAACTTCTTTTTTAAAAATTAAAGATATGAAAACATTTTCATTTCCAAATTTTGTAATTACTCCATTAACTCCCCCATCAAAAGACAATATTCCTCTAAATTCAGCATTTAAAATAGTGATACTAATTGGGATAGTAACATAGACACATTTATTAACCTCGGTATCAACAAGTTTTTTTCCAATTAATTTTTCAGATATTTCTAATAGTCCTTTTAACCCATTATCATTTTTAATCCTATTATAAATTTCTCGAATATCGACATATCCATCAACAATACAATTTTCTAATCTAAAATCCTTCCCCTTCTTCAAACATTCAATAAACATTTCATAAAAATCTCCAATAACCTCCCCCGTCTCTTTATCAATAACCTTAACTTTGATTTTACGTTCTTCCACAACCTCCACCTAAATTTAGGAATATTTATATCCATTATAAAACATAATCCTATTTGCCTTTAATTTTTTGATAATGTTATTTCATTGTTATATATTAATTTTCTCATAGATTGGTGGAAGTATGAGATACATGAAAATTATAATCCCCAAAAAATTCCTAAACACTGTTGAAGAAATCTTAAAAAAGAATAATGCTTACTCAATATCCATAATTGAGCCATTAAAAACATCAATTGAAGATGGAATTATTATAACCTGCAATGCAAAGGCAAGAGATGCAGAAAAAATTGTTTTAGAGTTAAAAAAATTGGGTTTAGGGGAAAAAGGACATGGAAGTGTAACAATAATGCCAGCAAATATTACATTCTCATGTAGAGAAGAAGGAATGGCATCAACAACATTATCTCCTTTAGAGCTATATTATAAAGCAAAAACAATGGTGAAAATAACAAAAAATGTCCTAATCAAAGTTGTATTGGCAAGTATAATGGGAGTTATTGGGTTGATAGAGCATAACATCCCTACATTAATTGGGGCGATGATTATAGCACCTTTAGTAGATACTGTTATGGGTAGTGCAATAGGGACAGTTTTAGGTGATAAAGAGCTATTTATTGATGGAATGAAAAAAGAGCTTATCTGTGCAGTGGTTGTTATATTATGTGCATTTATTCCAAGTTTGTTCTTTGTCTCAAAGGATTTGGTTTTAGAATACCTCTCAGAGACATCAATAATATTGAGTGCAATAGTGGCAATTATTGCTGGTATTTCAGGGGGAATAAGTATTGCAAGTGGAAAAGAATATGAAATAATTGGGGTTACAATAGATGTTTCAATATTAATCCCTGCTTTATTAATGGGAATGGCTTTAGCAACAATGGAAATGAATCTAATTTATATAACCCTCATTCTGTTGATTATAAACATAGTGTTGTTAGATATTGGTGGATACATTGGATTAAAATACAAAATAGGAAAAGTGAATCAAAAGGTAAAACATTAAATAAATTTAAAATTTATTTTAAAAAATCTTCTGCATAATCAACTTAAACAATATCTTGAACCCAGTTATAACGTTAGTTCCTCTACTCATTGAATATTCAGTATAAATTGTCTTTATTGGGACTTCTTTTAACTTTAATTTATGTTTCTTGGCTAAAATTATGAATTCTGAAGAAACCTCATATCTATCGCTTTTCAAATCATCTATTATTTTCTTAGCCGCTTCGTAAGAGAAAGCTCTCAATCCACTTTGGCTGTCAGTTACAAAATAGCCTCCCATCAAATAAGTTATAAAATTTAATCCAAAATTCCCTATCCTTTTAACTAAAGGCATATTTTTTAGCTCATTTTTATCCATCATTCTACTACCAACAACCATATCATAGCCATCAAATAATATTGGTTTAACAACTTTTTCTACATCCTTAGGATGATGTTGTCCATCAGCATCAAAGGTTATAATAATTTTTGGCTTATACTGCAAAGCACATTTAATCCCAGTCCCTAAAGCCCCTCCTAATCCTCTATTTAATATATGCCTACAAACTATAACATCTTCTTTTTTAGCTATCTCTGAAGTTTTGTCTATTGAACCATCATCAACAACAATTATATTTTTATAGCCTTCTTTTTTTAAATTCCTTAAGGTTTCCCCAATTATCTTTTCTTCATTAAATGCAGGAATGACAATAAATATCTCATCCTTATTAATTTGGTTGTTTTGCTTTTTCATTGCTTCCACCTATTACCTTACAGAAGGCAAATGCCCCAACCACACCACATATAAATATGGCTAAAGCAATAGTATTAGCAAACGCTATGTTGTATTTTTGGGAGATAACAACTATTAAAGTCCCAATAACAACAGTTAGCAAAGATTCTCCAATTAAAACATTAGATGTTCCTTTCTTAAAAGATAATCTTAAACCTACCAATGCTGAAAAGCTTAGAGCAATAATTGCAAACAACCAAACTAATGTGTTCATTTTATCACCAATAATATTTTATCATTAAAATTATAAATATCACTGCCCCAATGAACACTGCTAACCAGACCCATATATTTAGGATAAATAAAAATTTAAAAATTTTCTCTCTCTTTTCAGGGTCGTTTAAAAGCTTTTTTATTGGGTCTTTTCCATAGTATTTTTTTCTTTTCATAGTTATCACTTTTTAGTCAAATAAAGATAATTTAAATATAAGTTGTGTTGTTGTTGGTAACTCCCTTCTAACAATTTTTAGTTCTGGCTTGTATATATACATTACATCCTTTTCTGAAAAAATATCTATCTCTCTACCTAATATTTTTGAGATAACTTTAACCTCTTCTTTTCCACTAACTTTTATTGCTCCTCCTAAAGAAGAATCTACTTCCAAAACAATTGGGATTTTTAAATCCTCACTTGCTATTTCTTTTAAAAATTCAAGTTCCCTTCTCTTTATTCTATGTCTCTTACCATTAATTATTATATGTGGTCTCTCTTCACTTAACAGTTCTTTTAAAGTTTTCTTCTTAAACCTTGGATTCATATCTTTTATTATTCCTTTTATAATCTTTTCTACATCTTTCATAATAATCACAACGTAATTATTTTATAGGCATATGAGGATAATAATATTATGTATAATGTTATAAATTAAATTTTAATTTAAATTTAAATTCTTGAATTTAAAATTGTTGTGAGGGATGTTTGTGAGAGTGATGAAAATTGCCCAAAATAAAGAGGTTGTAACTGTCTATCCAACAACTACAATAAGAAAAGCGTTAATGACAATGAATGAAAATAGATATAGAAGATTGCCGGTTGTAAATCCTGGAAATAATAAAGTTGTTGGTATAATTACAAGTATGGATATTGTAGATTTCATGGGTGGGGGTTCAAAATACAACTTAATTAGAGAGAAGCATGAAAGAAATTTCTTAGCTGCAATAAATGAGCCAGTTAGAGAGATAATGGAAGAGAATGTCATAACTCTCAAAGAAAATGCCGATATTGATGAAGCGATAGAAACATTCTTAACAAAGAATGTTGGTGGGGCTCCAATAGTTAATGATGACAACCAATTAATTTCATTAATTACAGAGAGAGATGTGATAAGAGCTTTATTAGATAAAATAGATGAAAATGAGACAATTGATGATTATATAACAAGAGATGTTATTGTAGCCACACCAGGAGAGAGGTTGAAGGATGTCGCGAGAACTATGGTTAGAAATGGGTTTAGAAGATTACCAGTTGTTAGTGAAGAGAGATTAGTGGGAATTATAACTTCAACCGACTTTATAAAACTTTTAGGTAGTGATTGGGCTTTTAACCACATGCAAACAGGAAATGTTAGAGAGATAACAAACGTTAGAATGGAAGAGATTATGAAGAGAGATGTTTTAACCGCAAAAGAAGGAGATAAATTAAAAGAAGTAGCTGAAATAATGGTAACTAATGATATTGGGGCTTTACCTGTAGTTGGTGAGAATTTGAGAATAAAAGGAATTATTACAGAGAAGGATGTTTTAAAATACTTTGCTAAATAATTATAACCTTATTTTTTTATTTTTTTAATTGGTTTATTTTCACTCATATGGGGGTATTTATGGACATTAAAAAAATTGAAGAGGAATTTGGAACTTCTTTAAAAACTGGATTATCAACAGAAGAAGCAAAAGAAAGATTAAAAATTTATGGTTATAACGAAATCCCAGAAAAGAAAATCCATCCAATTATTAAATTCCTGTCGTATTTTTGGAATCCAATTGCTTGGATGATTGAGATAGCCGCTATTTTATCTGCAATAATTAGACATTGGGCAGATTTTGCCATAATTTTAATTTTATTAATTGTTAATGGTATTGTTGGTTTTTGGGAAGAACATAAAGCAGAGAATATTATAGAATTTTTAAAACAAAAAATGGCTTTAAATGCGAGAGTTTTGAGGGATGGAAAGTGGAAAACAATTTTGGCGAGAGAGTTAGTGCCAGGTGATGTTGTTAGAATAAGGATTGGAGATATAGTTCCTGCTGATATAATATTAGTTGATGGAGATTATTTGGCTGTAGATGAATCTGCTTTAACAGGAGAGAGTTTGCCAGTAGAGAAAAAAGTTGGAGATATTGTTTACTCTGGCTCTATTGTTAAAAAAGGAGAGATGACTGGAATTGTTAAAGATACTGGATTAAATACCTATTTTGGAAAAACAGTGAAATTGGTTGAAAAAGCAGAGGGAGTTAGCTCATATCAAAAAATGATTATTAAAATAGGAAATTATTTAATAATTTTAGCTGTTATTTTAATAGCAATAATGGTTGTTGTTGAATTATTGAGAGGGGCAAGTTTAATAGAGACAATTCAATTTGCTTTAGTTTTAGCTGTTTCTGCAATTCCAGCAGCCATGCCTGCGGTTTTATCAATAACAATGGCAGTCGGTGCTTTAAATTTGGCAAAAAAAGATGCAGTAGTTAAAAAACTCGTTTCTATTGAGGAATTGGCAGGAGTTGATATTCTTTGTTCAGATAAAACTGGAACTTTAACAAAAAATCAACTTGTATGTGGGGAAATAGTTGCTTTAAATAATTTTAGTAAGGAGGATGTTATTTTATTTGCAGCCCTTGCTTCAAGAGAGGAAGATGCAGATGCAATTGATATGGCAATTTTAAATGAGGCAAAAAAGTTAGGGTTGATAGAGAAAATAAAAAGATATAAAATAAAGAAGTTTATCCCATTTGACCCAGTTATTAAAAGGACAGAGGCAGAGGTAACGAATGGAGAGACCTTTAAAGTTTCAAAAGGAGCTCCTCAGGTTATATTAGATTTATGCAATGCAGATGAGAAACTTAAAGAGAAAGTGAATAAAATAGTTGATAAGCTTGCTGAAAATGGTTATAGAGCTTTAGGAGTAGCTGTCTATAAAAATAACAAATGGCACTTTGCTGGAGTAATCCCACTATACGACCCACCGAGAGAAGATGCTCCATTGGCAATTAAAAAAATTAAAGAACTTGGAGTTAAAATAAAGATGGTTACAGGGGACCATGTAGCAATAGCAAAGAATATAGCAAAGATGCTTGGAATTGGAGACAAAATTATATCCATTAGTGAATTATTAAAAAAATTGAAAAGGGGAGAGGTTAAAAAGGAGAAATTTAATGATATTATTGAAGAAGCAGATGGATTTGCTGAGGTATTTCCAGAGCATAAGTATAAGATTGTTGATTCATTACAGAAAAAAGGGCATATGGTTGCTATGACCGGGGATGGGGTTAATGACGCTCCAGCATTAAAAAAAGCTGATTGTGGAATTGCTGTTTCTAATGCAACTGATGCTGCAAGAGCTGCTGCTGATATTGTCTTATTATCTCCAGGAATTTCTGTTATTGTTGATGCCATTCAAGAGGCAAGAAGAATATTTCAAAGGATGGAAAGCTATGTTATTTATAGAATAACAGAAACCATAAGAATCTTATTTTTTGTTGAACTATGCATATTAATCTTGGGAATTTATCCAATAACTGCTTTGATGATAGTGCTTTTGGCAATCTTAAATGATATCCCAATATTGGCAATTGCTTATGACAATGTTATTGAGCCAAGATATCCTGTAAAATGGAAAATGAAGGAAATTTTAACTATATCAACAATATTGGGACTTATTGGGGTTGTAAGTTCCTTCTTAATATTCTATATATCTGATGTTTTCTTCCATTTAACACTTGCAGAGTTGCAGAGTTTTGTATTTTTAAAGTTGATATTGGCAGGACATGCAACTATATTTGTTACAAGGATTAGAGATAGGTTGTGGAAGAAACCTTATCCAAGTAAATTATTGTTTTGGGGTGTTATAGGAACAAATATAATAGGGACTATTGTAGCCGCTGAGGGAATATTCATGGCACCAATTGGATGGAATTTAGCTTTATTTATGTGGCTTTATGCACATATATGGATGTTAATTAATGATGAGATTAAAATGATTTTACTAAAAAGAATAAAAATTGATTAACCAATTTCTTGATTTTAAATAAATTTTTATGTTCATTTAATAAAGATTTTGGGTGATAAAATGAAAGTTCTTGTTTCAGGAATAGTAGATTTTTCAACAATTGATTATCCAAAAAAATGCTCTGCTGTCATATTTTTATATGATTGTAATATGAAATGTCCTTACTGCCACAATTTAAAACACATTTTAGAGCATAAGAAGGAAATGACAGTTGAAGAGCTTTTTAATAATATTGATTTTTTCTTTGCTGATGCTATTGTTATAAGTGGAGGAGAACCAACTTTACAAAAAGATGCTATAATAGAGATAGCAAGATATGCAAAAGAAAAAGGTTTTCCAGTTAAAATAGACACAAACGGCACAAATCCAGAAGTTATTGAAGAACTTGTAAAAAATAAGTTAATTGACTATGTGGCAGTTGATGTAAAATGTAAATTTGATAAATATAGAGAATTTACAAAGTGTGAAGAAGATGGGGAAGAAATTAAAAAGAAAATACTAAAAATAATTAATTTGTGCAAAAATAATAATGTTTTTGTTGAGTGTAGAACAACTTATGTTCCAAAAATTATGAACGAGGAGGATATTGAAGAGATAGCAAAAACAGTTAAAGATTGTGATTTATATGCAATTCAACAGTTTGAGCCAAAAGACGCTTATGATGAAGAATTTAGAAAAATAATGCCTCCTAAAGAAGAAGAATTAATAAAATTGGGAAAAATAGCAAAGAAATATATTAACAATGTTATTATAAGGACTGTAAATGGTGTTTTTGAAATTTAATTTAAAATTTAAAGATTTATTTTCCGCCAATTACTCTTGTTATTTTGTACTGTCCAACAGCTTCAATGTATTCAACTTCTCCTCCTGGCTCTAATCCTTCAATGTCTTCTGGAATTGGTAATTCTAATGTTTCATAAGTTTGTAAGTCCATAATTTGAACCATGTCTCCCATTAAAGCTAATACTTGTCCTTTTCTTCTGTCAATTATTGGAACTTCTACCTTACTTGATGTTGGTGCAACAAACTCCTTCTTAATTTTTTCAAATATTCCAATTCCTACGACTCTTGCTTTAGCTCCTCCGTGTTTTCCTGGCTTTGAAACGCTGATATCTACAATCTCACATGGAACTCCATCAATCATAACATACTGACCAACTTTTAATGAACCAACGTTAACTTGCTTAGTTCCTGGCATTATTATCACCTTTTATTCAATTTCATCAAAAGGGAAGCTTTTAATAACTATTGCCTCATGTTATATAAATATTACTGTTATAGAAGATTTTACTGCTTCTTTTTATTTTTCTCATTTTCTTTCATAATTTGGGAGATATACATTGTTAAACCACCAACAACGGCAGCTATCTTTTTGTTCTTTTCAAATACCTTCTCTGATACAACACTGTATAAATCCCTTGTTTCTAATGTGTATTTAACCATTTTTTCTCTTAATTTATGCATATTTTGCTCAACATAATGGGTTGAGGTATTTCCTTTTAAAAAGTTCTCTTCCTCTAAAACAGCCCTGTGGAATGGGATATTTGTTGTTACACCTACAATAACATATTCTCTTAAAGCCCTCTTCATCCTTGCTATTGCTTCTTCCCTACTATTACCATAGGTAATGAGTTTTGCAATCATTGAATCATAATATGGAGGAATCTCAGCTCCTCCACAAACACCACTATCTATTCTAACCCCTGGCCCTCCTGGAGACCTATATAGCTTTATCTTTCCAGGACATGGAACAAAGTCATTTAATGGGTCTTCTGCATTAATTCTACATTCAATTGCATGCCCTTTAATCTTTACATCCTCCTGCTTTATGCTTAGCTCTTCTCCAGCGGCTATTTTAATCATCGCCTTTACAAGGTCTATTCCAGTAACCTGCTCGGTAACTGTGTGTTCAACCTGAATTCTTGTGTTCATCTCTAAGAAGTAGAAATTACCATTCTCATACAAGAACTCAACAGTTCCTGCACTGTCATAATTTATTGCTTTCCCTGCTTTAATAGCCGCTTCTCCCATTCTTTCTCTTAACTCTTCAGTCATTATTGGAGATGGAGCTTCTTCAATCAACTTTTGATGTCTTCTTTGAATAGAACACTCCCTATCTCCTAAATGGATAATATTTCCATGTTTATCCCCCAATAGCTGTATCTCAATATGTCTTGGATTTTCTAAATATTTCTCAATAAACACTGTTGGGTCACCAAATGCACTCTTTGCAATATTTCTTGCCGACTCTATAACTTCTTTTAACTCTTCTTTACTATAAGCGACACTCATCCCCATTCCTCCACCGCCAGCAGAAGCCTTAACAACCACAGGGAAGCCGATAGCTTCAGCTATTTCCATTGCTTCATCAACATCTTCAACTGCCCCCTCACTACCAGGAATTAAAGGAACTCCCGCCTTTCTCATAATTTTTTTAGCGTTAATTTTGCTTCCCATTGCTTCTATAGCATTAGGATTTGGCCCTATAAATTCAAAACCTGCTTTTTTAACAGCTCTTGCAAATTCAGCATTTTCAGCTAAAAATCCATAACCTGGATGGATAGCATCGACCTTAGCTTTCTCGGCAACATTTAGAATAGCATCAATATTTAGATAACTCTTCGCCGCTGGAGCTGGACCTATACAGTAAGCTTCATCAGCTAAAGTGACATGTAGAGACCTTTTATCTGCCTCAGAATAAACTGCAACTGTTTTAATCCCCAACTCCCAACATGCTCTTATAATTCTAATCGCTATTTCTCCCCTATTTGCAATCAACACTTTGTTGAACATGTTTTCACCAAAAATGGGTTTAATTGTATAATAAAATCTAAAAAACAAAAAAGTTTTGGTTTAATTTTATTTAATAATCATAATTACATCTCCGACATTCACAGCATCTCCTTCATCAATTAATATCTTCTCAACTGTTCCTTCAACAGGGCTTTCTATTGGGTGCTCCATCTTCATCGCTTCTAATACAACAATCACATCTCCTTTCTTAACTTTATCTCCTTCTTTAACCTTAATCTTGGTTACCATTCCTCTAAATGGTGAAGTAACAGCTCCCTCCATTTCTGCAGTTACAATCTCTTTCTTTCTCTTTAACTCTGTTCCAATCTTTGGTTCTATCTTAACTTCAAACTTCTCTCCATCAACTTCTACAATATATTCTGTTGGAATCTCTAAAATCTTTCCTATGTCTTTCTCTTTTGGTATTGGCTCAGCTTTTAACTCTCCTCTTAAGAACTTAACAGCTATTTGTGGATATAAGGCATAAGTTAATATATCCTCTTCCTTCTTAACAATTCCCTTTTCTTCTGCTTCTTTCTTAACCTTCTCCCACTCTGGTTCTAATAAATCAGCAGGTCTGCAGGTAATTGGCTTCTCTCCTTCATCTAAAACTCTCTTCAACAACTCTGGGTTTATTGGGGCAGGTGGCTTTCCATAAAAGCCCTTTACGTAATTAACTACTTCGTTTGTTATAATCTTGTATCTTTCCTCAGTTAAAACGTTTAAAACAGCCTGAGTTCCAACAATTTGGGATGTTGGTGTAACTAATGGTGGATATCCTAAATCTTTTCTTACTCTTGGAATTTCTTGCAAGACTTCTTCTAATTTATCCAAAGCTCCTTGTTCTTTAAGCTGTGAAACTAAGTTTGTCAACATACCTCCAGGAACTTGATATACCAAAACTCTTGCATCGACAATTTGGGATATTGGAGAGAATAGCATCTTATATTTCTCTCTAACTTTCATGAAGTAATCTCTAATCTCATTCAAAAGCTTCAAATCTAATCCTGTATCGTATTTAGTTCCTTTTAATGCAACAACTATACTTTCTGTTGGTGGTTGTGATGTTCCCATAGCAAATGGTGAGATAGCACAATCTACCATGTCAGCTCCAGCTTCTATAACCTTTAAATATGTCATTGGTGCTAAACCACTTGTACAGTGGCTATGAACACCAATTGGAACTGAAACTTCTTCTTTTAATCTTTTAACTAATTCATATCCCTCATAAGGTGTTAAAAGCCCAGCCATATCTTTAATATATATTGAATCACATCCTATCTCTTCCAACTTTTTTGCTAACTCTACATATTGGTCAATTGTATGGACAGGGCTTATTGTATAACTTATAGCTCCTTGCACTTCAGCTCCAACCTTTTTAGCTGTTTTTATTGCAGTTTCCATATTTCTTACATCGTTTAAAGCATCAAAAATCCTAAAGATATCAATCCCATTCTCATGAGCTTTTATAACAAACTTTTCAACTATGTCATCTGGATAATGCCTATAACCAACTAAGTTCTGCCCCCTTAAAAGCATCTGTAGTGGAGTGTTTTGAATCCTCTTTTTTAAAGCTCTCAACCTTTCCCAAGGGTCTTCATTCAAATATCTTATACATGCATCAAAAGTAGCTCCACCCCAAACTTCCATAGAATAGAAACCAACTTCATCCATTTTTTCCGCAATTGGTAGCATATCTTCAGTTCTCATTCTTGTAGCTATCAATGACTGTTGAGCATCTCTAAAAGTAGTATCTACAATCTTAACCATAGCTATCCCTCACAAATATTTATTTTGATTTAAAAAAGGCACCGCCAAATAAAACGGCAGTGCAGTTCCGTTATTTGATTAGCTTATAGTTTTATAATTTTAATCATAGTTATCCCTCATCAAAAATTGATTGATAAAATCCAAGGATTTAAAGATAAAATTGAGTTTAAATTAATTAATACAAAAATCCCCATCCTTGTTTATAGCCGTAGTGTAGTATTGATTGAAATGATATATATGCTTTACTTAGGTTCTATTAAGTATGGAAATTCTCTGGAAATTTACCACTTATAATCTTTAATATATCTGTTCTTGTTATAATTCCGACGATTTTATTGTTATCATCGACTATAACCAACCTACCAACGTTATTTTTGTTCATAATTTTTAATGCATCGTATATCTTTTCATCTTTGTGTATTGTTAGAACATTTCTACTCATAACTTCTTTAACTTTCTTATCAATATTTTCTATATTTTCAGCAATGTCATGCAAGCTAATTATCCCAACTAAATTATCGTTATCAACAACCGGGGCCCCACTAATATTTTTTTCAGCAAATAACTTAGCAGTTTCTTTTAAAGTATCATTTGGATTTATAGTATAAACTTCTTTAATTCCAACTTCTCCAACCTTTATATTTGGAATACTTGAAACTCCCAAAACATCTATTAATAAAATTCTATGAATATCATCTCTTCCAATAATCTTTCCATTGATGATAATTTTATTATGATAAGTAGGACCAACTCTGATGACATCTCCAATATTGAAATGCTTAGTGTCTCCTTCAATGTGTATCTTTGATGAGCAATATTTTTCATGTGAAACAGTGTCAAACTCTATTTTTACTACTTTAACACCTTCAACTTTTTTTCCTTCTTTGTAAATTGGGACTATTATTTCCCCTTCATCCCCCAATCCTAAAGCTCTATATGCCTTACTTGTTGGGACATAACCTCCTTTTGGTCCAGGGACACCATCAACCAAATCTAATGCCCTTAAAGCTTGCATTTGGTTTCTTATAGTTCCTGGATTTCTATTTAGTCTAAGGGCTATTTCAGTTCCTTTTATAGGCCTATTTTTTTCTCTATATAGGTTTATAAGTTCTTGCAATATTTCCCTTTGAACAACAGTAAGTTCCATAAAAATCCCCCTATTAGAAAAAGTAATGATTATAAATTATGATAGATTATTGACATCTATGATAAATATTTATGGCAATAAAATAAATATATACTTAACGATTTAATTTAGAACAATGGGGATGATTATGAATTATTTAACATCAAAAATAGCTAAGGAAATTTTAAATTCAGAATCTGAAGAGATTTTTTTGAATTTAGATTTAAATAAAACAGAAAATAAAGAGAAAATAATAATAGATAGGGAAAAAGAAGTAGCTAAATTTCCTGAAGGAGAGGTTAGCTTTGATATTTTAAAGAAGATTGCTAAGGATGAAGGACATATATACTTTATAAAAGATGGAGAAGTTTTTAAAGCTGCAATATCGAATAATGGCTATTACAAATTAGTTCCAACAATTCCACCAACAATTGAGATAAATGGAATAAGAATGCATAGAACTAAGGAAGTTAATCCTTATCAAGACACTTTAAATAAAATAAACTCTGTAAAAGTAAAAAAAGGAGAAAAGGTTTTAGACACTTGCATGGGTTTAGGATACACTGCTATAGAGGCATATAAAAGAGGGGCTGAGGTTATAACAATAGAAAAAAATCCAAATGTTTTAGAGTTGGCTAAAATAAATCCATATAGTGAAGAGTTGTTTAAAGGAAACATTAAGATTATCTTAGGAGATGCATTTGATGTGATTAAAACTTTTAGAGATGAAGAGTTTGATGTTGTTATCCACGACCCTCCAAGGTTTAGCTTAGCTGGACATCTATATAGCGAGGATTTTTATAAAGAAATTTTTAGAGTTTTAAAGAAAGGAGGGAGGTTGTTTCATTATGTAGGCAACCCTGGAAAAAAATATAGAGGAAAGGATTTACAAAAAGGAGTAATGGAAAGGTTGAGAAAAGTTGGATTTATAAATGTTAAAAGAGTTGAAGAGGCATTGGGAGTTGTTGCTATAAAGCCAAAAGATTAAGTTAAGAATTATTGTTAAATATTATATTGGGGATTATTTCCAATACTCTAAAGCCTTTTTTAATTCTTCAACTTCTTCTGCTTTTTCTTCTAATGATTTTTTCTCTACGACTGCCTCAATAGCGGCCCTCATTGCCTTAGCTCCAGCTATAGTTCCATCTGGATGTCCGTGAACCCCTCCCCCTGCTTGAATAATTAAATCTTTTCCTAAAATCTCAACTATTTTTGGAACTAATCTTGGATGAACTCCTCCAGAAGAAACAGGGAATACTGATTTAATATCAAACCACTCTTGATTAAAGAACTTATTTTCATTATCTGCCTCAACTTTATCATAAACAATCTCATCCCTAATTGCTTTAACTTCCTTTTCTTCACCTTCCATCTTTCCAACAACCGTTCCTATATGCAATTGGTCAACTCCCAATAACCTATAAATTTTAGCCAATGCAAGCATAGCTATTCCAAAATCTTTGCTTCTTGTCATTGCTGCATGCATAGCTCTATGGGCGTGGATTATAAATTTGAAATCTTCTTCTCTAAATGATTGCACTGCAGAGAATCCACAAACAACAACATCTATCATCACATACTCACTTCCAGCATCTTCAGCAATCTCTGCCCTCCTAATCATCTCTCTATATGGGGCTGTTATGTTTGGCATATAAGCTTTTCTTTCTCCGGTCTCTTCCTCTGCTTTATCTCTCATCTCTAAGGTTTTATAAATCCTATCTTCAAATTTGTTGAATTCTTGAGAAGTTAAATTTTCATCATCTTTAACGACATCTACCCCTCCAACCCATGCTTCATAAGCTACCTTTGCATGCTCTTCAGTTTTTAAACCAACTTTTGGCTTAACAATAGTCCCTAATAGAGGTCTCTCTTTAATCTTCAAAGTTTCTCTAACTCCTTCAATTCCAAATCTCGGCCCTTTATAAGCTTTAACAAATTCTTCTGGGAATCTAAAGTCTAATATTCTTAAACCTTTAGCTATTTTCATTCCAAATATATTTCCTGCAATCCCTGCTAAAACCCCTGGCATGTTGTTTATTTCAAAATCATACAATGGATATGCAATTTTTATTAGTCCAACTTTGTATCCATTTTCTTCCCCAATCTCTTTAATTTCATATACTTTTGGTCTTAATTTTTCATAAATATCGCTTTTCATTGTTTGAACTTTAGTCCATGTCCCAATAGAACTTTCCCCAGCAATTTCATTTGCCAATTTTTCTAAGTTTTCACCTTTGATTATCATACAAGACAACAAGTCATTTTCGTTTGGTGTGTAGTTTAAGTTTATATAGTCCATAATATAACCTCCCCCACATTATTATCAACATATAACTCACAACTATTTTTTTGACAATAATTATATAAATACATTTAGCTGGAAACATTTAAAATGAAAAAGATATAAAACTATAAGTTAAATTACTAAATTCTTTTTATTTGGTGAAATTATGTTTATTGATGGGAAGTGGATAGATAGGGAAGATATTGAAGTTATCAACCCTTATTCATTAGAAGTTATTAAAAAAATCCCTGCTTTAAGTAGAGAGGAGGTTAAAGAGGCTATAGATATAGCTGAAAAGTATAAAGAAGTTATGAGAAACCTCTCCATAACTAAAAGATACAACATCTTAATGAGAATAGCTAAAGAAATTAAAGAAAAGAAAGAAGAGCTTGCTAAAATATTGGCTATAGATGCAGGAAAACCAATAAAACAGGCAAGAGTAGAGGTTGAAAGAAGTATTGGAACATTTAAATTAGCCGCTTTCTATGTTAAAGAGTTTAGGGATGAAGTAATTCCATCTGATGATAGATTGATTTTTACAAAGAGAGAACCTGTTGGAATAGTTGGGGCAATAACACCATTCAATTTCCCTCTAAATTTATCAGCTCATAAGATAGCCCCAGCTATAGCTACTGGAAATGTTATAGTTCATCATCCATCATCAAAAGCCCCTCTTGTTTGTATAGAATTAGCTAAAATTATAGAAAAGGTTTTAAAGAAATACAATGTTCCATTGGGAGTTTATAACTTACTTACTGGAGCTGGGGAGGTTGTTGGAGATGAGATAGTTGTTAATGAAAAGGTTAATATGATATCCTTTACAGGAAGTGTTAAAGTTGGGGAGATAATAACTAAAAAAGCTGGTTTCAAAAAAATTACCTTAGAATTGGGAGGGGTTAATCCAAATATTATATTAAAAGATGCTAACTTAGAAAAGGCAGTTAATTCTTTAATAAAAGGTAGTTTTATTTATGCTGGGCAGGTTTGCATCTCTGTAGGGATGATTTTAGTTGATGAGAGTATAGCAGATAAGTTTATAGAGATGTTTGTAAATAAAGCTAAAGAACTTAATGTAGGAAATCCATTAGATGAGAAAACTGATGTTGGGCCGTTAATAAGCGTTGAACATGCAGAATGGGTTGAAAAAATTGTTGAAAAAGCTATTGATGAAGGAGGGAAATTGCTTTTAGGAGGGAAGAGAGATAAAGCTCTCTTTTATCCAACAATATTGGAAGTTGATAGGGACAACATTTTATGTAGAACAGAGACTTTTGCCCCAGTAGTTCCAATAATTAGAACTACTGAAGAGGAGATGATTGATATAGCCAATAGCACAGAGTACGGATTGCATTCAGCTATATTTACAAATGATATAAATAAAGCTTTAAAATTTGCAGAGAATTTGGAGTTTGGGGGAGTAGTTATAAATGATTCATCATTATTTAGACAGGATAATATGCCATTTGGAGGGGTTAGAAAGAGTGGTTTGGGTAGAGAGGGCATTAAATATGCAATAGAAGAGATGAGCAATATAAAAACAATTATAATCTCAAAATAATGTTGGTGAAACTATGGCTAAGGTAATTGTAAATGGAAAGGAAAAGGTTGGAGAAACCCTAAGAGATGTTATAAAGGATGAATACTACAAAGAAGGGACAAATATTGTTATTATAAAAGGAATTAAAAGAGAAGCTGAAAAAATTCCAAAGAAGTTTTTAATTAAAACAACTAAGGGGAATATAACAATAGCAATAACTGAAGATAATGAGACTGCCAAATTTTTCATAAATAATTATAAAGATTTCGTGAAAAAGCTTAGATGGGTTAGTGGGATTGATGTTGCCTTTGGTTCAACAACTATCGATTTAGACATCTCAACAGAACCAAAAGAGTTTAAAAAATGGGATGTAGCTTTAAGTATATCAGGTTTGGATAAGGATGAGGGGCATATTGTATTTATTAAGAAAAGAGTAGAGACAGTTTATGGATTAAAAGAGCCAAAGATTGGAATTGTTGTTGGAGGTAAGTGGGTTATTGATAGATTAGAAGTTGGGGATAAAATTATTGATATAGAACCAATTAGAGAGGAAAAAGAGGCTGTTGATTACTTAGTAACAACTGATTTAAATATAAAATTAGAAGATGGTTGGAAAATCTTTACCTACTTTATAGCTGAGTTTGATGGAACACCTTCAGCAGTAGAGCATTGTTTAGCTTTAATGGAAGATGGAATATTTGAGATAACTGAAAACACAAACACCTATGTTGCTGATTGTAGATTGCAGACATTAAAAATTGAGGAAGGGAATTTAATTGATAGAGAAAGAGGATTTATAACAGTAAGAAATTACGGAGTTGGTGAGGGTAAAGTTTATATCTATAGGGAAAGTAGGAGTTCATCTTTATCTCACACAGTTGTTGGAAGAGTTAAAGAGGGGATGGAGCTTATTGACTTCTCTGACTCTGGAATTTTGTCTGTAAAAACAATTCCTGAGAGGTTGTGTGCTATTGGTTTAACTATAGAAGAGGCAGAAGAGATGTTTAAAAAGTATGGTATAGAGGTAGAGAAAGAGGGGGATTTAGAAAATGCTATTGTTGTTGAGCAAGAGCCAGAATATACCTTAGATGTATTAAAGGAAAAGAAAGTTAAAATAAGGGGATTAGATAAGAGTAAAATAGTTGTTATAGAGTTGTATGAGGATAAAGCACCAATAACAACATGGTATTTTAGAAAGACTACTGGATTAACAACAAAAAGAGTTGGAAAGCTTCATGTTTATTTCAAACATAAGGATGTTGTGATGTTTAAAGGAAATCCTGAGTATGCGAAAGGTTTGTTGCCTGAAAATACGCCAACAGATAAAGTTGAACAATGTGCTATTGGAGTAACTAACATGGTTAGTAGATATAAGGGAATGATTGGTGTTAGATTGGGAGAAAGTGAGAAATTTGGACCTACAGGAGAGAGCTTTGAAAAAACAAACATTGTTGGGAGAATAGTTGAAAATGCAGAATATTTAAAAAGTGTTAAAAGTGGGGAAGATATTTATCTATTGCTAAAAAAATAAAATAAATTTTCCTTTTTATAGCTTTTAATGGTTATTTAATATTTATTTTGACATTTTTCATATAAATAGTATTAAAATTTACATTGATGCCTTATTCTTCAGTTTAATTATATAATACTACTAAATTATCATAGAAAGGTTGATGACACCAAATATTTATAAAAGCAGCATTAATGATAGGAAAATGTGTTTATAATAATTTAGTAAGCAATTTCTTTTTCACTTTATCTTTTTATTTAAATCACTACTGAATATTAAGATTTAGATTTAACCAAGTAAAAGGTGAAACTGATGGAATTAACACCATGGGAGACACCGGCAGTTATTGATTACAAAAAAACAATGGAACAGTTTGGAGTTAAGCCAATAGCTGATGTTTTGGATAATTTGAAAAATGAGCATCATTTTTTCAGGAGAAATATTATATTGGGGCATAGGGATTTTGAGAGAATAGTTGATGCAATAAAAAATAACAAAGAGTTTGCAGTTGTTAGTGGAATGATGCCTTCTGGTAAAATGCACTTTGGGCATAAGATGGTCGTTGATTTATTGAAGTTTTATCAAAAATACACTGACAATATAAACATCCCAATAGCTGATTTAGAGGCATACTGGGCAAGAAACATGAGCTTTGAAACAACAAAAGAACTTGCTTTAAATGAGTATATAACCAACTACATAGCCCTTGGCTTAGACCCAGAAAAAATTAATGTCTATTTACAATCAAAATATCAAAAAGTTAAAGATTTGGCTTTAATTTTATCTAAAAGAACTAATTGGAGTGAGATGAAGGCAATTTATGGATTTAAGGGAGAAACAAACATTGGACATGTCTTTGCCCCAATAGTTCAAGTTGCGGATATTTTACATCCTCAAGTTGATGAGAACTTAAATCCAGAACCAAAACCTGTTGTTGTCCCTGTTGGAATAGACCAAGACCCACATATAAGATTAACAAGAGATATTGCAAATAGAGCTAAGGAATTTAAGTTCATTCCGCCATCCTCAACCTATCATAGATTTATGACTGGATTGTTAGGAGGAAAGATGAGTTCTTCAAAGCCAGAGACAGCTATATTTTTAACTGATGATGAAAAAACTGTTAAAAAGAAGATATTCTCAGCTAAAACCGGGGGAAGAGAAACTTTAGAAGAGCATAAAAAATATGGAGGAATTCCAGAAGAATGTGTTGTTTATGAGTTATTCTTATATCACTTAATCTTAGATGATAAAGAACTTGCTGATATATATCAAAAATGTAGAAGTGGGGAGCTAACTTGTGGTAAATGTAAAAAAATGGCTTATGAAAAAGTTGTAGAGTTTTTAAAAGATTTGAAAGAGAAGAGGGAGCAGGCAAAGGAAATTGCTTTAAAAATCTTGGAAGGGAAGTATTAAATTATATAAATTTCTTTAATTTCTGGTATTAATTAATTCATTTTGTAATATACATTGGCAATTATATGATTTTTATGAATACTAACTTTAATTTGGCGTATGTTTTTTATATTGACTAAAAACTCTTTATAAATTTGATTAACAATCCATCTTACGATAGAATGGTGTGTTACTTCATCATAATTCTCAATTACATTATAAAATGGAATACTTTTTATATATTCACATTTTTCATTCGATTCATTAATTTTTAATTCATTTTTAATATCTGATTCTATTTTTTGAAGATTTTCACTCGTTATTTTGGTTCCTTGTTTGAAATATTCAAATTTAAATTTTCCACAGTATTCTAATTTTGAATTATAAATTTTTACAGTTTTTGCATTATGATTTTTAAGCCAGACGTCTATTCTATACAGAGGCAGTTTTTGGTCAATTACATAATAAGTATCATTTATTTTCACACCTACTGCTACGTGCCGATTAATGAATAAAAAATAATGTTCAATATTTAGATTATGAAGTATTGCAGATGTTAATTTAGCGTAATCTCTTATAGTTATATTTAATCCAAAAGTTTTCCAAATCATTACTAAAATATTTTTTAACCTTTCTAATGTTGTGTATTTTTTTCTGTTTTTTCTGATTACATGAGAATATCTGGAATAAGTGTATAACATATTACCAAATATTGCACCGATTATTCCAACAGTGATTAGATTTAGAAAAGATACTTTAATATTCAAGAAAAATATGAGGGCATAGATGACAAATAAGCTAATTATTGTAAGAGAAGTAATAACATATATAAAATTAAAAATTAGTCCAAATAATAGTAAAATACATAGATACATTACCACATGTTTAAAACTAATAGTATCCATATAGTTTGATAATTGTAAAAGTATTAGAAATATAAGTCCAAAACTTCCAAAACATAAAATTAAAAGCATATCTGCCCTTTCATACCAATATTCTATATTTTCCTCCTGCCAATTTAAAATATTTGTTAAGGTTTCAATTAAATCATTTCCCTTTAACCTATATGCCAACTCTTTGGTGTTTTTAATATCGTTCTCAGATATTTTTACTTGCCACAAATTAATCCAATTTAATAAATAGTTCATGTGGCATCCCAATGTGGACGTCGCTATGATTCATTATTTAATTATTTGAGATTTTGTATATTTATCTTTTCTTCCTACTCTTCAACAATTTAACAACAAAATCCTTCTTTTTAATTGCTTCATCACATGCTTTTTTAACCTTTTCTTTCATCTCCTCAAAGTTTTCTGGTTTTTTCTCACCAACAACCTTTTTAACTGGTGTATAGGCAGATTCTCTAAACATTGGTTTTAAAGGCATTTTTTTGTTTCCATCAACTAAATAACTCTCATTACCTTCTTCAACATATCCAACTTCAATAGCACCAGTAACTTTTTTTATATCCTCAGCATACTCTTCAGGGCAGATAATCATTAAAGAATCTGTAGAAACTCCAAGAGGGTCTATATTCAATGCCTCAAGCATCTCCAAGACCTTTGGATTAATTGTTTTATAGACCTTCTCTTTATCAAATATTAAAGAAACTTTGGCTGTTTTTGAAATTTCATAAGCATCTCCTCTTAAACCACCATTTGTAACATCAGTCATTGCATGAATCTTTTTAATTAAACCACTTCTAATCAAATTCTGACATGCCTTTATAAAATCTACATTTAGTGTTTCATAAATTACATCAAACCATCCGTAATACAAAGCGGTTGTAGTTATTGTTCCTCCTCCACCACCTTCAGTCATCAATATAACATCCCCAACCTCAGCATTTCTTCTTGCAGTTGGCTCCCCCTCTTTAATAACTCCTATTGCACCAACAGCACTAACCAACCTATCTCCAATTACCATATCTCCTCCAACTCTTAAAGTACTTCCACCAATCAATGGAACATTAACAGCCTCAGAAACAGCACATATTCCAGCTGTGAAGTCAAATATCTTTCCCACATCTCCATCATCAGCTAAATGCACATCACTAATTAAAGCAACAGCCTCTGCCCCCATAACATAAATATCTCTTAAAGCAGCCCTTGCTACATGAAAACCTCCCAAAAATGGAAAATCACTCAATCTTGAATGTGTTCCATCTATTGCAGCAACTATATATTTTGCATCTGCTCTAACAATTCCTGCATCATCCTGTTCTTCAGCTGAAACATAAGCTTTAACTTTGGTACTTTTAACTATCCTTGCTATCTCTCTATGCACAAAGAAATCTCCTTCTCCTCTACTCCCAACTCCCATCTTTCCCATTGTAACCTTAGATTCAGGATATTTTAGTAGAGTTTTTAAATTCTCATCATCAATCTCTTTAAATTTTTCAGTTGTCTTTACCTCTTCCAATATAGCTTTTATAAACTTTCTTGCAAATTCCTCATCAATATCTTCTTTAATCTCTAAAATTCTCTTAAATCCGTCTTCAATAATCTTATTTTCAGGAATTTTTTTCCTTAAGCATCTTCTAACGTATCCTTCTAAGTCCATTCTTTCACCAACTAATCATTATAAAAACATATAAATATTAGCTTCAGCATTTTCAATAATAGTTTTGATATATATAATATTATTACACCATCACTTTAGTATCATCAATTTACAGCAAATAATAATTTTTAATCTAAAAGGTGTGAGTATGTTTTCAATAAAATTTAAAACTACTGAGGAATTGCCTGAACCATCACCAAGATTAATTGACCAAGTTATTGGACAGGATGAAGCTGTTAAAATTGTTTTATCTGCTGTAAAAAATAAAAGAAATGTTATTTTATTGGGAGACCCTGGAGTAGGAAAGTCAATGATAGTTAAAGCAGTTGGAGAAATTTTATCCGATTTTGGAGAATTTAAACCTTATTATGTAATTGCAAAACCAAATTTAAAGAATATGGAGAGGCCAATAGTTGAAGTTATAGATGGAGAGTATAAAGAAGATTCAAAAGAAATCCCAAAATTAGATTTTAAAGCTCCAAGCTCTATTACTTTAATTTTAATAATGGTTACTGCTATTCTATTATCTGAAGTTCTTTTAAGAAATATACCTCAAGATTACCTACTGGCAGCTGTAACTATAACTTCTTTGATAGTTTTAATCTTTGGATTCGTAATTATTTTAACAAGTATAATGGGAGCTTCAAGAGCTTCAATGGGAAATAATTTAAGCCCAATGGATTTAAAACCTGTCCTCTTATATGAGTGTAAAAAAAGACCTCTTGTAAGGGCAAGCGCTTATAACGTAACAAGGTTGTTAGGGGATATAAAGCATTGTCCATTAGGTGGAAGACCACCGTTAGGAACCCCTCCTCATAAAAGGATTATATTGGGGGCTATTCACGAAGCCCATAGGGGAATTTTGTATGTTGATGAGATAAAGACAATGCCATTAGAAGTGCAGGATTATATTTTAACTGCTCTACAAGATAAACAACTTCCAATTAGTGGGAGAAATCCAAATTCAAGTGGAGCTACAGTAGAAACAAACCCAATACCATGTGATTTCATCCTAATAATGTCTGGAAACATGGATGATGTTTATAATTTAAGAGCTCCATTGTTGGATAGAATTGACTATAAAATTGTCTTAAAGAATAAGATGGACAATACCTTAGAAAATAGAGATAAGTTATTGCAGTTTATAGTCCAAGAGATAAAAAACAACAACCTAAATCCAATGACTTACGATGGATGTTGTGAAGTTGTTAAAATTGCTCAATATTTGGCTGGTTCAAAGGATAAATTAACTTTAAGGTTAAGATTGCTCGCAAATATTATAAAAATGGCAAATGATGTAGCTATGGGTAAAGATATTGAGGAATTATTAGGTAATTTTGATGAGAAAGGAGAATATCATCCAGAAACTCAAAAAGATAAAAATAACAAAGTGTATATCACTGCAAAGCATATAAGAAAGGTATTTGACACTGGAATCTACAGTATGGAGAAGCAAGTTGCATTAAACTACATTAAAAACTTCAAGAGATATAAGCATATAGTGCCAAATGATGAACCAAAAGTTGGAGTAGTCTATGGTTTAGCTGTTTTAGGAGCTGGAGGAATTGGAGATGTAACAAAAATTATAGTCCAAATATTAGATTCAAAGAATCCAGGAACTCATCTATTAAATATTTCAGGAGATATTGCAAAGCACTCAATAACTTTAGCTTCAGCATTATCAAAGAAATTAGTAGCTGAGAAAAAACTTCCTCTACCTAAGAAAGATATTGACTTAAATAATAAAGAGATATATATCCAATTCAGCCAGTCATATTCAAAGATTGATGGGGATAGTGCTACAGCTGCAGTTTGTTTAGCCATAATCTCTGCTTTATTAGATATTCCACTAAAACAGGACTTTGCCATAACTGGAAGCTTAGATTTAAGTGGAAATGTTTTGGCAATTGGAGGAGTTAATGAAAAGATAGAGGCAGCGAAAAGATATGGGTTTAAGAGAGTTATTATTCCAGAGGCAAACATGATAGATGTTATTGAGACAGAGGGGATAGAGATTATTCCTGTAAAAACTTTAGATGAGATAGTTCCTCTTGTATTTGATTTAGATAGTATAAATAAAAATAAATTAGAAAAAATAGAACAAGTTAGTAAATAATTAAAAGGGCTACTATGAATGAAAAGGAGATAGAAGAGAGGTTTGAAGCATTGAGTAAAAAAATTTTAGAAATAGAGAAGAGAGTAGATGCAAAACTAAAAGAAAATGAGAAAAAAATAGATGAAAAAACTAATAAAATATTAAAATAAGAAGTATTGTTAGCTTTGGGAATATACATAAAAACTATAGATGATTTAAAAAGAAATTTAAAAATAATCCGCATTAATATCATAATCTTGGGAATTTTAATTATATTTCTTTATATAACTGTTATCATTTTGATGTTAAAACTAATAAAAATATTTTAAGTGAAATCATGAACAAAAAGTTGTTTGTTGAAATCTGCAAAAGATTGTATGATAGGAAATACGTTGTAGGTAGTGGAGGTAATGTGTCTGTTAGAGAAGGGGATAAAATATATCTGACTCCAACTGGCTCTATTTTAGGGTTTTTGAAAGAAGATGATATAGCTGAAGTTGATTTAGATGGTAATGTTATAAAAGGAAAACCCACATCAGAAAAAAATCTCCACTTAATGATTTATAAGAAGAGAGAAGATATAAATGCAATAATTCACACCCATTCACTTATTTCAACTTTTTTATCAACAATAAATAAGGAAATTGAGCTTTTAACACCAGAAGGAGAGATATTTTTAAAGAAAATTGGATATGTTGATTATTTTGAAGCTGGTAGTTTAAAATTAGCTGAAGAAGCTGCAAAGAGAGATGAAGATGTAATTGTATTAAAAAATCATGGGGTAGTTTGTTTAGGTAGGGATTTAATAGATGCATATATAAAAGTAGAAGTTTTAGAAGAACAAGCTAAGCTCACACTTTTAAAGCTTCTTGTAAAGGAATAATATGTTTTTTAAATTTTAAATTATTTATTTAACTCTCTCTAACTCACTAACAATACTCCATATTTGTGTTCTTGTGTGGAGTGGCATGTTTGGGTCGTTGCTAATCTCATCTAAGATGTGGATTGCTGTTGCACTTCTAACAATTGGCTCCTCCCCCTCTTTTAAAACAGCTTCCTTAGCTTTCTCTGCAGCAGCTCTAATGTTTCTTGGAACTGTTGTATCGTTAATTATCTCATCCAACATCAAAGCTACTCCTTTTAATATTTCTTCAGGTGTTTTCTCACTCGCTGCACTACCAAATACCATAACTCTCACCTCCAAACAAAACATTATAATATTTAAAAGAGAAGTTAAAGTTAATGATAATATTATTGTTTAGTAAGCTTTAACTATTTATTACTTTAGGAAATATTTAGGTTTATCGGTGAAATATATGTGTGGTATTATTGGCTATATAGGTAATGATAAGGCATCAAAAATATTATTAAATGGCTTGAGAAGGTTAGAATATAGAGGATATGACAGCTGTGGGATTGGAGTTGTTGATAATAATGATAAATTAATTATTAAAAAAAATGTGGGTAAAGTTGAAGAGGTTGCTGAAAAAGAGGGATTTTTAGATGTTGAGGGAAATATTGGATTGGGACATTGTTTGCATCCTAATACTTATGTTATACTCCCAGATGGAAGAATGAAGAAGATTTCTGAAATTGATAGAGAGGAGGAGGTTTTATCAGTTAATTTTAAGGATTTAAAACTATATAATAAAAAAATTAAAAAGTTTAAACATAAAGCACCAAAGGAGTTGTATAAAATAAAGACAGTATTTTCTGAGCTTATTACCACTGGAGAACATAGATTGTTTGTTGTAGAGAATGGAAAAATAGTTGAAAAACCTGTTAAAGATTTGAATGGAAATGAGTTAGTTGGTATAGTGAGAAAATTAAATTATAACTTTGACGATAGTGTTGAGTTTAAAGATGTTTATGTTGAAAGGCATTATAAGTTAGATGATACAATAAGAAATAAACTAAGAAAAATTAGAGAAAAATTGGGATTAACAAGAAAAGATGTTGAGAATTTGAGTGGTGTAAAAGAGAGATATATTGCAAAAATTGAAAATGGAAAATTGGAAAGTATTGAAGAAGAGAGATTAAAGAAATTATGCTCCCTCTATGGCATCAACTTTGAAGAGATTATAGACAAAGATAATTTGCATTATACAAATCCAGTCAAATTTCCAAAAACTCCTACTCCAGAATTAATGCAAATTATTGGTTATATTATTGGGGATGGATATTTCCCTTCAAATAGAATATTGAGATTGAAAGATGAAAGAAAAGAAGTTTTAGAGAAATACAATCAACTGTTTAAAAATGTCTTTAACTTAGAAGGAAATATTAAGAAAGGAGATGGTAATCATTACATATTGGAAATAAACAGCAAATACTTAGTTGATTGGTTTAAAGAAAACATTCCAGAGTTATTTAATAAAACAGGTTATGAGAAAACTCCAGAATTTGTATTTAGATTAAATAATGACTTAGTAGCATCATATTTAAGGGGAATATTTGACGCAGAAGGTTATGTGGGAATTAATGCTAAGCAGATTGGTATAGGAATGACTTCTGAATGCTTTATAAAAGAGATTCAGTTTTTATTGTTAAGATTTGGAATTTTGGCCTCATATTCAAAAACAAAGAGAAGAGAGGAAAATTGGAATGATGCTCATAAACTATACATAAGTGATAAAAAGTCCTTTGAGTTGTTTAAAAAATACATTGGCTTTACTGCAAAGGATAAAATGGAAAAATTAAATAATATATTAAATAAAATGAAAGGGCTTAACTTTAGGTATATTTCAGTCCCACTGACTAAAAAAGAAATTAGAAAATTTGTAGGAGTTCCATTAAAAACAATAAAAAATGAAGATAACTATTGCACCGATTACACAATAGAAAAAATCATTGAAGAATTAAATAGCAAAGGGCTGTCTGATAAAGCAAACTACCTCAAGAAATTCTTAGATGCAGATATAGTTTGGACAAAATTTGAGATTGAGAAAATTGAATCAGATGTTGAGTATGTTTATGATTTGGAGGTTGAAGATTACCATAACTTTATTGGAAACTTAATAATTAATCATAACTCGAGATGGGCCACTCACGGAAATGTAAGTAAAGAAAACGCTCACCCTCATACTGACTGTAAAGAAGAGATTGCAGTAGTTCATAACGGAATCATCTCTAATTATAAGGAGTTAAAAGAAGAGTTGATAAAGAAGGGGCATAAATTTAAATCAGAAACAGATACAGAGATTGTTCCTCATCTAATTGAAGAGGAGTTAAAAAAATTTGAAGAAATTAATGAAGAAAACTATATAAAGGCTGTTAAAAATGCAGTTAAAAAATTAAATGGAACTTATGCATTAGTTATAATAAACAAAAACTTCCCAAATCTATTAATTGGAGCAAGAAATGAAAGCCCATTAATATTGGGCGTTGGAGATAACTGCTATTTTTTAGGGAGTGATATTACAGCTTTCTTAGATTATACAAATAAAGCAGTTCCTTTAGAAGATGGAGATATAGTGATAATTAAAAAGAAAGATAACGGCTATGAAGTAAGTATAGAAAATAATGGACATATTGTTGAAAGAAAGATAATGGAAATTGATTGGGATATTAGCTCTGCTGAAAAAATGGGTTATCCTCACTTTATGCTAAAAGAAATTATGGAACAGCCAGAGATTTTAAAGGTTTCTGCTAAGATATCTGCTGAAGAAATTAAAGAATTGGCAAAATGTATCAAAGATTATGATAGGGTTTATTTTGTAGCTATGGGAACCTCTTTACATGCAGCAATGGTTGCTGAGTATTTATTTGCAAAACTTGGAAAGCTTGTTATTGCTTGTGATGCATCCGAGTTTTTAAATAAAGGGGTTGTTGATGATAAAACATTGGTTATAGGAATTACACAAAGTGGAGAAACTTATGATACATTAAAAGCTTTAAGATTTGCTAAGAAAAATAAAGCTAAAACAGGGGTTATAGTTAATGTTTTAGGAAGTACAGCTACAAGAGAGGTGGATATAACAGTTATGATGGGAGCAGGAATAGAGATAGCCGTCTGTGCAACTAAAACCTACACTTCTCAATTGATGATATTATACAGGTTGTTTATCGAATATGGAAAGCTCTTGGGTAGAGATATGAGCAGATATGAAAAAGAGATTGATAAGATTCCTGAGTATATAAAGCAAGTTTTAGATAAAAAAGATATAATTAAAGAAATAGCCAATAATCTAAAAGTAAATAACTATATATTCATCTCTAAAGGGATAAATATTGCAAGTGCATTAGAAGGGGCTCTGAAATTTAAAGAAATAACTTATTTACATGCAGAGGGGATGAGTGGGGGGATGTTAAAGCATGGAACTATATCTCTAATTGATAAAAACATGGATACTGTAGCTATTGTCCCTCCAAGAGATTCATCCGTATTTAATTCTATATTGTCAAATATTGAAGAAGTTAGGGCAAGAGGAGGAAAGGTTATAGCTATAACTCCAATTGAAATAGAGGGAGCTGAAAATATCATAGTTCCAGAAGTGATTGAGGAGATTTCTCCAATTGTTTATGCTCCAGCTTTCCAATTATTGGCTTATTATAAAGCTGTTGAGCTTGGAAGAGATGTGGATAAGCCAAGAGGTTTAGCTAAGAGTGTTACTGTTGAATAAGTTAAATTTATATAATAAAATATAAAATAACATTTTAAAATTTGGAAGAGGGAAGAGTTATGGTTATAAAAAAAATTATAAAGAAGATTAGAGGGAATAAAGATTTGCCCACACCAGTTGAAGTTCCTGATGAGGAATATATAGTTATTGGAGAGGAAAAGCCAGCTTACATATTGGAGAGTGAGACAGAAACTGAATCAGAAGTTTTAGAGCCCAAAGAATCTGAGGAAGAGGTAAAAGAAATAGAAGAAGTTGTCAAGGTAGAAAAGATTCTACCAAAATTGTATGTTGTTAGGATTAAACATCCTTTGGACTTTGAAAATATAAAGGACAGAATTCCAGAGTATGACGTTGTAATTGTAAATTTTGAAGAGGTGCCATTTGAATCTATTCTGAAAGAACTTAATGAATTTAGGGATTATATGAATGTTTTAAATTACAAATTGGGGTTTGTTGCTGAAAATGTGCTGTTAGCTTATAGGGATGATGTAATGTTGGATAAATACATTTCAGATATTACTGATGACGCTGAAAATGTATAAAAATTTTTATTTTTTATTTGGTGGTTAAATGAGAATAGCAATAACTGGAACTCCAGGAGTTGGGAAAACAACGGTATCAAAAGTTTTAGGAGACAAATTAGGAATAAAAGTTATTGATATAACTGAAGCTGTTAAAAAATATAAACTATACACTGAAAAAGATGAAGATATGGACTCTTACGTTATTGATTTTGAGAAATTAGAAAAATTCGTTAGTGAGATTGAGGAGAAAGAAAAAACTATTATATTAGATGGCCATGTATCTCATCTTTTAAATCCTGACTATATTATTGTGCTTAGATGCAATCCAGAGATTATTAAAGAAAGGTTAGAAAAGAGAGGTTATAAGCCAAAAAAGGTTTTAGAGAATGTTCAGGCAGAGATTTTAGATGTCTGCCTATGTGAGAGTAAAGGCAAAGTTTATGAGATAGATACAACAAGCAGAGATGTTGAAGATATAGTTGATGAGATTGTTGAAGCAATAAAACATAAAAAAGAAAGGAAAGGGATTGTAAATTGGACAGAGGAATATTTTGATTACTTAACCTTGGAAATTAAATAATTTCCTAACAACAAAGCATCAAAATCTGCCCTTAAAAAGCTATTTATTGCATCTTTCTCATTGCAAACTATTGGCTCGCCATGTAAATTAAAAGAAGTATTTAAAACAACTGGAATGCCTATAGAGTCGTAGATATATTTTATTATTTCATAGTATGTTTTGTTTGACTCTTTTTTTAATGTTTGAGGCCTTGTAGTTTTATCCACGTGGATAACTCCCTCTATTTCTTTTATCTTATCTTCTTTAACTTTAAATATTTGGGTCATAAATGGGGAGTATCGTGGGTTTATTAAATACTCATCTACAAACTCATACAGTATTGTTGGAGCAAATGGCATAAACCAACTTCTTTTTAACTTTTTGTTAATTTTCTCTTTATTTTCTTTTGTTGGTAAAGCTATAACGCTTCTATTACCCAAAGCTCTCGGCCCAAACTCCATTTTTCCTCTTACTAAACATACAACATTATTTTCAACTATTAAATTTCCAATAATTTCTGGAATTTCCTTTTCTTCAATGAAATCTATTTTATAGTCATTAAGTTTGTTTTTTAATTCATCTAAAATTTTTTCAACTTTTTTATTATCTATCTCATATCCAAAGTATGTGTTGTTTATGTTTATCCTATCTATCTTTTTGTCAGCTAAACTTGCCCCTAAACAAAGTCCTTCATCCCCCATAAAAGGTGGAACAAATAAATTGTATTTTTCGGCTATTTTTGAATTTAATTTAACGTTTTGAGCTACTCCACCAACAAAAACGATATTATTTATATTATATTCATTAGATAAATCATCAATTGCCTTTAAAACAATATTTTCTAAAGTTCTTTGAGCAAATTTGGATATTCTAACCTTATCTTCAAAAGATAATTGGCTTTTATCTTTTACTATAAGTTTTTTTAATGCTTTGGTAGCTTCATAGCCAATAACTCTTAAATAGTTTTTAAATGATTTTAATTCTGTTATATAGTCAATAGTTGTCAAATCTATATCATCTTCTCCTTCGTAAGAAGATAGAGACATAACTTTTCCTTCATCTTCCATAGGTTTGAATCCTAAAAGCTCAGTTATTGATGCGTAAAAATCACCAACGGAATCAATCAAATCACTTTGAGCTATAATTTCCAAGTTATTTTTGTTTGCTATGGATGCTAAAAAAGATAACCCATCCCCTCCCCCATCTATTGAAATAACTAAAGCTTCTTTAAACTCTGACAACTTAAATAAATATGAATGGGCCATATGGTGATAAAAATAGAGAAATTTTTTATTTATTTTGTTTTGAAATTCTTTTAATTTTCTTATTCTTTCTCCTCTCCTAAAAACTCCACCAATAGAAACATAGTCAATTTCATTATCTTTAACTTTATTTAAAATATAATTTATTGATTTTTCTGGAAATCCTCTCTGATTTTTCTTCCTTGTAAATCTCTCCTCACTCATTGCAAATAAAATTTTATCTTTATCTATTAAAGAAGCACTTGCATTATGCCCATCACAAATTCCGAGAATCATACAAACACCACAAAATTATAGCTCTCCAATCGCTTTCAATTTTCTTTCAATTGTGTTTTCTTTATCTTTCCTTTCATCAATTTTTAAATTACTCACAACTCTATCAACGTCATTTAAAACCGTTGAGTGAGCTTCTTTAAAAGCTTTTAAAATTTCATCTAAATCTCCTTCCAACACAGTTCCCATAGCGTTTGTCTCAACCTTTAAATCATATTTTTTAAAAACTTCAATTGCTTTTTTAACGTACTTTGAAACACTTGCTCCTTTTCCCAAAGGAATTATGGAGACTTCAGCTACCACTCTTCTCATTATAATCACCTAAAAATTATAAAAATAACTAAAACATTAAAAGATAAAATAGATGAAAAGCTTATTTATTCTTCTAAATCACTTAATAATTCTTTTAATTTCTCTTTAACTTTTTCTAATTTGTTAGCTAACTGTTCGTTCTCTTTCTTAAGTTTTTCAATTTCTTCTTCTAACTTCTTAATATCTGACAATTTTTCTAACTCTTCTTTTCTAACAACAGCTTCTAAGAATTTCTCTACCTCTTCAATATTTAATTCTCCTCTCTTCATCATCTCGTAGGTTTCTCTAACAAGCTTTCCTGCTTTTGTTTCTCCTTTTAAATGCTTTCTAATTGTTTGTTCAGTTCTTCCTAATTCATCTGCAATTTCTCTTATTGTATATCCAGCTTTCTCTCTTGCTAAAGCTCCTGAAGCAATAGCTAAAGAATCAACCCATGTAACTTTCTCTACAGGGTCTTTTATTAACTCTAAAATCTCAGGTCTAAATAATGTTCCCAATATTAAAACATGCTCTAATTTGTCTATTTCTGTCTTAGATGTTGGAACTAATGGTATCATAGTCATCCCCCACAAAATCTTTTATTTTTATTTTATTTCTAATATTATTTTATAGATTGTTTAGTATTTAAAGCTTTTGCGGATTTCATAAACAATACTTGCAATTAAAAATATAACAACAGGAATAACAAAAAATAAAGTAACTGTTATTGGAGAGGCAATATTATGTTTGCCCATATACTCAGAGATTTTAAGGGATTCTAAAATTACTGATATCACAATAGCATTCCCAACAAATCTTTTTTCATACTTAGATAATGGGACTTTTTTGAGAAATAAAAACCTTAGCAAAAAATATATTCCTGTTAAAAATATTCCAAATGATGCAATTGGATGAATTACCTCAAATAGAAAACTAAGATTTTTCATAACCAACCAATTTATGAGAAAGGCAAGAATTACACTTAAAATACTAAAAATCATTTTTAGACGATTCTCTTTGAATGTTGGAAAATAATCTATCAACCTTAATCCCGTAAGCTTTATGAATATCAAATATAACCCAAGAATGAAAGCAATTCCTAAAAATAGTAAAGTAAAAATAAACATATAAAAATATACATCCATATTCATCCCAAATATTTTATTTAAGGTTTTATCTAACTTTCAATACTTTATCTGAATATACAATGATTCCTTCATCAGTTATATCAAATGGATGTCTCTTCAGTGAATGGCTTGTTCCTCTCATCTTCCAGACAATTAAGCTCCTCTTTAACTCTCCATTAATTTCATCCAAATCTAATCTTATAATCCCATCTACTGCATGCTCAACTCCTGGCCCTCCAAAACCCCTCTCCCCAACAGATATTTGAGAAGTGAATATAGCTGTGCATCCTAAACCAGAGATAACTCTCTTTAATAAAAATACTGTCCTCCTTGCCATCATTGGCTTATTTATATATAAGGTGGTTACTGAATCAATCCCTATTCTCTTAGCTCCAATATCATTTATAGCAGTTTTTAAGACATCTATCAACTCTCTTTCATCATTTGGGTCATTTACAACATACTTCTCTCTTTTTGCAGCACTTCCAATACCATAGGTAAAGGCATCTATTATAGCAAATTTTCCTTCTTCTTCTAACTTTCTAACATCCCATCCAAACTGTTTCATATTCTCTCTAATTTGAACTGGATGTTCTTCTAAAGCTACTAAAACACTTGGCTCATTGTATTCAACAGTCCCTTTGTATAAAAATTGCTGACAGAATATAGATTTTCCAGTTCCAGGACCTCCAGATAATAGAACAACGTTTCTTTCAGGTATTCCACCATGTAGGATATCATCCATTCCAGGAATTCCAGTTTTTACTTTTTTCATGTTATCACCTTTTTTGTCCTATTAATCCCTCTCACTAAATGACCTCATTTCCAATTTCTTTTCAGGAATATCATCTAAGAACATTAATGAACCTTGTATCTCTATAGCACAAACTTTTGATGGGTCAATAATGGCAAATGACTTACTTTCCATATTCCAAATTATTACCGGGTCTTTTTTTCCAGTCCATAGATATTTTAATATGCCATTTTTTAAGTGTGTAACTGCATCAAAATCATATTCGCCTTCTATTGTGTTACCTTCGAAATAGACTTTTACATATAGTTTGTCTATCTTCCTTCTTGGCATACTCCCCCACATAGTTAAATTTTGATTTTATTCTAACAGAATAATACTTTATCAATTAGGTATATTTATAAATATCCTATCCAATTCAATATAGCTAAGACAAAATGCTATTATAACATGTGAGAATATGAAAGCTTACCCTATTAAAACAAAATACATAAAAAGAGGGGAAAATTTTATTCCAACTGTTGTTGAAGCAATAAAAAATAGTGGAATTAAATTAGAGGATGGGGATTTTGTTGTATTAAGTGAAAAGATGGTTTCAACTGCTGAGGGAAATTTTGTTGATGAAAGTAAATTTAAACCAGGAATTTTAGCTTATTTTTGTTACTATTGGTCAAAATATCTTTGGGGATATGTTCTTGGAAAGTTGTTGAAAGTTAAAGAAGATAAAATAAAAAATTTAAGGAATATGCCAAAAGAAGAGACATTAAAGCATAAACAAACAATTATAGAAACTGTTGGGTTAATATATGCTTTAAAACCTTATGCTGAAGGTGGAATTGATTTAACAAATGTTCCCGGAACTTATGCCTGTCCTCTTCCAAAAAATCCAAAAAAATGGGCTGAAGAGCTATATAAAGAGATAAAAAAGGAATTGGGTGTTGATGTAGTTGTTATGGTTGCTGATACTGATGCCACCTATAGAGTTTTAAATTTTTATGTTACTGCTCTCCCCTATGCTATAAATGGAATATTAAGTGGAATTGGTGTTTTTGGTTTTATTCTTGGAAGATTAGCAGATGTTTTAAAGATTGGTGGATTTGCTGGATGTACACCATTAGCAATAGCTGGAAATGAAAAACATTACAAAAAATATTCAATTGGTGAGCTTGTTAGAATAGCTTTTATCTGTGATAGAGTGCATAAAACAATAAAAAACATTAATGAAGTTTTGGAAAAGTATAATATCTATATCATAACTGAAGAGATTTTAGAAAAATTGGAGCATACACCAGTAGTTATTGTGAAGATGAAAGAGCAGTATTTACCACCCGAGCAAAGCAAAGATAAATCCAATAGCTCCAATTAGTGTTGCTACAAATGAGACAGGATATATTTGTTTAAATAAAAGCACTGGGGAAAATGCTCTAACAAATGTTGCTAATATTGGAAATGCTATAGCTATAGCAAAGTTTTCAATGATTGTTATTGGATTATTTATGTCAGGGGCTATTCCTAAATATAGAGTGGCAAATAAACTTCCTAAGGTTATTAATAAAAGCTCTTTACTTGCTAAATATAAAGCCCTATACTTAGCCATTAATTCCATTGTAGGGCCTTCAATAACATCCGCCTTTGTGTGAGTTATTGAGAATGGATATTCTTTAATCATTATAACATAGCCAATGAAATAGCATATAGCTCCAAATATTCCAGCTAATGAGAATAAAAACGGCTCTCCAACAATATCTTTTAAAAATATGCTATTTTTTTGAATAAATGGAAGGAAAATTGCCAAATAAAATGGAAATGAACCAATGGTTATCATTTTAAAGCTTCTTATAGCCCCTAACTGTTCCAATGAAAGTTTTAAAGTTTTTATAAATGGGGTTCCCTTACACTCATCTATAAATGGCATCCTCCAACCCATAATTGAAAATGCTAAAGAGCCAAGAATAACATACATCATCTCTTCCAATTTTAGCAAACCAACAATACCAATAACGTTAGATAATATATAGAAAGATGTTATTGATGTTATAGCTAATATAGCCCATAAAACAGCTATAGATAACAAAGGCAATAAATTATATAACTTTGGCAAGTTAGCATCAGGTGTTTTTGTCTCTTTAAATAGAAACTTAAAAAATGCCCAAAATCCGGGGGCTAATATACTTGGTCCTATTCTTTGTTGTATTCTTGCTTCTATCTTTCTCTGAATTCCTGGAATATAGGTTGAGATTGCAAAAGCCAATGCAGGGATTCCAATTATTGAAATAATTTTATCAATCATAACTATCCCTCATTAAAAAATCTTATTTTCCTTCAATAACCTTTGGTAGAGCTTTAACTATCCCAGCTATAATATCTTCAGGTCTTGGGGCACAGCCAGGTACTTTAACATCAACTGGAATTATATTTTCAACAGGCCCAGCTACAAAATCTGAAGTTCCTAAATCTCCTCCAATGTTTTTATAAACTCCCCCCATTAATGCACAAGCCCCTACAGCAACAACTGCTTTTGGCTCTGGAATCTTTTCATAAATTTTTCTTAAAGATTCAGCAACGACCTTGGTAACACAGCCAGTAACAACTAAAATATCAGCTTCTCTTGGATTAAATGTTAAAAAAACATTATACTGTTCAGCATCATAAAAAGGTGAAAACACAGCATTAACAACTTCGATATCGCATGCGTTACATCCACCAGTATAAACAAGCATAACATGAATGCACTTCTTCCTTGCCATTTTTTTAATCATGATGCCACCGATACTTTATTAACAATTTATCATTATCATTAATGACAAATTGATTATAATTAAAATATAAATAGGTTATGGTAGTTTTTATTTAGCTTTACCAACAGCTACATAGATATTGTTAGCTCCAATTTTATCTCCAAACTTCGAAAAAATCTCTATATCTTTCTCTTTACACAGATTTTCTACTTTCTTTCTACAAGCATCTCTTGTTTTCTCCCCAAAAGATATAACAACTATATTTCCATCTATTTCTTCAAAACCTAAGACAGGTTTTTTTATCTTTTTATATAATTCATCAAAATCTTTTAAATGAGTTATAATCATTTTAGCATCTTCAATAAATGGGAAATCTTTCAAATGTTTTGTTATGAATGAGATATCTCTATCTCTATCTTGCCCATATTTCTTTAAATCTACTTTGTAGTAGTTGAGTTTCCCATCTTGATACTCTTTTATAACTGTTTTTGCTGTTCTAATTAAATCTACCTCTCCGCCTTTAGTTAAATACCCTCTTTTATTACCAATCTTTTTTAACAGTTCCTCATCAACTTTTTCATAATCAACGCCAAAATATTCTTTTATTATTGAG
Source organism: Methanocaldococcus bathoardescens (assembly GCF_000739065.1). Taxonomy (GTDB): domain Archaea; phylum AGJL01; class Methanococci; order Methanococcales; family Methanocaldococcaceae; genus Methanocaldococcus; species Methanocaldococcus bathoardescens. Next base: position 590,781 of record NZ_CP009149.1, on the reverse strand, counting down.
TTATCAAAATTATCTATCCTACTCAAAATTTTTAGAGCTGGAGGGATAGGGTTTTCTACTTTTTCTAATCTCAAAGCTCCACTTATAACCAAATCATCTTCATCTCTCATCTCCAAAACTCCAGGAGTGTCCATAAGCTTAATATTTTTTGTTAGTTTAACCCACTGCTCTCCTTTAGTTAAACCAGCTACACTTCCAGTTAATGCCTTTCTCTTCCCGGTTAATGCGTTAATAATAGAGGATTTTCCAACGTTTGGATAACCAACAATTCCAACTTTTCCTTCTTTTTTACCCATTTCTTTTAAAGATTTTTTTATCATCTCTCTTAAAATTTTTGTCCCTAATCTTCTTTTAGCAGATACAAATACTGTATTTTCTCCAAAAATTTTTTTCCATCTTTCTAAAATATCTTTTGGAACTAAATCAGCTTTATTTAAAACATAAATTAGTTTTTTCCCTTTGGCTTTAATTTTTTTCTCCAACTCTCTGTTTCTTGTCATCTCAGGGTCTCTTGCATCTAAAACTAATAAGATGACATCACATTCATCAATAATCTTATTAACTATCTTTTTTACTGGCACTTTCTTGTATCTCATAACCATCACCTAAAGGATGTTATATACTATTTTCATTTATATTTTTTATCAATGAATATAATTAAACAAATTTATAAATCTGCCAATTATAGAAAAATATTTATAGAACTTCAAACACATTATTATACTGTAAAACAAAAATTTAATTTAAAAAAATTATTATAAATAAAAGGTGATATTTTGGCAGTAGATGCAAAAGAAGTAGAAATAATAAATACTTTAGTTTTTGAAACATTGGGAAATCCAGAGAAAGAGAGGGAATTTAAGTTAAAATCATTGAAAAGATGGGGATTTGACTTAATATTTGGTAAAATAGATGGGAAGGAAACATACTTTACTGTTGAGTTGGATGAAAGAAAAGCTGGAGATAAGTTCTCAAAAGATGGAAAGGAATACGAAGTTATTGAAGTTCTCGAAGAATTACCAAAGAACACTGAATTATATGCACACATAGAGATGGAGATGGGAAGGGCATATATTGTCTGCCAATTAAGAGATGAAGATGAGAAAAATACAGAAGTTTTAAGAGTTCCAGCTGCTGCATTATTGTTAGCTTTCTTCAAAAAGAACAAATTAGGAAACTTAATTAAAGCCATAAAAAATGTTGGAATTAGCTCAGAACTTTCCATGCAAAATGGGGTTGGAGGAAAGCCACTATCTTATGATGAGCTTCCAAACGTTGCAAGAAGGTTTATAAGAAGTGCAAGAAAGGTTGAAAAAGAGACCGGATTTGGAAGGTTATCATTTGCTTACTATGGGGAAACAAAAGATGGTGAGCCAAGATATTGGTTTAGTTGGCTATTGCCAACAATTGCTTTATTTGACTTAGATATAGCTAAGAAAGCTAATGATACAATTGGAATTTTGAAGGTTTCTGAATAAATAAAAAATTTGGGGTGGGAAAAATGATTTATGGTGTTTTGCTGAATATTCCTGAAAAACATGCTACAAAGTATGAAGATTTAATTAGAAAAATAATTGGGGAAGGTATAGCAAGAGGGGATATCTTATCATTTACAGAAGCAAGATACAGTGGGGATGTTGCTTTTGTTATGTTAGCAAGGTCAAGAAGAGCTGCTGAAAAAGTTTATCAGCAACTTAAAGAACATCCAATCTATGTAAAAGTTATAGAGATTGAAGGTAAGGGAGATTAAATAGAGTGTTTTTCAAAATATAATGAGAAATAAGGTAATTATATAAGCCCGAAGGGCTTATAAGTTCATCAAAAAATTTTAATAACTTTGAAAAACACTCTATAAATTAGATAAATAAATCAACTAACTGCATATTTTTAACTAAACCTTTATCAGTTATTTTTAACTCTGGAATTACTGGAAGGGAAAAGAAGCTCATGCTCAAGAATGGATTATCAAAAGAACTCCAATTTTCTATTTTTTTATACAAAGCGTTAATCTTCTCAAATACATATTTTCCATCATCTCCCATTATCCCTCCAACAGATAATGGAAGACATTCAACAATTTTTCCATCTTTAACAGCTATAAATCCTCCACCAATATCTTTTAATTTATTTACAGCTAATGCCAAATCTTTCTCATTATTTCCTATGGCTATTACATTATGGGAATCGTGAGCATAGGAAGACGCTAAAACTCCCTCTTCTAAGAAGTTGTATATTAAACCCTTTCCAATATTTCCAGTATTTTTATGTCTCTCTATAACGAATATTTTATTTATTGCATTTTCATTTAGTAATATTTTCACTTCCTCAACACTAAATATTAGTTCTTCAGTTATTAAAGAATCTTTTAATGGTTTTATTACCCTAACAAATCCATCTCTCTCTTTGTAATCAATCCCTTTAATTAAAAAATCGCCTTCGTTTTTATATGGGTATCTTAAGGTATTCATGAGCTTTTCAGGAATCTTTCTTTTTTTATTTTTATTTAGCTCATTTAAAACATCATCTAAAAATCTTCCTTTTATAACAATATCATAAACTTTAAAATTCTCCAAATCTTCAAAAATTACAAAACTTGCCTCATTTCCAGCTTTAATTCCAACATCAAACCCAAAATAATTTGCTGGATTAATTGTAACCATTTGAATGGCTTCAATTGGGGAAACGTAGTTGGTGGCTTTCCTTAAAATATTTAGCATATGGCCGTCTAAGTCTCTAACACAGACATCATCACTAACTAACATTATATTTCTAAAATCTTTTATCTTTTTGCATATATTAAGCAAATAGATGTTTTTTGATGCTGTTCCTTCCCTAACCATTAATTTTAATCCCAACCTAAGCTTTTCTAAAGCTTCATCTTCATCAACACTCTCATGGTCGCTCATAATTCCGTGAGATATATATTTGTTTAACTCATAGCCCCTTAACTTTGGACAATGCCCATCTATTAATTTATTGTATTTTTTAGCCACTTCTATCTTTTTTAACATCTTTTCATCTTCATTTATTACTGAAGGATAGTTCATAACCTCTCCTAAACCCAAAACCTTATCTAAAAGGATGAGTTCTTCAATATCTTCTGCTGTAATTTCTGCCCCACTCGTCTCTAAGTTTGTAGCTGGAACACAAGAAGGAAGCATAACATAAACATCCAAAATTTTGGCATCATTCAACATAAATAAAATTCCTTCTTTTCCAGCAATATTTGCTATTTCATGCGGGTCTATAACTACTTTGCTAACTCCACTTTTTAACACAAATTTTTCAAACTCTGATGGGATGAGATGGGAAGATTCTATATGGATATGAGCATCTATAAATGTTGGTGATAGATATTTACCTTTTAAGTCAATAACTTTAACTTCTTTTTTTGTTTTTTCAATTATTTTATCAATTTCATTATTTAAATCTACAAATGATATTTTATCTTTTTCAAATGCAACATTCCCTTTAACAACTTCTCCAGTATATACATCAATAATCCTTGCATTTTTGAAGACAATCATAAAACTCTCCCTTTAACCTTATTTATGTCAAATTTTGCTGTTTCAGCAATTGCCATAACTGCCAAAACTCCTGCTTGTAGAGGGTCTCCAACAACTAAATCAGCAACCTTAGGGACAGAACCAAACATCTTTAAGCTTATTACTGGAATGCCTGTCTTTTCCTTTAACTCTTTAACTGCTTCAGTTATCTTCCCTCCCATTAAAGAGCCAGCTAAAACCAAAATTCCCACTCTTGGTAGAGTTGCCACCGCCTTAACTGCCTCATATAAATTGTCTTCACCAACTATTGGGAGAGTATCGACACTAATCCTCTCTCCCCTTATATTATGCCTGTCTGCTTCACTTATGGCTCCTCTTGCAACTTCAGCCACTTGAGCTCCTCCGCCAATAATAATAACCCTCTTACCATAAATCTTTTTTAATGAGCTATGAATTTCAAAGCTCTTTACATACTCACAACTTTCCATTCTTCTCTTTAGTTCATCTATATCTTTAATACCTTCAACTTCCATATAAATAAAGCCAGTTTCACCATCATTTTTAATAAATTGTTGAGTATAAGTTATATTCCCCCCTAACTCAGAAAGAATTCCCGTAAGTTTGTGTAAAACTCCAACTTTGTTTTCTGCTTCTATACTTATCCCAATTTCCATGCTCTCACATTAAGAATTGTGTAATTTAGGATATAAAAACTTTAAAAGTATGAGTTGATTTTTGTAGAAGATTATAGATTTAAAGATTATAGATTTTATTTTATTATATATCTTAAAATCCTCCAAAGTCAGTGAAATCATCAACAGCATCAGTTATTGTTTCACTAACATTTTCTATTCCTTCTTCTATGTTTTCTCCAATATCTCCCTCTACCATACCATCTATAGCATCAGCTATTAGCTCTCCAGCTATAACTCCACCAGCAACAGCTGCGGCAGTTCCCAATAGGTTGTTATCTCTTTCAACCACAACTGTTCTATTAGCTGTTCTATTTACAGTTTCCTTCTTTCAAATAAAATTAATAAGATTAATGATGTCATAACCATCACACAAAAACTTATTTTAGTCTTCTTCTGACGGCTTCAGCATGTCCAAACAACCCTTCAGCTTCAGCTAATGTTATAACAATATCAGCAATATTTTTTAAGCTTTCTTTATCCAATTTTTGGAATGTTATTTTCTTTAAAAATGTCTCCACATTCAAACCAGAACTCATTCTTGCAAATTGTGAAGTTGGTAAAACATGATTAGTCCCAGAAGCATAATCTCCAACAGGAACTGGGCTATACTCTCCTAAAAATACACTTCCAGCATGTTTAATTTTATTTAAAACTTCTTCTGGGTTTTTGGTTAATATTTCCAAATGTTCTGGGGCGTATTTATTTGAGAATTCAATACACTCTTCTAAATCACCAATTAATATGGCAGAGTATTCTAAGGCTTTTAAAATAATCTCTTTTCTTTCAGCTTTTTCTATCTCATCAAATATTTTATTTTTAATTTCCTCTGCTTTCTTTTCAGATGTTGTTGTTATTATGCAAGAGGCATTAGGGTCGTGTTCAGCTTGAGCAATAAAGTCTAAAGCAACAAACTCTGAATCTGCTGTTTCATCAGCAATAATTAAAACCTCTGAAGGACCTGCTAAGAAATCTATAGCAACTTCTCCATAAACTATTTTTTTGGCTGTTGTTACATATATATTTCCAGGCCCTACAATAATATCAACCTTTGGAATTGTTTCTGTTCCATAAGCTAAAGCCCCTATAGCCTGAACTCCTCCAACTTTATAAATAGCTGAAACTCCAACAATATCTCCTGCTATTAATGTGGCAGGATTTCCTTTCCCTTCTTTTGTTGGTGGGGAAGTTATATATATCTCTCTACACCCAGCTACTTTTGCAGGGATTGTTGTCATTAAAACAGTTGAAGGATAGAAAGCCCTTCCTCCAGGAACATAGCATCCAACTTTTTCTATTGCTCTAACAACTTGTCCTAAAATTATTCCATTATTTTTAACATTTAAATCTTTTATTTGCTCCATTTGCTTTTTGTGGAAGAAATAAATGTTTTCCTTAGCTTTTTCTATTGCCTCAATAATTTTGTAATCTACTGAGTTATATGCCTCCTCTATTTCTTCTTCTGTAACTTTAAAATCTTCTATTTCTACACCATCAAACTTTTTTGTGTAATATTTTAATGCTTCATCCCCCTTTTCTTTAACGTCTTTCAAAATCTCCATCACTGTTGGCAATATTTCCTCAAAGTTAGCTTTATTCCTATTAATTATTTTTTCTTCCTCTTCTTTTGTTAATTCCTTAATTTTTTTGATTATCATTATTATCCCTCTCTAAGATTGCAAAATTATATTCTATCAAAAATTTGCATTTTTACGATTATTTTTTGTGGTTATATTTATATATTGCTTCTAAAAATGTTGGTAAAATATAAAAAACTCCCACAAATCCAGCAATAAAGCCAGTTACAAACCTTAATTCATTAAAACTCTCTCTCAATCCAATTAGTTGGGTAGTACCATCAACTACCAACGGTGTTAATGCAATTATTAAATACCATTTATTTGGAGTTTTAAAGTCGTTTAATTTTTTTAAAAATGGGTAAATAAACATTCCAATTAAAAAGCCTGTATAAATCCCAAAGCATCTTGCACAAACCGCCATTTTATGTTCAAAAATAAAGTAACTTCTTTGCGGCATTTGATGACATATTGTTGAATATATTGTGTAGAGTATAAAAGATACAAAATTCCAAAAATTTGAACTTTCCCCTAAGTAAGCAGAGTATGGTGCTAAAAATAAACCAAGATAAAAAATAGAAAAAATTATTAACCCAATAATGTAGTATTTTTTCATAATTAATCCCTTACTCTTTAACTTTTAGATACAATATAGCTCCAACAGCTCCCATAATTGCTCCAAAAATTATGCCAAATATTATGCTCAATACTCCACTAATCATTGTTAAACCCATTGAAGCCATCATTTCTTCTGAACTACTTGCAAATGGAATATTTATAAACATTGCAAATATTGTTCCCAATATTCCGCTTATGACTCCTGCAATTGCTCCACTAATTCCTCCTGCTAACGCGTAACTTTCAGTATCTAACATAGCTCCTGATTCTTTTATAAAGTGTGCGGTTATTGCCCCTGCAACAAGATTCATAATACAACAACAATTACAAATAGAACCCAAAATTCCTCCAATAACTCCCCCAATTATTATAGGCTTTAGCATAATATCGCTTTTGAATTTCATAATCCCACCAAAATTTTGGTATATTTTAGTTATTATGTTTTGATTGTATATAATTGTTTGGTTAATATAAAAAGATTTATAAAGTGGAATTTATCCCCATGCAGTTCCAAATAGATAAAGTTTGTTATCGGTTGTATAAACTCTAAATGCTACTCTACCACTTTTTGAATTTCCCCAATCTTCTCTATATATATACTTTCCAGCAAATGGAACATTTATATCATAGTATTTGTCATAAACCTCACCATCATAATATACAATCTTTGGCACAAATTTGACTATGTATATTGGGTCGCCGTTTTCATCATACAGGTAGTTTCCTTCAGCATCTTTTTTTGATTCAAATTCGAAGTTGTATGTTTTAATATATCCATTTCCAGCGACCTTTAACTGCGTTCCAAATTCATTATAGTTTGTTGTTATTGACAATCCAGTTACTCCACTTAAAGATAAAGCCCCTTCATAGTTTCTTCCAAAGTAATAAACATATCTGTCTGAATTTTCTGATTCGTATCTGCTTTTAATGTCGGTATAATATACATTATTTCCATCTGAGCAAGCCAACTTTCCTGAATATACATCAAAGGCATAAACCTTTATGTTTGTTTTTAACGCATCAGTTATTTTGAACTCATCTGGTTCTCTATTTTCAACCGTTATTATATAAAGTCCATTATTTGTTGCCACAACTATATAATTTTGATAGTTTCCTGCACCATATTCTCCTCTTGCATCTATTATATTGCCATCAAAATCAAACTCCTTAATTTTTACATTTGGAAATGGTTCTGAATATCCTTTTGTATATTGGATGTTATAAGCCCAATCCTCAAACTTTTTAGCATCCATTGTTATTAAATAGAGTTTGTTTCCTTTCCAACCTAAGACAATCTTATAATTTTTTCCGTTGTTAGAGATTCCAGCCATCAATTCATCAACATCTAAGTTTGCTACTACAACATCAACTTTTGGTTTTAATAAGTATATTTTTACATTTCCAGTTTTATCTGTTGTTTCATTGTATTCCTCAAAGATTACATGATGTATTTTCCCATTATCATCTGCTATAAACCACCCTGCTCCATACATATCATAACACATTGCCTTTACATTATAAGGCATCTCTGCTAAGTATATATCATCAACTTCAGCATCAAATCCCCATCCTTCATCAACACTTTTCCAGATATAGTAATTTCCATAGATTCCTCCAAAATCTCCAAAACTCCATAATCTATTTCCATCAATTATTATTGGATCTTCAAAATCAGATGTATAATGGCTGTATTCATATATATCATTAAAAGTTACTTTTTTACTTCCAAAGTCAAACATAACTCCATCCATTCCTGCAACTTCAACTTCTTTCCATGTTAATGGTAGTTCATAAACATTAGTTTCTTTATTTTCGAACTGCTGTTCTTTCTGTTCTTCCATGTTGGTTTGTTGTTCTTCTATCTGCTGTTCTATATTGGCTTGTTCTTCATTATTAGCCAATTCTTCAGTTTCAGCACTGCTCTTACAGTTTTCAAGTTCATGCAACCCTAACCAATGAACATCTGCAAGTTCATCTCCATAATAATCAGCAAATTCTTCCTTACTAATTCTAAGCTCTGAGATAACTCTATTTCCTTCAACTTTTACATTATAATCATTATATCCATTGCTTTCATAATCTTCTTTTATAATGTTTGCTCTTTTATTTGCATAATCTTCATCCATAGCTATCCAGAGTCCTTTAATTACAACATCATTTCCATCTTCATAGTAAAACTCTCCTCCATCGGAGTCAAATAAATCATATAGCTTAAACGCAAAGTATCCTTTTGATATCTCACTTATAATCTCTTTTATATTATCATTCTCAATCATCAAAGAAGTTTCTCCATTTATGGCATCTATTATATTTTTTACATTATCTTCCAACCCAAATATGAAGTATCCTCTATAGTTGGTAACTGCTTCATTTTCATCCAAAGCTGAGAATGGTGATTTGTATATTAATAAAGTAGCCCCTTTGTAATTTTCTTCTTTATACTCACATCCCAATCTTTTTAAGTAATCATAAGCATTAAGTTTATTAGTTTTTATTACATTTGCGGCAGGTGCTATGCTCAAATAAAACTCAATATCATCTGGTGTTAGCCCATAGCATTTTAAAACATCTTTAAGTTTTTCATAACCATATCCTCCTTTAACCACATTACTAAATTTATCTACATCAACGTAACTTGCCCAGAATACTGAAGGGATTAAATTAAATGGCTCTCCAACATTAACTTTCTCGGTATTTTTATTCTTATATTCCTCTTTTTCATTTTCTTCATTTTGGTATGTTTGTTCATATTGATTTTCAGCATTATTTTCAATATCTCCTAAATTTAATCCTAAGGAATCAGCATACTCTCCTAAAAACTCATCTTTACTCATTATGATATCGGCTACAACTACATTTCCATCTCTTTCTATGTCATAATCTTTAATATTCCCATCACTTTTTTCATTCTCTAACTCTTCTTTCATATACTGATATTGTTCTTTTGCATCATCTATATTATCAAAGACGATAACTATTTCAAACTTCACATCCCTTCCTTTAGGATATATGAAAGCTCCGTAATAGGCATTATTTCCTTCTTCAATGTTTGCTACTGCATAATCATCATCCACATTCTCCAATATTTTTTTAATTTCATCTTTTTCTGTTATTGCTGGATAATCTCCACTTAAAGTATCTATAACTCTTTCTACATCATCCACATTTCCATGAATTAAATAATTTTTATATTTTGCAACAGCATAGCCATAATCTTCATTTACAAGTATATTTGCTCCTTTGTAATTTTTTTCTTTATAATTTAGCCCCAATTCATCCATAAATTTATACTCATCTAAACCATAACCTTTTAATATGTAGGCATTATCTGCCTGAATTGTATATTCTATATCATCCACACTTAAACCATACTTTCCAATTAACTTTTTATAGGCATTTACAATTTTGCTATCTTCTCCTAACAAATTAATGAAACCTTCAGTTTCAGTATATACTACCTTTTCAGAAGATTTTGGAACAACATCCAATAGTGAGCTTATAACTTTTTCACCACCTTTTGTTTCTTCATAGTTTCCACCCTCTTCTGAAACACATCCAGCAAATAATACTGCTATTGATATTGATAATATTATTGCAATAACAATCTTTTTCATAATCCCCCTCCTATTAGTAGTCATCATCACTTCCATCGTCATCTATGAAGTCATCTACAGCATCTTCAATCTCATCTACAACATCATCAACAACTTCTTCTCCTTCTCTTATAATCTCCTCAATATCTTCTTTAATTTCTTCCCCATATTCTGCCACTCCATAGCCAGCAATAGCTCCAGTTCCAAAAGCAACGGCTTTATCTATTAAATCATCTTTATCATCCCTCTTTCTGTCTTTTTCATCATAGTAATCGTAATCATCATCATGAACATAAACATCCTTTGTTACATAATGATGGTGATAAACATCATAGCTTCCACCACCAATATGATGAGCTTTTCCACCACCTCTTATCTTGTATGGCTTAGGTTTCTTTTTTGGAAATAGAATTTTTTTTATTATCCACAACCCAGCCATGAGGATTAACAGCCCTATAACAGCAAATCCGATTAGTAAAATCCATATCAAATTCATTTTTTCACCCATATATTTAAATAAATAAATTTTTATACATAAAATTAATATAAAATTTTAAACTTCTATACAGTAATACAGTAGAAATTTATATATACCTTAGAAATAAATATCTAATTAATAATTTTAATAACTTGTTATATATACTTTATCTTATTAAAAATTTTAATATGGAATATTTGGTGATTTTATGAACAAAAAATTTGTAGAATTGATTAAAAAAGGATGGAAACTAAAAAATGAAGAGAACAAAGCGACATACATAGATGAAGTTTTCTTAGGGGCAGTAATAACAACTCTAACTGATAATGGCTATGTATTGATGGATATTGCTTCAGATGGAAATTTCCATTATTTTTTATTTGAGCATTTGGAAAACTGGGATAGAGTTAAAATTTTAGCAGAAGTTTTACCTCATTCTTTAACAGATGTTAAAGTTATAGGGGCAAGAATGTTTATTGAGTTTTCTTATGGAGTTATGATTAAGGGAATTCCCCCATCTTTATTTGGATTGGGATTGAAAGGTTATTTATCTCAAAAACTTTCAAATATTGGAAGTATTAGATATGATTATGACGGCTATTATACTTTTGTAAATTGTGCAACTTACTTATTAATAAATGACTATATTGACTTTGATACCTTAGAAATTAACTGGGAAAAATTAAATGAGGATATTAATACAATAATTTCAGCACTTTCTGAATATTTAGAAGTATATAGAAAGGTGGAATAATGGGAATTTTTGATTTAGCTAAAAAAATAACACATTCAAGAGAATTTACAAGTAGTATTGATGAAATATTTGTTGGAGAGCTAATAAACTTTATGTATAAAAAAGGAGCAGTTTTAATAGAAATTAACTCACCAACAGAAAGCTCACATAGCTTAACCTTCAAATTCATAAATCATCCTGTGTTATATATGCTTAGAGTTATAGTCGATAGAAAGGTTGAAGGGATAACATCAAAGATTATTGGTTCTCAAGCAATTTTAACCTTTGAGGCGGTTATTAAAAATGAGTTAGTTGAGCCGAATGATGTTTTAGTTATGTATCAAACAGATTTTAAAAATATGTTTAAAATCCCATTATTTGGAAATGTTAAGATAAATCATGACTTAAATTATATAATCGCTACAACAACATATTTAAAGGACTTGGGAAAATATATAAAATCAGACAGTGTTGATAGAGAGGCACTTAGGGAAGAGCTAAATTTAATACTAAATACTTTAACTGAACATCTTGCGCCATTAAAAAAGAAATTTGATTAAGCAAATATTTTTTAGGTGAGAGAATGATACTCTTTGAGTGGGGGACCTATAATGCTTTATCAACATTAAAACAGGCAGCATTATTGGGGACAAGAATTACAGAAATTCCACCAGCAGTGTTATCAAGAAGATTACCATCTGGATACTATGAGAGTTATAAAAAGTTAAGTAAGGAATATTTCACTTCAATCTTAGCTCACGGTCCATATTACAGCTTATCATCAGAGAAAGGATTAAAAGCTCACCTTTCAGCCATAGAAAAAGCTACATTATGTGGGGCTGAGATATACAACTACCATCTTGGAAAAAGAGTGGGGGATGATTTAAACTACCACTTGGATGTTTTAAAGAAATTCAGTGAAGTTAATAATGATATAATTTACTCCCCAGAGCCAGCAACAAACATTGGTGAGTTTGGAACATTAGATGAGCTTGAAGAGTTAATAAAAGCAGCTAAAGAGGAAGATATAAAAATCATTCCATCACTACAGTTAGAAAATATATTCTTAAATGAATTGGGTGTTTATGAGAAGGATGATTTAGATGAAGCAGCTGAAAAGGCAGATGTTGATTGGTGGCTAAAGATTTTCAAAAGAATGGATAAAATATCAGATTATATAATGCACTTCAGGTTTTCACAAGTTATAGGATTAAAATATGGAAAGAGATTCTATAAGAAGAGAGTTCCTTTAGGTAAGGGTTATCCACCAGTTGAGCCATTAACTGAAGCTTTATCTTTATATTTAGTAGATAATGCTACAAGAGGGGGCTTTAAGAAAGTTCTATTTGTCTATACTGGGTTGCCAGAAGTTAAGTATAGGGATTTAATTGACTTATATGCAATGATTATGAAGAAATCCATTGATAAGTTAATGAGCAAAGAGAGCCAGGTTGAATATGGTGATTTCTATAAATTTATGAGTTCAGAAGAGGAAGAATAAATTTTTCTATTTTTTAGCTTTAATTTTATATTGCACTAAATTTTAAAATATTTTGTCTTTTATTTTATATAAATCAAAAAAGAAAGGTAGATAATATGATATGCCTACCAGTAGTTGAAGATAGTGTAGAAAAAGCAATAAAAACAGCTGAAAAGTATTTAGAAATAGCAGATATTGTTGAATTTAGGATAGATATGCTTAAAGAAGTAAATGAAGATGATATAGAGAAATTTGCTAAATATCCTTGCATAATAACCGTTAGACCGGATTGGGAAGGTGGTTATTGGAAAGGAAATAAGGAGGAAAGATTAAACTTAATAAAAAAGGCAATTGAATGCAATGCTAAATTTGTTGATATTGAGTTGAGAGAAGAGAAAAATAAAGAACTTGTAAAATTTAGAGATGAAATTGGTTCAAAAACAAAGATTATAATCTCTTATCATGATTTTGAAAAAACCCCTTCAAAGGAAGAATTAATAGATGTCGTTGAAAAAGCTCTTAGCATTGGAGATATAGCAAAATTTGCAACAATGGCAAACAGTAAGGAAGATGTTCTCAATATTTTAGAAGTTATAAATAAATATCCTGGAAAGATTATTGGCATTGGAATGGGTGAGAAAGGAAAACTAACAAGAATCTTAGGGGTTTATTTTGGCTCAATATTAACCTTTGCTTCTTACAAAGGGAAAAGCTCTGCCCCTGGGCAGGTTGATATTGACACTCTAAAAGAGATTTGGAAGCTTATGGATTTAAAGTAAATTTAAATTCCTTAGCATAATTTCAGCCAATTGTTTATGCTCTCTACCACCAACTTTTTTAATTATTGAGAAATATTTCTTCATTTCTTTTTCCATCTCTTTTTTGTCATCTTCATCAATTTTTATGTTTTTGTTAGCCAATCTTGAATAAATAACTGCCATCTCAACCAATAATCCATCTGCTCTATTGTATGGCTTTGGAACTTTATCTAAATATATTCTTTTTATCTCTTCCCCTTCTACAATCATCAATCTGTTTTTTCCAAATTTATCATCTCTCTCAACAAATTCCCTTTTAACAACTTTATAAAATATAGTATAATAAGAGTTTTTTAAATAAGGGATGTTGTCATAATAAAGATATTCATCATTATCATCTAAAACTGCCTTTGCTATTTCAATTGGTGGAACTATATTAACTGAAAAATAATCTTCAGTTAAAAGATTTTCATAAGTATGAGAGCCAAAAAAAAGATGCATAATAACTTTTTTATCTTTAAAATAAACACCAATTGGGGCTTTGTTGTCTCTATTATTTTTCCTTGTTGCTACAACCACTTCATTTATCATAGTTATCCCAAATCTACTTTTATACTTTCCAAATCTCCTCCTCTTCTGTATGATAAATTTATCCTAACCTTTCCTTCATCTACACTTCTATTTAATGGAATTACCAATGGAGGGTTTAACATTGGTGTTTGTCCTGCTACATGTTTGTCATCTAATATTGTGTATGTCCTTAGCTTTATTCCTAAGTTTTCACAGCTTTTTTCAAGCTCTAACTCTATATTATAGCTTACTTCAATAGGATTTATCTTATAGAAATTAACTTCCTCATAAATAACCTCTTCAGAAACTTCCTCTGATTTAATATCTTCATCATAATAGATATGGTTCATTTTTGCCTCTACAAGTTGTATAGTTGATATTGTCTTAGCTGGAATAATTTTAGCATCTTCTTTTAAAAAACCTCTTTCTATTATTGAATTTATAACCTTAACTTGCGGTTCAGTAATTAAAGCAGTGTCTAAAAGCTCGGCTATAATTACATCAGCTTTCTCTTTAAAGTTGTAGGTTGTTGCATCTCCTTCAATAATCTCAATGTTATTGAATCCATTAACTTTTATGTTTTCCTTTGCATAATCATAAGTGAATGGGTCTAACTCAATAGCATAAACTTTTTTTGCTTTTTTTGCAGCAATCATTGCTAAAATTCCACTGCCAGTGCCTAAATCAAAGACAACATCATCTTTATCTACAATTCTCTCTATAGCGTTTTTAAAGATTGCTAATCTTTCATAGTCGGTTAATAGAGAATAATGCCATTGTGGAACCTTTAATTTTAACTTCATATTATCCCTTAATTTATACATTTGTATATATGTTGATAAATTAACAACATTGAAAATTGCGTAACTTGTGGATATTAATTTTTCACATTTTTCGAAAATGAAAAAATATATATAGGGGTTCGGTTAATAATATTACTACGTGGGGGCATTAGAATGTCTATTTTTAATTTGAATGTTCGATATTGGGGATATTTAATATAATGATGGGGAGGGGTTTTACGCCCAAAACAACCTTTAACCTTTTACAGAACAAATTTACAGAATATAAAAAATTAAAGATAACATTAATTTTACCATGTTAATCTCTTATCATTCCCCTTTCTTTTTGCCATTTTCTTCTTAGACCTAATATACACCCTCCTCCTCTAACGCCCCCAATAGGTACTGAAGGTGTTCCTAAACAGTTCATACATCTTGCCATAACTGAAGCTCCTAAAGCTAACCCATCTTCAACAAACACAACATTTTCCTCAACTTTATCCCAAATTTCTAAGGTTTTAAGTTTTTCTATAATTAACTCTGGCTTTTTTCCAGTAATTCCTGCCCTTCCAGTGATTCCAATAGCCGATTTTTCACAAATTAGTCCTTTCTCATAAGCTAACTCCACCAATCTTCTAACAACTTCACTCATAACATAATCTAAGCAACACATCAATGTTGGAATATCGCTTTTTTCTACCAACTCTCTTCCTAACTCTTCTAACTTTATTAAATCACTACCATTTTTACCAACATCACATCCAATAAGTGTAGTTCCTGCTTTTTCAGCTGATTTTGGGTCTACTGGAACAGTCCCAAATCTATCAACACCCTTTGGAACTTCTCTAATGATTATATATTTGTGTATTTCTTCGGCATATTCTCTCGCTAATTCTTCATTTGGTTTTCCTTTAATATTTGATAAATCTAAAGCTGCTCCTGTTTTTTCATCTATTTTTCCAGAACCTCTTGCAATTGCATCTGCTATACCTCCAGCTAACCCACATAAATTTCCAATAACCTTTGCATAAGGCAAAGCTTCATTTGTAATTCTTCCAGCTAATGTAGTTCCAAAGTCAATACTCATACATGGGTTTCTGAAATCTACATTAGTCCATTTACTTCCAACCTTTATTCCTGCTGTTACAAGCTCTCCTTCCATTTCATTAGCAACAACTTCTTTTCCTGTAGGAGGGAGAACTCCAGTAACTGCTCCATCAAAGATAATTTTATCTAAAAAAGAGTATTTGTCAAATGGTTTTGGTATCTGCTCCTTAGTCATTGCTGGTGTCATCTTTGCTGGGGGGACACCAGCTTTCATACATCCTTGGGCTAAAGCAATAATCATCTCTCCAACTTCTTCTGGAGATGCAAAACCAGCAGTAACCCCAGTACTTCTGACAACAAAGTGTAAGTCATCAACAGTTAGCCCGGCTTTCTTTAAACTTTCTAATAAAACTTCTTTGACCATATCTGAAACTGCTTCTCTTGTTAATTTAACACCCCATAAAGTTTCTCCAAAAACTTCTTCTCCCTTTTTTGGCTTTCTAACATCTCTTGTCATTTTTACATGCTTACTAACAATGTATGTTTTGCCCGTATCCATATTTGTGGCTGTTATAATTGCTTTTGTTGTTGTATTCCCTAACTCAACTGACGCTACTATATAATAAGGATGCTTTTTTAGTTCAATTAAATCAACACTTTGTGACTTTGCGTAGGCAATTTTTGGCTTCTTTTTAAATAATCCAGAGATGACATCAAAGATTCCCATGCTATCCCACCCTATAAAATAATATAATTATGTATTAATGTATCCATTTATAAAATCTCTCTTGCGAATTTCTTAGCTAATGCGATAATTGAGACGATTGGTGGAACTCCTAAAGCTTCCTTAAATATAGAAGCGTCGCAAACATACAATCCCTCTTTAACTTCAAATTCATCAACAACTAAACTTAAACTGCCTCCGGGATGTGAGCCTCTTGGTATAGTTGTGAATATATCATCAACACCCAACTTGTATAAATATTTTGTTGCTTTACCTACACCTCTTACAAGAGTTTTAAAATCTTCCTTAGTTATTTCTTTTTTGACCTCGTTATCTAAAACTTCCCCATTATTTTCATCTTTAATCTTTATCATAATCCCTACAATATCTTTTTCTTTCACATCTTTATAATCTTTTTTTATTTCGCTAAGTAAGAGTTTTGAATAATGAGTAGCCAATATGAAATTTTTGTATCTCTTATAAACAAGCATGGATATATCTTTATTTAAATAGCTATCTTCTAAAATTCCTCCAACAGTTACAAAAGTATCTACAAAGAGATTTTTTCCAATATTTTCATCATCAATTAATTTTTTCAAAATTCTTGGACTATTTATTCCACCAGCAGAGATTATTATATTTTTAGCTTTAATTTTTCTGCCATTTTCATCTAAAATTTCATAATTGCCATCATATTTTATAGTTTTTATATTAAATTCAGTAATTATGTCTGCTTTTGACTGTTTCAAATAATTTAAAGGTGTCCATTTTGCCTTACATAGCTTTCTTGCACATTCCCCACACTTATTACATTTGTTGAAGTCAATAAACTTTTCCATCTTTTTAAACCCTAATTCAATAAATTTTTTGTCAATATCATTTAAGAAATCATCTTCTGGGGCTTTAATTTTTAGCTCTTCCCAAATTTCTTTATATATATCATTATCTATTTTATAGCCCTTAATATCCATCTTCATAGCGTTTCCTAAGGAATAAACTGCACTTCCCCCTAAGCCATAAGCATAATTTATCTCTATATTTTTACCTTCTGAAGCATAACTTGGATTCTTTCCTTTTTCTATTACTGCCACTCTATATTTCTCACTTAATTCTTTAGCTAAGGTAGCTCCAGCTACTCCTGAACCGATAATTGCAAAATCATACATGGTTATCCCACAAATTTTGGCTTTAAATGTCAATATCTTCATCTTCATCAAAATACAATCTATATGTGTCTATATCATAGCCCATCTTATTTATAAACATTCTAATTACTCTTCCAGGGTCTCTTGATTTTGTAATTGCTCTACCAACAATTAATATTTGATATTCCTTCAATAGCTCCTCAACATTTTCTACTCCAACTCCTCCAGCAATTGCTAATAAGCAGTTTCCTTTAAATTTCCATTCCTTTTTAATTCCAAATGTCTCTTCATCAATCCCCCTATGCAAAATAACAACATCTGGCTTTAATTTTAAAGAATCATACAATTTTTGAGGTTCAGAGACGTTCATCATATCTAAATAGCTAATTAAACCACATTTTTGGCATTCATGTATGGCTTTAATTATTGTTGATTTTGGTGCTACTCCACTTATTGCTACCGCGTTAGCTGTGCTTTCAAATGCTAATCTAACCTCAACTCTTCCAGTATCTAATGTTTTTAAATCAGCAACAATAAAGCCATCAAAATACTCTCTCATTATTTCAATAACCTCTAAACCAAATTTTTTAATTAGTGGAGTTCCTGCCTCTAATATAATGTGGTCACTCTTTGGGATTGTTTGTAATAAAAACTCTAAATTCTCCATAGTTGGAACGTCCAAAGCAATTTGTAGATATGGTGGATATTCCAACCTAACATCCCTAAATCCAACTAATGGATGCAAAGCTCTGTATTTTTCCTTCTTTACCTTTTCTTTTGAAGGATATTCATTTAAAGCTCTGTTTATAGCTAACTTTGTTGAAGCATAAAAGTATTGGAAGAGCTTTCTTTTTGTTAAATTTGTTATTGGAAGTTCTGGGACATTGACACTAACAACAACTTTTAAATCCTCATCCAAATCCAAATCAGCAACTGCCTTAGCAACCGCATATTGGATAACTCCCTGAAATAGCTCATCTTGTATGTTGCTCTCAATATTATGTCTTGGGACAACTAAAGTTAATGGCTTAACTATTAAATTAGGTCTTAAATTGGCAAAAACACAATTGCCTCTTGTTAAAGCATTTGTGAAAATACTCTCTATGTATTTATCTTTTCCCAATGCAACATTAACTATTGCCTTAATCTCATTTCCCAAAACTGCTTCTCCAAATTTTATCATATTAATCCCTTGTAGCTATTTTATTTAAAATTTAATAATTTTTCCACTTGCATCCCTCTTATACTTCCCAAATTCTTTAATAAATCTCAACTTATCTCCCCAAAATACTGGCCCATCCTTACAAATACAAAGTCCTTCATCATCTACACAACACTGCCCACAAATCCCTATACCACACTTCATATACCTCTCCATTGAAACCTGAACTGGAATATTATATTCATTAGCCATATCAACAACCTTTTTCATCATTATCTCTGGCCCACAAGTTATAATTAAATCAAATCTCTCTTCTTTAAGAACTTCTTTCATTTTTTCAGTAGTAAAACCTTTAAATCCAAAACTTCCATCATCTGTGCAAATCTCTAATCTACTAACTTTTTCAAATCTCTCCAAAAATAACAGTTCTTCTTTAGTTCTCGCCCCTAATATGGTTGTTATTTCAATCCCTTGATTTGAAAATTCCTCAACTGCTGTTATAATTGGTGCAGCTCCAATACCTCCAGCAACAGCTAAGATTTTATCCCCCAATGGCTCAAAATATGTTCCATAAGGTCCTCTAACTCCTATTATATCTCCTTCTTTTAGTTCATGCATTTTTTTGGTAAATTCCCCAACTTTCGCAACGGTAAAGCTATTTTTAGAAGAAAATCCAAATGGTTTCTCATCAACTCCTGGAATCCAAAGCATTGCAAACTGTCCTGGCTTAAAATCAAAATCTTTATCTATTATAAATGTTTTTACTGTAGGACTTTCTTCTATTATCTTCTTTATTCTGCAAATAATTGGTTTTTCCATGATATCACCAAATTTTAGAATTTTCTATGGAAATAAAATAATAAAAATTTATATTAATTTTACAAATCATTTATTGTCCTAACAACTTCTCCTTTTTCTATCAATTTTATAATCAAATCCAAACTAACTGGCTTGTAATCAATAACTTCAACAGAAACATTTATCCTTTTTCTTTTAGGATTTATGAATGGATATTCATCTAAGTGGTTTGCATGATGATGTCCATGTATAATCCAACCATCAAAGTTAAAAGTATAAGAGCTATCTGGATTGTGGATTAGCATAAATTTATAGCCTTTATATTCAATAACTTTAAACTTCTCACCAAACTTGTCATGGTTTCCTTTTATAAAAATTATTTTACCATTTAACGATTTCATAAGCTCTTTAGCCTTTTCAATCTTGTTTTTGCTCAAAACAAAATCTCCCAAGAAATAAACGATATCCTTATCCCTAACAATGTTATTCCAATTTTTTATTAAGGTTTTGTTCATCTCTTCAACATTTGAAAATGGTCTGTTACAGTATTTTATAATGTTTGCATGGTTAAAATGCGTATCAGAGATGAGATAAATTTTTCCCATAGATACCACAATATGATTATTTAAACCATGCATCTAATGTTTTCTGCTTTGTTTTATTTGCAATTAAATTATAGAGTTTATCAACATGCTTTTTAACTCTCTCATAGTTAAAATCATTTTCATCAACTAAAAATTTAATGATTCCTTCTTTATTTGGTAATTTTAAACTTAATGAGTAGTCGTCAGTAACCTTTGGCTGTTTAAATATTCTTCTTATTTCTTCATAGTTTTCAACTTCTTTTTTCAAAACATCTTTAGCAACTCCACTTCTAACTAATTCATAGGCTCTCTTAAATCCAATACCTTTAACCCCTCCTGGATTGTAGTCAGTTCCCATGAATATGGCTATATCAATCAAATCATCTAAAGAGATTTTCAAATCTTCTAAAACCTCATTTAATTCAATAAGTTCTGGCATCTCTTTTGTTGTTGTTAAATTTCTAACAACTCTTGGTGAGCCATATAATAAAGAATCATAATCTTGACTTACAACTGCCCAAACATCACCTTTCTTTGCCATATAGCTTGCTTGAGCCTCTCCCTCAGAAGGGGCTTCAACATAAGGAATTCCCATTAAACTTAATAGATATTTGCAATTTTCAACAATTTTTGGTGTTAAGTAGCTAACTCTCTTTGCATATTTAGCCGCTTCTTCAAAATCTTCTTTTTTAATTGCCTCTTTCATCTTAATTTCTGCCTTTTCTTTCATCTCCCTCCTAACTTTTCTTGTTTTCTCCTTTAACTTAGGTGGCTCACCATCAAAAACCCAGATTGGTGTTATATCATTTTCTAACAAATGGATAGTTTTATAAAAAACTCCGTTATATGCAGAAGTTATCTCTCCCTTCCTATTTCTTAATGGTGAACCATCCTTCAATCTTATAGAAGTTAAAAATTGATATAATGCGTTCATTCCATCAATAGCAATCTTTTTCCCTTTTAAATCTTCAAAAGAAATAATTTTTTTTGGTATAAAGTCACCAAACTGCACTCCCATACTATCCCCTACATTAATCTTAACTAAAATTATAATTACAACATAATTACCACCGTAAAGATATTTATAAAAAACGGTATAAATTCCAAAAAATTTATACTTTAAAAAACTTTAAAAAGAGAGTTATTTACCATTACTAATAAGTTTTTCCTTCCAAACCATGTCTATATCAACACTTCCCCCTTGGAATTCACCAATTTCTGATATATTACTGTAGCTTTCTTCAATATCTCCTTCAATTTCTAAATAAATCATTTTAAGTTCATCAATGTTTTCTTCAGTTGTTTTCCATAATTCCCTTTGGTAAGCTTCTAACAACCTTCTTGCAATCTCTTCTAACGCGTATATGTTGTGTTCTTTAAAGAACCTTCTGTTATTTTCATTTTTTACAAATGTATTAAAGATTTCATCAAATATCCAGTTATCAACCTCTTTTGTTGTAGCACTCCAACCATAAACCCTCCCAATCCTCTTAGCTATATCTCCAGCCCCTTTGTATCCATGTTTCTTCATCCCTTCAATCCACTTTGGATTTAGAAGTTTTGTTAAAGTAACTCTCTCAATCTCCTCTTTTAAAGTTCTTACTTCAACATTGTTTGGATTTCTTGTATCTCCATAGTATGCTTTAACCTCCCCACCCTTTAAAACTCTTGCAGCATTTGTTAAGCCTCCATGAGTCCCAAAGTAACAACAACAGCCAAATAAATCATATTCGTCAGTAACAACTTTATTGAATGTCAAATCAACTGTCTTTAATATATTCTCAAATGATTCAACTGCCTTTTTTCCATAAACTCCCTTTCCATAAGCATAGGAATTCCAATGGATAAACGCATCTTTTAAATCCTCATCATTTTCCCATGCACTTGCATAAACCGCATATTTAACTCCATTTCCGTAAGTGCCGGGAGCAGAGCAGAAGATTCTAAATGTTGATTCTCTAAATGATAAGCCTCTCTCTAAATTCTCAACAACATGTTTTTTTACAAAGTTCATGTCTAATGGCTCATCTAAGTTAGCAACTTTCATTATTGCTTCATCAACAAGCTCTATACAGTTTGGGAATATATCCCTTGTTATTCCACTAACTCTTATAGTAACATCAATCCTTGGCCTTCCTAATTCCTCTAATGGAATTATTTCCAAACCAATAACTTTTCCTCCTCTATAAACTGGCTTAACTCCCAATAAATACAATATCATCCCCATTCCTTCTCCATCAGCCCACATTATGTCAGATGCCATCCAATATAGAGCAATATTTTCTGGATATCTCCCCTCTTCCTCTAAATATCTCTTAATTAATTTTTCAGCCAATAAAACTCCAACCCTGTAAGCAGATTTTGTAGGAACTCTATATGGGTCTAATGAATAAAAGTTCCTTCCAGTTGGTAAAATATCGTAGTTTCCTCTTGTTATTAGACCAGAAGGGCCGGGTTCGATATATTTGGCATCAATCCCTCTCAATAAAGAGCCAATTTCATCTGATTTTTCAATCCTCTCATTAATATCCTTGATTTTCTCTTCCAATTTTTTATCTTCTATATTTTTTCCATTTAATACATCAGAAATTTTTTTCTTTAAATCTTTATCTTTATATTCAAATTCCAAAATGCTCTTTATAAACTCAATCCTCTTCTCTCCATTTGGAAGTTCTCCAAAGATATGCATTCCATCGTTACATTTTGAGTTCTTTATCATCTCTAAGATATCTCTTATTTCATCAAATATCTCTTTAAATTTCTCATGAATATTTCCTTCATTCTCAATTTTCTCAATTTTTTCTTTTATTTTTAATAAATTGGTTTTTTTAACTTCCTCAATTATCAAATGCTCTAACTGATGCCTTCTTGAAGCATCCATCTCCTTTAAATATTCCTCTATATAGCTATTTAAAGTTTCTAACTCTTCATAAAATGCATCTACCATAACTGTTTGCATGTGGTCTATTATGGTTGCATAACTCCTTCTCTTTGCTATAGTCCCCTCTGGTGGATTATCTGAGTTGTAGATGTAGAGGTGAGGAATATCTCCAATGCAAATATCTGGATAGCATTCATTAGATAAACCAACATTCTTTCCTGGCAGAAACTCCAACGTTCCATGCGTTCCAACGTGGATTATCACATCACCAATATCGTTGAAATACTTATAGCTGGCGATATACTGATGAGTCGGTGGGCAGTAAGGGTCGTGTAATATCTTACAAACTCTTCCATCACATCTTGCTCCTGCACATCCTCTTTTTGGTTGAACACAAACATAGACGTTTCCAAACTTTAAACCAGTTATGACTATCTTGTTTTTTCCATTTACCTTATAAATCATCCCAGCTGGAATGTCTTTTCCATTTAAATCTCCCCATGTCTCTAAAACCTTATTTTTTACATTTTCTGGCAGTTTGTTGAAATATTCGTAATATTCATCCTCATCCATTAAATATAAACATCCGCCCTTAGCAATAATCTCATTTACAGTAGTCCATCTAAACTCTGAAATTGCCTTCTTTTGCAGAATTAATTGAGCCAATTCTTCCCCATCTTTTGGGATATTTTCTACATAATAGCCCTCTTCCTTCATCTTTCTCATAATATTTACAACACTCTGAAAACTGTCTAAATGAGCGGCACTACCTACAGTTGCCTCAACAGAAGCACATGCATTGTTATGTAAAACAAATATAACTTTTCTATCTTTTTTTGGTTTGTATTTTAGCTCAATCCATCTCTTTATTCTTCTAACAACTTTATCTATTCTTTCTTCAATTCCAAACTTCTTCTCCAATCCATCTTCATTTTCTGTAGTTCCAATGATAATTGGCTCTATAACTCCTTCAAACTCTGGCAGAGCAATAGTCCAACCAATATCTGCTGATAAACCCTGCTTATCTTCTTTCCAATCATTGTAGCTTTTATAATAACTCATTATTGGATGGAATACAGGGACATCTAATTTTTTAAGTATCTCTACCCCAGAAATTTTATTTAAATCTCCCCCATCTTTTACAGTTCCTAATGGAAAGGATAATAGGTTGATTAGAGCATCTATTATTGGCTTATCATCCTTAAAGAAGTATTTTAAAACACTTTCTCCCCCACCTAAGGCATTTAACTCCTCACATTTAGCTCCATAGGAAAATACAGGAATTATGTTGAATTCTTTTTCTAATCTATTTAATAGCTTCTCAATCACATCCATATCATCATTAACTAAATAATGCCTTGAAAATAAAACTCCAACTGTGTATTTTTTATTAAACTCTACATTTTTCAAAAATTCTTCTAATTCATCATAAATCTTTCCATTATAGTAAATACCTTGGAAGGGATGCTTTACAACATCTTTATCTTCACCCATCAAATATAGAACCATATTTTTGAAGTTATCTAAACCTCCATATGTTGTAAAGAGATAACATTTAGCAGATTTTTCAGAATTCCAAAAACTTGGGTCTTGGGCAACAACTACAACATTTTCATTAAATTTTTTTATTTTTTCTAAATCAATGTCATTTGATGCTGTTCTATAAATAAAAACTAAATCAGAGTTTTTAACATCCTCTAAAAAGCTATCGTCGATTGGATTTCTGTTAGAATATATTTTATATTCAATATCCTTTCCTTCCTGTTTTAGTTCATCCAATGCATTTTTTAATATTGAGCAGTATGATGCCCACATATAAAATGTGATTTTCATAATACCACCATAATATTGAGAGTTTATAATCACTACTTTAGTGTTAATTTTCTATAGATTTTATTACTAAACTATTACTATTTATAATTTGTCATTAAAAATCATGATAGATTTCATAAAAATAAAAAATTAAAATTAGTAAATAGAAGCCCCATCATTGTTTGGTTTAGTTAAAATAACTCTTCCGTACCTATTTAACTTCTCTTTTACCTTCTCAACATTTTCATCTTCAACTATGGCTATATAAGAAGGTCCAGTTCCAGATAAGCCAGCTGTTATAGCTCCAGCTTCTAAGGCATCTATTGCTATGTTTGTTGGAAAGTTTAAAGCTGATGCATAAAGAATTCCATTCAAAAACAAAGCTTTAAAATAGTTTCCATTAATAGCTTCATTAAAGGCAATTTCAACATAATCTTTTATTAATTTCATTCTATTTACATCAACATTCTTTTCTAAATTCGGAATTAAAACTAAAACATTTAAATCTTCTATCATCTTATCTCTTTTTAAAATTTTCCTTTCTATATTGTCAGTTATGGTTATTCCACCATAGTATGAAGCTGTAGCATCATCATAAGCTCCAGTGACAGTTAATTTTTCATCAAAACTTGATTTTATGCCCAAATTTAATATTAGCTCATCATCTATCTTTTCCCCTAATGCATCAAGTGTTGCTAAAACAACTGCATTAGAAGTGGCTGAACTACTGCTTAAACCTGATTTTATAGGAATTTCCGTCTTTGTTTCAACATAGGCAGAGTAATTCAGCCCAAAATAATCTAAGGTGTTTTTAACACATCTTACTATTAAATTTGGCTTAATATTTGGATTATCTAAAACTTTCCCTTCTATCCTATTTTTTCCATCGTCTATTAACTTAACTCTTGCATAGACTTTCAAATTTAGTCCAAAAGCTGAGCCTTTACCTGTTGCTATTGCATTGATTATTGTTCCAGATGCTAAAGCATAAGCTCTCCCTTCCATAAAATCATCCTCTTTAGTTATTGTGCCAATTCCACAGACCAATTCTGTTTTCCTTTGCTTCTCTTTCAACTTCTAAGAATTCATCTTTCAACTCAAAATTACTAATATAAACTCTTGCATAACCATATTTTAAAAGCTCTTCATTGAAGTTTATTAAATTATTAGAGTTATTTATAAAGATATAAGCTAAATATCTCCCATATTTATCTTTCTTTGGGGCTTCATTGTCAAAGACAATAATAACTGTTTTATTTTCTAATTGCTTCTTTGCAAAGTATTTAGCCTTCTCTCCCCAAATTTTTAGATAGGTTGTATTTGTTATTGGTGTGCCATTTAGTAGATAGTATTCATGAGGGTTATTTTTCTTGTATGTTTCGGGTGTATCAACTCCTAACAACCTGATTTTCCATAATTCTCCATTAACATTTACATAAACAGTGTCTCCATCTACAACTTTAACGACCTTTCCATAATAGTGTTCATGAGTATTTACAAAATTATTATAGTTTTGATAATTTCCATAATTCTCAATACTTTTAAAATCAACACACCCACACAAACTTATAGAAATCAAAATAAAAGCAATTAAAAGCTTTTTCATAATCTCACCACATATAAAACTTAGATTATTAATGAAAATATCTTAATACTTGCTATAATTGTTATTAAAACAACAACTCTTGTTATCTCATTTGAAGCTCCTAAAACATCTCCATTAACCCCACCAAAATGCTTTTTAGCTATTTTAGCCATACACAAACCAGTAATTATTGCTATTATTATGGCTATTATGATGATTTTCCTTTCAACCCCACTAAATATTAAAAGTAGCGGGAGAGATAAAATAATTCCAATTGTTAAAAACTTTTCATCTGCCTTTTTAACAAAGTATCTTCCAGTTCCTTCAATTAAAGGATTTCCAAATGTTGAACAGCTCAACATCCCAAGCTTTGCACAAACCTCTACAACCAATAAATACAAAATAGAAATCTCTAAAATATAGGATATAGATGCAACTGCCATTAAATTAACAAATATTGCAAAAACTAAACCACCACATCCAATATATCTATCTTTCATAGCCATTAATTTCTTTCTTTTATCCCCAACGGCCATCCATCCATCTCCAAAGTCAATTAAGCCATCAATATGGTGAAAACCATTTAAATATTCAATAAAAAACAAAATTAAAATAGCTGCTAAAAGATTGGGAAACAAAAAACTAAAAATATAGCTAATTATTAAACTAAAAATTCCAAATACATAGCCAATTAAAATAATTAGGTAAAAATGATTAGCAACATCATCAAAATCAAAATCTTCAATATAGATAGGGATTCTTGTAAAAAATGATAACAGTGCTTTAAACTCCTTGAACATTATATCCCCAAAATTTTATTGTTTTAAATTTTTAACAATATCTACGAGCTCTTGAAGTGATTTTATAGTATAATCGCTATACTTATTATCTACCATATCTTTATACTTTCCTTTTAATATTCTAACTGTTATCATCCCCAATTCTTTTGCTGGTTTTATATCTTTATCAACTCTATCTCCAACATATACGGTCTCTTCAGGTTTTAATCCCATCCTACTTAGTCCATATTTAAAAAACTCTAAATGTGGCTTCCCTAAACCAAACTCCTCTGAAGTAATAACATCATCAAAAAATGGATGTATCCCTAACCTAATAAGTTTTTCCCATTGCTTTATAGTTAATCCATCAGTTATAACTCCCAATTTTAGTCCCATTGCTTTTAGTTCTATTAATGTCTTTATTGTATGGGGGTAGGGTCTTAATAAGGCAACTTTAACGTTGTGGTATGTTATTATTCCAGTGGTTATTATTTTTGGGTCATATCTTCCTAAAACAGCTTTAACCAAATCATCAAAATGCTTTCCATAGTTTGAACCTTTATCCTTAATGATTTTATTTAATATACCCATGGCTTCTTCAAATTTTATATTTAAACCAGCATCTATCATTGATTTAACAGCCTCTCTTCTTGCAATTTCTACAAATTCCGATGAATTATATAAAGTGTCGTCTAAATCAAACAAAATTCCCTTTATCATGGTTTATTCCCTTTTTTACATTTTTAATTAAAATTAGTTCAGTTAATACATACCTATGCTTTTTTTACCTTCTCTTTAACCATCTGAAACAATCCAACAAAATCATCATCCTCTGTAACTGGAACAACTATCAAACCTAATTTTCTATGCCTTTCTATCCAGCCTTCATCATAAGCAGGGACTTCTATCTTTATTGGTTCATCAGTTGGATTCCCAACTATAACATTTCTGTATGGGAAGGGCTTTACATCATCCCCTTCATAAGGAAAGGTTGTCTCTCTAATATACCCTCCTAAAGCCATTGTCATTCTTGGCAATAAAACCATTTTTGGCATAGTATCCCCTTAATTTAAAGTTGTAAAAATTAATATACTAACCTCTCAGATTTAAACTTAACTGAAAATAGTTGTGTTAAGCTCTACATTTTATAAAATGTAAAAATAAAAATAGAGGAGGATTTAGTATTCTATGTAGTCAATAGCATGTTTGAATATCAACAAGTTTCTGTCCCCAACTTTTACCATTATTTCGTAGTTTGAGACGCCTGTAACTTCAGCATCTAAAACTTCTCCATTTCTTAAGAATATTTTAACTTTTTTTCCATTTAATCTTCTTGCATATTCAAAGTTTGGGATGAATTTTTTTGGCTGCTGTTTTTTTACTGGTTTATTCATTTACTCCACCTTTCAATATCTTATAAATATCAACCCTTATAATTTTCAATCACATATATATACTTTTTTAAAGATTATAAAAATTATTGTGAGAGGCAGAATTTTTTATATAGTTTTTTGCAAAAGTTATTAAAATTAAAAAAAAGGAAGATTTGAACGCCTCCCAAAGGTAGGCATTCATAAATGCCTTATTTATTCAAAGATGTTTTGCAAAAAACTATAATTGGGCAGTCATCACACAACGGCTTTTTCCTACAAAACTTTTTACAGTGTTCAACAATTAATGCGTGATATTCTTTGTATATTTCCAAATCTTTTGGCAGAGATTTTTCAAATATTTCTTTAATTTCATCGTATTTAGCTTTTTCATTAATTATTCCTAACCTACTAAACATCCTTTTTGTATATGCATCAACAACAAAGCTCTCTCTATCTAACGCATACAACAAAATGCTATCAGCAGTTTCCTTTCCAACACCATTTATTGATAAGAGCTCAGCCCTTAATGTTAAAATGTCTTTATCTGTTTTAGCCATCTCTTCTGTATTTCCATAATTATTAACAATAAATTTAGTTACATTTTTTAGACGTTTAACTTTCAAATTATAAAATCCAGCAGGTTTTATAAGCTCTTTTAATTTATCTTCATCTACGTTTAGTATTTTTTCTTCTTTCAATAAATTCTCATTTTTTAAGTTATTAATGGCTTTTTCCACATTTTTCCAACTGGTATTTTGAGTTAAAATTGCTCCAACAACAACCTCATACCTTGTTTCAGCAGGCCACCAATTTTGATGTCCATAGTAGTTTAATAAAATTTTGTATATGGTGTATACTATCTCAAATCTATTTTCCCTCATTTATCATCCCTTATGATTACAGATTTGTTATCAAATGGATTTGCTCTCAAACATAACGAGTAGAGATATGGATAGTTATCTTTTAAGTGCATTAAGTAGTTTAACCATTGAATAACTAATAATCTATAAACTCTAATAATATCATTCTTTAAATGATCTAAATCGCTTTTTGGGAGGTTATCTAAATTATTTCTTCTATGTAGCTCATCAGCTAAATGAAACACCGCCAATAACAATTCAGTAAAATCTTCATGCTCCAATAGCAAAGGATTTTCCATCAATCTTAAAAGAAATTCTTTATTTCTCTCTAATAGACTTTTAAGCTCATATAAATCAATTTTTTCTATATCTATGTTGCACTCATAATTCTTTAGCAATTTTTTTGTTTTTTCGTAGGTTTTATTATCCCAATCCTCTGATATTTTTAAATAATCTCTTATATTTCCAACATCTCCTTCTAAGATTATTTTTAAGAGCTCTTCCCCAACACTATTGAAAAAAGAACCAACAACCATATTTAATTTTTCCAACTTTTTCATTTTTTCTCTATGGTCTAAGATTTCCTCAATGATTAAACTTACAACCAAAACTTCGATAGGAACGAATGCCAAATGCAATAAAAAGTAGTTTAATATATAATCAACTTTTCCAAAGATTAAAAAATGTATTGAATAAATTAATGCAGATAAAAAAATTAGAGAGATACCTATTGCCAATAGATACCTTTTATCATCCATTTTATCCCCTAAAGTTCCAAATCTTGTCACCTACATAATGAAGGTTTTTAATAGCTTTCCCTTTATCTGCTTCTTTCATCTCTTTTCCATTCATTAATGCAATCCCAACACATATTGGCTTTTTATGGTTTTCATCTACAACAAAAACAACATCTCCCTCTTTAATATTTTCATCCGCCTCTACAATCCCAGGGGCCATTACATCTGCCCCATTTATTAAGAATTTTATAGCACCCATATCAACAACAACTAAATTTTTGTTTGGAACTTCTTTTAATAACAATTTTAATGTTGGAATTACTTTATCATCTTTTTTAAATGCAATTGGCTCTTTATCAACCAATATTATCTCAAAATCATCAGTTATAGCTATCTCCACATTACCTTTTTTTGGAATTATTTCATCAACATTTTCAAAAAACTCCTCTAATTCTTTTTTTATTTTTTTGACATCTTTTTTGCTTAAAAAATATCTCTTCCTTATTTCCAAACTCTCACCTTCCCTATAGTATTTTTATAATAGTTTGCAAAGATTCTGTGATATAAAATATACAGAATTAGTGTAGAAACTCCAAATATTACAGAACTAATGAAAGCAATTAGTCCAATTAGAAGATAATCCTTCTCAACCCCTATTTTAATATAAACCATCTCAAAACTTCCATATATTAGATATAAAGCAATCATAATACCAAAAACTATGATTAAATAGACAATAAAATAAACTAAAGACGTCAAAACATAAACAACAATAGCCAAAACTATATATTTGAGGTTCATCATTTTAAATAGGTTTTTGAACTCAAAGAATCCAAAAAATCCTTTATTTGCAAAATTAGCTGTGGATATTGGAAGATATATTAAAAATACTAAGCATCCAAATATAAATCCTAAGATAGCAATCCATACTCCAATATCCATAATAATCTCAAAAATTGATGAGAATGTTTTAACTAAAAAGTGAAGTCCAGCAATATATAACACAACCCCAACAAACGCTGGGATTAAGCTTATAAATAGCAGCATTAATGCTCCAATGTCATAAAGCAATCCATCTATTAATAATTTAGGACAATTGTTCCAATCTGGTAATTTATTGCTTCCATTAAGTGTCTCTTTCATGATTTTTATGTAATACCCACACTGAATTAAGAAAATTATCATCAAAATTAAATACACTTCCCAACTTGCTGTATATTTAGCTATAGATATAAGAAACCACGTCAATGACAATAAAATCCATCCAATTACAAAATTTTTAATGTCTGACTTTGTGTAATCTATTGCATCTCTTAAATAATCAACAATATCCATTAATTTCCCTCATTTTAGAGTTTTTATGATTCTTTAACACTATATAGGAATTCTTCAGCATATATTATGACAGTCAGCTTTTTCTTTGTTAATTTCAAAAGCAGAACTATATAAGCCCTTGATACAGCTCCAATATAATACTCTCTTTCAAATAAAATTTTTGCTTTTTCTAAACTCTCCTCTGCCAATAACAGTTGAAGCTCTATTTCTTTATCCAACCACAATCCACTCTTTTAAGATATTTTTATAGAATGAGAAATTTTTACCCCATTTAATCTAAAATTTTATATAAAGTAGTTCTCTCCTTAGGAATTAACCCAACTCTTTTAATCATATCCCTAATTTCCTCAACACTCATATAAACCCCATGCTCAGCTCCTGCACTTCTTGATATATTCTCTTCTATCAAAGTTCCCCCAACATCATTAGCTCCACATCTTAAAGCAACTTGAACCATCTTTTTTCCCAATTTAACCCATGAAGCCTGGATATTTTTTATCAATCCTTTAAATATTATCCTGCTAACCGCATACACCTTTAAATCTTCAATTCCCGTAGCTCCAGCCTTAGCTCTTCTTTCTTTATAAATTGGAGCAAATCTATGCATAAACGAGAGAGGAACAAATTCAGTAAAGCCATTTGTCTCTTCCTGAATCTCTTTAATTATAAAAAGATGATTAACCCAATGTTTATATTCTTCAATATGCCCATACATCATAGTAGCGGTTGTAGGAATTCCTAATTTATGAGCTTCTTTAATTATATTAATCCATTCTCTTGTTTTTATTTTATTTGGACATAACTCAGCTCTAATTTCATCATCTAAAATCTCTGCCGCAGTTCCTGGCATTGAATTCAGTCCATTTTCTTTTAATATTTTTAATGCCTCTTTAATAGTTAAACCTGCATTTTCAGCTCCAAAATAAACTTCCATTGGTGAAAATGCGTGTATATGTATGTCACCATAAGGTTTTGTTGCTTTATGAACAGCCTTTAAAATCTCTGCCTGATAATAAGTGTCTATCTTTGGATGCAATCCCCCTTGAATACAAACCTCAGTGCAACCAAATTTTTTTGCCTCCACAGCCCTTTTAGCAATTTCATCTATATCTAAAAAATAAGCATGTTTGTCATTTTCATTAGCCCTGAAAGCACAAAATCTGCAGTTTCCAATGCAAATGTTTGTGAAGTTTATATTTCTATTTACCACATAGGTAACTACATCTCCGACTTCCTCTTTTCTCAAAGAATCTGCAAATTTAAACAGCTCAAATATATTTTCGTTATCTTCAAATAACTCTAATGCTTCTTTTTTTGAGATTTCTTTTTCTTTAAATTTTTCTAAATCCATGATTTCACGTTTTATTTGTTTTTGTATAGTCAATCTTCAAATATTTATTAGTTAAAAGGAACTTATAAAACCCATACGGGGTTTTATATCAGTCCCTTAGAGAACTATTTATTTTGAAGATTGACTATAGTATTCTTCAGTTATTTTTAGTTCTCCATCCTCTATTTTATAATGGAAGCAGGAATAATAACCCTCATGACATGCAACTCCTTTCTGTTCAACTATAAATAATAAAGCATCTCCATCACAATCTCTATAAAATCTTTTTAATTTTTGGACATTTCCACTCTCCTCTCCTTTTTTCCATAATTTTTTCCTACTTGTTGAATAATAATGCATATACCCTGTTTTTAATGTCTCTTTTAATGCCTCTTCATTCATAAATGCGGTCATCAATACGTTCTTATTTTCATCACAAGTTATTGCTAAAATCAACCTCTCTCCTTCTATATTTCTAAATTTTAAGTTTAATTTTTTAATTATCTCATCCACGTTCATTAAAATCACCAATCATCTAAGCCCATCCATTCTCCAACTATATTTATATCTTTTCCACCATATATTCCATCAAATTTATCAATTTTAACTATTGATGGAAGAGATATTGCAGTTCCTACTATAATTGCCTCTCCAATACCTAAAGAAGCTAAGTCTTTTGCTAAATCTTCCCCTAACTCTTCTGAAGCTCTCTGAATATATTTTTGGTCTTCTGGTTCGACTATTCTTAAAATTATCTTAGTGTTTGTTTGAGATAAAACATCTGGATGTAATTGCTTAGGCCTTTGAGATACTAAACCTAAGCCAACACCAAATTTTCTTCCCTCTCTTGCTATCTTTCCTAACCACAAACTTGCTGAGGTTTGCTCATTTATTGGGATGAATATGTGGGCTTCTTCCACTATAAGCAATAGTGGTTTAATAACAATTTTATAGTGTTCTTCAATAGTTTTTAAATTAGATAGGGCTGTGGTTTTTATTCTCTCATTCGGGCTATTAATATCCTTTAATGATTTTAAATATAATACTCTCTTTGATAGAATGTGTTTTGCTATAAAGCTTACGAGTGTTATCATTTGATGAACCTCTAATCCACTCAAATTAACAACATTTATTTTTCCAATTTCAAACTCTTCAATCATATCTTTATCTCCAATATGCAATGCAAAATCTATCATAAATTTTCCAATAATATCATATAAAGAAATAATAGCAATAAAATCTTTCTCTCCAGCTTTTCTTCTGTCATATTTTCTTTTTAGAGGGTTGTAGTATTTAATTTCCCATCCAACTTCTGCTGATTTACTCCATTCATACAATAAATTTTCTAACTTTTCAATAAACTCCATTCCACCAATATTTGGAAATTCCTTTTTTATTGTGTAATAGGCATATTCGAGATAAACTCTTTTATCAAAATCATCTTTTTCTAATCCAATCAAATCAGAAAGTTCTTCTGGTGATAATATTGAAGGATTTACTGTGGGATGGATTACTTTAACCTTTCCCTCTAAATCTTCATGATATAAAGTAGAGTATTCCCCATGAGGGTCTAAGATAATTAAACTTGCATTCTTTTTCCCTAATTCTCTACATAATACAGCAACAGTGTTTGATTTACCTCCCCCAGTAATAGATAAAACAGCAAAATGTCTTGAGATAAGTTTATTTGTATCTAAATAAACTCTAACGTTTTTCCTTGTTAATAAATGTCCAATATTTAATCCATTTTTAACATAGAAAATATTATTTAGAATCCCATCATCACAAAATTTAACCTCTCCATTAGGTTTAATTGGACTTCTATTTACAGATATTTTATTATTATTTAAAACGCCTATAACTTTTGCTTCACAAATAAACTTTTCATTTTCAGCAACAACATTTTTTACAATTGCCAAAACATCCTCATCATCAGTATTTTTTGCAATAACATATTCCCCAAACCTTACCTTCTCTAAAGATTCAAAGGTAAAGTTTGAAGTGGTTGTTTTTCCAATCACTTTCATAGACATCTCCTTATAAATTCTATTATAAGACACATCCAAATTTTCCAAGTTCTCTTTTGCATATTTCTATAATTTCCTCGCTTGGTTTATAATTGTTTGGGGATTCACAATACTTATACATTTCAATAGGTAGTTTTTCCTTCAATTCCTTAATAAGTTTAGTAGCTGTTTTTGATTTTTCTTCATCGTCAATCTCTGTAATTATGTTTGAACCTTCAATGAAAGAGATGTGTATAAAAGCCCCTATTGGGTTTATATTTATATATCTGTATAGATTAGCAAGATAATATTGAATATGGTTTGGTTTATAATACATTACTGGAACACTTAGCAATGGGGAAGGAATTTCTAAGTTTGTTGGCTCCCTATTCATTAATTTTTTAAATATTTCCTCTGCTTCATTGTTATGCAGTAATTTTTTTAACTTCATAGCCATTGAAAGAGCTTCATCAAATTTACCTGATTTTTCATAGACAACTATTAAAGATTTTATTACATTAATATCATTTGAATCCAACCTTAAAGCATTTATAAAGTTTTCATGAGCTTCTTTGTAATTTTTTAATTTATAATATATATAGCCCCTAATTTTCCACCATTCGCTATTTTCTGAGTCTCTATCCAATAAATTGTTTATATAAGATAATGCCCCCTCATAATATTTTAAAATTCCAGTAGTTTCTGCCTTTCCAATTAAAGAATATACTGTAAAAATATCTACATCATTCCTTGGAAAATCGCTTATATACATTTCTAATACTCTATCAAAAAAATTAGAAGCTTCTTCAAAGTTTCCATTTTTGTAGTAAAATATTGCCAAACCAAAATGAGCATAAGGATTTGGATTTAACTCTATAGATTTGTTATACATCACTACAGCTTCTGAATCACCAATTTTGCTTAAAATATCTCCCTTCTTAGCATAGTATATGCTTCTATCTAATATTGACATTGCTTTATTTATATACATTCAAGAGCTTTTTGATACTCTTCAAATATCTCTGCTATTACGCTTTTGTAATAATAGGCGAAATCATTAGTGTCATCAACTGAGATAACTTTGTTAAAAAATTTTAGAGCGTTTATATAATCTCTTCTCTCTAATAATCTAATTCCAGCACTTACATCCTCATAAATATTTTTATTTATAATTTCAAAAATTTTATCTATGCATTCAACAATCTTTTTACATTCATGGTTTGGTTCTTTCTCTAAAACTTTTTTAAATGATTCGTAGGCATTATATAAGTCACCAAATAGTAAATAGAGCTTTCCAGCCATAAACAACGCTTTAGTATTATTTTCATTTAATCTGTATGCTTTTAAATAGTAATCTAAAGCTTCTTTATACTTTTTGTATTTTAATGAAAGCTCTCCTAATATTTCATACAAATCACTCTTCTTAATTTTCTTTGATGCTTTAATAAAGCATTTATATGCTTCATCAAAATTTTTAAGTTTGTAGAGTATAGAGCCCCTCAAATACAAAAATTCTGGATTTTCAGAAGATAGTGATAATGCCCTATCTATAGCTTCAAGAGCTTTTTCATAATCTTCTAAATGATAATAAGCATAGGAAAGATTAGCCCAATCTATAGCCCTTGCATTATTTGTTTTTAAAGCTTTTAAATAACATTCCACAGCTTTTTCATAGTTTTCTTCATCTAAATATTTTTCTGCTTCTACAATCCAATTATAAGCAGAATTTCCATTAGATATTAGCTTATTCAAAAATTTTTTAAATAGTTCCATAATTGCTCACCAAATTCTATGCCCAACATTATTTGCTTTAGTTATAATTATATCCCCATAAATCCCATGCCTATCAAAAACTTCATTAGCTTTTTCAACAATTAATTTTTTGTCTCCAAAGGCATAGATTGTTGGGCCAAAGCTTGAAAGTCCTGCATAAACATCTTTATGCAATTCATTAATTAAATCTTTAACAATATCTGATTGTAAAGAGAGCTCAACTTTTTTAAAGCCTAAGTATTGAAGTTTATTAACAACTTCTCCAAAATCATCTAAATTTTTTTCAACAACTGCTGGCATCATCTTCATTAAAACCAAGTGGCAGATTTTCTCAACTTCATTTAAAGGAACTGGGCAGTATTTTTTAAATATATCGACCTCTTTTTTTCCATAGACGTGTTCTCCTTTTGGGATAATTAAGATAGTTTCCCAATCAAAATCATGTCTAAATATTATTGGTGCTGGCTTAACTCCTTTTGAAGCAGATGAAGGTCTAAAATCCTCTTTATCTTTACCTTTACCAAAGCTGTGTCCTCCATCAATTAAAAATCCTCCATACTCAAAAGCTCCAATACCTATTCCTGAAGTCCCTCCCCTTCCAGTAATTTTGGCTATCTCATATCCGTTCATTTCTTTATTGTATATTGTAGATATTAATTTACCTACTGCCAAAGATAGCTGTGTTCCACTACCAAGACCGGAATGGGCTGGAAATAGTGATAGGATTTTTAAATCAACTCCCTCTCCATTAACAACCTCTAAAACTTTGATAGCAGTGTTATACACTCTATCTCTAATAGATTCTATATAATCCTCCCCAAATTTTTCAATCAATTTTTTATCAAACTCAATGTTTATTTCATCACTTTCTTTTCCTTCAATTTTTATATTTGGTTCTTCTAAAGCTAAACCAATACCTCCATCTACTCTCCCAATAGAACCATTTAAATCTATAAGCCCCATGTGAATTCTTGATGGTGTTTGAATTATCAACATCCCACCATTATTAAGGTTTTAAAGATAATAACAAATAATCATAATGTTCTATAAATTAAATATTTACAACAAAAAAATAAAAAGTTTGAAGATTAAACTAAGCTTAAATTAATGCTTCTATTAAATCCCCTCTTGTAATAATACCAATTAAATTTCCTTCATCATCAACTACTGGCAATCTTTTAATGTTATTTTCAACCATCAGCTTTGCCGCATCGTTAATTGTCATATCTGGCTTAGCAACAATAACTTTTCTTGTCATTACATCTCTAACCTTTGTTTTTAATGCATTTTCTAAATCTTCCATAAATTCTTCTATCTTTAAAGCTGTTCTTAAAGGCAATTCAATCAAATCTAATGGTGATGGCAAAATGAGATTTAAATCTTCATTATGTGTAACAATGGTTTTCACTATGTCACTCTCTGAGATTATACCAACTAATTTTCCATTTTTATTTAATACAGGTGCCCCACTTATCTTATTTCTCCTAAATAATTTTATTACATCGATTAAATCATTATCTTCATAAACTACAATGGGTTTTTTCATAATATCTTTTATTAACATTATTTCACCGTATATTTTACTCTACATAATCTTCAATATTTAATCCTAATTCATTACAAATTTCTTTTAGTTGATTGTATAAGTTTTCATCAATTTCGAATCCATCCTTTCTTTTCATTTTATTTCTCTCCTCTATTTCCCCAGGGATTAATATCTCAAAACCTTCTGCAGGTTCTGATGTCTTAATCTCTTCTAACAACTCATCGACTTTCTTCTTAAACTCCTCTCTACCCATAAAAAATTCTGGATTTATAGCTACAAATAAATCTCCTTTAGTGCATCTTTCTTTTGGATTGGCAGTTCCTCTAACTTTAGTTCCTACTTCAGCTCCACCAATGGCTGATAACATTTCAATAGCTAATGCTAAACCATACCCTTTAGGCCCTCCAAATGGTAATATACATCCTTCCAATGCTTTAGCAGGGTCTGTTGTTGGTTTTCCATCCTTATCTACTGCACAACCCTCTGGAAGTTTAATTCCCTTCCTCAAAGCTTCTAAAATCTTTCCTCTCGCTATTGATGCAGTAGCCATATCTAAGGAAAATTTATACTTATTCCCTTTAAAGGCAATAGCTATTGGGTTTGTCCCTAAAATTTTCTCTTTACCACCAAAAGGTGCCATGGCTGGCTCTGTATTTGTTATTGTTATTCCAATCATATCTTGATTCATAGCCAACTCTGAATAATAGCCAGCGATACCAAAGTGATTAGCGTTTTTTGTAGCAACAACTCCAACTCCAACATTTTTTGCTTTTTCTATAGCTAATTCCATAGCTTTTTTTCCAACAACTTGACCTAAACCCAAATCTCCATCTACAACTGCAGTAGCAGGGCTTTCTTTAACTATTTTTATATTTGGCTTTGGATTTATATGTCCCAACTTTAGAGCAGTTATATATTGTGGAAACCTCCCAATTCCATGGGAAGTGAAGCCTTTCAAATCAGCATCAACAAAAACTTCAGCAGTTATTTTAGCATCTTCTTCTGGAACACCAAATTTCTTTAAAACATCAATTATCAGCTTTCTTTCATTTTCTGGCTTTAAAATCATTATATCCCCCCAAAATTTTTAATTTATGGTTTTACATAAGCCATGTTATAATAGACAATATCTCCATCTGCATCAACTATTGCTATGAGTAATTTTTTTCTAACTGAATGAGCCACTCTAACAAATCCTGTTAGCTCACTTAATAGAAAAGAGCTATCTTCGGTAAATACCTTAACCAAATAAACAGAGTGTTCTTTATCTATATTTGCTCCTCTCTCATAAAGCCTAAAATCAGCTCCATATTTTAGGCCGGTTTTTACTATGTAACCTCTCGTTCTTAAATCTTTATAGACTAAATATTTTAAGCATAATCTTTCTTCAATATTTTTTGCATATTCATATAACTCTTCAAAGCTCAGCATTTTTTCATTTTTATCTTTAACAGCTAACCATCCTAAATTTATTAAATAGAGAGCTTCAACCAAAGATAATGATAGAAAATTTCCTTCAACGTTCCCATAATGCCTTGCTGATAATTTAGATATCCCATTTTTATCAAAAACTATAACTCTATCCCCATCCAACAACCCAATGATTTTTTTGCTCATTTTATCTCTCACCAAATTTATTTTATAATCAATCTTAAAACAGGTCCTCAAAACCTATTCAGGCTATGTCAAATGTTTCAAACGATTACATCTGACATAGCCTGAATAGGTCTTTCATCAGCACCCGCTCCCTTAACGGGATAGACCAACCTCTACCGCCCAATTTGGGGGGCAGAGGTTGCCTAACACAGCCCTACAGAATTCGAATAATCTTACAGCTTTAGGTCTGCAGAGCTTAACCTTAACTATTTTATCGACTTTCTTAAATAGCCTTTTCTTCTTTAAACCGACTTTTAGAATGTTAAAAGCACCATTAACATCGGCGTGGAATATCAAATTAACGATTTTATCAAAATATAAACCTCTACATATTCTGTCTCCCGACATAGAGACTTTCTCATTATTCCCAACCCTCCTTTGAATTTCGATAATATCATCCGAAATACAAGAAGCCTTAGAAGTATAACTCTCATCCACTTCTACCAATTTAATTCCAAGCCATTTAAGCTTATAAGCCAACTTATCGATAAACAACCTAAACGGTATTTGAACAAAGTTTTGATTGACTCTTTTACTTAAATTACTACCATTCTTAGCCTCTAAAATATTCCTACCGATAAAAACCTTATCGTGTTCAGTTTGATGTAAAAATACTGATATAGCTTTAGATACTTGGTGAACTATATTCTCCATCCACTTCTTCCGATGCAGATGCAGTTTTTTAATCCTCTTAGTCAAAATCTTCAATTCCAATAATATATTCTTATCATCTGGATTTTCTTTTAGTAGGTTTTTAATAGTATCGATTTGGCTTCTGAGCTTGGCAGATAGTTTGTTCCACCATTGGTTGAACGATTTAAGATAAGAGGATTTCACAACGATTGATGGAACGTTATCGTTTGTAGATACAACAGTGGCGAAGTTCTCTACCCCTAAATCGATTCCAGCCTTATACTTTCCTAACGGTTTCAACTCTTCAATGTGCTTATCATAAACAATATCCACATAAGCAAAGCCCAAATAATAAGTAATTCGAACACTGCTTGGCTCTTTTATAAATTCTGGCAGTTTTATTCGAATTTGTTTATTTTTATGCAGTTTAACATGTAAGATTTTATTATTTATCTTAAAACTCATTTTATTTAGCTCTACAGTGAATTTATCGATATTTTTTAGCTTTTTAGCTTTTGGTGGTTTCGGTTTTCCACTGAATTTGTTTGAGTTTGCTAAATATTCTTCATAAGCTTTTCTATATGCCTTAAAATCCCTACAAACTTGTCTTATAATCGATTGTATGGCATAATTGTTATTTAGTTCCTTTTTTAACTTTTTCATGCTGTTTAATAATTTGGATAAAAAATTATCGGATTTTATTATGTTTGAGATTTCGTTAAGTTTTTGTAGTTTTTCTAAATTATTTAACGTTCTTTTATTTAATCTATCAGCTAATAGAGAGTACAATAACGCTTCATTAGTTGGATAATAACTTAAATGTTCTTTTAACTTGAGGATTAGGATTATTAGCATATTTCGGAAGTGTGCTAATTGGATTGTGAAGGGTGCTATGTTTTTTAATCGATTGTCATAGATGTAGATTCTGCCAATTACCTTCATTTGATTCACCTTTTTTGGAAAGTAGTAGTTTAATAACTTTTAATAAGCCCAAAGTATTTAAAGTTTCTGTTTTGGTGGTTTAAATGGCTGAGAATAGTTAAAAGTATTCGAATTATGCTAATAAAATTAATAAAATAAAGCTATAGTTGATATTTAAATGTCAATTGTAATAAATTGCAATAAGATGTATCATAAGATAGTGTTTGATACAAAAATGATAAATTAAGCAATAAAATAAATATTGTATGGTTTGAGTTATTTAGTGGATATTAATAAATTAATCAATTGAGGTGAATCTATGATATTCCATCCAAGACCTTCTCCCATTGCCGCTGCAATGTATCAGCTTAGAGATTTAGGTGTTGATGCCATAATTCTGCATGGACCGAGTGGTTGTTGCTTTAGAACAGCAAGATTATTAGAGTTGGATGGAGTTAGAGTATTTACAAGCAATATAGATGAAAACGCCATTGTTTTTGGAGCTTCAGAAAATTTAAAAAAAGCTTTGGATTATGCAATTGAATATTTAAAAAATGAGTTAAAGAAAGAAAAACCAATGATTGGTATTGTTGGGACATGTGCAAGTATGATTATTGGTGAAGATTTGTGGGAATTTGTTGATGATGAGAGAGCTATAATTATTCCAGTTGAAGTTCATAGTGGTAGTGGAGATAACACAATAGGGGCAATAAAAGCAATGGAATCTGCCTTAAAATTAGGAATAATTGATGAGGAAGAGTTTGAAAGGCAGAAATTTTTATTAAAAAAAGCTACAGAAGTTGAGAAAAGAAGAGGAATGGCAAAGAAAGAATATATAAAGCCAACCTATGATGATGATTTAAACGAAGCTATAAAAGTTTTAAAGGATTTGAAAGAAAAAGGTGGAAAAATTGCATGTGTATTGAATGCTAAAAAAGAAACTGCTTATTTATTTGCACATCCTTTAATTGTTTTAAATAAACACTTTAATTGTGTAAATATAGCCAACTTAGCAGATGTTGGATTGCCAAAGATTAGAAGAGATGCAAAAAATATATTAAGAAGGTTTAAGGCAGATTATATCACTGGAGGTTTAGATGAATACCCAATAACTGGAGAGAAAGCTGTTGAAATATTAAAAGATTTAGATGTAGATGCTATTGTTGTTTCTGGAGTTCCACACGCATTACCAGTTGAAGAAATAGATGAAGATATAATAAAGATAAGTATAAGTGATGGGCCGAGAACCTATCATCCAATAAAAGAGATTTATGATTACGCGATTGTTGAGTTAGATGCCCATGCAAAGGTTTTAGGGAAAAAAGATATTGTTAAGTCGAGATTTGGTGAGATTTTGGATTATGCATTAGAATAAAATTGAAAGATAAAATTATAACAAATTTTGGTGGGATAATGGACAAACCATGGGTAGAGAAGTATAGACCAAAAACATTGGATGATATTGTAGGGCAGGATGAAATTGTAAAGAGGTTAAAGAAATACGTTGAAAAGAAAAGTATGCCGCATTTATTATTCAGTGGGCCTCCGGGAGTTGGAAAGTGCTTAACAGGAGATACAAAGGTTATTATAAACGGAGAGATTAGAGAGATTGGAGAAGTTGTTGAAGAAATAAGCAATGGAAAGTTTGGAGCAACTTTAGTCAATAATATAAAAGTTTTAGGAATTGATGAATATGGAAAGATTAGAGAGTTTGATGTGCAGTATGTTTATAAAGACAAAACCAATACCTTAATAAAAATAAAAACTAAAATGGGTAGAGAGTTAAAGGTAACTACCTATCATCCTCTATTAATAAACAACAAAAATGGAGAAATAAAATGGGAGAAAGCAGAAAATTTAAAGGTTGGAGATAAGTTAGCAGTTCCATGCAATATTGTTTATAAAAAAGATAGTTTCATTTTTAAAGATGAAAAATTAAAAGGAAATGGATTGATTGTAAATGAAAATATCCTAAACTACTTATCAGAAAAATTAAATTTAGATGTTGATTTAAGTAAGAATGTTCTAAAAGAGATCCTTCATAAATTAGAATTAATTAGCCATAACATAGATGATAAGCTAAGAGATGCAATATCTTACATCTTATTTTTACATGAGAATGAGCTATATTGGGATAAAATTGTTGAAATTGAACAATTGGATGGAGACTTTATAATTTATGACTTGCATGTTCCAAAATATCACAACTTCATTGGTGGCAATCTACCAACTGTATTGCATAATACAACCGCTGCTTTGTGTTTAGCAAGAGATTTATTTGGAGAAAACTGGAGAGACAACTTTTTAGAGCTTAACGCGTCAGATGAAAGAGGGATAGACGTTATTAGGACAAAAGTAAAAGATTTTGCAAGAACTAAGCCAATTGGAGACGTGCCGTTTAAAATTATATTTTTAGACGAGAGTGATGCATTAACTGCAGATGCACAAAATGCTTTAAGAAGAACAATGGAGAAATATTCAGATGTTTGTAGATTTATTTTAAGTTGTAATTATCCAAGCAAAATTA
The DNA here is from genome assembly GCF_000739065.1 of Methanocaldococcus bathoardescens. Classification (GTDB taxonomy): domain Archaea; phylum AGJL01; class Methanococci; order Methanococcales; family Methanocaldococcaceae; genus Methanocaldococcus; species Methanocaldococcus bathoardescens. The sequence continues at coordinate 546,780 of NZ_CP009149.1, read as the reverse complement.
TCCCTCCAATTCAATCAAGATGTGCAGTATTTAGGTTTTCACCATTAAAGAAAGAAGATATTGCCAAAAAATTAAAAGAGATTGCTGAGAAAGAGGGATTAAATTTAACTGAAAGTGGTTTAGAGGCTATAATTTATGTCTCTGAAGGAGATATGAGAAAGGCAATAAATGTTTTGCAGACAGCAGCAGCTTTAAGTAATGTTATAGATGATGAAATTGTTTATAAAGTTTCTTCAAGAGCAAGACCAGAAGAAGTTAAGAAGATGATGGAATTGGCTTTAGATGGAAAGTTTATAGAGGCAAGGGATTTATTGTATAAGCTTATGGTTGAGTGGGGAATGAGTGGGGAGGATATATTAAACCAGATGTTTAGGGAAATAAATAGCTTAGATATTGATGAGAGGAAAAAAGTTGAGTTGGCAGATGCTATTGGTGAAACTGACTTTAGAATAGTTGAGGGAGCTAACGAACGAATTCAGTTGAGTGCTTTATTGGCTAAGATGGCATTAATGGGGAGATAATTTAACCTTCTTTTTCATGAATAATTTTATTATTTCCATAAAGATAGATGTTGAAAATGCTCCCACTAAACAAATAATCCATTCTTTTAAATTTAAAGGAGCAAATTCAAAAACCTCTTGTAGAAATGGAATATATATAACACATAATGTTGTTAAAGCAATAATTATAGATGATAATATTAGCAATTTATTTTCAAAAATACCGATTTTGAATATGGATTCCTCTAAAGACCTGAAGTTGAAGGTATTAAATATCACCATGCCCACTATAGTTACAAAAACCATTGTCCTTGATTTTTCTATGCTAATTGTTGGATTAGATATAATAAATATTAAAAAAGCTACTGTTGCCATGAATAATGCCAAACTAAAAACTAAAATGGAATTTCTCCTTGTTAATATTCCCTTCCCCACTTCTCTTGGTGGTTTGTTCATAATATCTTCTCCTGCAGGGTCTAAACCTAATGCTATTGCAGGCATTTCCTCATCAAACATATTTATGAACAAAATTTGTAATGGTAATAATGGCAAAAATTCAAATCCTAACAAAATTATGCCTAATCCTATAAGGATTACCTCTGTGAAGTTCCTTGAGATAAGATAGCAAGTGAATTTTTCAATATTTTCATATATTGCCCTACCATTTTTAATTGCTTCAACTATTGTAGCAAAGTTATCATCTTGCAAAATCATGTCGCTTGCTTCTCTCGCCACATCAGTTCCTTTAATGCCCATTGCTATACCAATATCCGCATTCTTTAATGCGGGGGCATCATTGACACCATCTCCCGTCATTGCCACTATATGCCCCTTCTTCTTTAATGCATTGACAATTCTCAACTTTTGCTCTGGAACTACTCTTGCATAGACAATAATATCTTCAACAATACTCTTTAATTCCTCATCACTTAGCCTATCTAATTCACTTCCAGTCATAACACCTTTTTCTAAAAATTTTTTAAGTTTTTTATTATTTATTGTTTTTTTATTCTCTTCAAATAGTCCAATTTTCTTTGCTATTGCTTTTGCCGTCTCTTCGTTATCTCCAGTAACCATAATAACCCTTATCTTTCCCCTCTTACATGCTTCTATTGCTTCTTTTTACACCCTCCCTTGGCGGGTCTATCATAGCAATTAAGCCTAAAAAAACTAAATTTTCTTCAATATTCTTTGGAGTTATTTTAGATGCTTCTTTATATGCAACACCAAGAACACGAAATGCAGAGCTTGCAAAATCTTTATTTATTTTCAATATCTTTGCTTTTTCATCCTCATTAATTTCCTCTATTCTATCTTTTTTCTTTATGAATTTGCATTTTTTTAAAATAACCTCTGGAGCCCCTTTTGAGAAAATTAAAAGTTTCCCATCTTTTTTATGTATGGTTGTCATCATCTTCCTTTCAGAGGTAAAGATAACCTCCCCTACTCTTGGATATTCTTTTTCCAAATCTTCCTTCCATAAATTTGCCTTTGTTGCTACAACAATTAATGCCCCTTCTGTTGGGTCTCCAATAATCCCCCACTTTCCCTCCTTTTCTTCAAGAACAGAATTATTACATAAAGCAACCGCTTTTAACAACAAAATTAAATTTTCCTCTTTATTAATATCAACTTCCTCCCCATTATAAAGAAATTTCCCTTTTGGCTCATAACCAACTCCAGTTACATCGAAAATCTTGTCATCAACAAAAATCTTCTCAACTGTCATCTCATTTTTTGTTATTGTGCCAGTTTTGTCCGCGCAGATTACTGTTACTGAGCCAAGGGTCTCAACTGCAAGTAATTTTCTTATTATAGCATTTTGCTTTGCCATGCGGTGCATGCCAATAGATAAAGTTAAAGTTAAAGCTAATGGCAATCCTTCAGGAACAGCAGCAACTGCCAACGCTAAAGCAACTACTAAAATCTCAACTACTGGAATTCCTTTAACAACTCCAAAAATGAATATAATCGCACAAGCAATTAAGGCTATTAATGCTAAAATCTTTCCTAACTTTGTTATTTTTTCTTGTAGTGGTGTTTTTTCTTCTATATCTTGAATCATTCTTGCTATCTTTCCCAATTTTGTATTCATACCTGTTGCCACTACTATAGCTTTACACTTTCCATGAACTATCTGTGTTCCTGCAAAAATTAAATCTCCTTTCTTCTTCTCTATTGCTTTACTTTCTCCAGTTAGAATTGATTCATCAACTTTTAAATTAATTGCTTCAATAACCTCTGCATCTGCAGGGATTTTATCTCCCATTTCCAAAATTAGTAAATCTCCTGGAACCACTTCTCTACTTGGAATTTTTCTTACCTTCCCATCTCTTATAACTCTTGTTGTTGGTTGGACAATTTTTTTCAACGATTCCATCGCACTTTCTGCTTTATACTCCTGAATAAATCCTAAAAATATAATAAAAAATAAAAGAAAAATGATAACCCAAAAATTTAAAATCTCTCCAATAAAAAATGATATAATGGATGCTGCAAAGAGAATCCAAACTAAAATATTGGAAAACTGTCTCAATAAAATTTTAACCCACGTAACTTTTTTCTTTTCTTTAAGTTCATTGTATCCATATTTTTTTATTCTTTCCTCTACTTCAAGATTTGATAAACCAGTCATCAATATCACTTAGATAAGTATATGGTAAATGTTATATAATTCACAACGTATAAACCTTTTTTAACATCATATCATATTTATGAATAAAGATTATTTTAGACATAAAAAGTAGGAGATAGCTATGAGGAGGGTTGTAATTGCTGGAACATCAAGTGAAGTTGGAAAGACAGTTATCTCTACTGGAATTATGAAGGCGTTATCAAAAAAATATAACGTCCAAGGCTATAAAGTTGGGCCTGACTACATAGACCCAACCTATCACACAATAGCCACTGGAAATAAATCAAGGAATTTAGATTCTTTTTTTATGAATAAAGAGCAAATAAAATATCTTTTTCAAAAACATTCAAAAGATAAGGATATAAGTATTATTGAGGGAGTTAGGGGGCTTTATGAGGGAATATCTGCAATAGATGATATTGGCAGTACAGCAAGTGTTGCCAAGGCATTAGATGCTCCAATAATCTTACTTGTAAATGCAAAGAGTTTAACAAGAAGTGCCATAGCAATAATAAAAGGCTTTATGAGTTTTGATAATGTTAAAATTAGAGGAGTTATTTTCAATTTTGTTAGAAGTGAGAAGCATATAAAAAAGCTAAAGGAGGCAATGAGTTATTATCTTCCAGATGTTGAGATTATTGGTTTCATCCCAAGGAATGAAGATTTTAAAGTTGAAGGGAGGCATCTTGGCTTAGTTCCAACACCAGAAAATTTAGAGGAGATAGAGAATAAAGTAGAATTGTGGGGAGAATTAGTTGAAAAATATTTAGATTTGGATAAGATTGTGGAAATAGCTGATGAGGATTTTGAAGAAATTGATAATGTCTTTTTATGGGAAGTTAATGAAAATTACAAAAAAATAGCTGTTGCTTATGATGAAGTATTTAATTTTTACTATTGGGATAACTTTGATGCTTTAGAAGAAAATAAAGGTAAAATAGAATTTTTTAGCCCATTAAAAGATAGTGAAGTTCCAGATGCAGATATCTTATATATTGGAGGGGGTTATCCGGAACTCTTTAAAGAAAAATTAAGCAAGAATAAAGAAATGATTGAAAGTATTAGGGAATTTGACGGCTACATTTATGGAGAATGTGGGGGTTTGATGTATTTAACAAAATCAATTGATAATGTGCCAATGGTTGGCTTGCTAAATTGCTCAGCAGTTATGACTAAAAATGTTCAAGGGCTTAGCTATGTTAAAGCTGAATTTTTAGAGGATTGCTTAATTGGAAGGAAGGGATTGAAATTTAAGGGGCATGAGTTTCATTATTCAAAGCTTGTCAATATAAAAGAAGAGAGATTTGCTTATAAAATAGAAAGGGGGAGAGGAATTGTTAATAACTTAGATGGAATTTTTAATGGGAAGGTTTTGGCTGGTTATTTGCATAATCATGCAGTAGCCAATCCTTACTTTGCTTCATCTATGGTTAATTTTGGTGAATAAAAATTTTTTACTTTGAAATAGAAATATTTGACATTAAGATGTATTTTTAATTATTTTTAATTATGGTTTTTAAAAAACTATTTATAGAAAGTTAGGTAATTAATTACATAAAATATGAATTTACGGGATATCATGTTGAGAGGTAAAGAAGCTACTTTAGCTGGGATAATAAGAGTTATTATTGAAGAAGAGCCAGAAACACAGGATGAAATAGCTGAAAAACTTGGAATAAGTAGAAGATATGTTGCTAAGCTTTTAAAGCCATTAATAGATGAAAAAATAGTTAAACACCCTTATGTAGTTGATATGAGTAAATTGCATAAAATAAATTTAGAATTTGATGAATACATCCTAATGAAAGAAATAAAAACAACCTTAGAAAAAATGGAAAAAACACTTTTAAATAACTTAGATTTAGTTTATACTGCTTTAAAAAATCACGATAAAAAATTAGCTGAAGATATAATCATTAAAGATTATGCATTAAATAAAATGGAAGAAGAAATTAGGATGCTCTTAGGAATGAACGCTCTAAAATATCTACCCGGAGCTTATGCAAACGCTTTCGCCACAATTGCTTCAAATCTTGAAAGATTGGGAGATTATATAGCAAACATTGCTGAAGAGGTAGTTCATGGGCTTAAATTGGATGAAGATATTGAGAATGAAGTTGGAGAAATCTTTAATATCCTTAAAGAGATGCTAACTGAAGCCATAGATGTTGTTAAGAGCAAAAGAAAAGAAACAAAAATTCATGAACTTGAAGAGCAGTTACATAAAAATCTTGAGTTATTGCTGAATAAAGTTTTAGAAAACAAAAGAGGGGATTTAAACTTCTATGTTCAATTTGGTATGTTTTTAAAGGACATTGAGAGATTTGGAGATAGATGTGTAAATATTGTAGATATTGCTTTAGAACTCTACCACAATATACCAAGAAATCCAGTTCCTGAGAGGTTAAAAAGGGGAATGCTATGAGAGAATTTTTTAATTTTCACCTCTGAGCGTAAGCGAGGAGGTGTTAGCTTTGATGAAACCGAAGCGTTAGCTTTGGGCTATGAAAATCTCTGATTTTCATTCAACTTTCTTAAAGTTTCGGAGGGATGTTATGAGGGAGTTTATATTTAAAGCAAATAAAACAATAACTTCATCAGATATAAATTTAAAAGATTTGCCAGGAAGTTGTGGAAGGTTGGATTTACTTTGCAGATGTGTTAGCGATGCTTTCTTTTTATCTCATGATATAAGAAGAGATGTGATTTTTTATGCTGTATTGTATGGGCAACCAAATCCACCAGTTTGTATAAAATTTGTTGGTAGCGAGTTAAGAAAAGTTTCACCAGATGAGAGAAATATAGCCATATTTATAAAAAAAGCTCTTAAAAAATTTGAAGAACTTTATGAAGAAGAAAGAAAGAGCTGGAATCAATCAACACCAGGAATTTATGTAAAGAGGTTAGGATTTAGAGATTTAATTTTGGAGAAGTTGAATGAAGGGAAGAATATTTATTATTTACACAAAGATGGTAAAGATGTTGAGAATGTTGATATAGAAAATCCTGTCTTTATACTTGGAGACCACATAGGGATTGGAGAAGAGGATGAGAAATTTTTGGAAGAAATTGGAGCTAAAAAAATATCCCTATCACCATTAGAGTTGCATGCAAATCACTGCATAACTATAATTCATAATGTGTTGGATAAAAGGGGGTTATATGGAGTTTGAAAAGATTATAGAGGAGAAAGTGAATCAGAAACTTAAAGAATTGAGGTTAAAAAATTCATTGGAAATTTTAGAAAGATTAGATATTGATATAGAGCTTAAAGAAGCTTTAAAACACATGATTATAAGGAGATTGAATGGAGATAAAGAGTTTTATAAGGTTTCTATTGATAAAAAACCAAGTGCAGTTGTTGCGTTTAGTGGTGGAGTTGATAGCTCAACATCTACAATAATAGCAAAGCAAATTTTTAATGTGAAGGCAGTTTCTTGCTATTCAGAATATATCATGACAGATGAGATGAGAGAAAATGCCAAAAACATAGCTAAGAAGATTGGCATAGATTTAGAGTTTATAGATATTGATTTAAAGGAAGTTTATGAGAAAGTAGTTGAAGGAAGATATCATCCTTGTGGTAGATGCCATAAAATTGTTGAAAATGCCGTTATAGATTATGCTAAAAAAATTAATGCTGAATTTGTTATATTTGGTGATTTATTAGCTTCTGGATATTTAGCTTTATATAAAGATAATGAAATTTTCAGGTTTAATTTGCCATCTTTTTTTGCTTTAACAAAAGATGAAGAAAGAGAGATATTAAAAAATAATGGTATTGAAATTAAAGCATCTTATGGCTGTCCATTATTAAAAATTTATCATAAACACAATAGAGGATATAAATTTACAATTCAAAGGATTTTGAGAGAAGTTAGAGGAAGAGTAGTTAGTGAAGAAGAAGGATTTAAAAATATAGTTGAGATTTTAAAGCTTAAAGAATAATAAAAACGAATATTTAAGCAAATTTACAACTCAGTCCATCCTAATGATTTTTTAAGGACTTCTGCGTTAATTTTTCCAGCTCTATAAACTTTACCGTTTGTCATATCATTAATTACAACAACTGCTGGAGCAAACATTCCTTTGTCAATTTTGTAGAAGTCATAGTCAGCTGCTTTGAAAACTTCCATGAATGGCTTTCCATAGTCTTTTGAGGTGCATGAAGGAAGAGCTTTACATAATCCTTCAATGTCATCATTTTCATCGCTCTTAATGTAGTAGAATGTTATTCCCCCATACAAGACCATATCGTTTGTAGCTCCCATCATAGCGAAATCATCACCAATTATTGGAGCAATTGGAGCTAAACCTGCTGCATATTTAACCTTTGTAACATCAAACTCTAAAACTTCTAACATTTTGTATGTTCCATTCTCAACAACTCTACCACTAATCTGAATTGAACCAACTAATGATGCTGTTGGAGCAACTAATAAATAAACGTTTTCTGGCTCAACACCACATTCTTTAGCAACATAATCAGCAACTTCTTCATTTGGCAATTTTGATGCCTCTAAACATAAAACAGCAACATCAGCATCATCTTCGTATCCAATTTCTTCATAAGTTTTCTTTGGTTTTTTAGCTAAAGCTCTTGCAGGTCCTGAACCCATAGCAAAGTATTTTCCAACTTTTACTGCCCAACCTGCTTTCTGAGCACCTAATGTAGCTATTGCTGGATGTGATGTTTTTACTTTAACAAAAGGAAGGTTTATTCCAGTACATTCACATGGTGATAAGGAGATGCCAACGTGAGCTAAACCTCCCAAACAAACTTTTGTATATAACTTCCCAGCTTCCCAGCTTCCAGGAACATTAACCCCACAATCTAAAACAGTAGCTCCATTTTCTAATTTTATAACGTCAATATTTAACTCTTCTTTGTTCTCTATCATTTTATTTACAATCTCTAAAGCTTTTTTGTTTACACTCAACATCTTATCACCAAACAAAACATATAGCTTTATATAGCTTTTTTGTGGCTATATCCTATATAAGTTGTAGTTATATCGTTTTTATAGTTTATGATTTGAATTTGTTTAAGTATAGTAACCAAATAACTAAATGTGATAATATGGACATGAGAGAGTGGGAGATATTTTACAATGAAATTATGGACGATTTTGGATTTGATAAAAGTAAAGATGTTGAAAGTGCAGTTATTTTAAATGATATTTTAGAGAAAGCTAATACAATACCTATTGATAAACTTAAAGATATTATTGAAGGTAGAGAAGTTTTTATCTTTGGTGCAGGACCGTCAATAAAAAAACATATTAAAATTATGAAGGAATTAAGAAAAGATTTTCCTGTAATAGTGGCTGATGGAGCGTGTAAGGCATTTTTAGAAGAGGGCATAATTCCAGATATTATAGTTTCAGATTTGGATGGAGATTTAGAAGCACTAATTGAATGTAATAAAAATGGCTCTATAATTGTAGTTCATGCACATGGAGATAATATTGAAAGAATTAAAGAGTATGTTCCAAAACTAAAAAATATCATTGGAAGCTGTCAAATACCAAATTATAGAGAGTTAAATTTAAAAAATGTAATTAATTTTGGTGGATTTACAGATGGGGATAGATGCTGTTTTTTAGCTTATTATTTCAAAGCTAAGAAGCTAATATTGGGAGGAATGGATTTTGGAATTTATATAACTAAATATTCAAGACCTAATATAAAAAGTGATATAGCTGTAGGAGATGAAATAAAGATTAAAAAGTTAAAATATGCTGAGAGATTAATAAACTATTTAAAGGACAAAATAGAGATAGAGTTTTTAAAATAATTTTAGGCAAGGTTTATATACCATCTTAGATAAGTAATAGGAGATATGCTTATGTTATGTATGATAATTAAAAATGGACTGTAGTATTATTAGTTTACTAAATGATTAGTTTTACTAAAACAACAAAATATTTTACGTGATGACTATGATAACCGTAATAGGTTTTGGTTCTTTTGGTAGAAAAGTTGTGAATTTTATTAAAAATAAAGAACCTATAACAATTATTGATAAAGACATTGATGATGCTGATGATTTGGTAAAAGAAGGCGTAAAAGTGATTGTTGGTGATGCTACTGAAGATGAAGTATTAAAAAAAGCTGAAATTGATAAAGCGGATATTGTATTAATATTAACAAACGAGCCAGAGGTTAATAGAAGGATAGCTGAAAAAGTTTGTGAGTTAAGCCCCAACTCATACAAAATTGCAAGGGCTATTCCAAGATATCCAGAGCTTTATATGGGGTTAAATATAGATAAAATCATAAATATCTTAGAGAGTGGAGCTAAGGATATTGCAAAGGAAGTTGAAGATGCAAAATTAAAAAGAAAATTAATGCAGCTAAAATCTGTATTAATAGAAGGTAAGAAAAAATGCATAAGGTTAGAAAAAACTGAAGATGAGAAAAAAGCACCTCTTCTAATATTAACACATGTAAATCCAGACCCTGATGCAATAGCAAGTGCAATGGCTTTAAAAACAATTGCTGAAAAATGGGGTGTTGATGCAGACATTGCTTATGGAGGAAGTATTGGCTATGATGAAAATAAAGCAATGGTTAATTTATTGGGGGTAAATCTTCTAAATATCAATGATATAGATATAAATGACTATTGTGTTATTGCAGTTGTAGATACATCTACATTAAAACAACTACCAGTAGAGCCTCCAAACATTGATATAATTATAGACCATCACAATAATGCTGATTTAACTGCTGAATATATGGATATTAGACCAGAGGTTGGGGCTACTGCTTCTATTTTAACACAATATCTTATGGAATTGGAAATAGAGCCGTCAAGGAACTTAGCAACAGCTTTATTCTATGGAATACAATCAGATACTGATTACTTTAAAAGAGAAACATCAAAATTAGATTTTGAAGCAGCTGCCTATCTTCAAGGCTATATAGATGCTACTCTCTTAAATATGATAGAGAATCCAGAAATTTCCACTGAAGTAATGGAAGTTTTAGCAAGAGCAATAATGAATAGAAGAGTTGTTAAAGGAAATATAGCTTTAGCTTATGTTGGTGAAATAAGCAACAGAGATGCTCTACCAAAAGCAGCTGATTTCTTATTAAAGATGGAAGGAATTTCTACAACATTCGTCTTTGGAATTGTTGGAGATGAAATTCACATATCTGCAAGAACTAAAGATTTAAGGTTAAATCTTGGAGAGATATTAAATAAGGCATTTGGTGGAGGAGGACATCAAACAGCTGCAGCTGCTAAAATTCCTTTAGGAATATTTAAAGCAGTGTCTGATAAAGAAGCTTTGAGGAAATTGGTTGAAGAGGCAATTAGGGCTAAGATATTAGAAGTTATTGGTATAAAAGAAGATGAGAAGTAGTTATAAACTGAACTAACATTAAATTAAAAATAATTAAATAATAATCTTTTTGGATTTTTTATGCCTCCTAAAATCTAAGGAGCAAGATACATTGGAAAGATATTTTAAAGCAATTTCTTTTGCTTTTAATATTTTAGCTTCATTTGGTTTTTCTGCATTTAAATTGTTGTTATATTTTACATATCCTGTAATTCTATAAGGCAAATCCCAATTACTTAAAAACTTAGCTATTTTTTCAATTTCATCTAAATCAACAATATTTGGAATTAAAACTGTATCTATTTCAACTTTAAAATTAAACTCATCTTTATTTTTGCCTATATAACTTATACAATCTAAAACTTTTTTGTTAGAGCAGGAAGTTAAATATATATGTTTATTTTCATCATAAGCCTTCACATCAATATGTATTTCATCAACTTCAAGTTTATCAAGCATATCTTTCAAATAATATCCATTTGTAGAAAGCATAAGATAAAAACCTTCATCTTTTAATAGTTTTGTTAGTTCAGGTAAATCTTTTTGTAATGTTGGCTCACCACCAGCAATTAAAATTTTATTCAATCTATAACTCTCATTAACTTCTAAAATTTTATTTAAAATCTCATCTACTGAATATTTTTTACAAGATAAGGGTTTGAAAAAGCAGTATTTACATTTAAAATTACATCCATAAGTTAGGAGAGTTATTTTATCACTTAAAGAGATGTGGGAAATTATCATTAAATCACCAAAATTTTATTTATAGAGTTTCTCAGCATACTCTTTAGCCATTCTCTCAGCATCAAAATATTCGACAATATGATTAACGCAGTTACAAGCTTTCATCCACCATCTTTCAGTATCATACATATCAGCAACCTCTTCTAATAAATTGTAAATGCAGTTAGCCACATAGGCATCATCATCTCTAACTCCATCACCAATTGTAAAGCTATCGTCTGGATACATCTTAGCCCATTCTACATGCCATCCATCTAAGGTGCTCATGTGAATAGAGGCATTCATAGATGCTGTCATTCCAGATGTTCCAGAAGCTTCATGATTTAGTTTTGGTGTGTTAAGCCATATATCTGAACCCTGCTTTAACATCTTACTCAGCTTTAATTCATAACCTGTTAGTATAGTAGCTCCTTTCATATCCCTTGTTTTTGATACAATCCAATTGAATGTTGCTATCATGTTGTGGTCATTAGGATGTGGTTTTCCAGCCCAAATAACCTGTATTTTTTTCTTTTTTAATAACTCGAGTAATCTCATCTCATCATGAAGCAATATATGTGGTCTTTTATAAGCTGTGAATCTCCTTGCCCAAACAACAGTTAATCTATCTTTCTTAAACAATTTACCAGTTTGGTCAGCAACCTCCTCAAACAAAATTTCTTTTAATTCCATTTTTCTCTCTCTCAACATATCTATGTCATATTTTTTTGCGGCCTCTCTAATAACAGGGTCTTGCCAATAGTATCTATCTTGAGCATTTGTTATAGCTATTATTTCACATCTATCTTTAACCCAACTCCACATTCTATCGCAGACTTCTTTATGCTTTTTAGAGACAGCATTGGCTCTCTTACAAGTTCTTAAGGCACAAACTGTGTAGTTAAATGGATTTCCTCCCAATCTTTCAGCTAATTTTACATCAACATTTCCAAAGAACCCCATGGATTTTAATAAATTTATGTCTTGGGTTTCATTTCCTTCTGGTAAAGGTGTGTGAGTAGTGAAAACAGCATGTTCTCTTGTATATTCAAGTCCATACTCTTCTATCATCTTAAAGACTAAAGGTAAAGGATGAGGCTCATTCATGTGGAAAAGCTTTACGTTTTCACATTCTTTTATAACCTTATATCCTCCAATACCCAAAACAATCTGTTGAGCTATATGAAGTATGTTGTTGGCATCATACAATTTATGAGTTATAGTTCTTGAGAAATCATCATTTTCTGGAATATCTGTTGTTAGAAAATAAATAGGGCATGTTCCAAAAACATTTTCTTCTAATTTATAAGCTTTAACCCATACAGTGTTGTTATTTATTGTAACTGGGACTTTTAAATTAATATCTTCCAAAAAATCATAGTATTTTCTTATATATTCAACTTTCATTTTCCCTTCTCTATCTCTCAATTGGTCGTAATATCCATAACTCCATAATATTGAAACCCCCACAAGAGGTTGATTCAATCTTTTAGCAGCCCTAAAATGTGAGCTGGCTAAAAATCCTAACCCTCCAGCATAGGTTTTTAAAGGTTGATGGATTGCAAATTCCATACAGAAATAAGCAGTTGGTTTCATAGTTTCCCTCAATTTTTGCTTTTTTCAATGATAGGAATTATATGAATTTCTTTATTTTTTAAGTAATGTCTTAGTAGGACAAAATTAATCGTTCCTATTATTATCACTCCAAATATTAACTCATAAAATCCTAATAAAGCATCTATCTTTGATAGTTTAAGATAAATAAGAAATATTGGAACAGTTAAAATAGCTCTAATGACTTCTATTTTTATTTTTTCAGATTTTGTTAAATTTTTGTCTAAAAAATAATAGGAACTTATAAAATCAATTTCTTTACCATACTGTTTATTTAGTATAGCCCAGCCAACAATCCACGGTATGATTATTAAATATATTACGAAAGATAAAGCCACAACTAAACCAGTTAACATTACAATCCCCCAAAAATATTTAGTGCCCATAATATGTGTTAATGTTATCTATTTTATTTTATGTGGTTTCTCTTTTATGTTTATTCCTTTAAATTTTTAGATAATTTCTATTAGTTGCAAATATTTGAATTTAATTTATAAATGGTAAATATCTTATACTTAGTTGAGAATAAAATAAGTGAAAGAAAATTATCAAATTTCAAAAATATTTAACTACGTGATTGTTATGGTTCATGTTGCATGCTCTGAAAACATGAAAAAATATTTTGAAAACATTGTTAGTGAAGTTAAAAAAATTTACAAAATAGCTGAAGAGTGTAGAAAAAAAGGATTTGACCCAGTTGATGAAGTTGAAATTCCTTTAGCTGCTGATATGGCTGATAGGGTTGAGGGATTAGTTGGGCCGAAAGGCGTGGCTGAGAGAATTAGAGAATTGGTTAAAGAGTTAGGTAAAGAGCCAGCTGCGTTGGAAATAGCTAAAGAAATTGTAGAAGGAAAATTTGGAAACTTTGATAAGGAAAAGAAAGCTGAGCAAGCAGTTAGAACTGCATTGGCTGTATTAACTGAAGGGATTGTTGCTGCACCATTAGAGGGAATTGCAGATGTTAAAATAAAGAAAAACCCAGATGGAACTGAATATTTAGCTATCTATTATGCAGGGCCTATAAGAAGTGCTGGAGGGACTGCTCAAGCTTTATCTGTATTAGTTGGAGATTTTGTTAGAAAGGCAATGGGGTTAGATAGATATAAACCAACAGAGGATGAGATTGAAAGATATGTTGAGGAGGTTGAGCTATACCAATCAGAAGTTGGGAGCTTCCAATACAACCCAACAGCTGATGAGATTAGAACAGCTATAAGAAATATCCCTATAGAGATTACTGGAGAGGCTACTGATGATGTAGAAGTTTCTGGGCATAGGGATTTGCCGAGGGTAGAGACAAACCAACTAAGGGGAGGGGCATTATTAGTTTTGGTTGAGGGGGTCTTGCTAAAAGCTCCTAAAATATTGAGACATGTTGATAAATTAGGAATAGAAGGATGGGATTGGCTTAAGGATTTAATGAGTAAAAAAGAAGAAAAAGAAGAAGAAAAGGAGGAAAAAGTAGATGAAGAAGAAATAGAAGAAGAGGAAGAAGAGATAAGTGGATACTGGAGAGATGTTAAGATAGAGGCAAATAAAAAGTTTATAAGTGAAGTTATTGCTGGAAGACCAGTATTTGCCCATCCATCAAAGGTTGGAGGATTTAGGTTGAGATATGGAAGAAGTAGAAACACTGGCTTTGCTACTCAAGGATTTCACCCTGCTTTAATGTATTTGGTAGATGAATTCATGGCTGTTGGAACTCAGCTAAAAACTGAGAGGCCGGGAAAAGCTACTTGCGTTGTGCCAGTTGATAGTATTGAACCACCAATTGTCAAGCTAAAAAATGGAGATGTTATTAGAGTTGATACAATAGAGAAAGCTATAGAGGTTAGAGATAGAGTTGAGGAAATTTTATTCTTAGGAGATGTTTTAGTTAATTATGGGGATTTCTTAGAGAATAATCATCCTTTATTGCCAAGCTGTTGGTGTGAAGAGTGGTATGAGAAGCTATTGATAGCTAATAATATAGAGTACGATAAAGAGTTCATAAAAAATCCAAAGCCTGAAGAAGCTGTTAAATTTGCTTTAAAAACAAAAACTCCATTGCATCCAAGATTTACATACCATTGGCACGATGTTAGCAAGGAAGATATAATCTTATTAAGAAATTGGCTGTTAAAAGGAAAAGAAGATAATTTTGAAGAGAAAAAGGTTTGGATTGTTGATTTAGAGACAGAAGATGACAAAAAAGCAAAAAGAATTTTAGAATTAATTGGTTGCTGTCATTTAGTTAGAAATAAAAAGGTTATAATTAAAGAATATTATCCTTTACTCTACTCATTGGGCTTTGATGTTGAAAATAAAAAAGATTTAGTTGAAAATATAGATGAAATTCTAAAAACAGCCAAAAATAGCATGCATCTCATAAACTTATTATCACCTTTTGAAGTTAGAAGAAACACCTATGTCTATGTTGGAGCAAGGATGGGAAGGCCAGAGAAGGCAGCACCAAGAAAAATGAAGCCCCCAGTTAATGGGCTGTTCCCAATAGGTAATGCTGGAGGGCAAGTTAGATTGATAAACAAGGCAGTTGAAGAGAATAACACGGATGATATTGATGTTTCTTACACAAGATGTCCAAATTGTGGAAAAATCTCTTTATATAGAGTCTGTCCATTCTGTGGAACTAAGGTAGAATTAGATACCTTTGGAAAAATTAAAGCCCCATTAAAAGATTATTGGTATGCTGCTTTAAAGAGATTGGGAATAAATAAGCCAGGAGATGTAAAGTGTATTAAAGGGATGACTTCAAAGCAGAAAATTGTTGAGCCATTAGAAAAAGCTATATTGAGGGCGATGAATGAGGTTTATGTCTTTAAAGATGGAACTACAAGATTTGATTGTACAGATGTGCCAGTAACTCACTTTAAACCAAATGAAATAAACGTTACTGTTGAAAAATTGAGAGAACTTGGCTATGACAAAGATATTTATGGCAATGAATTGGTTGATGGAGAGCAAGTTGTTGAGCTAAAGCCACAAGATGTAATTATTCCAGAAAGTTGTGCAGAGTATTTTGTCAAGGTAGCAAACTTTATAGATGATTTATTGGAGAAATTTTATAATATGGAGAGATTTTACAATGTAAAGAAAAAAGAGGATTTAATTGGGCATTTAGTTATTGGTATGGCACCTCACACATCAGCAGGAATGGTTGGAAGAATTATTGGATACACAAAAGCGAATGTTGGATATGCTCACCCTTATTTCCACGCTGCAAAGAGAAGAAACTGTGACGGCGACGAAGATTCTTTCTTTTTGCTATTAGACGCGTTTTTGAACTTCTCTAAAAAATTCCTGCCAGATAAAAGAGGAGGACAGATGGATGCACCACTGGTATTAACAACAATCTTAGACCCAAAGGAAGTTGATGGGGAAGTTCATAACATGGATACAATGTGGAGCTATCCTTTAGAATTTTATGAAAAAACCCTTGAAATGCCTTCACCAAAAGAAGTTAAGGAGTTTATGGAGACTGTTGAAGATAGATTAGGAAAGCCAGAGCAATATGAGGGGATTGGCTATACACACGAAACTTCAAGAATTGATTTAGGGCCGAAAATTTGTGCTTACAAAACCTTAGGCTCAATGTTAGAAAAAACTACTTCCCAACTTTCAGTAGCTAAAAAGATTAGAGCTACAGACGAGAGAGATGTTGCTGAAAAAGTGATACAATCTCACTTTATCCCTGATTTGATTGGAAATTTAAGAGCTTTCTCAAGACAGGCTGTGAGATGTAAGTGTGGAGCTAAATATAGAAGAATTCCATTGAGAGGAAAATGTCCAAAATGTGGCTCTAACTTAATATTAACTGTCTCAAAAGGAGCAGTTGAGAAATATATGGATGTTGCAGAGAAAATGGCTGAAGAATACAATGTAAATAATTATATAAAACAAAGATTAAAAATTATTAGGGAGGGAATAAATTCAATATTTGAGAATGACAAAAGTAAGCAAGTTAAATTAAGCGATTTCTTTAAGATGAGGGCTTAAAAATTTACTTTATTATTTTTTCATGTTGGTGAGACTATGGAGATTATTCCTTTAGCTTCTGAAAGCTTAGGAGTTAGGTCTTTGGCAACTTATGTTAAAACAAAGGATGTGGGGATTTTAATAGACCCTGGAGTTGCTTTAGCACCAGATAGATATGGTTTAAAACCAAATGATGTAGAATTTGAGAAATTGAAAGAAATGCGAAATAAAATTAATGACTATGCAAAAAAATGTGACATTATAACAATTTCTCACTACCATTACGACCATTATACACCATTTTTTGATGACATATACTTGGAGTCAAAGGATTATGCTAAAGAACTATATAAAGATAAGATTTTGTTAATAAAGCATCCTACTGAATTTATAAATAAAAGCCAAATGGATAGAGCAAAAAAATTCTTAGAAAATGCTAAAGATATTGCAAAAAAGATAGAATTTGCTGACAACAAAACCTTTAAATTTGGAAAGACAGAAATAAAATTTTCCCCACCATTCCCACACGGGAGAGATGATAAGTTAGGATATGTTTTAATAACAACAGTTAAAGAAGGCAATTTTAAGTTTATGCACACTTCTGACACTCAAGGAATATTGTTTGATGATATTAGAGAGTATATAATTAAAGAAAAACCTAACCTAATACTTATAGGAGGGCCACCAACATATTTAATGCACAGATACGGAAAGAAAAACTTAGAAAAAACTAACGAAAATTTAAAATGCATAGTTGAAAATACAGGGGCTGAGCTTATAATTGACCATCACTTATTAAGAGATAAAAAGTTTAGGGAAAAAATAAACGTTGATTTTAAAACAGTTGCTGAGTTTTTAGGAGAAAAGAATCTGTTATTAGAAGCATACAGAAAAGATATTAAACAAGGAAAAAATATTAATGAGTTGTTTGGATAATTCATAATGCCTCAATGATGAAAGTTACCCCCACCGACCTTTTTGGGATGAAGATATCGGCACTGTCTGAGAGGCACTATTTATTATTTAAGGGGTCATTATGTTTGTAGATGAGATTATAAACAATTTAAAAGGGAATGAATTTCTAAATACATCTCTTTTAACCAAAAGTAACAAAAATAGATTATATTATGCTGTAAAACAGCCAGACGGTAATATAAAGGTAGTTCTTCCATTTGTTTTTGAAAATAAAAATTTTTTAAAACTTTCTGAATATAGAGAGGGAATAGAGGGGGCTACACAAAGAGTTATTGAAGAAATAAAGCAGGAAATAATTAAGAAAAAGAGATTCTTACAATTAGCTGGATATTTTGGTAGAATCTATAAAGCTTTATATGAACCCTTAACTGTAGTGAATTGTGATTTAAATTTAGGGTATGATTTGTGGAGAGCTGACAAATACAACTACATTGAAGGAGATAAGATATATTTAATACTTAGGATGATTTTTAAAGAAAAAGACGCTAAAGAGATTGTTAAACAAATCAATGAGCTTTGCAATGACTTAGATAAATTTATTAAAAACATTTCAATTGATTTATTAATTGATGAAGCTAAAAATATAATAAATCAAAAATATCTTAGGGACAAATTGGATGAACTTGGTTTAGTTTGCTTTATATCTAATGATTCAAAGCCAGCAAGAAAATATACTGATGTTAGGAGACATTATAGAATAGCAGGACCTAAAGAGGTAAATATTCCATTTGAATGTCCAGAAGAACTTGAACCAATAGAGATAGAGCTTAAATATGGTAAGAAAGTTAAAGGATTGGGAATAAAGAAGGGAGAGATATTTATAATCACTGGAAGAAATGCTCAGGGGAAAACAACCCTTCTACAGGCAATAGATAGTGGAAGAGACGACCACCTAATTGGAGATGGGAGAGAGTTTATTATAACTACTAAAAGCTTATCCAAAGCATCAACAGGGAGTATGGAGATGAGTGGGCAAGATATAAGTCTATTTTTCCAAAAGCTACCTTCAGGAATTAAAGGAAGTCCAAAAGCTGTTTATGGAACTGCTTCTGGTTCAATGTATATGGCTTACCAAATACAGAGGTCTATAAAAAATAAAACTAAGCTTATTTTGATAGATGAAGACAACTCGGCTGTAAATTTGTTGGTTAGTGGTGTTTTAAGTAAGTGGTTTGAAGGTGTTAAGTCATTATCTGAAATAATCATGGAAAATAGGGAAAAACTTGGAGATAGCTCTTTTATTATAGTAACAAGTTCGTTGGATTTATTAACTGCTTTAGGAGATAGAGCTATTTACTTAGAAGACCATAAAGCCAAATATCTTGATTTAAATTATTTTAGGGAAGAGCTTGGAAGGTATTATTTAGAGTTAGCATCTAAATTCTTTGGAAAATATGGTCAATCATCAAATTAACTATATTTATATTGAACATATAAAAGCCCCTTTAAGGGTTTTTAAATAGGACTTTCGCAGTTTATATATACTCTTTGGAACTTAGATGCCAAAGGCATCAACTTTCCTTTAAAAATTTTATTCCTGCGAAAGTCCTATTAAACATTCTTTATTTATAATAAATTTTTGATGATTAACTATAGAAACACATTTATTTTAGGACTTGATATTAAAGTTTTGTTATATTTTATATTATAATTATGATTTGGGATAATCATGAGCAAAGAGAGCAAAATAACCTTAATTGGTAGCAAATTAGCAAAGACGGGAGGAGAATTTATCTATTTAGGCGAGATTGAAGAGTGTAAAAATTGTAAGTTTAAAAGATTATGCCATGGAAATTTGGAAGCTGGGAGGAAATATAAAATAATTTCAGTTAGGTCAGCAAACCATCCTTGTATGGTTCATGAGGGAGGAGTTAAGGTAGTTGAGGTAGTGTTAGCTGATTTAACAATTATGATTGAGTCAAAAAAAGCACTTGAAGGGGTTGTTTTAAATCACGAACCAATAGCTTGTGAGAATTTTGATTGTGAGTATTATAACTTTTGCAATCCTGATGGGATAAAAGAAGGAGAAAAATACAAAATAAAACAGATTCTAAATGAAAAAATAAACTGTCCAAATGGAAAATCATTAAAAAAAGCTGTAATTGAGTTGATTGAAGATAAATAATTGTTTTGTCTTTTATCTATTTTTATATTTGGATTTTTGTTTTTTAGTACGAAACTTATGACAGAGAATAATCTATTTTAACCATGATAACATAATTCTAATTGTAAAAATGGTTAAAATAATGCATTTTAAAATATAAAAATTTAAAAATACTTTATTGGTGATGAAAATGGTGAAAAAACTGCTTTTATTATTACTCGCCTTATTGGTCCCTGCAGTATCTGCAACAAATGTTATATTGGTAAGTGACAACCAGGCAGATTACTTAAGTGCAATGAACATTGCTTCATTATTTAACGATACAAAAGTTGTTGTAACACCTTGGGGGATTTACAACGAGAGTGTAGTTGATGAGATATTGAAATTAAACCCAAAGCAAGTTATAATTATTGGAGGGCCTGTAGCCGTTCCTGAAGAATACGTTGAAAAGTTAGAAAATCTTGGTATTGAAGTTGAAAGAGTTGCAGGTAAGGACAGATATGAGACAAACAAAGAAGTTATAGAAAAATTCAAAGAAAAGTTAAAAGAAAAGAAAAAAGTAGTTGTTGTTCATGGAAATTCTGGAGTTTTAGTCAACATTAGTGAAGATACCATAGTTATATTGACAAATGGGGTAAACTTAACAGTTAATGTGGATGAATTGGAACCTGAAGAGGTTGAAGTTGTTGAGAGTCCAGCAGTGAATTTAACAGGCATTGCAAAGAAATTAGAAAAGCATGGAGTTAAAGTAAAAGTAAATGTAGTCCCTGAACATGCATTAGAAAAGGTTTTGGAAAATAAAATAAAACAATTAAAAGCAAAAATCAAAGTCTTGAAAAAGCAAGGTGTAGATACTGAAGATTTGGAAGATGAGTTAGAAGACCTTGAGGAAATGCTTAAAGAGAAAGATTATGATGATGCATATAAGTTAATGTTAAAGATTGAAAACAAAGAAATGGTAAAAATAAAACTTAAATTACATGTAAAAGGTAAGGACGAAAAATTAAAATTAGAAGTGAAAGTAAAGAACAAGAAGAAAGATGAAGGAGATGAAGAGGAAATAAAGAATGAAACCGAAGTAGAGTATGAATACGAAAATGGAAGTAAATATGAATACGAATACAAGTATGAATATGGACACAAGTATAAAGAAAGCGAATCTGAATATGAAAGTGAAGAAAAACAGGAAGTTGAAGCTACAATTAATAACTCATTGGTAAATGAATCCATATTAAATAATACATTAAATATAACATTAGAGGTAAATAATACTCAAAATTAGAAGAAAATAGCGAAGTGGAAGTAAATAACCCGTATAGAAATCTAAAAGTTTGAAATTATTTAAATCAGAGGCTTTGGCTGATTATCACTTAATGCTGGCAAATCTTCAATAGTTATTAATATGTTATCTAAATCTTTAGCTCTTTCTAATAAAATCTCTTTTCCAAAGTCAGATAGAGCAAATATTGGGATAGTTTTTCCAATTTGTGCTTTTATTTTACCTTTCAATTTTTCTCTTAAAACCTTTGATGCACAGGCAGTTACTAAATCAAAATATTTGGCTATTTCTTTACTCTCCTCAATTTCAGTTAAATGAACGCCAAAAGTTAATATTTTTATTTCATCATTTTCTAATGATTTGCATTTCTTTGCATCTTCTAAGTTTGTTAAAGTTACAGCTATTCTTTTATAACCTAACTCAATAGCTTTTTTAACACCTTCAAATTGATTAATTTCAGCAGTTTTTTTATTTAAAACAATACCTCCAGCTTTTTCAATCTTTTCTATAACTTCCAGGATTGGAGAAGTTTCTACAATCCCAGAAATTCTTCCACAAAGTCCCTGAACTAAATTTGGATTTGCAGTTATAACAGTCCCAGCACAGTCAGATACAATAACAGCAACATCTACAACTTTTCTTTTTAATGCACTCATTAAAATTTCGGAGGCTCCAAAAGGAACTATAAATTTATCTTCTTCAACAATCCTATTTTTTGTGAATAATCCAAAATCTTTTATTCTAAATTCTATATTTTCTTTTATACTTTCTTTTGTTATTTCCTTTATTCCTCTATGTTTAGCAAACAGTGGGCAGTATTTTATTTTTGGTTCTGTAACTTCAACTATTTTTCCATTTTCAATAATAACCTTTGCCTTTCCCAAAGCTTCCATTACATGCCTGTCCATTATATCTCCCATTAAAAATGTTAAAAATCACAAAAAATCAAAAATTAAGAAAAAATAAAATAATTGGTTCTCCAGAATTTTTATTCTTTTAGATATTTTTCTAAGTAGTAATTAATTATCTCCTCTCCACTTAGATAAACTAAGTTATGCTTCTCAGCATATTTTCTTGTTTCATTTTTGCTCATCGCCTCCCCATTATCACCCATCATTTCACATATTGTTGTAATAGGCACTAAATTAGCAATCTCTGCTAAAGCTACAGTCATTTCAGTGTGCCCTTGTCTATTTTTAACCAGCCCTTCAGTAGCTCTTAATAAAGTTACATGCCCTGGACTTCTAAATTCCTTTCCAAAATCATTAAATCTCTCTTCTTTAACTAATTCAGCTAATTTTTTTATTGTAAATGCCCTATCTTTATCAGTAATTCCTGTAAATGTCTTTCTATGGTTTATTGTAATTGAAAATGATGATTTTTCATCGTAAGGAATGTCATTTGGGTAAAGCTCTTTCAGAACTTTAAATTTTTGAGATGCAAATTCTAATATATCAACCATAAATGGAATACCCAATTTATTACAAATGTCTGGATGTAAAGCTGTACAAATTAGCCCTCCAGCATCCTTTCTCATTCTTCTTATGTGCTCTGGTGTTATAAATTGAGAAGCAACAACCATATCGGTCTCTCCTTCTCTATCATCTGAGTCATAAACTAAGATAATTTCTCCCCTTTTTAATGCTTCTATAGCTTTTTCTACATTATTCATCTTTATCTCCCTTAATTAGTATTTTTATGACATCTCCATCTTTTAAATTGAACCGCTCCCTAAGTTTTATTGGAGCAATTATCTCTATAATGTCACTACTATGATATGTTTTTTTCGGCACAACTACTGCCCCATTTATTTCTTTATTATTTATTAATATCTTTATTGGTAAAATCTTAACTCCAAAGAATTTTTTACCTTCAAATTCAAAATCCTCTGTTTCAATATATTTAAATTTATTTATATTAAATTCTTTATTTAGCTTTAGATTTAACGTCCCTTCATAAGGTTCAAAGCCAAGAATATTTTTAAATGCCTCTTTGTAAGGTGGAAGAGATAAGAAATATCCTCCCTCTCCAAGTCCAGAAACTACTTTACCTTCAATAATCATTAATTTCACCAACAAAAATAATTAAATTTTAATTAATGATGATGTATCTCCTCTTTGTATTTTGGTTTATACTCTCCTAACAATTTTAATGCTAAAACCCTCGCCCATGAAGCTTCTAAGATAACACTCAACAATATAGTCATAAATGTTCCAATAATTATTGTTCCTGCAATGTCTGTTGGTGAGATATACTTTGTTATTGATGATGGAATCTTATCAGCATTCTTTAAAATCTCTATACCAACAGTAACAGCTAAAGCAGCTGGAACAACCCCTCTTGGCCCTTCTAAAGCAAAATATAATTTTTCTTTAAATGAATGTTTTGAACCAGCTAACCCAATAAAAACACCGAGAGGTCTTGCTAAGAATATAGAGCCGAGAGCTACCAACAAGCCCGGAATGAAATAACTCTCCAACATACTCAACTTTATACATGCTCCTAAAAACACGAAGATGAATATTCTTGCTAATAAAGATAAATCATCACAGAATCTAACAACATACTCATAATCCTCATGTTTTTCAGCCATTTTAAATAGTGCATCTCCCAAACATAAAGCCATTATAGCAATAGCCATGTATCCACTAAATCCATAGCCAAAAATACTTGGCAGTAAGTCATCTCCAACGTATAAAATAAGCATTGCCCCTCCAATAACTAATGGGGCAACATACTCATGAAACTCACAATGTATAACTATTTTTTCATATATCTTAGCTAATAATATTCCAATAAAAATAGCTCCTCCAGCAAGCACAACTAAATCAATCGCTGGATTTGTTGAGGATGATAAACCAATTAATCCTAAAACAACACTTGTGGATACAATACCCAATGGGTCGTTGAAAATACTCTCTGCCTCTAACGTTATAGCAACTTCAGGATTTGTTCTAACCCTCGAAAATACTGGAATTAATGTTGCTGGGTCTGTTGCAGATGTTATAGCTCCAAATAAATATCCAACAGGAGAGGTATAAGGGAGGTTTAAAACCATATTAAAAATAAGCCCCGAAACAAATAATGCAACTAAAAACGTTATTGTATCCAATCTTATAACTGTCTTTATAACTCTTCTAAGTAATGAAATTCTCATCGTAAATGCTCCACCTAATAAAATAAATATCAACCCTATAGGCCCCGCATATTCAAAAATTTTCATAGCTGATTCTGATGGTATTATTTGTAAAAAAGGACCTACAATTAAACCCAACAACAATAATAACGGTATATCTGGAATTTTTAACTTTTCTGCAATTTTTGCTACTAAAGAACCAAGGACTAAAGCTAACCCAAGATAACCAATAGCTATCATAAGCTCCATGTTCTCACAAATATAAAGTATTATTATTTAAATTGTTATTTTGGCTGAATATCTAAAATCTAAAAATCATATAAATATTTTATCGAAGGAAATCGGTTAGCAATTAAAAAAATTAATATCAGAATGGATAAAATAATAAGAAATAATAAGAATTTTAAGAATTTATTCTTCTGAATATGCAGTTGTTTGCAATATTGCAGTGTCTAAACCAATTTTTTCTTCTTCTTTGCTGACTCTTAGACCAATTGTTAAATCTAATCCCTTATAAATAATTAACCCTCCGACAATTGCAACTAATGCTATAACAATAGCTCCAATTACCTGTCCAATAAATGAAACTTCAGCCCCATTTTTCAATAAGAATGGAATTCCAGCACATATAACACCAATTAAACCACTCATAGCATGGACTGGACCTATAGCACAAACATCGTCAATCTTTAACTTCTCTTCAATAAACTTATATGTGAATGGTTGCTGAATTCCAGCCAACAAACCAACTATAAATGCCCCAATTGGTGTGAATAAATCAACTCCACTACAAACAGCTACTAAACCAGCACACATACCGTTAGCTGTGTAGAGAGGGTCGTTTCTTGAGCTTAAAGACCCTCCTATAATACCTCCAGCTAAAGCCATTGTTGTTGCTAAAGCTACACTTGCTAACTCAACACCGTTTGCTATACTTGCGGCACTACCAATGTTGAATCCATACCATCCAAATGCTAAAATAAATGCCCCTAAAACAGCTATTGGAATGTTATGTCCTGGAATTGCCTGTGGTTTTCCATTAACATATTTATCAATTCTTGGACCTAAAACATAAGCTGCCATTAAACCTACCAATCCTCCAAATAAATGGACAGCACCACTTCCTGCATAGTCGTGGAAGTTTATTCCTAAGTTTGCAAAACCTCCGCCCCAAACCAAGTGTTCAACAATTGGATACAAAATACCTCCAACAATTAAAGCCCCTATAAAGTAAGGAAGGATTTTTATTCTCTCAGCAACACCACCAGTTATAATTGTTACAGCAGCAGCAGCAAACATAACCATCTTCATAAACCATGCTCCTAAATCAGCATCAAAAGTTCCTGTTATTAAAGGCATTATATTTTCTAAACCATAAGCAATTCCATAACCAATAAACAAATAACCAATAAACACTGCAGCCAAATCCAACAATTTCAAAACACAATGATATGCAACGTTTTTAGCTCTAAACTGTCCAATCTCTAACGCAATGAACCCTGCCTTCATGAAAAATATTAACGATGCAGCCCATAAGAAGAAGAATACATCAACACCTTCCATTATTCCACCTCACAAATTTTGTAGGAATTATCTTGCCTACTACCCATCTTCCTAATTCCTCTAATAGAAATGGTGAAATATATAATTTACTAAGGAATAAGGTTTCTTACTTCCTTTTAGATAAAAATAAAAATAATTAGCACCTAAAATTGATTTTAAAAGACATAATTAAAAAATTACAAAATGAGGTTGAAATTATGAAAAAAGTTGAAGCAATCATAAGACCTGAAAAATTAGAGATTGTTAAAAAAGCTTTATCTGATGCCGGATATGTTGGAATGACTGTTAGTGAGGTTAAGGGTAGAGGAGTTCAGGGAGGTATAGTTGAAAGATATAGGGGGAGAGAATACATTGTCGATTTGCTACAAAAAGTCAAAATTGAGTTAGTTGTAAAAGAAGAGGATGTAGATAAAGTTATTGACATTATTTGCGAAAATGCAAGAACTGGAAACCCAGGAGATGGAAAGATATTCGTTGTTCCAGTTGAGAGGGTTGTAAGAGTGAGAACTAAAGAGGAAGGTGAAAAGGCATTATAAATTAATTTCAATAAATTAATTTCATTTAAAAATGCCTTTTTTAAAGTTTTTAATAAAAATTTTTTGTAGATTTTTAGAATAGAAAATTATTTTAAGCTATTTAATGAACTTATTTTATAGTTTTTTGCAAAATGTCTTGAAAGAAACTTTTAGAAAAAGTTTCATCAAAAAATTACTGGGTATACCAATAGGGCGAAGCCCTATGGTTGTTAAAATATCTTGGAATTAGTGAGGAAGGTATGAAGCTCTTCATACATGAAAAGCTTCAAATATGCCTTTTTAATTTTAATAAGTTTTGCAAAAAACTATAGTTTGTTATTTTTAACATCCTATATCTTGGTGATAATGTGATTGGTATAATAGGAGGAACAGGGATTGCGGGAATATTAAAAGGAGATAAAGAGGAAGTTATTGATACAAAATATGGAAAAGCTAAGGTTATGATTGATAAAGAAAATGAAGTAGTTTTGTTATTTAGGCATGGAGTAAAGCATAATATCCCACCACATAAAATAAATTATAGAGCCAATATCTATGCTTTAAAAAAATTAGGTGTTGAGAGAATATTAGCTATAAATTCAGTTGGTTCATTAAAAGAAAACTTAAAGCCTGGAATGTTTTTCATTCCAAATGATTTTATTGAATTTACAAAAAAGAGAGAGGAAACTTTTTACGATGAGGGAAAGGTTGTTCATATTGACATGACAGAGCCATATTGTCCAGATTTGAGAAATGTCTTAAAATCTATATTAGATAAAAATAACTTCTCTTATGGAGAAGGAGTTTATGTCTGCACTGAAGGACCGAGATTTGAAACAAAGAAAGAGATTGAAATATATAAAAACTGGGGAGATGTTGTTGGTATGACAGGTTATCCTGAAGTTGTTTTAGCGAGAGAATTGGAAATGTGCTATGTATCTCTATGCAATATAACAAACTATGCATGTGGAATATCAAAAAATATTTTAACCGTTGATGAAGTTTTAGAAGCAATAAAAGAGATGGAGGATAAAATTTTAAAGGTTGTTGAAGAGTTCATAAATTACGATTTTGGAGAGAGAAAATGTATTTGTAAAGATGCTTTAAAACATGCTGTTATCGGATAATATCTTTAATTATATATTTTGGTGAGATAAAATGCTATCCAAAATTTTAAGCATATTTAAAGGAAATAGCAAAAAAGATACTAAAAAAGATATTAGAAAGAAATTAGATAAAATAATTGAGATTGATTACAACAAATGCAAAAACTGTTTGTCATGTTATAGAGCATGTAAGAATAATGTTTTTGACATTGAAAAT
The DNA here is from genome assembly GCF_000739065.1 of Methanocaldococcus bathoardescens. GTDB lineage: Archaea > AGJL01 > Methanococci > Methanococcales > Methanocaldococcaceae > Methanocaldococcus > Methanocaldococcus bathoardescens. Next base: position 519,089 of record NZ_CP009149.1, on the reverse strand, counting down.
AGCAGAATTGTTGTTAAAAACGAAAAGAATTGCACAAAGTGTGGGGATTGTGTAAAGGCTTGTAGATATGGTGCTATAATACTTTATAATGATTAAAGGGAGAACTATGGAGCTAAAAAATAAAATAATAAAAATATATGAACTTGATGAAAAAGAAAGAACAGAAATATTAAATTTTTTAAAGGAAGAGTTGCTAAATGGAAAAATCATTATCTGTGGGACTGATACATTGTATGGTATTTCAGCAAACGCCTTAGATGAAAAAGCTGTAAAAAAAGTTTATCAAATAAAAAAGAGAGATTTCAATAAGCCTTTATCAATATGTGTTAAAGATAAGAAAGAGATTGAAAAATATGCCTATGTGAATGATTTAGCTAAAAAAATTATTGATAAATTTCTTCCAGGTCCTTTAACGATAATTTTAAAGAAAAAACCATTAATTCCAGATATTGTAGCTAAAGATTATATTGGCATAAGAATACCAGATGAGCCTGTTATTAGAGAGCTATCTATAGTTCCTTTAACAACCACTTCAGCAAATATCTCCGGAAAAGAAAGCCCTACTGCTGTAGATGAGATAGATGAGGAAGTGTTAAAAAAAATAGATTATGTTATTGATATAGGCAAATGCAAATATTCAAAACCTTCTACAATTATTAAAATAGAGGATGATAAAATAATACCAATTAGAGAGGGAGTTATTCCTATTTCAAAAATTAGTGAAGAGTTATGATTTTGATGGAAATTTTAATAAACTTTAAATAAGTTAGCGTTTAATTAATTTATATTAATTTATTATGTTATAGTTATAAATTATTATTAATATTTATTGTTATCTTAAAATTTAGTGGTGTGGGGTTTTGTTTGGTCATTTTTGGGTGATTGAAATGAAAAACGATAAACAGACAGATTGGATAAATAAACTAATAGAAGAACTTGATAAAAGCTCTTCAAGTGTTTTAAAAACTGAAATTATATTAGATGAAATTATAACAAAACTTAATAATCTAATTTCTGAGATTAACAACTATATTGCTGAGATACACTACGGATTAAAGATAACAAATGAAAAAATCAATGTATCTATCTCAGAATTAGATGAATTAGAAAAGAAATTGAAAGAATATTTGGATTTTGCAGAAAGTATGAGAGAATCTTTTGAAAACACATACAATGCAATAATAACTGTTAAAAATGAAATGAGGGATATAAAACATTCTTTAGAAGAATCTTCACTTAAAATGAATAATAGACATAGTATCATGGAAGATACTATAAGAAATCATAGTAAAAAGATTGAAAATTTAAGCAATAGCGTTAAATCATTATCAAAAACTCAAGAAGCAATAATTAATTCATTAAATTCCACTAAGACTCTACTCTATATAACAATCGCATTAACTGTTGTGAATCTTATAATCTCACTAAAAACTTCTGGAATTATTGGCTAAATTAAATTAATAAACAAATTCTTCATAATAAATATTGTTATCATTAAATATTTTCTTAACTTCATCTAAAAGCTCTTGATAGCTATATTTTTTGTTAAGATTTAGATTTTTCTTTAAGATTTCTCCAGCATCATCATCTCTCATATTTTTTATTAAAAATATTACAGAACCTTTTAATATAATTGGATTTTTTAATATATCGTCCTTGTCTCCATCTGTAATACCCAAAATTTTTATTCCAAATCTTGCTAAAATATCTCCGCATATTGTTGTAGTATCGTCTCCAATTGTTATTACTGCCAAAATCTCTCTATCTTTTATCATCTCTATAACATCTTCCCCAGCATGATTAACAATTAATACGTAACCTTTATCAACTTCTTTATTTTTGATTTTTGGATTTGTTGGATGCCTCCTTAAAATCCCAGTTTTTATTACAGCTTTTTTTAAATCAATATTTTTTAATTTTTCAACTCCTCCTTCTTTTAACTCCCCTCCAATAATATCAACTATCTCCCCATTCTCAGCAACTAAAATAACTTCTTTACTTTTAGCTTTTCCAACAACAATACCATTCACTAATATTGCTTCACCAACATCAACACCATGAACCTTTCTAAAAACTCTTCCATTTTCTTCCCAAACCTCTAAGCCATTACTTATACATCTCTCAATCTTTAAATTTAATTCTTTTGATAGATAGTTAGTTACATCTTTAACAATTTTTGAGCCGTCATCATTCCAAATAATAATTGTTCCATCTTCTTCTCCAGGCCTTTCAATTTGAATTATTGGTTTATTTAAGTTAGCCCTCTCAACGACAATTTTTCCAAACGTATGTCCAGTAATCTTTGATTTTCCATAGTTCATTAAAATTAGGATATCATTATCTGCCAATTTTTTTAATGATTGAGATGGCATCAATTTTTCGGATATATCTATAATATCTTGTAAGTTGTTGTCTATAACAGCTACTCTTCCCATAGTTCCTCCTAATTTAGCCTTAACTTTTCCAAACTTCTTCAATAAATTAATAATTTTTAATGCATAGCCGCTATCTACAATTTCAGGCCCATGGATGACGACACCAATTTTCATACTCTCCCTTAAAGTTTCCTTCTTTGTAGGTAAACATTTTATAATTATTTCCCTCTCTATAAGGAAAGATATAGGACTTTCGCAGTTTATATATCTAATAAGGAATTTGGATGCCTTTAAGCATTTCCATTCAATAAAAATTTTATTCCTGCAAAAGTCCTATTTAAATAAACTCCATTTCCAGAATGGAATTACCTTAATTTTAAAACCATTCTCTTCAATAATATCCTCACAATCAAAAGTTATTAGCATTAAATTACTGCATTTTAGCTTTTTCCCAATTTTAACAAATTTTTTAACCTCTCTATCATAATTATCAAAGTTTAAGTCATAGCAAACATTTATTAGGCATTTTATCTCTTCATTCTCTTTAATTAAAAAATCGACCTCTCCGTCACTATCTTCATAATAAAATAGGTTTTCGTTCTCAATAAAGCCCCTCCTCCTCAACTCAACAAAAACAGCATTTTCTAAATACTTCCCTTTATCAGCTGAATGCTTTATATCGAAAATCCTAATAAATCCATTATCGATAACATAAATCTTTGACATGCTCTGACTTATTTCCCTTAAGCTATATGAGAATTTTTTTAGTGGAAAGATAAAGTAACAATCATTTAGATAGCTTAAATACTCATATAAAGTGTTTTTGCTAACTTTTATCCCCATTGATTTAAAGTAATTAACCAACTTGTTTATAGAGATTTTTTTAGTATGAGCATTTATCAAAAATTTAACAAATAGCTTTAAAATTTGGATATTTTTTATGCCATATCTTTCAACAACATCTCTAAATATGATTGTTCTTAAATATTCCCTCAAAATTTCTTCCCTATTCTCTTCCTCCATAACAACCTCTGGAAATCCACCATAAGTTAGATAATCATCCAAATATCTTAAAATTAAAGCTTTATCTTGCTCAGTTAAAATATCATCAAACTCAAATCCTTTAAATCTTAGATACTCTTTAAATGATAATGGAAATAGCTCTACACTCAAACATCTACCTCTTAACTGTGTAGCAATCTCCTTTGATAACAACTTAGAGGATGAACCAGTTAAATAAACCTTATGCCCTTCTCTTTCAGTCAATCTCTTTATAACAACCTCCCAGTTTTCAACCTCCTGTATTTCATCAAAAAAGAATGTTATTCTTTTATTGGGATAAATTTCCTTACCAACTTTTACAATCTCTTGAAGTGTCTTTATTGTTGGCGGAAAGACCCTATCATCATCCAATGGGAAAAATATATCATTATTTGTTTTTTTAAACACATCAAAAAGTAAAGATGTTTTTCCAGACCTTCTAATTCCTATAATAACTAATGCTTTATTAGTTTTTGGTAACTTTACATCTCTTGGAATTAAATGCATCTCTTTTTGTTGATACTCCTTAATGATTGCTTTAATTATTTCCCTTTCATCCATGCTTTCACTCTTTGTAGGGAAAGATTTTATAATTATTTCCCTATATAGAGGGAAGGATATTTAAAGTTTATGTCTCCATCTCCACAATCCCTTCTTTATCCATTCCTCTCCCAAGTTATGTTTCTCAGCATATTCTCTCAAAACCCTCTCCCATTTTTCCCATAACTCTGGGAACTCCCTCTTTATTTTATCCATTTCTCCCATTTCCATTGCTGGACACATGAAACAGCCAATTCTGTCAAAACCTTTCTCATACAATTTGTTGTAAGGTGCTTTTTCTCTCAATAAATATATCCAAACATGTAAAGTACTCCAATGGAATATTGGAAGAGCATTTATTTGTTTTTTAATGTATGTGTTTCTATGAACTCTTTTTTTAGTAGCTCTATTGAAACTTTCATATTTTCTAACCCCAACAAATGCCAAGACATCATCTTCATAATTCTCTTCAATAAATCTCTTTAATGGCTCTAATTTACAAATCTCAGAGCACCATCTATAATCTCTTGCTGGAATGCCATATTCTTTAACTTTTTTCCAGAAATTTTCCCCTTTTAATTTAATTATTTTAATGCCGTAATGCTTTTCAACATCTTCAACGTTTTTTAACGTTTCCTCAAATTCTAAGCCGGTATCAATAAATATAACATCAATATCTTTTCCTAAAGCTTTTAATGTTAAAATTAAGGTGGTTAAACTATCTTTCCCTCCAGAAAATGCTACCATAACGGGCTTTTTTATTCTTTCATAAGTGTTTTTTATAAATCCAAGGGCATTTCTTTCAAATGCATCTATAACTCCTTTATTAGCTTTAACCATTAAATCAAATGCTTCCTCTAAGCTATCATAAACCTTTCTAATTTCATAATTTTCTTCATCATCTTTAATAAAAAATCTAACCTTAACAACTCTACCTTTTTCCATGTTTTTTATTTCTTCAGATGAAACAGTTGCTAATCCTACACCTACAACTCTATTATTTTCATCAACTATTATTACATCATCTCTTTCTTCAATATCATCTGTAAATTCAACTATCCCAGGTCTTAAAACAGAACCCTTTCTATTTTTCAAAACTTCTACAACATCATTTTTTATTTTAATTATTTTTTTATAAGCCCCTTTTTCTATCAAATCCCTTGCTCCATTTAATTTTAACTTAATTTTCCATCTTTCCTTATTTTCATCAAAGTAAATTAGGTATTTAACTTCTCCATCGACTATAACTTCGTAAGCTTCCTCATTACCCGGAAGTTTATTTAGTAAAATAATTTTTCCATTTAACACATTTTTAGCTCCAAATTCTTCTTCTATAATTTTATTTATAAAGTCAATATCATACTGAAATCCTAATCTTGGGTCTCCGGGGGGAGTTAATTCTACTTCCTCTGCTTTTGAACCGCAAACTTCACAAACTCTTCCTAATAATGGAATGTTGCAGTTTTTACACCATTTTAAATGAATCTTCCCAATGTATGTTTTCATAGACATCACTCTTAGAAGAAACTTTTTTATATATTATAAGCTAAAGAAATTTTTAATTAATGCAATTAGTAAGGTGATTATTTATGGATATTACTCAATTTTTTCCAGATATAGGTAGTGGATTTGTTATTGGATTTGTAGTTGGATGGGCTGCAAAAAAGGCTATAAAGGTAGTAGCATTTTTAATAGGGATTTATATATTAAGCTTACTTTACTTAGCTAAAATAGGTGTTATAAGTATTAATAAAGAGGCATTTTCAGCATTGCTTGGAAATCTTGAAAACTCAATATTGGTTTTTGGGGATAAGATTATTGGACTTGCACATTCAATATCCTTTGGAACCTCATTCCTTGTAGGATTTGGATTAGGATTTAAAAAAGGATAAATGATAAATTATAGAAGAATTTTATTAATCTTTTTTTATTTTTATTTTTCCAACTCTACAACATCAACAGGTTCTAATGGAATATTTTTTAAAACTTTTCCAATTGTTGCTTTAGCTATTCTTATAGCATGCTCTGGACTTTCAGCATTAAAGACTTTCATAGATAACAAAACACCAACTAAAGCTGTTCTTGCTACAACTAATACACAATCTACCAACTCTCCACATTTTGGACAGATGGTTAATCCAATATCTATATCCACATAGTTTAATCCTTCTTTATTCAACATTTTCCCTATTTGAGATATGGTGACGCTTATAGCGTCTTCTACATCATCTACGTTTCTCACAACATATGCAGCTTGTAAAGTCACATGATAATTCGGCATCTTCTCTCACCAACCACCAAAAATCTCATTTTATTTAAAAATTTATTTAAACTCTTAACTCTCTATTAATTATCTTACTTACAGATTTACTATTATTTAAAGTTATTGTTTGATAAGTTTTAAATAGTCAATCTTCAAATGTTTGATGATGAATAAGGTAGTTATAAAGCCTCTTTGAGGCTTTATATTTATTCCTTTAGTGGATGTTTCATATTCGAAGATTGACTATAGCACTTTTATTCACTTTAAACTTAAAAAATTATAGGGATGGATATGATAGAAAAAGCAGAGATTTTAATGGAAGCTCTACCATTCATACAGAAATTCTATGGAAAGACTTTTGTTATAAAGTATGGTGGCCATGCGATGATTGATGAAAAGGCAAAGAATTGGACTGCCCAAGATGTTGTTTTGCTGAAGTATGTTGGAATACATCCAGTTGTTGTTCATGGTGGAGGGCCTGAAATTAACAAAGCTATGGAAAAGATGGGTAAAAAGCCAGAATTTGTTCATGGTTTAAGAGTTACTGATGAAGAAACTTTAGATATTGTTGAAATGGTCTTAGCTGGAAAAATTAATGGGGATATTGTTTCAAAACTATCAAAATTTGGTGGAAAGGCAGTTGGGTTATCAGGAAAATCTGGAAGGATTATAATTGCAAAGAAAAAAATAAAATACATTAAAAATGAGAAAGGGGAAGAGATAGCTGTAGATTTGGGTAGAGTTGGAGAAACAGTAGAGGTTAATACTGAACTTTTAGAAATTCTGATAAACAACGGCTATATTCCAGTCATATCACCAATTGGTTTGGATGAAAAAGGGGAGGCATATAACTTAAATGCTGATACGGTTGCTGGAGACATAGCTGGAGCTTTGAAAGCGGAAAAGCTTATTTTAATAACCGATGTCGATGGAATAATGGATGATATAAATAATCCAGAAACTTTGCATAGGAAATTAACTGCCTCAGAACTAAAAGAAATGATAGAAGATGGGAGGATAAAAGGAGGAATGATTCCAAAGGCAGAGAGTGCTTTATATGCTCTAAAACATGGAGTTAAAAGTGTTCATATAATTAATGGAAAAATACCTCATGCTTTATTGTTGGAAATATTTACAGAGGAAGGTATTGGAACTATGATAACAAGGGATTAAAAACTAAAAGGATTTTGGCTATTAGATATTTTATTAGCTAATTTTTTATACATCTTTTTTTAAAATCTTAGAAAAATAAAAAAATTTTTTGGTTGATACGTATGATTATTCTTTTAGATTTAAATGGGACAATAGCCACTGATGGAAAGATAAAAGAAGGGGTTAAAGAAAGATTATCTATTTTAAAAGAAAAAGCTGAAATATATATTTTGTCGGCAGATACTTTTGGAACTTTAAATGAGATAGCAAAAGATTTAAACGTCAAGGGCATAAAAGTAGATAGAGAAAAATATGGTAGTGAAAAAATAGCTAAACTAAAAATTTTAGAGGACTTAAAAAAAGAAAATCCTGATAAAAAAATTATTGCCATAGGTAATGGAAACAATGATGAATTATTATTAAAAAATGCTGATTTGGGAATTTGCGTTATTGGAGATGAGGGAGCTTGGAGCAAAACAATATTAAGCTCAGATATTGTTGTTAAAGATATAAATGATGCTCTCGACTTGATATTAAAAGATAATCGGCTAAGAGCGACAATTAGAGATTAAATTAATATGTCAAAAACCTTTTCAGCTGTCTTAGATGTTAATTCATAGATTGTTATAGCATTGTCAGATATCTGTTTTAAGCTAACTGTTGGTTTTGTATTTATGCATATGGAATAAATCTTTATTCTTCTCTTCTGTTTCTCCTCTCTAATCTTCTCTAAAAACTCCAAAGATATTTCACACTCTCCATCTGTAATAAAAACAATGTCTCCATTAAATTTTAACGCCTCTCTCAACGGTTTTTCAAAATTTGTCCCTCCTCCATAAAATACAGAGGCAAAATCTAAAATTTCATCAAAAGATACCTTTTTTTCATAAATTTTTATGTCTCTAACACCATCATCAAACAAAATTGCAATATATCTTTTATTTCTTTTTAAAGATATATCCATTAAGCAGAGAGCAATTGCTTTTGCCCAAATCTCCTTGTTTCCTCTCATAGAACCACTTAAGTCCAAACAAACAACAAAGTCCCCGCAATTTTCATTATTTTCTAATATTTTATAATTTAAAAGTTTATTTTCATTATACCTCCTTAGCAAATCAATAAAAAGTGTTTCTTCAGCAAAGTTTTTATACTCTGAAGGAAGCAGATTTATTAAATTATTTCCAAAGTTTATTGAATACTTCTCTCCTGAAAAGTGCTTAATTTTTGTTTTATATTTTTTTATAGCCATTCTTTTAAATTTTCCTAATATTTTTATAAATTCTTTGAGTTTATTGTTTTTTAATAACTTTTCAGTTAATTCCAATTTTTTCTTTGGGTCAGTATGGCTTTTATATCCTTCACCAGAACCAAAAGAGCTGAAAGATGATGTTATATTTTCCATATAACTTTCAAGCTCATCTAACAGCTCACTTATATCCTCTTCTTTACTTTTTTCCTTAAACTCTTTAAATTTCTCACAAAAAAATTCAGTGGCAATTAAAGAATAGTTTTCATCCAATGTAGTTATTGATTTTATATTCTTGAATCTTCTATCTCTTACAATTTTTTTAATTAAATCGTTTTCTTCCAAAATTTCAACTTCATACTTAAAGAATAAATAAAATATTATCTCCGTCTCTTTTTCACTTAAATGAAAGGTAATTTTATCTTTACATCTCTCCCAAACCATCTTATCATACTTATCATATCTAATCATTTTCCCACCATAATACTAAACTTAAAATAAATCATAAAATATATATACTATTTTATATAAAAGTATTACACGGTGAGATTATGGAAGTGAATCTTTTAAGTATTTCTATAAAACCCCCTACAAAAATCCCTAAGAATAGAACTGTAGAGCTAAATGTTGACTGGAACATTGAGTATAAAAAAATGGACGCAAAGAAATTCAGCTTTGTATGTAATATTAAAGCCTATGGTGAGTTTTCTTTTGAAGCATACATTGAGGGGGAGATAAATACTGAGAATGACTATGACATCATCCCAGAATTTATATCTATAAGTATAGTAGAAAATTTAATGAAATCTATCCCTAAATTAGTTGGCTATACTCAACAATTTAGAATTGAAGAGAATGTTTTTGTTAATCAGCCTGTATCTCTTGCATCACAATAGTTTTTTGCAAAACATTTTGGAATACATAAGGTATTTATGAACGCCTTCCTAAAGAAAGGCGTTCAAATTTTCCTTTCTTAATTTTAATAAGTTTTGCAAAAAACTATAATTAAGCCTTTATTTCCAAAGTCCCTTAAAATTAGTGGGATAAATTCATAAATTAACTCTTTGTCATATTTATAAAGCTCTTTTATTATATAAAGGGAATATTCATTAAAATTCTCAAAAAGCTTTAATAAAATTGCCTCTTTGTTGTCTGATTTCATTATTAACTTAACCAATACTTTAGCATAAACTTTATTGTCTAATTTCTTTATAAGTTTTGGATATGCATAGATTGTTAGTTTTGAAGGGATGTTTGCCAAAGCTTCAGCACTTGCAAATCTAATGCACTCAAACTCACTGTCTAAGAGCTTTATTAAGTAAGGTATATAGGTATAGACCAAATTTGGATATTTAATACCAACCTTTTCTATAATTTTTATACAGTAGTGTATAATAGCTCTATTTTTTGAATCAGAAGTGTATTGAGTTGAGATTATATCTTCAAATCCTCTTTCCTTTGTTGATGTTAATAACTCAAAAACATCATCTAATATATTTAATTTAACCAATTCATCAACTTCCATTTTATACAATTCCTTCAAAACTTTTAATTTCTCTCTATTTCCATAGTTTAGTTTTAATTTCTTTTTATACTCTTCAGAATTCATTTAAAATCCCTTCAATATAGGTGTTGAAGTCATCCGTCTCTTTAATGACTTCATCAATAAAATCAGTTTTTCTTTTGTTTATTAGTGCTTCATTTCTTATTTTTTTCAATTCTAATCTTATATATGCCATTTTACAAAGAATTTCAATTAATTTGTTGTAATCTTTTTTACATTCACTAATTTTTTTAATGTCTATATATTTAAGCTCATTTTTGAGATTTTTAATGATTTCTACCTTATCTAAAACCTGTTCAGCATATTTATTAGTTATATCAAAGACAACCTTTGAAACGACCAATATATCATCCACATCATCCCAAAATATATGCCTTAATATCTCTAAATCTTCAATTTCTGCTTCTTTCCTACCATTTAGATAGGCAAAACACTTAATCGCTTTAACTGATTTTTTAAATCTTCTATCTGAAATATAGATATGATTTTGAGACAACTTCTTCTTTATATCAACTAAATACCCAATAATATTTTCTATATCAACTTTATTAGCTTTTTCTTGCATCTTTCTAAGTTCTTTTATAGTTATTATTGTTTTTGGCTTATACTCTTCATCCAATTTAATGAGCTTTACTAAATTCTCACAGCTCTTTATCCCATTAACAACTTTCCTAAACAAAAACCTATCATAGAAAGCTAATAACTCATTTTCTTCAGGCAGTTCATTTGAAGCTCCGAACAAACTAATTAATGGAGCTTTCTCTATCCTATCCCCATTATGATAAATTCTTTCATTGATTATCGAAAGCAAAGCGTTTAATATAGAGCTATTAGCCTTAAAAACTTCATCTAAGAAGGCAATTTCAGCTGTAGGCAAATAACCAGAAGTTTTCCTAACAAACCTATCATTATCTTTCAACTCTTTAATACTCAAAGGGCCGAATAATTCATCCTCTGTTGTAAATCTTGTTATAAGTTTTTCAAAGTAATTAGCGTTTATATGTGAGGCAATAGCCCTAATTAATTGTGATTTCGCAACTCCTGGATTTCCTAAGAATACAGTATGTTCATTAGCTAAGATTGAGGTTAATGCAATATCTATTTCTTCCCTTCTTTCTAAGAAGTAAGAATTTAGCTCTTGTTTTATTTTCTCGAGTTTATGCATGATTTCACTCTAAATGCTAATTGTAGTTAGTTGGGCAAGTTCAACATTACTAATACCTTTTAATTTATTTGCTAATTCAATTATTCTATCCCTCTGCCCTTTAATTGCAATCTTTCTAATGATTTTTCCTTCAAACGGAATTTCGAGAGATATTATCACAATATCTCTATATTGGCTTTCCAATTCAATAATATCTTCAACAGCCTTTGAGTTGTAGATAACTGTTATTTCGCCAATTTTTGATTCAATTCTACTAAGCCAGTCATATTTTTTTACATAATACTCTAAAGCCCTCCTTATGAATTCTGAACGGGATATTTTTTCTTTATCTATAATTTCATCAACGTCCTTTAGCAGTTTTTTCTCAATGGTTAGTGAAATCCGTTCCATAGTATCACTTTTGTAATACTTATTTGCAGAATAGTATTAATAGGTGTTTGGTATAAAAATATTACTATTAAAAATTAAGAATTAAAATATATTTAAATATTGTTTTTATGAATATTTTAATTTAAGATAAAACTTTATATTAAAAACTAAACCGAAAATATTATATATGATGAATTTTGTCATATCACGTATGCCATAGGAATCACTCCCACAATAGAACTTACGCAGAGGTCTATACTTTATTGTATTAATGATGCCTAAAGGCATCAAATTTCCTTTATGGATTCAAAAATTGCGTAAGTTCTATTGCATATTGGGCTCACCTCTGTGAGGATTCAGAATTTATTTTTTTATTTTAATATTATTATTCTTATATTTTTTAGTAATTTTTAGGAAAAAATAGAAAATTTTATATACCTATTACTATTATTTTTTGTAGTCGTAGTATAATATTAACAAAAATGGCTGGTGTTGATAATGCTACATTATGAAGATAGGATAGATTTATATGACGAGAGAGGGAAGTTGTTAGAGGAAAATATCCCATTAGAAGCGATAAGCCCGTTAAAAAACCCAACAATTGAGAAGATAGTTAATGACATTAAGAGGAGTGTTGCGATAAACTTAGCAGGAATAGAGAATGCTTTAAGAACAGGAGCCGTTGGAGGAAAGGCCTGTTTCTGTCCAGGAAGAGAATTGGATTTACCAATTGTAGAAAACGCTGAAATTATTGCTGAAAAGATAAAAAGAATGGTTCAAATTGATGAAGATGATGATACAGTTGTTAAGTTAATCAACGGAGGTAAGCAGATACTCTTACAATTGCCATCAAAGAGATTGAGAGTAGCTGCTGACTATACAGTTTCAGCATTAATTGGAGGAGGGGCAACTGTTCAGGCAATTGTTGATACTTTTGAAGTTGATATGTTCGATGCTCCAGTTGTTAAAACAGCAGTTATGGGAAGATATCCACAAACAGTTGATTTCCATGGGGCAAATATTGCTACATTATTGGGGCCGCCAGTTTTATTAGAAGGGCTTGGTTATGGGTTGAGAAATATTATGGCAAACCACATTGTAGCAGTTACAAGGAAAAAGACATTAAATGCTGTTGCTTTGGCGTCAATATTGGAGCAGACGGCAATGTTTGAGACAGGAGATGCATTAGGAGCTTTTGAGAGATTACACTTGTTAGGTTTAGCGTTCCAGGGATTAAATGCTAACAATTTAACATTTGAGCTTGTAAAACAGAATGGAAAGGACGGAACAGTTGGAACTGTGGTAGCTTCAGTCGTTGAGAGAGCTTTAGAAGATGGAGTTATAAGACCTTTAAAAACAATGCCTTCTGGATACACAGTTTATGAGCCAGTAGATTGGGCTTTATGGAATGCCTATGCAGCATCAGGTTTAGTTGCTGCGGTTATTGTTAACGTTGGGGCTGCAAGAGCAGCTCAAGGTGTTGCTTCAACTGTCCTTTACTACAACGATATCTTAGAATACGAAACTGGTTTGCCAAGCGTTGATTTTGGTAGAGCAGAGGGGACAGCAGTTGGTTTCTCATTCTTTAGCCATTCAATCTACGGAGGAGGAGGGCCTGGAACATTCCACGGAAACCACGTTGTTACAAGACACTCAAAAGGATTTGCTATCCCATGTGCTGCAGCTGCAATGTGCTTAGATGCTGGAACTCAAATGTTCTCAGTTGAGAGAACTTCAGCATTAGTAGGAACTGTTTATAGTGCTATTGACCACTTAAGAGAGCCATTAAAATATGTTGCTGAAGGGGCTGTAGAGATAAAAGAAAAAGAAAAAGTTATCTAAATGGTGATTGGATGGCATACAAACCACAATTTTATCCTGGAAATACAATAATTGCTGAAAATAGAAGAAAGCACATGAATCCTGATGTTGAGTTAAAGAAATTGAGAGATATTCCAGACGATGGGATAGTTAAGATATTAGGACATAGAAACCCTGGAGAGAGTTATAAGACAGTTCATCCACCATTGGAAGAAATGGACTTTGAAGAGGATGTTATTAAAGAGATTGTTGAACCAATTCAAGGAGCTAAGGAGGGAGTTAGAGTTAGATACATCCAGTTTGCTGATTCTATGTATAATGCCCCAGCTCAACCTTATGACAGAGCAAGAACATACATGTGGAGATTTAGAGGGATTGATACTGGAACATTATCAGGAAGACAAGTTATTGAGATGAGAGAGCTCGACTTAGAAAAAATCTCTAAGAATTTCTTAATTGATACAGAATTCTTTGACCCAGCAACTTGTGGAATAAGAGGGGCTACAGTTCACGGGCACTCATTAAGATTGGATGAAAACGGCTTGATGTTTGACGGTTTGCAGAGATACATCTATGATGAAAAGACAGGACATGTTTTGTATGTTAAAGACCAAGTTGGAAGACCTTTAGATGAACCAGTAGATGTTGGAGAGCCGTTACCACAAGATTACTTGGCAAAAATAACAACAATTTACAGAAAAGACAACATTGGAATGAGAGAGGATAAAGAAGCTTTAGAGGTTGTTCAAATAATCCATGAGGCAAGAACAAAAGGAGGATTTGGTTTAGAAGTATTTAAAAAAGATTTGAAAAAGAGATTAGGTGAAGAATAATGGACGTTGAGAAAAAACTCTTCCTAAAAGCATTAAAAGAAAAGTTTGAAGAAGACCCAAAAGAGAAATACACCAAATTTTATATATTTGGAGGATGGAGACAATCAGCAAGAAAGAGAGAGTTTGTTGAATTTGCTCAAAAATTAATTGAGAAGAGAGGAGGAATTCCATTCTACAACCCAGATATTGGAGTTCCTTTAGGGCAAAGAAAGTTGATGACCTATAAAATATCAGGAACTGATGCTTTTGTTGAAGGGGATGACTTACACTTCTGCAACAACGCAGCAATACAGCAATTAGTTGATGATATTAAAAGAACAGTTATTGTAGGGATGGATACAGCTCACGCTGTATTAGAGAAAAGGTTAGGGGTAGAGGTTACACCAGAAACAATTAACGAATACATGGAGACAATCAACCACGCTTTACCAGGAGGGGCTGTTGTCCAAGAGCACATGGTTGAGGTTCATCCTGGTTTAGTTTGGGACTGTTATGCTAAGATATTTACAGGAAATGATGAATTAGCAGATGAGATTGATAAAAGGTTTTTAATTGACATAAATAAAGAATTCCCTGAAGAACAGGCAGAGATGTTAAAGAGATACATTGGAAATAGAACTTATCAAGTAAGTAGAGTTCCTACAATAGTTGTTAGATGTTGTGATGGAGGGACAGTTGCAAGATGGAGTGCAATGCAAATAGGAATGAGTTTCATTACTGCCTACAAATTATGTGCTGGAGAAGCGGCAATTGCTGATTTCTCTTACGCTGCAAAGCACGCTGACGTTATCCAAATGGGAACAATATTGCCAGCAAGAAGAGCAAGAGGGCCTAATGAGCCAGGAGGAGTGCCATTTGGAATATTTGCAGATATAGTACAAACATCAAGGGTTAGTGATGACCCAGCTCAAGTAACATTAGAGGTTATTGGTGCAGCAGCAACATTCTACGACCAAGTTTGGTTAGGAAGTTACATGTCTGGAGGAGTAGGATTTACACAGTATGCATCAGCAACATATACAGATGATATTTTAGATGATTTCATCTACTATGGATTGGATTATGTTGAGAAAAAGTATGGTTTATGTGGAGTTAAGCCAAGTATGGATGTTGTTAAAGATATAGCAACAGAAGTAACTTTATACGGTTTAGAGCAGTATGATGAATACCCAGCTTTATTAGAAGACCACTTTGGTGGTTCTCAAAGAGCAGGGGTTACAGCAGCTGCAGCTGGATGTTCAGTAGCGTTTGCAACAGGAAACTCAAACGCTGGAATTAACGGATGGTATCTAAGCCAAATTATGCATAAAGAGTATCACAGCAGATTAGGATTCTATGGTTATGACTTGCAAGACCAGTGTGGGGCAGCAAACTCATTATCAATTAGAAGTGATGAAGGTCTGTTACATGAATGTAGAGGACCTAACTATCCAAACTATGCAATGAACGTCGGGCATCAGCCAGAGTATGCAGGAATTGCTCAAGCTCCTCATGCGGCAAGGGGGGATGCGTTCTGTCTAAACCCAATAATTAAAGTAGCGTTTGCAGATGACAACTTAATATTCGACTTCAAGTGGCCAAGAAAGTGTATAGCAAAAGGTGCTTTAAGAGAGTTTGAGCCAGCTGGAGAAAGAGATTTAATCATCCCTGCGGCATAATCCATTATTTTTAATTTTTGCTTTAAATTTTATTTAATTTTATTTTTTTGAGCTTTATATTTGATTTTTTAAGTTTTTAGTTTAATTAAAGGAAATATAGTATTGGATTAGGAATTTAGATGCCAAAGGAGATAAGTTCTACCAGACGGAGTTTTATGGAACAACAAAATATGCATTTTTACATTTTTTTATTTGGAGAAAGATTTATATGGAAAAGAATAATATTTTTTGTTTGTCAAAATAAAATTTTTGAGGGAGGAGTATGAAAATTTCTATCTGTGGAAAGGGAGGTTGTGGAAAAAGCTCAATAACAACATTAATGGCTAAGGAATTTGCTAAAAATGGTTATAGAGTTTTAGTTATTGACGGGGATGAGTCAAATTTAAGTTTGCATAAGTTGTTAGGCATGGATATGCCAAAGGACTTTATAGAGTATCTTGGTGGAAGAAAAGAATTCATGAAAAAATTAAAATCACAACCTAAAGAAAATGTTAAGCTATTTGAGGAGTTATCAATTGAATCTCTTCCAAAGGATTATCTGGTAGAGAAAGATAATATAAAGCTTTTGGCAATTGGAAAAATCCACGATTTTGGAGAAGGTTGTGCATGTCCAATGGGAGTCTTGCTTAGAGAATTTTTAAAGAGTTTAAAGTTGAAAGATAAAGAGGTTGTTATTGTTGATACTGAAGCTGGAATAGAGCATTTTGGTAGAGGAGTTGAGGGAGGGTGTGATGTTATCATAGCAATAATAGACCCAACTTATGAATCTATAAGATTATCTCAAAAGATTGAAGAGATTGGAGAGAAATTGGGTAAGAAAGTTTATTTCATAGTCAATAAGGTAGATGATGAAACAAAAGATTTAGTCCTTGAAAATATTAATAAGGATAAAGTTATTGCAGTTATTCCAAATAATAAAGAAATTATGAAATATGGATTAAAAGGAGAAGAATTAAAAGCTGAAATACCTGAAATTAAAGAAGTTGTGGAATTTTTAACTAAATAACTTTTTCTATTTTTTTACATCATTTTTATGAATATTGCTATATTTTTAAGATTATTTTTGATAAATTACCGAAATATATATATTTGATATTAAAAATTTTATGTTCATATCATATAACCTAAAATGGTGACAATATGTTAAAAAAGCTAATAGGTTTATTAACAATTCTAATTGTTGCCATTGGGTTTTGTGGATGTATGGAAAATACGGTAGAGAATAAAACTCAATTAGCTAATGAAGATACTGGAAAGATAAAGATAGTCGATGCTATTGGTAGAGAAGTTGAGGTTCCAAAGGAAGTTAATAGAATAATCTGCTCAGGCCCTGGATGTTTAAGATTAATTGTCTATCTAAATGCAACCGATAAGGTTGTAGGAATTGAAGGCTTTGAAAAGAAAAAAAGCACAGGAAGGCCTTATATAATAGCACATCCAGAGCTTTTAAACCTTCCAGTAATTGGAAATGGTGGGCCTGCAGATATAGGCAAAGGGCCTAATTTAGAGCAAACTTTGAAAGTTCAGCCAGATGTAATATTCATAACTTATGTAACTAAAGAAAAAGCAGATGAAATTCAGCAAAAAACTGGAATTCCAGTTATTGTTTTAAGTTATGGAAAGTTGGCAACATTTAATAATGAAGACATCTTCAACTCTTTAAGAATAGTTGGAAAGATTTTAGGAAAAGAAGATAGAGCTGAAGAAGTTATTAAATTTATAAAAGATTGTGAAAATGATTTGAAAAATAGAACAAAAGACATTCCAGATGAAGAAAAGCCAACTGTCTATGTTGGAGGAATTGGATTTAAAGGAATGCATGGAATTGATAGCACTCAATGCAAATATCCACCATTTGAGGTAGTTAATGCAAAGAATGTTGCTGATGAGTTAAATAAAGAGGGGCATGCATTTGTTAATAAAGAACAAATCATAGAATGGAATCCTGACTACATATTTATTGATGAAGCAGGATTAAAGTTAGTTATTGAAGATTACAACAAAAATACAGAGTTTTATAACTCATTAAAGGCATTTAAGAATGGAAATGTCTATGGTTTATTACCATACAACTTCTATACAACAAACATTGGAACAGCATTAGCAGATGCATACTACATTGGAAAAGTTCTCTATCCAGAGAGATTTGCTGATATAAATCCAGAAGAAAAGGCAGATGAGATTTACACTTTCTTAGTTGGTAAGCCAGTTTATGAAGAGATGAAAAAGCAGTTCGGTGGATTTAAGAAATTAGAGTTTAGCAGTTAATGATATTCACTTTAATAACCATAAATTTTTATTTTTATTGATTTTTACTAAAGCAACCACAATTTTATTTATAGTTTTTTGCAAAATATCTTGAAAGAAACTTTTAGAAAAAGTTATATGAAAACCTAACGGTTTTCATTGCCCGAAGCTAACGCTTCGGTTTCATCAAAAAATTACTGTGTATACCAATAGGGCGAAGCCCTATGGTTGTTAAAATATCTTGGAATGAATAAGGAACATAACGAAGCTCTTGAAGAGCTTCAAATATGCCTTTTTAACTTTATAAGTTTTGCAAAAAACTATATTTTTCCTTTAATTAAAAATCTGGATATTTTTTAAGATTATCTGTGGTATACAGAAATTTGTTATAAAAATTTAAAGATGGGGTACTATGGACATTCCTCAGAAGTATAAGCGATATACAAAAAAGAAGATAACTTTTGGAATTATACTGTTTATAGTTCTATTTTTAAGCTCAATTTATGCTTTATGTGTAGGGGATTATAAATTAACTGTTAATCAGGTTGTAAATGCTTTGATGGGTTATGAAAATAGCAGTATAGATTTGGTTGTTTGGAACATTAGATTACCGAGAATATTTGCTGCAATAATTGCAGGGATGTCTTTGGCTGTTGCTGGGGCAGTTATGCAATGCATTTTAAGAAATCCATTAGCAAGTCCATTTACAATGGGAATTTCTCATGGAGCAATGTTTGGTGCATCTCTTTCCATAATTTTATTCGGATTAGGAGGAGCTGAAAGTAGCGGTAGGATATTTATAAACAACCCATACATGATAACAGTTTTTGCATTCTTAGGAGCTTTAATTGGAGTTGTTGTAATTTTATTCCTTGCAAAGTTAAGGGGTTTAACACCAGAGGCTATAATTTTAGCTGGTGTGGCAATGAGCTCATTATTTACAGCTGGAACTATGCTTATACAATACTTTGCAGATGATTTGCAGTTAGCAGCAATGGTTTATTGGACTTTTGGTGATTTAGGCAGACCTCTATGGGAAGAGATTTATATCATGGCAGGGATTATGATTCCTTCTTTATTATATTTCATTTATAAGAGATGGGATTACAACGCCTTAGAAGCTGGAGAAGAAACTGCCAAATCATTAGGTGTTGATACAGAGAAAACACGATTAATTGGAATGCTTATAGCTTCACTTTTAACAGCTGTAGATGTTGCATTTTTGGGAATAATTGGATTTGTAGGTTTAATCTGCCCACATATAGTTAGAATTTGTATTGGTGGAGATTATAGGTTTTTAATTCCAATATCTGCATTATTTGGGGCTGTTCTGCTATTAATAGCAGATACATTTGCAAGGACAATAATTGCTCCAATTGTCTTGCCAGTTGGGATATTAACTTCATTTTTAGGAGCACCAATGTTTCTCTATTTGCTATTGAAGATGTATAAGAAATAAAAAATATGGTGATTTAATGATTCTATCTGTTGATGGAGTTGAATTTGCATACAAAAGTAGGAAAATATTAAATAATATAAAATTTGAGGTTAAGAGGGGAGAAGTTGTTTCCATTCTTGGGGTTAATGGGGCTGGAAAATCAACACTCTTAAAATGCATAAATAAAATTTTAAAGCCAAAAAGAGGAACAATATTAATTGATAATTTTGATATAAATAAATTGGATGGATATGAATTGGCAAAAAAGGTAGGTTATGTTCCGCAGAGAGCTGAAGGAAACTATATGACTGTATTTGATGCTGTTTTATTAGGGAGGAAACCACACATAAAATGGGAAGTAACTAATAGGGATATAGAAATAACCCACAAAGTTTTAAAGCTTTTAAACTTAGAAGATTATGCTTTAAGATACACAAATGAGTTGAGTGGTGGAGAGTTGCAGAAAGTGATAATAGCAAGAGCTTTAGTTCAGGAGCCACAAATTTTGTTGTTAGATGAGCCAACAAATAATTTGGATTTAAAAAATCAGTTGGAGGTTATGAGAATTATTAGAGATATATCAAAATCCCAAAATATTGCTTCAATTGTAGTTATGCATGATTTAAATTTAGCTTTAAGATACTCTGATAAGTTTATAATGCTAAAAAATGGAGTGATTTTTGCTGAAGGAGGGAAAGAAGTTATAAATCCAGAGAATATTAAGGAAGTTTATGGAGTTGATGTTTATGTTGAAAATGTTAGAGGGATTCCTATAGTTGTTCCAATAGGATAACATTTTTTATATTATGAAATAATATATTATCAATTGCTATTTTGATACCTCTAAATATAATTTAAAATTTAAATGAATTTATAAAATTTTTAAGTGATGCTTATGGTAGAATTGCTATCACCAGCTAATGATTTAACATGTTTAAAAACTGCTATTGATTATGGAGCAGATGCTGTTTATTGTGGATTAAAAGAACTAAACATGAGGGCAAATGCAAAAAACTTTACAAGGGAAGAATTAATAGAAGGAATTAAATACGCTCACGACAACAACAAAAAGGTCTATCTCTGCACAAATACAGTTGTTTATGAGAATGATTTAAAGAAAGTTAAGGAAATTTTGGACTTTGCAAATTCTGCTGAGGTTGATGCTGTAATAGTTAGCGACTTAGGGACTATGCAGTTGGCTAATGAGTTGGGATTGAGAGTTCATGCAAGCGTCCAATGCAACATAACAAACTCCTTAACAGCTAAGTTCTATTCAAAGTTTGCTAAAAGGGTTATACTATCAAGAGAATTAACTTTAAATCAAATAAGAGAGATTAGAGAGAATTTAAAAAAAGATGGAGTTAATTTAGAGTTAGAGGGCTTTGTTCATGGTGCTTTGTGTGTGGCTATAAGTGGAAGGTGTTTTTTAAGCTCATATCTCTTTGGAAGACATGCAAACTGTGGGGACTGCCTACAACCATGTAGAAGGAAGTGGAAGTTGATTAATGAGCATCATGATGGAACTTATGAAGTGGTTTGCGAAGGAAAATATCTACTGTCACCAAAAGATTTATGTATGATTGAGCATATCCCAGAATTGATGGATGTTTTTGATTCATTTAAAATAGAGGGTAGGGCAAAGAATGCTGATTATGTTATGAGAACAACAAAGGTTTATAGAGAGGCAATAGATAGTGTCTTAGATGGAACTTATTATGATAAACTTCCATATTTCAAAAAAGAGCTTCAAAAAGTCTATAATAGAGATTATGATACTGGATTTTACTTTAGAGATATCAATAAAAATCATGACTTCCAATATGAGATTGAGGGGAATGCATCAAAGTATAGAAAGGTTGAAATTGGGAGAGTTGTTAATTTTTACAAAAAGGTTAATGTGGCTGAGATTGAGTTATGGGGAGATTTAAAAATTGGAGACACAATACTAATAATTGGAAAAACTACCGGATGTGTTGAAGAGATTGTTAAATCAATGCAGATAAACCATAAAGATGTTGAGATTGCCAAAAAAGGAGAGAGAGTTGGAGTTAAGTTGAATCATTTGGTTAGAGAAGGGGATAAAGTTTATTTGTTGAAAGAAACAGAATAAAAAAGCTATAAATATTATTATAGTTATAGGTATCAATTAAAATAATGTGGGGGGAGTTTGGGCATGGTAAGTATAATTAAGAAGTTTATTAAAAAATTAACGCTTCCTGAAGATGAATACAGGAAATGGTTAGCACATCAAAAGGGAGAAGAATTTGAGAGTTTTGTTTTGAATAATTTATTTCCTGAAAAATATTTTGAACTTTTAGATATGACTCATAATTTTGAAACAAATTCTAAAAGATACGTCAAAAAATCATTAAAGCCTGATTTTCTTTTAAAAGATAAAAAAACTGGTAAGATTTTTTATGTTGAATGTAAGTATAGAAGCAAATTATATCAAGAGAAATTCCATTGGGCTAAAGATAAGGAACAATTCCAAAGATACAAAGATATTGAATCCAATGAAAATATACCAGTATATATTGCCATGGGACTTGGAGGCACAGCAGATAATCCAGAAAGAATATTTTTAATGCCCTTAAAAGAGATTAAATATCCGGCTCTTTTTCCAAGCGTTTTAAGGGATTGGGAAATAAACAACATCTATGACATTTTTAGGATTGTCAATGAAAGAAAGTAAAATTTAAGAATGGAGAGATTTATAATTTCCCCAATGACCATTTATAATTTTCAAAGAATATTGGGTAGATATGATGCTAATTTTGGGGATTGGTTATTTTCTATTGGGGCTTATTTTGCTGTATTATGGAAGTGATTGGTTTGTCTTAGGGAGTGAAAGGATAGCAAGGCACTTCAATGTATCAAATTTTGTCATTGGAGCTACGGTTATGGCTATTGGGACATCCTTGCCAGAGATATTAACATCAGCCTATGCTTCTTATATGCATGCTCCAGGAATATCTATAGGAAATGCAATTGGTTCATGTATTTGCAATATTGGTTTAGTTCTTGGAGTTAGTGCAATTATAAGTCCAATAATAGTTGATAAAAATTTGAGAAAGAATATATTTGTCTATCTCTTGTTTGTGATATTCACTGCAGTTATAGGAATTGATGGATTTTCATGGATTGATGGAGTTATCTTATTAATTTTATTTGCTATCTATTTAAGATGGACTGTAAAGAATGGAAATATTGAGGAAATAAATGAAAATAACAATAAAAATAACCCTTCAATGGTATTTTCCTTAGTTTTATTAATAATTGGTTTAGTTGGAGTTTTGGTTGGGGCAGAGCTTTTTGTAGATGGAGCAAAAAAGATAGCTACCGCTTTAAACGTCTCTGATAAGATTATTGGATTCACATTAGTAGCCTTTGGAACCTCTGTCCCTGAATTAATGGTTTCTTTAGTAGCAGCAAAAAGAAATCTTGGAGGAATGGTTTTAGGAAATGTTGTTGGAAGTAATATTGCTGATATTGGAGGAGCTTTAGCTCTTGGAAGCTTATTTATGTATCTTCCACCAGAAAACCTTCAAATTGCTATATTGACAGTTATGAGCTTTCTGCTATATTTATTTGCAAAATATTCAAAAATTGGAAGATGGCAGGGAATTTTATTCTTAATTATATATATAATAGCAATAGCTTCTTTGGGGATGGGATAATGGTAAATATAAAGGTTAAGAGGTTTAATGGAAAAAAAGAATACTTTGAGAACTATGAAGTTCCAGAGAATATTACTGTCTTAGAAGCATTGGAATATATAAACAAAAATTATGGAGCCAACATTTTATTTAGAGCTTCATGTAGAAATGGGCAATGTGGCTCTTGTGCTGTAACAATAAATGGAGAGCCAAAATTAGCATGCGAGACAAAAGTAGAAGATGATATGGTTATTGAGCCATTAAAAGGATTTAAAGTAATTAGAGATTTGATTGTTGATAGGGAATCATATTACAAAAAGTTATTAGGCATAAAGAACTACCTTATAAGAAAAAACTATCCTAAAGAACTTGAAATTATTCTTCCTAAATATGTTGAAGAAAATAAAGAGCTTAGGGGATGTATTGATTGCTTATCTTGCCTATCTACATGTCCAGCGAGAGATGTTAGCGATTATCCTGGTCCAACATTCATGAGACAGCTTGCAAGATTTGCATTTGATAAGAGGGATGAAGAAAATAGAGAAATGACTGCATATTTTGAAAATATTTATAACTGTACAACCTGTGCTAAGTGCGTTGAGGTCTGCCCAAAAGAGATTGATATTGTTCATAAAGCCATAGAAAAATTGAGAGCTTTGGCATTTAGTAAAGGTTATTACATAGACAACCACTTAAAAGTTAGGGAAAATGTTTTAAAATATAATAGAAGTGTTATTGAAGAAGAAACACCATTATTAAGACAGGTTGATGATTTCTACCCTGCTGAAAATGAAAAGTTAAGGGTAGCGTTTTTTACAGGATGTTTGGTTGATTTTAGATTGCAAAATGTAGGGAAAGATGCAATAAAGGTTTTAAATTCTCATGGTGTATCAGTTGTTATCCCTAAAAATCAGGTTTGCTGTGGCTCTCCATTCTTTAGAACTGGACAGAGAGATGTTGCTGAAAAATTAAAAAAGAAAAATTTGGAGATATTTAATAAATTGGATGTTGATTGTGTTGTAACTATATGTGCTGGCTGTGGATGCACATTAAAAAATGATTATAAGGAGAGAGAATTTGAAGTTAAAGATATAACAGAAGTTTTAACTGAAGTAGGGCTTTTAAAATATAAGCCATTAAAAATGAGGGTCACTTACCACGACCCATGTCATTTAAGAAGAGGACAGAAAATATATGAGCAACCAAGGGAGATTTTAAAAGCTATCCCTGAACTTGAATTTATTGATATAGAGGCAAGGTGCTGTGGAGCTGGAGGGGGTGTAAGGAGCGGAAAACCAGATATTGCCAACTTGATAGGAAAGAGAAGAGCAAAGATGATTTACAATGCCAATGTAGATACCGTAGTTACAGTTTGCCCATTCTGTGAATATCATATAAAAGATAGCTTAAAAAAGTTTAAAGAAGAAAATAAGTTAGATAAAGATATAGATGTTATGAATATTGTCTCTTTATTGAGTAAAGTAATTTAAATCGTTTAAATTATATTCCAACGTATATTTTTTTGTCTCCAATTTCAATAATCTCTTTATCCCCTTCTGGCATTTCTTCAACAATTTCTATATAATCTCTGTTTGCAATATCGTTACTTAAGACATCTAAGATATATTTTAAATCTTCATCATCTGTATAAATCTTAGCTTTTACTTTAAATTTCTTTGCTAATCTTGCAATATCTCTTAAAGCTAATTTTGCATCTGTAATTAGCTCTAAATATTTTTTAGCTTCCTTTAAATCTTCTTCTTTTCCTATTAATACAGGATACTTCACATTATATATTTCATCTTCTCTAACGTCAAATTTTACATTACATATCTCTATTAACCGAGCAATTATTGATTGTGGCAAACCTGGAGGGATAGGAATTTCTTTTTCATCTATATCATAGCATTTAAAATTGAAGTTCTCCATACTTCTCCCTCTTAATGTTATTTAATAATATGAAATAAAAAATTAAATTTAAGCTTTATTTTTATGCATTTCAAACTCTACTTCTGATTTTGGTTTTATTTTTATTAATATATAGTTTTTCATTACACTTCTTTTAATATCCGCTATATCCTCTAATTTATAGTTCTTAACTTTAACCTCTCTAATCTTATCTACATATTTATCATAATCCAATTTAACTCTCAACCCATCTAACTGTGTAACAATAGGCATTGGTGATAGAATTGAATACACTTCCTCAACTTGTTTCTCAATTTCATCTTTAACAACTACTGGCGGAACAATTGGCGGGTCGTAAGATAATTCTCTTCTTCTCTCATTTATAAGTTCTGTTATTACATCAACCATCTTTCTTAAGGCTCTAATCTCTTCTCCATGTCTTAACCTATGGCTCCTCCTCCCAAGATTTCCAACGTATGGATAAGGAATATCTATTTTTTCAGGACCTCCAGTAACCACAACTGGAATATCTACATCAAATAAATGAGTTTTATCTTTAATACATGCTTCAAAATTACCCATTACATAAACTGCTAAGTCGTGCTCTTCTATCAATCTTTTTTCTTTCTCTCTTAATTGAGCTATATCTTTCCCAACCCCTCTCGCCAATCCAATCATATTTGGTTTAGCTCCAAATCTTCTTAAATACTCTGAAATATCACATGCTGTGTGTGGGAGGTGATGTCTTGATAAACTTGGAGCTACAACAGCTATCTCAGTTCCTGCTAATGGGGTCTCTATAATCTTACCTTTATATTTTTTAGCCTCCTCTTTAATATTCTCCAACTCATTTTGAGGAATAGCTAATGTCATATAAACATCTAACTGCATAACATGCTCTTGAATAACAAACCCACCAATATCCTCAATCCATTCTTTGAAAATATTGTTTTTATAAACCCCTCCTTCGTATCTAACTATCTCATACATTTAGAATCACCAAGACCATCATTAAGATAATTTTTTTGTTTATGTTATGTATCTATGATGGTATATTAAGGTTATTTATGATATGTTAAGAAATTAATATAAACACTCATTGTAATAAATTTATGTTGATACCCAACAATATTATGTTTATAAAATATGTGGGGGAATCATAATGAACAGAGGATCAGAATGGAGAAAATGGGATTTGCATGTTCATACTCCAGCATCTTATTACCATAATTTTAGATTTTCAGATGAAGAAGAAAAAGAAAAATACAATGGGGATATATGGGAAAAATATATTGATGAGTTAGAAAAGATCCAAGATGTTGCTGTGATTGGGATTACTGACTATTTTTCCATTGAAGGATATAAGAAAATACTTGAATATAGGAAAAAAGGAAGGTTACAAAATTTTTATTTGATACTTCCAAATATTGAATTTAGATTGGATAAATTTCTTTCAAGTAGAAAAGATGAACAACCTAAAAGATTGAATTATCATGTTATATTTAGTAACGAAATTGATCCTGAAATAATTGAGAAGGAATTTTTAGAGGAGTTACATATTAAAACCCCTAATGGGGAAGTTAGAAAACTTACTCGAAGAAATATTGAAGAAATTGGACGAATATTAAAAAAACAACATGATAAGTTTAAAAATTATTCTGATTATTTTGTAGGATGTATGAACATCACGGTTTCTCTTGATGAAATAATAAAAGTTTTAAAAGAGAAAGAATCTATTTTTGGTGGGAAGTATTTACTTGTCTTGCCTGAAGAAAGATGGTGTTTAATGGATTGGGATGGACAAGATCATCTTACTCGAAAAGAACTTCTTGTAAAATCTCATGCAATTTTCTCTGCAAATCCAAATACAAGAGATTGGGCTTTAGGTAAAAAACATAAAAACCCAAAAGATTTTATTAATGAATTTGGCTCATTAAAACCTTGCATACATGGTTCTGATGCTCATAAATTTGATAAACTTTGTAAGCCCGATAATAATCGATTCTGTTGGATAAAAGCTGATCCTACATTTGAAGGTTTAAAACAGATCATCTATGAGCCAGAAGAAAGGGTAAGAATTCAAGAAGATAATCCAGAACCCAGAAAAAGTATCTATACATTATCATCCATAAAAATATCAAATTCTAAGATAAGTGATGAGTTAGAAATTGAAGAACTGGAAATTCCATTAAATCCCAACTTAGTTACAGTTATAGGTGGTAAAGGTAGTGGAAAAACAGCACTACTTGATTTAATAGCTAATTGTTTTGAAGATAGGTGTAAAAGGAGTGGTATAGATAAAAATTCGTTTGTTCAAAGAATAGAAGAACAAAAACCAGACCTAACTGTTGAAATATCTTTTATTGGAGATGATGTGGAAAACTTCTCTAAGAAACTTATTGAAGAAAAATTTTTCCAACACTCAAAAATAACATATCTCCCTCAAGGGAAAATTGAAGAATATAGTGAGGACAGAGAAAAACTCCATGAAAAAATAAAGGAAATAATCTTTAGTAATAAGGATGTAATGGACTCTGAATATAAACAAAAATTTGAAAAACTATTAGAAGAAATAGATATACTCAAAAAAGATATTGAAGATCTTAATTCTGAGATTTACAAATTGGAAATAGACACTGATCCTGAAAAAGTCAAAGATATTGAAAATAAAAAGAGCATTAAAATCGGAGAATTGAAGGATAAAGAAAATAAACTTCAAGATATTATAAAAAAGATTGGAGAAGACTCTGAAAATAAAGTTAAAAATCTTAGAAAGGAAGAAGCTGCCTTAAGATCAAGACATTCTAAGTTAGAAACAATTAAAAATGATCTATTGAAACTTCAAGATAAAATTGAAAACTTTTTAGTGATAAATTCTGAGATTGATAAGCTAAATTCTAACTTTAGAGAATTAAACATACCTGTAAATATTTCACATATAGATCTCAAGTCATATTTAGATAAAATAAACGAAACTATGGGGATTGTCCAATCTGAAATTAATAATGTTGTAAGTCAGATAAATTCTATAAAAGAAGACCTCAACAAATTGCTTGGTATAGAAAAAGAACATGATACCTTACTTAATGAAATAAACAATATAAATGATGAAATAGAACTACTAGACGATAAATTAAAAGAAATTAACGAAAAGAAAGAGAAAATTAAAAAATTAGATGAAGAAAGAAAAGACAAATACATAAAATTTATCCAAAAACATGTCGAATTAAAAGATGTTTATAAAAAAATTATAGAAGTATTCTCAAATGGAAAAGACGATATTTTAAACAATATAGATTTCAAGTCAAATATATTCTTTGATCGAAGTAAATTTGAAGACGTAGGGGAAGATATTCTTGATGGTAGAAAAGTTACTCTAGAGCAAATATCAAGCTTAGCAGAAAAGTTATATGAGATTATATCTTCTGATGATATTGAAAAATTACCATCTAAGATCGAAGATTATATTAATGAAGCTTTTAAATTTAAGCAGTTTTTAAAGAAAACAAGAACAAATTTGGATTTCTACAATTGGGTATTTGGAAATTATTTCTCACTTAGCACTGAAATTTTCTTTAACGGAACTCCTATGGACAAACTTTCTATAGGTCAAAAAGGCACAGTTTTATTAAAGATATTCTTGGCTGAAGGAGATCATCCTTTAATAATAGATCAACCAGAGGATAATTTGGATAACAAATTTATTTATGAAACTTTAGTAAATGCTTTCAGAGAAGCAAAGAAAAAGAGGCAGATTATAATTTCTACACATAATGCAAATTTAGTAGTTAATACAGATGCCGAGCAAGTGATAGTTGCAGAATTTAAAAATAACAAAATATCATATAGATGGGGTTCAATCGAAAATGAACAAATACGGAGAGATATTACTAAACTTTTAGAAGGTGGAGAAGAGGCATTTAAAAAACGAGAGGAGAAATATGGAATTTAAGTTGGTTTATATAAGAATCGTGTTAATAAAATTTTCTCCTTTCTCCCATGAGCAACTTTCTAACAGAGTAAGAAACATGGTGGGCTATATTTATCGCTTCCAACTCTCCTCTTGTCTTTGGAAATATCACTTCTTTATTCAAAACTGCTGAAATAATATCCTTGGACAAGTTAAAAAATTCTCCCCTCTCACATAAAATGTAATCAAATTCTTCCCCAATCTTCTCAATAAGTTCTTTAACCTCTTTAATAATATCTCTCAATTTCTGAGTTTCTTCTTCTTTAACCATAACATCTATTTTTTCTACATGTACAATTCTATCTGCCTGAATCTCCACCAAAACCCCAGCATAGACTCTAAAAAATATATCATTTTCATGATGTCTTCCAGATATGTCTATTGCTAATACTTTAATCATCTCACCTCAAAAATATAAAATAACTTTAAAGCATCGAAATCAGATACAAAAATAAGTTTTTATATCCAGTTGCAAAGGCAGATAATAGAGAAATTCCATAAGCTTTTGCATAGCTATATATAAACCAGTCAATTGGTTCTAACATCCCAGCTATAGAGATAAATATAAAAGAACAGGTTATAAGAATTGCTATTTTTTTGTAAGATATTTTTCTTTCAATTATTGGAAGTATTTTGTTTGATATTTCTACTCCAGCAACAACTGCAATGGCAAACCCAAAAAACTCAAAAAATCCATGTGGAAGGACTGCAATTAAGTCGGAATATTGAAGGTTTATTCCAATTAACCCAGTTAGTGGATTTATAACGGCGAAGATAAATAATATTAATAGATATTTTTGATAATTTCTAAATATTTCCTCTTTCTCTTCATCTGATTCGGCTTTTTCTAAATCTTTTTTACATAAATAGCCAAGTGCTCCAAGGGCAAACATTATGATTAAGCATCCCATAAAATTAGAAAATATATATGAGAGAGCATAATCTAAATAAGCATTTTTCATTCCAACAGTGCTTGAAATAGCTGAAGAAACAGCATTAAATTTTGCAGTTCCAACACTTTGAGCTAATTCAGCTGGCTTGGATATAAATTCAGATTTTAAAATAGATGATAAATATAAAAGAAACTTCCCTACTGAGAATGAAAATAAAAACCCCATCCAGCATAAAAAATAAGTTATTAAAATCTTTTTTGGAATATTTAAGGAGAGATATTTTTTAAAAATCTCAATGGCTTTTATTTCCATAACATTCCCTTAAATCATTCTTATAGGTCTTATAGCCCCACAAGCCATACATTTGAGTAAATGGACTCTTCCCTCCTTAATAATCTTAGTATCTGGCTTACCGCACTCTCTACAGATAACATACTCCCTCAAGAAGTCATTGATTCTTGATTTTAATAACTCTGGGCTGATTCTTCTCTGTAAGATTAACCTACCTCCCTCTAAGTTACCAGCACTACCAGTCTCTTTTAAGAGATATTTAGCAAAGAATTCTTCATCTCTATTAACTGCTTTAGCTAACTCTCTAAAGTTTCTTATTATTGTTCTATTCCCCTCTATTAAAATCTCAATTTCTGGAAGTTCAAATCTATCTTTTTGGAAAACATAGTCTGGAATTTGACTTCTTGCTCTCTTTAATAATGCCTTGTAATCATAATAGTCAATACTTTCAAGGTCGCTCATTTTATCACCAAAATAAGATTATCAAAAAATTTATACATTAACCATATATAAAAAACTATCCAAGTAGAATATAGAACTTTCGCAGGAATAAAATTTTATATTGCAGAAGGATGCCTTTGGCATCAAAATTCATTAATAAATATATAAACTGTGAAAGTTCTATAATAAAACTTCGATATAAAAAAGAAAATAATTAGGTATAACTTATCTTATTCTTCTACCATTAACTTTTTTGTTTTGCCATGAGTATTTTCTCATTCTTTTATTTGGAAATCCACATGCGGCACATCTCTTTTTTCTTACATGGTAAGCTCTTCTTCCGCATCTTCTACATCTTATATGATATGAACCTTTGTTTCTTTTACCCATTGATGGAGTACCTTTTGACATAATTTATCACCTTAAAATCCTTGATTTGTGTTTTATTCTCTTTTTATTATTATAAAAACATTGATTGAGATAATAGCAGATTATGCTATTTAAACTTTACCTTTACTTAACTCTTATTGCATCCAAGTTCATTGGCACATAAGTTTGTTTTTTAAACAACCTTCTCACAGTGTCTGCAAAATCTAAGCACTTACTCTCCTCTCCATGAACCATAATAACTTTTTCTGGTGATGGTTTCAATCTTCTAATGTATTTAATTAACTGCTTTCTATCACTATGCCCTGAAAATCCTTCAATTGTATAAACTTGTAGATTGATTGGAATTGATTTTGTCTTTCCATTTCTTGTTGTGATTGGAATTTCTTTCCAACCTCTCTGAACTTTTCTTCCCAAAGTTCCCTCTGCTTGGTAACCAACAAATATTATTGCATTTTTCTCATCAGGGGCTAAGTGTTTTAGATATTCAACACTCGGCCCTCCTGTAAGCATTCCAGATGTTGCTAAAATTATACATGGCTCATCACTATCGATAACCCTCCTCCTCTCATTTGTGCTTCCAACTCTCTTAAATACCTCAGATAAGAATGGATTATCTCCTTCGTGGAA
The DNA here is from genome assembly GCF_000739065.1 of Methanocaldococcus bathoardescens. Lineage (GTDB taxonomy): Archaea > AGJL01 > Methanococci > Methanococcales > Methanocaldococcaceae > Methanocaldococcus > Methanocaldococcus bathoardescens. The sequence goes on along the minus strand of NZ_CP009149.1, from coordinate 487,201 downwards.
TATCTTCTGCCTCATCTCCTTTGATAAGTATTCTGGATATGCAGTATGTATAGCAGTAGCCTCCCAAATCATCCCATCTAAATACACTGGAGCATTAAATATGCCTTGATTATATCCTTCTTCCAAGACAAGCATCAGCTCTTGAGCTCTTCCTACACCAAAGACAGGAATTAAAACTTTTCCTCCTCTATCTGTTGTTTCACTAACCACTCTTAACAATTCTCTCTCTGCCTCTTCTCTCTCTGGCAAAACATCATCATAAGCCCCATAAGTGGATTCAATTATCAACGTCTCTAATCTTGGGAATTGGCAAACAGCTGGCTCTAACAACCTTGATGTCTCAAACTTGATATCTCCAGTGTATGCTAAATTATACAACCCTTCTCCTATATGCAAATGTGCTATAGCTGAGCCAAGGACATGCCCAGCGTTGTGTAGAGTTAATTTTATTGTTGGACTTATATCTGTTGTAACTCCATAATCAATTGGTATTGTATGCTTAACACACGTTTTTATATCTTTTGAAGTGTAAGGGACATCTTTGCCTTCTTTTTTAGCAATCTCTAAATAATCTTTTTGTAATAAAGTCATTAAATCTCTTGTAGGTCTTGTGCAATAAACAGGGCCATCATAACCATATCTAAATAAACCAGGGACAAAACCGCAATGGTCTAAGTGAGCGTGAGTAACTATAACAGCATCTAAATCTTCAATTGAAAATTCTGGGGCATCAAAGTGGGGAAATGCTTTATCTTCACATGCAACATTAATACCACAATCAATTAACACCCTTGTATCTGGTGTTTGAACATACAAGCAAGACCTACCAACCTCTCTCGCTCCTCCTAAAAAAGACACTCTTATCCAATAATCTCCTCTAACAATTATATCTCTATGTATTCTCCTTCCAATTCTTCTTAAAATTTCTTTAACTTCATGTCTTTCTCTATAAAGTGTAGCTCTAATTGCTTTAATTGTTTCTGATTGTATTGGTGGGGTTCTTACTGGCTTAGGTGCCCATCTTATTGCTTTTTTAATCATCTCTAATGTCTTTCCTTCTTTACCTATAACCAATCCAGGTTTTTTTGATTCTATTATAACCTCTCCAGTATTTGCATCAAAAACAAAGTTTGTTATCTCTGCTTCTTCAGGAACAATTTCTAAAATTTTCTTTTTAGCTATTTCTGGCTCAACTAAAACAGATGGGTCTGGTCTTATGGAAATTCTCTTTCTTAAATCCTTAGCAAGGTTTTTAATAATCTCATTTGTAAAAATTTCTGGATTTTTTACATAGACAACTACTTCAGGCCCCTCAAACTGAACATCAACTATTTTCGCCTCTTTTGGTGATTTTTTTATTACCTCTTTCTTTATATTTTCTAAAATTTCCTCTGCTGACAAAATAATCCTCCTCCTTAACTTTTAAAAATCTGCAGTGTGTTTTTAAATTGAAAATTTTGATAATTGTTATAATTCAATGAAAAAATCTTAAAATTAAAAAATTGCACAAAATAGATTTAATTAATTTAATTAAATTAAATAGAATTTTTTTATTTCTTTTTTAAAATTTATCAGTTTTTAATTTAATTTTTAATAATTTTTATCAATCATTTAATTTAATTTATTTACTTTTTCTTCTACTTCTTTTTGTGGTTTTTTTCTTAGATTTTGATTTCATACTATCTAAAATTTTTTCAATTTCTTCATCTTCAAATATCTTAACTCCTTCTTTTGTTATAACAGCTAATGATATACCATTTCCTGAAAATGTATCTCTCTCCATTGCTGATTTTAATGCTTTTATAGCTAATTTTATTCCTTCCTCAACGGGCATATCTTTATCATATCCAGCTTCTAAAACCCCATATGCTATTGGGGAACCTGAACCTGTTGCAGTAAATGTTTTCTCTTCATTCATTCCTCCTAATGGGTCTAATGAAAATAATTTAGCCCCTTCTAATAAATCATAGCCACCAATAATTATTTGGGTTAAAAAAGGGAAGTATCTGCTTGAGTGTAATATATTACTTAATAGGGTGGCACATGCCAATGGAGAAATATTTTTTCCAGTTCTCATTTTATATAGTTTTGCCTCGGCAGTTAAAAGCCTAATTATTGCCTGAGCATCTCCAACACTTCCCGCTATTGTTAATGCTATATAATCATCAATTTTGTATAATTTCTTTGCATTTTTGTCAGCTATTAAATTACCTAATGACGCTCTTTTATCGGTCGCTAAAATTACTGCATCATCGCAGATTAAACCAACAGTAGTTGTTCCTTTCATAGCATCCATTTTTTCACCTTGAATATTAAATTATTTCTATTCCAAAGCTTTTTGATTTCTATAGATAAAAATTTTGTCCTCTTCATAAGCCATTAAAAATAAGAAAAGATAAAGATAGAGATTTAGTAGGTTTTAGCTATTGCTATATATTTATTACCTTTATATTCTGTCTCTCCTAAAATAGTCGCTTCTACTTTCTCTTCAAGTTCTTCATTGTATATCTCTTCCTTAAATGGAATTAAAATTACCCCCCTCTTTTCAGATAGTATTTTTTTAATTTCATCAGGATTTATATCTTCAAGGACAGTTATAAAGTTTTCGAATTTTTCCCATGCTCTATTCTTAATGTTTTCCATAATATTATTTAAAGTTTTTTCTATAACCTCCTCTAATTGGGTTTCATCAACTTGGAACTTCTCCATTGTATCTCTTCTAAATAAGGTTATCTTTTTATTCTCAATATCCTTTGGTCCAACTTCAATTCTCAATGGAACACCTTTTATTTCCCAATCGTTGAACTTCCTTCCAGGTCTTATATCTCTATCATCTATATGGACTCTAAACTTACCTTTTAATTTCTCATATAACTCTTTAGCTTTTTCATTAACTTCTTTTTCTTTTCCTTTGAAAATTAATGGGACAATAACTATTTGAATTGGTGCTACTATTGGTGGTAGAACTAAACCTTTCTCATCTCCATGTATTGCTATAATTGAGGCAATAACCCTATCAGAGATTCCATAACATGTTTGATAAGCATAATCTTTATCTCCAGTAGGTGTCTCAAATATAATTTCAAATGTTTTTGAGAAGTTCTGCCCTAAGTTATGAACTGTTGCTATCTGCATTGTTCTACCATCTGGGAATATTGTATCAAAGGCCATTGTATATTCTGCCCCTGGAAACTTATCCCACTCAGGTCTTTTTGAAATTAAGTATGGGATGCCTAAAGTATCAAAGAATTTTTTATAGATAGATATTGCTTCTTTAACTTGCTTTTCTGCCTCTTCTTTTGTTGAATGTGCTGTATGAGCTTCTTTAAATGTCATTATCTCTCTTAATCTAATTAAAGGTCTTGTGTGTTTTGTTTCATACCTAAATGTATTTACTATTTGATAGATTTTTATTGGCAAATCTGTATGAACCTTAACCCAAAGTTTCATCATATAATAGATAGAGGTTTCAGATGTAGGTCTTAAAGCTAATTTAACATCCAATGGTGTTTTTCCTCCATGAGTTACCCAATAAACCTCATCTTCAAATCCTTTTATATGCTCTCCTTCTTTAGCTAACAAATCCTCTGGAATTAACATTGGGAATAAAGCTTCATCGTGCCCACTTTCATCTAACAAATTTCTTATTATTTCAAATGTATATCTTCTTATTTTAAATCCATAAGGTAAATAAACTCCACAACCCTTTATTGGATATCTAACATCATAAATTTCAGCTTTTTCTAATATATCTGAATACCATTCTGAAAATTCCAAGATATCACCTTCATCATTAAATATTATTTTTATTAAAATGAGAGTAGTTATTGCTAATTATTTAAACTTTTTTGTGGTGAGTTTATGTTAGGAATTGCTATAAAGCCAAGCAAAATAAATGAAGATATTGTAGAGTTTGGGCAGTTTGTTGGAAGATATTTTGATTATTACATTATAGATGCTGAAAATAAACCTCTAATTGACAAAGATATTTTAGAAAGATTAGAAAAGATATCAAAAGCTGTTTTAACAATTCAAGCAAAGAAAGAAAATGCATTTCAATTATTAGAGTTTTATTCATCTTACAATTTTGATTTATGTATTGTTTTGGGAAATAAGAATTATTTAAATGAGAAAGAAAGAAAATTTAAAAATTATAGGATTTTGGAAGTTATCAAAGAGGCTATTAAATACAACAACAATATTTGGGTGGGGACAGAAGGGATTGAAAATATTGTTAAAGATATTGTGGAAGAAAACAACCTCATTGCTTATTATTTGTATGGGCAAACATGTAATATAAATTCAAAGAGAGCCATATATATCCCATTTACCACAAAAATTGATGAAAATGTGTTGGAATCTATGAAAGGTTATCTAAATAGAAGGAAAAATTATAAAGGAAATTGGAAGGATTTTATTTTATCTTTAGAAGATAAAGAAGTTTTAAAGAAAATTAAAGATAGCAATGAAATAATTGTTGGCTATCCTATTATTCCAAATAAAGAAGAAATATTGAAGTTTATGAAAGTTTTTAAATAAATTTAAATAGGACGAACGCAGAGAAAGTTGTTCTATTGGATATTTAAGCATTTTGGCTTCTAAGTTCCAAATTAATTATAAAAGTGCGTCCGTCCTATTTATTTCTGCCCAAACATCTCTTGCTTCTCCTCCTCAGTTAATAAGGCAACAATTTCCTCTGGCTTACCAACTTTAATTAACTTACCGTTTCTCATCAATCCCGCTCTATCACAAACATTCAATACAAAATCCATATCGTGTGAGACAATAATGTAGGTTTGCTCTAACTCAGCCCTTGATTTATGAATTGATTCAGCAACTGTATTTCTTGTTATTGGGTCCATTGTCCCTGTTGGTTCATCTAAGATAACAACTCTTGGCTCTTTTATTAAAACTTGGGCTAAAGCACATCTATGCCTTTCTCCAACACTCAACTCATGAGGATACTTATCTAAAATTTCCTCTGCTTCTTCTTCACTAAATCCAACAGATGTTAGTGTATAAACTGCCTTCATTCTTGCAAATTCATCTGGAAGTTCTAAACCTATTGCCTCTGTTAAGTTTTGCAATATAGTTCTATGTGGATAGAGAGCATATTCTTGGAACAATATACCAATATATCTTTTAGCTCTTCCTCTTCCAGTGAGTCCTGGTTGAGTCATATCAACCCATTCATCCCCTAATCTAAACCAATACTTTCCTTTTGAAGGTGGTAATACAGCGGCAATAATCTTTGCTAATGTTGTCTTTCCAGCCCCACTAGTTCCAACTAAACCAAAGATTTCTTTCTCTCTAATGTTTAATGTTACTCCATCAACTGCTTTAACAACCCCTCTCTCAACAGAACAGTAATGCTTTGAAATATTTTCTAATTTTATAATATCTTCTTTAATCTCAATCTCTACATCAGGTTTTTTAAACTCTTTAACTGTTTCCATGAATTTATTAACAACCTCCTCTGAAGTACCTTCCATTATAACTTCTCCTTTCTCTAACCAAACTGCTTTTTCAGTTAGTTCAGCAATAACTTCTGGCCAGTGAGATGTTAAAATTAAGCTTATCTTATTTTTAATAACGAGGTCTTTTAAAGCTGAGTGAACTAATTTAGCAGTTTGAGGGTCTAAAGTTCCAGTTGGCTCATCAGCTAAAAATATAAATGGCTCTTTAGCTATTTGCCTTGCTAAAACTACTCTCTGCTTTTCTCCCCCACTTAAATCTCTTGCAATGTGGGTTATTCTATGCTCTAACTTAACCATCTTAATTAATTTCAATGCCATATCAATAGCTTCTTTTCCTTCATAGCCAGCTTGATGTAAAGCTTCTAAGATGTTTTCAAGAACTGATTTTTCTCCATATAAAGCGAAAGTTCTCTGAAGCATTATAGCAATTTTTCTTTTTAAATTATAGGTGTATTTTTTATCATTCCAAAAATCTACTTCTATTTTTTTAAGCTCTTCTCCACACTTTTTACATGGGGTTCCTGCCTTTGAAGGAACATCTACATAACCACATTTTTCGCAATAAGAGACATGATAAATTATTTGCCCTTCAGTTGGTTCATATCCATCCATTCCTCTTAACATATGTAATAAAACTGATTTTCCAGCTCCACTCTTCCCCAAAATCCCTAATGATTCTCCTTCTTCCAATGTAAATGATATGTTCTTTAAAACTACCTTATCACCAAATTTTTTTGAGACATTTTTAACTTCCAATAGTATCATAGTTCCTCACCGTCTAAAGTTCTACAATGCTTTTTTATTCCAAATCTATGCCTCATACAGAAATCACATTCTCTAATTTTGTATTCTCCACCCTCAATAATTATTGCCTTTCCATTTATTAGAGCATCGGCTATCTTTCTTCTACCTTCTGTTAATAAGCTCCACAAAACTCTCCTTGAAATGCCCATCAATTTAGCGGCTTCTTCTTGAGTATAATCAAGATAATCAACTAACCTTATGGCTTCTAATTCATCTACAGTTAATATAACTTTATCTAAATCTCCAACAGGGATTCCTTGTGGTTTAAATACTCTAAATTTTGGTTCTTCAGATATAAATCTTGGTATTTTTGGTCTTCCTCTTCTACTCATATAATCTCCTCATTTTTAAGGCATATTCACTATTATCCCTTCAATAGGGATTTCAATTATTGTATATTTGCAGTCAGCTAATTTTTCATCGATTATTTTTTCAATCTCCATAAGTTTATTTTCATTAACAACAGTTCCAATTAACACAGCATTTTGTGCTAAATCGCTAACAGCTTTTATAGCCATTTCTGGGTCTTCATCCAACAAAAATCCCTGCCAATCTTGAGGTGACATACCTTTATAATCATATAAGAAAAATCCTGTTATTCCTCCTTCTGATAAAGCATTTATTGCTTTTCCAACATTTTCACTTTCAACAAACAAATATAGAAGAACTTTCATTTATCCTCACCTTTAAACTCTATGAACTTTAACCTTCAATATTGGAATTTTCATTACTGTCCATTTCTCATTACCCAATTTTTCTTTTAATAGCTCTTCTATTTTTTTAGCTTTTTCCTTTCTAACCACTGTTCCTACTATGACAGCTTTATTAGATTCTTTATCGATAATTTCGTAGACTTTCTTAATATTCTCTAAATCTTTTTTACTTAGTTTTTTGAACTTGTCTAAAGATATTCCTCTATATTTATGTAAGAAAAATCCTGTAATTCCTACTAAGGTCATGATATTTATTGCTTTACCAACATTTTTTTCTTCAACCAATAATTTAAATAAAACTCTCTCTGTCATAATATCCCTCTTATGTGGAAAAGTTACACTTTAACTGTTAAAATTGTATAATATAAAGTTTTTCATTTGATTTTCTAATACTATTAAGTATGTGATGTATGTTATTTTTTACGTTAAAATTATATAATATAGTAACAAAATAGTTTATTGAAATATTGCATTGGGGTGATTAAGTTTTGGGCTTGAAATCTCTAATAATATTGGGAGTATCACTAATTATATTATTATTTGTGGGGGTAAATGTATCAAATTTTTTATATAAAACCTTCTATGGAAAAGATATAGAAAACATAACCATCTATATGGATGAAGATTCTATAAAAGAGATACATCTAAAAATTGGTGAACCTGTTGAATCATCCAAAATTAAAATGTCAGTAAAAGAAATATATAGAACCCAAAAAGTTAAAGGAAATATGGGTTATAGAAAAATAAAGGACAATGAAACTTTCATTATAGTAAAAGTTAGAGTAGATAACTTAAGAGAGGATTCATCTTACTACATTTCAAACATGGACTTCTTTTTAGTTGATGAAAATGGTAAAAAATATGATTGTGAAATGAATGTGCTTGATGTTAAAGATGTGCTTACAATCACCACAATACCTCCACGCAGATATGTAGAGGGTTATATAATCTACAAAGTCCCAAAGGATATAAAAACAGTAAAAATAACATACAATTTCAGAAATATTCAAAATATTTTTGATTCATACAAAGCAGTTTGGGAAATAAACATGTCAGATATACCATATATTGAAGAATTTCCTCAAAATACGAGAAATTAAACTTATTTTGTACTATTTTTATTACTCTTTTAAAATCTCTGCCAATAATTTTGGAATATCGGATATATTTCTTGCTACATAAGCACCTGCTTCTTCTAAAGCTTTCATCTTACTTTCAGCAGTACCTTTTCCTTTTTCAACTATAGCTCCAGCATGACCCATTCTTTTTCCTTCTGGGGCTGACTGCCCAGCAATATAACCAATAACAGGTTTTTTCATCTTTTCTATAAATTTACTTGCCTCTTCTTCAGCCCCTCCACCAATCTCTCCAATCATAACAATAGCTTCTGTCTCATCATCCTTTTCAAATAAATCCAAAACTTCTTTATATCTAAGCCCAACTATTGGGTCTCCTCCAATCCCTACACAAGTTGAAACTCCAAATCCAGCTTTTTTTATTTGGTGGGCTATTTCATAAGTTAGTGTCCCACTTCTTGAAACCATTCCTACACTTCCTTCCTGCAGAACCTCCATTGGTATAATTCCTAACTTTCCAACTTTTGGTGAAGCAATACCAGGTGTATTTGGTCCTATAATCTTAACTCCAACATCTTCAGCGTAATTTACAAATTCCATCGTATCATGGACTGGGATGTGCTCAGTAATAACAACTATCAAATCAATTCCCGCATCTATTGCCTCAAAAACAGCATCCTTAGCAAATGGAGCTGGAACAAAAATTACTGATGCGTTGGCATCTGTCTCTTCAACAGCTTCTTTAACTGTATCAAAAACAGGAACTCCATGAACGTTCTGCCCTCCTTTTCCTGGTGTAACTCCTCCAACAATTTTAGTTCCACAATCTAACATCTTCTTTGTATGAAAACTTCCCTGCTTTCCAGTAATTCCTTGAACTATTGCTCTTGTATTTTCATCCAATAAAATCATCCTATCCCTCTACACTTATTTAAAAATATCTTATTGCATTTAAATTGACACGTAACTTAATATGGCTAATAAAATTCAGCATATAGAGCCAGTTGTTATTTACCCAAAAATATTACTTTAAACCCATATAAAAGTATCTTATATATCACTTATCAACCGTAAAATTTATATATCCCCTTTTACTTTTTATATGTGTCGTTGATGCGGGGGTGTGGTGTAGCCAGGTCTATCATCGGGGACTCCAGTTGCCTATAGGGCGCTGGACCATGGCAGGAGAAATCCCTGGACCTGGGTTCAAATCCCAGCACCCCCACCATTTTTTCGTTAAATAAATTGTTTCTTTATGTTTTATTTTTCAACAATTAATCAATAGATTTGGATACATTTGTGAAGATAACTTCGATAGGTGTCGAAATTGGATGAACTGGAAGTTATAGCTCACAACCTATCAATATTAAAAAGATTCTATACTGATGATGAATGGAAAGAAAAACTGAATTCTTTAGTAAATAGGATTATAAAAGCTAAAAAAATCTTTGTTTTTGGTGTTGGAAGAAGTGGATATATTGGAAGATGTTTTGCTATGAGATTAATGCATCTTGGCTTTAAATCCTATTTTGTTGGAGAGACAACAACCCCGTCCTACGAAAAAGACGACTTACTAATTTTAATATCGGGTAGTGGGAAAACGGAAAGTGTTTTAACAGTTGTTAAAAAGGCAAAGAAGATAAATAATAATATTGTTGCAATTGTATGTGAATGTGGGATTATAGTGGAGTTTGCTGAGCTGACAATTCCATTAGAGGTTAAAAAATCAAAATATTTGCCAATGGGAACTACTTTTGAAGAAACAGCTTTAATATTCTTAGATTTGGTTATAGCTGAGGTTATGAAGAGGTTAAATTTGGATGAAAGTGAAATAATAAAACGCCACTGTAATTTATTATGATTGCTTAAATTTGATATATAATAAATCTTTATAAATAAGAAGTGGCAACGTAATTTAATTAAAAATGAGAAGGTGGAATTATGAAATTTGGATGGGTTAATGTTATTGGAGATAACTGGGAAGATAAAAAAGAGATTGTAAAGATGGCTTTGGAGTCATCAATTCCTGTAGTTGTTGCTGAGCCAGAAGATATTGAAAAAATTAAAGAGCTTGGAAATATTAATGTAGCTTCACATAGCTTAGATGCAGATATTGTTTTAGTAAATAAGGATGACAACATAGAGTTTTTAAAAGAAGCTAAAAACTTAGGGAAAGAAACTGCAGTATATATACCAATAGAATCAAAGGAAGATGAAGAATTTGCTTCAGAGGTTGCAAGGTTTGGTTTTGTTGATAATATTATCTTAGAAGGAAGAGATTGGACAATCATTCCATTGGAAAACTTAATAGCTGATTTATTTAATAGAGATGTTAAAATTATAGCAAGTGTTGATTCAGTTGGTGAGGCAAAGGTAGCTTATGAGATATTGGAGAAAGGGACTGATGGAGTTTTATTAAATCCAAAAAACTTAGAGGATATAAAGGAGTTGTCAAAATTAATTGAAGAGATGAATAAAGAGAAAGTGGCTTTAGATGTAGCAACAATAACAAGAGTTGAGCCAATAGGTAGTGGAGATAGGGTTTGTATAGACACTTGCTCATTAATGGAGATAGGAGAAGGAATGCTAATTGGCTCTTACTCAAGAGGATTATTTTTAGTTCATTCTGAAACTGTAGAAAACCCTTACGTAGCTACAAGACCATTCAGAGTTAATGCAGGGCCTGTTCATGCTTATATTTTATGCCCAGGGAATAAAACAAAATATTTAAGTGAGTTAAAGGCAGGAGATAAAGTTTTAATTGTTGATAAGGATGGAAATGCAAGAGAGGCAATAGTTGGCAGGGTAAAGATTGAGAGAAGACCATTGATATTAATTGAGGCTGAGTATAAAGGAGATATTATTAGAACTATATTACAGAATGCTGAGACTATAAGGTTAGTTAATGAAAAAGGAGAGCCGGTTTCTGTTGTTGATTTAAAACCAGGAGACAAAGTTTTAATAAAACCAGAGGAATATGCAAGACATTTTGGGATGGCAATAAAAGAGACAATCATTGAAAAATGACCATTTTACATGCTTAATTAATTAAAATATTAAAATTAAATTTATTTTTTCTTTATTTTATATTTTTTAGCTCCTATTCTGGTGAAAGTATGGAGATAAAAATAGGTAAAGTTGAGAAAAAATTGAATGAAATTATTGAGGAAGAGGGGGCTGTTTATCTAACTCTGTTAGACCCAGAAGAAGAAAATATTGAAGAAATAGCTGAAAATGTTAAAGATTATGCTGATGCAATAATGGTTGGAGGGAGTATTGGGATAGTTAATTTAGATGAAGCAGTTAAAAAAATAAAAAAGATTACTAAGCTCCCAATAATTTTATTCCCAGGAAATGTTGATGGGCTTTCAAAATACGCTGACGCTGTATTTTATATGAGCTTAATGAACTCAGCTAACACTTATTGGGCAATAACAGCCCCAACTTTAGGGGCGATAACAATTTTAAAGTATAATTTAGAGCCAATTCCAATGGCTTATCTCTGTATAGAGCCCGCTAAAAAAACAGCTGTTGGTTATGTTGGGGAAATAAGGGAAATTCCTCAAAACAAGCCAAAGATAGCTGCAATGTATTGTTTATCAGCAAAATTCTTTGGAATGAGATGGGCTTACTTAGAAGCTGGAAGTGGAGCTGAATACCCAGTAAATAATGAGACTATAAGTTTATCAAAAAAGCTTTCTGGAATTAATATAATTGTTGGTGGAGGAATTAGAAAACCAGAAATTGCATACGAGAAGGTTTTAGCTGGAGCTGATGCAATAGTTACTGGCAATTTGTTGGAAGAGAATCCAAATGCTGTTGAGATGATGTATGATGCAATTAAAAAAGCAGGAAGGGAAAAATTGAAAAAATAAAAAAATTTATTTATTTTTTACCTTTTTTGCAACAAATCCGATGTATGAAGCAAAATTCTTTAAAAAGCTTTTATAAATAAACTTATCCAATGGAGAGTTTGTAATATTTGCCCCAAAAGTATAAACAACTTCAAAACCTTCTTTTCTTAAAGCTTCTTCTACTTCCTTAAAATCATAGAATCTTGTTTTTACTTTTATTTTTTCCCCTTCAATTACTTTTGTTATTGTTCCTTTTCTTTTCTTTAGAGCTTTCCTTACCTTTTTAAAGTTTCCTTTTAAAATATTCTTGATAATCCATTTTATATCATAGATGTTTGCTACAGTAAATATAAAAACCCCATTATCCTTTAAAACTCTATTAACTTCTCTTAAAGCTCTATTTATATTACAATGATTTAAAGCCCCAAAAAATGATATTGCTTTATCAAAACTTTTGTTTTTGAATGGAATGAATTCAGCATTAGCTACAACAATTAGCTTATTTGTTTTTTTATTTGCTATTTTAGCCATCTCTATAGATATATCTAAACCAACTGCCTTATTTAAAATTTTTAACTGCTCTCCAGTTCCACAACCAATATCTAAGACAAAGTCATCATCTTTAATCTCTTTTTTTATAATTTCTTTTTCCACAACTCTCATATACTTGTTTTTATACAATTTATCATAACTCTTAGCTAATTTGTCATAATACTCTTTAATTCCCATATTCTCACGGTGAGAAAAATGATAACTGTAGCAACAGCTGAATGTTTTACACATGCAAATATTGGCTTAACTATTCATAAAGCAGCTGCTGGTTATGAAGATTTTGAATTTAAATATTTATTTTCTGATGAAGATTTAAAATTAATAAAAAATGTTAGAGTTTTAACTGCCATGTTTATACCTTCAATTGTAGGGGCTGAAAAACTTTTAGATATAAAACTTCCAGAGCCAGATTATAATTATAGATATGCAAAAGCTTATAGCGAAGAGAAAGATTTGGAGGTTGCTAAGTTGATGGCAGAAGCATTAAAGAAAAAGCTAAATGCTAATATATCCATTGGAACTACTGCTGGTGTTGGGAGGGGAGCTATTTGTATATTAACTGATAACAATTGCTATTTATTTACATCGGATGTTTATGCCAACTTAGTTACTTTTGAGAATGTTAAAGAAAGGCAAAAAAATGGCATTGAAAAAGGAATTAAAAAATTTTTAGAGATTTTAAAAAGAGAATATTTTTAGATGTTTAATTAAATCTTCTTTGCTCTATATTCAGTTATATAATACCTCAATATACCTGCATTCAATAACCAGGTGTTTATAATATCTGCAACCAAAGCCAAGATTAATACTGTAGCTATATTTGCCAATATATCCGCCACAGGGATGAAAAGCTTTACAACAATCAATAAGATTAGCATTGCAGTGATTGTTGTTAGTGTCATTGTTAAACCTGTTTTCATTGCTTCTCTAACAGTTTCATCAAAGCTTTTTGTTAATCTTTTTAACACTCTTGTAGTTAATAAAATGTTTGAATCTACGCTATATCCAATAACCATTAATAAAGCGGCTATAGTGGCTGATGATAGCTCAATATTAAACAAACTCATAGCCCCTAAAGCTATAATTAAATCTGAAAGTGCAGATAATATAATAACCCCACTCGCTATTGGGTTTCTAAACGCAAAATAAACTGCTATAGCCATAAATATAAACGCAAATGAAATAGCTTTTAACCCCTCTTCAAAGAATTTAGCACTCAACATTGCCCCAATTGTCTTTTCAGAATAATTTAACTCATCTAAGCTATTTACATTGAAAAATTCCTTAATTTTCTTTTTTACTTCTTCAACATTTTCACTTTTACACCTAACAACTATATAATACCCATCAGCTGATTTTAATTTTTTTATCTCTGCTTTTCCATCAAGTGATTCTTTTAGAGGGGCTATATCTATATTCTTATCAACTTTAATCGTTATCTCTGTTCCTCCAGTTATGTCTATACTTTTGGGGATTCCTTTAAAACCTATTAATAAAATTGATAATATAAGAAAGGCTATTGGGATGGCAATTGATACCCTATAATCTTTTAGCATTTTTCCAACCCCTTGTATTTTAGTCTATACAAAACAAATTTTTATATATATTAAGGTGATATAAATAATAATATCCTCGTATGTTAAGGTGATACCCATTAAACCTAAAAAATTTTTAATGTTTTTATTTTTCTTTCTTTTATTTGCAAACGTATCTTTTGCATATACTATTGAGAGGATAGATATTGAATGTATAGTTAACCCTGACGATACAATAAATGAAACAATAACTATGGTGATATACAATAACGATAATAAAAATTTGAGTAGCATAACCTATACAATTCCTCAAAACATTAAAAATTTCACAATAGAATCTTCTATAAACATTAGGGGGTATAGTGCTTTATATAATGAGGGAATTACCGAAATTGCTGTAGAATTTGAAAAACCACTACCGCCAAATGAGTATGCAAATGTAACATTTAATTGTTTAGTTACTGATGCAATCTGGACAAGAAATGATATTAAGCAACTCATCATGAACTTTCCAATCTCTGCAAAAAACGCCACTATAAAAGTAATTCTTCCCCCAGGGGCAGTTATATCATCACCACAGGGAACTTTGCTTGTAACCCCTTCTGGATATAAAATAACTACCGATGGAAAACATCAAATCATTATCTGGGATTTGTCCCTAAATAAAGAAATAACTTTCACAATTACTGTGAAATATACTTTCATATCTTATCCAGAACAAAATATCATAGAACAGCCAGCAATTAACAATAATTTGAAATACCTCTTAATAATTGCAATATTTGGGGCTGCAATATTTGGGGGATTGTTTGTTAGAGAGAGAATTTCTAAAAAGAAGATTATAGAAGGGACTGAAAACATAAAAAATGAATTAAATGAGCTAAAAGATAAATTAAAAGAAAAAGAAGATGAGGTTAAAAATTTAACAATAAAAATAAAAGATTTAGAAGATAAGCTAAGTAAAGCCAATAAAAACTTATTAAATAAAGATGAGATTATTGGAGTGTTAAATGAAAGGATTTCAGAATATGAAAGTAGACTACAAAAACTCGTGGATGAAAATACTGAATATAAAGAAAATATTGATTCGTTGAATAAATATATTGAAAAATTAAAGAAAGAGAATGAAGAGTTAAAAGATAAGGTCAAAAAACTAAATGACATTGTAGAAAAACATATGGAGTTAAAGAGAGGGGTTTTGTGGAGCTTTTTGACTGAAGATGAAAAAATTATAATTGACTTGATAAAAAAACATGGACATATAACTCAAAAAGAAATTGTTGAAATTACTGGAATGAGCAAACCAAAGGTTTCAAGGATTATATCTGAATTAGAAGATAGAAAAATAATAAGAAAAGAAAAAATAGGTAGAATTAATAAATTAGCTCTCACAGAAGAAAGTAAGAAGTTATTATAACCATAGGGCTTCGCCCGATTGTTATGAAACTTTAAGAAAGTTTCATCAAAGCTAACACCTCCTCGCTTACGCTCGGAGGTGTAAATTAAAGTTGGGGGATATCCCAATAGGGAGGGGGCGAAGCCCCCTCTATGGTGTGGATACCCCAAATTAAATAATTTATGGTTACTAAAAAGTTTGGGTGAAAATATGAAAATACTTATTTCAGTCTGTGGGGAGGGTTTTGGGCATACAACAAGATGTATAGCAATTGGTGAAGCTTTAAAAAATGATTATGAAATAGCATACATTGCTTATGGAAAAAGTAAAGATTTCATTGAAAAATATGGATTTAAAGTTTTTGAGACATTTCCAGAGATAAAACTTAAAGGAAAAGATGGAAAATTTGATATAACTTCAAGTATATTCAATAAAGAATACAGCCCAAAAAAAGCTATTAAAAGGGAAATTAACATTATAAGAGAATACAACCCTGATTTAGTAATTTCCGACTGTAAATATAGTACAGTTGTAGCTGCAAAACTTTTAAAAAAGCCAGTTATTTGCATAAGTAATCAAAACTATACAAGATATAAATTAAAAACAGATTTAATTGTTTATCCAACAATGAAAGCTCTAAACATTATAAATGAGAGATGTGAAAGGTTTATTGTTCCTGATTTTCCTTTACCCTATACTATATGTGAATACAACCTAAAAATTATAAAAAATATGGAGTTTATTGGGCCATTAATTAGATATGATGTTGAAGATGATGATAATGAAGAAAATTACATATTGAGTGTTATTGGTGGCTTTGAGTATAGATATAAAATCCTTGAAGAGCTTGGAAAAATAGCTTTAAAAAATAACCTAAATGTTAAACTTGTGTGTGGAAGTTATGAAGTTGCTAAAAAGCTAAAAAATGATTTAAAATTACACTCTTATAAAAATGAAAATATTGAGATAATTCCTATAACAACAAATATGAAAGAACTTATAAAAAATGCTGAACTTATCATATCCCATGGAGGGCATTCAACAATAATGGAAGCCCTATCATTTGGAAAACCATTAATTGTTATCCCAGATTTAGACCACCCAGAGCAGGGAAATAATGCTAAAAAAGTCCATGATTTGGGCTGTGGAATAGCTTTATCTTATAAAGAGCTATATAGATTAGAAGAAGCCATATTTGACATAAGAAACATGAAATTTTATAAAAGAAATGCTTTAAAAATGAGAGAACTCGCAAAAAAATACAATGGAAAGAAAAATATTAAAAAAATAATAGATGATTTCTTTGAAACAAGAAATAACATAAGAAAATACTACTTAACAGACCGAATAACTAACAAATTGATTAATAAGCTTAAGTTGAAGATTAGGTGAGAAAGTGATTACAGTATTATCAGGAGGAACAGGAACGCCAAAATTATTGCAGGGTTTAAAAAGAGTTGTTGATAATGAAAAATTGGCTGTTATTGTTAACACTGGTGAAGATACTTGGATAGGGGATTTATATCTATCACCTGATGTTGATACCGTTTTATATACCTTAGCAGATTTAATTAATGAGGAAACGTGGTATGGGGTTAAAGGAGATACTTTTTACACCCATGAGCAATTAAAAAATCTTGGATTTGATGAAGTTTTAAGGATAGGGGATAAAGATAGAGCCTTAAAAATGCATAAAACTTATTATTTGAGGAGGGGTTATAAGCTTTCAGAAGTTGTTGATATGGAGAGAGAAGCTTTAGGGATTAAAGTAAAAGTAATCCCAATGACTGATGATAAGGTTGAGACAAAAATTTTGGCAAAGGTTGATGGAAAAGTTGATTTATTAAAGTTTCATGATTTCTGGGTTAAAAGAAGAGGGGATGTTGAGGTTTTAGATGTTATTTATGAAAATAGTTTATATGCCAAACCATGTAAGAAGGCAGTTGAAGCTATAAAAAATAGCGAGCTTATTATTATCGGCCCTTCAAATCCTATAACCTCTATAGGGCCAATTTTAAGTTTAAATGGAATTAGAGAGTTATTAAAAGATAAAAAAGTTATAGCTGTTTCACCAATAGTTGGGAATTCTGCTGTTTCAGGTCCTGCAGGTAAATTAATGAAAGCTAAGGGCTATGAAGTATCTGTTAAAGGAATTTATGAGTTTTATAGAGATATAGTTGATGTTTTGGTTATAGATAATGCTGATAAAGAAATAGCTAAAGAAATACCTTGTGAAGTTTTCATAACCAACACAATCATGAAGACATTAGATGATAAGGTTAGGTTAGCAAAAAATATTATTGAATTCTGTGGTGGCTAAATTTATGAAACCAGTTGCTTTAGTGACAACAAAACCAGGATTTGAACCGCAATTAAGAGAGGAGCTAAATAAATTACCAATAAAAAAGAAAATTCTCTGGACACCATTTAGAGGAATTTTAAAAATAATATCTCAAAACCCTTACGAATTTTTAAATATTATTAAAGAAAATAAAAATAATTTAAAATTTTTATTGAGAGTAATTCCATTAGAAATGGAATGCCAAACAGATATTGATGAGATAAAAAAAGCTGTGTCTTTTTTAATCAATGAAAAGAAAGAAAGTTTAAAGAATAAATCTTTTGTAGTTAGATGTAATAGGAGAGGAAATCATGAATTTACAAGTGAAGTAGTTGAAAGAATAATTGGAAAGTATGTATTAGATAATTTTAAAGATTTAAATCTTAGAGTTAATTTAAAAAACTGGGATTTTAAAATAAATATTGAAATTTTACAAGATAAGAGCTATATCTCAATATTTCAGGATGAATTTAACGAACTTGTTATTCAAGAGAATATAGACAATTTAAAAAACTTAAAGAGATATGTTGAAAGACCATTAAACCGCTCAGAGAGAAAAATGGATGAATTAATAAAAAAATTCCCATTTATATTTGAAAACTTAAATTGCGTTGTAGATATCGGCTCATCCCCAGGTGGTTGGGCGAAAATGTTATCAAAAAAAGCTAAAAAAGTTTATGCTATAGATACTGGAGAGCTAAAAATAAATGCTAACAACATAATCCATATAAAAAAGAGAGCTGAACATGTAGATTTTGAAAAAGATATTAATGAGGAAATTGATTTGATAACTAATGACACTAATCTATACCCTGATGAATCTATATTTTTAACATTAAAATTTGCGAAATATTTAAAAAGTGATAGATATATAATTCATACATTAAAAGCAAGAAAATCAAAGACTAAAAAGGAAGATTTGGAGCAGGTGTTAAAAATTTTAGACCAATATAAAAATATTGAAGTATTTGAAATAGTTAATCTAAAGGCCAATACTAAAAATGAACTCACAATAATACTCAAAAAAGTATAGAAGAAAATATTAGAGAATATCTCCGAAAAATATATATACTTCCCATTATAAAAACTAAAAATGTAAAGTTCTGAGGTGGTATTATGGCTGAGCTTCCAGTTGCACCATGTGTAAGAATCTTAAAGAAGGCAGGTGCTCAAAGAGTAAGTGAAGCAGCAGGGAAATACTTTGCTGAGGCTTTAGAGGAAATTGCCTTAGAGATTGCTAAGAAATCAGTTGATTTAGCTAAGCACGCAAAGAGAAAGACTGTGAAAGTTGAAGATGTTAAGACGGCGTTAAGAGGTTAGGTGCCGAACTTACATTATATCTATAATAACAATACACCTTTTTATTTTTTGTGCATATTGATAGAAATATTCAAATATTTGGAACTAAATTGAATTAAAATTATAGTTTTTTGCAAAACTTATTAAAATTAAGAAGGAAATTTTGAACGCCTCCTATTTGGAGGCGTTCATATATACCTTATTCATTACAAGACATTTTGCAAAAAACTATAAATACTGCCTATTTTGATATTTTGAATAACTCTTTTATTAGGGAGCTTTGGTGAGAAGATGAGGATTGTTTTTGATTTGGGAGGCTCGGTTGTGATGCCAAAAGAAGGAGCTAATGCTGAAAAAATTAAAGAATATGCCAATACTTTTAAAAAGATTAAGGATGAGGGGCATGAGGTAGCTATAGTCGTTGGAGGAGGAAAAACAGCGAGGGAATACATAAGTATAGCAAGAGAACTTGGAGCTAATGAGAGTTTTTGTGATGAACTTGGGATAATGGCTACAAGAATGAATGCAATGATATTAATTACTGCTTTAGAAAATTATAGTATAAAAAAAGTCCCTACATCATTTGAAGAGGCAGAGCTTATATTAAACTTAGGAAAAATTCCTGTCATGGGAGGGACTCATCCTGGGCATACAACAGATGCTGTTGCAGCGTCATTAGCAGAGTTTATAAACGCTGATTTGTTAGTTATAGGGACAAATGTTGATGGTGTTTATGACAAAGACCCAAATAAATATAAAGATGCTAAAAAATTCGATAAGATGAGTGCTAAACAGCTTGTTGATTTAGCTTTAGCTTCTTCATTAAAGGCAGGTTCATCATCAGTTGTTGATTTATTAGCTGCTAAAATTATTGAAAGGGCTAAGTTAAAAGTGGTAGTTGTTAAAGGAACACCTGAAGAGCTTTTAAATGTTAGTAAAGGAATAATAAATGGAACAATAATTGAGGGATAAATATGGAAATTCCACAGCACAGACACTGTTTAAATTGTGGTATCTCAATTCCCCCAGACCAAGTTTTTTGCTCAGAAAAATGTAGAATCGAATATATGCAAAGAAGAAAAAGAATGTTAAGAACTCAATATATGTTTTTAGCAATTGCTGGGCTCATAATTCTATACTATATTATCACAATAGCATTGAAGATGTAAAACCAAAAATTATTTAAGATATTATGTTTCAATTATTATCCCGTGCTATTGTCCTGACTCCTTAATAGGAGTTGGGACGTGTCGATGACCCAGTAGAGTTCTACCCCTTTGACCCCAAAGGGGTAGTGAAATGATGAAGCTGGGGAGGCGTAGGGTGAATAAAAAATAAAAAAATAAATAAAAAATAAGCTGTTTTGTTAAATTCAAAAGATTAATTTAAAAAAATTTGGAAACTGAAAACAAATAACAAAAATAAAAATATAGGAGGGAATACTATGCCAACAGCAAAATTCGTAGTTGCAGACCCAAAAACAGGAAGATGCTACCAAATTGAAGCAGACAACACACCACTTGTTGGTAAGAAAATTGGAGAAGTATTTGATGGTAAAATTTTAGGTTTAGAAGGTTACAAGTTGCAAATAACAGGAGGAACTGATTCAAGCGGTTTCCCAATGAGACCTGACATCCATGGAAGTAGAAAGGTTAGGGTTTTGTTGAGTTCACCACCAGGATTTAGACCAAAAAGAAAAGGGGAGAGAAGAAGAAAAACAGTTAGAGGAAACACAATAGCTCCTGACATTGTCCAAATTAACGTTAAAGTTGTTGAGTATGGAGAGAAATCAATCCCTGAATTGTTAGGATTAGAAGGTGGAGAAAACCAGGAGCAATAAATAAAACATAGCTCTTAATTTTATTTTTATTTTATTTATTCTGTTTAAAATATTGTAGTGGTTTTGTAGTTTTTTTGACTATTTTGATACTGCCGAATATAACTTTGTAAGCTAAAATTATAAAAATGTGGAAATACTATAAGTGTTTTTCAAAATATAATTTTTAAAAAAGGTACATTATAAAAGCCCGTAGGGCTTTTATACCTATTCCTTAATAAAGTTTATTAAGTTTGAAAAACACTTATATTTTACAGATAAAGTAAGTAAGATTTACGGGGGATAATTATGGCAAAGAAAAAACAAGCTAAACAGGCAGAAGTAAATATTGGAATGGTTGGACACGTCGACCATGGAAAAACAAGTTTAACAAAAGCATTAACAGGAGTTTGGACTGACAGGCATAGTGAAGAGTTGAGAAGGGGGATTTCAATTAGGTTGGGTTATGCTGATTGTGAGATAAGGAAATGTCCACAGTGTGGAACTTACACAACAAAACCAAGATGTCCAAACTGTCTATCTGAAACAGAGTTTTTAAGAAGAGTTTCTTTTGTTGATTCCCCAGGGCACGAAACATTGATGGCTACAATGTTATCTGGAGCTTCTTTAATGGATGGGGCAATTTTGGTTATAGCCGCTAACGAACCATGTCCTCAGCCTCAAACAAAAGAACACCTAATGGCTTTAGAGATTTTAGGAATTGATAAGATTATAATTGTTCAAAATAAAATTGACTTAGTTGATGAGAAACAGGCAGAAGAAAATTATGAGCAAATAAAAGAATTCGTTAAGGGAACTATTGCTGAAAACGCCCCAATAATTCCAATCTCTGCCCACCACGAATCAAATATTGATGTGTTATTAAAAGCAATACAGGACTTTATTCCAACACCTGAAAGAGACCCTGATGCAACACCAAGAATGTATGTTGCAAGAAGCTTTGACATAAACAAGCCAGGAACTGAGATTAAAGATTTAAAAGGAGGGGTTTTAGGAGGAGCAATTATTCAGGGGGTATTTAAAGTTGGAGATGAAATTGAAATTAGACCAGGAATTAAAGTAACTGAAGGAAATAAAACATTCTGGAAACCATTAACTACAAAGATTGTTTCATTAGCAGCTGGAAATAACATACTTAGAAAAGCTCATCCAGGAGGTTTGATTGGGGTAGGAACAACATTAGACCCATACTTAACAAAATCAGATGCTTTAACTGGAAGTGTCGTTGGCTTACCAGGAACTTTACCACCAATTAGAGAAAAAATAACTATAAAAGCTAATTTATTAGAGAGGGTTGTTGGAGCTAAAGAAGAATTAGAGACAGAACCATTAAGAACAGGAGAAGTTTTAATGCTAAACATTGGAACTGCCACAACAGCAGGAGTTATAACATCAGCAAGAGGGGATATTGCAGATATAAAATTAAAAATCCCAATATGTGCTGAAATTGGAGATAGAGTAGCTATAAGCAGAAGAGTAGGTTCAAGATGGAGATTGATTGGTTATGGAACTATTGAAGGATAAGAATAAATTTTTATTTTTTCTATTAAATTGAGGGATAATGGATGATTGAATACCTTTTAAAAAACAGAGAGAAAATCATCAAAAAAATGGAAAAGATTAATAACATTGATTATAAGGAAGTTGAAGAAAAGTGGATTTTAGACAGTTTTGAAAATCCTAAGGACATGAGCTTTGCTGGTGGAGATGGGAGTTGTAATAAGTTAGATTACATATCCTTTTCATTCTATGGAGTTGGGGCGGTTAGCTTTATCCATAATATTGGAGAGAAGATAAAAAAGGCTAAAGAAGAGTATATATTTGATATAGCCCATCCCTTAGATATAGAGGATAGAATAAGGAAATACATGCTAACTTTGGAGTTAAAAAATGCCCTCTATGTCCTTAGGAATTATGATATTGACTGTTATATCTTCGATGGCTCATTATTCTCTCTATTAATATCTACAAGAAAGGGTTTTGAAGCCTATGAAGAGGAGATAAAAAATCTCTATACTGAATATAAAAATGAGTTTGATAAGAAAATTGAGGAAGAGATTACTTATGGGGAGATTGGAATTATATCAAAAGATTTAGATTTGGAGCTTGATAAAAAGATGTTGGTTGAGCATGTTGAATACATCTTAACATTAACAAAGCTTATAAATGAATTTAAAGATAAGATTATTGGAATATCTAAAACTTCAAAAATAAATATTTATTTTGACAAAAATATGCCAGATATCGCAGTTTTTACAAAATATACAGATAAAGCTGGGTATTCAGAGCCGATAGATTTTGTCAATAGAATTGGGCCAGAAGAAAAAAGAGAAAAACACAAACAATTGAGTAGTGTAGTTAAGGGAATAAGCTTTATCAGACAGAAACCATTTTATGCAGAAATTGATACTGCCTATATACAGTTTGTTAGATTGGAGGATAACTGCGGAGTCGTGGGAATAACAAGCTTTAACAAAATAGATAAAGAGCTACTATCATCAATAAAGCAGATATCTATTAACGGCTATCCTTATATATTAAAAAAAGCTCATGAGACTGTTGAAATAACCAACAAAAAACTTGAGGCAATTGCCAAGATGCTAAATATAGACGACCCTATAGCAAGGCACATCTTAGGCAGAAAGAAGAAAAAATTCTGACATAAAGAGGAGGGAGACAATGAAGTATTTAATAACCACTGCCTTAGCATACACAAACGGCCCTTTACATTTAGGTCATGCGAGAAGTACCTACATACCAGCAGATATTATGTATAAATACTTAAAGTTGAGAGGAGAAGATGTTGTTCATATAGGAGGAACTGATAACCACGGAGTTCCTATAACTTTAACCGCTGAAAAAGAAGGAAAAAGCCCAGAGGAAATTGTTGAAAAATACCATAATGAGATTAAAGAAGATTTAGATTTATTGGGAGTAGAGTTTGATGCTTTTGGAAAGACCCATAGTCAAATACATATAGAAACAGCTCAGGAGTTTTATTTAAAGTTGAAAGAAAATGGCTACATATATGAAAAGGAGATAGAGCAATTTTACTGCCCAAACTGTAAAAAATTCTTGCCAGATAGATATGTTGAAGGAATCTGCCCATACTGTGGAGGAGAGGCAAGAGGAGACCACTGCGAAGTTTGTGGAAGACATTTAGAGCCATTTGAGTTAAAAGAGCCATACTGTGTAATCTGCAAAGGAAAGCCAGAGATTAGAAAGACAAAACATTACTTCTTTAAGTTGAGTGCTTTAAAAAAAGAGTTGGAGGAATATATAAAAAATGCAGAGGAAATGCCAGAACATGTTAAAAACATGGCATTAAATTGGATTAAAGAGTTGCATGATTGGGATATTTCAAGGGATATAAGCTGGGGAGTTCCAATTCCAGGAACTAATCAGGTAATGTATGTTTGGTTAGAAGCCCCTATTGGCTATATCTCATTTACAAAAATGTTAGGAGATGTTTGGAAAAAGTATTGGTTAGAGAAAGATACAAAGATTTATCACTTCATTGGGAAAGATATAACTGTCCATCATGCTGTTTTCTGGCCAGGGATGTTGATTGCTCATGGTTCCTTTAACTTACCAACAGCAGTTGTTAGTGGAGGTTATTTAACTTTAGAAGGAAGAAAAATGAGTACAAGTAAAAGATGGGTTGTTTGGGTTAAAGATTTTGTTAAAAACTTTGATGCAGATTATTTAAGATACTACTTAATCATGTCAGCTCCTCTGTTTAAAGATTGTGATTTCTCATTTGACGATTTCAAAAATAAGATAAATAATGAGCTAATCAATATAATTGGGAACTTTACTCACAGAGTTTTAACATTCACACATAGAAAGTTTAAGAAAGTTCCAATAGTTGATGAAGATAGATTAAAAGAGGAGGATAAAGAGTTATTAAAGAAATGTGAAGAGACAATTGAAGCTGTTGATAAAAACATAAGGAGCTTTAAGTTTAGAGATGCTTTAGTTAATATATTACATCTTGCTATTGAAGGAAACAGCTACTTCCAAAAGATGGAACCATGGGCTGTTGATAATGAAGAAAGATTAGAGGAAATATTATATACCTGCTGTAAGACAGTAAAAACTCTTGTCTACCTTTTATACCCATACATGCCTAAAAAATCTCTTGCACTATTGGAATTAATGAATGAAGAACTTGATTTGAATTTGAGAGGAAATGAGTTAAAGAAACCAAAGATTATATTTAAAAAGATAGATGATAAGAAGATAGAAGAGATGAAAAAGAAACTCTACGAAAATAAAAAAGAAGAAACAAAAGGAGGAGAAAAAATGGAGCAAATAGATATAAGTTATTTAGAAAAGATTGATTTAAGAGTTGGAGAGATTGTTGAAGCAGAAGATATACCAAAATCAAAGAAACTTTTAAAACTAATTGTTGATTTGGGAGATGAGAAGAGACAGATTGTTTCAGGAATTAAAGGATATTATAAACCTGAAGATTTAGTTGGAAAAAAGGTAATTGTTGTTTGCAATTTAAAACCAGCTAAATTGTGTGGGGTTTTATCTGAAGGAATGATTTTAGCAGCTGAAGATGATGAAGGAAATGTTAGCTTATTAACTGTTGATAAAGATATAAAAGCAGGTAGTAAAGTTAGATAAACTAAAAAAATAAAAAATTAGATTTTAATCTAAAGTTCTCCCATCATCTTTGGAAACGCTTCATAATATCTCTTCTTCATTTCATTTACATCCAAATCAATAATCTCTTTTCCGTTAATTTTTATTTTCAATCTGTTTCCTCCAACTTTTCCGATTACATAAGCGTTGCTTAATTTGCTAAGAACTTTATCTTTATTTTCTTCTCTAACTGCCAATATTATTCTTCCAGATGTTTCTGAAAATAATAAAACATCCTCCCTTAAATTATTTTTATTATAGTCAGTTAAATCTACATCTAAACCAATGTTGTTTAATATAGCCATTTTAGCTAAAGCTACAGCTAAACCTCCTCTTGAACAATCCACTACTTCACTAACTAATCCTTCCTTTACAACTTCCCTAACTTCAGCATAAATCTTCTTCTCTTTCTCTAAATCAACTCTTGGGACTTTTCCTTCTTCAGTATTGTGTATAACTTTATAATACTCGCTTCCTCCCATCTCATCTTTTGTCTCATTTGTGATTATTAAAATATCTCCTTCTTTAATCTTGTTATCTAAAACTCCTGGAACCTTTTCAACATCCTCAACTTTACCTAATACAAATATTGCTGGAGTTGGATTTATTGGGTGTTCTTTACCTTCAATAATCGTCTCATTGTATAAACTTACGTTTCCTCCAACAACTGGGATTTCAAAGAATTCAGCAGCATCTGCTAAACCTTTAATGCATTCTGCTAACTGCCAAAATCTCTCTGGTCTTTCAGGATTTCCAAAGTTTAAATTATCAAGCATAGCTATTGGTTCAGCCCCAACTGTTGATAAATTCCTTACTGCCTCAGCAACGGCATTTACAGCCCCTACATAAGGATTTAATTTGCAGTATCTTGAGTTACAGTCAGTTGTTAAGGCAATTCCCATTGGATATACTTCAGTTATTCTTAAAACAGCAGCATCTTTTCCTGGCTTTACAACAGTTCTTATTTGAACCTCATGGTCATACTGTTGATAAATCCATTCCTTTGAGCAAATATTTGGATCTTCTAATAGCTTTAATAAAACTTCATTTAAATCTTCAGGCATCTTTATTTTTTCTTTATCATCCTCTTTTTCTTTCAAATCTTCTTTAGCTTCCCTATCATATAAAGGAGCTTCACATAACAAATCTAATGGTAAATCAACAACAACTTCTCCTTTGTATTTGGCAATAATCCTCTTTTCTGGAATTGTTTTTCCAATAACTGATGCAGGCAGTTCATATTTTTTAAATATCTCAATTATCTCTTCCTCACTTCCAGGTTCAACAGCTAACAACATCCTCTCCTGACTTTCAGAGACCATAATTTCGTAAGGAGTTAATGGTTCTCTCAATACAACATTTTCTAAGTAAAGCTCACATCCTACTCCTCCACCATAGCACATCTCAGATGAAGCTCCTGAAAGACCTGCAGCTCCTAAATCTTTCATCGCCTTTACTTTACCTGTTTTTACTGCCTCTAAAACAGCATCAATTAAACATTTTTCAGAGAATGCATCTCCAACCTGAACACTTGGCCTCTCTTCCTCACTTTCTTCAGTTAAATCCTTTGATGCAAATGAAGCTCCTCCTATACCATCCCTTCCAGTAGAACCAACCAATATTAAAGACAATCCTGGCTCTTTTGCCTTTCCAGTAATAATTTCATTCTCCTTAACTAAACCAACACATACAACATTTACTAAGTTGTTGTAATCAAAGGAGCTATCAAACTCACACTCTCCTCCAACTGTTGGAACTCCTATCCTGTTTCCATAATCTCCAATTCCTTTAACTACTCCTTCAATTAACCATCTAACTTTATCTCCTTCCTTTCCAAATATGTCTCCAAACCTTAATGGGTCTAATAAAGCTATTGGTTTAGCTCCCATTGATAAAACATCCCTAACAATTCCACCAACTCCTGTAGCAGCCCCATTGTATGGGTCTATGTATGATGGGTGGTTGTGGCTTTCCATAGCTATTGCTAAGCAGATATCATCTTTTAACCTAATTACAGCAGCATCATCTCCAATTCCTACAACAATGTTTTTGTTTGTCTTTTCATTAACTGTTTTAGCAAACATTCTTAAGAGCTTTTTTGAAGTTCTGTAAGCACAATGCTCACTCCACAAGTTTTCAAACATTGCTAACTCTATGTGGTTTGGCTTTCTTCCTAAAACTTTTTCTATATACTTCAAATCATTCTCATCCATAATTACACCTTTATAGTTGATAATATTATTTGGGTTGATATACAAAAAATGAAAGATGTGTTATTAAACCTTTATGCTTATTCACTAAATATCTCATCCTCTTTAAAAAATAGTTTTATCTCTCTTTCAGCACTTTCCTTTGAGTCAGAAGCATGAATTACATTATCTGGGGTTGTTAAGGCAAAATCCCCTCTTATAGTTCCTGGCTCTGCTTCAGCAGGATTTGTTTTACCTATCATCTTTCTTACAACAGATATAGCGTTTTCCCCCTCAATAACCATAGCAACTATCCTTCCGGATGTCATAAAATTTACCAATTTCTCAAAAAACTCTTTTCCTTTATGCTCTTCATAATATTTCTCTGCCATCTCTCTATCTAATTTAATCATTTTCATAGCCACAATTTCTAAACCTTTATTTTCAAATCTTTCAATAATTTTTCCAATTAGTTTCCTTTTTACAGCATCTGGTTTTAAAGCTACAAAGGTTCTTTCTTTCATAAGTATCACACCTTTAATTTCAAAATTTAAAATGAATAAAAACTTAATAGGTTCATCAAACAATATAATTTATCTTAGATGTTCATGCATTAAAAATTTTTGATGATGTGTCATTAAAAATAGTAATAATATTTATTAATTAAATCCATCTCGAAAAACTTAAATATTGTCCATTCATAAAAAGTGAAATTGCTATAGCTTTTAATGGGGTGATATTATTAAAAAGATAATTGCCCTGTTATTAGGGACTATTCTCATAGGAAGTGTGTTTTTAGCAGGATGTGTTCAAAAACAGGAAGAAGAAAACGTTATTAAAGTTGGGTTGTTGGTTGATTTATCCGGGGGTTTAGCAACTTATGGGAATAATGAAAAGCATATCTGTGAGATTGCTGAAGAGAAGATAAACAAATACTTTGAAGAGAAAGGAATTCCTTACAAAGTCAAGCTCTATGTTGAAGATACAAAGGCAGACCCAAAAGTTTGTTTAGATAAAATGCAAGCTCTTCACGCTCAAGGAATAAACTTGTTCTTAGGACCAATGGCTAGTGGAGAAGTTAAGAACGTTAAAAACTTCGTAAATTCAAATAAACTTGTAATTATATCACCATCTTCAACTGCACCACCAGAGGCAATTGGCTGTGCTAAGCCAGAAGATAAAAAATACATATTTAGATTTGTCCCAACAGATAACTTCCAAGGAAACGCTATTGGGGATGTTGCTAAAGAACTTGGTTTAAAGAATGTTGTTGTTATTTATAGAGCAGATGCTTGGGGAGATGGTTTAAAGAAAGCAACAGTTGAGAAATTAAAGGCTAATGGAATAAATGTTATAGATGTAATTCCATACGACCCTAACATTGGTGACTGGAGCCCAATAATTCAAAAAGTAACAAATGAAATCAGCGGAAAAGGAAATGACACTGGGATAGTGTTTATTGGTTATGAAGAAGTTGCAACACTCTTAGCTCAAATAAAAGATGACTCACCTTTATTAAACTACAAGTGGATTGGATGTGATGGAACAGCAAACAGTAAGAAAGTTTTAGAAGAAGTTAAAGATAAAGCTGTAAAAGTTAAACTCTATTCAACAATGTTCCAATCAGAAACTGATGAAGCTGAAAAGATAAAAGAAGAGTTTAAGAAGAGAGGTTATGGAGAACCAGACCAGTATGCATTAAACGTCTATGATGCATTCTGGGTTGGAGCTATCTCTTATGCTGAAATGTTACAAGAAGCTGGAAAATATGATGCTGACTTATTAGCTAAGAAGATAAAAGAGAATGCAATTAAATATTCAGAGGGTCAGTTTGGTGTTAAGTCAGTAACTGGTTACATAAAATTGAATGAGTGGAACGATAGAGCAAGTGGAAACTATGGTATCTTTGCAGTAACAGAAGATGGCTGGAAGTTAGTAGGAATTTGGGACTCAACAACTGGAAAAATTAGCTGGCAATAAATTTAATTCAACTTTTTAATTTTTTATTTTTAATTTTATTTTTGTTTTTATCCATAAAGTATAAAAATTATAATTTTTATTTTTAAATCGAATGAATATAATTTACTTATATCAAAAATAATGTCACTTATTTTTTTGAGGGATAAAATGGAAATTTTAAGGACAGAGAATATTGTAAAGTGTTTTGGTGAGTTTAGAGCTTTAAATGGAGTGTCTATAAGTGTAAATAAAGGAGATGTTACTTTAATTATTGGGCCAAATGGGAGTGGGAAATCTACATTTTTAAAAACTTTGTTTGGTTTAACAAAGATATATTCTGGAGAGATTATATTTAAAGATAAAAATATAGCAAAAGTTCCACCACATCAAAAAGCAAGAATGAAAATTGCATATCTACCACAAACAAACAACGTATTTGCAAATTTAACTGTTGAAGAAAACTTAAAGATTGCTGGTTATGTATTAGATAAAGATAAAGTTAAAGAGAGGATAGAAATTGCTTTAGATGTATTTCCAGAGCTTAAGGATATTTTGAAAAGAAAAGCAGGAACATTAAGTGGAGGACAGAGGCAGTTCTTAGCTATGGGAATGGCTTTGGTTAGAGATGCAGAAGTTTTAATGTTGGATGAGCCTACTGCCCAATTATCACCAAAACTTGCAGAAGTGATTTTTGAAAAGATTATTGAGATGAGAGATGAATTCGGCTTAACAATTTTGTTAGTTGAGCAAAACGCCAAAAGAGCTTTAGAAATTAGTGATAACGGATATATGTTTGTTAGTGGAAGAGTGGCGTTTGAAGGAACTGCTGAAGAGTTATTAAACCATGAGAAATTTAAGGAATACTCATTAGGAATAACCGCTATTTAAACATAGAAAAAAGACCTATAACTTAAATAATAGACATTAATTAGGGCTGAAAGCTCTAATTTATAACCAATTATCAAAGGAAATATTGTCTATTAAGGAATATTTAGAAGCTCTAAAGGAGCTTCTATAAGTGCCTTACAATAATTAAAAACTTTGATAATTGGTTAAATGGACGAATTTTGATGAAACCGAAGCTTTAGCTTCGGGCTACAAAATCCGAAGGATTTCGTTCAACAGAAAGCTCTACTTTCTGGCTACAAAACCGTTTAAGGTTTTCATCTAACTTTTACTAAAAGTTTCAAGGTGAAAACATGATTTTAGAGGGAGCGATTATTTATTCCAACCTTTTAGTTTTGTTGGCATTGGGTTTAACTCTAACTTATATAACAACAAACGTTCCAAATTTCGCTCAAGGAAGTTATGCAATAGTTGGGAGTTATGTTGCTTTAACTCTATTGAGGTTGTTTGATATAAGCCCTTATCTTTCTCTGCCAGTATTGTTTATTATTGGAGCGGTTGTTGGTTTAATCACTTATTTAGCTTTAAAACCACTAATAAAAAGAGGAGCTTCAGTAGAGATTTTGATGATTGCAACATTAGCTATTGATTTAATATTGTTAGGAGCTATTGGGGCTTATTCTGAAATATTAAGTGCAATTGTTGGCTCTACTCAGGCGAAATTCGTTTTTGCAAACTTAGATTTTACAGTATTAGGATTTAAGGGAATTTTGTTTGTTTCAACATTTGTTATTATACTGTTGTTGATTGGGCTTTATCTTCTATTGTATAAAACAAAATTTGGTATTGCATTGAGAGCTTCAATGGAAAACCCTTCACTTGCACAAACAATGGGAATTGATGTTGAAAAAACAAGGTTATTTTCATGGATTCTCTCTGGAGCTTTAGCTGGAGTTGCTGGGGGGCTTTTACCTTTCATGCAAGAGATTGTCCCAGCTACTGGAGGTTTAATTATCATCTCAATCTTTGCCGCAAGTATTGTTGGGGGGTTGAGGCATATAAGTGGAGCTTTAATTGGGGGTTATGTGATTGGAATATCTGAGAGTTTAATAACCTATTACTTAGCATCAGTATTTGGAACTGGATTTTTAGTCTATGGAAAAGTTATCTCTCTAATCATAATGATAGTAACACTATTAATTGCACCTTATGGAATTACAGGAACTGATTGGAAGAAAGTTAAGAAATTGCTTTCTGGAGCATAAGAAATTATTTTTTTAATTTTCCTAATAAAGTATAATTTTTTCTAAAAGTTTCGGGGTGAAAAAAATGATTATTGAACTAATCTCATTAATCTTATTGTGGTTTGGAATCTATTACATAGTATCCTTATCTTTAAACATGGAATTTGGTTATGCAGGAATTCCAAACTTTGGTAAAGCTTTGTCAGTATTAGTTGGAGCTATTGCAGTTGGAGGGATTTTGGATAGGTTGTTAATGCTATACTTTGGTATTGGGGGAGGATTGATTGAGGGTAGTACCTACGCAACATCAATGATAAATGATGTAATTGCTTCAAATCCAATAGTGGGAATTGGAATTTTAATATTGGCTATAATATTGGCTTCAATCCTTGGATTTGTAGTTGGAGCAATCTTTATCCTACCAAGTGCTAAGTTAAAAGAGGATTATTTGGGAGTTACATTATTAGCTATAAGCGAGGCTGTGGTTTTGGTTTGTACTTATAATCTAAACATAATTGGAGGTTATTATGGTATCTCAACCCCCGATGTTTTAGCATTTGTCTCTGGAGAGTATAGAGGTTGGGTATTTACTGGAATGGTTTTATTTATTGCCTTTTTAGTTTATTTGTTCTTTGAAAGATTGTTAAATACACCATTTGGTAGAGTATTAAGGGCTATGAGAGAAAATGAAGATACCGTTAAGGCATTTGGTAGAGATATAATGAAGCTAAGGATAAAAACAATGGCTATTGGTTCTGCAATTGGGGCAATTGCAGGGGCTTTGTATTCATTATATACAGTAAATATCGTTGCTAATGCATTTACAAGAGTTGAATGGACATTCTTCCCATTCCTAATGGTTTTGTTGGGAGGAAAAGGAAATAATAAAGGAGTGGCTTTAGGGGTTTTATGTTATGTTATAGTTAAGGTATTATTAGATGTTTATAAGTATGACTTAAAATATACCTTAAATATCCCATTTGAGCCAGTTTGGCTGTCTTATATGTTATTTGGAGTTTTAATGCTTCTCATCCTCTACTACAAGCCATCTGGTTTAATCCCTGAAAAGCCAATTATAACCGCTCCAATGAAAAAGAAAATAATAGAGATTAGCAATAAGTAATTAAATAATAAAGTTTTTATAGCAAATCCATTTTATTTATTTTTCCTAAAAGAAATTTTATATTAAATATAAGATTTTTATCTCTTTTAAAATTTAAAATTTTTAAATCTAAAAGATATAACGTTATTTTGGTGATAAGAAATGATTATTAAAGGAAGAGCTCACAAATTTGGGGATGATATAGATACAGATGCAATAATCCCAGGGCCTTATTTAAGAACTACAGACCCTTATGAATTAGCTTCACACTGTATGGCGGGGATTGATGAAAACTTCCCAAAAAAAGTTAAAGAAGGAGATGTAATAGTTGCAGGAGAAAACTTTGGGTGTGGTTCAAGTAGAGAACAAGCTGTAATAGCAATAAAATATTGTGGAATTAAGGCAGTTATAGCAAAAAGTTTTGCAAGAATTTTCTATAGAAATGCTATTAATGTTGGATTGATACCAATAATGGCAAATACTGATGAGATTGAAGATGGAGACATAGTTGAGATTGATTTAGATAAGGAAGAAATTAAAATAATCAATAAAAACAAAACAATAAAATGTGAAACACCAAAAGGTTTAGAAAGAGAAATATTAAATGCTGGAGGATTAGTTAATTACCTAAAATCAAAAAAAGGTGTAAAAGCATGATGTTAGAGTTAAATGGATTACATGCAGGTTTAAGGTTTTCATCAGCCCATATTGTATTTGGACATCCCACATGTGGGGTTATACATGGACATTCTTATTATGTAGATGTAAAACTCTATGGAGATAGAGCCGGAGAGTTCAAATTTGTTTGTGATTTTAAAATAATTAAAAAGATTGTAAAAGAGATTTGTGATAAGTTAGACCACAAATTAATACTTCCAAAAAATCATGAGCATGTATATTATGAGTTAAGGGATAAAACCCTATACTTTAAATATGAGAATAAAGA
Source organism: Methanocaldococcus bathoardescens (assembly GCF_000739065.1). Taxonomy (GTDB): domain Archaea; phylum AGJL01; class Methanococci; order Methanococcales; family Methanocaldococcaceae; genus Methanocaldococcus; species Methanocaldococcus bathoardescens. The sequence goes on along the minus strand of NZ_CP009149.1, from coordinate 453,378 downwards.
ATACAGTATTCCTGTTGAGGATGTAATACTTTTACCTATTCCATCAACTACTGCTGAAGATTTAGCAATATATTTTGCTAATGAAATAGCAGATAGATTAAAAAATCTCGGTTTTTCTAATATAAATTGGATAGAGGTCTCTATCAACGAAGGAATAGGACAGGGAGCTTGCTATAGAAAATACTTAAAAGAGGTGAAATAATGGAGAGAATCTTAGAGAAGGTTAGAGCGAAATCAGAGATTCCAGTATATGACAAGTCAGTAGAAAATGTTTTATCAGCTATTTTAACAACCAGTGATTTTTGGAAGATTGTTGATTTGAGTGAAGAGCCATTACCTTTAGTTGCTGACATTATAAGAGTTTTAGAGGAGGAGGGGTTAGTAAAAATAGGTAACGGAATAGAATTTACTGAAAAAGGAAATGAATTTATAAAATCCTATGGAATTGGGAAGAGAGATGATAGTGTTTGCGAATGCTGTGAAGGGAGAGGGGTATCTTTAAAGAACTACCAAGATTTATTGAAGAAATTTAAAGAGATTGTTAAAAATAGACCAATGCCAAAACACGAATACGACCAAGGTTTCGTTACACCGGAATGTACAATTTCAAGAATTGCATTGATGAATTCAAGAGGAGATTTATTCAATAAGGATGTTTTAGTTTTAGGGGATGATGACTTAACAAGCATTGCTTTAATGCTATCAAATCTACCAAAAAGAATCGTAGTTGTTGATATTGATGATAGATTAATTAACTTCATAAAAGAGGTTGCTGAACAATTAAATTATAAAAATATTGAAGTTATAACCTTAGATTTAAGAAAGCCACTTCCAGAAAAATACAGTAAAGCATTTGATACATTCATTACAGACCCACCAGAAACAGTTTATGCTGTAAAAACATTCATTGGTAGAGGAATATCAGCATTAAAAGGAGAGAGAAGAGCTGGTTACTTTGGAATCACAAGAAGAGAGAGTTCATTGGATAAATGGAGAGAGATTCAAAGAACATTAATAAATGACTTTAATGTAGTTATAACTGATATAATAAGGAATTTCAACCACTACGTAAATTGGGGTTATGAGGAAGAAACAAGAGCTTGGAAATTATCCCCAATAAAGAAAAAACCAGAGGATATTTGGTATAAATCCTATATGTTCAGAATAGAGACATTGAAAGATAGTAGAGGGTTTGAAGATGAAGTTGATGTTGGAGATGAGTTATACAACGATGCTGAAAGTTCAACAACATAAAAAATTTTTAAAATTTTTAAATTAAATATTTTCACATAAATATTTTAATGCATCTTCTTCCATGAAATGAAGTTTTCCTGGAATTATTATACAATGTAACGGCTCTCCAAAGTCATAATTTATTAAATCTTTTATTTTTCCATAAACAAGTTTTGGTTTCAAACTTCCAGCTCTTGCAACTACCACAGCTTTTGTATCTTCACTTATTATATTTTCTTTCTTCCTATTTTCCAATTCTAATAACACTTTTAATCCCTCATTTGCTGTCATAAACCTCTTTTCATTTTCATCAACTCTAATATCTAATAAGCAGAGAGTATGCAAACCTCTCTCTAAGTTTTCTTTTATTACATTATATGGAGTTTCTGGGAAGTAATTTTCTTCTGGAAATACAATTGAAGCAGTTCTACCAAATTTATATAATTGTAATCCAGTAATTCCAACAGCTGAATAAATTGATGGGGCATTTATTATCACAACATCAACCCCTTTCTTTTTTGCCTCTATTGCTAAATCAACGTGTGTTGTAGCAACCATTGGGTCGCCAGCAGTTAAAAACATTATATCTTTATCCTTTGCTTCTTCAATTAACTTGTATCCTTCATATTCAACCTCTTTCCTACTCAAAACATGTATCTTTTTACCTAAAACTTCTTCTATCTTTTCTATTGTAGTTCCAGTTAAAACTGCGGTGTAAAATTCAGCATAAATTTTATCAGCTTTTTTAGCAAATTTTAAGGTTTTTAGTGTCATGTCATTCTCATCATAAAGTCCCAAACCTGCTAAGATTAGCATTGATATCACCAATTTTTTGTTTCGGCAAAAGGATTATATACTAAATAATCTCCTAATCTAACAATCAAAATCTTGATGGTGAGGTAATGGATAGTTATTACTACATATTCTTTATAATATTGTCAATAATCTTCATCGTGCCAAATCTATTAAAGAAATTTAATATCCCTGCTATAACATCGATTATGATTGCAGGGATTATTATAGGACCTTATGGGTTAAATATATTACAACTGGATGAGACATTAAAAGTGCTTGCAGATTTTGGAGCAATTATGCTAATGTTTTTAGCTGGTTTAGAAGTGGATAATGAAACTTTAAAGGAAGAGTTTAAGAACTCTCTAATTTTGAGTTCATTTTCATTGTTAATCCCTGGCTTTGGAGGTTATTTAATTGGACAGTATTTAGGTCTTGGATTTATTGGGAGTTTGTTGTATGCTGTAATTTTTGCATCTCACTCTGTAGCCATTGTTTATGGCGTATTGGAAGAACTGAAAATGGTCAAAACAAGATTAGGGACTATAATTTTAAGTGCTACAATTACTGTTGATTTATTTACACTCCTTTTGCTATCAGTGGTTATAAAGTTAGGGGTTGGTGGAGGAAATGTTGGAATGTTCTTATTAGAGGCATTTTTATATATTGTGGTGTTGCTTTTAGCCATTCCATACCTCTCTAAACATATCCTTGGTATATTTGAAAAACTTCATGCACAGAGAATACACTATGTTTTATTTATTATATTCATTGCCATAATAGTTGGGGAGATTGTTGGAATCCATCCAATAGTGGGAGCTTTTATCTGTGGTGTTGCTGTTAGTGAAGCTTTAACTAAGGAAGAGCATGATGAACTTCTAAACAAAAATTTAAATGCAATTGGTTATGGTTTCTTTATACCAATATTCTTCTTAGTCTTAGGAATGGAAACAAATATAAGAGTAATATTTGATTTGAGTAATTTAGAGCTCTTATTAATCACATTAATTTCAGCAGTGGCATTAAAATTCATCTCTGGTTTTATGGCTTTGAAAATTTTGAGATTTGATAAAGTAAAAAATATCATTGGAAGTTTATTAACAGTTCCAAAAATTTCAGCTTCATTAGTTGCAGCTTCAATTGGAAAAGAGCTTGGTTTAATAGGAAATGAGATATTTGTGACAATTGTAACTCTCTCTGTAATAACAGCTACAATAACTCCAATAGTAGTGAAGCATATATTTGTTGCAAAATATGATAAAAAAAGTTAAATTGGCTAATTCAATCTAATTTAATAGGACTTTCGCAGTTTATATTATTTATTAAGGATTTATATGCCTTTGGGCATTAGTTCCTTAAAAGAATTTTATTCCTGCGAAAGTCCTATTAATCGTATCTTAACACAGCCCCTTCATCAGCTGATGTTACAAGCTTAGCATATCTCGCTAAGTAACCTTTTTTGACCTTTGGTTCAGGTTTTTTCCATTTAGCTAATCTTTCTTTAATCTCTTCTTCATCTAAAGCTAAATCTAATCTTTTGTTTATCATATCTATTTTAATTATATCTCCATCCTCAACTATCGCTATCGGCCCTCCAGCCATTGCTTCTGGTGAAACGTGTCCAATACAAGGCCCTCTACTACCTCCACTGAATCTACCATCTGTAATTAATGCCACTGAATCATCCAACCCCATTCCACATATTGCTGAGGTTGGAGCCAACATCTCTCTCATCCCTGGCCCTCCTGCAGGCCCTTCATATCTAATAACTACAACATCTCCTCTCTCAATATCTCCTCCCAATATTGCATCAACTGCCTCTTCTTCACTATCAAACACTCTTGCAGGTCCTTCATGTTTATACATCTTTGGATTCACAGCTCCAATTTTAACTACTGCTCCATTAGGTGCTAAACTTCCCTTCAATATTCTCAAACCAGCTGTTTCATGGACTGGATTGTCTATTGATCTGATAATATTATGGTCAATATATTTAACTTCTTTAATAATCTCTCCAACTGTTTTTCCACTAACTGTTAGGCATTCTTTTCTTACCTTCTCTTCCAAAACTTTTAATACAGCAGGAATACCTCCAGCTCTATGTAAATCAATTATAAAGTGCTCTCCTCCAGGTCTTAAAGAAGCTATGTGTGGAACTTCATCTGATAACCTATCAAAATCGTCTAATGTTACAAATTTTGGCTTTATTTCATTTGCTATTGCTGGGATATGTAAGGTTGTGTTTGTTGAACCCCCTAAAGCTAAATCTACTAATATAGCATTTTCAAATGCCTCTTTAGTTAAAATCTTATCTGGGGTTATATTATTTCTAACTAAATCAACTATTCTCATCCCACTTTTCTTTGCTATCCTTATTTTCTCTGCAGTTGTTGCGTGTGCTGTTGCACAGTAAGGAAGAGACAATCCCATAGCTTCAGTTAGGCAAGCCATTGTATTTGCGGTAAATAAACCTGCACAACTACCAGCTCCAGGGCAAGCAATATTTTCTATCTCTTTAAGCTCTTCCTCTGTAATTTTTCCAGCTGCACAAGCCCCAACTCCCTCAAATACACTAATTAAATCGTACTTCTTTCCTCTTAACTCTCCAGGGAACATTGGCCCTCCAGTAACAACTATAAATGGTAATCCAGTTCTTATAGCCCCCATTATCATTCCAGGAACTATTTTATCACAGCTTGGAATTAAAACTAAACCATCAAATCCATGAGCTTTTGCCATACTTTCTACAGTATCTGCAATAATCTCTCTTGATGGAAGAGAGTATCTCATCCCCTCATGACCCATTGCTATTCCATCACATATTGCCATTGTGTTGAATTCAAAAGCTGTTCCTCCATTTGCGTATATTCCTTTTTTAACCGCCTCAGCAATATCTTTTAAATGAATATGTCCCGGAACTACTTCTGTAAAGCTATTAACAACTCCAATAAAAGGTCTGTCTATCTCTTCATCTGTGTATCCACAAGCTTTTAATAAACTTCTATTTGGTGCTCTTTTTATTCCTTTTTTTACTCTATCACTTATCATTTTATCCCTCTTCATAAAATTCGAGACCATAATCTTTTAACCTTTCAAAATGCTTTTTATTATTGGTGAATAATTTATATCCTTTAGCTATTGCTGTGCATCCTATTAACAAATCAGCATCATCCAACATTTTTCCTTTTCTTTTTAAATCATTGTAGATTTCACAATACTTAAGTATGATGTCGTCATCAACATTTATAACTTTAAACATACATTTTAATAAATTCAACATTTCCTTCCTTTTATCATCTGGGATTCCTCTTATAAATTCTAATAAAGTTATAATTGATATTGCACATCCTTCAATTTCTATTATCTTTCTCTTTTTGTAGTAATCAATAATTACACATGTATCAATCAAAATTTCTGAGTTTGAATTTTTTTCTAAATTCTTCACATTCTTTTTCAATTTTTTCAACATCTACACCTTCCATAAGCTTATAAAACTTCTCTTCCAAGATTTTTTTCTTGATGAAATTTTCAAGCTCTTTTTTGAATTTATTTTTATCAATAAATTCTGGAATTTCAAAAGTTAAGGTTATCGTCTTTGTAGTCATAATATCACCACTAAATAACAAAAAATAAAATAGAAGACAAAATTTGATTATTGACTTTTAGCTTCCATTTTTTTCTTTAAATATGGCATTAATCCTCCTGCCTCTAAAATTTCCATCATAAACTCTGGCAATTTATTTCCTTTCATAACCTCTCCAGTAGTTAAGTTTTTAATCTCTCCAGTTTCTAAATTAACTTCCAATTCATCTCCTTCATTAACCTTCTCTGAAATTCCTTTACATTCAATCAATGGCAATCCAACGTTAATAGCGTTTCTATAAAATATTCTTGCGAAACTCTCAGCAATAACACAGCTAATTCCAGCCCCTTTTAATCCTAATGGGGCATGTTCTCTACTCGAACCACAACCAAAGTTCTTTCCTCCAACTATTATATCTCCTGGCTTAACTTTCTTTGGAAATTCAGGGTCTGCTCCGGTCATAACAAACTGAGCTAATTCTTCAGGTTTTGTATAAACTAAGTATCTTGCTGGCAATATAGCATCTGTATCTACGTTATCTCCAAACTTCCAAACTTTTCCCTTTATTACACTTTTCATAATTCCCACCTAATAATTTTTGATAATAAAAAAGATGAAGTATAATAAATACTTTTATTTTTTATAACTTCATTGTCTTTATAAATATTTGGTGATTTGAGATTAGTAATTAAAATTTAAAAATATTATAACTCTTTCAACAATTTCTTTAGAATTTCCATATCACATTCAATCTTAATTGGTTCTTCACTTACTCTTATAGCAGCATCTGGGTCTTTTAACCCATGTCCGGTTGTTATACAAACAATTCTCTCATCTTTATCAATAATTCCTTCATCCAACAACTTCTTAAGCCCAGCTATTGAAGAGGCTGAAGCTGGTTCAACAAAAATTCCTTCTCTCCTTGCTAATAATTTTTGTGCTTCTATAATTTCTTCATCTGTAACTGATTCAGCATAGCCATTTGATGAATATATTGCATCTAACGCCTTTGGGGCATTTACTGGGTTTCCAATCCTTATAGCTGTTGCAATTGTTTCTGGATTTTTATATGGGATAATTTCTTTTGCTTTCTTTTTGAAAGCTTCAACAATTGGCTTAGCTCCATCTGCCTGAATTCCAGTCATTTTTGGAAGTTCATCTATAATTCCAGTCATTTCAAATTCTTTAAATCCTTTCCATATAGCTGAGATATTTCCAGCGTTTCCTACAGGAACAATAACTCTATCTGGGACTTGCCAATTTAATTGGTCGCATATTTCAAAAGCAATTGTTTTCTGCCCCTCTAATCTGAATGGATTTATTGAATTTAATAAATAAATTAATTTTTCTTTTGCTAATTGTTTAACCATATCTAAAGCATCATCAAAGTTTCCTTTAACTTGTATAACTTTTGCCCCATAAAACATTGCTTGAGCTAATTTTCCTAAAGCTACCTTTCCTTCTGGTAATAAAACAATACACTTCTTTCCACTTCTTGCTGAGTAAGCGGCTAAAGAGGCAGAAGTATTTCCAGTTGATGCACATCCAACAACCTCAACACCCAACTCATTGGCTCTTGTTACACCAACAGTCATACCTCTATCTTTAAAGCTTCCAGTTGGATTTGCTCCTTCATTTTTAACATAGAGTTCTTTAATTCCTAACTCTTTCTCTAAATTTTTACATCTGTATAATGGTGTCCCCCCTTCACACAAACTTACAATTTTACTTTCATCTTTTACTGGCAAATATTCTAAATATCTCCAAACACTAATTTCTCTTTCTCTAAATTTTTCTTTTGAAACTTTATCCTTTATTTCTTCATAGTCATAAACAATTTCTAATAAGCCACCACATTCGCAGGTGTAGATTATCTCATCCACATCGTAAGTTTTTCCACATTCAATACATTTTTGTAACATTTCATCACCTCAATTATAAACAACAGTTACTTTTTATTTGAGATGTTAGGTTATAAAGTTTTGCATCAATAAAATGGTAAAACTGAAAAACATATAAAGTAAGTTATAGTTCATTATCAAAAGTTTGTCAGTTAAAAGGAACTTATAAACCCTTCGGATTTTATGTCTATACCATAGTAAAATGTCAATTATTTGATGATTGACTATAAAAACCATATTTTTAATATTTTTAAGCTTTTTAGGCCAAATAGTAAATTAGTTTTATTTTAAGCTTTGTAATATGAAGGATGAAATACGTATCAAAAAATATATATAACTATTCTAAAATATTTCAAATACTCGGCTATACCTGTTGTTAAATATTTGATGATTACGATTTTTAGTATGGTTACTAAATACTTAGCAACACATTGTATTTATTTACCTATAATTTAGAATTAAATATTGGTAACACTGTTATTAAACAATTTTTTTGGGGATTATAATGATATACATACACAAAAAAATAAAAAACCCTATAAAAGACGGAATCGAACTTGGAGAAGAAATAAAAAGAAATGTGGGGAGGGCATCTTTAATAATATTTATAACTTCAATATTTGATAAAGATAAGCTAAAAGATGTATTTGAAGGGATGAAACAACATATATCTTTAGATAATCTTATTGGATGTTCTACGGGAGGTACATTTGTTGGAAAAAATTATATAAAGGAAGATGGAGTTTTAGTTTTAGCTTTTGAAGAATATTACAAAAGTGCAATATCGTGTGAAAAAATAGATAAAGACGCTGAAGAAATAGGTAAAAAAATAGCTGATAAAATAAAAACTTGTATTAGAGATAGATATCCAAAATTAAATATAGATGACAACTTTTTAGGATTTATTTTCTTTGATTGGGATAGAAATAGTGAGCAAGAAATATTAGATGTTTTAGGAAGGGAGTTGAGCATTCCAATTGTCGGAGGGACAGCTGCTGATGATGGCTCATTTGACAAGTTTTTCCAGATATATAAAGGAAAGATTGTTAAAGATTGTTGTGTTTTTGGAGTTGTTGGAGGAAAATTAAAGTTCGATTTAATTTACGGGCATGGTTATGAGCCAACAGATATTTACGCAAGAGTCACTAAATCAGATGGGATGGCTGTTTATGAATTAGATGGAAAACCTGCTTATCAAAGATACTTAGAGATGTTGTCAGAATATACAAAACTACCAACAGAAGTTATTGAAAAATACCTTAGAAAAAAAAGAAGAGGGCTGAAACATATTGATTTTTACTTAATACACCCTCTTGGATACATGGATATTAATGGAAATTATATTACTGCTTATTTAGAAAAAATTGAAGACAATGCTCTAATATTTAGAAGAAGCTTAATCGAGGGCACTTTCCTTGTATTAATGAAAACCAATATAGAAAAACAGATAAATTCCTTAACTGAAGAATTAAAAAAGAAAGAAAAATTCGAAAATCCATTAGTATTTATAAATGAATGCTACGCAAGAGAAGTACTAAAGAATCCAATGTTTAGAGAATCTGAAGAATATGTTCCAGAATATCTTCTGAATTTCTACAACGCCTACAAAAAACTTGAAGATTATGTTATGGGGAATGACTGTATTGGCTGGCTAACCTATGGTGAGACAATATCAAAGGATTTAGTGAGATTCCATAACAATTTATCATTCACTGGAGTTATATTTGAGTTATCACAAGATGGAAACATAAATTGGAAGGAAGAGTTAAAGAATTTCAATTTTGAAGATGATGAGATTGAGGTAATTATAAATCTAATTAATAAACAATTGACAGCGAAAGAATTATTACAACTAACAAATCTATCCCAAACTAAACTCTATCAAATACTAAATAAATTAGAAAGTGAAGGAATTATAAAATCAATAGGTGGAAAGCCAAAATTATACTATATTGACAATATAAAAGAAATTTTACAAAAAACTCATGAAAGAATAGAACAGGAGAATATGATTAAAAAGATTAAAAGGGATAAGTTATTAAGAATGCTCTAGATTAAAATTTAAAATAAACTTCTTTTATTAACATAGGAAAACAATCTCTCCATCAACTTTTTTTCTAAAATTGATTAAAAATTAATTTAATGTTTTCTCTGCTCTTTGTATCAGAACAACCTCTTATTCACGTAAGAAAACAAACTCTCTATATCTCTAATCCCGCTATTTGTGTAAATAAATATTTCCTGTCTGAGTTTTGTATTTACTTTAATTCCTCTATGTCTAAACTCTTCTATTATAGCTTTAGCTAACATCCTACCCCTTCTATCAAAGTCAGTTAGTAGAATAACTTCTCTAATTCCTTTCCTTACAAGCTCATCAGCTATTAAATAAACTGGTGTTTTGGCTATTATAATAAAAGTCCCTTCAACACCTAATTTTTCTAAGCTTTCGACATCTCTTTTACCTTCAACAATAATTGGCTTTTCTTCTGCTTCAATCTTTAACTCTTCAATAACCTCCAACAATTTTTCAAAATATTCATCCCTCCTCATAGTCATCTTCCAAAAATTTTTTATTATTAAAATATTATTAAAATTTTATAGCTCTCCAATTATCGGTTTTAATATTACCTTTTGCTCTTCTTTAGTAATATTTTTTAAAATCTTCTTTATTAGTTTTTTATCTTCTTCATCTGCAGATGTATAAATTCCAGCGAGTAAGTATATGTAATCTTCTAAAAGTTCAGGCATTTTTTCACTAACTTTAAGCAATATTTTTAGACATATATTTCTCTTATCTGTATTTAGCATATCTCTAATATTATGTATGTTATTCGGATATTTAAATATAACGTTTGAGATAACCTCTATCATTAATTTATCTTCTCCCCTATAATTCCCAATTTCATTAATTAATATTGGAATAACAAGCTCATTAGGATAGTTTTTAAAAAATTCTAAAGCCATTAACCTTAATTTTTTTGTTGCATATATCATTTCAGCAATTTTTGGAACTAATAGATTTATTTTTTCTTCATCCAATAATCCTTCATCAATAAATTTTTTAACTGCATTAATAAATGCAAGTTTTGAATAATAACCTTCTGCCATATTTATAATTTCTCCAATCTTATCAACTCTATTTAAAGATGCGTAAATCATTATTTTATTTGCATTTAATGAATCTCTATCTTCCATTTCTACTTTTTCAGTAACTTCTAAAATTTCTTTAGCTAAGTCGTCGTTTATTTTATTGTTATTAATTACAATTCCAGCTAAATGAACTATGAGCTCACCATTTCTCTTAACATCTTCTAAAAAATCATGAATATTTATTAAATTCAGATTTTTAGCTCCTATTAATTCTATTGTTTTATAAAACTCATAGCCAAGTTTTTCAGCAATTTTTAGCTCATTATAGTGAATGTCATATTTTACACAAATCTCTGCTACAATCTCTTCTATTAATCTCATAGCAACACTGCACTTTCTTATTTCTTCTTCCATCATTAACAAATGCCTAAATCCGCCCATAAACTTCTCTTCATCCAATTTATAAATTAGCTCTTTCAATCTTTTATGCTCATTAATCAAAAACTCCAAATGCTCTCTCTTAGCAAATTCTTTTAATATTCTTAGAGATGATATTTTCAGCCCTAAATTCATCTTTTTTGCATACATCAACGCTTTATTTTCAATATAATCTCTTAAATCTTTATTATTTTGAGCTATTTTTTTAAGTTCTCTTATGGCAGATGTCTTTGCTTTTCCATATCCATAATTTAAAAATTTGAATAATAAATCAACCTTATTTTTTGAATCCTGTTTTAGTGATATTAATTTAACTCCTACAAACTGTTCTTCTTCATTCCCAGTATATAGAAACTCTTTTAAAAACTCTCTATCATAAAAATTAGCTGGAAGTTTAATATTTTCTCTTAAAATTATATTTAGAGCATTTTTTCCATGTGATTTTAGTAGAGATTTTATTTGCTCATTTGAAAATTCAACTTGGATATTTAATTTTTTAAACAATTGTTTGAATTTTTTGTATAGTTTTTTGTTCTCATCTCCTAACAAAGTTAGATTTAAATAACTTTTCAAGATATCTTTTTGTTTATTATCTAAGGAATCAACTATATTTAATAATATATCTACTGCAAGTTCCTTCTCATCCTTTTTTTGAGAGTATAGCTTATTAGCTAAGATTTTTAATATCTCTTCTGAGTTGTAATTTTTTAATAAAACTTTTATTCCTTCATCTATATTTTTAGTTTTTGTGTATTCGAGGATGGCCCTAAAAAATACATTATTATATTTCATATTTTGTAAAAATAAATAAATGATATCTTTATCCAAATCTTTTTTTGCAATTTCAATTATTGCTTCTTCAATATTCTCTTTATTGCTTATCTTTTTTAGTATTTCTTCAGCTTCTTTAGCTATAATCTTTCTTTCATTTAAAGCTAAGATTACATAAAATAGATATCTCTCAATTATTTTGCTATCTAACCTCTTTAAAACCAGTAATGCTCTTCTTACATCATCCTTTTTATTGGATGTTAATAACTCATCTAAAAAACTTAAAATATCCGGATGGCTATTAATTAACTTAGATAATTTATCATACTTACCTTGCCTTAAATATTTTAAAAATTCTTCCCTCTTCATGTTATCACAAATAATAAAATATCATAAGAGAGATAAATAAACTTTTCTGGTGAAATTATGAAGAGTGAGATGACTAACGTAGATGTATGTTGTGTTGTAAATGAATTACAAAACTTAGTTAATGGTAGATTGGATAAAGCATTTTTAATTGATAATGAGCAGAACAGGGAATTGATATTAAAAATCCATGTTCCTGAAGGAGGAAGTAGAGAGCTTGTTATAAGTATTGGTAAATATAAATATATAACTTTAACAAATTATGAAAGGGAAAAACCAAAACTTCCCCCATCTTTTGCCATGTTATTAAGAAAATATTTAAAAAATGCTAAATTAATAAAAATTGAGCAAGTAAATTTTGATAGAATTGTTATTTTCCACTTCGAAACAAGAGATGGGATTTATAAATTGGTTGCTGAGCTGTTTGGTGATGGAAATATCATATTTTTGAATAGTGAGGATATAATTATAGCCCCACTTAGAGTCGAGAGATGGAGCTCAAGAAATATAGTTCCAAAGGAAGAATATAAATTTCCTCCACAGAAACCATTAAACCCATATAATTTAGAGTTTTCTATCGCTTATGAGGTATTTAAAGATTATTTCTTAAATAATAAAGGGGTTGAGTGCGTTAGATTAATATCAAGAGTTTTTGGTATTGGTGGGCTTTACGCTGAAGAAATTTGTGAAAGGGCAGGAATAGATAAGAAAAAGAAAGATTTAAGTGAAGAAGAGATTAAAAAGCTCTTTGAAGCTTCTAAAAATCTATTTAATGAAATTTTTAACAATAGAAAGCCACAGATTGTTTTAAAGGACAATGAATACTTTGACGTTGTACCTATTGATTTAAAAAAATACGAGGGTTTAGAGAAAAAGTATTACAATAGTTTTTTAGAGGCAGTTGATGATTATTTTGCTAAATTTTTAACAAAAGTTGAAGTTAAAAAAGAAAAATCAAAAATTGAGAGAGAAATTGAGAGGCAAGAAAATATATTGAAAAGGCAGTTAGAAACTTTGAAGAAGTATAAAGAAGATGCAGAGAAAAACCAAATTAAAGGTGATTTAATCTATGCAAACTATCAAATTGTTGAAGAGCTATTAAATGCTATAAGACAAGCAAGAGAAAAAATGGACTGGGCAAGAATAAAAAAGATAATTAGAGAAAATAAAGAGCATCCAATTTTGGGATTGATTGAAAATATAAATGAAAATGTTGGGGAAATAGTTATTAGATTAAAATCTGAAGTTGATGACAATGTTATAGAAGAAAGAGTTTCTTTAGATATAAGAAAAAATGCCTTTGAAAATGCTGAAAGCTATTATGAAAAGGCTAAAAAGTTGAGAGGTAAAATTGAAGGAATAGAAAATGCTATTGAGCTAACTAAAAAGAAGATAGAGGAACTTAAAAAGAAAGGAGAAAAAGAGTTAAAAGAAAAAGAAAACTTGCAGATGAAGAAGAAAGTAAGAAAAGAGAGAAAATGGTATGAGAAGTTTAAATGGACTGTTATTAATGGATTTTTGGTTATTGCTGGAAAAGATGCAATAACAAATGAGATTATTATTAAAAAATACACTGATAAAGATGATATTGTATTCCACGCAGATATTCAAGGGGCTCCATTTACAGTTATAAAAACTGGAGGAAAGGAGGTTGATGAAGAAACATTGGAAGAGGTTGCTAAATTTTCTGTCTCTCATTCAAGAGCTTGGAAGCTTGGATATGGGGCTATAGACACTTATTGGGTTAAACCAGAGCAAATATCAAAAACAGCTGAAAGTGGGGAGTATTTAAAAAGAGGAGCGTTTGTAATTAGAGGGGAAAGGCATTATTATAGAAACACACCCTTAGAGTTGGGTATTGGAGTTATTGAATACGATGGGGATATAAAAATAACAACAGCTCCGCCAAAAACATTACAAAAAAGCTTTATTAAATGGGTTTTATTAAAACCTTCAAATAAAGAGAAAGGAAAGGTTGTTAAAGAGCTTAAAGAGATATTTAAAAATTATGGTATTGATGATGAGGATATTTTAAGAGTTCTCCCCCCTGGAGGGTGTGAGATAATTAAAAAATAATTTTTAATACATCTTTAACATTGTTTAAAATGTTTCTGGATTTGCTTTAAGTCAATTTATTATTTATTTTTTAAAGAACATTGTTATGATACCAAAAACAATAATTTGTATGTATCAGCATTTTTAATAACATATTTATACTAAAACATGAGATAGATATAGCGGTGAAACTATGATTATCTTTGGATTATTTGGAAAAACAGGCTGTGGAAAGACTGAGATATTACAAGAATTAAAAAAATATCATCCTGTAATAGATATTGAAGAAATTGCGCGAACAAGAGGAAGTATTTTAGGAGATTTATATCACTTAAGTATGAGAACTCAGGAAGAGTTTGATGAACTTATTAATAAAGAGATTGAAAAAGCTAAACAAATTGGCTATGCAGTAGTTGAATACGAAGGAAGAAAGATTGGTGGAGAGAAAAAGCTAAAAATTCCTGAGTTGTTGGCGGATATTAAAAACTACACCTACAAAATCTTAATTGACTGCCCTTATGAATGTCAAATAAACAGATTAATCTCTATTTACAAACCAAAGAATGAAAAAGAGAAAGAAATTTTGATAAACAAATTTTTGATATTGAGGGGAAGTTTTAAAAAACCTGAAATGATTGAGGCTGTGGAAAAAATTATTGAACTTATAAAACAGGATAGATACTATGAAGCGGCAAAATTAATTGAAGAAAAACTTTATAGAGAACATTACATGAGAAATGTGAGAAAAATAAAACCTGATTTAGTAATTTACAATGAAGATGTCAAAAAATCAGCTAAAATGATAGATGAATTTATTAAAGAAAAATTAAAGAAGCATAATTTATAGTTTTTTGCAGAACTTATTAAAGTTAAAAGGCATATTTGAAGCTCTAAAGAGCTTCAGAATTACATTATTCATTCCAAGATATTTTAACAACCATAGAGGGCTACGCCCCCTATTGGCATACTCCCACCAATAATTTTTGATGAAATGGAAAGCGAAGCTTTCCAGCTATAAAAACTCGAAGAGTTTTTATTTAACTTTTTCTAAAAATTTCTTCTAAGACATTTTGCAAAAAACTATAATTTGAGGGAGAAAACATGGACGAGGGGATTTTAGCTCGGCTAATAACATTTACGGAGGATGTTGTTTTATGCATTGTTTTAAACGATGGGAGGAAGATGATAACAAATGGTAAAAAAATATTAGCTGGAAAAATTGAGGGAGAGCTGGCCTCTTTTATATTAAACGCTTCTAAAGAATTTTTAGAAGATAAAAAGGTTGGTATAAAGAAATTTAAAGATTACGACATATACTTTGAAAGAATAGATATTAACAAGTTTTTAAAGTCCATTGGTGGAGAGTTTGTTAAAAATACCATAACTGTTAATGACCTTTTGAAATTAATGAATCGGGAAGATGTTATTATAGTAGATACAAGAAGTCCAAGGGAGTATAAGGAGGATACAATCCCAGGAGCTATAAATATTCCTCTATTTTTAGATGAAGAACATGCATTAATTGGAAAAGTGTATAAACAAGAAGGTAGAGAAAAAGCTATGGATATAGCCACAGATATTATTGAAAGAGGATTAAAAAGGATTTTAAATGAGGCAAAAAAGCTTGATAGGGATAAATTAATTGTTATTTTCTGTGCAAGAGGGGGGATGAGAAGTCAAACAATGGCTTTAATTTTGCAACTATTAGGATTTAAAGTTAAAAGATTGATAGGTGGATTTAAAGCATTTAAACACGCAATAAATAAAGAAAATAGGCAAAATAAACAATAAATCTATTTTTATAAAAGTTTTAAATGTCCTGTAATTTTATCTATCTTTTCATCCTTTTCTGGACCTATAGCAACAGCAGTTAAAGTTCCTGGCTCTAATTGTGTATGTCCTGCATCTCTAATTATTGAGCAAGGTAAACCTTCACTTTTTGCTTTGTTGTAAATATCTATTAATTCTTTTTCAGAGTTTACTTTAACCACAACCTTTTTCTGTCCCTCTCTTAACCATTCCTCAACAGCCTTTGGATTCCTCTTCTTAGCATCTAAGAAAGCTTCTATTATCGCATGTCCTCCCTGAGCTACCATTTTCCCTTTTCCCATACCTAAATCATTTCTTATAACTACCACCATTTTCATAATCTCACTATAACTACCTATTTGGTTTTTGATAACATTTTTATAATTTCTTTTTTCTTACTCGATTCCTGTAATTCACTATTAATTATATCTATTAGATAATCTACAAGTTCTTTTAAAGGCTCTATTATATATGGTAGAAGCTCTATTAGTTCATTTTCAGTTACTATCCCAACAATTTTTCCTTTATCCACTATTGGTAATTTTGATACTCCATATTTTTTCATAATTTCTAACGCTTCCTCTATTGATGTATCTGGAGAGATAGTTATAATTTTTTTTGTAGCTATTTCATAAACTTCAACATCTTCTGGAGGTACTTTCTCTAAGAGAATATGCTTTATAATATCAGTTATTGTAACTATCCCCACAGGAATGTTATTTTTATCAAGGAGGATACAGTATCTTTTTCCCTTATTTATCATCATTTTCATTGCATCATAAGCTGAAATATAGCTTTTAATAAATAGGGGTTCTGACATAGCAACTACTACTGGAACATCAGTTACCATTATGCCACCAATTTGGTAAATACCTACCTTAATTTTCTTTATAATATTATTAGCAAAAAATAATATATAAAGCTGAAGAATTTTGTATTGACTTATAGTTTTTTGCAAAAGTTATTAAAATTATAAAAAAATTTGAATGTCTTATTAAAAAGAGGTTCATAAATGCCCCATATATTTCAAAATGTTTTGCAAAAAACTATAATTGAAGCTTTCAGCTTCAAAGTTCCTAATAGATATTTATTTTAGTAATATTACTATAATTATTCTAAAATATATAGAGCTATAAACGTGAGAATTATGCAAGAAAAGGGCGTTAGTGAGAGAGAAATTTTGGAGGAGTTAATTAAATACAGAGATTTGGATTTAAAGTATGAGGATGGAAAGATTTTCGGTTCAATGTGCTCAAATATATTGCCAATAACGAGAAAAATTGTGGATATGTTCTTAGAAACAAACTTGGGAGACCCTGGATTATTTAAAGGAACTAAATTGTTGGAAGAAAAAGCCATAGCATTATTAGGCTCTTTGTTAAACAATAAAAATGCCTATGGGCATATAGTTAGTGGAGGAACTGAAGCCAACTTAATGGCATTGAGGTGTATAAAAAACATTTGGAGAGAGAAAAAAAGAAAAGGATTATCAAAAAATGAGCGTCCAAAAATTATTATTCCAGTAACTGCCCATTTTTCATTTGAAAAAGGAAGAGATATGATGGATTTAGATTATATATATGCCCCAATTAAGAAAGATTATACAATAGATGAAAAATTCGTTAGGGATGCTGTAGAAGATTATGAAATAGATGGAATTATTGGAATAGCAGGAACAACAGAGCTTGGAACTATAGATAATATAGAAGAGCTAAGCAAAATAGCTAAGGAAAATGATATTTATATTCATGTAGATGCGGCATTTGGTGGCTTTGTAATCCCATTTTTAGAGGATAAATACAAGAAAAAAGGAGTAAATTATAAGTTTGATTTCTCTTTGGGAGTTGATTCCATAACTATAGACCCTCATAAAATGGGACACTGTCCAATACCAAGTGGAGGGATTTTGTTTAAAGATATGAGTTATAAAAAATATTTGGATGTCAATGCCCCTTATCTAACAGAAACAAGGCAAGCAACAATTTTAGGAACAAGAGTAGGATTTGGAGGGGCTTGCACTTATGCTGTTCTAAGATATTTAGGTAGAGAAGGGCAGAGAAAGATAGTTAGTGAGTGCATGGAAAATACTCTTTATCTTTATAAAAAATTAAAAGAAAATAATTTTAAGCCTGTTATTGAGCCAATATTAAATATTGTTGCAATTGAGGATGAAGATTATAAAGAAATTTGCAAAAAACTTAGAGATAGAGGTATTTATGTCTCAGTTTGTAATTGTGTTAAAGCTTTGAGGATTGTTGTTATGCCACACATTAAAAAAGAACATATTGACAATCTTATTGAAACATTAAAAATTATTAAAAAAGATTGATTGAAATGCAAAAAATGTAATAAAAAGCTTTATATTGTATTTGACATAAAGTAGTAATTCTTAAACTTTAAAAAATCTTAAATTTTAGTTTGTAGGTCATAAAATGAAAGAGAATGAAAGAAAAATAATAGTTAAACACATTAGAGATATTGAACGAAAAATAACGAGGTTAGAGTGGCTTTTAGAATCATATAAAGATGATGAAGAGGTAGAGCACATAAATAATGAGATAAATGAGTTAAAAACTAAAAGAGATGAGTATATAAAATCCATTAAAGATTAAAAGCAGTTAAAATAAAATATAGAAAAAAGAAATAATATAGAACTATAGTTTTTTGCAAAACATTTTGGAATAAATAAGGTATATATGAATGCTCCCAAATTTGGGAGCGTTCAATTTTCCTTTTTTAATTTTAATAACCTTTGCAAAAAACTATAAATAACCGTAATCTTTAAATATCTATTTCAATATCTCTAAGGTAGGAATATTTATTGTCTAACTATTTTGGAGGTGTTGATGATGGAAGAGAGAATATATACAATCCCATTAAGAGATGTAATAAATAAATCAGTTAGAAATAAGAGGGCTCCAAGAGCTATAAAGAAAATAAAACAGTTTTTAAAGAGACATATGAAGGCAGATATTGTTAAGATAGACAATGAATTAAATGAAAAGATTTGGGAAAGAGGAATTCAAAAACCACCTGCAAGAGTTAGAGTTAAGGCAGTAAAAGAAGGAAATGTTGTTATAGCTACACTCGCAGAGTAAATAATTTAAAGCTTATATGTGATGACTATGATTATAAGAAAATACTTTTCAGGAATTCCTACAATTGGTGTATTAGCATTGACAACTGAGGACATCACTTTATTACCAATTTTTCTTGATAAAAATGATGTTAATGAAGTTTCTGAAGTTTTAGAAACTAAATGCCTCCAGATTAATATTGGGGGTAGTTCTTTAATTGGTTCTTTATCAGCGGCAAATAAATATGGCTTATTATTACCAAAAATCGTTGATGATGAAGAATTGAACAAAATAAAAAATTTCTTAAAAGAGAACGATTTAGATTTGAATATTGAGATTATAAAATCAAAAAACACGGCTTTAGGTAATTTAATATTAACAAACGATAAAGGAGCTTTAATTTCTATAGAGTTAAAGGATTTCAAAAAAGATATTGAAGATGCCTTAAATGTTGAGGTTGAGGTTGGCACCATTGCTGAGCTTCCAACCGTTGGAAGCAATGCTGTTGTAACAAATAAGGGTTGTTTAACTCATCCATTAGTTGAAGATGAAGAATTTGAGTTTTTAAAAAGCTTGTTTAAAGTGGAATATATTGGAAAAGGAACAGCAAATAAAGGAACCACTTCTGTTGGAGCTTGTATTATAGCAAACTCTAAGGGAGCTATAGTTGGTGGAGATACTACTGGGCCAGAGCTTTTAATGATTGAAGATGCTTTAGGGCTAATTTAAATATTTTACTTTTAATTTTTGAGCTTTTTATTTAAAATTATAGTTATTTTTAATGTTATTTTGAAATATTAAATTTAAATATTCAAATGACATTTATCTCGTGGAAATTCTTTTATTTTCAATTTAAAGCTTTTTAAAAACTTATTTTTTAATTTTAAGAATTTTTATCAAATTTCTAAGGTTAGTTTATTTTAAAGATTTTAAGTATTTAAATTAATTAAATTATAGAGATTTTTAAAAGATTTTAAATAATTATTTTTAAATCAAAATTTTCCCAATAAATATTAAAGATTAAAAAATTTTAAAACTTTTTAAGATAGAAAATTAGAAAATAAAACCTAATTAAAAACTTCGAGGGTTTATAAATAAAAGGGATTATTAACCCTTCGAAAATTATGGTATGAAAAAGCTTAAATATTAGAAGAGATAACATACGAAATGAGCAAAATATTGCCCTGTTAAAATCAGACCGTTTCGGTATGGAAACAATATTAATGATAATAGTTTAAATGGCAAAACAGGTTAAAATCAGACCGTTTCGGTATGGAAACATGTTGATGTATTTGTTTTAATTGTGGTATTATCCATGTTAAAATCAGACCGTTTCGGTATGGAAACAAGATGACACCAGAATTACTTGAGAAAATCCACGCTTACCGTTAAAATCAGACCGTTTCGGTATGGAAACAAATGTTGTAAATTCAGAAGGGACGTATAATTCTGTTAAAATCAGACCGTTTCGGTATGGAAACTTGCATCAACTGAAACTGCGTTTATAATGTTTATTTCATCGTTAAAATCAGACCGTTTCGGTATGGAAACGTCTTCTTCCTCATCCTCATCAAATCTTTCCTCTGTGGAGCTTTCATCCAAAACCTCATCGTTAAAATCAGACCGTTTCGGTATGGAAACAAAGTTATATCAATGTGAGCGTCTAAATCACCGTGTCTTAATACCACTTGTTAAAATCAGACCGTTTCGGTATGGGAACATAATACACATGTAAAAATATGGGGGAGTATACCAATAGAGGGGGCAAAGCCCCCTCTATGGATTAAAAGAGATTATGTAGGGCTGAAAGCCCTACCTTAATCTATTCTGGGTATCCGCAACCATAGGGGCTACGCCCCTATTGGGATGCCCCAGCAATTCCAAGTTACACCTCCGAGCGTAAGCGAGGAGGTGTTAGATTTTGGTGAAGCTTTTTCTAAAAGGTTCATAACAATAGGGCGAAGCCCCCTATAGAATTAGAGCATTTCGGATATTTTTAAATAGTTCCTTAAAAAATAGTAATTTAACAATTTTTTAGATGGTATTATGTATGTGATTGTTGTTTATGATGTGAATGTTGCAAGAGTGAATAAGGTAAAGAGTTTTCTTAGAAAGCATTTGAATTGGGTTCAGAATAGTGTTTTTGAAGGGGAGGTTACAAAAGCAGAGTTTGAAAGAATAAAAGAGGGAATTTTAAGGATTATTGATGAAAATGAAGATTCAGTGATAATTTATAAATGCCCATTAGATTTCGTTCCAAAAAGAGAGATTTTGGGTTTAGAGAAAAATCCAATTGATGATATTATTTAAAACCATGCAACCAATGGCTCATATTTCTGTTGCCCAACAAAATGCTTAACCAACTTATATGCTTCTAACCTTATCAATCTTCTCTTTGAAACATTCTTTTTTAATTTTGGATGTTTAACAGTATTATCCATTTTCTTATTAAAATTTTCTAAAACTATTCTCATTCCTTCTTTATTTAATAACACTCCATTTAAATCATCTCTAAAATGCTCCTTTTTAATAATATTTTGTTTAACCAACTTATTTACTAACCTGTCAACAATTATTGGTTTAAATATCTCACTTAAATCTAAAGCTAAGGAAAATCTTCTCTCAAATGGCTCATGTAAATAGCTAACAGTTGGTGTTAGCTGGGTATTGTATAGTTCAGTAATTATGGCTGGATAGAGGCGAGAGTTTAAAAAGCTTATCAACGCATTCATCTCATTTTTTGGAGGTCTTCTTGTCCTCTTAACTATTTTAAAGTCATCTGGCAATGTATCATCCCATAATCTATAGTATTCAGTTCTAACCCTTCCCTCTACATTCATGACTTCAGTAATTTTATTACAGTTGTTTAACTCTTCAATATAACTATCAAAACTTGTTTTATTCTTAAATTTTGATAAATTTCGCTCCATGTTTTTTAATCCTCCTAAAACAAACAACTTTGCTAACTCTAATCTTTTATTTTTATTTAAATAATGTTCA
This sequence comes from Methanocaldococcus bathoardescens, assembly GCF_000739065.1. Lineage (GTDB taxonomy): Archaea > AGJL01 > Methanococci > Methanococcales > Methanocaldococcaceae > Methanocaldococcus > Methanocaldococcus bathoardescens. The sequence goes on along the minus strand of NZ_CP009149.1, from coordinate 431,263 downwards.
ACTTGGTTAACTACTAAATAACCAGAATGTAATGACTCTCTTGGATAAAAACTCCCATCGTAATAGCCATAATGGTTAAAAAAATGAACTGCAATGCCTTTTTGAGCTAAATAATGTAATGCCTGTGAGCTAATACTAACCTTTCCATAAACGTAAATATCATAAATTCCTTCAATGGCTAATGGTTTCTTTCCTTTTGCATTTTCAAAATAGAGAGTATTTTCTTTTCTAAATAAGTATCCATCTGATAGTAAAGTTAGAGATTTCTTTCTCATAATCTACACCTAAATATAGCAAAGTTCATAGTAAGCACATTTTTCACAAATTTTTTGATAAATTGGTTTTGGCGGATTTTTTAATGATTTTATTTTTTTAATTTCTCTTATTGAATTTATTATTTCTTTTTTATCATTTTCTTTTAGTTTAATCTCTTTAATCTCTTTAAGTTTTGGATAATGAAGGATTGCTTTTGCTTTCATCCCCAATTTACTTAAATAGTAGATATAATACAATGCTTGCATAATATGGGCTTTTTCCATCTTTTTACCTTTCTTTATTTCATGAATCTCAATGATATCATGCTTTTTTATGAAATCAATTTTTATACTGCCTATTTGAACTTCCTTTTCTTCTCCAAAATAACTCTTCTCATGCAAAAATTTTCCTAAATCAACAAAATCACTCTCATGCTCCATAGTTATACCTCTTACAAAATACCAAAGTTTTGTTTTGCAAATATAAAGGTAGTTTATTTCAGTTCCTCTAATTAAGAGTTCTTTTTCAAGATATTCAGGTTCCATTTTAAACACCACAATGACTTTAAAGAATATCATCATACCAAATCTCTCCAAAATCTACAACTAAATCAAAAATTTCAATTCTCTTTTTTGAGTATATTGGAGCGAGTGATTCAATATCCTTAACTAACTCTTCAAAGAAAGTTTCATCTTCGAAGTATTTTTCTTTGTATATTTTCCAATTCTCAAATTTTTGTAAGAATATGTCTCCAATATAATCAGAATATAAGAATTTAAACCATTCTCCTTTATCAACTCCTCCAATGGTTGGAGGATACTCCTTATCAAGTAAAGAAAATGTTACAATCCCTCTAACAACACACCCCCTTTTCTCTCTAAAATCTTTGATAATAACAGTTCTATTTTCTTTATCAATCTTAACAAAGGCATTATCTAAAATCCACAATAAGTCATATTCTGTTTCTCTTCCATCTTCATAGATAACCTTCCAAATAACGCTATCATTCCTAAATCTCCTAAATGAATCTTTAAAACTCTTCCCCCATCTTAATAATTCTCCTCTTACATCTTCATCAACAATCTCTTCATCATCTTCTTCTTCAATTCTCTTTATTTTTTCATTTAGATGATACAAAATCCAATAATATTGGAATTTATCTCTTAAATTTTCAAGTATCTTTCTTCTATTGTAGGTTGATTTTTCGTTATATTCCTTCATTGAGTTAAGAACACTCCAAAGAACTGCACCACAAAATTTAGGAACTTTATCTTTTTTGAATTCTCTATCCTCAAATGCCTTTTTCATCAAATCTACGAATTCGTAATAGTTTAATTCTTCTTTTTTGATTTCATTGAAATGTTTATCCAAGTTATTGAAGATTTTTGTTGTTATTGTGCAGTATATTTTGCATTTTTCTATTCCCCTCCCAACTCTTCCGATTCTTTGCATAAAATTCCTCAAATACAATCCTGAATCCATAAAACATAAAGAAACTGGATAATTAACTCCTACTTCTGCTTTTGATGTTGTTATTATGATATCTGTTTTGCTTAGAATTTCATCTAAATTGTTGTTATTTTCTTCTCGTGTCTGCAACCCTGTATTAACCCAAACCTCTGCATCAATCTCATTCTCAATAATATATTTCATTCTCATAGCATCTCTCAACGAATTAAAAATTATTAAAATCTTCTCATTGTTAGAGATTGTCTTTTCTATAATATTTTTAATATTTTCCTTTAATCTTCCATCTTTAACTAAATAACCAAATAAACTCCTTTCTATGCGTTTTGAGATTTTTATAAACTCAATTTCCATTTCTCCCTGAATAACTCTTCCTTCATTACTTAATGGTTGCTCGATAATTTCTGGAGTAATTCCATTTTCATTTAAGAATTCAATTAAATTCTCTTCTGGTGTTGCAGAAACAAAAAACCATTTTATCTGCTTAAATAATTCTTTTGTCATTAAAAACCAAATTAAAATATTTGCTATTTGCTCTTCATCATACAAATGATACTCATCGAAAATAACATAATCTAATGCATTAAAGAAGGCAGACCAATCTGGAAAATCTTTTAAATGTCTAAATTTTTCATTCTTTTTTGGTAAGTGGTATCCACTATTTATCATATGATTTAGAATATCTGGATTTGTTACTGCAATTTCACAATTTTTTAACTTTTCTATTAGTTCTTCTCCTCTTTCTTTCCCCTTTTTTGTTAATGTTTTTCCAGTTATTACCTCAACCTTAATTCCCTGCTCTTTTAATGTTTTTTCAATATCTTCTGCCAATGCATTTGTTGGAACCACAATTAATCCTCTTCTGGAAGTTAGATAATTGCTATCCTTTGCATATAAGATAGGAAATGCAAAAGAAAATGTCTTTCCTGCACCAGTTGGGGCTACAATAAAATAAACATCCTTCTCTAACTCAGCAATATCTGAATAAAATATCTCTTGAAATTTATGCAACCTAAATCCTTGCCTAATAACCTTATCTCCAAAAGGCAAACATTTCTTTGAAACTTTTAATTTTAAAGATTCCATAAAAATCCCTCAAAAAAGAATTAGTTAGAGAATATCTTTTCTAAATCTTCAACTTTGAATCCAGTTCCAATAATGTAGTGAGATAAAACAAATCTTAACATCTGAGATTCCTTTAATTTTACATCCTTTCCAAATATCTTTTTAATTGTGTAGAGATTTAGCCAGATTTCCTCTGGTTTTTCCTCTTTTTCTTCAAATAATAAGAGGCACTCCCTACCAACTCCTATCCTCAAAGTAAATGTTTTTGGAAGCTTGATGTCTTCAAATGTCAATAAAGATGCCTCAAAAACCGAACCTTCCTTTATTCCCTGAATGTGGAAATAATTTTTAAACAATCCTTTTCCCATTTGTTCAATTATATCTCTTCTAACCATGTAATCAGAAATTTCTGATGTTTTTCTCGCAAATATTGGAGTTTTTTCGTAATATATCGGTTTCCCAATAGTCCATACAAACCCAAACTCTTTAATCTCTTCATAATTAGGTTTATTTTTTATTTGGTAAGTATATTCCCTTTTCTTTGCCAATACAAAATTTAATGCATAGTCCAACGCAATATCCCCAATAAATGGCTCTGTTGATGCAACCCCTCCCTCTGTTTTGTTATAACAAAATAAAGGAGAGAGAAGAGTTATTTTATAATGCCTGAGCATATTAGACACCCATTTCTTCTAATAATTTTTTAATAACATCTTCTTTTTTGATAATTTTACACTCGACTAAGTAATTTATGCAATCGTTTAAATGCTTCAAATAAAGTTGCTTTAATTTTTCTTCATCTTTTAGATATTCATCAATTAACTTTAAGAGTTCCTCTAACTTCTCATTTTCAATTAATGTGGATGAATTTTCCCTTAATTTTTCTTTAACGAACTCTTTTATGTTTTCAAAATCTACTTCTCCATTGAACTCTTTTGAAATTAGATAGGATGACACTGGTGGTTCAAAGGTATCTAACGCTATTGCTATAATCTCGTTTTTCATATTTGCATCCATAACGTTTGATTGTGCTCCATATCTTGTTGTTTTTAAATGAGATATTAGAGCATGGATAAACCCTTCTGGTGTTATGTCATAGAACGTTATAAACTGTGGGAAATAAACTCCTGGTTTGATATATTGAATCCCATACAAACTTTGTCTTTGAGAACCTTCACTTTTGTCCCACATTGTTCCCTCTTCACTTAAGGCATTGTGAGTTAGCTCTTCTGTTATCTCATCTTTATCTCTAATTGAATACGCCCATTCATAAATAACTCTTGAAGGCAATCCAATAGCATCATTTGATTGTGTTACGCTATCTCCAAACACTATGGAGTTTGGATTTGCTAAATGTTCTGATTTTTTTATAAAGTTGTATTCAACCTCTGGATGAATTACTTTAAATTTCCTACACAAAATCAACCCTGTCAATTTTTCCCTTGATTTTAATTTTCTTGAAGGAATGGCAACCACATCTTTATTACCAATTGTTGTGCTTATAACTTCATCTGGCTCTGTTGAACGATTAATTAAATAACCAGTTGTAGTTCTTATTGTTGCTACTTTTATCACATTTGGAGTTCTTTTTGTATATTTCTCTTGGAAATATTCTTTTGGGATTATTGAATAGAGTTTTTCCCTAAATTCATTAACAACATTCTCATCATACTCAACATATTTTTTGTATTCATTTAAATTCCTTTGCTTTGCCATTGTCATCACCTCATTTTATTGAGTTTCTTCTTGATTAATTTTAGCAGTTCTTTTTTCTCTTGATTTTGCATCATAGTGGAATGCAAATGCGTATATCCAATATCTAAGCTCCTTTTTTGATGGAATTCTCCCTCCCCATAATCCTTTAAACAATTCATCATACACCACTTCACAAAACTCCTCAATTTTTTCTTTCTTGCTTGGATAAGGATATTTCCTATAAAGCATTCCTGCCATCATAGATTTTATTTCTTCATCACCATATCCCCTCTTTACTCCAGTTTTTAGCACTTCTAAGGATTCTCTAATTATTGATGTCTTTGAAGAAGCACTTTTCCCAACATTATTATCTATATCTGAAGCAATATCCGCCAATTTTTCAATAATGTTCATTTTTTCCACCCCAATTCTTTGATTTATAAGATTTAAGTTGTATTTTTCAGCAAATGAGTGCGGATAATCTAATTTAAACAAATAGAAGTAAAATGCCATAGGGTTGTCAGCATAATCATTGAATAATGAAACTATAACATTGTCTGATTTTGAACCTCCTTTCAAGGTATATCCTAATTTCCAAAGTAATTCAAACTCGTTTCTAATTTTTTCAATTTCATCTATCCTAACTTTATCCCATCCTAATTTTTTGAACGATTTTGGGACATAGTCAAATATTATTGTCTCTTTTTTTGCCTTATCTGGATTAAATGGATATGTTAGATAAATCTTAAACCCTGTTTCATAGACAAAATCCAAAATTTTCTTATAGAATCGTATAAACTCAATTTGTTTGGATATATCTACAAAACCCATTAGGAATGGGAATAATTGTTCCTCTTTTTTCACATTAAACCCATAAATTGCACTTATAAACGATTTAGCATCGTTCATTAAATTTCCTAAATTCTCCCCAACACTTTCAATGTATTTTGTTAAATTTTCTTCCATTAACGGGACAAAGTAGTCATAAGCATCAATATATACCGTCTGAACATTTTCTTTTTTACCAAAAATTAGTTTTCTAAATGTTATTTCAGTTAAACATACTGAGCAGATATTCTTTTGAGTATTACTTAAAGATACAACGGTTCTATTTGTAAATCCTCTTGGTTTAAATCCAAAGCATAGGTTTGCTATTGCAACTGTTTTTGTTTCCCTTCCACACAACGAACACATGTTCTTTTTTGAACCAATATCCCCAAATTTTATATCTTTAATCTTTTTTCCGTTTAAGTAGGCATATCCAAGTAATTCGTTAATAATTTCTTTCAAATTGGCCCTCTCAGAACCGCTATAATTCTCATTTAACAATGTTATTAAATCAGCCAGTATTTCTTTTTCATCAAATCCTTTTTTTGTAGCAATGTAAAGATGTAAATACTTTTTTAATGCGTTATCTTTGCTACTGTTTATTTTTTCGACTATTTTTCTGTCTAAACCAAATGTTTCATCGTTTGTTTTGAAGTATTTATCGTTAAACTTTGATTTTAGTTTATTAATTTCCTTTTTTCTACTTTCATTTCCTGTAAGTTTGTATAGAAAGGTTAATATTGCAAATTTTTTCTTTTCTTCATCATCAAAACTCTCAAACTCTTTAGTTAAAGCATCCCTTATTTCCTCATCTGAACTAATTCCTCTGTAAAAATATTCAAATCCAAAATTGTTGATAATTTTTTCAATTAACTTCGAAATGTTTTCTTCATTAATATCAATAAATCTAAATATATCTAACTGTGCTTTGTCTCTATTAACCTCAACCATTTTTTCAATGTTTCTGTATAAGAACTCTTCAAGTGATTTTATCAAATAATCTTCATTTATTTCCAAATTCCCTTCGTAAATAAATCCTCTTGGAGAAATAACGTAACAATCCACATCTTCCCTTAATCTCTCAACAATAAACCTTGCTAAAACCTCGTAAGGAATTTCATCAAAGTAAAATACATTTACATCAACATAATTTCTCAATTTCTTCCAAATTTTCAACAAATCGTTATAGTCCCCAATCGGAATGGAAATACTATCAGCTAAATGAATAATTTCAATTAAATCATCTTTTATTAATCTGTTAAGCCCTCTTCTTGTTGGTAATTTGTCATCTGGAATAACAAATCTTGTTCTCTCTTCTGTTGCCAATACAAGATACTTTACAATTTCTTTTTCTTCCTCATTTAGTTCAATTTCTAAATCCTTTAAATCCTCTTCAAAATATTTTTCAACAGATGTTTTCAAATCAATTTCATTGTGCAATTTATTTATGTCATGGAATGTAAATGCAATCAACAGGCACTTTAAAAGCATTTTTATGTCGTCATCTTCGTTATCTTCATTTATTAAACCTTTATTTAGCCATTTGTTCTCTAAAACTTTTAAAGATGGAATTATACCATTTAAAACATGCATTGGATAACTCATGTCCGGTAAATCTACCCCTCCAATTTCCCCACTCTTAACCTTTTCTTCGAATGTTTTGCCCCCTTTTGCTGGTTTTAAGCGATATTTTTTGAATAATTTAATAAATACTTTACTAAAATACATTTTTGTTTCACTTTGAAATAGTTTAGTTTTAAATATCTTTTTTGGTTTCACTCTTATTTCCATAATGCCACCATTTTTGTATCCTCAATGCTTTAAAATATAAAGTTTGAGATATATAAATTTAACTATTAACTTTTTTGGTTAAGTTTTTATATCAGACCATATAATAATTAATTTAACAAAATTATTAGAAAAGCTATTTTGGGATACTCATGAAAACACATATAATAAACATAGGATTCCATATAGAACACATTTACAAACCAATAGCAGAATATGGAGCGAAAAAAGCAATTCTTGTATATTCAAAGGATAATGAAGATTATATTAAAGAAGATGACCTAAAAAAAGTTGATGAATCATTAAAAAAAGCAGAAGAATTGTGTAGTATGTTAGGAATTGAATGCGAAAAAGTTAGGATTAGTGGAATTGAATTTGAAAAAAATGTTGAAATTTTGAGAGATATTATAAAAAAAGAAGATGAAGTAATTGTAAATATCACTGGCGGAAGGAAAATTACCTCACTTGCTTTACTATATGCTTCTTTATACGAATTTGATAAGGTTTTTAAGATTGTTTATGTGCATAAAAAGAGAATTATTGAACTGCCAAAAATAGCTCATCCGTTTAAATTAACAAATTTTGAAAGGAAAATTTTAGCATCACTAAATGAACGAGAGAAAACAATTTCTGAATTGGCAGAAGAATTTAATGTCTCTTTACCAGCAATAATTAAATATGTCAATTCTTTAGAAAAGAAAAATTTAATAAAAACAGAAAAAATTGGAAGAAAAAGAATAGTAAAATTAAATTAAGTTTTGAAGTTATTTATGGGTTAATCAATATTCATAACCATTCCAAAACCCATACTATTCTTTTCCCCAAACCCACACTCATAACCAAATTTTATTAGCTCATAATCCCCCCAAACCTTAAACACCATTTCAGAACACCTACAATAAATATCCTTTATTCTCATCCTCTTAGGCTTATATTTTAAAATTTCAAATTCAAAGTTCATATCACATTTTTCATTATAAAATGCCTCATATTTCTTTTTTAGGTTATTTTTTAAGTTTTCATAAAATTTTGAATTGTTTGGAAGTAAATCATAAGTTTTTAATCCATCTTCTGTCTCAATCATTGTCTTTAAGTGTATTGGAGAGATTGTTTTTAAGATATTGAATTTTTTTGGGATTGGCAAAACCTTAGCTTTTCTTACAAAGAATTCTACATTCCCAACCCTCAATTTACCATCTTCTAATAACCCAGCAACAAAATTCTCTATAAATTCAGTTTTTGGAGAAGAAAGATAAAGATAAGCTTTTCCATCTATAGTTTCAATTCCTTCCTTTCTAATAACTCTCTTTCTAATTTGCAACAAAGAGAAAGTAAAAAACTTAAATTTTTGATAGTTATGTAATCTTTCAGCATATTCTGGACTTGCAGAATGAATTTTATTGTATATAGCTGATGCTAAATAATACTGGTGGTTGTAAGGGATTACTGTAAAATTATCTGTCTGCAGTTCTAACTCAATCCTCATAGTTTCACTTATTTAATTTTGTTTTTAATTTTATTGTTTTAAATACCATTCATTAAATCTATTTTCTATAAATTCTCTTATTTTTGTAGGCTCTAAATCATTAGCTATGCTATATACTGCTATTCCTCCAGCTCCTACGCCTTCCTTTACTGAACCTTTGCAGTAATTCTTTAACCCTTCAATTTTTGCCTCTTCAAAATAAAACTTAGATGCCAATACTGGGACATCTCCTATTTGCTCAACTATACCCCTCAAATCTCCTTTTTTATCATTTAAAACAAATTCAGTAGTTCCTATGGCTATTAAGTTATTTTTTAAAACCTCTTTATTAATCTCTTTTATAACTGCAAGGACTGCACTCATTTGAGTTCCTCCAGCTAATATGACAGGTTTATTTTTTTCAGCGAAACTTATAGCTAAACCTGCAACAACAGGCATCATCTTATCTCCAACAGCATTTAACACATCAAAGACAGAAGAGTTTTCATTTATATTTGCTTTCTTTAATCCTTCTCTAACAACCTTTATTTTTAATTCATGTGGGTTGTTTATAGAGCCAGAGCTAACTTTTCCTTCAGCATCATAACCTAAGCCAAGCAAAACTCCTAAGGCAGTTGTTGTTCCTCCTGGGACGCTTTCTCCAACAACTAACATCTCAGCATCTAAGTTTTTTCCTAAAAGATAACCTTTTTTAAATAATTCTTTTGAGTTGTTCATAGCTCTACCTTCTTCTATTTTTCCAGTTGGCTCTTCATCCATTTCTATAAAAGGAATCTTTGGTTTAACAAAAGCTCCAGCATCTATATGTAAGTTTTTTATATTTTTTAGCTCAACACATGCCCTTGTAATGGTTGCAGGTGTTGGTGAGCCAGTGGCATCTATTGGAGGGGTTTTTAAAGTTAATGACTTTCCATAAAAAACAAGCTCAACATCTGCGGCTGGTGTATATTTAATAACATCTCTATGAACTCCAGATATTGGTATGTAGGTTGTTGTCTCTATTGATGAAATTACACAAGTAAATAGTGGGTTTCTTCCTTTAATTTTGTCTAAAAATCCATTTTCATTTATTGCTATTATGTGCATTTTTATCCCTCATTTGCTTATATCTTTAATCCCCTTTCTCTCAACTCCTTATAAACTTCATCAGGAACTTTTGGCTTTTTTAAAGCTTCTTTTGCTTTCTCTTTTGATAATAAACCCAATCTAACAAGCGTGGCTATTCTATCAATTTCAAAGCTAAAACCATACTTATCATAAAATCTCTCTAACGCTACACCAAGCACTAAACAATTTGTTGTATACCCTCCCAAATCTGGTTTTTTCCAAGGTAAATCTTCCAACATTTTGTATTTTTCTTCCTCTTTAAATTTATAGGGGGCTAATAACCTTATCATTTTTATTCCTTCCTTCATATCCCTTATTGCTGAATGCCCGAAAGGCAATTCATGCCCTGTAATTACATACTTCAACCCTAACAATTTAGCAACTCTCCAAACTTCTCTCAATGTTAATTTTGAGCATCTTCTACAAGGACTTTCTCCTCTTTTTATCGCATCTTCAAATAATTCTGTATAATCCCTATTTAAAATCATTAAATCAACGTTGTAATGTTTAGTTACATTTAAAGCGTTTTCTATGGCTTCTTTAGCCATATACTTATTATCAACCATAACACATAATGGATTTAGTTTAAATTTCTCTTTTAATAGTTTTAATGCTAAAACACTATCTTTTCCACCAGAAAGTGCTAAAACACAATGATATTTTCCACCTTCTCTTTTTAAATTATATAATATTTCTTCAACTTCTTCTCTCATTTTCTCAAAATTTGGTGGATACTTTAGCATTGTTAAGCAATCTACACATGTAGGTTTTCCTTCATGATTAACTATCTTTTTTGTTTTTGATGTATGAACGCAGATTGAACATTCCATGGTCTCACAGATAGTATTTTATATATGGATGAAAATTTATCAAGATTAAATATTAAATTAATGTAAGGGGAGATAAATGTTTTATAAGTTATTGTTTGCATCACTTTGGTATATACTGCCAGCTTATGTGGCAAACGCATCAGCGTGTATATTTGGTGGAGGAACCCCAGTAGATTTAGGAAAAAATTTTATTGACGGAAGGAGATTGATAGGTAATGGTGTAACATATAAAGGTAGTGTTTTTGGAATTCTTTGTGGAACATTGGTTGGATTAATACAGGGAATTTTAGTAGATTTTAATATTTTTAATAGCTTAGACTTTTATGGCACTGTTTTAGACCATGTTATATTGGCTTTCTTTTTATCTACTGGGGCTGTTGTTGGTGATGCAGTAGGTAGTTTTATAAAAAGGAGATTAAATATTGAGAGAGGTAAGCCAGCTCCATTATTAGACCAACTTGATTTTGTAATTGGAGCTTTAGCATTTGGTTATATTGTTGCCCCAATACCTCATGAAATGATAATTATAATCTGCCTATTTACAGTGTTTATTCATTTACTTGGAAATATAATAGCTTATAAATTAGGTATTAAAGATGTTTGGTGGTAGAGATGATAACTATAGATATTGAGTTAAAAGACAAACCTGGGGAATTATTGAGAGTTTTAACACCAATCTCAAAGCATGGAGCTAATGTAATAAGTGTTATACATTCAAGAGAGGAAAAAAGAGGAGGAAAAGTCCCCGTAAGGATTGTTATTGATGTTGATGATAAGGAAAAATTAAAAAATATCTTAGAAGATTTAGAAAAAGAGGGGGCTATAATTAAAAAAATTGATGGAAAGGATAAAAAGGTTTATTTGGATGTTGTTGTTATAGGGCACGTTGTTGATACAAACATAAGGGATACAATAGACAGAATAAACGAGATAGGTCTTGTTGAAGATTTAGATTTGATTATGCCACATCCAGATAAAGAATCATCAGCAATGATGAGAATTATTATTGATGAAGATAAGATAGAGGAGCTTTTTTATCTATTTGAAGAGTTAGAAAAAGAAAAAGGTCTGTTATTTATAAAATCCATATTTTAAAAACAGCAATTATTAAAATTTTGGTGAGAGGATGGATATAATTATTGTTGGATTTGGAGCTATAGGGAAGGGAGTTGCTAAGGTTCTGTATGAAAAGAGAGAATATTTAAAGAAAAACTTTGAAGAGTTTAGAGTTGTTGCTATAACAGATAGTTCTGGGGCGGCAATAGATGAAGATGGTTTAGATTTACTAAAAGCAATAGAAGTTAAAGAGAAGACAGGAAAAATTAAAAATTATCCAGAAAAAGGTAAAGAAATTAGCTCAATAGATGTTATAAGAAATGTTGATGCTGATGTTGTTGTTGAAGTAACACCATCAAACTTAGAAACAGGAGAGCCAGCTAAAACCCATATCTTAGAAAGTTTTAAAAATAAAAAACATGTTGTAACAGCTAATAAAGGACCTTTAGCTTTATGTTATAGAGAGTTGATTGAAGAAGCAAAAAAATATAATGTTATTTTTAGGCATGAGGCTTCAGTTGGAGGAGCTATGCCAATAATAAACTTGGCTAAGGAAACATTAGCAGGAAATGAAATTTTATCAATAAGAGGAATTTTAAATGGAACAACCAACTATATACTAACAAAAATGGAAAAAGAAGGTTTAGATTTTGAAACTGCATTAAAAGAAGCTAAGGAATTAGGAATAGCTGAAACAGACCCAACTCAAGATATTGAAGGTTTAGACACTGCAGCAAAGATTGTTATTTTAGCTAATTCAATTATGGGTATGAACAAAACAATAAAAGATGTGAAAGTTAAAGGAATAAAAAGAATAACACCAGAAGCTCTATTTTTAGCTAATAAGAGGGGATACACAATAAAATTAATTGGACAGATTAAAGATGGATACTTAATTGTTGAGCCGATGCTTGTCCCAATAGACAGCCCATTGAATGTTAAAGGAACTTTAAATGTTGCAATGTTTGAAACTGATTTGGCAAAAGAGGTTGTGGTTGTTGGAAGAGGAGCTGGACCTATAGAGACAGCTTCAGCTATTTTAAGTGATTTAATACATATCTATCAAGCTACAAAAAGATAATTTATTTTTATCTTTCATTTATTTTATTTTTTATTTCCACTATCCTGTGTTGTTGGATATGGCATGAACTCAACAGTCCCTCTCTGCCTTACTGGTTGCTTATACAATTCCATTAATGTATAAACTTCTTCAGGAACGTTTGTATCTATATCCAAACCAAGTTTTTTAGCTTCTTCAACAGTTATTGGATAATCGTGAGTCCATCTACCTTCTGTAAGAGTTTTAGATAATTCTTTAGCTTTCTCTTCTCCATATTTATCTTTCAATAAATTATATACAAAATTTTGGACTTGATTTATTGCTTTTTTGGCAATATCAGCCAATATCAACGTTTGGTCGTCTGCTTTATCAACTCCTTTCTGCTCTACAGCTTTAACTATACTTGGAGCAGGATACTGCCCAAGTTGTGGGTCTACAGGACCTAAAACTGCATTTTCATCCATAATTATTTTATCTGCCGCTAAAGCTATTAAAGTTCCCCCACTCATTGCATAATGTGGAATTATAACCCTTGTCTCTGCTGGATGAGCTTTTAATGCCTTTGCAATTTGAGTAGCTGCTAAAACTAAACCTCCTGGAGTGTGTATAATTAAATCTATTGGTTTATCTTTTGGAGCTGCTCTTATAGCCCTCAAAATCTCTTCACTATCTTCAATGGTTATAAATTTATAAACTGGGATTCCAAATAAGCCAATACTCTCTTGCCTGTGTATCATTGTTATTACTGTTGAATTTCTTTTATTTGAAAGCTCTTTAAGAATTCTTAATCTTGCAAGCTGTAATTGTTTATATTGTATTTGAGGTGCCATAACTAAATAAAAGAATAGAAGCCACCAAATTAATGAGCCAATAAAACCACTAAACATGTCCATTATTATCCCCCACTTCAAATATAGTTTTTTGCAAAACATTTTAAATGTATAAGGCATTTATGAACGCCTTCCTTTAAGAAGGCATTCAAATCTTCTATATTAATTTTAATAACTTTTGCAAAAAACCATAATTTTCTTTATCCAATTATCTAACCTATTTAAAAAGTTATCATCTTCATCATTTATAAGGTTATTTATTTCAATCTCTGGGATTTCTATTTTTAAATCAACATTAAAGGCATTTATGCAGAAGCTTTCATAATCAATCTCTACCTCTGGAATTAATCCTCTACTCTCATTAGATACTTTTCCAACACCATAAAGCTTTATATTATATTTTTCAGCTAAACTTTTTAATTTATTAAATGCATTCCAATCATAAACTTTATTTAAAATAATTCCTTCAACTTTAATTCCAATATCTTTGAGTAAGCTATAATATGCTATTGCATCTACAAATGCTCCTTCTATCCCACTTATATTACAAAAACTTACTATATATACAGGAAATCTAAGCTTTTTGGCTATTTGATAGGATGAGATATTTTTTAATGCAGCTGTAAAAGCTCCCATAACTCCCTCAACTATTACATAATCGTAATCCGATTTTTTTATATAATCTAAAAATTCCTTAACATCAACCCATCCTCTCTCTCCAATCTTTATACTATTGTATTTCGTCATCTTTTCTCTTAATAAATAAAGAGCTGGCACTATATCCCTAACATCCCCTCCAATCTTAGCAACAAAAACCCTCCCCTTTAATTTTGCTGATATTGCTGTAGTTAAAAATGTTTTTCCACTATTTGAAGATGTTGCCAATAAAATAATTCCTCTTTTTTTATTTTTATCTTTCTTGGCATTGTCTTTTTCAATACTTTCTGGATTTAATCTATATTTTAAAGCTCTTTTCTTTAACTCATCTTTTATTATCTTATTTTTTTCAAAAATTTTCTCTTTCTCATCTTCTGCAACTCCCAAATGTTTTAAAAAATTGTCTCTAACAAATTCATTGTCTAAGAAGTTATGAACCATTGTTCCAAACACTTTGCCTTTAAAAACCCCAGAAATAATTTCTTGCTCTTTACCTAATTTATAATTTAGTTTTTTTACTTTTGAAATCGTAAGAATTTTTGTCTCTTTATCAACTATCTTAATATCTCCATAGGTGTGGCAGTGAAACCCCTTTCCTTTTCCTTCACCAAATATTGATTTTTTTAATTCAAATTCAACTCTATCAGTGCAAACTAATGGGTAAAATTCAACATCTAACAAAGATAAGCATTCTCTAACTATTGGAACACTACTTTTTCTTCCAATGTCTATTTTTTTTGATAAGATTTGAAAACCACTACATATTCCAATAATATATCCATCAAAGTTAATTATTTCTTTTTTTATCTCTTCATTTAATGATTTGCTTTCAACCAAACTACCCCCAGGTATTATTAAAGCATCTAAATCTTTAATTTCTTTGTAGTTCCTTTCATCTATAATTTTTGTTGGCAGATTGCCAAAATCTTCAAATAATGGTAGAGAACCTTTTATATCTAAAATGCCAATTTCCATAATTCCACCTACTATAAAAAATACTAATTGTGATATAAATGAATTTAAAAGATAAAAAATTGAGGAAGATTATAGAAATTTTGAGTTTAATTTTTACATTTGAGATAGTTATTTCCTTTATATTATCAACATACAATCCCCCGTATCAAGATTTGTTAATAAGGTTAGATTATATCTCTATAATGTTTTTTACTTTTGAATTTATATACAACTTTTATTATGCTAAAGATAAGGCAAAGTTTTTTAAAGACGTTTATAATATTGTTGATGCCATAGTTGTTATTGCCTTCTTGCTGTATTCTTTAGAGATATTTTATTCAAAGGCATTTTTAGGGCTAAGGGCAATAAATATTCTAAGAATTTTAGTTCTACTTAGAATAATTAAATTAAGAAGATTAGAGGAAAATCCAGCATTAATAAACTTTCTAACACTGCTGATAATTTGCTTTATTTCTTCATGTTTAATATGGGTTGCTGAAGCAGGTGTGAATCCAGCAATAAACAATTTTTTTGATGCTTTTTATTTCACAACAATATCTATAACAACAGTTGGTTATGGAGATATAACACCAAAAACAGATGCTGGAAAGTTGATAATAATATTTTCTGTCTTATTCTTTATTTCTGGCTTAATTGCTTCATTACAAAAGGTTTTAAAGGGAGATTAAATGGAGACTTATGAAAAAATAGAGCTCGGCGTAATTGTAATTATCTTACTCATATTAATTGAAGCAGTAATATTGATGACAGTTGAAGGCTGGGATTTTTTCACTGCCTTTTATGCGGCAGTTGTTACAATCTCAACAGTTGGTTATGGGGATTATACACCAAAGACATTTATTGGAAAGCTCTCAATCATTATCTATATATTTGCTGGAGTAGGGGCGGTTGCGTACACTATGGGAAATGTAGCAGGGTTTTTTATTGAGGGGCATTTTAGAAAATACTTTAGGTTGAGAAAAATGATGGATAAAATCAAGAAACTAAATGACCATTATATAATATGTGGTTATGGAAGATTAGGAAAAGTTATAGTCGAAGAATTAAAAAAATGCGGAATTCCATTTGTTATAATTGATTCAAATGAAAAAATATTGGAAGAAGCTCTTGAAAAAGACCCAAATCTTATATGTATTGTTGGAGATGCAACATCAGACGATATTTTAAAAAAGGCAAAGATTGAAAAAGCTAAAGGATTAATTTCAGTTGTTACCTCAGATGCTGAAAACGTCTTTATTACTCTTTCAGCAAAGAAGCTAAATCCGAATATTTATATAGTTGCAAAAGCAGAAAAACCATCCACATTAGACAAATTAATAAAGGCAGGAGCTGATAGGGCAGTATGCCCATATATAGTTGGAGGAATGGAAATTGCCAGGATAGCCATAAACCCAGATGTTGTTGAATTCATCCATTCTTTAGTAGCTACAGAGGAGGATATGGAAGTTAGGAGGTATATTGTAAAAAATAAAGAACTTGACAATAAACTTTTAAAAGATTCAAGCATTAGAGAGAAAACTGGAGCAACAATTTTAGCAATTAAAAAAGGAGATAAAATGATTACAAGCCCACCTCCTGATACAATAATTAATATTGGGGACATAATATATGCCTTTGGTACTAAAGAACAACTTGAAAAGTTAAAAAAATATGTTGAAGGGTAAAAATTTATAATAAGATTTTTATACAATATATTTTTATCTTTAAATTAATGAATATTTTATTTCAAAAAATAAATTTTTATGGATATAGTGTAGTTTTATAACCGGTGATGTTGCTAACTTGACAACCTCGTATATTGAAACGAAAACTATATATATCCCTTATGCCCAATTAGTGTTTGCTTTTAGTGCGGGGGTGGCCCAGCCTGGTACGGCGCGGGACTGCTAATCCCGTTGGGCAACGCCCAGCCCGGGTTCAAGTCCCGGCCCCCGCGCCATTAAATTACTCTTTTATTTGAGCTTATTCGGTTAAGTCCGATAGCGATGTGGCACTCTTTTAAGTGAAATCTCAAAGAAAAATTGAAAGGACCGCTATTTTATAATTGCTATTACCATTATTGTTAAAATTTTATGGGTTGGGCTCGTGGTCTAGTGGCTATGACGCCGCCCTCACAAGGCGGTGGTCGCGGGTTCGAATCCCGCCGAGCCCACCAATCCTTAAAGAGGTGCTGCTGAGCATTAGCGAGGTAGTGCATCCCCGGTATAGCAATAGGGCGAAGTCCTATGCTTTGAATCTCGTCGAGCCCACCATTTATTATTAACGATTTATTTTTTAGTATTTTAAATTGTTGAGTTTTGATTTTTCTTTTTTAATCAAAGTTCAATATAACCATAATAATTTGTCGAGGTGTTTTTATGAAACTTAGAATGAAGCCAGAGGATTTTATAGTTGAAGAAATTGTCGATTTTAATAAGATATCTGGAGATAGATGCTATTTATATAAATTAACAAAGAGAAATATAGAATGTTTGAAGGCATTTTCCTATATCTCAAAAAAATTTAAAATTCCATTGAGAGATATTGGTTATTGTGGATTAAAAGATAGGCATGCTTTAACTACCCAATATATATCTATACCAAAAAAATATGGGAAGTTGAGCTTAGATGAACCAAATTTAAAATTAGAGTTAGTTGGAGAATCAAAATTTCTATTATTGGGGGATTTAGAAGGAAATAGATTCACAATAACAGTTAGAGGTTTAAAAAAAGATGATATCCCTAAAATAAAAGAAAATTTAAAATACTTAGAATTTGGAGCCCCAAATTATTTTGACAGTCAGAGGTTTGGAAGTGTTTTTGATAAAAAATTTATTGCCAAAGAAGTGATAAAAGGCAATTATGAAGAAGCTGTAAAAATATTGCTAACAAAATATAAAAAATCTGAAAAGAAAATAATAAAGGATTTAAAGAGATTTATAGCTAAAAATTGGGGGGATTGGGATAAAGTTTGGAAATACATTAAAGAAAATAACATAAAGGCAAGGTTATATGTAAATATGGTTAAAGAGCTTAAAAAAAGTAATGATTACAAAAAAGCTTTAAGCTATGTTGATGATAGACTGAAAAAAATTTTTGTTGCCGCTTATCAAAGTTATCTATGGAATGAATGTATAAAAGAGTTATTAAATAAATATATACCAGAAGAAGATAGGGTTTATTACGAATATGAATGTGGAACTTTTATGTTTTACAAAAAAATGGATATAGAAGTTTTTGATACATTAAAAGATAAGAAATTTCCAACAATAGCTCCAGACATTGAATATGGTGGAGATGAGAAGAAAATTATTGAGGAAATCTTAAAGAGAGAAGGTATTACTATGGAAGATTTAAACAATATAGGGGGTTTAGGAAGATTCATATACAATGAAAGGAAAATTCTCTCAGTCCCTAAAAACCTAAAAATTGGAGAGTTTGAAGAAGATGAGTTAAATAAAGGGAAGTATAAAATAACCTTAAGCTATGAATTGGAGAAGGGAAGTTACGCAACAATTATAATAAAGAGGGCTTTCTTAGGAGTAAAAACTAAAAAAAGAAAGAGATAGATTAATAACAAATAGTTAGTGTTAAATATTTAAGGGCATAATTTAATATTAAACAAAAATTAAAATTTCTTATAAGCTGGTGGTTGTTTTGAAGCATGTGAAGATATTTAATGGGATTAATGAATGTGATATATATTTAATTGGAACTGCCCATGTTTCAAAGGATAGCATTGAAGAAGTAGAAAACATTATATCATCTGTCTCTCCAGAAGGAGTTGCTGTAGAGCTTGATGATAGAAGATTTTTCTCACTGATTTCAAATGAAGAGAAAAAAGTGGATTTAAAAAAAGTATTAAAGGAAGGGAATTTTATAAAATTTTTCATATATTTAATTTTAGCTAATTCTCAAAAGAAGATAGGGGAAAGTTTTGGAATAAAACCAGGTAGTGAAATGAAAAAAGCTATAGAAATAGCAAGTAGATATGGATTGCCAATATATCTAATTGATAGAGATATAGATATTACTTTATCAAGATTGATGGACAGGATGACATTTAAAGAAAAAATAAAGATTTTTTGGGAGTTATTAAATTCTAATGAAGAAGATTTAGAGATAGATGATGATTTATTAAAAGAGATGGTTGAAAATCCTGAAAAATTTACTAAATTGTTAAAAGAAATATCTCCGACAATATATGAAGTTTTGGTGGATGAAAGAGATAGATTCATGGCTAAAAGATTGTTTGAGTTAAGTAAAGGTAAAAATTCTTTAGTGGCAGTAGTTGGAGCTGGACACGTTGAGGGAATTGTGAGATATTTAAAACAGCTTGAAAATGGAAAAGATATTGATTTAATGGAACTAATAAAAGTAAAAAAGAGAAAAAAATCTCTAACAAAGCTTTTAACTTATGGTATTTCATTGGCTATAATTGCCATTTTTTTGTATATTGTATATTATGCTTTAAGTAATCCTGAATTGTTGAAGATGATTACTTTTCAGTGGATAGTATTTACTGGAGGATTATCAGCTCTTGGAGTTATATTGGCAAGAGGTAAGTTAATAACTGCATTAATTGCCTTTCTTTCAGCTCCTATAACCACTCTTGTCCCATTACCATTAGCGGCTGTAGGAACAATAGCTGGGCTTGTAGAGTTAAAATATAGAGAAATAACAGATAAAGATTTGGTGGGAATAATAAATGCTGAATCAATTAAAGAGCTTTTAAACAACAATTTATTTAGAGTTTTGTTGGTTGCTACTCTCTCAAATATAGGAGCATCTATTGGTGTATTTTATTGTTTAGGAAAGTTTATTGGATTTTTGGGATAAAAAAATTAAAAATTATAATAAATCGACAATAACCTCTGCAACACTAACCTTGCTAACTTCTGATAAATATGTGTCAGTTCCTACAACTTCCTCAACTCCAGCTGAATAAAGCTTATTTAAAGCATCTCCAATTAAAACAGGATGCACACATGCAGCTATTATCCTCTTAGCCCCCTGTTCTTTTAATAGTTTAACTGCTGTAGCCATAGTTCCTCCAGTTGAGATGATGTCATCAACAATCAACACATCCCTCCCATTAGCATCTAAGGTTTTTGGAGCTATTTGGATTTCTGTTGGTGATAACCTTGTTTTTTCTAAATAATCATACTCTGCATTTAAGATTTTTGAGGCTGTTTTAGCAAATTCTAAAGCCCCTTTGTCTGGAGCTAAGACAATTGGATTATCTAACTTATCTTTAACATACTCTGCCAATTTTGGAATTGCATCTCCATAAATAAATGGAATTGTGAAGAAATCTTTTATGTGTATTTCGTGTGGGTTTATTGTTATTAATCTATCAACAATATTTGAGTAGATTTTTGCTAAAGCTCTAATGCTTATTGCCTCTCCAGGATTGAATTTTTTATCTTGCCTTGCATAAGCTAAGTATGGAGCAACTAAGGTTATTTTTTTGACTCCTTCATCTCTTAAAGCATCACATAATAAAATTGTCTCTACAATTGCATCATTTTGATTTTTTTGTGTATTTATTATAACAGCTTCATCATCGTTTATTTCATCAACTATTCTAACGTAAATCTCATTGTCTGGGAATCTCTTATACTCTACTCTTGTTAATTTTGTGTTTAAAAGCTGAGCTACCTTAAAAGCTAAGTTTTGGGACTGGCTTCCTGATACTACAATCATCTTATCACCAAATTTTATGATAGTTTTGTTTCTTCTCTAAATTCTAATCCAACATTATCTCCAATATTTAAATCTCTTTCTGTAAATGCTTTAATGATGTAACCATTATATTTAACAAACACCTTTTTATATTTTCCATAATCTATGATATTTACAACCTCCCCTTCATTTCCATCTTTGATAATTACATCTTCCGGAGCTATGGCTTTATCATTTATTATATTAAATCCTAAAAACTCAGCTACCTTTTTATTCTTAGGTTTTTTTAATATATCTCTGTTTCCAAAAGCTATAAGCTCACCATTCATAAAGATTCCTACTTTTTCTCCCAAAGTCCTTGCTTCAGCCAAATCATGAGTTATATGTAAAACAGGAATATGCTTTATCTTTTTTAACTCAGAGATGATATTTTCTTTAATTTTGATATCTACAGCAGATGTTGGCTCATCTAAAAGTAAAATAGATGGGTTTAAAATTAAAGCCCTTGCTAAAGCCACTCTCTGCTGTTCCCCTCCACTTAAGGTTTTAACATTTCTATCCAACAGATGGGAAATATTTAAAAACTCAGCAATTTCCTTAACCTTCCTATCAATTTCTAATCTATTTGCCTTTTTTATTATCAATCCATAAGCAATGTTTTTATAAACATTTTTGTTTGGGAATAAAGCATAGTTTTGAGGAACATATCCGACATTCCTTTTTTCTGGTGGTAGATTGGTTATATCTTCACCGTTTAATAAAATTTTACCAGAATCTGGTTTTAAAATTCCAGCTATACATTTTATTAAGACGGATTTTCCAGCCCCACTTGGGCCGAGAATTACACAATACTCCCTATCCATTTCAAAGGAAACATTCTTTAATTTAAAATCTTTCCAAATTTTTGATAGATTTTCTACTTTAAGCATTGTTTCCCCTTTTTATATTTCCAAAAGTTCTTAATACTGCAAACAATGCTATGCTAACCAAAATCATCCCAACAGATATTGGTTTTGATGCATCCAATCCAAAGCTCATAAATCTTTCTAATATCAAAACTGGAACAGTTTTTGGATAGTAGGCAATTATCAATATTGCCCCAACTTCGCTAATTCCTCTTGCAAAGCTTAAAATAACCCCTGAGATGATATTATTTTTTATTAATGGTAGGGATATTTCAAAAAACGTCCTTATTTTTGAAGCTCCTAAGGTTCTTGATACATACTCAATCTCTTCATCAACACTCAAAAATCCATCTCTTATACTATTAATCATAAATGGAATTCCCACAAAGAGATACACAACAACAATGCCCCAAAAGTTATCAACTATATATCTACCAATAAATTTTATAATATCAATGCCATAAATGAAGGAAAGTATTATTATACCAATAACACTATGGGGAATAGCCATTGGTAAATCTAACACTGCTTCAAGAAAACTTTTAAATTTAAAATCATACCTTGCCAAAATATAGCCAGTAGGGATTCCAAAAATTAGAGCTATTAGAGTAGCAACAGCCCCAGCTAATAGTGTTGTTTTAAATGCATCTATAACTTCTTTATCTAATAATAAGCTTAAATCACCTGGATTTGATAGCATATAGATGATGGGTAAAAATATGAACAAGAATATCATTACCAAAAACACTGACATTACAGCATCAAACTTCTCCATATTATCCCCTTAACGTAATTAAATTCCCTGATTATATAAAATTTATGTTAATTAAGATTAATAAACAAAAGGAGGGAAGATATGATAACCGTTGGAATAGACCATGGAACATCGGGAATAACCACATGCATAAAAGATGATGATAAAAAGACAATATTTAAACTAAAAAGAACTGAGCTTAAAGAAAAATCTTACTTAGAAGAGTTGAAAAAACATATTTCATTAGAAAATATTGATTTGATAGCTTTAACCTATTCCATGGGTGATGGAATAAATAAAATTTTACCAATAGAGAAAGTTAAAAATAGAGGGGTTTTAAGTATTGAAGGGGCTGGAGAGAAAGTTGGAGGAGGAACAAAGGTTTATGATGAGATTAAAGAATCTGGATTGCCAGCTATTGTTATTCCAGGATTGCATAGAGGAATTGAGTGTTTAGATGAGAGATTTAGAGCCTTATATTCTCACATTGCATCCCCTGAAAAGGTATC
The DNA here is from genome assembly GCF_000739065.1 of Methanocaldococcus bathoardescens. Taxonomy (GTDB): domain Archaea; phylum AGJL01; class Methanococci; order Methanococcales; family Methanocaldococcaceae; genus Methanocaldococcus; species Methanocaldococcus bathoardescens. The sequence goes on along the minus strand of NZ_CP009149.1, from coordinate 408,332 downwards.
AATTGCCTATTATGCCCACAAACTATTTGGATTTAATGACTTTGTATTATCAGATATCTCTTCAAATACTGTAACTTTATTAATAAAAGATGGAAGGATTTCTGGAGGATTTGATGCGTGTATTGGGGCTATTGGAATGTTACACGGCCCAATAGATTTAGAGATGATTAGAGATATAGATACTGGGAAAATTACAGCAAATGAAGCATTTTCTAAAGCTGGAGCTGTTAAAATAGCCAAGCTCTATAAAGGTGTTGAGAACACTAAGGAGGAGATAATTAATAACTATTTTAATGATGAAAATTGTAGATTGGCAGTTGATAGCTTAATTTTAAGTGTTTCTATGGAAATTAACAGCCTAATTCCTTTATTAGATAAAAATAAAAGAAAAGTTGTTTTAGCTGGCTCTATAGGAACTTTAAGAAATCCAATAGACATCCCAAAAAGAATTAAAGAGTTTGTTGATGCAAAGATATTTGCTTTATATGGAGAAAGTGGGGCAATTGGAGGAGCTCTAATAGCTGAAGATATCTTAAAAGGAAAAAGAAATATTTTAGGTATAGAGGTTGAGTTTAAGTGATAACCATGTATGCGATAGGTATAGGAGAAAATAAAAAAGAAGTTTTGAAAGCTTATGAAAAATTAAAAGAAGAAGGAATAGAAGTTGAATTAATTGACAATCCAAAACTTTTAGTAGATAAATTAATAAATGGAGAAATAGAGGGGGCTGTTAGAGGCTCTTTGTCATCTTCAAAAGTAATTCCTTATTTAAGAGAAAGAATAGGGAAATTTTATAGAGCATCCGTTTTAAAGAATCCATTTACCAATGAAATTTTTTTACTATCCCCAGTAGGGATTGATGATATATCAGAAGGCAAAAATGAGAGAATAAAGGATAAAATAAAGATTATAGAATTTGCTTCTAAGTTTTTAAAAAATCATAATATTGAACCAAAAGTTGCTATTTTATCTGGAGGAAGATTGGGAGATTTGGGAAGAAATAAAGTAGTGGATGAAACAATATATGAAGCTGAGAAGATAGTAGAGCATTTTAAAGGAAGTATGGATATCATACATAATGGTATATTAATAGAGGAATATTTAAAAGATAGATACAATATTATTATAGCTATAGATGGAATTACAGGAAATATAATTTTTAGATGTTTGGGTTTAGTTTGTAAAATTCCAGGTTATGGAGCTGTGATTTTATCAGACAAAGACATCAATTTTATAGATACAAGTAGAAACGCTAATTGGGAGAGATATTACAATGCTGTTAAATTTTTAGCAGGTGGGGATTTTGGATAATATAAAAAACAAATTAAAGAGTATTGGAAAAAGAGCAATAATTGATTTTTATAGATTTTTAGATAATTCTGGAGTTTTAAAAATTTACGAGAAAATTTTAGAAGAATCTATTGACAAAAATAATCTACCAAAACATATAGCTATAATTATGGACGGAAATAGAAGAGCAGCTGAAATTTACGGAAGAGATAGATATTATGGGCATTACTTGGGGGCTGAAAAGGTTAGAGATGTTTTAAGATGGGCGAGAGATTTAGGAATAAAGGTTGTTACTTTATATGCATTTTCAACAGAAAATTTTAAACGACCAAAAGAAGAAGTTGATAAACTTATGGAACTTTTTGAAAAAAAGTTTTATGAGATTGCAGATGACGAAGAAATTCACGAATATGAAGTTAGAGTTAGAGCTATTGGAAGAATAAATTTATTACCAAAAAATGTCCAAAAAGCTATAAAATACGCTGAAGATAAAACAAAAAACTACAATAAATTTTTTGTTAATGTAGCTATTGCCTATGGAGGACAGCAAGAGATAATAGATGCTGTAAAAAAGATAGCTGAAAAGGTTAAGAGAGGGGAGGTAGAGCCAGAAGATATTGATAAAGAGCTGATAGATAAGCATTTATACACAGCAGATTTGCCATTTCCAAACCCTGATTTAATTATTAGGACTTCAGGGGAAGAGAGGATTAGTAATTTTTTAATTTGGCAGAGTTCTTATTCAGAGCTGTATTTTTGTGATATATATTGGCCATTATTTAGGAAAGTGGATTTTTTGAGGGCTATTAGAGAATACCAGAGGAGACATAGGAGGTTTGGAAAATGAAAAAGGATATAATTATATTATTTCTATTTACTGCTATTCTTTGTTTTATTATAACTTTATGTGGCTGTGTCTCTTTTGAAAAAAATATCTCTGAAAAAAATAAAACAGAATATTCTAATATAAAAAATAACTTATATACCAACTTAAATACTTCTAAAAACCAAAGCGTTCAAAACACTAACAATAATACAAATAATAAAACCAATCTTCCAAAAACATTAAATTATGAAATAATAGCTTATGGAGCTTTTGGAGAGAAAAATAGTGGATACTATTACTATTATAAAGATAACAAAACTGTAATAGTTATAAATTTGGGTGAGATGCCAACTGCTGGATATAAAATAGAGATAATAAATATAACAGAAACTGTTAATGGAATTATTGTTTATTATAAAGTTATTCCACCAAAGGAATTTGCGGCAATGGTTATAACCTATCCATATATAAAACTATCTGTAAATGGAACATACAAAGTAGAATGTAAAGAGGTAAAGTAGAAGTAAAGTAAAAGATTAATAATTAGCTGGATATAATAACTTAACTGTTTTAAAACACAGGAAGGAGATGTGGTATTTTGAGGGTGGAAATTATTTTTTTGGGATGTGGTGGTGGAAGATGGGCTACAATAACACAAAAAAAGGCAACAGGAGGGTTTAGAATACACACTAACGAGCTTAGAATGCATGTAGACCCTGGACCGGGAGCGATAGTAAGATTAAACGAGCTAAAAATATCCCCTTGGCGAACTAATGCTCTCTTTATATCTCACTGCCATCCAGACCACTACACTGATGGGGAAGTTATTGTTGAAGCTATAACTCAGGGAATGACTAAAAAAAGAGGGATTTTTTTAGGAAATCTCTCAGTTGTTGAAGGCTTTGGAGAGTATGAGTATGTTATATCTAAATATCATCAGTCAAAGCTTGAAAAAGTTCAGGTTTTGTATCCTGGGGATGAAGTAGAGCTGTATGATACAACAATAAAGGCAACACATACAAAACATGGAGACCCGTTTGGTATTGGTTTTAGGTTGAAAACAATTTATGGGGATATTGGCTATACATCAGACACTGAACTAATACCAGAATTAATTGAGGACTTTGACGGGGTTAGGATTTTAATAGCAAATATTGTTAGAAAGAAAAATGAGAGAATTAAAGGGCATTTATGTTCAAATGATGCTATTGATTTAATAAACTCAATGAGTAAAAAGCCAGAATTGTTGATAATGAACCACATGGGAGTTAAGATGACAAATCCTCAAATAGAAGCAGAATATATTTCCCAAAATACTGGTATAGAAGTTATTCCAGCAAAATTGGGATTAAAAGTTGAGCTTTTAAATGGGAACTATAAGTATCAGCTAATTAAATAATTATGCTTTTTTATTCTTAAAATAGCAAAAACACCAATTAAGAAGACAGCTATTGATGTTATTAATGTAGCTAAACTTCCTCCAACTATTCCATAAGCATTTACCAAAATTAAATTTAAAACAATATTTAATACTAACCCAAATAGAATTATGTAGAAAGAAATTTTTGCATACCCTAAACCTTGAAGTGCAGAAGATATTAAAGTATAGTAGCTCATAAATAATGATGAAATAGCTAAAATTCTTAGGCATAAAATTCCTTCTGGATTAGCTATTTTAAAAAATGCCATCAATGGAATTTCAGGGAAAAATAAACAACCTAAAACAAAAATTGATGAAAAGATAGTATTTTGGATGATTCCTTCTTTTAATAAGTTTAAATCCTTTGTCTTAGATATTCTTGGAAGTAAAGGGATGCTAACAGCTGAAGCAAACATAAATATTCCTCTTGATATTAAAGAAGTGTAACCATAAATCCCACTCCAAAATCCTCCCATAATGGACATTATTACAACACTATCAATATCGCCAAACAATCTGTAAGATGATGATGTTAATGCTATAGGGATTGAGTACTTTAAAACCTTTAAATTGAAATCTGAAAATATATTTCTTGTTATATTTTTCATATCTACTAATTTTTTAAAATCCAATTTCTTTTTCAGTGCTTTATAAATTAAATAAATACCAAAAATCCCTGCTATTAGATAAGATAGGGATATTGATAATAAAGAGCCAAAAATTCCAAAATATAGGGTTAAAACAAAAACTAAGATAACCTTTACTGTATATTCAACAATCCATGTAGAAGAGAGATATTTCATCTTTAACAATCCTTGCAGTATGCCCCTTGAAAAAGCAATTAATGTAGAAGATATTATACAAAAACCTATTGCAAAATATAAAGAGGTATCTAAAGTTAAATAATGTCCCCCCAATATGTATTTTATATAGGGAGTTAAGATAAATCCAACAATTGAAAGTAAAATCATTAAATATAATATTGGAATGTATTTGTTAATATTTACTTCTTTTTCTTCAGCTAAAAATTTTGCTATAGCTGGAGGAATGCCAGAAGAGAAAAATATAGTTAAAGTGTCTGCTATTGGCATTAAACCTTTTAAAATCCCAAATGCCTCTGTCCCTAACAAAAATGCAGTTATAAAATAAAATAGATATGCCATCCCTTTTGAGTATATATTTGACATTAGTATGTAAATGCTATCCTTACCCAAACTCATAAGAATCAGCTTTTTCTAAGGTTTATTTTATTGCTATTATTTCTTTAAAAATTACGTTTAACATTTTTAAAATTTGTGGTGAAACTATGGGTAGAAAAGATAAAAGATGGATTTTGCAGAGAAAGAGAGATTTTTACTATAAATTAGCTAAAAAACTTAAATATCGTTCAAGGGCATCTTTCAAACTCATGCAATTAAATGAAAAATTTAATGTTATTAAGCCAGGAAAGATAGTTTTAGATTTAGGTTGTGCTCCGGGCGGATGGATGCAAGTAGCAAGAGAGATTGTAGGGGATAAAGGTTTTGTTATTGGTATCGATTTACAGCCAGTTAAGCCATTTGAATATGATAATGTAGTTGCAATAAAAGGAGATTTTACTTTGGAAGAGAACTTAAATAAAATTAGAGAGCTAATTCCAAACGAAGAAAAAAAGGTGGATGTGGTTATAAGTGATGCATCCCCAAATATAAGTGGGTTTTGGGATATAGACCACGCTCGTTCAATTGATTTGGTAACAACTGCCTTACAAATAGCTACTGAAATGCTAAAAGAGAGGGGAAATTTTGTAGCTAAAGTATTTTATGGAGATATGATAGATGACTATGTAAATTTAGTTAAAAAATACTTTGAGAAGGTTTATATTACAAAGCCTCAAGCTTCAAGAAAAGAAAGTGCTGAGGTTTATGTTATAGCCAAGAGATACACTGGAAAAAAATGGGAAGAAGAAGATAAGATAAAAAGGATTAAAAAAGTTGAAGATGAAGGTAATGATGAGTTATTAGCTAAAAAAATTAAAGAGATGAGAAAATTAAAATCTAAAAAATAATAATTTGGTAATGTCGTATAATACCACTTTGCTATTTTTATTAAGTTTTATATTTATAAATCTAAATAAATTTTTATAAAATTAAATGGAAAAATTTTAAGATATTGGACAGATAAATGAATAATAAAAACTAATAACGGGAGAGAATGAATCCTAAGCGGGTGGCAGGATGGATATTTAGGTATATAAACCAGGAAAGAAAGAAAAGAGGATTAAAAAAGCTTAAATCAGATAAAATTTTAATAAACGAAGCAATAAGATTAGCAATGAACGAAAGGGGAACAATCCACTATGCAACTAAAAATCAAAGACATAGAGATGTTGCCAGGAGAATTGTTAATGATTGGCTTAATAATCCAAATCAAAGAGCCACAATTTTAAATAAAAGATATACCCACATGGGTATTGGAGTACATATATATTGGGATATTGGCAGAAAGGAGTATAAAATCTATGTTGCTAAGAGGTTTAAATCAGAAAATAAAAGAAACAATAAAATCAGGAAAAAGAAAAACAATAATCTAACAAAATTTATAAGAAATTTTAAACTTAAAAAATAGTTATAGAATAAAAAAAGTTATTGAGTATTTTTTAGTGATTATTTCATTGTATATTGTTTTATGGGCGGTATTTAGTATTAAATGATTAGAACGATAAAAAATAAAAGATTTGTTTTTATCTATGTGCATAACAGCAAATCATTTCGTTATTATCCTTTTTGTCTATTCTTACAAATCCAAACTCTCCCAAAGAAACTTTAATAAAGTTTCATCAAAGACGATGCATTAAGTTGCCTCTTTCAGAGGCAATTAATGTCTCTTACCTATGTGCATAGCAACATATAAATTCATTGTCCTCTTTTTTATCTATTCTTACAAATCCAAATCTCTCAAACTGAATAATATTATCAACCTCTACCATTTTAAAGTCCTTTTCAGCAAAGCCTTCCTTTATCTCTCCATTAGGCATTAAAACTTTAACCTTTACACTATCTTTTACAGGAACCCAATGTATAATCTTAGCTTTATTTTTTCTTGCTATTTTAAAGTCATCTGAGTGGTATTTAGCTAATGCAATATCACCAACCTTCTCAACAACTATGTTAAATAACTCCATCAATCTATACATCTTATTTTCTTCCAACTCATCTCCAACAACATAAACCTCTCCATCAAATATCAACTCTCTTTCACCAAACTCTGGTCTATCTGGATGCATTCTAAGCTTTAAAACTTTTTTATCAGCTCCTTCAATAACAAGCTTTTTTGGATTCCAAACAAAGAAAAATCTTCTTGCATCTTTGTCAATAAGTTCTTTATTTATGGCATATAAATTTTCCCATGAAAACTTAACATCTGCCTGTTTAATCCCAATTCTCTTCATTATTTCATATATCGCCTCTGGTTTAATCCCTCTTCTTCTTAAAGCTCTCAAAGTACCTAACCTAACATCGTCCCATCCACTATAAAGCCCCTCTTTAATTCCTTTATACATGGATGAAGTGCTTAAAACAATATCCTCTATCTTCAAAATTCCATAGTGAATGAATTCTGGCATTTCCCAGCCAAAATATTTGTAAATATATGCCTGCTTCTCAGTATTTACAATGTGGTCTTTTCCTCTCAAAACGTGGGTCATTCCTAATAAATAATCATCAACTGGCACTGAGAAGTTCATTAAAGGATATACGCAGTATTTATCTCCAGTTCTTGGATGTGGAGTTTTTTCAATTCTAAATATTGGAAAGTCCCTAATTGATGGGTTTTTGTGCTTTATGTCTGTTTTTAATCTAACAGCCACATTTTCAAGCTCTCCACTTAACATCTTTTCCCAAAGCTCTAAGTTATCCTCAATAGCTTTGTCTCTACACTTACATGGAATTCCTTTATTTCTTAGCTCTCTAAACTCTTCTGGATTACAGTCACAAACATAGGCTTTTCCCATCTCAATTAATTTTCTACCATATTCATAGTAAATCTCCATCCTATCTGATTGTATAATTGTTTCATCAACTTTAACTCCCAACCATTCTAAATCTTCTTTAATCATGTCATAAGCTTCTGGCAGAACTCTCTTTGGGTCAGTATCCTCTAATCTTAGAATTAATTTTCCACCATATTTTTTAACAAAGTAATCGTTTAAAACTGCAGCCCTTGCATGTCCTATGTGTAAAGGCCCTGAAGGATTAGGGGCAAATCTCATAACTACTTTATCTTTAACGTTTGGTAACTCTAAACCTTTCTCTTTCTTTTCCTTTTTTCCAATATCTTCTCCCAATTCCTCTAACTTTTTCTTCATTTCTTCTATTGAAAGATTTTCAATTTCTTTGACAACTTTTTCTACAACTTGCATTACTTCCTTTGCTTTACCCCTATATTCTGGATTTTCTGACAAAAATATTCCTAAAACTGCCTTTGGATTAGCTTTTCCATTATATTTGATGGCATTTCTTAATGCAATAGCCAAAATCTTCTCTTCCATATTATCACCATTAACTTTAAAAACCTTAACTGATTATTATGGAAAGGATACTTAAATGTAAGCAACATATTATAATTATGCAATTTTAAAAAGCTCATCCTCAATATTAAAGTAATCTGAGCAATAATAGTTAAATATATAAATATTGTAAAATATTATTGTGGTGGATATTGATGGAGTCTATTGAGAAAGTAATGGTTTTTGGTTCTGGGCCGATAGTTATTGGGCAAGCGGCAGAGTTCGATTTTTCAGGTTCTCAGGCGTGTAAAGCTTTGAAGGAAGAGGGAATTTATACTATTTTAGTGAATTCAAACCCCGCAACTATCCAAACAGATACAGACATGGCAGATAAGGTTTATTTAGAGCCGTTGCATCCAAAGATAGTTGAAAAGATTATTGAAAAAGAAAGACCAGATGCTATTTTACCTACAATGGGTGGGCAAACAGGGCTTAACTTAGCTTTAGAGTTACATAGAAGAGGGATTTTAGATAAATATGGAATAAAGCTTCTTGGTTCAAATATAAAGACAATTGAAATTGCAGAGGATAGAGAGCTTTTTGCTAAGGCAATGGCTGAAATTAATGAGCCAGTTACAAAGTGTAAGGCAGTTAATTCTGTTGATGAAGCTATTGAGTTTGCTGAAGAGATTGGATATCCAGTTATTGTAAGACCAGCATTTACCTTAGGAGGAACTGGAGGGGGAATTGCCCACAACAAAGAGGAGTTAATAGATATTGCTTCAAAGGGTTTAAAATACTCTATAATCCACCAAGTTTTGATTGATGAGAGCGTCTTAGGATGGAAGGAGTTTGAGCTTGAGGTTATGAGGGATAGAAAAGATACATGTATAATTGTCTGTGGTATGGAAAACATAGACCCAATGGGAATACACACTGGAGAGAGTATTGTTGTCTCACCAATACAAACTCTACCAGATGAGTTTTATCAAAAGCTAAGAAATGCGGCTATAAAGATTATAAGACATTTAGGAATTGAAGGAGGATGTAATATTCAATTTGCTGTAAATAAAGAAATGACTGAGTATAGAGTTATAGAGGTAAATCCAAGAGTTTCAAGAAGTTCTGCTTTAGCAAGTAAAGCTACAGGTTATCCAATAGCAAGGATAGCGGCTAAGATAGCAATAGGAAAAACATTGGATGAGATATTAAATGATGTTACAAAAGAGACGCCAGCAAGCTTTGAGCCAACTTTGGACTATGTTGTTGTAAAAATCCCAAGATGGCCATTTGATAAGTTCAAGACAGTTGATAAGAGATTAGGAACAAGTATGAAATCTACTGGAGAGGTTATGGCAATTGGTAGAAGTTTTGAAGAAGCTTTACAAAAGGCGATTAGAAGTTTGGACATTGGTAGGTTTGGTTTAATTGGAGATGGGAAAGATAAGGATTACAGTGATGAAGAGATAGAAGAGATATTGAAAAATCCAACAGATGAAAGAATCTTTGTTATAGCTAAGGCGTTAGAAAAAGGATGGAGTGTTGAGAAAATATGTGAATTAACAAATATTGATGAGTTCTTCATTAAGAAGATTAAAAATATTGTAGATATGAAGAAAGAGCTTGAGAATTTGAAAGAAGAAATTAAGAAATTGAATGCTTAATGGGAAATTTATGAAAAAAGAAACTAAAATAAGAGTAATAATCCTAATGAATCTCATACTTGTAGCATTGACATTATTTGCTTTAATAACTGGAAGAATATTGGTAACTTTAGTTGGGATTGTATGTATAATTAATGGGCTCTTAGCATTAAAGAGGGCTAAAGAAGAATAAAGTGTGAAACTATGAAAACTCTCTCTGAAATAAAAGAAATCCTAAGAAAGCATAAAAAAATCCTTAAAGAGAAATATAAGGTTAAATCTATTGCCCTATTTGGTAGTTATGCAAGAGGGGAGCAGACAGAAGAAAGTGATATAGACATTATGGTTGAATTTGATGAAAACAACTATCCTTCATTTTCAGAGTATTTGGAATTAATTGAATATTTAGAAAAGATTTTGGGCTTAAAAGTTGATTTAATTACAAAAAAATCAATCCACAATCCTTATGTAAAAAAATCTATTGAGGAGGATTTAATTTATGTCTAAGAGGGATGTTAAAGCATTCCTATATGACATCTTAGAAAGTGCTAATGATGTTATTGAATTTACCAAAGATATTGACTATAATGAGTTTATAAATAATAAAATGGTACGATATGCTGTTATTAGAGCTTTAGAAATTATTGGAGAGGCTTCAAGATACATAAACAATGATTTTAGGGAAAAATACCCAAATGTTCCATGGAAAGAGATGGTAGGGTTGAGGAATATTTTAATTCATAAATATTTTGGGATTGACTACATCCTTCTTTGGAAGATAGTAAAAGAAGATATCCATAAAATAAAGAAAGAAGTTGAGAGAGTTTTAAAAGATATTGAAAATGAGAAATAAGGTGATTATATGGATATGGAAAAATTGAAGGAAATATTATTAAAAGCAAAAAAGATGGGATTCTCTGATAAACAGATAGCTAATTTATTAGGAATGGATGAGATGGAAGTTAGAGAATTGAGAAAGAAGTTAAACATAATCCCATTATATAAAATGGTAGATACATGTGCTGCTGAGTTTGAGGCAAAAACTCCTTATTATTACTCAGCCTATGAAACATTTGTTTATAAGGAGCAGGATGAAAGTAACCCCTCAGATAGAAAGAAAGTCATTATTATTGGTTCAGGGCCAATAAGGATTGGGCAAGGTATAGAGTTTGACTACTCAAGTGTTCATGCTGTCTTAGCTTTAAAAGAAATGGGAATTGAGGCAATAATCATAAACAACAACCCAGAGACAGTTTCAACTGATTATGATACTTCAGATAAATTATACTTTGAGCCGATAACATTTGAGGATGTTTTAAATATAGCTGAAAGAGAAAAGGAGAGAGGAGAGCTTCTGGGAGTTATAGTTCAATTTGGTGGGCAGACAGCAATAAACTTAGCTATGAAGTTAAAAAAGGCAGGAGTTAATATCTTAGGAACTACCCCAGAAAATATAAACGTTGCTGAAGATAGGGAAGAGTTTTCAAAACTTTTAAAGAAGTTAAATATCCCACAAGCAGAGGGAGGAACTGCATTTACAAAAGAAGAGGCTTTAGAGATAGCTAAAAGAATTGGTTATCCAGTTTTAGTAAGACCTTCCTATGTTTTGGGAGGAAGGGCAATGCAGATTGTCTATAGCGAGGATGAGTTAATTGAATATATGGAAGAGGCTGTTAGAGTTTCAGAAGAACATCCTGTATTAATTGATAAATTCTTAGAGGATGCTGTTGAGTTGGATGTCGATGCTGTTTGTGATGGAGAGAGTGTTTTAATTGGAGCTATAATGGAACATATTGAAGAGGCAGGTGTGCATAGTGGAGATTCAGCAACAGTAATTCCTCCTCAAACACTGCCTAAGGAGATAATTGATACTGTAATTGATTACACTGCAAAATTAGCAAGGGCTTTAAATATTGTAGGGCTTTTAAATGTGCAGTATGCAGTTAAGGATGGGGTTGTTTATGTTTTAGAGGCTAACCCAAGAGCTTCAAGGACTGTGCCTTATGTCAGTAAATCGGTAGGAATTCCATTAGCTAAGTTAGCTACAAAGATTATGCTTGGTAAAAAGTTGGAGGAGTTAATTAAAGATTATGATGTTGATGAAGTAGCTGAAAAAGTTTGGATTGCTAAACCAAAGTATGTATCAATTAAAGAAGCAGTGTTCCCATTCCAAAAACTGCCTGGGGTAGACCCTGTTTTAGGACCTGAAATGAAATCTACTGGAGAGGCTATTGGAATAGATAAGGACTTTGGTAGGGCATATTATAAAGCTCAGCTCTCTGCAAATATGGAACTGCCAATTGTTGGGAATGTGTTTATAAGTGTTAGGGATAGAGATAAAAAGCAAGTTGTAGAGGTTGCTAAAAAATTACATGAGCTTGGATTTACAATATATGCAACAGAAGGGACTGCCAAAGTGTTGAGAGAAAATGGAATTCCAGCAATACTTGTTAAAAAAATCTCTGAAAGTACAAATGATAACATCCTAAAGTTAATGAGAGAAGGGAAGATACATTTAATAATAAACACATCTTCAGGGAAAAAGGCAAAGTCAGATGGGTATTATATAAGAAGAGCAGCAGTAGATTTAGGAATTCCATATATAACTACAATCCCAGGAGCTAAAGCGGCAGTTAAAGCAATAGAGGCAGTGAAAACTGGAGAGTTAAATGTCTATTCCTTAGATGAGCTTGATGCAAGTATAAAAAATAGGTTTTAAGCTTTAGCTTCAATAATTAGCTTATAGTCCTCTTCTGGAATCTCCTCATAACTATAGTTTTCTTATACAAACAATTTTTTAACCCTTTCAATACACAAATCCAAGTCATCAATGCTTTTATACTGCATCTCAATCATTTTTATGCAATTTATTCCTTTTAACTTCCTTTTATATTTCTCAAACTTAATCTTTCCCTTCCCTATGCATAGATGCTCATCAAACTCCCCATTGTTGTCATGGATGTGGATGTGGGAAATTTTATCAACGATTTTATCATTTAAAAATGCATCAATGTTGTTATTTAAAAAAGAATGTCCAATATCAAAGGTTATTCCAACATCTCCCAAAATTTCAATAATTTCATCAATTGGCTCCCTAAACATAAACATACTATAGGACGGCATATTCTCTATTGTTATTTTTATGGAATATTCATTTTGAAGTTCGTTTAACTCAACTATGGACTTTTTTAAGGCATTTAATGCCTTTGGATAATCTTCCTCAAAGATGCAATAACCGGGATGAAGAACTATTAAGGAAGCATCCACTTCATCAGCAACCTTTAAAATATCCTCAACAACCTCTACGCTTGTTTTTCTAACCTTTTCCCTAAAGGATGACAAATTTATATCTGAAAGTGGGCAGTGCAATGTATATCTCAAATCAAAAGAAAGTGGAACCTCAGTGTTTTCCATAACATTTAGGTATCCATCACAAATAAGTTCAGCATATCTTGTTTTATCCTCTAAAATTGATAAAGCATCTTCCAACTTTGTATCTGAGTTTGCAAATATGCTTGTTGAGATGCCCATCATTTTATCTCCCAACATTTTCAATCAAAAATTTCCTTGCAAAACAATAATTACAATCAACTTTAAATAATTTTAGGTTTTCTTTATCAATTTTATTTATATTGCCCATATAAAAATATCCTTCCAATGTTGGGCAGGGATAAATATTTCCAAACTCATTGACAAAAAGTAAATCTCCACTATTTAAAAAGCAGTATTTTTTATTTAGTTTTTCTTCCCTTCGTATATTCTTAATATATATTGGATAATCCCTCAACTCATCCAAAATTCTATTAAATTCATCCTCATTTGGCATTAATTTTAAGTGTTCTTTTCTCTTTGGCTTTAATAAATCAAAACTTATGCTTTTAATTCCTAAGGCAATTAAATATTCAACAAATTCTTTGATGTGGGGTAGATTTTTGTTTGTTACAACTACTGTCACACCAAAAGGGATATTGTGCTCTTTTAAAAGATAGATGCTCCTTAACGTGTCTATTGTTGAAGGTTTTTTGTTTTTGTAGGGCCTTAATGTATCATTTACCTTCAAACCATCTATGCTAGTGCCAATTTTTATATCTAATTCAGCAATCTTTTTGACAATTTTTTCATTTAGTAGAGTTCCATTTGTTTGTATTGCATAGGAAATATTTTTATAGGCATAATTTTCATTGCAATAGTCTATTATTCTTTCAATCAAATCAAAATTTAAAAGTGGCTCTCCACCAGTAAATTGAATTTTTAATTTATCATCTGTTTTCAAAATATAATTAATTGCATTCTTTGCAGTTTCAAAATCCATATCTTTATTGTTTTTATTAAATGCATAACAATAAAGGCAATTTAAATTGCATCTATTTGTTATTTTTAGGATTAGGTATTTCATATTTTCACTCAATCATTTCTCCGATTTTTAAGTTATTTTTTCTGACTTGTATATTAAATAAACCACTAATGCTCCACCTAACAAATCTAAAATCGATTTTACAGGAACCACTCTTGGAGCAAATAGTTTTATTGATACTAAATAACACAGTAGTGAAATAAGCATTCCAATTAGCATTGATGCAGGAATCGTCCATCTATGGTCTGATGTTTTCATTAAAATCCTTGCAATATAGGGGGAGGCAATACCAACGAATGGAATCAAACCCACAAATGGTATTATTGCTCCAATAATAAAACCTGAAAGTAATAAAATTAATATCCTAACCTGTTTTATATTTAAACCGAAACTTTTTGCATAATTTTCACCGAACAATAAGGCATTTAAGTGTTTTGAGAGCAAATAGGATGAAATCAGAAAAATTATTGAACAAACTGCCATTAATTTTATGTCTCCCCATCCTGTGCCTGAAAAACTGCCTTGCAGATACATCCAAAATTCCTGGATTTGGACATTGTCTGCAAGATTTATGAGATAACTCTCAATCCCATAATAGAAATATGCAAATAATAATGTGCAAACTAATACACCACTAACGTCCCTTATTTTTGAAGCAAGATATAACAAAACAATCAATGCTAAAGCAGCCCCTATCCAACCACCCACAACATAATTAGATATCCTCAAAAAACTTGAAAACGAAAATCCAAGGAATATAGTAATCGCTACCCCAAGAACGACTCCACTTGATATTCCTGTTGTGTAGGGAGATGCTAAAAGGTTTCTGAATAATGTTTGGAGTTTTAACCCTGAAACAGACAAAACCGCTCCAACAATTAGGGCAGTTATTAGTGGTGGAATCCTAATCTTCCATATCAACATATCTTTAAATTTATCTCCAGTACTTCCATACAACAAACAATTTTTGACATCCTCCATACTTATCGATTTTGCATTTCCTCCTTTAAAAATTCCATAGATAAAAAGTGAAGAAGTTAATACTACCAACAGCAAAATAACAAGAATCTTTCTCATTTATATCCCCATCTCTTTTCTTTTTATGTATATTATTATGGCAATTGGAGCCCCTATTATTGCCAAGGGACATATTAAAGTTAATTCTGAGTTTGTTGTTGGGATTATAATGCCCGGTCTCACAAGAATATCTGCTATTATTAAGAAAATTGCTCCAATTAGCATAGCATTTGGGATCACATAGATATGTTTTGACGTTCCACACAATAATCTTGCAATTATTGGGCATACCAATCCAATAAATCCTATCGGTCCAGCAAATGCTACAATAGTTGCTGTAATCATACAGGATATTAAAATAATCAAAATTCTTAATTTTTTAATATCAACTCCAATACTTTTTGCATAATTTTCTCCAAGTAAGTAAGCATCAAGGAATTTTGATAAAAGGTATGTTATAGAGCAGCATATAACTACCAAAACACTCATTATTAATGACCGTTCCATTGTTAATGAACTCAAAGAACCATATCCCCACATCATAAAACTTGTTAAAACACTATTGTCAACACCAACAAAATCACTAAATGCAATAACGATTGTAATTAATCCAGATGAGATATAGCCTATCATAAGACCAACAATTAAAAGTGTGGTAATCTGTTTAACCTTCTTTGCGAGGGATAAGACAACAAACATGGACAACAATGAGCCCAAATAGGCGGATATGATGAATCCCCATATGGAATGAGGAATACCAAACTTCAAGAGCAAAGATGTAAAAACATAAAGTGCCACTCCAAGGGATGCACCACTTGACACTCCTATTAGATAAGGGTCTGCAAGAGGATTTCTAAACAAACTTTGCATTAACAAACCTGCAACAGCCAATCCCATTCCTGCAAATATTGCTCCAACTGTCCTTGGCATTCTGCACTTTTCAATTATCTTATCATACGTAGGATTTCCAGTAGTTCCCTCTGACAGGTAGTTATAAAATTTTTTTGGCTCTATTTTAATAGTTCCATTTGTTATACTCAATATTGATAAAGAAAATAATACAGATAGAAGAAACAATAGAAGTAAACCTGCTCTAATTTTCAAAATGCATCACCCTATTTGCATTACTTAAATTTATGATGTTCTGTTCTATTATAATCATTTTGAAAAAATATAAAGATATTCTAAATTTATAAATTTAAATTCTCGGTAAAATAGTGTAATATTAAAAATGAGAAAATATTAAAGAAAATAGAAAATTAAGTATAGAGAATTAAGTTATTTCAATTTCTTGAAGTAGTGTAAGTTACTATCCCCATCATCAAAGCATTCTGGATGTATCATTCTTGCGAAATCTTCCATTAACAAGTCCATATTTACATTTCCATCATATGAGTAACTGAATTTTGTTGTATATACTCTCTTTGCATTGTCTAAAACTGGTGCTAAGTCAGGTCTTGCCTCTTTTAATTCATCAAGTGTGTCCATTGGCTCATTTAACGAGTTCCAGTTCATGTAGATGAATACTTCACATCCATTGATGTGTTCTAAGGTTGTTTCTTTGTCAAGATTCACATAAGATGTCCCTGGAATATCAAGGAAGCAGTAATCTCCTTTAACATCCAAAATCCATTTTGCATAGTAGTTTTGGGCACAATATACCCAAGGACCAGAATATGGTGACCAGTAAAGCATAGCTACTTTTGGTCTGTAGGCAGCGTTTCTTGTTTTCCTTATAAGTTCATTTTTCTTTTTCCAAACTTTCTGTAAGAAATCATTTCCTTTACTATCTAAGTTATAAAATGCGGCATATACTTTTGCCCATTCTGCCTTTGCAAGGAAGTCAGGTTCATTTGACTCAACAGTTACAAGATAATTCATACCCAAATCACTTACTGTGGCTATATCCGTAGCTAAATAACCATGTGTCCATGTGAGGAACACAATATCTGGACTTATGTTTAATAAAACCTCTTTGTCTATAGCACCCCATTTACCAATTGGGACAATGTTTCCATTATCAACATAAGGTTTTAAGTTGGAAAATACACCATAATCCTTTATTTTGGTGTATGTGTATTTTGATACTCCCCTTATGGATGCCCTTACACTATCATTGTCTAATGCTTCAAGCATTGCTACTTGGAATGCACTTAATGTACCAACTTTTTTTACAGGAGCGTAAATGACTTTTACATCAGAAGGCAAATTGCTTGGTGGATTTTCACCCTCTCTTACAATGCAGTATTTGTTATAAACTTCATTTCCGTATTTTGTTGTTACAATCTTGTATGCCCAATTGTCATCGTAACTTACCGGATTTCCATTTGCATCATAGTATTCTATTTCAAAGTTCTTAGCAAATACTACAGGTTCTCTCCATTTTTGATAGTTATTGAACAAATATACAACATCTGCAATGTCAACTGAATTGTCACAGTTTAAATCCCCCTTATCCAATCCAACATCTCTATGCTTAAAGAGATAAACCACATCCGCAATGTCTATTGACCCATCTCCATTCACATCTCCAATATTTTCTCCAAATGCTATTGGCGTTAATAAAATCATCAACATAGCTGAGAGTATTTTTTTAACCATGCTACCCACCCCGATATTGAGATTTTTTGCCTTTTTAATAATTTTGTTATATTAGTAACATTATAGTAATAATTTATTAAAATGAGTATATATAATTTATGATTTAATTTTTTTAATATTATCAAAAGTAGTAATAAAATTTAAATTTTTGTGATTACAAAGACAAAAAAATAAAATGTAAAAATTTTGATATTAGATTATTAATTAAGGTTTTTCAATCTTCACTGCTTTCCCATCTCTCCACTCTACAAATATTGGTTCATCTGGAATATCATCTAATTGCTTGAAGTATTCTACTGCCGCCTTTGTTCCCCATCTATCTGAACCTGCTAAGAGGATTACTAAATGTCCATTGATGATTTGTTTCTGAATAACTCCCCTATTCTTACCTGGATAATCGTTAGTTATCTTAACTGGGAATGTCCACATATACTTCTTAACTAATGGATTAGCTACTGGACCTCCAACTAAGATGCAATCTTCTGTTATTGTTAATGGTTGATTTATTAACTCTGTAGTGTTTTTAAGGCATTTTGCTGATAAGTTGTTGTCTATTTCTGAACCTATTATTATTTTAGCTTTATGGACAATTTCTTTTATTTTCTCTGATTTGATGTCTTGTGCAACATCTGAGTAGGTTTCTGACATTATTGTGTGGTGTGAGCTTCCGCCGCCGCTATAGTAGGTTGTTGTAGTTGTTGATGATGTAGTTGCTGGCAATTCTTTTGCCAATGTTACCATTACCAATGGGTCTTTGATTAATGTAATCTCTATAATTCCATTGCCAACATATTTGTACCATCCTACTTTGCTATTTACATCATTTTCTTTTAGGGTTATGTTGTCTGTTCCATTATTTACAACAATGTTCTCAACTTTTAATTCACCAACTGGAATTCTAATGATTGCGAATCCTTTGTTGGAGATGTTCTCTGCCTTGAATTTTATTGTTGAGATTAGTTTATTGCCAAGTTTCTTTGGTTCTTCTTTGGTTTTGTTTGTTATGTTAAATCCAACGCACAATACTGGCTTAATATCTTCTATTATTTTGTCCAACGTTTCATTCAACTCTTTTTCATCATCAACAACTTTTGTGATTTCTTTTAAGGTTTCTGCCTCATTGGATATTAGGTTTATTGTTAATAAGACATCGTCTGTAATGTTTATTGATATATTTCTACTAACTTTTGGAATTGTTATTTCATCCACTGCATCTCCAATTTTAATAGGCAATATTGTTATGTTAATGTCTCCAGCAGATTCTAATTTCACATTATCAATGTCCACTTTATCAAGCACATCTGCTTCAATGCACATACATTCAAAGACTTTTTGTAAGCTCTCATCCAATATTGTGTTGTTGATGAATACCTTTTCAAACTTGTATCCATCTTTGTCTGATAACACTACACACTTTAATATTGCTGAGTAACTCTTGTTCTCATCAATTATTCTAAATGTTATGTTTGCTATTTTGAAACTTCCGGACTTTGTGAAGTTGTATCCGCTGAATATTAACTCACTGTTATTTATTGTGTAGTTGTTTATTCCAATAAGTTCTATGTTTTCAATTTCTAAGTTTTTGAATATCAATTTTCCATCATATCCACTACATAATCTCTCATTTATACCACTAACTTCTATTGTGGCGTTAAATGTTCCATTGACAATTGGTGTTGTGTTATATACATTAACCCAAACTGGGATTTCAATAACATCTATTTTCTTAACAAGTTTGTTATCACTTTCATTTTCCTCTTTAACTGCGTTGGATGGGTCAACTACTGCAACTATTGTAAATGTCTTTATGTCATCTGGTATCCAATTGAATGTTATTGTCTTACTTTGGCTAATATTTAACCCATCAACAGTTACTTTTCCAATTTCATCTGCATCAGCATACAATACAACATCAAATGATTTTGCATCTTGGTGTCCATTATTTGTTATTGTAATGTTTATTGTAGTTGGAATTCTGTATATTGATGGGTTTGGTACGCTAATGTTAGTTATTTTGATGTTTGGCCCTTGTACAACAACATTTACTTTGTTTGTTGATACTTTGTTGAATTTGTATCCATTTATATCAGACACAACTAAATCTGACAATTCAATATCTGAGTTTCCAACATCTAATGCCTTGAATTTAGCAGTTGCAATAACAACTGAATTATTAATAATTCCATCCATTAATTTGAATGTTACTTTACCATTTTCATATGTTACATCTTTTAATAATGTTCCATTTTCTTCAGATGCATTTATCAAGAATGTGAAGTTTACACATTCTAATACGTTAGCGTTGTATGTTAAAACCCCTTCTATTGCCTTTGCAGGTCTGTCAGATGTTATGTTGTTTAATGTGATGTTCACTTCAAAGGTTTCTTCAGTTTTTGTTAAGTTTGTTGATGGTATTATATTTACACTTATTGGCTTTTCTGTAGCATATAATTCATCAACATATTTGTTGTTGTTTTCATCAATTTCTTTTATATCATTGTTATAATCAACTAAAACACAAAATGTGTAATTCCTCTCTTCTGTAGGCATGAATGTGAAGTTTATCTCCTTAGTTTCTCCAAGATTCAATCCATTAATTGTAGAAGTTCCTATCTCATTTGTATCTACCAACAACTTAACTGAGAAGTTACCTGTTGCATTTCTTTCCCCAACATTCTTTACCAATATTAATATTGTGTTATTTGTATATGCTTTGAGTGACACTGGAACTATCTCTGCTACTAAATCAGGTCCTGGGATTACTATTGTGGTTGCATTTGATGAAATGTCCTTAACGTAACTTCCGTTAATATCTTCCATATAGACATTGTCCAATTTTACTGTGGTATTTCCAACGTTTATCACATTGTAAGTTATATTAATTGTGAAGTTTGTTGATTGGTTTAAGTCGTCTATTTTGAAGAAGTTGCTTGAACTATTGAAAAAAACATTTCCTACACTTGATGATACGTTAATTGGAGTTAAGACATTTTTATCAAATGATAATGTACCTTCGATTACTTTTACAGTTTTATTTTCTTTTGGGGCAACAACTACTGAAATTGTTACATTATCTCCAAGTTCTGCATTTATAATTTTAGGAGTTAATAAATCAGCAATAGGTTCTGCAATTATTTTTACATTTGAGTTTTTTACAATTAAGTTGTTATTGCTTACTTCCCATTTGTATGTTCCATCAGAGTTTGATACTTTTGTTCCACTTAAGGTGATTGTTGTGTTATCTGACTGGTTTAATGTCTTAAATCTCAAAGTAGCTATTGTGAAGTTTCCATATGGATAGCTATTGCTCCAATACATACTAATCCATATCCTTCCATTACTTACGGAATAAGCTATACTTGCTCCAGTTGCTATATCGCTGAAATTAATATTAGTTAAATTTAGTGCATTTGAATTGAAATATATGTATGTTTCAAATCCACCACAGTATCCCGAATAGGTCTCATAGCCATCAGATATTGTTTCATTTGGAACATTTTTTACCTCTAAAGTTAAATCAAAACTCTGCCCTAAATTTACGATTAAATCAGATGGAACTAACTCTACTGTTACATTTTCACCATAAACCCCTATAAGCGATATCATCAAAATCGATAATATTGCCGTTTTCCATTTCATTTACCGTCACCTTAAAAAATTTTTTTTAAGAAAAGAAATTGAAAAATTTTGATAATCTATTATTCTGCTGTGTATGGCATTGCTGTATTGTCATTTGGATTATATTTTAAGAAGTAGTGTGTAGTTCTTCCTTTGAATACATCTGGATGTAATATTGTTGCTAAATCCATCAATACCTCATCAGTATTCATTAATCCAAGTTGCCAGTAATCATCACTTAAACAGAACAATCTACCATTTTGCACTGCTTTAAAGTTCTCATATCCTGGATGGTCTTCTTTGAAGTTTGATAACCATGCTGTGCTTGATGGAACTACCCAAACATCTGCATCCTTTGCCCTTTCTGCAAAGGTCTCATAACTTATACACTCGCTGCCAGTTCCTGGAATGTCTTTGAATATGTAATCTCCTTTGCAGTCATCTACTATTCCTTTAGCAACGTATGACTGTGCTCTTGGAACCCACGTTCCTCCCCATGTCGGGTAGTTTTTACCCCATGCCACCAATGGCCTATCACAGTTTCTTGTTAATCTTTTGACATTCAATGCTCTCTTTTCTATTCTTGTGAAGTATTTACTTGCAATGTCCTCCTTGTTGTAAAATGCTGCAAACATTTTTACCCATTCACATCTTGCAAGGTAGGAATCTTCTAAGTATTCCGCATCAGCAAAATATGTCAAGTTCAATTCCTTGCATTTCTCAATTATTGCATCTCCACTGTATCCTGGGTAGACGAATACGACTTGTGGTGAGATGTTGGTAATTAACTCATAGTTTGGACTGTATGATGAACCAACATCGATTATTGAACCATCACTGAGGCCTTTCTTGATATCATCAAAGTACCAAGTATATTTTCCTCCCCACATTATTCCCTTCACTGAACCAATCACTGAACCATCGTCGTTTAATGGTTCCATTAAAGCTATGTGGGTAGAACTCATTACAACAACGTTTTTTAATGGAATATTAATTACTTTGTCGTATTTTCCTTCAGCCCAGGAAGGAATTGGTTGACTTTCATTTTTTAATAAAAATCTCTGCCCAGTGGCATCTTCAACTATTTTGTAAGCGTATTTTTCACCATTGTATGGATTTACTTCGTTTCCGTATTCATCATAATATGTTATCTTTATATTTTGGGCGTAGTGGATAGGTTCTCTCATTTTTTGATAATTAACAAAGAGATAAACGACATCAGCAATATCTATGCTGTTATCTGCGTTTAAATCGCCATCTTCTATATCGAGGTCTCTATGTTTGAAGAGATAAACCACATCCGCAATGTCAATGGAGCCATCTTTGTTGACATCACCCAACCTATAGTTGTAATCACCTTCTGCATACACAGGCATCAATAGTAAGAAAACGGTAAGTAATATATACCCAGTTATATTAATATTTTTCGGCATCATACCACCATTTAATATTTATATTAGATAGTTATTATTATAAATAAATAGTTAATTTTATTAAAAAAATCTTTAACAAAGATGGTAGTGGCAATAGGTATATATATTTTACGGTGATTTTTACTATTAATAAAGTAACCTTTAATTTGGTGATAATATGAAGAAGTTTGGTGCATTATTAATTCTTCTTATGCTCCCAACATATATGGCGATGGATATTTCAGTAAATGCCCCTTATGAAGTTAAAAAAGGAGATTTGTTTGTTGTAGAAGTTTATGTAAATAATGTTTCAAATTGTGGAGGTTTAGAATGCAATATATATCTCTCAGATAATCTTAGAGTAGAAGATGTAATTGCATATGATGTTGGAGCAGATTACAACTTAACAATAAATAAAAACAGAAGTGCAGCGATACAGTATGTTTTTTTGACAAATCCAAAAAATAATGACTTTAAAGTTGGAGAATTCAAAATAAAAGCCTTAGAATGTGGAAACGCCACAATAACAATAAAGGCAAAGGCTTCAGATAGTGAAGGAAATGCCATTAAAATCCCTCAAAAAACAGTAAAACTTAAAATAACATCCGATTCCATCCAAAAAGTAGAGAAAAATGAATCATTTTCATTTAATCCAATAATAGTTATATTTGCAGTTCTTTTAGTTGGATTAGTAGCTTACATTATAAAAAAGGTGATAGATAATGAATAGGTATTTTTTGGTTCTTTTAATCCTCATTTTTATTTTTTTAGATATTTCTTATGCAGAAGATGTTTATGTTAAATTAATTCCCGAGGAAGTTGTTTCGAATGGAGAGATTATTAAATTTAACATAACGGTAGAAAATATCCCAAAAATTGGTGATATCAAAGATGAAGATTATCTAAAAATAGAAGATGGTGGGTGTCGTGGAGTTGGCATTATTATAAATTACTCTGACCACTTAAAACCATACGGGTTCAATTGGAGTGACATTTGTAAAAAAGAGAAACTAAAATCCTATGAATTTAAAGATGGAACATTTAGGTTGGAAATTTCTTTTGATAATCCTATTGAGGAGGACTTTTGTATTGGAGAAATAATGTTTATCCCAGTTAAGGAGGGAGAAACACAACTAAATTTGTCAGGGTCTGTTAGTTCAGCATTGGGATACAAATATGATGGCGTTAATGAGTATTTTGATTACTACACAAAAACGTACAAAAAATACCCAAATACAAAGTTCTTTGGGGCAAAAGTGGTAATAAAAGGCATTAATGCAACAAACACAACAATGAAGCTAAAAGAGGACGTAGGAGATATTGAAACATCTTCGTCATCAACAATAGTAAACAGAATCTACGTAACTCCCAATGTAAAGGAACCAGAAGTTGTTATTAAAGAAATTAACATAACAGAATATCAGCCAGTAGTTAATGTGGTTATAGAAAAAAAGAGCAGTTTTAAATTTTTAGGATTTAATTTGCTCTCTGGAATACTGGCAGGAGTTCTTTTTGGCCTCATTATGTCGAGATTCAAAATAATATAAAACAAAAAATATTGTTTAATGTTGATGTTGGGGGATGATTATGAGACCAAAATTTTTAATGCCAATATTGTTTTTATTGTTTTTCCATGTAAGTTTTGGAGACGAGGTTAGATTAACGCCTGAGAATGTTAGTGTGAATGAATATGATTACTTTGATTTAACATTGAGCGTAAATGTATCAGAAAAATTGAGTGGATTTGAGGATACTATATATTTCCCAAGTGCATTAAACATAACTACAGATGACATCATTTTAAGCGATATAGCCAATAGTGCATTCTTGAAGAGTATTTCCGTGGATGATGGGAAAGTATCAATATCATTGATGTGGTCGGGTAATGAACCTTCTGGAAACTTTACAATAGCAACTTTAAAATTTAAAGCATTAAATAATGGAACATATACAATAACCCAAAAACCTAAACTGTCTGATATAGATGGAAATGCCATAGATGCAACTTACAACTCTGTTGAAGTAAATATTATTGGTTTAAATTTAACGGTTGTTGAGATAACCCCCATAAATCCAAAGTTAAATGAGAATTTTGATGTCCTCATTTCAATAAAAAACGCAAAAGAAAATACATATAACATAACTGGAACAATATATTACCCAAATTTAAGCATTATAGGTTTGGATTTCTATTATTTAGAAAATAACATCTCAAATGTGGATTTGAATTTTAGTAATGGTAGTTTAAATTTCTTTGTTGAGTTAAATACTTCAAAAGAGAATTTTGATTTGATGAAATTGACATTCTTCACAAGCAAAGAAGGGACCTACATAATTAACGCGTCTGTAAAGATAAATGGAAACGACACAATTGTAAAACCTGCAAACTTCACAATCGGTGAAGAAACAACTGTAGAAAGGTATGTTGGTTTTTCAACAACTGAAAAAAATATTTCCTATGGGGATAAAGGATTCATTTACATTGAGGCAAAAAACATAGATTCAAATATATCAGAAATTAAGGGGAAGATAACTTACAACTCAACACTATTGAAAATTAGTGACATATCAACAAGTTTATCAGTTATAGAGAAAAATTGGACAGTTGAGAATGGCACAATAGATTTTGATATTAAAATAAATGGAACTACAAGTGGAAACTTCAGTATTTTATCTTTCTGGATAGAGCCAATAAAAAATGAAAATGTAACAACAGAGATAAAAATCTCGCAGATTTATTTGTTTGATAAAAATGGGATTGTTGATGTTCCATTGAAAGATACAAAAATCATTCACATAATCCCAAGGGAAAACAACACAGCACCAAAGGCATATTTTGCATTTGAGATAGTTGATGACTATGAGGTTAATTTTTATTCCCTATGTCAGGATAATGAGAACGACAAAATTTACTACTATTGGGATTTTGGTGATGGCTCAAGTTCAACAAGTGCAAATCCATCCCATAGGTATAAAAAAGAAGGAAATTACGTTGTTAAATTAAAGGTTAATGATACATTTGGAGCCACTTCATACGATGAATGCCTAATTGAGATAGAAAAGTTAAATCCAATAAATATCACGCTTAGCAATAAAACAATATGCTCTAATGAAACCAATGTAACTATACTCTGCAATATTACCATAAAAAATCCATTCTCTGAAAAAATTTATGGATATATTTACTTTTCAGATTATGATGGCTATAAACCAAACAAAACACATATTTCATTTGAATTATTGCCAAATGAAACAAAAGTATTTTCAATCCCAATAAACGTCTCAAAAAGTACCCAAATAAAGGGGTATGTTGAGTATTATATGCCTTATGAGAGGTTAATCAAATATATATGGAATTTTAAAGAAGATGTTGAGGTTGTAAAGCCAAAAGAGATAAAATTCAATGATTATCATTATAATTTAACGATTAACCAGTCAAAAGTTGTCATAAAAGTAAATAAAGTTGTAAAAAATTACACAATCACAAAAAAGGTTGAAATTGAGGATGATATCACAAATACAGTGGTTTCTTTGATTGGTTTTTTGATGGGGCTACTGTTAATTTATAAAAAAGGATTGTTATTCCCATAAAAATGATGTAATTGTGTATGTCTAATTTCTCCTTTTTTGAGATTGTAGCAAAATTATAATTATTTTTATAAGGTGATTAAATGTTAAAAGCAGAAAACCTTGCCGTTGGATATCATAAGAGGATTGTTGTCGATGATGTGAACTTGGAAGTTAAAGAAGGAGAAATTTTGGCAATAATAGGTCCAAATGGTGTTGGAAAATCAACGCTATTGAAGTGTATAGCAACATATTTGGAGCCAATGAAGGGGGTTGTTTATTTAGATTCAAATATAATACATAAACTAAAACCCTCCCAACTTGCTAAAAAAATGGCTGTAGTTTTAACAGAGAGAGTAAATCCAGGAAATTTAACGGGATTTGACATAATTGCAATAGGAAGGCACCCATATACGGATTTATTTGGAAGGCTATCAGAGAAGGATAAGGAAATTATTATAAATTCTGCAAAGGCGGTTAATGCATTACACCTACTCGAAAAAAACTTCCTTGAAATGAGTGATGGGGAAAGGCAGAAGATAATGATAGCAAGGGCGTTAGCACAAGAACCAAAGGTTTTAATTTTAGATGAGCCCACATCCTTCTTAGATGCAAGGCATAAAATAGAACTTACTTTGTTGTTGAGAAAATTGGCAACAGAAAACAACCTTGCTATAGTTGTAACTATCCATGATATAGAACTTGCCTTAAGGATTGCCGACAAAATAGCACTAATCAAAGATGGCAAAATAATCGCCTATGGACATCCAGAGGATGTTATGGACAAAGAGACAGTAAATAATCTCTACGATATAAAAAATGCAAATTTCTGCAAAGAAATTGGTTACTTTGAATTAAAAAATGAAAATACAACCAATAAAAAAGTTTTTGTTGTTTGTGGTGGAGGTAGTGGGGCAAATGTTTTGAGATATTTGGTTAAGAATGGATATAAGGTCTATTGTGGGGTCTTACATGAGAATGATATTGATTATGCAATAGCCAAAGCGATGGAAGTTGAGATTGTTGAAGAGAAAGCATACCAACCAATTTCAGAGGAAAACTATAATAAGGCACTAAAATACTTAAAAATGTGCGATGTTGTAATAGATACAAACTTTCCAGTTGGGGAGATGAATAGGTTAAATTTAAAACTTATAGAGAACGCCAAAAAAGTTATTAAATTCAATGGAAATATTGAGGATTTAAAACATCAACTATCAAAGCTCATCTAAAAATCAAAAATTATCAAAATCAAAATTTTATAATTTCTTTAACTTTTTTATGCCTTCTAAAATCTAAGGAT
The DNA here is from genome assembly GCF_000739065.1 of Methanocaldococcus bathoardescens. Taxonomy (GTDB): domain Archaea; phylum AGJL01; class Methanococci; order Methanococcales; family Methanocaldococcaceae; genus Methanocaldococcus; species Methanocaldococcus bathoardescens. Next base: position 380,795 of record NZ_CP009149.1, on the reverse strand, counting down.
GCTGATACATTACTTAAATACTTTTTTGCAATTTCTTTTGCCTTTAAAAGTTTTTCCTTTGTTGGTCTATATCTTATTCTCTGTTTATTCTCTGATTTTATTCTCTGGGAAGATTATAGCATTGTCCTCACAGCACATATAGGAACAGGCGTTGCAGTTAACTATGCAGTTGTAGGGGTATTTAACAATAACTCTACCATTCTCTATATCATAGACACCTTTAGGGCAAAACTCAACACATTTCTTACAATTTTTGCATTTTTCATAATCAATTTTTGGAAACCATGGGATTTCTTTCCTTTTCTTTCCACCAAATTCTTTATACTCTATTTCCATTGCTGCATCATAAAGCATCTTATATAATCTTTTGTTTGGTTCTCTAACGAGTTTTGTAACTTCTTCATAAGCATCATGTATCTCGTTAATTCCCAATTCCTTTGAAAGTTTTTTAATCTCTAAATTTAAAATCATAAATTCCATAATTTTCTTTAAGAGTTCTTTTTTCTTTTCCAATATTCCCACCTCATTTAAAATTACTTTACCACATCCCAAAAAATTTTTAATATGCATTAATATATAATTTATCAAAATTACTTAACAATTATTTAACTTAATCTGAATGGTGAAAATATGATAAAAATAGGGTTTGTTTCGACCGTTGATAGTGATGATTTGGTTTTTGAAGAGGCATATAAGGAAGTAAAAAAGTATGGGATTGAATTTAAAATATTGGATTATAAATGTAGCGAGGAAGAGTTTAAGGAGTTTTTAGAATTTATTAAAGATGCCAACATTGTATTTACAAAACTCATGGGAGGAAAAAATGCATTTAGGTATTTTGATGAATTAAAGGCATTTGTTGATAAACATAACATCCCATTCCTTCCACTTCCTACATTAAACGAAGTTCATCCAGATTTGGATGAAGCAACAACAGTGAGTGATGAAGTTAAACTAAAGGTTATCAAATATTTAGGTTACGAAGGAATTGAAAATTACAAAAATCTCTTATTATATTTAGCGAATAAGTTTGGGGATAAAAACATTCCCTATGAGGAACCAAAGCCCATGCCATGGCAGGGAATTTATTATAAGGGAAGATACTTTGAAACTTTGGATGATTATTTGGATTATTTAAAAGAAATTGGTAAAGAAATAAATGGAAAACCGATAATAGGTATCCTATTTTATAGAAATTGGTTTATTGCAAACAATATCGATTATCTCAACGACTTAATTAAAATTATTGAAGATAAGGGGGCAATACCTGTTGCCGTCTTCACATCTCATTTAAAAAATGAATTAGGAGCTATTGGAACATTAGGGGTGTTTGAGAAATTTTTCTATAAAGATGGTAAGCCATTCATCCATGCCTTAATAAATACAACTATGTTTACCTTATCCATGGGAGTTAAGGCAGATATCTTAAAGGATGAACCAGAATTTTTGAAAGAGTTGAATGTCCCAATTTTGCAGGGGATTATAAGCACTGGATTTATTGAAGATTGGGAAAAATCAATATCTGGGATAAATCCAATTGATTTGGTCATTGGAATGGCTATGCCTGAATTTGATGGGGCAATAATACATTTCCCAATAGGTGGGAAGAAAAAGGTTAAGGATGGAGATGTTGAAGTTCCAATTATAAAATATAAGGAGATAAAAGATAGAACTGAAAAAATAGTTGATTTGGCATTGAAATATGCAGATTTAAAGTTAAAACCAAACAATGAAAAAAAGATAGCGATAATTTTCCACAATTACCCACCAATGAATGATAAAATAGCAAGTGCTTTTGGATTGGATAGTCCTGAGAGCGTTTTGAATATATTGAAAGAGTTAAAAAAGAGAGGCTTTGTTGTTGATGAACTCTATGAAAATGGAACTGAACTGATTAAAAAAATGCTAAATTATGCAACAAATGATAAGAGATTTTTGACAGAAGAAGTTATAAAAAAGGCAGTAGGGCGAGTTAAGAAGGAAGATTATGAAAAATGGTTCAACTCATTATCTGAGAAAGTAAAGGAGGAGTTAATCAAAAATTGGGGGGCAATTCCTGGAGATGTTATGAACTTTGATGGAGAATTGATAATTCCAGGAATAATAAATGGAAATATCTTCATCTCTGTTCAACCACCAAGAGGCTTTGGAGAAAATCCTTCCGCAGTTTATCATTCTCCAGATATGCCACCAACACACTACTATATTGCTTTTTACAGATGGGTCAAGGAAGTATTTAAAGCAGATGCAATAATGCATATAGGGAAGCATGGAAGTTTAGAATGGCTTCCAGGGAAGGGAGCAGGTTTATCAAGGCATTGTTATCCAGATGTTTGTATGGAATTGCCAAACATTTATCCATTTATTGTAAATAATCCAGGAGAGGGAACCCAGGCAAAGAGAAGGGCTTATGCAACAATAATAAGCCATTTAATCCCCCCAATGACAACATCTGATTTGTATGAGGATTTAAGTAAGTTGGAGAAGGATATTGACGAATACTATGAGACAGAAAATAAAGAAAAGAAAGAATTTTTAAAGAAGGAGATTTTGAATAAAATTAAGGAATTAAAGTTGGATGAGGATTTGATGGGTGGAGAAGTTATAGATGATGGGATAAATGAGAAAAACTTTGAAAAGCTATTGAATAGGATTCACGATTATCTGGAGGAGTTAAAAAATAGGCAGATAAATGAAGGATTACATATAATGGGAATTCCTCTAAAAGGGGAGAAATTGGTTAATATGCTCTTTATGATTATTAGGTATCAGTTTAATTATTTAGAAAAATTAGCGGAGGTTTTGGGTTATAATTGGGATGAATTAAATGAAAATAAAGGAAAGAACCACAAAATTATTGATAAGATAAATGAAATTGGATTAAATTTGCTAAAGGAGTATATGGAATATAATTTTGATGAAAACAAAATTGATGAACTAAAAACTATAAAACTTAACTCTGAACTAAAAGAAATCTTAAAAACCGTTTCAAAAATATATAGGAATTTAATGAGGGTAAATGAAGAGATTGAAAATGCAGTAAATGCCTTGGAAGGAAAATATGTCCCACCAAAAATAGCAGGGGCACCAACAAAGGATATAAATTGCCTTCCTACTGGAAGAAACTTCTATTCATGCAACCCCCAAGAGATACCAACAAAAAGTGCCTATGAGATGGGGAAGAGATTGGCTGATGATTTGATTAATAAGTATTTGGAAGAAGAGGGAAAATATCCGGAATACATCGGAATTATCGTATGGGGCTCTCCTACAATGAGGACAAAAGGGGATGATATTGGAGAGATTTTGTATTTATTGGGAGTTAAACCAGTTTGGAATAAGATGGGAAGAGTTGTTGGTATAGAGGTTATTCCATTGGAAGAATTAGGAAGGCCAAGAATTGATGTAACCTTAAGAGTTAGTGGATTATTTAGAGACACTTTCCCAAACGTTGTTGAGCTTATAGATGAGGCAATAAGAATGGTTGCCAACTTAGATGAACCAGATGAAATGAATTTTGTAAAAAAACATTATAAAGAGGAGGTTGAAGAAAAGATAAAGAAGGGTATTGATGAGAAAATAGCAAGGGAAACAAGTTTATATAGAATATTCGGATGCAAACCAGGATGTTATGGGGCTGGAATTGCTGATTTATTGACTGAGAGGAATTGGGAATCATTGGAGGATTTGGCAAAGGTTTATGTTGAATGGGGAGGTTATGTTTATGGAAAAAATATTTATGGTATTGAGGCAAAGGAAGAATTTATTAAAAGGCTTTCAAAAATTGAACTAACCGTTAAAAATGAAGATAGCCAAGAATGGGATATTTTTGAGGGAGATGACTTCAACAGTTATCATGGTGGGATGATTGCGGCTGTAACTTACTACTCTGGTAAGCAACCAAAAAGCTATATTGGAGACACCTCAAATCCAAATAAGATAAAAACAAAACATTTGAAGGAGGAGGGAAAGCAAATATTTAGAACAAAGATAATGAATCCAAAGTGGATTGAAGGGATGAAGAAGCATGGATACAAAGGGGCAAGTGATTTCTCAAAGTATATTGACCACATGTTCCAATGGGATGCAACCTCAAACATAATAGATGACTGGATGTATCAAAAAATTGCTGAGAAGTATGTTTTTGATAAAGAGATGGAGAAGTTCTTTAAAGAAAATAACCCTTATGCCTTATTAAATATAACTGAAAGGTTATTAGAGGCAATAGAGAGAGGAATGTGGAAGGCAGATGAAGAAACGAAGGAAAAATTAAGAAAGAAATATTTAGAAATCGAAGGAATGATAGAGGAGAAGCTTTAAAATTTTAATAATTTATAAAAAACTATAATAGAGTAATTATGGGGAACAATATTAAAATTTTATATTTTTATCTTATCCTGTTTTATTAAAGCTTCAATTACGCTTCTTTTAACTGCTTTTGCTATCATCTCTCCTATCTTTGTATGCCCTCCAGTATAATCAACTCCCCTGCCAAATCCTTTAACAACTACCATGTTATCTGTTCCAGTTCCAGTAGCTAAAAGCTCTGGATGTTTTGTGCTTCTTATATTTAATTCTTGAAAGGCATTTGTTTTTGCTTCAGTTATTGTTATTATTGCTCTTGCCATGGCTCCATCAGTTAGATTTGCATTTGTTATTAAGATGATATTAACTGTCCCGACTTCTTCTTTTGGTATTAGCTTTCCATCAACTATTTTATATGTCTTGAAATCCTTTTCAATATAATCAGCTTCTTCATCCCCCAACCTTATCGCATTATGCTTAGCTCCAGCAGTAGTTAGAGCAACAACATAAAACTCATCAAATTCTTCCTTTGCAACTGCCAAGTTATCCATACTAGCTCCCGTTGATAACAATGCTATATCCTCTTTTTTAATACCAATTTTATTTAAAACCTGATTTTCGTAATCTTTATAGTTATGAACTTTATCCCAAAATGGGACTGGGATTGAATGATTTCCAACGTATTTTACCTCTTTAAATCCCTCTCTTGTTGATAAAACCCTCCTCTTATTTTCAAACTCAATTATTAATGTTTTTGTTTTTTCAACATCATTTTCAATTTCAACTGTATGGGGAATTTTATAAGCTTTCCAATCGTCCATCTCTAAAACCTTTTCCATGTCATCACCAATAAAAAAGTTTTTACAATAACTCTAAAAAACTTGAATAAAAATTTTGTGGCGTTATGTATAAAAAGTTAGTTTTGCCAGTAGCTCTCTCATATTTAGTTTAAATGAAAGGCTAAATTTAACTTTTCAATACACAAAAGAATAGAGAGTTAAATCAAGTATAAAAAATAGGTTTTAAGCTTTAGATTATTTTATATCTTCTTTTAACACTTCTGCATTGATTTGGTTGAGAGTTTCTTTTATTTTTAGTTCATAGTCAGATTTTTTTAGATTTCCGTTAGTTGCTTTTATTTTAATTGTTATCTCTATGTCATCAAATACATTTTCTAAGTTTCTCATAACATATCTATAGAACTCAGAAAGCTTTCCTCTTGGGATTTTTACTTCAAGAGTTAGTTCATTTATAGTAGGTCCCATATATTCAGAGATTTCTCGTGGCTTTTTAATTTTGTCTTCTTTAATATCTTGAATGGTTTCTTCTTTTTTATCTTCTGTTTTTGTTTCTGTTATTTTTGTATCAGTTTTTTCAGGTTTTTGTTTTTCTTCAGAAGAAGTTTTTTTCTCTTCCACTTGAGGTTCTTTCTTTTCACATAGTTCTTTTTTTATTATAACTTCATAGTCTTCAAACTCTATCTTAGGAGTTGCTTTTATTTTAATGCATTCAACTTCTCCATCTTTTAAAATTCCAAAGCCAAAGTAGCCATTTTTTACTCCCTCCTCAATGGATTTTATAAAGTTAGTTTTTGATATTCTTGGTTCTCCTGGAGTTGTTAAAAGGGCTTTGTAGAGCTGTTTTATTGGGAGATAATCTTTGTTTGCAAGATATTTATTTAAAATTAATATTGGAGCTAATTTTTCTACAATCTCTTTTTCTTCTCTTAACCTGTCAAAAATCTCCTCTGTTATTGTTTTTTTGAGTCCATAAGTTGGGATTCCAAGGTCTATCTCCTTAATATCTTTTCCAGGAAGATAGATTATTCTATAGAAGTATCTTAACTTGTCTTTTTCATCCTTCTTTAATTTTTCAATCTTTTCTTTAACCTCTTTTTTCTGCTGGTCAGTTAAAACAATATGTTTATCTTTTGCAATACTCTCCCATGCCAATTTTTCTCTTAAAAATCTCTCGAAGTTGTGTCTTTCTGATTCCATTGGGCATAGGAAGAAGAGAGTGTTTTTATTTACTCTTGGATTATTTCCGTAATTTTGAATTATTTCTTTTACAAAGTCCTTATCATTTGTTGGAAGAATTACAAGCTTAAATTCTTCTGTATCTGGAATATCTCTTGAGTTTTTTGGATAAATATAGGTTAGCAGTTTCTTCCCAAGGTATTTTTTGAGTAGGGTTTTAATCTCTTCCTCCAATTGTTTCATTTCAATCTCTGTCATTTTTGTAATCACTGTCTTGTTTAGATTTGGCTGATTTTTAAAGAGATATCTTCCATTTTCTTTCCATAAATAGTAGAGATTATCTTCAAGAGCATTAACAACATCAGATATAATGCTTGAAGGAACATTGATATCTGAACAGGTTAGTTTTAGCTCTCCAAGAGATATGCCTTTAATTTCCCCTCCTGAAAATGAGTAGAGAAAGATTGTTGTTGCTACTTTAGTTCCAAGCTTTAATCCTTTATATGCATCTCCAAGTGATTCATCCACTTTCTTTGCATTTGAGTCTGTTGCAGTTATATCGGCTGATAAGACACTTTCGTATTCTTTTCCAATATGCTTTATTAACTCCTCTGCCAACTCTCCAAAACTTAAATCAAAATCACATGGTCTTATTAATGGGATTGGTGAATCTCTCAGCTTATAAATAACAAGGGAAAGGATTCTTAAAACTCCTCTTGTTCTTTGGAATGTTGGAATACTTCCCCATCTATGATGCAATAAGTCAATAACTTCAGGATGGAACGGATAGCTTTTTATCATCTTTTCTCTGTATTGGGATTTGTTTATTAAAATGCCCTCTCTTTCATAGTAGTCAATAAACTCATCTACAATATTCTTTACTTCTTCCTCATCTATTCTTTGAAATAATCTTCTCCTTATAACCTCATAGATTTCTTCTCCAGCTACTGGAGTGTAGATTTTCTCTACTCTTCCAGCAACTTTTTGAAGTTTTGTTAATAGTTCTTCTGCAACTTCTTCATCTGCATATTCAAGAACACTTGCTGGTAGGGTCATGACAAGAAGGGTATTGCTAAGAGATTTAACTGTCTCAGTTAGCTCTTGAAGGAATGCAATTGTTTGGGATGCTAAGTTTGTGTCTCCAACTTTGATTCCTCTTGCCTTCACTACATACGCTAAAACCTCATCCATTAAGATTAAAACTGGTTCATGCTTTTTTAGCAACGCTCTCAACTTCTCTCTTCCTGGAGATATTGGTGAGTTTAGGGTTTTTATATCTCCTTCAAGCTGTCTTTCAATCTCTCCCCATAGAGTTCCTGTTATTTTGTCATCTTCTTTCTCTGGAGTTATTGCAGTTCCAACAATTGTAATAACCTTTGCTTTTATTGGTTCTATTCCTTCTATGTATTTTTTAGCAATTTCTGGATTTTTGAATGTGTGATAGAGGGCTATTAATGAATGTGTTTTTCCTCCCCCAAATGGTGTTTGTATCTGTATTATTGGGTCTCCTCCTTCTCCTCTCAATCTCTTTGAAGCAATTTTTATTAGAGATTTTAATCCAGAAGTTAAGTAGGTTTTTTTGAAGAATAGTTCTGGGTCTCTGTAGTCCTCAGCTCCTCTGTTTTGATAGACCTCCCACAAATCAGCGGCAAATGTGTCCATTGTTAGTCTTCCTTTCAAGATGTCTCTGTGTGGAACTGCAATTAAGTGGAACGGTTTCATAATTCCCCCTCTTTTAATTTGTATTCAGAATATATCATTTTAAAACTTTTTTAATGGCACACCATTCAATTATCGAAGTTGGCTTTATAAGCATAGGGGGACACCCCCTATTGCTATATCCCCTAACACCTCCTCGCTAACGCTCGGAGGTGTAAATCTAAATGATTTCTCTTATAGCATGCCACTCAATTATCGAAGTCGGCTTAATAATTCCATTTATAACATCATAGAACAAAATCTCATTCTCAATTAAAAATTTTATATACTTCATCTCTTCTTTTTTAACGTCTTTTTTATAGTCAATTTTTATTTCATTCCTAAATTTAGAAAGGACTTTATAAATCTCTTCTTCATTTAAATCGGAAGTGTCAATTAGATATTTTAAACCATCTGATTCAACATTAATCCATTGTTTTATAGTTTCTTCAACAGATAAGCCAAGTTTTTTATTATTTATCAACTGGGAGATTTCATAAGGTAAAGATAGATAATTCAAAGCATAATTAATCTCTTCTTCACTAAAACCTTCTTCTTTTAAAATATTCCTTATAGTTCCTTTTCTTAACCAATCAATTAGATAATATTCGGAAGTATTTTTTAAGGTTGAGTTACGGTAAATCTCTTCAATAAATAAAGTATCTGATGTTAAGCAGATAACATGGCATAGATGCCTTACTTTAGTTAAATGCACAAATAAGTTAAATAGTTCATTTAATAGTGATTTACCTTCTTTTCCATCTCCGTTAAAGTAGATATTTTTTAACTTCTGCAATTCATCTATAATTAAAACTGGTTTTTTTCCATCTTTAATAACTGCGTTTATGCTCTCATTTATTTTAGCAAAGACATCATTTAAAGATAAGTTATTAAAGTCAAAATTCTCTTCAATTCCTAACTTAAATATTTTTAAGTTAATCTCTAACTTATTCAATAAGTATTTTTTATCTCCTTTTTCAAAGAATATGTTTAAAAATTCTTCCTTTGTTGGTGTTGCATATTTTCTCAAATCGTAGTAAAAAAATACCAAATCATCTCTTTTTGATAATTCTTCAATAACTCTAAGCATTACCGTAGTTTTTCCAGAAGATTTAGGGCCGTAAACGAATAAGATAGAGTTTGGTTCTAATTGGACATAGGTTTTTAGATAATGTAATTCTTTTTCTCTATTGTAGAACTTCATTTATAATCCCCACCAGAGTTTTATAACAAAATTAATCTTTCTTTTTAGAAATTTTTTTACGTATCGGAATTAAAATTTTTAGTTTTATTATTTCAGCAATTTTTGCAGTTATACTAACATTAAATACAGTTTTTAATATTATCTCAAGTGCTAAATAAGCATTTATTGTAAGAATACATCCAAAGTAGTAATTTGTAGTTTTTTGGATGTTAATTACAGTTGTGTTTATTGTGTCTATTTTATGATTTATAACCATCAACTGATTTTCAATATTGTTTAAATGGCATTTTATTTCTTCTAAGTCCTCTTTTGAAGTGGCATTTAGAGTTATGTTATAGTATATTGGTTCAACTTGAATTTGTGATACTTGCGTATTGGAATGACAGACAATACAACCTATTATGAGAATACCAAATAATAAAAGAAATATTACTAACATTTCGTCCATAGTATAACCAATATTAATATTATTTAATCCATTTATCAAGTTTTTCATCCTTTGCTGATTTTATGATGTTTTCCCTACCAACTAAGAATCCATCGAGTAGTTTTTTCTCTTTGCTGTCTTTTGGTAGAGTTTCAGATATTGCTTGGGCAAATTTGAAGAAACTGTCTTTTAAGTAGTTTGTTTCTTGGAGAGTTTTTATTATGCCTTCCCTATCTCCCTTCTCCCAGAGTTTTAAAACTTTGTGTAAAACATCAACTAAATCTTTTGGTTCTTTCAACTCTTCCAACTTTCTTTCATGAGGTCCTAAGAGGTAGATGTATTCTTTATCTTTCTTTATGAATCCTTTGTTCCATTCTTTTTCTAAGTTTAAGCCAACACTCTGAGCTAATTTTCTTGCCTCATCAAATATGACTTTTGATGTACCATAACTCCATCTGTAGAGGAGATAGAATCTTGACAATGGAGAGAGTTCATCTGCAAAGCCATTGTGGATGATTTGTTTAACTGCATAGTCAGTTACAATCTCTCTAACATATTCAAGGAGTTTATCTCCTTTTATCTCATTTCCTTCATAGTCCATGATTTTGTTGTATCTTCCAAAGATTTCAATTGCAGAACCAATTGCAGAGATGAAGAAGTCAGCCCCTCCAATTCCCTCCTCCCAAAGTTTGTCAAGTTTTTTGTGTAAGTGCTTTTTAATTTCTTCTTTAACTTCATTTAGCCAGCCAATTTCTTCTTTTTGCATCTTTCTTGCTACAATGTAGATTGATGATGCCAATGCGGCTGATTCCTTTGCTCTTAGTCGAGCTTTCATTTCAGTGTGTATTGGATAACTTGCTGTAATAACTAAGCCAGATTCTAAGAGAGCATTTATAATTGTCTCCCATCCTTCTGTTGTTTTATGTGCATAGACAATAACTGCTATTCCATTTGGTTTTAATACTCTATAAATTTCCTTGAATGCCTTTTTTAGGTTTTCTTCAAAGAATTTTTTTGCATCTTCCCATGATTTGTTGTGAGTATAGGCAACAATTTCTTGAGATTTTGGTGTTAGTGGAGTTGAGAATAAATCTGGGTATAAATCTCCAATGGTTCTTTTTAACCAAACGTAGAAGAAGTCAGAGAGATAGGAATAGGGAACATTGTCATAATATGGAGGGTCTGTAAAAACAGCATCAAAGAAATTATCAGGGTATGGAAGAGATATTGCTGATGAATGGGTTACTTTTGGTATGGAATTATTTTCTGTTGGTGAAATTTGAGAGAGATGTTCTAAGACAGAGATTATCCAATCCATCGCAGAATTCCAATCACCAGTAGCAGAACTCCAAGGATTAAGTTCAAAATAGTCCCACACCATAGGTAATGCTTGTCTTCCAAAAGTATGTGCAATAAATTCTCCCGCAACTGCCCAAACTGTTAAATTAGAATTGTAATCTGCTAATCTATCCAGTCCAAAAGCCAAATATGTAACAATTGCTTTAGCATAATCTTCCTTATCTTCAATATTCTCTCTATCCTTTAATTCTTCCAAAATTTTATAATAAGCTTCTCTAATCTTATCCATAAAAGTAATCAATGCCAATTTCTGCCTTGCATTGAATAAATCTTCCCACTTATCCATTCCATATCCTTGAACTCTAAATCCTAATGTTCCTTTTGGTGGTAAAGGTTCATCAGGCACAGGGTCGAATCCCCACTTATCAATAAACTCCTCTCTCTTCTTCTCCAAATATATCTCTGCCTCTTTGAAAATCTCAACATCCATCTCAGTTGCTACTCTGTATTTTTTACCTCTCTCCTTTGGATTGTGTAAAACAACAGCAACTAATCTCTCTCCACTCTTCCCCTCTTTAAACAAATTCCTCAATGTCTTTGCATCAATAACAGAGCCACAAACTGGACATGTAACTATTGCCCTCTTAACAGTCCCTTTTGATGGGTCAAAATCATCTGGCATCTTCTCATATCCATCTCCAACAATTTTAAACTTAGCCTCTCCATCTTCAACATAAGGATACAATGCCACTTTTTTATTACTCTTCTTTGCCAACCAAAACTGTCTCATCAATGGAATCTCAGCATTACAAGAAGGATTTTGGCATGGAACTGTTCTTGCCCAAATATAACCAACTGGAATTGAACCATCTTCATCAACAGGATAGAATCTCCCAATCTCTTTCTTTGCTTCCTCTAAAACATAATTCCCCCACTTTTTAACATCTTCAAGTAGTGGATTTTTATCATCAGTATCATACTTAAGAATACTCTTCCATTTTTTAGTGTCCTCATAAGAATCTTTGTTTTCCATAGTCTCTATGCTCTTTTTTCTTCCATATTTTTGTGGATATTCTAAAACTGCCTTTAATATCAAAACAGCTACAGGATTGTAATCATTGGCATAAACTTCACATCCTAATCTTAAACACTCCAAAGGAATTGCCCCTCCCCCTGAAAATGGGTCTAAAACTCTCGGTACATATCCCAAAGATTTTTTTATATCTTCCCTTGCTCTTTTAATAATTGCAGAATTTGTTGAGTTCTCCCATTTAGCTAAATCTTTTATAAAATCCTTTATATCATCTTCTTTCTCCTCTGAATATTCAATTAAAGACGCATAGCTTGTAGTCCTTGAAGATGCTAATGGTCGTCTTGCCCACCATATATGTAAAGTTGAGATATGTCCATGTCTAATGTTTTTCTCCTTTGCTGATTCCTCACTAACCTCTTTAACTGGAAACACTTCTTCAATAAATGCTCTCTTTATTGGAAATTCTTCCATGTTTGTCACCATTAAATTATTTTTTAAATTTATCCAGTAACTTATCCAAAATCCCTACTTCTCCACTTGTTGGGATTATTTCATTTAATACATTTCCTTCTATAACTGCCTTTTTATTTTTTAAGTATGGTTTAACCTTCTTTTCCTCTTCAACAAACTTTTTTGTGTTCTCAACCTCTTTATAGAGTAAAAAACTGTTATATAGGTTGTTAATCTCTTTTTTAAATAGAATATTTTTATCAACCTGTAATTTATGAGGGTATGCATTAATTTTGTAGTAATAATAACTCTCTGGGTCAAATACTCTTGATTTATGAAGTTTTAAATCTTGTTGATACTCTTCTTTGTTACTATATCCCTTCTTTGCAATGTATTCCTTAAATTTATCTTCTGGAATATCAAACACTATTTGTGGCTCCCTATTTATTCCAATAAAATCACATGCAAAAAATTGGGATAATATATCCGATGCTAATGCATAGTCATCACTAATATTTGGGTCTATCTCTCTTTTTATGTGGGAATAATAAAGAACTACATTATTTAATCCAATTATTTTATCTATCATTCTAATTAAAGTCCTAACTCTTGAGAAATATCTTCCTCCAATATGGCTTGCATTGAAATTAATCCATAGGTTTGTGTATCCTTTTCTTTTATAGTGCCATAGTAGCTTTTCCATATTCTTTTTACTCAGTTGTATCTGAATTGGAACAAAAATTGGTTTTTTGTTGAATTCAGATAAGATTTTCACACTTTCATCGATAATTTTTATATAATCTTCTAAATCAATAATCTTCCCTTTACTACTTTCTATTCGTATATCTGGAACTAAAATCATTGACTTAGATGCTGTATGTATATAATCAAGCAAAACTCCATAGCTATCTATATCTAATGGAGGTAAAACATCATCCTTAAACTTATTTTCAACAAAAGGATTTCTTGAAAATACTGCCGATACTGTGGTTAGTGAAGCACTATACAAATCATCTTTAAGCTTAAAAAACTTATTTAATTCTGATACTCTATTACTTCCATAATTTTCAAGTATATTAAACAACTTTCTAAAGCTTCTTGGATTTGAAATATAAGAACCAATTTCAAATATTGGATTGTCTATATCCTCAGCAATTCCATCTACCACATATTTACGCAATTCCTTTCCGTATAAAACTTTAAATGGTGTTTCAAATTTCATTTTTAAATGCTCAATCTCTACTTCTTTGATTATATAATTACCATCTTTTGATTTTTCAATAATTTCAGTATTTAATCTCGGGTCAAACTCACTTTCTACCATTATTTCCCCCACGGGATAGTTCTTCAAGTATTGGGTCGATGATTTCTTTACACTTTTTCTCATTCAAGTTTAAAGGTCTCTTTTTTCCAGATTTAATTACTTCTTTAATTTTATTTAGGATTTCTATTCCTTCTTCACATTCAAGTTTCCCATCTTCAAGACATGAATTTTTAATAAATCCAATAGTTCCTACAACCTTATCTGCTAAATACTCAAAGTTATTCTTTACGAAATTTTTGGCTCTTCTATCATCCAAAATTAAATACTTTAGCTCTCCAAGAATATCCAAATAGTGTGCTATGCCTATTGCCTCGTACTCTCCATCCTCTAAGTGTTTTGGATCTCTACCAAAAATAGGTTTTATAAGTGAGTAATAATCATAATCTACAATATTAACTAAATTTTGAAAATCATCGTCGTTAAATAAAGTTTCTGGAATCTCATTTAATACTCTTCTCCCAATATAAAATGAATATAACTTAATAAATTTATAAATCCACTCTTTTTCTTCTAAATCATCTACAAAACAAATGTAAAACGATGAATCTGCAGAAACACCAGCATTGTTTCTCATCCAATCCCCCACTTTTATTTTATCCATACTCTAAAATTATTTAACTGTGTTTTTTACGAGTGATTCGTATCTATCTTCATCAATTACTTTCTTTTTTATTAAATTCTTAGCTAATTTATCTTTTTCTTTCTTTATTTCCCAATAAACACTGGACTTTTCAGTATATTCTGGATAAGTATCGTAAATTAACAATAACAGCTCCTTTAACGACAATTTGTCATATAAATTCCTAACAATTTTTATTCCAGCAAGTAAATGAATCAAATCATTATCTCTACTCTTTAAAATCTCATTTACAATTTTTTTATACTCTTCTTTACCTTTTTCAGTTAATTTTATATAACCACCACTTAAACGGTCATATTTCTTTGGTGGGATATACTCCCAACAATTTTCAAGATAAAACGGATGAATAACACACTCCTGAACTTCCCTTGAAAATGGCCCCTTATAATGTTTAATAAATTTCATATACTTTCTTATCCCAGGATGAAAATTCCAGAGTAGAAAAAGCTCTTTTTCAAGATGAAGCATTGATATTTCCTTATCTTTGCATCCTAAAACAAGAAGTATCAAATACTCCAATCCCATCTGTTTTGCTTCGTCAAATTCACTCATAGTATCACTATTTACGTGTTTATCTAAAACTTCTTGTTTGTCGTATATAACTACTCTTTCTTTCTGGCATCCAACCACCATTTATATAAATCCAAAAAGAAAGGGTTCTTATAGCAATCGTTTAATATTTAATCTCCAGGAAATATAAATGTTTTATATAATTTATAATGTTAAAATAGATTGCAAATCAAACACCAAATAATTCTCTTCCAACTCAATATCTCCTTTAATCCTCCTACCAAACACACAATAATATTTATCATAATCCTTCAATCCAACCAATTCTGCCTTTCTCTCCAAATCCTTAAAAATCCCATAAACTTCTCTAACACTCAAATCCTTCCATTTAACCTCAACAAATAAAGCTTTTTTATCATTTTCATTTAAAGCAATTAAATCAATCTCCTCTCCCTTATGCCACCATCTACCAATCTTTGAAAACTTAAATGGCAACTTATCATTTTTATTCAATTCAATTAAAAACTCTTTAACAATATCTTTAAAAATCTCTCCAACATACTTATTAAACAATAAATAATCCATCTTAAACATTCCAATTTCAATCTCACTCTTATTTGGATACACAAATCTAAACCAAAACCTGAAGAAGTTGTCTTTTATCTTATATCTCCCCTTCTTACTCTTCAAACTCTCAGTTATTGGAACTTCCCTCTCAACCAAATCCAAACTCATCAAAACTCTCAAATACTTTGGTAAATCCTTTGCCTCAATGCCAGTAACACTCGAAATCTCACTAACCCTATTATAACCCTTAGCAAGTGCTTCGAGGATTAAATAATACCTATGAACATCTCCAACCTCCTCCCTCAAAATAAACTCTGGCTCTTCATACAAAATAGATGTTTTTGAGAAAACAACCTCATTTAACTCCTTCTCAAAATCTTCTCCTTTAAAAAGTTTAAAATACATTGGAATGCCCCCAGTTACAGAGTAGATTTTAACAACCGTCTCAATATCTACATTTTTAAAATACTCTCTAACATGTAAAAATTTTAAAGGAGATAATTTTAGCTGTGCAGTTCTCCTCCCATACAATGGATTTTTGTAACTCATTAAACCCTCCATCAATCCAACGAGAGAACCACAGAGAATTATAAAAAACCTATCATCCAAAATTTCATCAATTATGTGTTGGAAAACTGCTGGAGTATTCTTATCCTCCAATAAATAGGAGAATTCATCAATAACCACAACAATCCTATTGTTTGGGATTATTTTTAAAAGATTAAATGCATCTCTGAAATCTTCTACTTTAACATTTGGTAAATTGAATTTTTTAGCAACTTTTTCATAAAACCTCTCTGCATTAGCATTCAATCCACTCCTATCTGATAAAAAATAAATAACATCCTCTGAGTTAATATTTTTTATAAATTGTTTTATAAGCTCTGTTTTCCCAACTCTCCTCCTACCATATAAGATTAAAACTTCCTTTTTGTCTGATTTATAGAGTTTTTCTAAAAAGGATAGTTCTTCTTCTCTATTTACAAACATTATACTCACCAAGATTATACTAATTAAGATTATACCGTATAAGATAATCTTAGATAAGATAATATAAAAAAGTTGTGATGTGAAAATAGCATTTACTCTTTCTTATCTAACTTTACCTTTTTCGGAACTCCCTTAAACTTCCATTCATTGGTTGGAACAACAAACCTAACAACTTCAACTTTTTCAATAGCATCTAAATTCTCAGCAGGATTTTTTATAATATAAAGAGTTGGATTTATAACAGCATTTTCAACAACATAGAGCCAATATTTATCTCTAAACCTCTTAGCCATGAACCATTCATTTGGAGTTAAAGCTATCTCTCCACTTGTAGCCCTTGCCTTAACCTCAATATATCTAACCTCCCCATTACCTTCTGAATAGATATCATATCCCAAATTTTTTGAAGAAACATCAATAGGATTTCTTCCATTCAACTTTTCATAAGCCATAGCCACTTCCATCCCAATTCTCTCAACCTCTTTATCACTAACCATCTTTCTCTCTGATATAACCCTTATAGCTCCAACAAACTCTGGCATACTCACAGTCAAGTTTTTCTGCCTCTCAATTTCATCCTTTAATCTTTCCAAAGTTTCCTCATACTCTTTCTTCTTTCTCTCAACATTCAATATTGGTAAATCCATCTTCTTTCCTTCACTTTCTTTCTTCTCATAATACTCCAACAACTTTGAGTCAAGCTCAGATATCAAATTCTCCAATGATTTAATTCCATATCTTCTCTTAATATCTGCCAGCCTCTCCCTCTCTCTAAGGATATCATTTTTATACTCCATCAACGATGAAATTGCAAATCTTTTTGCTTTCTCTCTTCTCTCATCTATATTTTCAATCTCAATACCTTTAACATCAGTAGCAGGCACTAAATCCCAAATTATAGCAGGATTTATCTTCTTAAACTCATGTCCATCATCGTATATGGCAAACAATCTCTTTCCAGCAATCTCTCCAGTTCCATCCTTAACTTCCCCTTCAAAAAACCATATAATTCCATCATAAACTCCAGAAACATCTTTAAATACAGCCCCTACCTTGCATTTATCCAAATAATTTCTTAAAACCCACTCCAACACTGCCTCAAACAACGGATGCCCAAAGGAGACAAACTCCACATCTGAATTTTTCATAGCAACCTCTTTATCAAAGGTAATTTTTGCATATCTCTTTGCCAAACTTCCCCATATATTTTTGAATCTCTCATCCTCAGCAATCTTCCTAATCTCATAGGGAATTGAATCAATCTTATAATAATCTTTAACTTTAGCAATCTTCCCTCCTGCCTTTTTAAATGCCTTAATAAAGAATGCCTCAGTGTATTCTGGAGCAAGTCTATACTCCTTACATTTTTCAGAAATATCCTTTATTCTTGTGTAGTCAATCTCTCTAATTGCTAAGCTATCCCCTAATGCCTCTCTAACTCTTCTCAAATATTCCTCATCAACATCAATCTCAATCTCCTTCAAAATCTCATCAATATCTCTTGCATTTGCAGCAGCTTCAAGAACAAGCTGATAAAGTTTTTTTCCATAAAATATCTCTCCAATAACATCAAAAACCTTGTCTCCTAAGTGCTTTCTAATTTCTTCCAACTTATTAAGCAATCTTAATAAAACCTTTCCTTCCCTTGTATTTTCTGCAACTAAGTTGTAAATAAAAACCTCTTTTGTCTGCCCATACCTATGAATTCTCCCCATTCTCTGCTCTAACCTATTTGGATTCCAAGGAATGTCATAGTTTATCATGATATTACAAAACTGTAGATTAATTCCCTCCCCGGCGGCTTCAGTAGCAACCATAATCTGAACTACATTCCTAAATTCTTGTTCTGCCCTTATTCTATCTTCAAGCTTCATCCCTCCATGTATAAATGTCACAGAATGTCCCCAGGATTTTATCTTTTTAACTAAATACTCCAAAGTGTCTCTTGATTCTGTAAAAATTAAAATCTTCTGGTCTTTTGGATATTTTTCCAATAACTCTTTTAACTCTTTAAGCTTTGTTTCACTTTCAGAGGTTATAATTTCATCTGCCATTTTAATTAATTTGTTTATACATTTAATCTCTTCTTTTAATTCATCAATACTTTCAGAGACCGTCAATGTTTCCCAATCCTTCTCAATCTCCCATCTCTCTATTTCTTCATAATCATCAATATCCTCAATATCATTAAACATTAATTTGGCATTATTATTGACAAAATTCTTAATTTTCTCCAATTTTTTCTTTCTCCTTTCTAATGAGCATCTTAATGCATAAATGCTTGAAGCAAATCTCCTCTGCAAGATTAACAAAGCAAATGCAATATTTCTCTTTTTGTCACTTTTTAATGCCTTGTTATACTGCTCAATTACATATTTAGATAGTGCATTATACAACTTCATCTCATCATCTGAGCATGAAAACTTTACCGTCTTAACATGCCTTGGCAAAAATAATGGCTTTCCATCAAAATCTACCAAATCTTCTTTTAATCTTCTTATAAATAATGGATTATCTTTATTTTTAATTGATTCTTCAATCATCTCTGCAGATGAGAAAAATCCGGGATATAACAAGTCCAAAAACAATCTAAAGTTCTCTGCATCCCCTCTATGAGGTGTTGCCGTTAAAAATAGCAAATGTTCAGAATTTTTTGATAGTACTTCTCCCAATCTATATCTATCAGTTTTTTTAGTTTTATCTCCATATTTGTAGGCAGCCATTTTATGAGCTTCATCTACAATAACCAAATCCCAATGAGCACTTCCCAAAGAAGATAGTATATCTTCCTGCTTAGCAAAATCCATTGAAGTTATTACTTGATTATACTTCTCCCAAACATTCTCCCCATAGTTGTTATTTATAAGATTTCTATCAACAACCACAAAATTCTCCGAAAATTTTTCTTTTAACTCCCTCCTCCACTGATCTTTTAAATGCCCTGGAACTACAATCAATATTCTCTTTGCAAGCCCTCTAAGCTTTAACTCTTTAATAACTAATCCTGCCATTATTGTTTTTCCAGCTCCTGGGTCATCAGCTATCAAAAACCTAATTCGTGGAAGCTTTAAAATGTAGTTATAGACAGCATCAATTTGATGTGGTAGCGGGTCAATCTTTGAAACTGTTGTAGCTAAAAATGGATCAAAGAGGTATGTTAACCTAAATCTATATCCTTCCAACCCAAGAAACACTTCTTCAGCATTTTCTGAAAAGTTAAGTTTCTCAACATCATAAGTTCTAAATTTATCTAAATCCTTTTTTGGAATTATGTTATCAATGTATTTCTTAGATTTTATCATAACTCCAACAATTCTTATTAAATCTCCAAAATCCTCAACTTCTAAGATTTTTATTGGTTCTGGCCAGTGTGGTGATTTTATAACACTTCCCTGCTTTAATTCAACAGCCATACCCCTCCCCTACGTAAATTTGAAAATAAAAAAGAAAAAATTTATTTATTCTATATTTAACCTAAACAAATCTACAGCATTTTTATGAGCTACTTTATTAATAATTTCTTTCTTAATGCCATTAATCTTCATCTTTAAAACAGTTCTTGGAACTGCTAAAACATCTGATGCATTTGAAGAACAGTCACTATTCAGCAAAATCTTATTAGCAAAGTCCTTATTTTCTTTTACTATTTCAACTGCCTCTAATGGTGTTAATTTACCTGGTTGAACTGTTAATCCTACATAAAATCCTTCATCTAAAACCCATTTTGTTGTCTCTTTATTGCAGTGCTCAATAACTATATCTTTATTTTTTAGATTTAGTGTTGAAATCTCGTCCAATATTATTTTAGTTATCTCTTCTTTATTTCTTCTTGGGGTATGCACAACTGCTGGAAGTTTTAATTCCTCAACCAACATCAACTGCTTTATAAATACCTCTTTTTCTTCTTTTGTAGCTTTTTCTAAACCAATCTCTCCAATACCAACAACATTATCATATTTTACATAGTTCTTTATCTTATCCAATGCTTCATCAACCTCCGGAGGAATAGCCCTTGGATGCATTCCAACACATACAAATAAATTCAATCCTACCTTTTTAGCTCTTTCTAATTCATTAAATAGTATTTTTTCAACATGAGCCTCCCAAACTTTTATGCTCTTCATCTCAAATGGGTCGTGAGCTAATGTTATAACTGCATCTAAGCACATTGCCATTAACTCTAAATCCTCCAAACCTCTTGTATCTGAGTGAATGTGAGTGTCTATCATCCCCCCACCTCATAAGACTATTAGTAAAAATTTAAATTTTAGTTTTATTGATTTTAATCTATCTTTCTTCCAACAGGCATCAACAATAGAGGATGTTCCTCTATCTTTAAAATTTCCCTTATCTCATCATCATAGAATGCTCCAACAGCTACAGTTCCTAAACCTAAAGATGTTGCCATTAAATATACGTTTTGAGCAACACATCCAACTTCCATGTGTACATATCTAAAGCCCCTATCTCCATAAACCCTTGTTGTTCTTTCATAATTAGCAGTTATGATTAAAACTATTGGAGCTATAGCAATAAACATCTGCTTTAATGATGCTAAAGCCAATTCATGCCCAACCTCTTCATCTAAAACTCTAACTATTGAATGCCTCTCAGGGATATATTTATAAACTCCCTCCTCAACTCCAATAACATCCCTCACATTTATATAAATCTCTAATGGATATGTTGCTCCTGCAGAAGGGACTGTTTTAAAGCCCATTTTGTCAGTCACTCCATAAGCGGCAAATAAAATATGAGATAACTCTCTTAAAGTTAGTGGAGATGAGCTATATTCTCTAACTGACCTTCTCTTTAATAAAACATCTTCTAACTTTATCTCCTCTACCTCTGGAAGTAAAATTTCCATACTATCACTCCATAAAATTTTTGTAATTAATTTTGATCAATATTAATATATTCTACTTTTCTCTTATAACAACTTTTCCATGATTTGATGGAACTATTTTTATCTTCGCATTTTCAAAATCTCTATAGAGAGTTTTACCTTCAAACAATCTATCTAAAAAGATTGCTAAGGCTGCAACTTCAGAATGTGGCTGATTACCAACAGAAATGTTGTAATCTGCTAATTCATAAACCTCCTTTGGTACTTTTTCAGCTCCAACAACAACCAATATATCCTTTTCTTTACTCAATTCTCTAATTTCTGGCATTATTTCATTTATATTGGCACCATACATTGTTAAATGAACCACAATCCCTCTTTTTTTAAATTCTCTAATGTATCTTTTCCAATGCTTTTCAACAACAAATTTAAAGTTTCCTCCCCAATTTTCAACAACTTTTTTAACGCTACTTTCAACATGCTCATCTTCAACTGTAAAAATTATTTTCTCAGCCCCTAAAGCTCTTGCTGTCAATGCTACATGAGTTGATATCCTCTTATCCCTATCTCCTCTATGCCCTAATCTCAAAACCTCAACAACCATGCTAATTCCCCTTATTTTTTAATCAATTTATACAACTCCTTCAAAGGAATGCCATATTTCTTAGCTATTTTCTTTAAATCCTCATATTCTGGTTTTTCAGAAATAATTTCATTATCAATTATTCCAAATTTTATCCTAACATCTTCATCAAACAACTTTATAGTTTTAAATTCCCTATCTGCAGTTATCCTGTTTATGTTAAATATTCTAATCCCCAAAGTCCCTGTTTCCCTCATTATAATTTTAGCTACTTCTTTAACTTTATCTCTTTTAACAATAGCCCTTATTGTGTAAGCAGGTCTGTTCTTTTTCATATAGGTTGGGATAAAATGTAAATCTCTAACCTTTCCATCCAAAACTTCATATAAATAACCTAAAATCTCTGGTGAGACATCATCAACATTTGTTTCTAATAGAGCTATATCTTCCATCTTTATATTTTCAATCTTAAACACTCTCAAAACATTTGGCATGAAACTTTTAGAAAAAGTTGAACAAATCCTACGGATTTGTAGCTGGAAAGCTTCGCTTTCCATTTCATCAAAACTTTGAGATATGTTGGAAATATAGCCCTTATGATTCGGAATCTCTAAATCTTTATCTCCAGCTCCATAAGAGATTTCTTTTATAATAAAACTTCCCTCAACTAATTTTGGGTTTATGTATTTTATTATTGCTGCTCCAGTTGGTGTTGTTAATTCCTCATCTATATCAGAGAAGAATATTTCAAGCCCTTTCAATATCTCAGCTGTTGCTGGTGCTGGAACTGGCAATAATCCATGCTCCGTCTTTACAAAACCATTTCCAACATTTATTGGTTTATAAAAACAACTATCTTTTAAATTTAGCTTATTAATTATATATGCTGCCCCAACAATATCTGCTATTGTATCGTAATTCCCAACTTCATGGAAATGAACATCCTCAATATTTACATTATGAACTTTGCTTTCAGCTTCAGCCAATATTTTTAAAATCTCTAAAGCAGAGATTTTAATATCTTTTTGAATATCAGAGTTTTTAATTATATCTACCATGTCTTTATATGTGTTAGCATTGTAATTAACATTTTTTGGAATTATATTGACTTTATTCGCTACTATATGGCACTTCTTGACTTTTTTTATTTCAATATCAACATCAACAACTTTTTTAATCGTATTTATAAGCTCTTCTTTATCAACAAAATCAATCATAGCTGATAAAAACATATCTCCACTAATTCCAGAAAATGGGTCTAATAGAAACATAAAAATCCCCTTTTTATTTTTTAAATTATAAAAAAGAGTTAAAAAATAAAGATTTAAAGTTTAGTTTAGATAATCAGTTCCATAATCTACTTTATAAATCTTAAATCCTGGCTGAACGCCAAAGTTTGTTGGGTCTATTGATGCCTTAACTAATTTTATATGCTTTAATCCATAACCATCTAAGAAGTGTAGTTTAGCATAGACACTATCTTCTAAGTTTCTTGTTGATATCCATGCATGCCCTCTTCCATCTGATTCTATTCTAATAAACTCTGATAACTGCCCATCTTCATTTAAAATAATTTCTCTAACACCTAAAGGTGTTTTAATATACAACTTATGTATCTTAAATGTTCCAACGATTTTTGTTTGTCCGTTTACTTTTTGAACAACTGCTGTTGAGATATTTGTACTATTTATTAATGTAATGTAATTGTTTCCATAAACATTTACATTTGCTAAGATTGTGCCGTTTCCTAAGTAATAAGATGTTCCTTTAAAGAACACTCCTTTCTCTCTCTTTTCATTAGGTGTATTTGGTGGTAAAGAGAAGTTCCAGAATCCAAACATACTCCAAACTGGAGCTATATCTGTCATCCTGTTGTAGGTTATTAAATAATCAGGATTTGGATGCTCTGGATGGGTTGCATTTAAAACTAATTTTGCTTCTTTATCACTTAAACCATATTTTTTAGTTAATATTTCATAAGCTTTACTTCTACTTACTGGCAGAATTTCATTCAATATCTCAACAGTTTTTGAGACGTTGTTGTGAGTGAAGTTCATTAAAACACTACCTTTTTTAAATGCTTCATCTCCACTTGTTGCTAACATCCTAATTATTCCAATAGACAAGTTTTCGTTTGAAGTAGCAAAAGCCCTTCCCACCCAGTAAGCTCTTGGGGAGTTTTGACTACCTCCATCAAATGTTACCATTCTTCTTGCTTCATATGTATAGATGTGCCCGTTATCCCACCAGCAGGTTATAACTGCATTTTTTGGGGTATTTGCTTTTATCCAATCTAAGCCCTCTTTCCATCCATTATTGAATGTCGGTGCAGTTGTGAATGGAATTACTGCAGATAATTGTGGAATTACCACTCCAATACAAAGTAATACTGCAGAGAGCTTTATTATTGTCTCTTTTTTATTGTTTATTGCTGTAACGATATCTGAAATTTTGTAAATGATCAATAAAGCCAAGACAATTAAAAATCCATAGGCAATTATAGGAACATAGGTTGTTGGCAGTAATATTTGAGAAATTTTTCCAGTATATTTTGAGACTATTAATAAACCAAATAACCCTGCAGGAATTCCTAATCCAAATACGGCAATATCATTTTTCATCTTCAGGGCTCTATCTATTTGCCCAATAAGCATTCCTAAACCAATAGCCAATGGAGGGGTTGCTAAAGATGCGAATCTAATCCCTTTTGTTGCGGCATATAAAGTTACACTTAGCCAGATAGCCAATAGTAGAGCATATTTTACATCAAACTTAAATTTTCCATACCTTAAAGATATGAATGATAATATTATCCCAAAAATTCCAGCTATTGCAACTGTTTTTGAACCAATGGCATTTGTAAATATTTCTCCCCATGAGCTTGGTTTTGCAAGCTCTGCAACTGTTGTATATACGTTAGGCCAACCAGTAGCTTGTGAATATGTTGAAAGTATTTGTTTATAACCTAAAGGTGAGGTAATTGGTGAGATTGCTGTTCCTACTCCATATATTGCTGTTAATAATATAAGTGACCCAAGTATGTAGAATATTGATAGACAAACAACATTCTTGAAGTTTCCAATGTCAACAAACTCTTTTATTTTTACTTGTGATTTTAGTAATGCTAATGCAATGATATAAATTACCAAGAAAGCTGTTATTACATCAAATCCATACCACCAAGCTCCCCACATTTTTGGGGCTACAGCTGTTAATATCACAGCCAATAGAGCAAATAATTCAAACTCTACATCATTACCTTTCAATCTCTTAATTCCTGCTATTACTAAACCTGCTAAAATAAACGCTAAAGATATTGTATAGAATAATATTGAGGCAATAACTACACTTTCTCCTGAGGTGATATTTAAGTAGGCTCCAATTATTAGCTCAATTATTAATGCAATAATTACAAATAATGCGACAGGATTTTTTAAATCTTTTTTGAATAATGCTGTTTTTTCTTGGCTGTGTATTGCTTCAAGAATAAACCATATTATAAAGAGTATTGGAAGAACTTCAAATATTGGTGTGTCTGCAAAACCTGCAGATGTTTTGTATAATAAAGAAGGAGCTGAGATTAGAGCTATAGCCCCAACAATTCCTCCAATATTGCTATTTGTAACTCTCCTAACTATGAAATAAATTGGTATTCCCAATAACATCCCTAAAACTGCTGGAACCCAGAAGGCAGCGTTCATAATGGTTACGGTTGCATCAATAGAATGCCATATGTAATAGATTGCCAATGTTGCTAAGCAGATAACTGGTGGTTCCCAAGACATTGGATGTCCTGGAGGTGCATATTGGTATAAATCATAAGGCACTTCTTTTCCATTAATGATTTTTGTTGTATCTCCACAATGTCCATTGTTGTAAAGATTCTCACTCAACCTTAAATAGTAGTAAGGGTCTAATGCTAAAAGATACATTCTTCCATGTTCATCTGAAAACATATTTTTTAAAAATTCGTTATCTTGAGCGAATTTCATATCTGCTGTCTGAGCTCTCAGCTGGAAACTTATAAACATCAACATTAATACAATTAAAAAGACCTTTATCCAACTCTTTTCTTTAAAGAAATTATTTATTTTTTCTAATACATTACTCATGAGTTTCACCTTTATACACGTAACCGTCAGTTATTACTATCAACCCATTATCTTTGATAATTTCATATAACTTAGGCAATACCTTATTTATATTTTCTTCAATATCAATGCATTCAATAATCACTGGAAGGTTTATAGATAATCTAAATATATCCACCTCAGCTATACCTCTAACTCCATA
The DNA here is from genome assembly GCF_000739065.1 of Methanocaldococcus bathoardescens. GTDB lineage: Archaea > AGJL01 > Methanococci > Methanococcales > Methanocaldococcaceae > Methanocaldococcus > Methanocaldococcus bathoardescens. The sequence continues at coordinate 354,650 of NZ_CP009149.1, read as the reverse complement.
ACCGCATATCCCTTTATAAACGGTAGCCCCACTAATCCCCTCCCTTTTTAGTATTTTAACTATATGTTTATACATCAGTTCTCCTTCAAATTTATCCCCTTCCCTTAAATAAATTTTTAAAATTTTTACTTTTATCATGGATTCCACCTATTTAAAGATAACTAAAACTACAGTTCTACCAAAATAAACCATAATTAAACAGCCAGCTACATTGATTAATATATTTAGTAGAGCTTTAAATAACAGTCCTTCATCAACTAAGGCAAAGGTTTCATAAGAAAATGTTGAGAATGTTGTTAGAGCCCCACAAAAACCAGTTCCAATAAACAATTTATATTCACTTGGCATTGATGTAAGTAGAGAGCTATACATTAAGAATCCTAAGATAAAACTACCTATTAAATTAACTGCTAACGTTCCAGTTGGTATGCCAAATTTTACTGGGATGATTCCACTAATTAAATATCTAAAAATAGCTCCAAAAAATCCTCCAACTCCTATTAACAATAGCTCTCTAATCATCTTCTCCCCTATAAATACAAACTGTTAGGTAGGAAAAGTCCTCTTTAATTATCTCCTTTAAAGATTTTAAGCTAATTTTCTCATTTGAGTATGTTAGATTTTCCAACACCCAGATTTTTGTGTTAGGGTTTATACCATTGTCTATTAAAAATTTTGCATCTTCCTTTAAATTGTTTGGTAAGAAGATGACTTTCTCATGATTTTTTATTAAATTTAAAAGCTTTTCTTTATTTTCAGATTTTCCATGAAGAGTTATTATATTATAATCTTCCCAAGAGATTTTTAATTTTGCTGCTGCTATTTGTATAGATGAAATTCCAGAGATAACTTCAATATCTTCTTTTTTAGCACCAATCTTTAATAGAGTTTTTAATAGCCCACTAAAACATGGATCTCCTGTGGATAATATGACAATCTTTTTATTTTTTATATCTTTGTTTTTTATTAATTCCTTTAATTCATCAATTAAATTTTTTGTTAGAATTATTTTTTTATCTTTGTCTATATTGAATAATTCCAAAGCTCTCTTACTACCAACAACTAAATCAGCATTTTCAACTATTTTTATTGCTTTTAAGGTTAGATAATCTTTATCTCCTGGGCCAATTCCAACTATATAAATCATGGTTTCACACATTATAATGAAAATTTTAAGAGAGTGGTAAAAAATTAGAATTTTTAAAGAATTTTAATATTAAGAAGTTGAGGTTTTATTTTTCAATAATATATTTGCTAATGGTTTTGCCCATGAAGCTTCTAAAACAACACTAATTATTATTGTCATAAAGGTTGCCACTAATATAGTCCCAGCTAATTCTGTTGGTGGCATTAAACTTGCTACACTTTTTGGGACAATATCTGGATGTTTCATAATTTCAGTATAAACCATTGCCGATAACGTTGCTGGAACTACACCTCTCGGCCCTTCTAAAGCAATGTAAATTCTTTCAGCAAGAGGTCTAATTGGTGGGATGGCTGTGGCTATTAAAACACCAACAGGTCTTGCTAAAAGTATAGAACCTAATGCACATATAAACGCTGGAGCAGCGTATTTTTCTAATAGAGGTATAGAGATACTTGCTCCCAATAATACAAAGATTAGTATCCTAATAAATATTGACAACTCATCCAAAAACATGGCAACCTTTTCCATATCCTCTTTATGTTCTTTTTTATGCACTATAATGTTTCCAATATAAAGACCCATTATTGCTACAGCCATAAACCCACTAATCTCATATCCTGTTATTGATGGGAAAATTCCCTCAGCAAAATACCAAAATGCAATAGCCAATCCTAATGTAAATGGAGCTATATAATCTTCAAACTTAATTTTTGATATAATAGATTCATAAAACTTACCTGCAATAAGACCTAATATAATTCCTCCAACAGCTAATGAGATAAATTCAAGAATTGGATTTTCAGCTTTAGCTAAACCAAGAGCTGATAAACATATTAACGTTACAACAATCCCCAATGGGTCGTTAAAGACGCTCTCTGCTTCCAATGTTATTGCTACTTCAGGATTTATATCCATTTTAGAAAATATTGGGATTAGAGTAGCTGGGTCTGTGGCAGAGACAATAGCTCCAAATAATAAACCAATTAATGACAAAATTGGGAGATGAAAGACAAAGTTAAATACGATTCCTGATATAATCCAAACAATTAATAACGCCAGTATATCAAGTTTTAAAATAACATCCAATACTCTCTTCATAATGTTCCATTCCATTTCAAAAGAACCTATGAACAATAAAATTATTAACCCAAAGTTTCCAATAAAATCAAAAGAGCTTGTAACAATATTTTTTGGAATAATATTTAGAGCAGATAATACAAGTCCAAATATCAGTAATAGAGGTATATCAGGAATACCTATCTTTTTAGCAATTTTTGCTATTATAGCTCCTCCAGCAAAAAGAATTGATAGATATCCAAGAAATAATACAATATCCACAATCTCACCAATCCCTAGTTTTGGATATCCAAGTATACAAGCACTAACTTTACATTATAAAGAACATATAAATCTTTCTATTTGGTGGTAAATGTGAATAGCAATGATTATGATGTTGTGATTATTGGTGGGGGGCCGATTGGTTGTATAACAGGAGAGAACATAAAAAACGGTAAAGTTTTGATTGTTGAAGAGCATCAAAGTATTGGTGTTCCTCTGCAGTGTGCTGGCTTAATTAGCAAAAATGGAGTTAAAGAGCTTGGCAACCCAAAAGGAGTTGTTAATAGGATTAGAGGTGCTTATATATACTCAAAAAATAATTCGGTGAAAATTGGAAATGAAGAAATTAGAGCTTATGTTTTTGAGAGAAAAGTTATGGATAAAGATATTGCTATAAGAGTTTCAAAAAAATGTGATTTTTTGTTAAAAGCTTATGGAGAAATTGAAAAAGATAAAAATGATTATAAAGTTAAAATAACTCACTTGGGAGAAGAAATATATTTAAATCCAAAAGTTATTGTTGGAGCTGATGGTTCTAAAAGTATAACAGGAAAAAAATTGGGCTTAGTAAATAATAAAAATAGAGAAATTTTGTCAAGTTGTCAATTTGAGATGGTAAATGCTAACGTAGATGAAGATTTTGTCTATGTTTTCTTAGATAAAAGATATTCAGAGAGGTTTTTTACTTGGATTATTCCAATGGGAAAGGATAGAGTTAGAGTAGGTTTAATAGATAAAGGCAACTGTTACAATAAACTCATGAAATTTATAAATGAAAATGAAATAGCAAAGGAAATATTGAGAAATGCAACAATAATTGAATTTTCCTCTGGCTCTTTGCCAATTGGATATTTAGAGAGGACTGTTAAAGATAATGTTTTATTGGCTGGAGATGCCGCTTGTCATGTAAAGCCTCTAAGTGGGGGAGGACTGTATTTTGGAGCAATGGGCGGGAAAATAGCAGGAGAAGTTATTAGTAAATATTTAAATGGTGAAATAAGTAGATTAGAGATTTATGATAAAAAATGGAAAGAAAAATTTGGAAATGAAATAAAAAATGGTATTAGAATTAGAAAAATCTTTTTAAAGTTAGGAAATGATACTTTAGATGAAATTATTGGAAAATTGGCAAAGAGTGATTTGATTGAATATATTAATAACCATGGAGATATGGATAAGCAGGCATCTTTGGCAATGAAAATTTTAAAATCATTAGATTTTGGGATAGGATTTAGAATTTTGAGAGATTTGTTATAAAATTATTTTATACTCAAAATTTCCTCATGTAAAGCTTTTAGCACTTCTAAATAATCAGCTTCTCCATTTTCAATTTTGTCCATAATTTCTTCCAATTCTCTTGTTCTCTCTTCAGATATTAGGTGAGGATAATTATTTATCAAATAATTATAAACTTCAATTCCCAATTTTGTTGGAATTAGCTTATTTTTATCTTTACTCTTAACCACATATCCTCTATCTAACAACTTTTTAATTATTTGAGCATAGGTTGAAGGCCTTCCAATACCTCTCTCTTTCATTAACTTAACAACCTCTCCTTCATCATACAATGGAACTTTTGGGATTTTTCTAACTTTTTTCTCTAATATTTTTAAAGAGCTTTTCTCAATCTTTGGAAGCTTTTTTAACTTTAAGTTATAAATTCTACTCCATCCATCAAACTTTATATCTACATAGCCTTCAATCTTCTCATCTAAATCTTTTATGTAAATTTCCTCATACTCTACAACTGCTTCTTTCATTTGAGAAGCAATAAATCTTCTAAATATCAAATCATAAACTTTTATGTGATTTTTGGTTAATTTTATATTGTTCTCTTTTAAAAACTCTATAAGCTCTTCAGTGTCCATTGGTTTTGTAGGCCTTATACATTCATGAGCCCCTTCCATAAAATACTCTCTATTTTTTAAATAGTCCTCTAAATTATTTAGCTTTAGATATTCTCTCGCTACCCTCATCCCATCTAATGAAACTCTTGTAGAAGAGGTTCTGTGGTATGTGGATAATCCAAGTTCAAACAATTCTTGGGCTATAGCCATCACTTCATCAGCACTTAAGCCAAATCTCTTTGTAGCTTCCTCCAATAATGTATCTGTTGTAAATGGTGGGAGAGGAGAAATTTCTTTTTCATAAACCTTTATTTCAACCTCAACTTCATCTTTATCAAATTCTTTTTCCCAAACCTTTCCAATGTAGATATTGTTTTCTAATTTTAAGGATAAATAAGGGACTTTTATTTTATGCTCATTATATCTCTCTATAATCCATCCCAATACTGGTGTTTGAACTCTACCAGCTGAAAGGTATTTTTTATTAAATACATCCCATAATTTTTGACTTAATCTAAATCCAATCCATCTATCTTCTATTCTCCTAACTATTTGACCTTTAACTTTATTCTCATCCAAGCTAAGCTCTTCTCCTTTTTTAAATGATTCTACTGCCTTTAATATAGCTCTCTTTGTAATCTCATTAAAACCAACTCTGTAAATATTCCTATTGAATGGAAAGGCATTTATGGCTATATCATAACCAATTTTCTCTCCTTCAGTATCAATATCTGTTGCTATAAATATGGCATCAACTTCATCTGCAATCTCTCTAATAATTTCTATATTTTCCTTTGCATCCATTGCATTTACTTTCTCTCCTCTCTCAATTAATTGCTTTATTAATTCTTCTAAATTCTTTTGGTCTGTAAATTGCTCTCCATTCACTTTTTTAATTGATGCATATATTGGGATGTATAAGTTATCCTCTATCTTAACTCCATAAAAGCCCTCTCTTGTAACTAAATCAAACACATGTCCCCCACTTGCAGTTATAATTAAATTTAAATCACCAATACAAACTTCATAAACATTTCTATTGTTTATTTTCCTAACTGACGGTTTTCCAAAGAAATTTGCAATGGTTCTTGCTTTGTTAGGACTTTCTACAACCATTAAAACTGATTTTAATAAATCAGGAACTTTTCCTTTAGCTCTTCCTAATTTTATCTTCTCTCTGTCTTCATCAATCTTTTTGATTAGCTCTTCTAAGTTTATTTCATCAATCTTCTTGAATTCACTCTCATACATAAACAATATGTATTTTTTGAGATATTCAAAAATCTCTTTCTCATCTACCAACACGATACTTGCTCCTTTGGTTAAACCAAACTCTGTCATTCTTGATGTTCTTCCAGATGCTTGGATGTAAGTTTTTACATCAGGAATTAATAATAAATATTCATCATCTTCTTTCCTCAATGAAAAATTCTTTATTTTTAATTTTTCGGCAACTATTTTTTTAATTTCCTCTTCTGTTTTTCCTTCAATGTCAATATCTTCTTTTAATTCCCCTTTCTCTTTTAAGTTGTTTATGTATTCCTTCAATTTAATTTTAAACTTTGGAATTCCATAAAATATTGCATATCTAACTCTTTCAGGCATATCTAAACCTCTAACTAAAACACCATAGTATGAGGCAACACCAATCAAAACATCTATCTCTCCTTCTCTAAAATCATCAAATCCTTTTTTATCTTTTGAATGGATTAATTTTGCTTTGATATTATTCTCTAATAAGAATTTCTCAATTTCTTGTGCTTTCTCAATACCATAATCAATTGAAACAAATACAATCCCACCAGAACCAAACAATTTTATGTATTCTAAAACTTTTTGTTTGCTAAACTCTTCATCGTAAATATCGACAACGTCTCTAAGCTTATTCATTCCAAATCCAATTTCAAAGTCTAAAAGTTCTCTGTAAAGCTTAACTCTATCCCCATAACTCTTTCCGGTTGCAGAGGCGATAATTAAGCATCCATGTTTTATTTTAGATATTTTTTCCTTTAAAATCTCTCTCTTTTTTAATGCATCTTCTATTTTTCCAATCTTTATTAGATAGATGATTTTATATGCCTCATTTATAATATCTTCATCAAATCCAAGCAATTTTAAAGTTCTATCAATGTTTTTTGATGCTTTTAATAGAGCATCGACATCATCAACAAATATAAAGTCAAATGTGTTGTTTGGTGGATTTTTTGCTAAAAAGTTGGATGTTGTTATTAGTATATCATAATCGTTATTCTCAATCTTCTCTTTTGCCTCTTTCTTTTCTTTTGTTGATAATTCTGAATGGTAAGCAACCACATCAATATCTAACTTATTTTTCTCTATTAAAGATAACATTTTTTCATAAGTTTGTTTAACTAAGAGTGTTGTAGGTAGAATTATATAGCATTTCTTTCCTTTTTTAGATAAAAACAGAGACATCAATATGCCAAAGAAACTCTTTCCAACTCCTGTTGGTGCTACTATTGAAAAACTTTTATTTTTTAAAACTCTCTTTGCCCACATCTTTTGTATACTTAAAAGTTCAAATCTTAAATCTTTTACAAACTCTTCAAATTCTTTAAATTCATTCCAAATAATGCAGTAATTTTTTAAATTATCTAAAGTTTTCTCTTCTCTAAGTTTTTCACATAGCTCTAATTTTTCAAAGACATTTTCTTCTTTTAAACATTTTTCACAAACTCCTATTTCTAATCTCTCACTTGTTATCTCCCCACTGCAGTTGGGGCACATCTCTTTATATATCATCGGTATCATAAATAACACCACACGTTGATAGAAATCCTAATAATTATTAATTATTATTTTTAATGTTGATTTGACATAGAAGGGATTTAAAAACTTTTTGCTTGAAACTTTAAGAAAGTTTCATCAAAGCTAACACCTCCACCAAAAGGTGGAGGTGTAAATTAGGATTTATTAGTATTCACATCGTATAGCTTCCTATTGCTATACTAAGAGACATTAGGGGGCTTTAGTCCCCTTAATGCATCGTTTTGATGAAACTTTACTAAAGTTTCTTAGGAAAACAATTCTAAGTGAGACTATGGGATTTTTAGAGGATAAAAAGAGGACATTAATGAATTTAGAACTTGCTATAAGAGAAGGTTTAGTTGATGAGGAGATAATCCCAATACTAAACAAAATCAATGAAATTGATAATTATTATACAACATCCAGCTGTATTGGCAGAGTAGGGATAATGGAAATCCCAAAATATAAAAATCCAAAGCTATATTCAAGATGGCTTGGAAAGTGGCATCACTACGCAACTTATGATGAGATGTTTGATGCATTAAAAGAGAGAAAAGAAGGTTATATAGTTTTTGTTATGAATTCCCCTATATTGCATATTGCTTGCAAAGACATAGAATCAGCAAAAAAGATGCTTGAATTAGCCATACACTCTGGATTAAAAGCTTCTTCTATAAAATCAGTTTCAGATAAAAGAGTTATTGTTGAAATTTTAACAACCTATAAAGTAGATGCCCCAATAGGTGAAGATGGGAAAATATTTGTAGATAATGATTATTTAAAGTTTTTATTGGATTATAGTAATTCTAAACTTAAAAAAGCGAGAGAGATTTTAATGAGATGGGCAGATAGGTTAGATGAGCTAAAATAAGTAAAATTAAAATAAAAAACAAAATATTGTTAATCTATTGCTCAACAATTTCAACAATCTCCCCATCTCTTAGTTTAATAATCTTTGAAGCATATTTTGTTAATTCCTGCTCATGTGTTACCATAATTATAGTTATCCCTTTCTCATTCAATTCTTTTAAAATATTCATAACTGCTATTCCACTTTTACTATCTAAATTTCCTGTTGGTTCATCAGCAAATATTATCTTAGGATTGTTTGCTAATGCTCTTGCTATCGCTACTCTCTGCTGTTGTCCTCCACTTAGTTGATGGGGGTAGTGATTTAATCTATCTTTTAAACCAACCATTTCTAATAATTCTTTTGCTCTTTTTCTCCTATAATATTTATCCTTCTCATCCAAAATCATTGGTAGTTCAACATTTTCTAATGCAGTTAGTGTTTTTATTAAATGAAATTGCTGAAAGACAAATCCACTAATTTTTCTTCTAAAAATAGCTCTTTCATTTTCACTCATTGAACTTGTTTTTCTCCCTTTATAATAAACTTCCCCCCTTGTTGGTATATCTAAAAGAGCCAAAATATTCAATAAAGTGGATTTTCCACATCCAGAAGGGCCCATTATCATAACAAACTCTCCTTCTTCAATTTCCAAATTAATATTTTTTAAGGCAATTGTTTTTGCCTCTCCTCTACCATAAATTTTCCATACATTTTCAGCTCTTATCAAATCTATTCCCCTCTCAATGTCTCTATTGGATTTAACTTAGCCCCACTTCTTGCTGGGAAATAACCACTAATAATTCCAACTAAAAATGAAAATGCTAAAACCCCAACAATCAACTCATAAGAAATCCACGCATTAACCATTAAATAACCCATTTTATGGGCAAACATTTCAATAACTTTTGCCAATAAAATTCCCAAAATTAAACCAATAACCCCACCAAACAACCCTAAAAATCCTGACTCAACAACAAATATTGCTAAGATATCTGTTGTCTCTGCTCCTAATGCTTTTAATATCCCAATATCTTTCCTTCTTTCTAAAATACTCATATGCATAGTGTTTGAGATACCAACAGCCCCAACCAATAATGAGATTGCAGCAACTCCAACAACAAATATAGTAATAACTCCAAGAACTGAACTGACAGTTTCTGCTAACTGCTCAGCAGTTAAAACAGAGAACTCTTCATCTCCAAAAGATTTTTTTAGGACTTTTTTAATCTCTTCTGAAACTTTTTCTATATCTTCTCCATCTTTTACAGTTACTGAAATGAAGTTATATTTTCCCTCATTTCCAAATAGTTTTTCTCCAACATCTATGTTTAAAATTACTGAATTATCATCCTGCTGATTTCCTATCTGCTTTAAAATTCCAACAACCCTAAATTTTTTGTCTTTAATTTTTATCACATTCCCAACTTTTATTTCTCTATCAAACAAGTTATGGGCAGTTCCATGGCCAATAATACATGCATACTTATCATTATCCTCCAACCACCTACCTTTTTCAATATCGTAACCACTATCTTTATAAACCTCTCTTAATTTTGAAGGGGTTGCATAATAATAGGATACAAACTTTTTCTCTCCGTTGTATTCTATTTCACACCCACCATACCAACCATACATAACTGTATCGACGCCTTTAACATTTTTAATTGCTTTAACCTCTTTTTTTGTAAATAGATGTGAAGGAGGAATGCCAAACTGTTTTATAGGAAGGATGGTTATTTTATTAGAACCCATTTTCATCATTTCCTCATGTATGTAATTTTGAACGCCATATCCCAAAGAGATTAAACTAACCATTGCTAAAACTCCAATTACAATACCAATAATTGTCAATAAACTCTGAGTTCTTTTTTGCTTCATATTTTTAAATGCAAAGATAACAATATCTTCAACTTTCATAGATTTCCCCAAAAATATCTAAAGCTTTATATATAAATATTAAGCTTAAGTTCTATATATAAATTAATTTTGGGGGATATGATGTTTAAAAAATTTTTAATGATTCTAATTGGATTTATTGTATTATCTTCAATCTCTGCTATTCAAGTTGATGAAATTCAATATCAGCCAAATATTATTCATCCGGGGGATGATGTAGATTTGTGGATTAAGATAAACAATGATAATTATGATAATGAGGTTAGGAATATAGTTGTTGAGATTTCTCCTCATTATCCTTTTGAGTTAAGACAAGTTAATCCAATTAAAGGAAAGGCAACAATTAGCCATTTAAATCCTGGAGAATCAGATACTGTATATTTCAAACTACATGTAGATGAGAATGCCCCATCAAGAGATTATAGAATAGATGTAAAAGTAAGTTATGATGAGGTTGATAAAGAAGACAGGGAGGAGATAATCCATCACTATGAACTTACTAAAGTATATTACCTTCCAGTATATGGGATAGCAAGTTTTCAATTAAAAATAAATGATACTTCAATAAACCCTGGAAAAACAGAAACTATAAAATTAGATATAAAAAATGTAGGGACTGGAAATGCAAAATATTTAAACCTCTATTTAATTGGAAATGATAAAATCAACATTTTAGGAGGTAGTTCAATTTTTATTGGATATTTAAAAGCAGGTAACCAGTATATTATCCCTATAAAAATATATGCAGTTCCAGAGATTGAAAATGGAATATATTCAATTAATGCAAAATTGTTTTGGATTGGAGAGGACGGAAATCAGTATAATTTAACAATTCCTTTAAATATAAAAGTTTTAAAAAAGATTTATGAAAATCAGCCATATATTTACTTAGATGATGTAAAAAATAAAGGAGATTATGCTGAAATAACCATTGGAATTGCAAATAGAGGAACTACAAAGATTAGGCATTGTGTAATGACTTTAACTGTGAATGGAAAAAATTATACTAAGTATATTGGAGATTTGGATGAAGATGATTATGATACTTCAGTCTTTGAAATAAATGATTTTGGAGATATTCTGATTAAAGTAAGTATTACATATTTTGATGACTACCACAATTCATATAATACTACAAAAATATTCGATATACATGTAGAAAAATTAGAAAAACAAGAATCATTAAATCTTATTTATATAATTTGCGGAGTAATTGCTATTATAATACTTATCCTATACTTCATAAGAAGAAAAAGACGTAAAGAGTTCGAAGAAATTTAAAAATACTCTATAATTTTAATTTTTAGCAGAATTTTAACAGATTAAAGAGTTGGATGGTTATGTATATTGAACATCCATTAATAAAACCAAAAACTTTAGAGGCAAGGTTGTATCAGCAGATTATTGCGGCAAATGCATTAAAGAAAAAAACTTTATGTGTTTTATCAACTGGTTTAGGGAAGACAGCTATAGCAATATTGGTAATAGCAGGTATTTTAACAAAAAAAGATGGGAAAATTTTAATCTTAGCCCCTTCAAGACCTTTAGTTGAGCAACACTGCAATAGGTTAAAAGAAATTTTAAATATTGATGAAGATAAAATAATTGCATTAACTGGGAAAATTTCCCCAAAAAAGAGGGCTGAATTGTATAAAAAAGGAAAAATATTCATTGCTACACCACAAGTTATTGAAAATGATATTGTAGCTGGAAGAATAAATGTGGATGAGTTTGTTTTATTAATAGCTGATGAAGCTCATCACACTACAGGAGACCATGCATATGCCTTTGTAGCAAAAAAGTTTAAAGATAAATGCCATGTTTTAGGATTAACTGCTTCTCCAGGTTCTGATATAGATAAGGTAATGGAAATTTGTGAGAATTTAGGGATTGAGCATGTTGAGGTTAGAACTGAGGATGATGAGGATGTAAAACCATATATTGCTAAGGTAAGGTTAATTCCAATTAGAGTTGATTTGCCGGCCGAATTTAAAAAAGCATTAAAATTGATAAATGAAGCATTAAAAGAGAGATTGAAGATATTAAAAGATTTTGGAGTTATAAATTCTATTGCTAATGTAACAAAAACAGAACTTATTGAGCTAAATTCTAAGCTATTTTCCTATGATGAAGAAGTAAAGTATGAACTTATAAGAGTTTGTTCAGAGGCATTAAAATTGATGCACGCTAAAGAACTTTTAGAAAGTCAGGGAAAGAGTGTATTTTTAAATTATATAAATAAATTATCCATGCAGAGAACAAAATCAGCTAAATCTATTGTTAATGATGAGAAAGTTAGAGAAGCAGTTCATCTCTTAATGAAATCTAATGTTGAGCATCCAAAATTAGATAAAGTTGTTTATATTGCCAAGAATATTTTGGAAAAAAATAAGGATGAGAGAATTATTATTTTTGCTCAATATAGGGATACTGTAGAGAAGATAGTTAATCTTTTAACTCAAAATGGGATTAAAGCAATAAGATTTATTGGTCAGGCAAATAAAGAAGGAAAAGGGATGAGCCAAAAACAGCAAATAGAAGCAATAGAGAAATTTAAAAGAGAAGGGAGCGTTTTGGTTTCAACAAGCGTATCTGAAGAAGGAATTGATATTCCAACAGTAAATTATATCATATTTTATGAGCCAGTTCCTTCAGAGATTAGATTTATTCAAAGAAGAGGTAGGGCAATGAGGGGGGAAGGGGGAAGAGTTTATGTTTTAATAGCTAAGGGAACAGCTGATGAAGCTTATTACAAAAGTGCTTTGTATAAAGAGAGAGAAATGAAGAGATTATTAAAAAATATGTGCTATTTGTTAAATAAAAGATTACAGAAAAAATTTGAAGAAAAAAGTAAAGAAGAGATAGAAGAAAAGACAAAAGAAACAGAAAATATGGAAACTGAAGAAGAGAATAATATAACTCCAAAAACTGCAATAAAAGAAGAAAATGAAAAAACTAAAAAGCCAGTAACAATATTGGACTTTATTAAACAGATTGAAACTAAAGCAGAAGATGGTACTAAAGAAAAACCTAAGATTGAAAATATAAAAACATTAAAAAAACCAATAAAAATTATTGTAGATGTTAGAGAAAAAAACATGGCTAAACTTTTACATAACTATGTAGATGTTGAGTTAAAAACCTTAGAAGTTGGTGACTATGTTTTAAGTGATAGGGTAGTTGTTGAGAGGAAGACAGCTGAGGACTTTGTAGATTCAATAATTGATAAGAGGTTATTTAACCAGTTAAAAAACCTTAGAAAAGTTGAAAAGCCATTATTAATAATTGAAGGTGAAAACTTTAGTAGATTGCATGAAAATGCCATTAAAGGAGCTATTTTATCAATAATCTTTGACTTTGGTATTCCAATAATATTTACAAAAAATGCTGAAGAAACAGCAGATTTATTAATAAAGATTGCTGAGAAAGAGCAAATAAAAGAGAAAAGAGCAGTTATGGTAAGATATGGAAAAACTACAATGTCCTTAAAAGAACAGCAGAAATTCATTGTTGAGAGCTTACCAGACGTTGGTGGAGCTTTAGCCGAAAGATTATTAAAGCACTTTAAAACAGTAGAAAATGTATTCACAGCAAAAGAGGAAGAGTTGATGAAAGTTGAAGGGGTTGGAAAAGAGAGGGCTAAAAAGATTAGAGAGGTTTTAACAGCAAAATATGAGGAATAACTATTTTTAAACTTTTTATATTGTTTATTTACTTTACTTATGTAGATTAAAAGAATATTCTTGTATAAATACTTTTCGATTTATGTTTGATAGTAATATATATAGAATTCAAATTAAGAAAATATTGTATTTTTTAAGATACAATTAAAAAGTAGTTTAAAATTATAAAGTAATAATTGGTGATGGTGATGAAAAGGCATCTTTTAATATTGCTAACGATTTTGGCTTTAGGAATGGTAGGAAGCGTTTGTGGAGCCACATACATCAACTCACTACCATACACAATAAATCAGAGTGGTTATTATATTTTAAATACTTCTTGCACAAACCTAACAACAACAGCAATCACAATAAATGCGGATAATGTTGTTTTAGATGGTAATGGGAAGGTTTTGGATGGAAATAATGCAGGTTTTACCTATGGGGTTTATGTAAATGGGCATAAAAATATTATAATAAATAACTTGGTTGTTAGTGAGTTTATTCATGGGATTTACCTTGATAGTTCTTCCCACAACACAATAACAAATATAAGTGTTTTGAATAATAATGTTGAGGGAATTTACCTCAAAGATTCATCCAACAACACAATAATCAATGTAACTACTTTGAATAGTGGTAGTAACGGAATTTGCCTTGAGTATTCATCCAATAACAAAATATCTGATGCAAATGTTTTAGATGGGATTAACCTTTGGCATTCGTCCAATAATACAATAACTAATGTAAATTTTTTGAATAGTAAATCTGGAATCTCCCTTGATAGTTCATCCAACAACAACATAATCTATCTAAACAACTTCATAAACAATACTTATTGGGATATCCTAATTTCCAACTCACACAACAATATCTTCCACTCACCAACACCAATAAACTACACATACAATGGACAAACATACACAAACTACTTAGGAAACTACTACTCTGACTATACTGGAAATGACTCAGATGGAGATGGGATTGGAGATACAGCTTATGTAATTAATTTAAACAACAACGATTCATATCCATTAATTGCACCAGTTGGGAAGTATATAATTGATAATAAACCAGATGAAATATATTCAGATGTTGCACAAGACATCAAATCAGAGAAAATAAAAGAAATTGTCCATAAAGCTAAAATAATAATAGGTTCAGAAATAGACAACAACTTATCAGCAAAATGCCTTAAAAACACTACAGAGTTAATAAATCAACCATTAACAATAACAGAAGATTGCATCTTAGTTGGAGGTCCAGTAGCTAATCCATTAGTTAAGAAGTATATGTGGACATTCCCAGTTAAGATAACTAACGATTATCCAGGTAAGAATAGGGGAGTTATTCAGAAACAAATCATCAATGGACATTTAGTAATCCTCTTAGCAGGTTCAGATAGATGGGGAACAAAGGCGGCAGTAGAATACTTCAAGCAATTAGATGATATTCCAGATGAACCAATATTTGTAGAGTGGAGAGATGGGAAAGCAGTGAAGATTGAAAAACCTTAAATATTTCTTTTAATTAATTTTTTATTTGAAAAAATAATATATAGATTTAGATTTTTAATTATTTTGGAGTTGATAAAATGAAGCTTTCAATAATCTTAGGGACGAGGCCAGAGATAATTAAGCTTTCCCCAATAATTAGAGCTTTAGAAAAAACTAATGAAGACTGGCATATCATCCACACTAATCAGCATTATTCTGAAAACATGGACAAGATATTCTTTGAAGAGTTAAACTTACCAAAACCGAAATACAATTTAAACATTGGTTCTGGGACTCATGGAGAGCAGACGGGAAAGATGTTAATAGAGATAGAGAAAGTTCTTTTAAAAGAAAATCCAGATGTTGTTATAGTTCAGGGAGATACAAACACTGTTTTAGCTGGAGCTTTAGTAGCTTCAAAATTAAAAATCGATATAGCCCATGTTGAGGCAGGATTAAGGAGTTTTGATAAAAATATGCCTGAAGAGATAAATAGGGTTTTAACTGACCATATTAGTGATTATCTTTTTGCCCCAACTGAAATAGCTAAAAATAATTTATTAAGGGAAGGAATTGAAGAAAATAAGATTTTTGTCGTGGGAAATACAATTGTCGATGCCACCTTACAAAATTTAAAGATTGCTGAAAAAAATGAAAACATTAAAGCTTTTTTCGATAATATTGTTGATGATGATTATTTTCTATTAACTTTACATAGGGCTGAGAATGTCGATAATAAAGAAAGATTAAAAAATATTATAGATGGAATATTTACGATAACTGAAATATATGAAAAATATATTGTTTTCCCAATCCATCCGAGAACTAAGAAAAGATTGGAAGAGTTTAATCTGTTTGATAAACTAAAAAGCAACAAAAAAATAAAAATTATTGAACCAGTTGGATATTTAGAATTTTTAATGTTAGAAAAGAATGCTAAGCTAATTTTAACAGACAGTGGTGGAGTTCAAGAAGAAGCTTGCATATTAAAAATCCCATGTATAACTTTGAGAGACAATACAGAAAGACCCGAAACCGTTGAAGTAGGGGCTAATATATTAGTTGGTGATAATAAAGAAAAATTAATTAAAGCGATTGAAATAATGCTTAATAAAGAGAGGACTTGGGAAAATCCGTTTGGGGATGGGAAGAGTGGAAAGAGAATTATTAAAATTTTGATTGATTGTATTAAAAGATAATCTTTAAATATAATGATATAGTTAGTTAATGTCAATGCCACAACCATGAAGGTGATAATATGAGTAAACTTTTATTAAAAACGCCATGCACAACTTGGACGTTTGATAGTTTAATGGCATGCGTTTTTGGTATAAAAGTTTCTGATGTTAAAGTTTATTTTGATATTTTAAAAAACGGCCCATCAAAAATAAATGATATTGCTGAGAGAATTAATAGGGATAGAAGTACAGTTCAAAGGTCAGTTCAAAATTTAATGAATGCAGGTTTAGTTAAAAGAAGGCAGGTTAATATAAAAGATGGAGGTTATTATTTTATTTACGAGGCAATTCCATTTGAAGAAACAAAGAAAATCATAAAAAAGACTATGGAAGAGTGGTGCAACAGTATGAAAAAATGGGTAGATGAATTAGAGTTTGAAGATGTAATTAAGGAGTATTTAGAAAATATAAAATAATAATATTTGGATGATTATTATGAAATTGATATTCTTAGGAACTGGAGCGGCAGTTCCATCAAAAAATAGGAATCATATAGGGATAGCATTTAAATTTGGAGGAGAGGTTTTTTTATTTGATTGTGGTGAAAATATCCAAAGACAGATGCTTTTTACTGAAGTATCGCCGATGAAAATTAACCATATATTTATAACTCATCTACATGGAGACCATATATTGGGCATTCCAGGACTTTTACAGAGTATGGGATTTTTTGGAAGGGATAAAGAAATTAATATATTCGGCCCTGAAGGGACAAAGGAAGTTGTTGAAAACTCATTAAAGCTCGGAGCTCATTATATAGAATTTCCAATAAAAGTCTATGAGATTTATGAAAAAAAGCCAATAACTATCTATAAAGAAGAGAACTATGAGATAATTGCCTATCCAACTGAACATGGTATTCCTTCTTACGCTTATATATTTAAAGAAAGAAAAAAACCACGTTTAGATATTGAGAAAGCTAAAAAACTTGGAGTTAAAATAGGGCCAGATTTAAAAAAACTAAAAAATGGAGAGGCGGTTAAAAATATTTATGGAGAAATTGTAAATCCAGAAGATGTTTTGTTACCACCAAAAAAAGGATTTTGTTTAGCATATAGTGGAGATACCGTTCCATTGGAAGATTTTGGAAAATATTTAAATGAATTAGGATGTGATATCTTAATTCACGAAGCGACGTTTGATGATTCTTCTAAAGATATTGCTAAAGATAATATGCATTCTACAATAGGAGATGCCGTCAATATAGCCAAATTGGCAAATGTAAAGGCTTTAATTTTAACTCATATCTCAGCAAGGTATGATAAGGAGGAATATTTCAACCTATATAAAATGAACGTTAAACAGTATAATGAGAGCTTTAAAATTATTATTAGTGAGGATTTAATGACCTATGATATAAAAAGAGATTTATTGGGGTGAAAAAATGAAAGTAGCAATATTGGGAGGTACTGGAGACCAAGGGTTTGGTTTAGCTTTAAGGTTGGCTAAAAATAATAAGATAATAATTGGTTCAAGAAAAAAGGAGAGGGCAGAAGAAGCGGCTAAAAAGGCTAAAGAAATATTAAAGCAGAGAGGAATTGAGGCAGATATAATTGGCTTAGAAAATAAAGAGGCTGCAAAAGAAGGAGATGTTGTTATCCTATCTTTACCTTATGAATACACTCTATCAACAATAAAACAATTGAAAGAAGAGTTAAAGGGAAAGATAGTTGTTTCTATCGGTGTTCCTTTGGCAACTGCAATAGGGGATAAACCAACAAGATTATTGTTTCCTCCAGATGGCTCAGTTGCTGAAATGGTTCAAAATGTATTAAAAGAGAGTAAGGTAGTTAGTGCATTTCAAAATGTTTGTCATGCTGTTTTGGAAGATTTGGATAATCCAGTTGATTGTGATATCTTAGTTTGTGGAAATGATGAGGAGGCAAAGAAAGTTGTTATTGATTTAGCTAATCAAATAGATGGAGTTAGGGCAATTGATTGTGGTAATTTAGAAAAATCAAGAATTATAGAGGCAATAACACCATTATTAATTGGATTAAATATAAAATATAAATCAAAAGGAACAGGAATTAGAATTACAAATTTAGAAATTTAATTTTTGAGATTTTATGGTGATTTATATGGACGATAGAAGCTATTATGAAGAAATAGAGCAAATTTTACGACAAATATTGCAACCAATTGAAAAAATTTCATTTTCCACTTTTGTTAGGGTAGTAAGTAGTTATAAGATTATCCCAATTGATTTATCTAAAAAAGAAGATAAAGAATTGATTGATGATTTAATTAAGGTATGTAAAGAAGTTATTGAGGAGATTAAAAATACAAATGGTGTAAAAACTAAAGATGGAAAGATACCAAAAAGAGTTAATGAGGTTGGAAATCATATTGAACATTATGTTAAAGATGTTTTAAACAAATACGGATATGCAATTACTCCAAAAACTAAAAAAGGTAAGCAAAAATCAACAGGATATCCTGATATAGAATTTTGGTATAAAGGGAAGAAAGAGGGAGAAGGAAGAGTAGTTTATATCGAAATTAAAACATTCAATGAGAATAATATAAACTCATCTCATAGAACTTTTTATGCCTCTCCATCAAAAGATGAAGAAGGAATAAAGATAAGGTTTGACGCATCTCATTTATGCTTATCATTTAAGATTGAGAAGAGAAACAATAATTATTATGCTATTGGCTTTAAAATAATTGACTTATCTAAATTAAAGGGAGGAATTAAGAGAGAGTTTAATGCCTCTAATAGAGAGTTATATAAAAAGGAATTGATTATTTACGAAGAAGATTTAAATTAATAAAGTTATGGATTATAATAAGCAAGCATAAGTTTTATAATATTAAAAAATAGAATATTTAAAAGGATGTAAAGTCCTATTTCTGTGTGGGTGAATAGAAGAGGTAAGACATCAAATTTTGTAGTGAATAGGGGCATGACATGGCAAGGTTGGGGAGGGGAAGTTTAATTAAACTCTATCTCTTTAAAAGTTTTCTTTTAGGGTGAGAATAATGTCAAACTGCCCAAAATGTGATAACAGTCCATGGATACAAAGAGCAAAGAATTTTATTGCTCAAAATCAAAATGCTCAAGTAGGTAGTAATAGATAGTATCAAGTTAAAGTAGTAGAATATTTATTAAATAATGGACATTGTGGAATAGATTGTAGGACAAGTATTAATAATATTATGAATAAAGTAGGTTATAAGAGTAATAGGGAAGATTTCAACATAATGTATTAATACCATTAAAAGAGAAAGGTATTGTAGCTACATTAATTAATTCAGGACCACAAGGAGGAGTATTTATTCCATGTAATGAAGATGAAATAAAAGTAGTAGCAAGGGATGTATTTAAAAGAATAGAAAGTGAATTAGAAAAGTTAAAAGGTTCTGCAACAGGTGTCCAAGATATAGAAAGATTAGCAGATTCTCTAAAAGACATTGTTGAACGTCTTAAAGATAGCATTTAAATAAACACATCAAGAGTTAATATTTTCTTATTTTCTTTTATATTTCCAAATTTTTTATTTATTTTTGAAAGTTCCTTTTTTATTCTTTCTTCTGCCACTTTGCAGTAATATTCATCAATCTCAAAGCCAATGTAATTAACTTCCAACCTAATACATGCAATAGCTGTGCTTCCAATTCCCATAAATGGGTCTAAAACAAGGTTTGTTCTTTTAACACCATGTAGTTTAATACACATCTCTGGAAGTTTTGGCGGAAATGTTGCAGGATGTGGTCTTTCTTTTTCTTTTGATTGTATGGTTTCATAAGGAATAAACCAAGTGTTTCCTCTATCCCTTAAATCTCCTTTTCTGTTAAATCTCTTTATATTGCTTTTATCTTGATAAGGAACACCAATTGCTAATTTATCTAACTTAACATTTCCATTTTTTGTGAAATGAAAGATATATTCATGCATTATACTTAAAAATCTATCACTGTTTATTGGTTTATAATGCCCAACGGCAATGTCTCCTATAATATTTGGATAATTTCCAACATCCTCTTTTTGTATTGCAATTGATTTTATCCAATGGATGGTATTTTGTAGTTTAAAATGCTTCCTTATAACGTTAGCGACATCAAAGGCAATCCATGGGTCTTTTGCAGTATAGCCAATATTTATAAAAAAAGAGCCGTTATCTTTTAGCACTCTCTTTATCTCTTTGACTACCTCTTCAATCCAATTTAGGTAATCATCTCTACTCAAATTATCAGAATATTTGTTATATTTTATACCAATATTATATGGAGGAGAAGTAACAACTACATCAACTGACTTATCTTCTAACTGTTTCATACCTTCTAAGCAATCCATACAATAAATTTTATTTACCTCCATTTTAATCCCCTAAACTATTTATCATTAACTCTGCAAGCTTCTCTACTTCTTTAATTCCCCTATCAAAATCATTTAAATTTAAACATTCTTCCTTAGAGTGGGCAAGCTCTAATTTTCCAACACCATAAATAACAGTATCAGCGTTTAAAAATTTGTTGAAGTAATATGCTTCACAGGTGGCATTGAAAAAGGATATTTTAAACTCTTTAGACAACTTATTTATCAATTCTTTATTTTCAAGCATGTAGAAATCAGCATAATGCCTTTCAGAATTTAATCCACTTTTTATATGCTTTGAATAATTTTTTTGAGATAAAAAATTGTCTATCTTTTTTATTATATCCTTCTCAACACTCCTAACATCAAATAAGACATAAGCATAGTCAGGAATTATATTACTTTGAATTCCGCCTTTTATTATAGTTGGAGTTATTGAAGAACAGTAGATTTTATCAACTTTAATTTTTTCTAAAGGCATTTGTTTTAAATCTAAAATAATCTGGCTTAGAATTTCTATTGGATTTAGGCCTTGAGATGAAGCATGCCTCGCTTTACCAAATGCCTCAACAATATACTCAAACCTCCCTTTATGTCCAATACAAACATTTAAGTCAGTTGGCTCTCCAACTATGCATTTAATATCTTTTTTAATTTTATTTTTATTCCTCAAATATTGACAAAAATTATAGATACCATTTGATTCTTTTTCTTCATCAGGAGAGATAACTAATATAGAGTTATTACTATTTAAAAAAGCATGAATCATTAAAACTACATTCCCTTTAGCATCTATAACCCCAGTTCCATAAAAATTATTATCATCCTTTTTAAAATTTGATTGAACTTTTACAGTGTCAATATGTGAATTTAATATCAAATCAAAGTTTTCCTTTTCTTTATAAGCTACAAAGCATCCTTCAATGATAGTATTTTTTATTCCTAAGTTATTGAAAAGATTAGACAAATATTTAAATGCCTTTTTAACACCAATTCTATTGTCAGTTCTGATTTTTACTAAATCCTCTAAGATTTTTAAGTAATCCATAATTATCCTCTCATAAATTCTACTTTTTCCCCAATAAGCTTATTTAGCTCAGCATCTCTACACTTAAATTCAAGCATTGCCGTTGAGTAATTTTTGCATTTATATGATTTCCATGGCTTTAATCTTACAGCTTCAACAACCATATCTTTATCAATAAAAATTACATCAATAGGATAAAGCATAAAAAATGTATGCATGGTTATCTTTCTTCTTTTATATAGGAAGAGCATAGCTTTATCCCCAATATCTCTAAGCATTAAACCTAACCCTCTTTTAATAAAATTATCTGCTAATACAACATCAAACTCAAAATCTCCAACTTTAACTTTTTTAATTTTCTTATTTTGCATTTTTTTCACTTTCTTTTTTATTATATGGGACAGGGATGTAATATACAGATGGTTTTGCACCCATTGGTTGTGGATAAAGCTCTAATAACTCATAAACTTTTCTTGGGACATTTGTATTGACTTCAATGCCCAACTCTTTTAATTTATTAACTGTTAAAGGATAATCATGTGTCCATGTTCCTGAAGTTAGTTTTTTTGCTATTTCTTTAGCTTTCTCATCTCCATACTTATCTTTCAACAACTCATAAACAAATTCTTCCATCTGTTTAATTGCCTTTTTTGATATATCAACCAATATTAGTGTTTCATCATCCACTCTATCTCCTTTTTTATAGTATGCTTCTAAGATAGATGCAGCAGGATACTGCCCAATCTGTGGGTCTACTGGCCCCATAACTGCATTTTTATCCATAATTATTTCATCAGCCGCTAAAGCTATTAGAGAACCTCCACTCATAGCATAATGTGGGATTATAACTGTTGTTTTTGCTTTATGTTCTTTTAAAGCTAAAGCAATCTGCTCACTCGCTAAAGCTAAACCTCCAGGTGTATGGATGATTAAATCAATAGGCATATCTTCTGGTGTTAATCTAATAGCTCTTAAAATCTCTTCACTATCTTCAATGGTGATAAATTTGTATATTGGTATTCCCAAGAATGTTAATGCTTCTTGCCTATGTATCATTGCTATAACTCTTGTCCCTCTTTCTCTCTCAATCTCCCTTATACATCTCAACCTTTTCATTATTTTATATCTCATCATCATCTCTGGATAAATAAACAATAGGAATATGAATAAGAAGAAAAATATATCCATGGATGTCATTTCATCCCCCATTACTTTTGGTATATTCAATAATTAGACAAATAACGCTTTATAAGGTATTGAATATAAAACCCTACAAGGGTTTTATAAATGCCTATTAACTGATAAACTTTGATGATTGACTATAAAGTAAATTATTAATATCACTTCATGAATATAAATATAGTTGCCTTATTATTATCATCATTTAAATTGGTGAGAGATTATGAGTAAAATTGGATTTAATCCAATAAAAATAAAATCTTTTTCAAAGATTAAAACTTACGATGATACATTACCATCATTAAAGTACGTTGTCTTAGAGCCTGCGGGATTCCCAATTAGGGTTAGTAGCGAGAACGTTAAAGTCTCTACTGATGACCCTGTATTATTTAACATCTATGCGAGAGACCAGTGGATTGGCGAGATTGTTAAAGAGGGTGATTACTTATTTGATAACTCAATCCTTCCAGATTACGCTTTCAAAGTTATCTCAACTTATCCAAAAGAGGGAGGAATGATTACAAGCGAGACAGTATTTAAATTGCAAACTCCTAAAAAAGTTCTTAGAACACAGTTTAAAAAAGCTAAGTTCAGCGAGATTATTGGGCAGGAAGAGGCAAAGAAGAAGTGTAGAATTATTATGAAGTATTTAGAAAATCCAAAACTCTTTGGAGAATGGGCTCCAAAGAATGTATTGTTCTATGGACCTCCAGGAACTGGAAAGACATTGATGGCAAGAGCTTTAGCTACAGAGACAAATTCATCATTCATATTAGTGAAAGCTCCAGAGCTTATTGGAGAGCATGTTGGAGATGCTTCTAAAATGATTAGGGAGCTTTATCAAAGAGCATCTGAAAGTGCTCCATGTATTGTGTTTATTGATGAGTTAGATGCTATAGGATTAAGTAGGGAATATCAATCATTAAGAGGAGATGTTTCTGAAGTAGTTAATGCATTATTAACTGAATTAGATGGAATTAAAGAAAATGAAGGAGTTGTAACTATAGCGGCAACAAATAACCCAGCCATGTTAGACCCAGCAATTAGAAGTAGGTTTGAGGAAGAGATTGAGTTCAAATTACCAAATGATGAGGAGAGATTGAAAATTATGGAATTGTATGCTAAAAAAATGCCAATTCCTGTTAAAGCTAATTTAAAAGAATTCGTTGAAAAAACAAAAGGATTTAGTGGTAGAGATATTAAAGAGAAATTCTTAAAGCCAGCACTACATAGGGCCATATTAGAAAATAGGGATTATGTTAGTAAAGAAGATTTAGAATGGGCTCTAAAGAAGATTGTAAGTAATAGAAGGGAAGCTCCACAACACCTCTATCTCTAATCCATATAATCAAAGTAATCATCATAGTGAATAATTAGATAATCTCCAACAATCCATAATTCTCTTTTATGCTTCCTATATAAATTTATAAGCTTTTTTATTGCTTCTTTATTTTCTCTTCTAAAGATTTCATCTAATATTATTGTCAGTGACTCAATAATATCAGAATTATTAAAATCCAAATCTGCTTTTATCATTTCATCAATAACCTTTATTAATTCTTCATCATCAGCATTTTTAACAAACTGATTCCTTAAAAATGACTTAAATGTATGAATATTTTTTCTCTCTAATGGAATTAGTTTTATTAAGCCAATGGCTTTGTTTAACAAACTATCCGTATCTAAAAACTCATCCCATAGGTAATGTTTAACAACTAAATTTTTTAAAATTTCTAAAATTTCTTCTTTAGTTTTGTTTTTCAGTTCTTTAAATATTTCTTCCGCATCAATATAGTTGTTGTTTTTATATGCCTCAATTAGAGCGTAGGCATGTTTGCAGTTGTATTTGTATGGGCATGTGCATAAACCAAAATAATTATCATTCAAATCAACTTTAACTTTGTAGGTCTCTGAGCCTATAACCTCTCCAAATAAAAAATTTTTGTATTTTATGCAGTATTTGACTAAATTGTTTCTGTAATATAATTTACCTCTTTCTATTATTTTTTGGTCATAATACATATTCTCACTTAATTTTAAATTTTTTGTAAATCATTTCAAAAAATATTGGCAAAATATAAAAAGTTATGGTAAAACCAGCAATAAATCCAGTTATAAATCTCAACTCATTAAAACTTTCCCTCAATCCAATTAGTTGGGTAGTGCCATCAACTACCATAGGAATTGATGAAATTATTAAATACCATTTGTTAGGGATTTTAAAATCATCTAATTTTTTAAGGAATAGATAAATAACCATCCCAATTAAAAAGCCTGTATAAATTCCAAAACATCTCGCACAAACAGCCATTTTATGCCCAAAAATAAAAAAGCTTCTTTGTGGCATTTGATGGCATATAGGGGAGTATATAGAATATACACATATTGAAATTAACTTCCAAAAATTTGAATGTTCTCCTAAAAATGCAAAATAAGGTGCTAAAAAAATTCCCAAATAGAAAATGAGAAAAGAGACAAAGATAAGTGCATAATATTTTTTCATAACATCACTTATCTATTTTTTATAACAACATATATTACTCCTCCTACTGCTCCCAATATTGCTCCAAAGATGATTGCTGTAATAAACCCAATGACAAAAGAAGCTCCTGCAAACATAGCTGCTTTTAATCCAATTGCCGATAAGTATGCAGACATAAATAGAAAGCTTAATATTGTAGCTATTATTCCCCCTATAACTCCTGATATTGCTCCAACCAATCCACAGTTTTCATAATCACAAATCCCTCCAGCATTAACATATAGATGAGCGGCAACAGCACCACCAATAACGTAACACAAACAACAAATAGCTCCCAAAATACCGTTTATAACTCCTCCAATTATAGCTGGTTTTAACATCTTTTCTTGGTCAAAACTTACCATACCTTTCACCAAAAATTTCTTCTCTAAACTTCAACATTAAAATTTTATTTTTTAATTTTTATACATTTTTCTATTCAAGTATGGTTAATAATAAAACCCATAACTTTCATATAAAGTTCCATTAACTACTGTATAAATTGGAAAGCCTTTAACTTCCCACCCATCAAATGGACTAAATTTTGCCTTTGATTTAAACAATTCAGCATTAATTTTTCCTTCCTTTTTTAAATCAATAATAGTTAAATTTGTTAAATTTCCTTCTTCAATTTTGTTGTTTATATCAAATATTTTAGCAGGATTTTTTGATAAAACCCTCACAGCATCAAATAAAGTTATAAGTTTTTTATTAACTAAATTTAGAGTTAGAGGGACTATAGTTTCAATTCCAGGAATCCCTGAAGGGCAGTTTCTGACATCTTTAAGCTTATCTTCTAATAAATGTGGGGCGTGGTCAGAAGCAATAATATCGATATCTTTATTTATAATTCCTTTAATTAAAGCAATATTATCCTCTTTTTCTCTTAATGGTGGATTGAATTTTCCAAAACCTTTTAATTCCTCAGCCATATCTTTATTTAAATAAATGTGGTGAGGAGTAGCTTCAACAGTAATTTTAATATTTTTTAATTCATGTTTTGCTTCTTTTATTATATATAGAGCTTTTTTAGTTGAAATATGGCAAAAGTGAATGTGTGGTTTATATTTTTCAAGTTTATCAATAATCTTTAAGTTTTTTATAACTTCTTTAACCGCCTCAACCTCTGATTTTTCATCCCTAATTTTACAGTGGTCTATCCAACTATCTAAGGGATATTTTTCTATATTTTCATTTATAACGTCTTTATGCTCGGCGTGGATGCAGAAAAGTTTATTTTGGTTTAAAATATCTTTTAATTTTGAGTAATCATTTATATATAAATCTCCAACAGATTTAACCATGAATATCTTATATGCCTTTGCCTCTTTTACATTTTCAAGATAATTTTTCTCTGTAATTCCAAAATTAAAAAATATGTTTATTTTGCTATCCTTTTTACTATCTTCAAGTTTTTTATAAAAAAGTTCTTTTGTAGTTATTGGGGGCTTGTTATTTGGCATATCTATAGCAAAGCAAACACCTCCATTTATTCCAGCTAAACTTCCAGTTGAAAAATCTTCCTTCTCTTTTTCTCCCCATCTAAAATGAACATGTGCATCAATAACTCCAGGAATAACAAGAGAGTTTTTTATGTCAATTGTTTCATCATCTACTTTAATATTTTTGGCTATTTTCTTAATTTTTCCATTTTCATCAATTAAAATATCTCCTTCAATTATCTTATCATCTTTTACTATTCTACAGTTTTTCAGCAGCATGATATCACTTACAACAATCTATACCTCCCAGGTTTTGGTTCATCTATATCCCCATACTTAATTAACTTTTTAATAATATTTTCTAACTCTTCCTCTTTAATACCCTTCTTTTTTGCTTCTTCAACAATATCTTCATGCTCAACAAGTTCTGATTTTTCAGACAACTCTTTAATTATCTCATAAACAGTTGTTAATTTATCCCTCTCCTTCTTAGACACTCCTAAGATTTTATCTACGTCAAATATTCCAGTTTCTGGGTCATAAGCAATCTCTTTTAAGCATTCAGTGATTATATTTATAGCTTCTTTAGCATCTTCCTCATCAACAACATCTTTTAACTTTGCCTTTGCATGTGCCTCAGCAATCCTTATGGCCGCTTCTAACTGCCTTGCAGTTATCTGATGCTTTTTTCTCATCTCTACATAATAATTGACGAACAGTTCTTTAGCTTTTTCACTAATAACTGGCTTTTTCTGTCTTGCATAGTAGATATATTTTATTATAAACTCTTTGTCAATCTTAACTCCATCAACTTCAAAGTAATCTAAACCAATCTCTTTATTTATTTTCTCATCTAAATATGCTCTATGCAAATCTACAATATATTCAGCAATATCTTTATCCTTATCCTTATCAGAAACATCTCTAATTGGGAATATTAAATCAAACCTACTCAATAAAGGGGCTGGAATATTTATCTGCTCTGCTACAGAAACATCTGGGTTAAATCTTCCCCATCTTGGATTGCAAGCGGCTAAAATTGCACATTCAGCTGGAAGCTTAGCATTAATCCCTCCTTTGCTAATATGGATTGTCTGACTTTCCATAGCTTCTAAAACATAGCTCTGTAGTTCTTTATTGACAGTTAGCTCATCTATACATGCAGTTCCTTTATGGGCTTTAACTAACAAACCTGGCTTAATAACCCAGGTGTCTTCCCCAATTTCTGTCTTTTCTCTAACAACAGCCGCAGTTAAACCAACACCAGTGGCAGTGGTTACAGAACCATACAAATTACCAGGAATCTCTGCAATTTTTCTTAAAATAACCGTCTTCCCAATTCCAGGGTCGGTAATTAATAATATATGAATATCAGCCCTTTTTCCAGGTTTTTTAACTCCTTTTATTTGTTGTAAGAAAACTGCCTTTTTTATTGCTGAATGCCCTTTAATCTCTGGAATCAATCTATCTGCCAATAAATCAACAACATCTTTTCTTTTAGCTATTTTTTTAATTTTTTCAATATCTGAATTCGTTAATTTAATCTTAACTTCTCCATCCAAAATCTCACAATGTAAAGCCTTTACATGTATATCATAAATAGGAAGTTTTTTACTTTTCTTAACTTTTATAGGAATGCCAGTAATTTTAACTCTTCCAGCATATATTCCAGGGCTGTTTTCTAAGAATACAGTTATATATTTTGGCGGCTCTTCAGGATTCTCCATTAAATCTAACGGCTGTTGAACTTTAATTTCCTGAAAGTCAGTATATATTGATTTATGCTCAATCAAGTTTAGCTCAGCTCCACATTCACAAACCGCTTTTTCAGAGTCAGCATTTAAGATATCTATTTCTCTAACAACTTCTCTTCCACATTTTGGGCAGAGATAATAGGCTTTTTTTAGCATTGGTTTTATCTTTGATGCCATAACTATAATTCCTTCAAATTCAACTAACTTTCCTAAGGTTTTACTCCTAATATCTTCTATTGTAAAAACTTTCCCTTTTTTTGTGGTTTTGAAAATTTTTGGAAGGTTTTTTACTGCAATTATTATATTTGTAGGGCGTTCATTCCTCAATGTATAGTATGCTTCGTCGTAACACTCTCTTATAAATTCAATTCCTCTTTGCGGATTATTTACTAAAAATTCTACAAATTCCATTAATCCAGAGTTGTAAAGTTGATTTAAATCAACCACAACCCTTTCATTGTCTAAGATAATATCTTCCTGATGAATATTTCTCAAATATGCAGTTAAATAATCCCTAACTTCTTCTAAAATTAAGTCTTCATCTCTCAATTCCATAGTTACATCCACCCATATAAAGAAAATAGTGTTTTAGGGAAAAATAGTTATTATTATTTTATTTTTTATTTATTTTGTTGTATTTAAAACATTGTTTATATAATCAACAACCTTTAAAACCCCTATAGCTATTCCTTCAACTTCAATTCCTCCTCTTCCCTTAGCTCCATCTCCAACTAAATAAAGCTTATCATTCACAATGTTGCCAATGTCAGTTCCATTAGATGCATGATTTACAGGCCAATCATCCCTATATGACTGAATATGCAATATTCTGTAATCTTTTCCTTTAAAGAGATTCTCAATATCCTCTAAACCTAAATCAATTTCTTTTTTTATGTTGTTAGTTAGTTGTGTTTGATGAGTCATAACTAAATGCCATCCTTCAGGGGCTAAGGATTTATCTACATTAGTTACTTGGTTTAATCCGTTTATTCTCTCACATTCTGGTGTAAATAAAACACCACTATGCTTTATAAGCCCTTCTTTTGTAGCTATGCTTATTTTTATCCCCTTAGATGGCTTTGGCTTTGATTTTAAAAATTTGATGTTGCAAATCTTTTGTGTTTCAATTGGGGATATGTTGCTTATGACTACATCAAATTCATAATCATCAATATAAGCTTTTTCATCAATCTCAATGCTTTTAACCTCATATTCCTTAATGATTTTTCCATTGTTCTCTTTAATAATTCTTGAAAGCTCATCAATAACTGCCTTACATCCACCTATAGGAATTCCTGGCCCTCCAAATTTGTGGTAGTTTTTAGCTATCTCTATGATTTCACTCATTGGTGTTTCGTAAGCTGTTAAGCTCAAAGCCCATCCAGTAAATGCATTTCCAACCTTTAAAGCTAAATCAACGTCCTCCAAAAACTCTCCAAATGAGATATTTTCATTAATCTTCCCCAACTTTAATTTAGCTGCCATAGTAAGTGCTTTTGCTTTCTCTTTAAATCCTAAGAGTGAAAATAGCTCTTTATATAAATACTCTTTTCCATTAACTAAAAATGTCCCATCTGGTTCTGAATTTACAATCTTTACTTTAGCTCCTGCCTTTCTTAATGCCTGAGCTAAATAACCATCATTTCCATGTGGTATCATATGTAAAGCTCCTGTTGTTAATTGAAATCCTTCATACTCTAAGTTTGTAAATCTCCCTCCCAAAAATGGAAGTTTTTCAAATACAACAACCTCATGATTCTTAGATAACAAAGCTCCAGCTAATAAACCTCCCAATCCAGCTCCAACAATACCAATTCTCATAATATCTACCATTTTGATTTTTATAGCTCTCCAGTCTGCAAATATTTTGATATTTTTTCGGCCAATATTTGCTGATTGTGCCATGTTCCATAAAATATTCCTTTAGGAATCTCATGTCTCATAGCTCTTATTATTTTTTTATTAACTATCCCAGGATTTGCCTTTGCAAAAGGTGTTTGTGGCAATGGCATGAAAGTGTGAGCATGTATTTTAGCACCCATTTTTATTAAATCTTTCATAACCTTTATTGTTTTTTCCACATCTTCTTCAGTTTCTCCTTGAAGTCCAAAAATAAAATCTAAACTAACACTAATACCTTTTTTTATTGCAGTAGTTACTGCGTTATATATATCTTCAACTGTATGTCCTCTATGGCATAAATCCAATATTCTTTGGCTACCAGATTGAGCTCTAACAACTAAACTTTTGTTATCAGCATATTTTAAAATTAAATCAACAGTTTCATCATTAACATGCTCTGGCCTAACTTCTGAAGGGAATGTTCCAAAAAATATTCTCCCATTATTACCTAAAATTTCTCTAATATTTTCCAACAACTTTTCAACCTTATCAATATTTAATGTTTTTCCATCTTTAGAACCATAGCCAAAGGCATTTGGTGTTATAAACCTAATGTCTTTCAAATTTCTTTCAGCCATTATTTCAACGTATTTACAGATATTTTCAATACTTCTATGCCTTACATTCTTTCCAAATATTCTCGGTGTTTGACAGAAATAGCAACCATAAGGGCAACCTCTTGTTATCTCTATATGTCCAAATTTATTATGCTTTACAGGAAATGGCGGATATTTATTTAAATCAACAGGTTTTCTTCTACCAGTATATACAAATTTGTTATCATCTAAATATGCTATTCCTTTAACTTTTTCATAACTTTCATTTTCATTAACTGCTTTAATAAATTCTGGAAATGTCTCTTCTCCCTCTCCTATACAAACAACATCAAATCCTAACTTTAATGTTCCCTTTGGGTCTCCTGTTGGATGAGGTCCTCCAGCTAAATAAATAATTTTATTCCTATACTTTTGATATTTAGATTTCAGTTCATTAATTAATTCATAAGTTTTCCAGAGTTCAGTTGTAAAGAAAGATATGGCAATAACAACCTTATTATGCTTTTTTAAAATACCCTCTAAGTTAAAAATGTCTTTTTTATTAGCAAAATATATTGGGAAGTTATCAAAATATTCATCCACTTCTAAAGCCCCAATCAATGCATTGAAACTGTTTTTGTGTAGTTTTGTATAATAAACTACCAAAGCAGTGTTTTCTTCCATGTCAATCCCTAAAAATATTTATCCTCAAATGAGATATTAACAAAAACTATATTAATGATTCCTTTAAAAGCTAAAGATATAAAATAAAATTTTAATGCTAAAAATTTTTTGGTGGAATTTATGGCAATTGGGACACCTCTCTTAAAGGGAAGTGTGAAATTTTTATTGTTAGGGAGTGGTGAGTTAGGAAAAGAGGTTGTTATTGAAGCTCAAAGATTGGGGATTGAGTGTATAGCTGTTGATAGATACCAAAATGCCCCAGCTATGCAAGTAGCTCACAAAAGCTATGTTATTGATATGAAAGATTATGATGCATTGATGGCAATTATTGAGAGAGAAGAACCAGATTATATTGTTCCTGAAATTGAAGCAATAAATACAGATGCATTAATAGATGCTGAAAAAGAAGGATATAACGTTGTCCCAACAGCTGAAGCTACAAAAATAACCATGAATAGGGAGTTAATAAGAAGATTAGCTGCTGAAAAATTAAAATTAAGAACTGCTAAATATGCTTTTGCAGATTCTTTAGAAGAGTTGAGAGATGCTGTAGAAAAACTTGGTTTGCCTTGTGTAGTTAAGCCAATCATGTCTTCATCTGGAAAGGGGCAGAGTGTGGTTAGAAGTGAGGAAGATATTGAGAAAGCTTGGAAGATAGCTAAGGAAGGTGCAAGAGGAATAGGAAATAGGGTTATTGTTGAAGAGTTTATAAACTTTGATTATGAGATAACTTTATTAACTGCGAGAACTGCTGAGGGAACTAAGTTCTGTGAGCCAATAGGGCATATACAAATAGATGGAGATTATCACGAAAGCTGGCAGCCACACAATATGTCCGATGAATTAAAAGAACAAGCTCAAGAAATAGCTAAGAAGGTTACAGATGCCTTAGGTGGATATGGAATCTTTGGGGTTGAGTTGTTTGTTAAAGGGGATGAGGTTATATTTAGCGAGGTTTCACCAAGACCTCACGATACAGGAATGGTTACAATGATAACCCAAGAGATGAGTGAGTTCGAGATTCATGTTAGAGCTATTTTAGGGTTGCCAGTATCAACAAAACTTATTCATCCAGGGGCAAGCCATGTAATAAAGGCAGAGATAAATAAATATGCTCCAAAATACCATATAGAGGAGGCTTTAAAAGTGCCAAATACTAAATTGAGATTGTTTGGTAAGCCAAATGCAAAAGTTGGTAGAAGAATGGGTGTTGCTTTAGCTTATGCCGATTCAGTAGAGAAAGCAAGAGAATTAGCTGAGAGATGTGCTCATGCTGTAAAAATTGAATAATTTTAATATTCAAATTACATTTATCTCGTGGAAAGTTTTTTATTTTTAATTTAAAGCTTTTTAAAAACTTATTTTTTAATTTTAAGAGTTTTTATCAAATTTCTAAGGGTAGCTTATTTTAATTATTTTAAGTATTTAGATTTATTAAATTATAGAGATTTTTAAAAGATTTTAAATAATTATTTTTAAATCAAAATTTCCCCAATAAATATTTGCATTTTTAAAATTTTAAAACTTTTTAAGATAGAAAATTGAAAAATACACTTAAATTAAAAACTTCGAGGGTTTATAAATAAAATGGGTTATTAACCCTTCGAAAATTATGGTATGAAAAAGCTTAAATATTAGAAGAGATAACATACAAAATGAGCAAAATAATGCCCTGTTAAAATCAGACCGTTTCGGTATGGAAATAACTTTTTCACTTTTTGCTTTTTAGGTGCATATTTTGTTAAAATCAGACCGTTTCGGTATGGAAATGATGATAAAGTTTATATTGAAG
Organism: Methanocaldococcus bathoardescens; assembly: GCF_000739065.1. Lineage (GTDB taxonomy): Archaea > AGJL01 > Methanococci > Methanococcales > Methanocaldococcaceae > Methanocaldococcus > Methanocaldococcus bathoardescens. The sequence continues at coordinate 321,246 of NZ_CP009149.1, read as the reverse complement.
AAAAACTTGACGGTGCAGTTAAAATCAGACCGTTTCGGTATGGAAATATTGATATAAAAGCACTATATAACTTTGGTGATTTAGGTTAAAATCAGACCGTTTCGGTATGGAAATGACATGGAGACTAACCCAAGTATTCTCATTGATATGCACAGAAGTTAAAATCAGACCGTTTCGGTATGGAAATTTGATACTATTGATGATACATTAAAACAAGAAATGTTGAATTGTTAAAATCAGACCGTTTCGGTATGGAAATCTATTTCATAAATATCCTCTCCAACAAGTCTTTCTCCACATAGTTAAAATCAGACCGTTTCGGTATGGAAATACATTCATTTGTTCATATAATAATGATATATATAATGTTAAAATCAGACCGTTTCGGTATGGAAATGCAGGTAATAATGATTTATTTGATACTACAATGAAAGTTAAAATCAGACCGTTTCGGTATGGAAATTCAGAAATTAATGCTTTTGTTATATAATGAATGTTTTGTTAAAATCAGACCGTTTCGGTATGGAAATTTGATTTGTCTGGAGACACTTATGAATTTGAAATAGAATTTGGTTAAAATCAGACCGTTTCGGTATGGAAATTCTTAATTTTTTTGTAACAATAACCCCAGATTTTATTTCTATACTCGTTAAAATCAGACCGTTTCGGTATGGAAATTAGGGAGCAGTTAGAGCGTTGGTATAGTATTATTGAACAAACTTATAGTTAAAATCAGACCGTTTCGGTATGGAAATCATGAAATCTTTATGTCTTTGATATGCTTTAACTAATTCATGAGTTAAAATCAGACCGTTTCGGTATGGAAATTTTAGGGCATCAAAGGAAGGCAATATTACAATTTTGTTAAAATCAGACCGTTTCGGTATGGAAACTACTACTTTGAGAGTCCAAGATATGAGTTAGAATGTTAAAATCAGACCGTTTCGGTATGGAAACTTTATCATATACTTTTAAGCTAAGAGTATATATTATGTTAAAATCAGACCGTTACGGTGTAAAAACATAATTTTAATAAATAAAACAAAAATAGGGGAGTATCCCAATAGGGGGTGTAGCCCCCTATGGAATTAGAGCGTTTCGGTTTAAAAATAACTATTTTCTATGAAAATTATTCATAACAATTTTACAAAAAATCTTTTTATTAAAATAAAAAATATTGAAATAATCAAATCTATCTATTTTCAATAACCAATAAAAAGCTTAAATACCTATATCACCACTGTGGGATTATGAAAGTGAGAGAATTAAAAAAGAGGGAAATTAATTTAATAAAAGAGGAATTGAGCAAATACACCAATGAAGATTTTGTTAAAAATTTTGATTATGAGAATTTGGCAGTTTTGGAAGGGAAATGGCTAACTGTTTGTTACACAAATAAACAAACAATAAAGAATTTAAATATGTTTCATGAGATATTTTCAGTGGGCAATGTGTTTGGTGAGATTAAGAGAAAATTTAGATTATCCTTAGAAGGTTTTACATTAATATCTTCCAATATAATAGATAACTACGCAGTTATAAATGAAAAAGGTGAAGTTTTATTTTTGTATGGAAGAGATATCTTTAAAGAATCAATTATTGAGGTCAAAGGTTCTGGAAGAATAGCTGTTTTTAATAAAAATAGAGAATTTTTAGGAATTGGATTCTTTGATGGAAAGATGATTAAAAATATAAAGGATAAGGGATGGTATTTGAGAGAGGGAGGATAACTAAATATTAAAAACTAAACTATTTAAATCTTTGCATTATTATTTAAAAGCTTGAATTATTGAGTAAATTATCATTAATTTAAATTTAATAGGTGGAAATAATGAAAGCAAAAGAATTGGCTCAAAAAATTTTGTTAGATATTTACAGAAACTTAGATGAATTTTCAAAGGATGTAATTAGAGGAGATTTAGCAGATATTGAATTTAAAGGGTTTTATCTAAAAGGAAAAAATGGGGAAAAGGCATATATTAGAAACTTAGATGATTTTGAGAATTTAGAAGATTTTGATGTAGAAATGAGAAAATATAAACTAAAAAGCATCAATTTAAAAAACTTGGATGATGGTTTGATGATAATAAACCTATCCTCAAGAGCAAGTAAAGAGTATAAGTTTGAGGCAAATGAATACTCAATAATCTATCCGTCAAACAATACAACCATAGAGTTTAAAGAGAGAGTATTAAAGTGGATGGAATTAGAAGATGATGAATTAGATGAAAAAATTATAGAGTTTGATACAAAGATGAATGAGATTCTTGAGGAGTTATTAGAAGAGATTGAAATAGATAAAGAAATTTCCGTCTATATCGATGTATTTATGGATGTGAATAAAATAGAAAACTTTGTAGAAAAAGATGAGGATAGAATAATAATCTGGATTCACCCAGTATTTTTATTCTCAAATGATGATGTTTTGAGAGGGCTTTTAGCTTATGAGCTATCAAGATTTAAAAGTAAATTCTTAGAGATTGGATATAGGGATATAATAAAATACTGCAAGGAATTGAAAAAATTAACCAATAAAAAACCAAAAGTTCTTGAAAAAATTAAAGATATTGCAAATAAATATGGAGACATTGATTCTTTAAACTTAATAAATGAAATTGAGAATGAATGATTGGGGAATTTTTATGAGAGTAGGTGTTGTTGGTGGGGGAATATCGGGGCTTTTAAGTGCTCTATCCTTAGAGAGAGAAGGTTATGAAGTTGTGTTATTTGAGAAAGATAAAATAGGTGGATTGTGTAGAAGTGAAAAAATAGATGGTTATCAGGTAGATATAGGAGTTCATGCAATAACCATGCTAAATAACGGACCTTTAACAAGGTTATTAAAAAAATATTCCAAATATTTACCAAACTTTAGGCCGTATGGAGGCTATTATGTAAGATTAAATAATGAACTCCACAAGATACCCGTATCTCTACAAGATTGGCTAACAACCCCTATAATTCCACATAAGGATAAGATATTGATTACAACAAAGATAATGGATTTGATGAGTACTGGATTTGAAAAGGATGTTTCTGTTTATGATGTGGTAAAAACATTGGGTTTGAGTGATATATCCTTAAAATTTTTTGACACAATTTCTTATTTTTTGTCTGGAGAAAATATGGAAAATACACCATTATGGAGGTTATTTACAGGAGCTGGATATATTCCTGAAGATGATATATTGCCTTTTATTTATAAAGATTCTAAGATAAACCCAATGAAGTCAATATTAACAAAAAAAATCAATCCTGAGAGGATAAAAAGTATATTATCAAAAGGATTTTTGAAAACCATTAAAGATGGCTCTAAAAACTATATATCAAAATTTGTAAGTGGGGGGAGATATTCAACTCAAGGTTATCCACTTGGAGGGATTCAATCAATAACCAACTGTATATTGAACTCCTTAGAGAATACTGAAATAAAATATGAAGAAGTTATTTCAATTGAAAAAGAAAAGAGCTATGTTATTGGAACTAATGAAGACAGCTACAATGTTGATATGGTCGTTTTCTCAGCACCTTCGAGAACTCTCCCTGATATAGCAAAAAATATTGATGAAATAAAAAAATTAGAGAAACATCTAAGAAATATAAAATTTACAAACTCTTTAACTGTGTGGTTTGGTATTGATGAAGAAAAAAACCCTTTAAATTATGTTGGTTCAGAGATTTGGATAGACCCGCCTGCGTGGGCAAAGTGTATAACCAATTACGATAAATCCCTTGCTCCAAAGGGAAAAGCATTGATAGGAGTTTCATTTGTCAATAAAACAGAGAAAGAGGCTTATGAAGCTATTGAAAAATATCTAAACATAGATGTTGACAAAGCTGATTTTTTGCATATACAGAAGGCAGTTCCTGAGCAGGCATCTTGCTGTATAGGGCAGTTTTTTGTTTATCCAAAAATAAATGATAGTTTTTATGTTGTTGGAACTGATGCAGACCCAAGAAGTATGGGAATTACAAGAGCCGCTTATTCAGTTGAAGTCATGCTCTCTGAGTTGTTGAATATAGCCAACTGTCAAAGGTTTAATTTAAAAAGGCATCTGTAAAAACCATTTATGGTTTTTACATGAAGTTCCTTAGGAGATATTTAATTTATTTGACAGTTGGCTATAAAAAATCTCTTTAATTCTTCTAATCCAATACCTTTATCAGCAGAGATTTTTAATATTTTATCAACTCCAACCTCTTTTAATTTCTCTTCAATCTCTTTAATCCTCTCCTCATCCACTAAATCAATTTTGTTTATAGCTACAACAATAGGGGCTTTAAACAGCTCTTTTATTTCTTTCAATAGATTTATCTGCTCCTCTATAGTATAACCACAAAATTCACTGGCATCTATTATAAATAAAATCAAATTAGCTAAATAGTTTAGAGCCAAAATTGCCTGCAACTCGATATCATTCCTCTCATATAAAGGCCTATCTAATAGCCCAGGAGTATCAACCATCTGAATTGCTTCCATATAACCAACATTTATTCCCTTAGTTGTGAAAGGATAGCTATTTATTTCAACATCAGCTCCAGTGAGTTTTTTTAATAATGTTGATTTACCAACGTTTGGATAACCTGCTATAACTACTGTTGGTAAATCCTTAAATGTTGGTAAATCTTTTAACTTCTCTCTTGCTACAGCAACAAATGCCATCTCTGGATGAATCTGCTCTAATATAGATTTAACCCTACCAACAAATTCCTTCCTTAACTTTCCTGCCTGTTGTGGAGTTCTTGCTGCTCTAATTTTTCTTGCATATTCATTTCCTAATTTTCTAACCAATTCAGATGCCCATTTAAATGCTCCCATTGATTTTTTGAAATCATCTATTCCTACTAAAACCTCAACCATCTCTTGATAAAATTTAGGAAGCTTTCTTACTGGAGGAGTTTTATCTATAACTTTTTGTAGATTATCGGCAACAACTGAGGCAATAGTTCTTACTTTATGCTCTTCCACAAATCTTGCTTTCAATAGCCATGGTAATTCTTTCTTTCTCATCTCACTCGCAACCTTTTCCCCTCTTCTTAAAGCTTTAGCCATCAATTCATCAGGCATTAGGATTGTTGGCATTTTTTTGAATGGATTGGCATCTCTACTCATAATTATCACCAAAAAAGTTTTTAATCCCAAAATAGGATTTGTGATAAAAAGTAAGATAAAATAAATCTAAAAATGATTTTGATTTTTATTTATTTAAAATTTTCACCACTCCTGTATTTCCATCAACAACAATCTTATCTCCAGTTTTTATTTTCTCAATATCTACTCTATCAACTAATGGAATCCCTCCTAAAATAGCTCCAGTAGCGACTATTGGCTCACATTCTTTATTAACTATTCCTTTTAAAATTCCTCTTTTTGCTAAACCATATATTACATAAGAACCAACAGTACTTCCCTTACCATATGGGAAGACGAAAATTTTTCCTTTTAATGATTGTCCATATAAATCACTGTCCTTATCTATAATATTTCCCTCTTTATCAACACCCCCTAAAAAAGAGAAAGGTTCTTTTGAAACAATTGCTATCCCTTCAACAACACCTTTTGAAATACCTCTACCTTTTAATTCCATAATAATCCCTTTAAATTTCATTCAAAAACTACTTCATTTAAAAACTTCTCACAATAATAGCATCTAATCTTTAATGGGTTTTTACTCTCTATTTTAAATTTCCCCCTAATTTTTTCTTTATTTGTTATGCAATTGGGATTTGTACATCTCAATATTCCCTCTATATTATCTGGAATTTGTGGTTTAAGTTTTTCAACAACGACTCCATCTCTAATAATATTGATAGTCACATCTGGAGATATTAGAGATATTTTATCTACATCTTCTTTTTTTAATTCAATTCCTTCAATTTTTAAAATATCTTTCTTCCCTTTCTTTTTTGATGGGACATTTATAGCTATCATCACAGAAGTTTCTTTTGGGACATTTAAAACTTTAAAAACCATTAATGCTTTTCCTGCATCTATATGGTCAATTACAGTCCCATTTGTAATTTTCTTTACTTTCAACTCACCCATAAGAATCACTTATTAATTAAATTAAAAATATTAAATGTAAAAATAAAGCTTTAAAAAGTAGGATTAAGAAAAATTAGGAAATTACTCCTCCTTCTTAAACTCTTCTGGATTAAATTCTTCAGGGAACTGTCCTTTAACTACTCTACCAGCATATTTTGGGTGGTGTTTTTCATAGTCAGCTTCTAATTGTCTTAATACTGACTCTAATGATTCTTTCAATATATCAATGAACTCCCATCTTTCATGCTCTGAGACATAAGCTATGTCTTCTCCTTCAGCTTCTAATTTATTTGGTAATGAAGCTTTTGGTCTACCTTCTCCAACATATAATTTATTTGGTGTTTTAACATAGGTTGTTATTCTGTAGTATGGAATTCCTCCTTTATCCCTATCTTTTTTAATGGTTATTTTTATCCAGTGGATTTTTCCTGTATGTTTAACCATCTTCTTAACTTCTGTTGCAATAATTCTCTCAGCGAGGTCTTTAAATTCAGGGTCTAACATACCATGCAATTCAATTTCAATCATTGCCCCTTTCTTCAAATCAGCAATATACTTTATAATGTCTAATCTTGTAACAATTCCTCTCAATGATTTTCCTTTAACTACTGGAACTCCTCTAATATCGTATTCCTGCATAACTCTTGCAGCATCTGCGGCAGTAGCATCAATACCTACTGTTATTAATGGGGTGTTCATAATCATCTTAACTGGCTGTCCCATTCTTGGAACTTTCTCTCCTTTAAATTCACCAACAGTCATCTTCTTCTTAGGTTTAAAGACTTTCTTTAATATATCAACTTCAGTAACCATTCCAATTGGGTTTCCTTCATCATCTACTACAACTAATCTACCAATGTTGTTATCTCTCATTAAAGCCCTTGCCTTACCAATTGAATCATCTTCTTTTATTGTTATAACATTCCTTGTCATTATCTTTGTAACTTTTGTATCTTTCATTATTTTTGATTTTGCAGCCCTTGCCATGATGTCATAGTCAGTTATAATCCCAACCAACTTTCCTTCATCATTTACAATTGGTGCTGCTCTCTGCCCACTATCTAACATCTCGCAAACTGCATCTAAGAATGGTGTTTCTTCGTGTATGCAATGTGCTTTATACATTAATGAACCAACTTCTTCATGTGTTGATGATGCCAACAACAAATCTCTCATGCTTATTAAATAGTATTCTTCTTTACCATCCTTATTATCAACAACTATTAAGTGGTGAAATCCATTCTCTTCCATTATTCCCATTGCCTTTGAGACAGGTGTATCAGGTGTTACTGTAACTACATCTCTTGTCATTATTTCTTTTACTGGTTCATTTAACATCAATCCCACCTTTTAACAGAATTTTTTGATGATTAATATTATAACACATTTAATATTTAAACTTTAACTGCAGAATATGGAATTTAACTTATGTTTTTGTATATTTTATGTTTAAATGTTTAAATGTATTAAAAAAGAGAAATTTGAGTTATATAGTTTTTTGCAAAACATTTTGGAATAAATAAGGCATTTATGAATGCCTTCCCAAAGGTAAGCATTCAAATCTTCCATTTTAATTTTAATAACTTTTGCAAAAAACTATAGTTCAATTTCATCTATTTTTATTTTTTTACTTGCTTTTCTATCAGCCCAGCATTGAATACAAATTCCTACTGGTAAAGAAGCTGTGTGGCAGCCAGCTATTTCAATAAATACATCTAAGGCAGTTGTATCCCCACCCAAACCCATAGTTCCTATTCCTAAGCTATTTATCTTTTCTAACAACTCTTTTTCAAGCTCAGCTATTTCTTTATCTTTATGTCTTTCCCCTATTTTTCTTAATAATGCTTTTTTAGCTAATTTTAATGCTACATCTGCAGTTCCACCAATACCTATTCCAATAACTATTGGTGGGCATGGCTTACCTCCGGCATTGACTATAGTTTCTAAAACAAAATTTTTTATTCCTTCTATGCCATCAGATGGCTTTAACATCTTTAAAGCACTCATATTTTCGCTTCCCGCCCCTTTTGGAAATGCAATTATTTCAATCTCTCTATCTAAGTTTTCATCAAACTCTATATTTATAAATGGGGCATTTAATCCAACATTTGTTTTAAAATTCTCTCTTGTTAAAGGATGGACTACATTAGGCCTTAAAGGAATCTCTTCTGTTGCTTTTTTTACACCCTCTTTTATTTCCTCAATGATTTTCATTATTTCAGAGGAATTTATATTCTTTCCAATTTTTAAAAATATTATTGGAACACCAGTATCTTGACATAAAGGAACTTGTTTTTCTTCAGCAATTTTATTATTTTCTATAATTGCCTTTAGAGTGTTTTTTGATATTTCACTACTTTCTTTAATACATGCCTCTTTTAATGCATCTTTTACATCTTTTGGTAGGTAAATAACTGCTTCTCTAAACAATTCAACAACTACGTCAGATATTTTCATTCTTTCACCAAAATCATATTTTTGTGCCCATACAAATATAAACAAAAACAATATTTATTGCTAACTTTAAAAAATCTTTATAAATAAATATCATCTTTTACAAATATAAATAAAAAATAAAAGAAAAATAAATAACATTTGTGATAATATGATTGAATTGTTACAATCACTACTTGAAATCTTAACAATATTAAGAGATGTGTTAGATAAAAGTATCGAACAAATTAATCGGAAAAAATTAAAAAGTCAATTAATAAGGTTATTAGAACTTGAAATCATCAGCTTAAAGATTTCTATAGACAATTCTATAAAAAGTATTCAAAAATTAAATGCTATCCTTGAAGATATAAATAATCTAAAAGAACCTGAAAAAGAAGCTGAAATGCTGGCATGTGAAATTAGCAACAATGTAAATAAAATAGCGTATTCTTTATCCAATATATTAAAAATATACTCCAATCATAAAGAAGAATTTCATAAAGTATTGGGTAATGATGAAGCAAAAATATTCCTTGATGGTCTTGCTAATACATTTAAAGCAGATAATGGAAGATACTCTATTGATTTTGATACGTTTATTGATTATTTAATTTATGGGCTTAGAAGTTTTGAATTTAAAAAAGAGGAGAAAAATGTATATATTGGGTTAAGTAATTGCATATTCAATATTTGTTTTAGATTGCTCTTAAACTGCACTAACGATGAGGACTCTAAGAAGTATATGCCATTTATCAACACATTTAACAAAAAAATTAATGAGTGTTGCCCAATACTCAACGAACTGGGGAATGCCATACTTAAGAAATTTCAGTTGTTATTGGATATAGAATCCATTCTCCCTCAATAATGACATATTTATATTCTCTTCAATAACTCTTTTGGATAATCCAACAATGTCTTTTCCAACTCTTTATTTGTTAATCCTGCCCCTAAACCAACTTTTTTTGCAAACTCAGCATCAATTAAATCTCCTGGAGCGTGAGTATCTGTATTTATCAAAGTTTTTAATCCAAATTCTCTCGCAATATTAGCTACAAAACCATTTGTTATATTATGCCCTCTTCTCGAAGTAATTTCAACAAATATATCATTTTCTTTTAAATTTTCAGCAATTTCTTTATCAATAAATCCTGGATGAGCTAAAATATCAACATCTTCAGATATTGAGGCATAGTAATTGGTTTTTTCCTCAACTGGTTCAACAACTGTTTCCCCATGAACTACAACAATCTCAGCCCCTAAATCCTTAGCTTTTTTTGCCATTTTTGGAATGGATTTTGGTGGGATGTGAGTTAACTCTACACCAACAATAACAATAATATCATCCCAGTATTTTTTTAACTCTTCTTTGGCAATAGTAGTTTTTTCAATCAATTCTTTATAATTACTAAAGTCAGCATGGTCTGTTATAGCTATAGCTTTATGTTTTAAAACCTTAGCCCTTCTAACTAACTCTGATGGAATTAATTCCCCATCACTAAAAACTGTATGCGTATGGAAATCAAATCTCAAACTATCACCTTTATTTATATAGTCAAAAATGCAGCTCCTAATAGTATGCTGTATATTGATGGCATAAATACTTAAGTAAATAATTTCTTAAAAATTACCAAAATAAATATATTATTTTATTTTCTGATTTTTTAATAGAATAATGAAAATTTACAAAATTTAAATTGTCTGGTGAATTATTTATGTATAGTATAAAGATGAGGGCATCAAAAAATGGAAAACACATTTCTGGGGCGGAGAGAATTGTAAATAAAGAAGAAATTGAAGATGTTGCAAAAGAATTAATTAGGAGAGCCTTAACACATGAAAATGGAAGTCCAGATTTTATAAATATAAAAATTGAAGAGATTAAGGAAGAGATAGAATACATTAACCACTTGCCAATAAAAACAATAAAATGCAGAAATAAAGAAGAGGCAAGAGAAAAGGCAAGGGAAATATTAAGAAATGAGGGAATTCTTGATGAAGTAATCGACTATGCATTTAAAATTATCGATAAAGGAGGAATGAGAGGGGCGGCAATTTTAAATTTAAGAGGAGAGAGGTTAGAGCCAGATAAAGAAAGGGGGGTTAGGGTTAAAAACATTGATACAACAAAAGAATTAAAAGAGAAAATCCTAAAAGAAAAATTGGGGACAGAAAGAACTGTTGATGCCATTGCAATAGCATCTAAGGTTATTCATTTGGGAATTATAGCGGAGCTCTGCACTTCAGATAATAAAAGTTACACAACTGGCTACGTTGCAACAAAAAAAGGATATTTCAGGATTACAAATTTAAAAGAAAAAGGAGAGAATGGAGGAAGAGTATTTTTTGTCAAAGATGATGTTGATGTGGAGGATTTAATAGATAAATTAGAAAACAAGCCATTCATTATAAAATAAAAAGGGATTTTTATGTTTAGGGAAAAATTGAGAAGAGAAATTGAAATAATAAAAAGCAATGGATTGTATAGATTTTTGAGAAAAAAAGAAAATAATATTTTGGATTTTTCTTCAAATGATTACCTATGCCTATCAAAGCATCCGGAAGTTGTTGAGGCAGTTAAAGAAGGACTAAAATATGGAGTTGGTTCAACAGGTTCAAGATTAACATCTGGAAATATAAACCATCAAAGATTGGAGGAGAAGATAGCGGAGTTTAAAGGAACAGAAAGAGCTTTAGTTTATTCATCTGGCTATGCTACAAATGTTGGGGTTGTCTCTGCTCTTTGCAAAAAAGGAGATTTAATTTTAAGTGATAAATTAAATCATGCATCAATTATTGATGGTTGTAGGTTAAGTAAAGCAGATGTTTTAATTTACAATCATTGTGATGTAGAGCATTTAACCAATTTAATTGAGGAGAATTGGAAAAAATACAACAATTTATTTATTATAACTGATGGTGTTTTTAGTATGGATGGTGATGTTGCCCCTCTTAGAGATTTAAAGAAAATAGCGGATGAGTTTAATGCTATTTTAATTATTGATGATGCCCATGGAACAGGAGTTTTGGGAGATGGGAAAGGGACATTAAAACACTTCAATTTAAAACCCTCTGACAACATTATCCAAATTGGGACTTTATCAAAGGCTATTGGGGGATTAGGAGGATTCGTCTGTGGGATTGAGGAGGTTGTAGAGTATTTAATAAACACTTCGAGGAGTTTTATTTTTTCAACTGCTCTGCCCCCTCATGTTGTTGAAGGTTGCATTAAAGCATTTGAAATTATTGAAGAGACTGATATAGTTAAAAAGCTTCAAAAAAACATAAAAATAGCAAATGATGTTTTTAAAAAATATGGATTTATTAAAAATAACAATATAACACCAATCTATCCATTCATTTTTAAAGAAAAAACTATGGAGATAGCTGAGCATCTAATAAAAAATAATATCTTCTGTGTGGGAATTAGGTATCCAACAGTTCCAAAAGGTTTAGAAAGAATAAGAGTAAGTATAAATGTTGGACATAAAAAAGAAGATTTTGAATTGTTGTGTGGGAAGATTAGAGAGGTTTATAATTAGAAATTAATACTTCTCTCTTTTTAGTTTCTTTCTAAATGAAATAAAGCATTTATTTGTATTTTTTTACCAATGATAATTGCGATTATAATAATTACGATTATCATTATTTTGTGGATAAGTTATTTAAACAATAGATTAAAAATTTTGATAGGGTGGGATGATGATATTTGTGACAGGAACAGATACTGGTGTAGGGAAAACCTATGTTTCATCAATTTTGGCAGAGAATTTAAAGAAAATAGGCGTTAATGTTGGATATTTAAAGCCAGTTGAGACAGGGGGGAGAGAAGATACATTAACTTTAAAAAATATTCTAAAAACTGACGATGATTTGGATTTAATGAATCCTATTAATTTAAAACTTCCCTTATCCCCAAATATTGCGTTTGAAGTTGAAAATTACAACATCTCTTTAGATGAGATAAAAGAGAAAATAAAAAATGCTTATAATATTTTAAAGGAAAAATATGATTTTTTGATTGTTGAAGGAGCTGGAGGGGTTTGTGTTCCAATAAAAGAGAACTTTTTAATGAGTGATTTGATTAAATTTTTAGATTTAGATGCGGTTGTTGTTTCAAGACCTAATTTAGGGACTATTAACCACACTTTACTAACTGTTGAACATTTGAGAAATAAGGGGATTAATGTTAGAGGGGTTATTATCAACTGCATAACTGATTTGAGTGAAGTTCTTTATTATGAGAAAACCTTTGAGACAATTGAAAAAGTTGGAAATATTGAGATAATTGGAATTGTTAAAAATAGAGAAGATTTTGAAATTGATTTTGAGAAAATAATGTAAAATTTAATATATAAGAGGTGGTGTTTATGAAAAACCCAGAATTACTTGATAAATGGGATAAGGAATATGTTTGGCATCCTTATACGCAAATGAAAGAGTATAGAGAATCAAAAAACTTAATTATAGAGAGAGGAGAGGGGAATTATTTAATTGATATTTATGGAAATAGATATTTGGATGCTGTCTCATCTATATGGTGTAACCTATTTGGACATAGTAGAAAGGAAATTATTGAAGCAATAAAAAATCAGGCAGATAAAATCTGTCACTCAACACTTTTAGGCTGTGGAAACGTCCCTTCTATTTTATTGGCAAAAAAATTAATAGACATTACTCCAAAGCATTTAACAAAAGTGTTCTATTCTGAGGATGGTGCAGAAGCTGTTGAAATTGCAGTTAAGATGGCATTTGAGTATTATGTTTTGAGGGGAGATAAAGGAAGAACTAAATTTATTTCAGTTAAAGAGGGTTATCATGGAGATACTGTTGGAGCAATGAGTGTTGGAGGTAGTGAGCTTTTCCATGGGGTATTTAAACCGCTATTATTTAAAGGTTATCATGCAGACCCTCCTTACTGTTACAGATGCAAATACTACAACTTCAGAGATACTGATGAGAGAAATGAAAAAGGCTGTGGAATGGAGTGTTTAAATGAAATTGTTGAGTTAATTGAGAAACATAGCGAGGAGGTATTTTGCGTTATCCTTGAAGGAGGAGTTATGGGCTCTGCTGGAATGATACCATTTCCAGATGGGTATATTGAGGGAGTAGCAAAGGCATGTAAGGAGAATGATGTAATCTTTATTCTTGATGAGGTAGCAACTGGATTTGGAAGAACTGGAAAAATGTTTTTCTGTGATAATGAAGAGCTAAAAAAATTAGAAAAACCAGACATTCTCTGCCTTGGGAAAGGGATAACTGGAGGGTATTTGCCATTAGCAGCAACACTTACAACTGATGAAATATACAATATGTTCCTTGGAGATTTTGGAGAGAGTAAGCAGTTTTACCATGGGCATACATACACTGGAAATCAACTTTTATGCTCTGCTGCATTAGCAACATTAGAGATTTTTGAGAAAGAAAATGTAATAGAAAATATTCAACCAAAAATAAAGCTTTTCCATGAAGAACTTAGAAAATTAAAAGAACTTGAACATGTTGGGGATATTAGGGGAAGAGGCTTTATGGTTGGAATTGAACTTGTAAAAGATAAAGAAACAAAAGAGCCCTACCCTTACGGATATAAAGCTGGCTATAGAGTTGCAGATAAATTACTTGAAAAAGGTATCTACATGAGACCAATAGGTAATGTAGTCATATTAGTTCCACCATTATCAATAACAGAGGAAGAAATTATTTATCTCTGTAATGCGTTGTATGATGCTATAAAGGAAGCAGATTTATAAAATTTTTGTGAATTACTCTTTTTTTAGTTTAAATGTTTTAAATATTATTCTAAACAAATCAGTAGAGTTAATTATTTGTTTTTTATTTGTAAAACCGTAATATTTATTAAATATTATACTCGAAATTATTATTGTAAATATCCAACCACTAAAGATTGTAAATAAATGTGGTGAACAATATGGAAGAAAATTGGTATTACACAAACTCATTTTTAATAAACAAACATTTTATTGATGTTGTTTCAAAAAATTGTGTAAGAATAGTGTGTAAAATTAATTATTTGGATGAAAAAGAAGATATTGAGAAATTACTCTATTCAATTGTTGCGACTCTTGGGGGAGTTTATATTGGAGATTACAATCCATTAAAAAATGAATTTTCGTTTTATATTTGGAAAAGGATATTAAATAAAAAAATAAAAGATTTAAAAAGTGAGGAGTTAGAAAAGAGAATGAAAGATTTGGGAATTAAGGATATAAAAAATAAAACATTATTGGATTATGTAACGAAAAAATATGAAAGTGAAATCAATTTTGAGATTATTAATGAAGAAAAAGTAAATTGGTATGAATTAAATTGGGAAACTAAAGAGAAGATAGTTTTAGGAGCGATTAAGGCCCATCCTGCAATAAGAAAGTTAATAGAATATAAAGAAGAAGAACTTTCAGAAGATATTGGACAAAAAATACTAACATACTTTACTATAACAGTTGAATCTGACGAAAATGAGAACTATTTTTTAGTAGTTATGCCAAAGCATAGAATTATAAGCTCAGAAACTATATATGAAATGTTAAAAAGTAATAAAATCGATATCGATAAATTAAAAAGAGATTTATTAGAAGGTAATGTCTTTATTACTACATCAAGAAAAGGAGCAAAAAGAAAAAAAGTAAAAATTAAGAAAATTATAAATCCTAAGGAAAAAGAATATTGGAAATATGTTGAAGATATAAATAATTACTATAAAGAAAAAGGTATACCTATCAGAGTAGGGGGAGAGGATATTCATTGCTATATACTCATTGGAGAAGAGAAAAGAGACATATACCATACTAAAAATGCCTTATTGTATAAGGGAATTGATGAAAAAACTCAAAAGATTATTTTAGATAGAGGTAAATTTTTATATGAATTAGAAACAGTAAAACAAATTTTAGGTATGTACGGAAATCTTATTGACTTTGACGGAGAATTTTCAAATATTCTTACAAAAGATGGGTATGTAATGGCACAACTTTCCACAGTTCCAAAAATAAATATAAAATTAAGAACAAAAAACGGAATTAAAACATATAACTACTTAAAACTAATGTATTTATTTGACTGGATTTTTAATAAAAGGTTGAATGATAGAGAAATATTTCTCCCATTAGTAATTCCACCAATGCTGAAAGAAAAAGAAAAAATTGGTATTTATATATTCTACTCTAATATTTCAGACGTAGAGTTAAATTTCATAAAAGATATTTTTAGAAAATTGTCAATCTTACATAAATTAGACAAAAACATTCCAAAAATTGAAATAAAATTAGAAAAAGAAATAGATTTTGAGGATTATGCTAATTCTCGTGCAATAATAACTCAAACAGTTTTAAATAATTTAGAAGAAAAAGAACAACCATTTTTAATTTGTATCTCTCCAAAACTTCCAAATAATGAATTTGATGAATTAAAATCTCATCTTTTCTCCTATCAACAAACAACATTTCATCAATTTATGTATCCATTTAATTTAAAAAGATGTTTAAATGACGATGATTTTAAAAAACCATTTATTAACAGCATCTTATCCCAGTTCTTTCACAAAATGGGGATGTATTTATTTTCTTTCAGTGAGGAGTTGGGAGATTATGATTTTATAATTGGGTATGATATTACCAAAGAAAAAGATGAAAATGATAAAATGAAAGGCATTGGTGGTTCTGCTATAATTTATAACTGTCATGGACATGTTATTACAACTGTAACTTTTGAAGATGTCCATACATCAAGTGAAATTGCAAAATATGATAAATTGTTTGCAAAAGTCTATAGTGAATTAGTTCCACACTTAAACCTAAATAACAAAAGAAAAATTAAAATTCTCCTACTAAAAGATGGAAGAATATTCAAAAAGGAATTAGAAAAATTATCCCTAATATCAAAAAAGTATGGTTTTGAAATTATATATATTGATGTCAGGAAATCTACAAAATTAAGATTCTTTGATATTAAAAATGATATTAAAAATAAAAAAGCAGTTCCTGAAGGTAAAAATGCATATACAAAATTCGGGAGGGCATATTATGTTTCATCTCATTATTATAAAAGATTTTTAAAACAACCTATTAAAATTGTAGAAAAATACCACATTGATGATGGAAGTTATAAGAGAGTAAAAATTGAAGAAAAAGATATAAAACAGCTAATACTGCTGACTAAAATTAATTTCTCTCAACTTATGCCTGATAAAATGAAACTACCAGCTCCTGTGCATTATGCTCATAAACATGTAAATGCAGTTAGAAGAGGATGGAAAGTAGATGACAAAACTATATTAAGAAATGGATGCCTACCAACAATTTAAATTTTTAAGATTTATCCTTAATAATTCTTCTTAAGTTGATTGATAATATAGAGCTAATCTTATTAATTTGCTCTTCAGAAATTTCTACTTTTTTCTGTAGTAATTTTGATACATCAATCTCTATATAATCTTCACCAACATCTCTTGGATGTATTGGAGATATTTCATTAAACACAGAAAAAACTGGACAAAAGTCGTGGCAATATAGGCAATATACACATTTTTCTGGATTAATTTTTGGTATTTTGTCTTTAACATAGTTTTCAGTTATTTTAACTGGCTCAATTGGAATCATCTCAATTGCATTAGTTGGGCAAACATTAGCACATCCTTCACAACCAATGCAGAGCTCTTCAATAACTGTTTTTGGAATCTTAACAGTTCCTGTTAATATTGCTTTTCTCATCTCTAAGCTTGTGTATCTTTCAGACCCAAAGATAATTCTCTCTAAGTTCTCATATATCCCAGTCAAAAATATTTTGGCAAAATTTTTTAATTCAGCCAACTTAATCACCAAAAATTTTATTCTTTCACTTTCCACTTTCTATGTAGATATATAGCTTTAGTTGGGCAAATATTGTAACATGCAGAGCAAAACTCACATTTATTAGTATTAATAACTCCATAATCAATGCAGTTGTTTGGACAGACCTTGTTGCAGAGACCACATTTTATACAGAAGTCCATATCAGTCCTAATAAATGAGTTTTCTCTATCAACGATTTTTTTATAGCCAGTTGTGTTTGGAATCACATCTCTTGGGCAGTGGATAGCACATGTTTCACAAGCTATGCAATTATCAGTGAATAAAACTTCCCCATTACTTCTATCTATTATTATAGCGTCTCTTGGACATACATTTGAACATGTTCCACACAATATACAATTTTCATCCTTAATTTTCTCCAATTTAACTGTTGTTATTGATATTGCTTCTTCTGGACAGTTATTTATACAAATTCCGCACAATGAGCATCCACCAACAACTCTATCATCTTTAACTCTTCTAACATCGTTTGGACAAACTTCTATGCATTTCATACATTTCCAACAAACGTCTGGGCTGTAATATAGATGCCCCTCCTCAAACCTTAAAGCCCCACTTGGGCAATGTTCTGCACATAATCCACAATTTATGCAATAACTTGTTGGTTGAGATTTTTTATCTTCTTTAACTTTAATAACTTTAAAGTTTTCAACTTTTAAAGCATCATTTGGACAAACTTCTATGCATTTTAAACAGAGAATGCATTTATTATAATCAACTTCTCCATCTTTAATGGCATCTTTTGGACAAACCTCTCCACATAAATTACAGGATGTGCATGCGTCTATAGAATCTGGGATTATTGTTTCTCTTGGACAGAGATAAGAGCATCTTAAACATCCAACGCATTTATCTCTATCAATTTTAATAGATTTTCTTTCAACTCTCTCAACAATGTTTTTTGGTGTTTTAGAAATTTCCATTAATTTAATTTTCATAAGATTTTCTAAGATTTTTAAATATCTATCTGCTAATCCTTCTCTTTTGTTGTATAACAATTCATAAGAGCTAACTCTTGCATTATATGGGCAGACTTCAACACAAACCCCACACATTGAACAAATACCCATTGGAAATTTTTTTCCATCCTTTTCTACAATTTTTATAATTCCTATTGGGCAGGCATTAGCACAAATTCCACAGCCATTACATCTCCTTCTATCTACATAATAGCCTCCAAACTTGTTTCTTTTAATTGCTTTATTTGGACAGGCTCTTGCACATTCTCCACACGTTAAACATGTGAAACTTTTATTGTTTAGCAAAAATATTGCATTTGTAGGACATGCTTCCATGCATTTTGCAGTTTTATGATAAAATGGGCAGGATTTGCATTTCTCTTCTACCCTACATTTGTCCAATATGGTTATAATCATAATATCACCAAAAATATTAAATTAAGGCATTTTTCCTCCAAATAATCTATTTCCTATAATTATTCCAATTACTGCAGAGAGATATGAAAAAGATAAAGGCAGTAAATCATAATATGGGAATTCTTTCAGAAAATAGGCAATAACTATGGCTAAAATTAAATATCCAAAAATATTCTTTATCTTATATCTGTATTTAGCTCCTATCAATACTCCAAACAAAAATGCAAGAATTGATGGATAATATAAATAGTTTGACAATATTGTTTCTAACATCCTATCCACCAGGTTATTATTTTAGCTTTTCCTCTGACTTTTTAATTTTTTCAATAATAACCTTCTCACAAGATAGCAAGAAAGCAGCTGTTGATAATCCAGCTAAAACTTTCAATCCAACAGCTATATTTAGATATGGGATTATTCCTGCTGTTATAATTTCCTTTGGTGCAGGAAATACAGTAAATCCATTAATTTCTGTGAAGTTGAATAAATAATAACCTCCAATAACCATCCCAGCAACCCCAAACAATAAATAACCCAAAGCCCCCAATGCCTCTAATTTTTCTAAAAACTTATGTTCAAACCATAATGGACTGTTAGAACCAAAGGCAATAACTGATAATATTAATGAAGCCGCTATCAAAGCCCCTCCTTGGAAACCTCCTCCAGGTGTTATATGTCCTCCTAATACAGTTATAATTCCCAAAGCAACCATTAAAACGCTCATAGGAAATGCCAAAAATTTAATTATTGGTGTAAATTCTCCCCAACGTTGAAGTGTTATATAATCATCTGACTCTGGGGCATGAAACAGCTCTTTTAAATATGTATTATCATACAATGATTTCCCAAACACAATCCAAGAGACCATAACAGCAACAACCAAAACCAAGCACTCTCCTAAGGTATCGTAAGCCCTCCAATCAAATATTACAGCACATACATAGTTTGGAATAATGTAATGTGTAAGATAAACACTATTAACTCCAGGATTCACTTGCATGTTTGCTAAGCTGTATAAAATACTTGCCCCAAATATAAAGAAAGATAAGGCAACAACTAAATCTCTTTTAGAGCTCATTTTACCACCTTTAGTATAAAATTAAATTTAAGTGATAGTTGTCATATAGATGCTGAATGCTATTGCTCCTAAAAATATAGAGAGCCAAAATAATTGGTAGTTTATAGCGTTTGAGTTTTCTTCCTTAAACTTAAAAATTAAAGGTGATATTGCTAAAGAAAATGCTAAAGTAGCTAAAGCAAACAATGTCATTAAAGTTTTCCCATAAACTCTACCAATAATCAAAGCTCCAAATATAAACAATAAATATAAAGTGAATTCTCCAGTAAATACTGCCCCAACTGTAATACCATCCCCATGTTCTTCTTTATCCAACTTTTTTTGAAAGTCATTATAATCCATAAAATCCACCCAAAATTAAGTTATTTTAAGTTATTTCAGGTAATAATTAACCCCTATCTCTTTTGCATAGTCCCAGAGATAGTTTATTACGATATCTGGATAGATACCAATTATTATACAGAGAGCTGTCAATACAAATAAGCTAAAGACAGCAAGTTTAGGAACTTCCTTATTTTCATACTCTTTTAAAGTTTCTTCATCAACTGGCTTTAAGTAAATTAGATAGAATGCTTTCATCATAGAGACAAAGGTTCCAATACTAACAATAATCATTATTATGGTTATTTCTGGCATATTCACTTGCATAGCCGCTTGGGCAAGCATCCACTTGCTTTGAAATCCATTAAATGGTGGAATTCCACTTATTGCAAGCTTAGCACACAAAACCATAAACGCTACAGAAGGCATTAAAGGCAATAAACCTCCTAATTTATGTAAATTACTTCCTCTCTTACAACTTACAATATAAGCCCCCAAAAACAAGGCAGATTTATAAATAACGTGGTTTATTGCATGGAAAATACCAGCAACAATTCCTAATGGTGTTCCTAAAGCTAAACCAGTAGCTACATATCCTCCTTGGCTTATAGCGTGATATGCCAACAGCTTTTTATAATCACTCTGCAATAACGCCATCACAACCCCAAATACCATTGCCAAGACTCCCAAAGCAATTAAAACACCATGAGCACTTGCAAAATAATCTAATCCATTAAATAATTTTAGAATAATTAGCATTAAGCCAACTAATACAAATTTTGAGTATGTCTGCAACATAGCAGAGATAAACCCTTTAGACCTTGCATACAAATCAGCTTTAACGTTGTGGAATGGTGGCAACCCAGCTCCATAAGCTAAACCAATAATTAGCAACAACAAACCTCCATAAATCATTGGGTTATCAACTAACAGATAGTTTTTCATGTCTGTAATGTTTAAAGTTCCAGTTGAAGCTAATAAAAAGGCAATTCCTAATAGCATTAAGGCTGCCGCAACATTCCCCATTATCATGTATCTTAATCCTGCTTTGTAAGCTTCTTCAGTTCCAGATAAAAACACCAATCCAGCTTGAACAATTGAAACTATCTCAAAGAACACATACAAGTTAAAGATATCATCAGCCAAAACAATTGCCGCAATACTCGCAAATCCCATTAATGATAGGGTAACAAACATATTATTTTTTAATTTCTCCCCCATTCCTGTAATTAAAACAAGAGAGGCAATTAAAGACAGAGTTACAATAACTGCCTGCTTTGCTGGATTATATAAATAAGCAATACCAGAAACCCAGCCATCAACAACTCCATGCCCACCAAAGTAGTAATAACCATATTGACTAATAAATGGCAAAACAATCAAAATAGCAGCTGTAATAAATGTTATATATTTCACAGCTTTCTCTTTTCCATGTAATAAATTCATTATTATTGCCATGATTAATGGAAACACAATTATCATTGGCAAGTAGTTCATCCTCTCCCTCCAATCTTTTAGAGAAAGTTAAATAGAATTTAATCCTCTTTTAATATTACAGAGCTTTTAAGTGTTTTGTATTTTTTATATAAAATTATAGAAACTCCAAGCATCACAGCAAGCATTGATGCCTCTATAACGATATTTGTTAAAACTAATGCATGTGTTAATGGATAGGCAGATTCTTTAGCAAAAACCTCTACAGAAACACCAGGAAGTTTTATTGGAATTGTTCCACCATTGTAACCAATAGTTATGAGGGCTAAATTAACTCCACTACCTAAAATCTCTAAAGCTATAATTTTTTTCAAAACATTATCAACAAAAAACACACCATACAACCCAATAATAACTAAAAGTCCAGAAGTGATGAATGATGCCATCTGAAAATCCATCCTATCCACCAATAATTTATCATTATTATTAATGACAGATTAGGTTTAACAGTATATAAATATTACGTTGTAACCCAAAAAGGTAAAAGCTATTAAAAATATAATCTTAATTTGGAACTTAAAAACAACTTTTAAATTAAAAAATAGGATGGTGTTAGATATGAAGTTTGGTGTTTCATCATTAGTTTTTTTACCAGAAAGTTTAACTTCTTCAATGGAAAAAATTGCAGAACATAATTTCGATGCATGGGAAATAGTTTGTGAAGGAAATCACTACTTATCTGCAAAGAACATAAAGTATCTTATGGAACTAAGAGATAGACATGAAGTTGAGATTATAGTCCATGCACCTTTTTCAGATTTAAACCCTGCATCAATGAATGAGAGAGTTAGAAGATTAACAGTTGAGTGTATTAGAGATGCTATAGAAGGTGCTTTTGAACTTGATTCTGAAGTTGTTGTGGTTCATCCTGGCTATATTCCAGAGCTTTGGAGTAACTATGTAAATGATATATTAGACAACAATTTCTCAACACTTTCTGAGATTGTAGAGATAGCTGAAGATTATGGAATAAAAATTGGTTTAGAAAACATGCCAAACTTTAGAGGGCTTTTAGGAATAACTCCAGAATCTTTGTTAGAGATTGTTAAAGACATTGACTCAAAGAATTTAGGGATAACGTTTGATATAGGGCATGCAAACACTGCAGGAAATCCTTCTGAATTTATTGAAAAACTGCAGAATATTGGAATTGGGATTATACATGTGCATGCACATGACAATAACGGCTATGATGATGAGCATTTGAAAATTGGGGAAGGAAACATTAACTTTATTGAAGTCCTTGAAAAGCTAAAAGAAATTGGATATGATGGAGTGATTAGCATAGAAAATAAGAATGTTAGAGATGCTGTAAAGAGTAAGGAAATGTTAAAAGAGTATCTGGAAATTGTTAATGAGAAAATGGCTGAAAAGAGGAAAATAGAGGAATAATTATTATTTTTTATTTTTTATTTATTTTGGTGGTTTTATGATTAATATTGCCTTTGGACCTGTCCCATCAAGAAGATTAGGAAGAAGTTTAGGGATAAATAATATCCTATGCAAGTTTTGTAGTTATGATTGTATATACTGCCAAGCTGGAAGAACTATAAACAAAACTACAGAGAGAAGAGCGTTTTATAATCCAGAAGATATTTTTAAATCTGTAGAGGAGAGGATAAATAAGTTATCTAATGGGAAAATAGATTATCTTACATTTGTTGCAGATGGAGAGCCAACGTTAGATATAAATCTATCAAAAGAAGTTGAAATACTTAGAGATTTTGACATTCCAATAGCAATAATTACAAACTCTTCATTAATATGGAGAGATGATGTTAGAAATGACTTATTAAACTTTGATTTGGTATCTTTTAAAGTAGATTCTGTTAATGAAAAGATTTGGAGGGAAATAAATAGACCTCACAAAAATTTAGCTTTAGATAAAATCTTAGAAAGTATGATAGCTTTTAGAGATAACTATAAAGGAAAATTGATAACTGAGACGATGATTTTAGGAAATATCAATTATACAGAAGATTCAATAATTAAGACAGCAGAATTTTTAAAGGAGTTAAATCCAGATAGGTGCTATCTAAATATACCAATAAGACCACCGTCTGAAAAATATATAAAGTTCCCTAAAATAGAAGTTATAACCAAAATATTATCCATCTTTAATGAAATTATTGGAAAAAATAAGGTTGAACTCTTAGGAAAATTTGAAGGAAATGATTTTGTATTTTCTGAAAATGTTGAGGAAGATATATTGGCTATAACTTCTGTTCATCCACTGAGAGAAGACGTTATTAAAGAATTGTTAAATAAAGCAAATATTAGCTTAGATATTATAGAGAAGATGATAAATGAAGGAAAATTAATAAAATTGGAATATAATGGGAAGATATTCTATATAAAAAACATGAAGAGTAGAAATATTTACTAAATGCTGGTGAAACAATGTATCTAACTAAAGAAGAAGAAAAAATATTGGATGGGGAATATGGGGAAGTTTTAAGAAGATGTATGAATTTATTAGTTTCTTTGGGGGATATTTATGGAGCTGAAAAGTTAATCCCTATAAACTCAGCTCAAATTTCAGGAGTTTCATATAAAACCATTGGAGATATTGGTTTAGAGTTTTTAGAGGACTTTGCTAAAGAAAATGTTAAAGTTAAGGTTTATTCAACTTTAAACCCAGCTGGAATGGATTTAGATATATGGAAAGAGCTTGGAATAGATGAGGAGTTTGCCAAAAAGCAGCTGAGGATTATTGAAGCATTTAAAAAAATGGAAGTTGAGATTGGATGCACTTGCACACCATACTTAGTTGGAAATCTTCCAAAATTTGGAGAGCATATAAGTTGGGCTGAGAGCTCAGCTGTAAGTTTTGCAAACTCTGTTTTAGGAGCTAAGACAAATAGAGAAGGAGGACCATCAGCTTTAGCAGCTGCAATTATTGGTAAAACACCATATTATGGATATCATTTAGATGAAAATAGAAAAGCAACACATATTATTGAGTTAGACAGCCAATTAATATCAAACATCAATGATGTTGGAGAGAGTTTTTATGGGGCTTTAGGTTATTTAGTTGGAAAGATTGTAAAAAATGGAGTGCCATATTTTGAAAACCTATATAGATTAAATCCAAACAATGATAACCTAAAATCTTTGGGAGCAGCGATGGCAGCGAGTGGTGGAATTGCCTTATATCATGCAAAAAATTTGACAGCTGAATGCAGAGTTAAAGAAGTTATTGATGATAAAGTTGAAAAAATATCTATTGGAGTTGATGAGATAAAGGAAGCTTATGAAAAATTAAATACAACAAATGAAGAGCCAGATTTAATTTGTATTGGATGCCCACATTGTAGTTTAATGGAAATTAAAAAAATAGCAGAGATTTTAAAAGATAAAAAATTAGATGCTGATTTGTGGGTTTGCTGCTCTTTGCATATTAAATCAATAGCAGACAGAATGGGATATACAAAGATTATTGAAAAAGCTGGTGGAAAAGTAGTTAAAGACACCTGCATGGTTGTTTCACCAATTGAAGATTTAGGATATAAAAAAGTAGCAACCTACTCTGGAAAAGCTGCCGTTTATCTGCCAAGTTTTTGTAAAAGCGATGTTATTTTTGGAGATATTGAGGAACTGGTAAAAGGGAGATAATGCTAAATCCAATAATTTTATTTTTAGCTATTATTTTTGATAGAATCATTGGAGAACTGCCAGAAAAAATTCATCCAACAGTTTGGATAGGGAAATTAATAGCTTCTTTAGAGAGAATATTTGAATCTACGAATTGTAAAAATAAATATAGAGACTTTTTGTTTGGTTCTTTAATAACTATAGTTACAGTTTCTGTTGTAGGAATTGTAGCAATTTTCGTTGAAAAATTTATTTTATTATTGCCATTTCCTTTAAACTATCTTATCTATGCCTTTGTTTTATCAACAACCATCGGATATAAATCATTATTTGAGTTCTGCAAAAAGCCAATTGAATATATAAAAAATGGAGATATAGAGAAAGCAAGGAAAGCTGTTCAACATATTGTTAGCAGAGATGCATCAAAATTAGATGAAGAGCATATACTATCAGCAGCAGTAGAGAGTTTATCTGAAAATATAACCGACAGCATAATAGGGGCTTTATTCTATGCTGTTATTTTTGGATTACCTGGAGCTTTTGTATATAGGGCAATAAATACATTAGATGCCATGATTGGCTATAAGAATGAGAAATATTTATGGTATGGAAAGTTAGCTGCGAGATTGGATGATATTGCTAATTTTATTCCATCAAGAATAGCAGGGATTTTGCTAATAATCACTGCCCCATTGTATAAAGGTAATATTAAGAAAGCCATATATGGATTTTTAAAAGAAGCTAATAAGGTTTCTTCACCAAATTCTGGTTATACAATGGCTACATTAGCAAATGCTTTAAATATAACCTTAGAAAAGATTGGATATTATAAACTTGGTAGTGGAAAGATAGATGTTGAAAAATCTTTAAAGGCATTTAAGGCAGTTGATTATGTAGTAATTATGTTTTTAATTATCTATGCTTTAATTTGGTGGGTAGTATGATGAATAAAGCTTATTATACAGCAGAAGTCCCAGAAGATAGATTTGAGGTTCTAAATAATCTTAAAGATAGTCAAAAGCCGATTAAAATTGTATTACTTGGAGGAGTTGATAGTGGTAAAACAACTCTAACTACTTTTTTAGCAAATGAACTTTTAAATTCTGGATTTAAAGTGGCTATAATTGATTGCGATATTGGGCAAAAAAGTATTTTACCCCCAGCAACTATAAGCTTAGCCTTTCCAGAGATAAATTTTAACAATTTATATGAAATTAAGCCATATAAAAGTTATTTTGTTGGTTCAACAGCCCCAATTCAATTTTTTGGAGAAATGATTACTGGAACCAAGCTGCTGTGTGATTATGCAGAAGATAAGGCAGATGTTGTTATAGTTGATACAACTGGGCTAATATATGGTTCTGGGGCTGATTTAAAGAGGATGAAAATAGAGATGATTAAGCCAGATATTATAATAGCACTGCAAAAAAGAAATGAACTTAGGCAGATATTAAAGCCCTTTGAAAATAAAATTAGGGTTTTTTACTTAAAAGTTTATGAAAATGCAAAATCATTTAGTAGAGAAGAGAGAAAAGAAATTAGAGCAGAAAAATGGAAAGAATACTTCAAAAACTCAAAAATTTATAGCATTAAATTCGATGATGTAATTATTAGCGGAACTAAGATATTTCAAGGAGAGAAGATTTTAGAAGATGAAAAATACCTATTAGAATCAATTTTTAAATGGAAAATACTCTATGGTAGTAAATGTGAAGGAAGATATACAATAGTAAAAAGAGATTTGGCAAATATGCCAAGGCAGATTGATAAAAACATTCTATATTACATTGAGCCAGAAAGATTTAACAATTTAATAGTTGGGTTGATTGATGGAGAGGGCTTTTGCATTGGATTGGGTATTTTAAAAGCTATTGATTTTGAGAATGAAACATTGGAGATTTTATCACCAATCAATGAAGATGAAATTAAAACTCTTAGAGAAATAAGGTTTGGAAGGATAAGAGTTAATGAAAATGGGGAAGAACTTGGCTTATTAGATAGGGATTTGATATAAAGTGATACTATGCTTAAAGAAATATTAAACAAAATTTTTTGGCATCCTGATTATAAAAAAGAAGATTTTGAAGTTATCATATTGCATAGGGGGGCTGAAGAAAATAAAAAGATTATCTCTTTAGATGATGTAGAGCTTAAGGGAAATTATTTAGTATATTTTGATACCTACATTCCACTGCATAGAATATTAGAGATTAGAAACAAAAAAACTGGAGAGATTTTGTATAAAAAGTTAGGTTTTCAACAATAACAATAACAAACCTGAAACTATTGCTAAGATGCTTCCATATAAAAATGTTATTTCTGGACTTATCTTCCATAAATAGCCAGCTATCAAACTTGCAGGTAAGCTTGTTAATCCTACTACAGTATAAAACAGTCCTAAAGCTGTTGCTCTAATGTCTTCTGATGATAGCTCAGAGACATAAGCTTTCTGATTTCCAGCAAATAATGCATAGGCAATACCGTATAAAGCAAACAACAATATTAAGCTTTTTTGAGAGATAAAGTAAGCAAATCCTAAAGAAGTAATTCCATAAACTATATATCCCATGGTTAGAACTCTTCTTCTTCCAATTTTATCTGATAAAATTCCAAATGGAATTGAAAATGTGGCATAAAAGATATTATATAAAATATAGAGAGCTATGGGAATTATAATGGCCATTTTTTCATCTACTATCATTAAAAATTCCTGAGCTCTCAAAATATAAAACATATAGCTAAAATTACTTAGAGTAAATATTCCTGAAATTAAAATAAATAGCTTTAACTCTTTTGACAAGTTTTTAATTCCTACTTTAAATGTTATTTTATCATTAAGGTTAGAAACGGGCTTTTTTTCTTTAACAAAATATAAAGGAATAATGGCAAAAAATCCAATAGCTGCAGCTATTAAAATTATCTGACTAAAGCTATACTGAAAATATAATATAAATAATAGTGAGAAAGTAGAGCCCAATATGGCTCCAGCAGTATCAAAAGCTCTCTGTATTCCAAAACCTTTACCCAAAGTTTTAGGCATACTTTCAGATATTATTGCATCTCTTGGGGCAGTTCTTATTCCTTTCCCCATTCTTTCAAGGGATGAAAATACAACAGCTTCTAACCAGCTTTTTGATAAACCTAAGAGCAGTCTAAACATTGAAGATGTTAAGTAACCTAAAATAACAAAAATCTTTCTTTTCCTTACTTTATCTGAATAATAACCAACTAAAACCATCAAAATGTTTGATATAAACTCCCTCAACCCCCCAACTAAACCAATTGATAAACTTCCCCCTCCAAAACTTGTAATAAGCATTGGCAAAATTGGCATTATCATCTCACTGCTCATATCATTCAAAAAGCTTGTAAATCCTAATAAATAGACGTTTTTGGATAATTCCTTACCATTCTCATTATTTTTTTGTAAATTTTGTCTTTCCACATTTCTCACCACAAAATAATGAAAAAATTAAAAAATAGTATTTAATTAAGCAGAAGCCCTTCTTGCAATGTATCCTCCTACGAATCCTATCAATCCCCCAACTATCGCAGATATAATGACAGCAATGCCGTTATTATTTTCTTTTGTTGTTACTGTTTCTTCATTAGCACTAACAATTTTTTCATTTCCATTGGTAATTATATTAATTTCACTATCAATACTTTCTTTGTTGTCTTTATTTAACTCTTTTATCACGTCTATATCCATTTGGGCATAATATGAGCTATACTTATAATACATAATCTTTGATATATTGTCTTCTAAGCTATTTGCATATTCATAATAACCTAAAGCTGAAATTGGGGTTATTCCTAAGTTTTCAGCCAAGTTTATTTTATTTCTTGAATACTTTTTGAGATATTCAATATCTCCAAACATAACTAATGGAATCTCTGCTTTTACACAGGTATCTATACTCTTAGCTATTGCTAACAGATAATCTTCCTGCTTATAAGCTTTTTTTGCAGATTCTAAATCATTTTCAAGCTCTCCAGTAACTAAGTTAGGATATAATGTCTCCACATAAGTTGAAATCGTTTCAGCATTATCTAAATACTGCTGAGCCAATGATTTTAATTTAGATTCATTTATTGTTTCACTTTTATTGTTTTCATATAACGAGACCCACCACACTGCACTTTCCCCTCTTAACTTTGCAAAGCTACCGTATTTTATTGCTTCATCATAATGCCCTAAATAATAAGATTTCCATGCATTATCTAAGAGCTCTTCAGCTTCAGAAATTCTAACTCTCCCGGCTAATATTTCTTCAAAATTATCTACAGTTAAATTTTTTGAATAAACAACTTCTTTATCATAGTTAATTTCATTTTGAACATCTAATAGGTAAGTTTTAACATCCTCTTCTCCAGTTAAGTATTTTAGTGTGTGTTCAATAGTTTCAAGTTTAATTAATGCATTAAATGCAGAACATGTTGCAGAATAATATTTATTATCAATATACTCTTGATTAGCTTTCTCTAATAGAGTTTTTGAAGCTGTTAGCTCAGACAACAACATTTTTTGATACTCATAACCAAAATAACTATTATCTAACTCCTTAGATAAGTTCTCATACTTTTTATTAGCTATTTTTAAGACATCTTCACTTAATTGTTTCATTATCTTTTGGTATTTTTCTTCAACAATGTAATTTTCAGGATATTCTTTCATAACAATTTTTTTATTTGTAAAGTAAGGGATTGCCTCATAAATGCTTCCAACTTCTATAACTTTAATTCCCAATTTTTTACCAAATTCTACTGCATCTACTTTATTGCCATCAACATCAATAAATCTCTGCCCTTTTGGAATTAACATAATTGTGCAGTTTGCTTTTTTAGCCGCTTCTATCTTTTCCAATATTCCTCCAACAGGTCCTATACTACCATCTGGATTTATAGTTCCAGTCATCATAACATGTTTATTTAAGCTCCAATTCATTAACTCGCAGATAATTCCAATAGTCATTGTAGCTCCCGCAGAAGGACCTCCAACAACTGGGACATCACTTCTAACAATAATGTATGTGTTGTATTTGTTCATATCTTTCCCAGTTATTTCCCCAGCGACCTTTGCAGCGATTCTCGCAGAACCTTGCATGTCTAATTCAGTTAAAGGCATAGTGTCCATGAAAACATGTCCATCTCCCTTGGTAACGTTTATTTGTATATTTATCGGAACCCCCACATATCCCATATCTGTCAAAGACACCGCTGGGGCTTTTATAACTACTGCAAAAGCTGAATTTAAAAGAAATGTTATTAACAGCAATGCCAGCATTTTTTTCATATTCCCCCTCCAAACTTTCATAAAACTACATTACAACATCAATACTTAAATAATTAACTTTTCATAAAATAAAATAGAACCTAAAAAGTGTAGTGAGGATAACCATGGAAAGAGAAAGCTGGAGTTCTAACTTAGGATTTATATTGGCAAGTGTTGGTTCAGCTATAGGGTTGGGGAATATCTGGAGATTTGGATATATGGTTTATACAAATGGTGGGGGAGCTTTTTTAATCCCATATATAGTTGCTTTGTTGTGTGTAGGAATTCCATTAATGGTTCTTGAATTTGCTATTGGGCATTATACAAAAAAATCTGCACCTTTAGCTTTAGAAAAATTACATAAGGGCTCAGAATGGGCAGGATGGTTTGCAGTTATTTCAGGGTTTATTATAACAAGTTATTATGTGGTTATCATAGCTTGGTGTCTCTATTATTTGATAATCTTAGTTATCTATGGCTACCCATCAGACCCTAATGCATATTTCTTCCATAATATATTGCAAATATCATCTGGAGTAGAGGACATTGGTGGAGTTTCTTATGGAATATTGGCCTCTACTTTAGTAGTTTGGGGAATTGTAGCTTTAATTCTAAGTGCTGGAGTTAAAAATGGATTGGAAAAAGCAAATAAGATAATGATACCTTTCCTTTTATTTTTGGTAATTTTATTAGTTTTGAACGCATTAACATTACCAGGAGCTTTAACTGGGATTGAGTGGTATCTAACTCCAGATTTTTCAGCACTATTTGATTATAACGTATGGTTAAGTGCATTTTCACAAATATTCTTCAGCTTATCCTTAGGATTTGGGATTTTAATTGCCTATGCAAGCTATCTACCTAAAAAAAGTGATTTAACAATAAATGCATTTACAGTATCTTTATTAAATTGTAGTTTCTCATTTTTGGCAGGTTTTGCAGTATTTGGAACACTCGGATATATGAGCTATACAAGTGGAATTCCTTTAGATAAAGCTGTTTCTGAAGGAATTGGATTGGCTTTTGTTACATTTCCAAAGGCATTATCTCTATTACCATTTGGAAGTAGAATATTTGGAATAATATTCTTCTTAGCTTTGGTTTTTGCTGGAATATCATCAGCTGTTTCAATTGTAGAAGCAAGTGTTTCAGCAATTATGGATAAGTTCTCATTAAGTAGAAAAAAAAGCTCTGCTCTATGTTTTAGCTTTATTTATTATCGCTTCACCAATATTTACAACTGGAGCGGGACTGTATTATTTAGATATCATTGACCATTTTGCTTCAGGATATTTACTTCCAATAGCGGCAATTTTAGAGATTATAGTGGCTATATGGTTATTTAGTGGAGATAAGCTTAGAGAGTATGTTAATAAACTTTCAGAGATAAAGTTGGGAATGTGGTGGAAATATTTAGCAGGAATTGTGTCACCAATAATATTGGCTACTGTTGTGTTGTTAGATGCTTCAAATGTCTTAACATCTGGTTATGGAGGATATAAAACAACTTATGTTATATTAGGGGCTTTAATTATTCCATTAGCGTTTGTTGTAAGTATAATTCTTCAAAAAATAAAAACTACAGGACTTTCGCAGGAATAAAATTTTATATTGAATAATGACGCCTTTGGCGTCAAAATTCCTTGAATAAATTATATAAACTGCGAAAGTCCTGTACAAAAATAGAATATTAGAAGGTTGATAATCATGAATCTCGGGGCAATAGCAATGTTTATATTTGGTGCCGTAATTTTGTGGGGAGGGGCAATTTATTTCTTATGGAGATCTATGAAAAGTAAAAATAATGAAGATGAAGTAGAGGATTGATATACTTCAATTTATATTTAAATATTTAAATGACATTTATCTCGTGGAAATTCTTTTATTTTCAATTTAAAGCTTTTTAAAAACTTATTTTTTAATTTTAAGAATTTTTAGAGAATTTCTAAGGGTAGCTTATTTTGATAATTTTATTTATTTAGATTTATTAAATTATAGAGATTTTTAAAAGATTTTAAATAATTATTTTTAAATCAAAATTTCCCCAATAAATATTTGCATTTTTAAAATTTTAAAACTTTTTAAGATAGAAAATTAGAAAATAAAATCAAATCAAAAACTTCGAAGGTTTATAAATAAAAGGGGTTATCTACCCTTCGAAAATTATGGTATGAAAAAGCTTAAATATTAGAAGAGATAACATACAAAATGAGCAAAATAATGCCCTGTTAAAATCAGACCGTTTCGGTATGGAAACAAGGATATGCCACCAGCAGTAAAAGATACATTAAAATTGTTAAAATCAGACCGTTACGGTATGGAAACTAAGATATATCCCAAATATTAGTAATATCAAATTCTACATTGGTTAAAATCAGACCGTTACGGTATGGAAACACAATTATGTGAATAAACTCCAGAAACATCAAAAGTTAAAATCAGACCGTTACGGTATGGAAACTCTAAATATTCTTTTTTCTGAAGGTGTTGATATTCGTCAATCTTGTTAAAATCAGACCGTTACGGTATGGAAACCAAGAATTATTTAAAATTTACGAAACAATAACAAAACTTAAAGTTAAAATCAGACCGTTACGGTATGGAAACCATAAATCAATAACAATTGAAGTATTTTCATCTATTTTGTTAAAATCAGACCGTTACGGTATGGAAACTTTTTAATCTATCAATTGTATTATTATCAGTTAATGGTTAAAATCAGACCGTTACGGTATGGAAACGCCCCACCACCAGCTCCTATTCCACCACTTTTAAGATTAAGTTAAAATCAGACCGTTACGGTATGGAAACTTCTAACTGCCTACAGAATTGAGAATCTAAAGGGATGTTAAAATCAGACCGTTACGGTATGGAAACATAGGGAGATAGTTTTCGGTGTTAGTTGGGAATTTGGTTAAAATCAGACCGTTACGGTATGGAAACAAATGCTCCGTATTTAATACAGGTGGGGCTAATGAAGTTATTGCATCGTTAAAATCAGACCGTTACGGTATGGAAACTCATTTAGTTTTACGGTAACCAACAAGTGATAGTTAAAATCAGACCGTTACGGTATGGAAACTAGTTTCACCTACAGATATTTTTTAGCAATGTATGCAAGTTAAAATCAGACCGTTTTGGTATGGAAACTCAATCATTCCAATACTGCCTTTTATTTTCATTTTATAAGTTAAAATCAGACCGTTACGGTATGGAAACGATGAATTATACTGTAAAATAACTATTCCTATAGAAGTTGTTAAAATCAGACCGTTTTGGTATGGAAACTATTGCAAGGGAGGGTGTGAGGCGGTAAGAGAATTAAACGGCGTTAAAATCAGACCGTTTCGGTATGGAAACTTACATCAGCCATTTTATCACCAATTTACATATATGTAGTAGTTAAAATCAGACCGTTTTGGTATGGAAACTAGTGCTCCTGGCCTCTCTACGGCATGACTTATCCAGTCCTGTTAAAATCAGACCGTTTCGGCATGGAAACTATACTTCATATCTAAGATTGATTCCCCTGCAACTGAAGAAATAAACAATAGTTAAAATCAGACCGTTTCGGTATGGAAACATATGTTTGACTTTTAGCTTCCCACAAAACTTTATAAGTTAAAATCAGACCGTTACGGTGTAAAAACATAATTTTAAAATAAAAAAATAAAAATAGGGAAGTATCCCAATAGAGGGGGGCGTAGCCCCCTATGGAATTATAGCATTCCAAAAACCTCAAAATATTTTTTCTGCCTAACAACTATTACTGGAATGTTGTTTTCCATTAATTTCTCTTTAAGTTCTTTATCGTTTGTTGCAACAATGACATTTTTATTTTCCTTTGCATAATTCAAAATTACCTCATCTGCATAACCTTCATAGTTAATTAATTTATAGTTTTTTATTTTTGCAAGGGCTAAATTAACAGCTAATTTTTCTTTACCTTTTAAATCTCCGCTTCTTAATAACTTCTCTAACTCTTCTTTTACAGGAGAGAGAATAACAATTTCAAATTTTGAATTTATGACCCTCTCTATCTCATAATCAAAGTTTATCTTATGCTTAAAAACATAAATTAAAAAGTTAGTGTCAGGAACTATTTTGTATATGGTTATCACCCTAATAATTATTCTAAGGATTTTTATTAGGATTCATTAACTTTAACCTTTGAAATTCCACCTTCTTTTGTAACATTGATTATAGTATCTGCGACATCTTCAAGTTCTCTATGGTGAGTTATAATTATCATCTGTGGAACGCTATTAATTTTTCTAAATATTTCAGCCAACTTAGCTCTTCTGTTTTCATCTAAATATACTGTTGGTTCATCTAAGATAATGCACTCAACCCTATTCCCAATTAAAGCATTGGCTATAGCCAATCTTAAAGAGAGAGCAACAGCTATTTGTTCCCCACCACTTAAATTATCTATAGTTAAGATGCCATTAGGGGAATGAACCTTTATCTCAAAATCTTTAGTAAGCTCTACAAAGCTGTAAGGCAAGTCAAACTCATTAAATGCCTCATTTAAATATTTCTGGATTAATGGAACATATCTTTCTCTTAGAAACCCTTGGAATCCATCTCTACTAAATATTTTTCTAATCTTATTTAAATACTCAATAAACTTTATTAATTTCTCTCTTTCTTTTTCCAACTCAGATAGTTCTTTTAATTTTAGATTTATGTTTTCAATATCATCTTTTAAATATTTTATTTGTGATTCTATTTTGCTCATCTCTATTTCAGCATCTTTAAGTTCATTCTGCTTTTTCTCAAACTCTTTCTCTATCTCGACATATTTTTCATCAGAATAATTTATCTCATTGAGCTTTTGATTTATATAATTAATTCTCTCTTCTATGTCTTTAATTTTTTCATTAACTTCTAAAATTTTATTATTTAAGTAATTTTCAATATCTTCTTTTCCATATTTTCTTTTGATGTTGTTTAAAGTAATTTCTGCTGAATTGCATCTCTTATATATATCTTCGAGCTCATACTGTCTCTTTTTATATCTCTCTAATTTTTCATTTAATGATAAATATTCTTTATACATTCCTAACTTTGATAACATTTTATTTTCAAGTTCTTTGAATTCATTTTCTTTCTTTTTAAGCTCTACAATTTTATCTTTTAAATAAGACACTTCTTTCTCTTCTTCTCTAAGTTTTTTTAGCTCTTCTTTACACTTCTCTTTATTCCATCCTTTAATTCTCTCTTTAATATCTCTAATATTTTCTTTAAGCTTTTCTTCATCAACACTATTTAAATACTTCATTGCAGACATGTATTCATTGTATTTATCTTTAATTTCATTTAGTTGGGATTTAGCTTCCTCTAACAATTCATTTATTAATTTTCCATTGATAATATAGTTGCTTATTTGATTCTCAACATTGTCTAATTCTTTCTTAAACTCATCTAATTTTAACTTTAAACTTTCTAAATTCTTCTGTTTTTCATGATATTTAGTTTCAAGCTCCCTAAGCTTCTTCTCTTTAGCAATTTCATTATTTATTTCATTTATTTCATTCTCAATTTCTTTTATTTTTCTTTTTATCTTTTCCAATTCATTGTATTTGTTATTTAATTGAGTTTTATGAGAATTTATTAAATCGTGCTTTTTATCCTCGTCTATTGGTGTTTTACATAATGGACATTTTCCTTCAACGTCTTTAAGCTCTTCTAAAACCTTTTCTATCCTTTTAATTTCATTATTGATTTCACCAATTCTTTGTTTCAACTCTTCTTTTTGTTTTTGTAATTGAGTAAGTTCATCTTTCTTTTTTTCAATCTCATCCAATAATTTTTTGATTTCTTCAATATTTATATTATTTAATTCATTTTCAATTTTTTCAATTTCATAAGTTAGATTTCTTATATTATCTTCAACTGATTTTTTATTTTGCAATAATTTGGTGTACTCTAAATTTAATTTGCTATATTCATCTATTTTCTTCTCTAATTCTAAGTATTTCTCATAGTATTCTTTATATTCATTAGCAACTTTCTTATATTTCTCAATCTCATCAAGCTTTTCATATAGATTTTCGAGTTCACCAAGCAATTCTTTAATATTTTCAATTTCTTCAATATTTCCTTTAATATTCTCTAAAATCTTATCTAATTCATCAATTTTGTCTTTATACTTACTTTTACTGATAAATTCTTTTAAATTTTTGATATCTTCCCCAATAGCCTCTAATTTCTTAGACAACTTTAAGTATCCTTCATAAGCTGGCTGTAAATCTTTTAATCTTTTATCAATTACTCTAATTTCATCAATTAGAGATTTATATTCTTCATATTCATCTTTATATACTTTTAATATGTCTTTTGCTTTTATAACTTCATTTAAATCATATTTTAAGTTTTCAAGTTCGTTATTGGCAAGTTCTAAAGCTTTATTTCTCTCTTCAAGTTTATTTATCAATTTTTCATATAAAGATTTTTTGTTTTTCCATTCTTCAAAATTCTTTTTAGCGATTTCAAATTCTTCCTTAATTTTATTTATCTTATTTTTAATTAGTTCAAGTTCTTTTTCTTTTTTAGATAATTCATTTTCTTTATCATTTAGTTCTTTCTCATAACTTTTTTTCTGATTTAAATTTCCTTCAATTTCTCTTAACTGTTTTTCATACTCACTAATAACCTCTCTCATTTTTTGATAGCACTTTTCAAATTCTTCTATTCCTAAAAGCTTTCCAATAACTTCTTTTCTTTCAGATGGTGACAAATTTAAAAGATTTGCTATCTCTCCCTGCTTAATATATATGGAATTTAAAAACATATCTTTATCTACTCCTAAAATTTCAGAAATTGCTTTATTAACTTCATTAACTGTTTTTACATACAATTCACTGTTTTTATATAGTTTTGCTGAACTTCTCCCATCATATTCCCTAATAACCTTATATTTATTGCCATTCACTTCAAATTCAAGCTCAACAGACATAGCCTTTTTACCTTTGGTTATAATTGCATCGTAAGTTAAACCCATCTTTTTCAAAGCATCAGCCCCAAATAAGGCAAAAAACACTGCCTCAAATATTGATGACTTTCCACTACCATTTTCTCCAATAATGGCGACAATTCCATCATTAAAGTTGATTTTTGTATTAACATGGCTTTTAAAGTTGTTCATCTTTATGCTATTTAGTATCATAGCTATCCCCTAAAATTTGGTTTTATAATAATTATCTAACAATTCTTTCCAATTTTCATCATTAGTGAGAGAATTATAAAGGTTTAAAACCAAATCCCCATCAAGGTTCTGTTTCTTAGCATAATCCACTAAAAGCTCTTTAATGTTTATTGACTCAATATCAACTTCTGGAATGTCAACAAGTTCATCATCAACCACAACAACCTTATTAACTAAAATTTTTTCTTTTAAAGAGTCAAACCATGGTTTAAATTCTCTCTTAACTTTCCCAAAAACAACTGGCTTATTTTTGCATTTGCTGATTTTATTTATTGCTTCACTGAGAGTTTTTTGGTCTTTAATATTCACTTCCACAAATTCTCTACACTCAACATTAATTTTTTCAATATCATTAATATCCAAATCTCCTCCGCTAAAATCAACTAAATAAAATCCTTTTCCATCTTTCTTGTAATCTTCATACTCATTTCTGTAAATAATTTCTGTTGAACCACTGTAAGCTAAAATTCCATCATTAAATCTCTCTAAAACTCTATTATGTATATGTCCAAGTGCATAGTAAGAAAATTTTGGTAAATCAAAATGCTCTAATTCATAGTCAAATGGAATGTATGGATTTATCCCTTGATGAAGCATAAGTATTTTCTTTTTATAATTATTGGATTCAACTTCAAATTTTTTTAATTTCTCTACCAATTCTTCTCTTTTACTCTTTCTGTGATAATAAGTTCCGCAGATAAATATCTCTTCCCCATTTATATTTATAACATCCGTTCCATCTAAAATTTTAACATAATCTTTTAGTAAAGCTAATGGCGATTCTCTTCCTAACCTTTTAGGCATTTCATGGTTTCCTCCAATAATATAAACTTTTATATTTTTTTCATGCAATTTTTTAAATGCCTGCATGGCTATCCTTAAAGCCTTTACTGGAGGTCTTAAATCGTTAAATAAATCCCCGCTATGCAAAACAACGTCTGGCTTTATCTCTAAAATCTTTTTTATGCAGGATATGAATGATTTGTAAATATCTTCCTCCCTCTCATCTAAATTATACTGCCTATAACCTAAGTGATTATCAGCGATATGAACAAACTGCATTTCCCCACCTCATTTTTTAGATGCTATAAGATAATTAATTATCTACATAAATTATTTAGCATAAAATTTAAATATGTTAAACCTACAGTTTTTATGTGAATGGTGGTAATATGAGAGTTATAGGCGTTATAGGCTATAAAGATTCTGGTAAAACAACACTAATTGAAGAAATCTTAAAGCATTCTGATAAAAAAATAGCTGTTATTAAACATGCAGGAGAAGATGTAGAAGTAGATAGAGAAGGAACCGATACTTACAGATTATCAAATGCAGGAGCTAAAGTAACTGTCTTAGCAACTGATAGCAAAACAGTATTCTTTACAGATAGAATGGATTTAGAAAATATTTTAGCAGAGTTATCCGATTATGATATAGATTTTGTTATAATAGAAGGTTTTAAAGAAGCCTTAAAGAGATTAAATATTCCTAAGATAGTTATGCTTAAAAATAAAGATGGAAGTGATTTGATTGATGACCACACAGCAATGGTAATTGAAGATTACAACTACAACATTGATGAAGTATTAAAAATTATTTATGAAAAAGCAACAGTTCCAACAATGAACTTAAACTGTAAGCACTGCGGATATAACTGTAAAACATTTGTTAAGGCAGTTGTTAAGGGAGAGGCTAAGTGGGATGATTGTGTATTAGCGAAAGGTATAAAAATAATTGTTGATGGTAAAATAATCCCTGCTGTTCCTTTTGTCTCCAAGATTGTTGGTAACACAATTAAAGCAATGGTTGAGTCATTAAAAGGTGTTGATAATCCAAAGACTATTAAGGTTGTGATTGACGTTTCTAAGATAAAATAGACAAAACCAAAATATTTAAATACGAGTAATGTATTATAGTAAAGTTGGCTACAATTTAAACATCAACATGAAAGAATATAAACTCAACTATATTTATAAACTTTTTAACAAATAAATAAAAATATACAATAAGTATGTGAGGGATAGCATGGAGAAGTACGAAAAAGCAGCAGAGATATTTAAAGCATTTGGAGACCCAACAAGATTGATGATTTTAAAGTTATTAGCTGAGAATGGAAGTATGTGTGTTTGTAAGATAATAGATGAATTAAAAAAGCCACAACCAACAATCTCTCACCACTTAAACATTTTAAAGAAAGCAGGAATTGTTAAAGCAAGAAAAGAAGGAACATGGAACTTCTACTACATAGTTGATGACAGAGTTAAGGAAATTATCAAGTTAGTTGATGAATTATAACCATAGGGGCAAAGCCCCTATTGGTATACCCCACGTCCATTAAGTTGGGGCTTTCAGCCCCAATTAATGTCCAAACTCTACTTTAAAAATGGGGTATACCAATAGAGGGAGCGTAGTCGCTCTATAGTAGTTGATGAATTATAACTATAATAAATTCTTTTTTTCTTTTTGAACTTTTTAAAATATCAAACGCAATTTATAAGAAAATGCATGGTAAAATTATAAATGCCTATTTTGTTAATCATTATAGAAGTTTTATTTTTACAAATTCATAAATTTTAATATTATTGGTGATGCTATGGGAATTGAAGAAGAAATTAGAAGGATAGAAGAGGAATTAAAAAAGACACCATATAACAAAGCTACACAGAAACACATTGGTAGGTTAAAGGCTAAATTAGCTAAATTGAGAGAGCAGGCTCAAAGTAGAGGGGGAGGTGGAGGAGGAAAAGGTTATGCTGTAAAGAAGAGCGGAGATGCTACTGCAGCTTTTGTTGGATTCCCATCTGTTGGAAAATCCACCTTGCTAAATAAATTAACAAATGCTAAATCAGAAGTTGGAGCTTATGCTTTCACAACCTTAACCATCGTTCCTGGAGTTTTGGAACATAAAGGGGCTAAGATTCAGCTTTTAGATGCACCAGGTATTATTGTTGGGGCGTCTTCTGGTAAAGGTAGAGGGACTGAGGTTTTATCTGCAGTAAGAAGTGCTGATTTGATTTTATTAACTGTAGATATTTACACCTTAGAACACCTTCCAGTTATTGAAAAAGAGCTTTACAATGTTGGGATTAGGTTAGACCAAAGGCCACCAGATGTTAAAATTAAAGTTAAAGATAGAGGAGGGATTGATGTTAGCTCAACCGTTCCATTAACCCACATAGATGAAGATACAATTGAAGCAATATTAAATGAATATAGAATACACAACGCAGATGTTGTTATAAGGGAGGATATAACATTAGAACAATTTATTGATGTTGTGGCAGGAAATAGAGTTTATATTCCATCTTTAGTGGTTGTGAATAAGATAGATTTAGCTGATGAAGAATATCTAAAATATATAAAACAAAAATTAGAGGAATTTGGTAAAGAGTATGTTTTAGTTTCTGGGAATAAAGGAATTAACTTAGATTTATTGAAAGATAAAATCTATGAAAAGTTAGGATTTATAAAGATTTATTTAAAACCACAAGGGAAAAAGCCAGATTTTGATGAACCACTAATTATGAGAAGAGGAGCTACTGTAAAAGATGTTTGTGAAAAACTGCATAAAGATTTCGTTAGAAATTTCAGATATGCTCAAGTTTGGGGAAAATCTGCAAAACATCCTGGGCAGAGAGTTGGATTAGACCATAAATTAGAGGATGAGGATATTTTAACAATTGTTATAAAGAGATAAAATAAAAAATTGAGAGATGAAAGTATGGAGATTGAGGGCTACGAAAAAATTATAGAGGCGGGAAAAATAGCTTCTAAGGTTAGAGAGGAGGCGATAAAATTAATAAAGCCAGGAGTTAAGCTGTTAGAAGTTGCTGAATTTGTTGAAAATAGAATTAGAGAGTTGGGAGGAGAGCCTGCTTTTCCATGCAACATATCAATTAATGAAATAGCTGCTCACTACACACCAAAATTGAATGATAACTTAGAATTTAAAGAGGAAGATGTTGTTAAATTAGATTTAGGAGTTCATGTGGATGGATATATTGCAGATACTGCCATTACAATAGATTTATCAAATTCATACAAAGATTTGGTAAAAGCTTCTGAAGATGCATTATACACAGTTATTAAAGAGACAAATCCACCAATGAATATTGGAGAGATGGGAAGGATTATTCAAGAAGTTATTGAAAGTTATGGTTATAAACCGATATCTAACCTCTCTGGGCATGTGATGTATAGATATGAGTTGCATACTGGAGTTAGTATCCCAAACGTTTATGAAAGAACAAACCAATACATAGATGTTGGAGATTTGGTAGCTATAGAGCCATTTGCAACAGATGGGTTTGGAATGGTTAAAGATGGAAATCCTGGAAATATATATAAATTCTTAGCTAAAAGACCAATTAGATTACCACAAGCAAGAAAACTTTTAGATGTTATATCAAAAAACTATACATATTTACCATTTGCTGAGAGATGGGTTTTAAAAAGTGAAAGTGAGAGATTGGCTTTAAACTCATTAATTAGGGCTTCATGTATATACGGCTATCCAGTATTAAAAGAGAGAAAAAATGGAATGGTTAGCCAGGCAGAGCATACAATATTAATAACTGAAAATGGTGTTGAAATAACAACAAAATAAATTTGAAGACAATAATACTTTATAATGGAAAAATTAATTTTGCTTAATTTATTAGGTGAATAATTATGAAATTCTATAACAGAGAAAGAGAGTTAAATTATCTAAAAACCTACTGTCAGTTAGAGCCCAATTCTATACTCTTTGTTTACGGCCCTAAATCTTCTGGAAAAACTACGGTAATGCTTAGAGTTATTGAGGAATTATCTAAAAATAATAATTTTGTATTTTTTTACTATGATTTGAGGGAATATGCAACACCTACAAAAGAGGAATTTTTGGAAATATTTTTTGAAAAAGGGGATAAAAAATACTTATTAAACAAATTAGAGATTGACTTAAAAATATTCAAATTTGGAATAGAGGAAAATTTTGATTTTAAAAATTTATCTTTAAATGATGTTTTTAATAAAATAAAAGAAAGTATTAAAGAAGTTATTAAAGATAGAAAAAAGCCGATTTTAATAATTGATGAGTTACAGAAGTTAAAAAATATTTATTTTAACGGGGGAAAATCGTTATTAAACGAGCTATTTAATCTCTTTGTGCATTTAACAAAAGTTCGGCATTTATGCCATGTAATTTGTTTAACATCAGATACTTTATTTATCGAAGAGATTTATAGAAATTCTGCCTTAAAAAATACTTCTGAATATTATCTAATTGATTGGCTAAACAAGGAAGATATCAAAAAAATCTTAAAAGAAGAGGAATTTAGCGAAGAAGAAATTGATTATGCTTTAAATTATCTATCTCTACCTTATGAGATTTCTCAACTGATAAATAATAAAAAATTAGGACTATCCATAGAAAAGACAATAAAACAGTGGATAAATATTGAAAAAGATGCATTAATTTATCTATTAAAATCAAATAAAGAAAAAAAAGAAAATTTATTAAAAGTTTTAAGTAAGTTCAAAGAGAAGATTGAGGTAGATATAAATAATATTGAGGATGAAATTTTTGAAGATGTTAAGTTTTTAATTAAGAATGAGGTTTTATTTTATGATGTTATTAATGGAATAATAAAGCCAACTTCTATTATTGAATGGTATGCTATTAAAGAGGCTTTAAAATAATAATTGAGTGAGGGATAAGATGATTATTATATTGGACAATGGAGGGCAGTATGTTCATAGAATACACAGAAGTTTAAAATATATTGGTGTAGCTTCAAAAATTGTCCCAAATACAACACCATTAGAAGAAATTGAAAGTAATGAAGATGTTAAAGGAATAATACTAAGTGGAGGACCAGATATTGAAAAAGCAAAGAGCTGTATAGATGTTGCTTTAAATGCTAAACTACCAATATTAGGGATTTGTTTAGGGCATCAACTAATTGCTTTGGCTTATGGTGGAGAAGTTGGGAGGGCTGAAGCTGAGGAATATGCATTAACAAAGGTTTATGTTGATAAAGAAAATGATTTATTCAAAAATGTTCCAAAAGAGTTTAATGCATGGGCTTCACATAAGGATGAGGTTAAAAAAGTTCCAGAAGGTTTTGAGATTTTAGCTCATTCAGATATATGTAAAGTTGAAGCGATGAAGCATAAAACAAAGCCAATTTATGGAGTTCAGTTCCATCCTGAAGTCGCTCATACTGAATATGGAAGTGAGATTTTGAAAAACTTTTGTAAAGTTTGCGGTTACAAATTTGAAGAATAAAGCATTTATATAAGTTGATAGCAAATATTTCATTATCTAAATAATTTAAATCTTTTTTGGTGAAATTATGTCATTATTGTTAATTGTTGTTGGCTTAATCATTGCATTGGTTGTTTTAGGTATTGTAATTTATGTTATCTCAATATACAACAGATTCCAAACATTAAAAAATGGGGCTGAGGCAACATTAGGGCAGATAAGAGTAGCTTTAAAAAAGAGATTGGACATGATTAACCAGCTTGTTGAGGCAGTTAAAAGCTATGCAAGCTTTGAAAAAGAAACATTAACAAAAATAACTGAGCTAAGAAGTAGTGTTTTAAAGGCAAATACAACAGAAGAGATTCAAAGTATAGAAAGGGAATCAAGGAATATTTTGGGAAATATTTTAGTTGTAGTTGAAAATTATCCTGAATTAAAAACATCTGAGACAGTTAAAGAGTTGATGAATGCAATAAAAGAAATAGAGGATGAGATTGCAAGGCATAGATACACATACAATAATATAATCCAAGAATTTAACACAAAAGTTGATTTGTTCCCTTCAAATATTGTAGCAAATTTATTTGGATTTAGAAAGATGGATTACCTACAATTTGAAGAAGAAATATATGAAAGAC
This sequence comes from Methanocaldococcus bathoardescens, assembly GCF_000739065.1. Taxonomy (GTDB): domain Archaea; phylum AGJL01; class Methanococci; order Methanococcales; family Methanocaldococcaceae; genus Methanocaldococcus; species Methanocaldococcus bathoardescens. Next base: position 276,658 of record NZ_CP009149.1, on the reverse strand, counting down.
CTGAGATTAGCTTTTAAATTTTTTATATAGTGTTTTTCAAAGTGTTTTATGGAGTAAGGAATTTATAAAAGCCCTGCAGGCTTTTATATAAGGCCTTGGAAATTTTATAAGTTTGAAAAACACTATAATTTTGAGGGATTTTTATGAAAGAAGAAAAGAAAATGATTATTTTTTGCAGTGTTATTTTTGTTGTAGGTGTTTTAGGAATATTTTTGGTTAATTCAAGTAATGGAATAGGTTATGCTGATATTGGTGTTAAGAATTATGAAGCAAATTTGTATATTGACAAAAATTTAACCTTAGAAGAAAAATATACTTATGAAATTTTGATAGATGGCAGATATAGAATGCTATACAGAGATTGGAAAGTTCCATTAACTTATAATAACAATTTGGAAATTCCTTATATAAAGGTTTCAAATCTTTCTGCTTCGTCTAAAAATATGGTTGGATATGTTGTAGATTATAAAGGGAATGTTTTAGTATTTAGCAATAATAGTTTGATAAAGAAGAAAATAAAAGAGCTTGTAGTCGAATACAATGTAATAAACGAAGTAGGGTTTTATAATCCTTACAGATACAATACTGGGGTTTATACAACAAACTATAGGTTTTGTATCTATCCACCAATTGAAACAGATGGAAAGGTTTCTCATATAAATTTAAAACTTGCAGATGAGCATTTACCATACAAAAATGTTAAAATCAATATAATTGACAAAAATAACAGCATATTAAATTTATTTGTTTATCCATCAACATTTAAAGTTTATAAAACAAGTTTTGGATATACAATTGAAGGAAATAGTCCAAAAGATGAAATGATTGAGATAGAAATGCTCTTAAAACCAAATTCTGTTAATGGATTTTTAAATTATATTAATGGTGTTGAAGAGAAAGCATTATCCGCATACGACAAATACATTTTAATAAATAACATTATAAAATTCACAAAATATGCTTTAATAGCCATTATTTTGTTGTTTCCATTAATTGCCTACATTGTGTATTTAAAATATGGAAAAGAAAAATTTTACGTAGTTCCTGAATATTTAAGCTATGTTCCAAACAAAAATAGAAAACCATGGGTTGTTAATCTTATATTTAATGGAGAAGTTGGGAATTTTGATAAAAATGGATTTTACGCTACTTTATTGGACTTGCATAATAGGGGCCATATAAAAATAATCAGAGATGATGGAAGTGTAAAAATAAAAATTTTAAAGAACGATGAAAATTTAAATGATTTAGACCTATATGAGAAAGCAGTTATGGACTTTTTAATTAGGTATGCTAAAAATGATGAGTTCAATCCAAAAGACCTTGAAAGAATTGTTTCTTATAGGGCTGATAAATATAAAATTAAAAGGTTATGGAATGAGATTAATAGAGTTATGAAAAATCCACCATTCTCCTCAACATTAACAAAAAAATTCTTAGAAACAAAAGGAAAAGATATATTGTGGATATCTTTGGCAATTTCTATAATATTAGTGCTAATTTTATTTGGCATCTCAATGAGCTACTCTAAATATTATCCAACGCTTAAAGATATCCCATATCTTTCATTCATCTTAGTTATACAGAACATAATATTGATATTAACTCCAAAATCTTTATTTGGAAGATGGAAAAATGATTATTATAAAGAAAAATTGGAATGGGAGGCGTTTAAAAACTTTTTATCTGACCTTGCAATGATTAAAAAATATTCTCCAGAAGATATTTCAATTTGGAAAGAATGGCTTGTATACGGCACAGCATTAGGAGTTGGCGAAAAGGTTGTGGAAGCGATGAAATCATTAAATATAAATATTCCGGAAGCTGATATTGCTCCAGCAGTTTATATCGCCTATGGTTCAATGTATTCATCTATAAATAATGCTTATAGTTCTACTGTAGCAAGCTCTTCCATTAGTTCTGGTGGAGGATTTGGAATAGGAGGAGGCTTTGGTGGCGGTGGAGGAGGAGCAAGATAAAACAGGGAGTGAAATTATGGAAAAAAAGGTTACAATAGTTGGAGCAGGTCCTGGAGACCCTGAGCTAATAACAATCAAAGGAAAAAAGGCAATAGAAGAGGCAGATGTTATTATTTATGCTGGTTCATTAGTTAATGAAAAACTCTTAGAATATAACAAAAAAAACGCTGAAATTTACAATAGTGCAAATATGGATTTGGAGGAAATTGTTAATGTAATGGTTAAAGCTGTCAATCAAGGAAAAAAAGTTGTTAGATTGCATACAGGAGACCCATCTATTTATGGAGCTATAAAAGAGCAGATTGATGAATTGGCTAAGCATGGAATAGATGTTGAAATAATTCCGGGAGTTAGCTCTTTATTTGCAGCAACTGCTTCATTAAAGGTTGAGTTAACACTTCCAGAGGTTTCTCAGACAGTTATTATCACAAGACCTGAAGGAAGAACTCCAATGCCTGAAAAAGAGAAGTTAAGAGATTTAGCTAAGCACCAATCAACAATGGCTATTTTTTTAGGCGTTTCAATGATTGATAAGGTAGTTAAAGAGCTAATTGAGGGAGGTTATAAAGAAGAAACCCCAGTGGCTGTTGTATATCATGCTTCATGGGATGATGAGAAAATAGTTAGAGGGACTTTAAAAGATATAGCTGAAAAGGTAAAAAAAGAGGGGATTAAAAAAACCGCCTTAATAATTGTTGGGGAAGTTTTAAATCCAAAGCATTATGCATACTCTAAACTTTATGATAAAAAGTTTGAACATGGTTATAGGAAGAAACAGAGAAAATAAGAGGCATCACCGAGCGAAGCGAGGTGATGCATCCCTTTTGATGAAACTTTTTTGAAAAGTTTCAGTCAAAGCTTTATGATAAAAACTTTGAACATGGTTATAGAAAAAAGAAATAATCTAAATTTTTTAATTTTACTTATTTTTTCTTTCTTCTATTTTTTCAAGCAATATTTTTAAATCAGTTTTTTTAGTTATGTTAGTTTCTTTTTCTAATAACTCTTTAACTTTTTGTTCAATATCTTCTAAGCTATTAGCACTTTCTAACAACTCCTTAATAGATTCCATATTTGCCATATATGGTAGGACATCATACATTAACAATTCAATCTCTTTTCTTTGGTTCATGCCTATCCCTTATAGCAATTTCTCTAACTATATAAGTTATTTGCCTTTCTAAGTTATCTATTTTAGCATACAACCTATAAATTAAGTAAAATAGAATCACAATTGATATATAGATAAGTGCATCAACTCCTCTCCCAACACCCAAAAATTCTGCAACATATCCAAAGAATTCTGGGAATATTAAAAATATTATAACTAAGCTCCAGACAAAAATCCAAAATAATCCTTCGTTAATACTTATGTTTCTCTTTTTTAGTTGCAACAAAACCCTTGATAAAGCAAACAATGCAAATATAACCCCAACTATTTGAATTAATTCCATAAACTTTTCCTCCAAAATTTTTATAAATCTTTTTTATTAATACTCTATCAAACTCATATATATCTTTAATTAGGGATTGTTATGAAGCATCTAATCTCAATGAGGGATATCGGGAAACAGGAAATTTTAGAGATTTTAGAAGAAGCCAAGAAAATGGAGGAGCTTTTAAATACAAAGAAGCCTTTAAAGTTGTTGGAAGGGAAAATATTAGCAACTGTTTTTTATGAGCCATCAACAAGGACAAGATTGAGCTTTGAAACTGCCATGAAGAGGTTAGGTGGGGAAGTAATAACAATGACTGATTTAAAGAGCTCTTCTGTTGCAAAGGGAGAGAGTTTTATAGATACAATTAGGGTGATAAGTGGTTATGCCGATATAATTGTTTTGAGGCATCCAAGTGAAGGAGCGGCGAGATTGGCTTCTGAATATTCTCAAGTTCCAATTATAAACGCTGGAGATGGGAGTAATCAGCATCCAACCCAAACACTTTTAGATTTATACACAATAATGAGAGAAATTGGAAAAATAGATGGAATAAAAATAGCTTTTGTTGGAGATTTAAAGTATGGAAGAACTGTTCATTCCTTAGTTTATGCTCTCTCTTTATTTGATAATGTTGAGATGTATTTTGTATCCCCAAAAGAATTAAAGATGCCAAGAGATATAATTGAAGATTTAAAAGCTAAAAACATCAAATTCTATGAAAAAGAAAGTTTAGATGAAGTTGATGATGATATAGATGTTTTGTATGTAACAAGAATTCAAAAAGAGAGATTCCCAGACCCTAACGAATATGAAAAGGTTAAAGGTAGCTATAGAATAAAAAGAGAATACGTTGAAGGAAAGAAATTTATAATTATGCATCCACTACCAAGAGTTGATGAAATTGATTATGATGTTGATAATTTACCTCAAGCAAAGTATTTTAAGCAGAGCTTTTATGGAATTCCTGTAAGAATGGCTATTTTAAAGAAGTTAATTGAAGATAATGAGAGATAAACGAATATTAACCATTTAATTATAAAATAAACCTCTTCAAATCAATAGCATTATAAGGACACATCTCATGACAGCAATAGCAGTTTATGCATTTCTTCCTATCTATTTTCAAATCAGTTATTGCATTAACTGGACAAACTTTTTCACAGATTCTACACTTTAGGCAGTTGCTTCTATTTATTTTTGGCTTTGGAGTCATAATGTTAAAAATTATTTTGATTATTTGAGGAGGTAATATAGAATTTAAAAAAACTGTGTCTGGTTTCTTAAATTTGATAGGTTTTATTTCATTAAAAGATTTTTTCTCATTTTTATCAGCATCTATTACTTCAAAATCAACTTTAAGCAATCTATTTGTTAAAATATCATCCATCCTATAGCCAATGTAATAGGAAGCTAATAAATCAACTGCTACTGGATTTGTTGAGCTTATAACTATCTTTGAATGCTTTGGCTTTCCGTTACTTGGGCCGTTTCCTTCCATTCCCCAAATTCCATCCATTATGGTTATTATTTTCCTATCTTTTGTTATAAACTTATAAAGCTCAACCAATAGCTTTGCAAAATCTTCTTCCTTTGGAAAATGTCCATGAAGTTTTGGCTTCAGTCCTCCAGGAACACAGCCATATAAATTTTTAACAGCCCCAGTAAATTTCATCAAAACATGAGTCTTTAACTTAGGAAGATTTATTATCAAATCACTCTCAACAACAGTTTTTGGAATTGGAACTTCTCTATCAAGGATTTTTGTTTTTACATGCTCATCTTTCTCAAATGGAATATATTCTATACCATATTTTATACAGACATCTTCAATTCCAGAAACTCTAAAGGATTTTCTTGTTGAATACCCAGAAGATTCTCCAACGACAATTTCCCCATCAAAATTATTCTGTAAATATTTTATAACCCACTCTAAGAATTTTGGATGTGTTGTAACTGCTCTCTCTGGTGGATATGGGCCAAGAATATTTGGCTTTATCAATATTTTATCAAATTCTTCAAGATTGCAAGATTTAAATGTTAAATCTAAAATGTTATTATCTAACGAATCATAATCTTCCCTTATTACATAAAACACCTTTTCCATAGTTACCCCCTAAATTTAAAATAACATTAAAAAATAATTTGACATTCCAATTATTTATAAAAGGTGGTTCTATGGTTTATGTTGATGCCCACTGTCATATAGAAGATAAAGCATTTAATAAAAACAGGGATGAAATAATTGAAAGGGCTAAAAAAGAAAATGTAATAATAATTACAAGTGGAGCAAGCTTGGGAGGGTGTTTGAGAGCTTTAGAGTGCAAGAAAAAATATAATATTTATTTAACTTTAGGCTATCATCCTTCAAGAGTTAAAGCTGATGATAAAGTTGTAGAGAAAGTTTATAATTTAATTAAAAATAACGAAAATGAAATTTTAGCTGTTGGAGAGATTGGGATGGATATTAAAGATGAAAACTATGAAAGGCAGGAAGAAATATTTAAAAAATTTTTATCATTAGCAGAGGAGCTTAATAAACCAATTGTAGTTCATGCAAGAGGTTTTGAGAGGAAGATATTTGATATAGCTAAAAATAAAGTTAATATCATGTTTCACTGCTATAGTGGAGATATAGAGTTAGCTAAAGAGATTGGAAGGGATGGAAATTTAATATCTATCTCAACACTCATCTGCTTTTCAGAACATCACAAAAAGCTTGTTGAGGAATTGGATTTAGAATACCTAACTACTGAAACTGATAGCCCTTACTTATCTCCAATTAAAGGAGCTAAAAATGAGCCAAAAAATGTTAAATTAGTTGTGGAAGAGATAGCAAAGATTAAAGAAATGGATGTTGAAGAGGTGGCAGATATTATTTATAAAAATACATCTAAATTTTTTAAGAGGAGATTGTGATGTGTCATCTAAAACCTATTGGAGTTGTGGAGCAGAATGAGAATTACACTATCTTAAATATATTTGATGAGTTTGTAGATGGATTAGACGGATTAAAGGAGGGAGATTACATTATCCTTCTTCTCTGGTTTCACAAAAATGATAGTGAAGAAAAAAGAAAGATTTTGAAGGTTCATCCAAGAGGGGATATAAAAAATCCATTAAAGGGAGTATTTGCTACTCGTTCCCCATATAGACCAAATCCTATTGGAAAATACACCGTAAAAATCCACAAAATAGATAAAAATAAAATTTTTGTTGATAAAATTGATGCTTATGATGAGACACCAATAATTGATATAAAAATATTTTCAGAAGAGTTGGATTGTCCAAAAATCTAAATTTTAAAATTAGAAATTATTTTAATAAATTTTTATTTTGTACAATTTTCAATACTATTATATTTATAATCGTAATATATAAATATAAAAATCAAATAGAAAAATAATTATCTACATAGTTAGTTTGTTAAATATAATTAAGAAAATAAATAAAAATATACACATATACAAAATAGGGAGAAACTATGTTTGATATATTTGGGAATAATAAAAAAAGGTCCTAAGACATTAGAAGGTAAAATAAATAAGATGTTAACAGGAGATGGTAGAAAAAAGCCAGTATGGGCAAAGAAAACGGCAACATTGGAAGAAATGCTTGGCATTGAAAAAACCAAAAAAGAAAAAGAAAACTTCATCTAAAAAGAAAAGGAAGTAACTTTATTTATTATTTTGCTATTTTTAATTTTTTGAATATAAACTCCTATTTTGATGAGTTGGTGAGATTGTGTTGGGAAGACATCATTTAGGAATTACCGTTGGATTCTTTATACCAATTTTAGCTTTTGGAGTTTATGGAGCAATGATTAACCATATTGAGTATTTGTACTACAGCTTTTGTATAATTTTTTCAGCGTCAATTGGGGCGTTGCTTCCTGATGCAGATTCTGAAGGAAAATCAAAATTATACTACAAATATAGAGCAATATATTACCTAATGATATTAATTTATGATATAATTGTGCTGTTTTTCAATAATCAAAAAATTAAAGAAAAACTAAAAATAGGATACAACATTAAAAAACAGCATAGAGGAATATTGCATACACCAATTGGCGTATTTTTATCATCTCTTCTATTAACAGCAATATTTTCATTAATCTACATAACATTTTCAATTTATTTGGGCATTAGTATTGATTTTCTCATTGTTTTATCAATATTTATAGGTCTATTTTTTGGACAGATTATGCATTTAATTGAAGATTCATTTACTGTTTCTGGAATAAATTGGCTATTTCCTTTTGGAAATAAAATAATAAATGGAAAAATATACACTTTTGGGAAGGATGGAAAAGTCGATATTAGACCTGAATTATACACTTGGTTTTACACCGTTACAGGTTTTGCAATTTTAGGAATTGTAATGTTTTTTAGCAACACCCTTCCTTCAGATAAAATATTTGGAATTATAGGAATGGGCATGGTTATAAATACCATTTCACTTATTGGACTGTATTTTATATCAAATAGTGATAGAAATTTATGGCTTGTAGATAGAAAAAATTGGAAACGAATGCAAAAGTCTTTTAAATCTAAAACAAACTATAAAAATCTAAAAAAATACAACAAATCAAGAAAAAGACGTAAAAGTTATAAAAATAAATAGCAATTTGTTTAATTTACGAAATATTTATTTCTTATCTCCATAATATATTTTTAATGCCTCTTCCAAACTTTTTCCTTCAATAGTTATTGCATATATTGCATTACACATTCTTATCGCATCATCCAATGGTTTTTGATGAATATTCCTTCCAGTTGCATTTCCTCTTGCTCCACTAATATTAATTTGCTCCCAAATCTGTTTTAAAAATTTCTCTGGCTCTGTACTTTTTCCTCCAGCACATAAAACTCCTGTTCTTCCAGCAGCTAAAACTGCTTCTTTAAATCTTTCCGCTGGATTATCACATTTAGGATAATTAACTTTAACAAAATCAGCCCCTAAGCATGCAGCAACACCTGCAGCTCCAGCTATTAGGTGAGGGTCTTTTTCATCTTCAACATTTTTACCTCTTGGATAACTCCAAATTATTGCAATTAATCCATGCTTATGGGCCTCTAAGATAATTTTAGATGCTTCTTCAAACATAATATGCTCATATTCACTTCCAGGATAGATTGTATAACCAACACCCAATATATTTAGCCCAGAATTTTCTTTAAACTCAACGACATCTTTAACTGTTACTAATGCTCTGCTTATAGGGTCTCTGCTTTTTACTAAATGAGTTTTTGAATTAATCTTCACAATATAAGGAATTTTTCTATAATCCATTCCATATCTCGCTATTAAACCAAGTTGGGTAGCAAATGCACAAATCTTTCCCTTACTTGCTATATTAAATAAATGCTCTGGAGATGCATCTTCTTTCGCTATCCCCTCCCCAAAGAAGTCATCATTTAAATGCTCAATTTTTTGGTCTCCAGCAAATAACATAACATTTCCTGTCTTTTTTGTTAGCTCTAAATAGTTGCTAATATACTCTTTTTTAACACTTTCTGGAACTGTTAATGGAACTTTTACATCTTTCTTTCTAAGCTTTTTTACCATAAAAACCCCCAATAATAAATATATGCATTTACTATAATAATATGTTGTTAATAACATCTATTAATAAATTCCTGTTGGGGGAAAGTATGGAGCTATTTAATATTTTAAAAGAAAAAATTAAAGAAAAAGAAGTTATAACACCCAAAGAAATGGCAATTATTGATGATAATGCAGAGTTTTTGGGGATTCCTAAAATATTACTAATGGAAAATGCTGGAAAGGCAGTTTATGAAGAAATTAAAAATATTGAAGCAGAGGAATATATTATTTTTTGTGGGACCGGAAATAATGGGGGAGATGGGTTTGTAGTTGCGAGACATCTTGGAAAAGGGGAAGTTATATTAATTGGAAAAGAAGGGGAGATAAAAACTTATGAAGCAAGAGAAAACTTTAAGATACTAAAAAATTTGGCAGAGTTTGGAAATATAAAGATTAGAGAAATTAGAAGGGCTGAAGAAGTTGAAGATATATTTGAAAGATTAAAAGATAAAAAAGCTGTTATTGTAGATGCGATGATTGGAACTGGTGTTAAAGGAGAGCTAAGAGAGCCGTTTAAAACAATTGTTGATAAAATTAACGAATTAAAGAAAATAAATAAAGATATCCTTGTTGTAAGTGTTGATGTTGAGACAGGGCACTTAAAGAGTGATTTAACCATAACCTTCCACAAAAGAAAGACAATAAATAGAGAAAATGTTATTGTAAAAGATATAGGTATTCCAAAAGAGGCTGAGTATATAGTTGGCTGGGGGGATTTAAAAGCTCTAAGGAAGAGAGATAGCAACAGTCATAAAGGGCAGAATGGAAAAGTTTTGATTATTGGAGGAAGTAGAGATTTCTTTGGAGCTCCTATATTGGCAGGTTTATCAGCATTAAAAATTGCTGATTTGGTGGGGATTTTATCAGTTGATAAGGTTATAGATAAATTAAATCATCCAGAGTTTATTATGTATAAGGTTGAAGGAGATTATTTAAGCTCTCAACATGTTGATTATGCTTTAAATATAGCTAAAAAGTATGATGTTGTTGTATTGGGAAATGGTTTAGGAGCTAATAATAGAACTAAGGCATTTGTAAATGAATTCCTATCAAAATATGATAAAAAAGTAGTAATTGATGCCGATGCCATTAAGGTTATTGATTATAATAGCTTTGAATTCTCTGAAAATTACATCTTCACACCACATAAAAAAGAGTTTGAATACATGAATGTTGACTTAGAAAACATTGAAGAGATAAAATCAACAATTGTGTTAAAAGGGAAGTATGATATAATATTTAACGCTGATAATTTAAAAATAAATAAAACTGGAAATGCAGGAATGACTGTTGGAGGAACTGGAGATGTTTTAGCTGGTTTAATTGGGGCTTTATTTGCTGTTAATGAAGCTTTCATCTCTGCATGTTGTGGAGCGTTTATAAATGGATACGCAGGGGATTTACTATTAAAGGAGAAGGGTTATTGCTACACATCCCTTGATTTAATTGAGAAAATCCCTAATGTCTTAAAAATCTTTGAATGAAACTTTTAGTAAAAGTTAGATGAAAACCTTAACGGTTTTCATTGCTCGAAGCAAAGCTTCGATTAAATAAAAACTCTTTGAGTTTTTGTAGCTAAAAAGCAGAGCTTTCTGTTTCATCAAAACGTATCTATTCAGCCCTAATTAATGTCTATTGGGAAAATAAATAATAATTAGGAGGGATTATGAAGGCAGATTTGCATATACACACAAAATATTCAGGAATTGGTAGATTTTGGAAACTTAAATTTCCAGACTCTGTTGAAGAGCCAAGAAATATATTGAAAGTTGCTAAGAAAAGAGGTATTGATATTATAGCAATAACAGACCACAATACAATTAGGGGAGGGATTGAGGTAAAGAAATTAGAGAAAGAGTTTGGAGTAGAGGTTATTGTAGGTAGTGAAATTATGACTACTGAGGGAGAAATTATTGGTTTATTTTTGAATGAAGAAATACCAAAATATTTAACTCCAGAAGAAACCATAGAAAGAATTAAAGAACAAGGAGGTTTAGCCATAGCCCCACATCCATACAGCCCTATATGTAAAGCCCTTGGAGATAGGATATTTGATTTAGATTTGGATGGAGTTGAGGTCTTTAACGCTTATCATAGAGATGGTATTGTAAATAACATAGCTTTAAATAAGGTTATAAAAAATTATTACAAAAAGCCGTTTGCATTTATTGGGAGTAGTGATGCCCACATAGCGAGAATGGTAGGGAATGCCTATACTTTATTTGAAGGTAATTCAGCTGATGATTTATATAAAGCAATAGTTAAAAAAAGAACAACTTATGGAGGAAAGGCAACACCTTTATATCAAGCCATATTATGGAGTTATGATATTGTTTATGAGTCAGAGAAAAAGTTAATAAAATCTTTAATATTTAATATAGACGATGACACTATAAATTCAATAAAATTCCATAAAAAGATTTTGGGGGTTTTTGGGGGGTTTATCTATATACTTACACCTCTTCCAATAGTTTCAGGATTTTTAGGAAATTACTACCTTAAAAAGAAAGCAAAAGAAAAAATGAAAGAAATTTAAGTTTGAGAACATGATGATGGCATTGCAGATATTTATAAAGATACTTCCAATAATGTTTTTTGGGATTCTTTTAGCAAATCTTATGTATCATCTAAATATCTTATACAAACTTCAAAAATATATAAAAAATAAATACTTCCCAATAATTGCTGTCTTTTTTGTTAGCTCAACATCAGGTAGCTTTTTATTAAAAAATTTATTAAATAGGGGAGCAATTTCAGAAGAAAATCTTTTACCAATTTACTTTTTAGGGATGTTTGTATTTGGAATCCACATAATCTTATTTTATGCTATACCAATGGCTACAAGTTTGGGTTGGTATGTTGGAGGCATCTATGTGCTAATAAAATTTTTGGTAACATGCAATTATTTGATTATAAGTGTTTTAATGCTTAAAAAAAGGAAATATGATATTGATATTGAATTTAAATCAAAGTCAGAAGGTTTATATGGAGCTATAAGAGATACATTTAAGCAGTACTTTAGAGTTTTAACATCATTTGTTCCATCTGTTTTGATAATAACTTATCTTATTGAGCATGGTTTATTGGATGTTGTTGAAAATTTTGCTGGCTCTTTATTAAATGCTTTAAATTTATCCCCTACTATTTTAGTTATAGTGCTTACAGGGTTAGCTACAATTTCAGGGGCTATAGGTATTGCATCTGGGCTTTTAGATGAAAATATATTATCCCCAAATGAAGTTCTCTTTTCTTTATTTCTCGCAGAATTTTTAAATAGGGTAGTTCTTTATTTGAGAAAGTATTTACCAATACAGCTCTCAATATTTGGAAAAATTGGGATGAAATTAGCTACTTTACATTTAATTGTTTATGAGATATCTTTTTTAATTGTAATGGTTATTTGGTATCTCTTTTTTATCATTTAGATTTATTTTTAAACTACCCAACTAATTTTTCTAATAACTAAATATTCATTAGATTTTTTTGCAAAAAATTTTTTATAATTAGAAATTTTAAATAAACCATAGCATCTTCCAAATACCATATTAAAAAACCTAAATATGGTGAGGAAATGAGAATTTCCCCATTAACAGCAGGGTTGATAGGAGGTTTTACAGCAGCAATGTTGCAGGCATTGTTTAAAGTGTTCCCACCACCAGCTTATGGTATTTGTATAGCATGCCACACAAGAGATTTGGTAAATTGGATTGTTAATCACTTATTTGGAACTTCATTAGGTTTAGCACCAGTTTCAAAGGTTTTTCCTGTTTTAACTGTTGTAGGTATCTTTATTGGGGCTTTAATAGGGGCATTTGCACATAAAGAGTTTAAATTAAAACAAACCCACAATCCAGTTATTGGTTTTATTTTAGGGATTTTGGTTATTAACTTTGCTTTATTGATGGGAGGTTGTCCTGTAAGAGAAACATTGAGAACAGCTTATGGAGATATTGTAGCGTTGATAAGTTTAATAGCTATGTTTGCTGGGGTAGTTGTAGCAAGTGAAGTTTACTTAAAAAGAAACCTCTAACAGAATTTTTGCAGATTAGATATTTACTTTGGAACTTTGATGCCAAAGGCATCTCTATTCAATAGAAAATTTAATTCCTGCAAAAATTCTGTTATAAAAATGTTTTAAGGTGGTTTTATGGAATATCTCCACGTAATTGGAACATTTGTATTTGGTATAATTTTAGGTTATTTGTTCCAAAGAGCAAGAATGTGTTTTGTTGGGGGAATGAGAGACCTTTATTTAATAAGAGATACATGGTTAATTAAAGGTTTATTTGGGTTCTTTGCTGGAGCATTAATTGGATATATCATATTTAGTGCTACTGGATTAATTTCAGCGTTCCCATGGTTCGTTGATAAGGGATTAGCTCCAATTCCAGGAGACCCATTAGGAGCGAGTGGAACTTTAATGGGACATTTAATAGTGGCTATTGTTGGTGGTTTTGGAGTTGGATTTTTCTCAGTTATTCAGGGAGGCTGTCCATTAAGAAACTATGTTATGGCTGCTGAAGGGAATAAAACAGCTATTGCCTATGTGTTTGGATTAGCCGTTGGAGCAGTTATATTCCATAAGTTTGTAGCTCCATTAGTAAAAGCAATATTAATTTAAATCTCTTTTTTTCTTTTGTGGGAGTATGAAAGGGAAAAAGATAGCTATTGTTTCTCACTGCATATTAAACCAAAATAGTGTTGTTAATGGATTAGAGAGAGCTGAAGGAGCGTTTAATGAGGTTGTTGAAATTCTTTTAAAGAATAATTATGGAATAATTCAACTACCATGCCCCGAGTTAATTTATTTGGGAATTGGTAGGGAAGGAAAAACAAAAGAGGAATATGACACAGAAGAATATAGAAAACTCTGTAAAAAACTTTTAAAGCCAATAATTAAATATCTGCAAGAATATAAAAAAGATAACTACAAAAAATTTATTTTAATTGGAATAGAAAATTCCCCAACCTGCGATATTTTTAAAAATAGAGGAATCTTAATGGAAGAACTTTTAAAGGAGATTAAAAATTTAAATATCAACATTAAGGCAATAGAATACCCAAAAAATGAAGAGGATTATGAAGAATTTATAAAAACTTTAAAGAAGATGATAGAATGATTTTGGGAATAGATGTTGGCTCTACAACAACAAAAATGGTTCTAATGGAAAATAACAGAGTAGTTTGGTATAAAGTTGAAGATATTGGAGTTGTTATTGAAGAAGATGTTTTATTAAAAATGGTTAAAGAGATTGAGCAGAAATATTCAATAGATAAAATTATAGCAACTGGATATGGAAGGCACAAGATTAGTTTTGCAGATAAAGTAGTTCCAGAAGTTATTGCCTTAGGAAAAGGGGCGAGATATTTCTTTAATGATGCTGATGGAGTTGTAGATATTGGAGGGCAAGATACAAAGGTTTTAAAAATTGATAAGGATGGGAAGGTTATTGATTTTATCCTATCAGATAAATGTGCCGCTGGAACTGGGAAATTCTTAGAAAAGGCATTAGATATCTTAAAAATTGATAAAAATGAAGTAGATAAATATAAATCAGATAATGTTGCTAAGATATCATCTATGTGTGCTGTTTTTGCTGAAAGTGAAATAATAAGCTTACTGTCTAAAAAAATTCCAAAGGAAGAGATTTTAATGGGAGTTTATGATAGTATAATAAATAGAGTTATTCCAATGGTGAATAAGCTTAAAATACAAAATGTAGTGTTTAGTGGTGGAGTTGCTAAAAATAAAGTTTTAGTAGAGATATTTGAAAAAAAATTGAATAAAAAACTTTTAATTCCAGAAGAACCACAGATTGTCTGCTGTGTTGGAGCTATATTAGTATAATTTATAATTTATTTCTCATCAATGAATAATGGTGGAAGTTCATCATCAACTCCTGGAATATAACCAAAAGTGTCCCTAATCTTCAACTGCATTCTATGGAATATATAAGCTAAAGGGATGTCCATTGGACAAACATCCTCACACTGCCCACAGTTTATACAGCTTTGAGATATATGGCTCAATCTAATTCCTTGGAATATTAATGGGTTTGGAGGGATTTTACCTTTCTCTTCAACATAATCTTTCTCTAATCTACATTCAACACAGAAACATAGTGGGCAGTTATCTCTACAACCATAACACTTTATACATCTATTCCAATATTTCTGCCACTCTTCAAGGTTTGGATATTCATCTTCCAAATGTATTTTTTGGAATTTTTTGGCTAACTTTATCATAACATTCTCTATCTTTTCTCTAATTTGAATTGCCTTTTCTGAAGGTTCTTTAATTTTGATATATCCTTCTTTTTCAGCATCTTCAATTAACTTTTTTCCTTTTTCTGAACAGATTTCAACAAAAGTCCAACCCTTCTCAGCTCCCCAATTTCCACAAGCCAAATCAGCCATTCTTGGAATCATAATTTCGCATCTTTGACAGTTTTTTCTTCTACCAAAACCTTTCTCTTCTAACTCATCTATTTTGATAGCTTTATGTTCCCCACTTTTTAATTCAATAATAAACTTACCTTTGTCAATCTCTTCTTTAACGACATCTAATGGATTGACTTCATAAAATAGCTCAATCATTTTCATAGCTGTTATTGGACTTATTGTCCCTCCACAATTCAAACCAATCATATAAATGTTATCTAAATTAATTTGGTTTAACTTTGCTAACTCTCTTATAGCCATTGCATCACATGGTTTGGTAGAGACGGCAATTTTCTTATCATTTAAGTATTTACTAATTATCTTTCCAAAATTTGTTGGAGCACAGTGAAGAGAGCCAGCAGTTTCTATCAACTCATCTGAATTTGTTATAAATACTGGGATTCCATCGTAGATATCTTCTCCCCTTTTTAAAGCTAAGACTCCATCAACAAATTTTTTATCCAATAAATATTTAAATAGGGCTGTTACTGCCCCTCCACATTCTGCTTTATTTAAAATCCTGCTATCAGTTGATTTTACCAAGAGATATTTCATGATACCACCTTAATAATCTCTTTTTGGATATCTTCTAATGAATTAAAGCCTAAATCAATCCCAAGCTTTTCAGCTAAGTTTTTAATTATCATCCAATCAGTCATCGCCTCTCCTGGAGGATTAACCGCCTTGTTTATCTTCTGCAATCTTTTGTCAGTGTTTATAAACGTCCCATCTTTTTCTGCCCAGCATGAAGATGGAAGAACAACATCAGCAAATTCTGCTGTTTCACTCATTATAATATCCTGAACAACTAAAAATTCAGCATTTTTTAATATATCCTCACTAATTAAAGCAGGATTCTCACCCATTATGTATAAGCACTTTGAATCTTTTAACAAATTTATATATTCGTCTTTATTTAAAGCAGGGATACCAATAAGTGTTGCCCCGACTGTATTGCAATGTTTTGCTATTGGTAGAACTTTAGCTCCACTTTCTTTTACATTTTTAATTATTTCATCGGCATTTATTGGAGCATTAATTATAATCATTGTATCTTCATCAACACTGCTTAAATCAATTTTTGAATAATCATCAACTCTTATGAATTTATCAGCATTTAATTTTAAGATTTCTTTCTCATCTATATTGAAAATTGCTACCTTAGCCCCTTTTTCCTTTGCTTTAATAACTTTTCTTCCAATTAATGTATGTTCAGAAAAAACATCACCAATAATTATAATGTTTTTTGCATTCTCAATGTCATCAATACTTGTAGAAATTTCAGCATAATTGGCTTTTGGAGAATTGCAGATACAATGTCCAATCCTTGCTTTTAAGTTATCGGCCAATTTTTTTAACGCATAATTATCTTCATTTGTGCATTTTCCAGAAGCAATAAAGGTTATATCTTCAGCATTGTATTTTTTTAAATTTTCTGCAATAAAATCTAATGCTTTATCCCAACTAACTTCAACAAACTTTCCATTTTTCTTAATTAATGGTCTTTTCAATCTCTTCTCATGGTAGATTATTTTATAACAGTTTTGTCCATATAAACAGCTCTTTCCTTCATTTATTGGATGTTTCTTGTATGGATGAGCTCCTACAACCCTATCATCTTTAACAATCAAATCAATTCCACATCCAACACTACAACCTGGGCATATAGTATGCACAACTTTCATAATTACCACCCAAAATATTCTAAAACTTAAATAATATTTGTCATAAAAACTCTTAGCTTATTTTTGTATCTAAGCTTAATTTTGATTTTTAGCTTTCCTTTTATCTTACTAATTTTAACTTTTTGATGCTTATTTTAATATTTATTGTGATTTTAGTAATATAAATTTTTAAAAAATATTATAATACATTAAAAGTTTCATATATTTAACATTAATTTTTCTAATATATATAACAATATTAGAAATTTTAAAGATAAAATTTTTATGGCTTAAAATACACTCTTTTAATGAATTCTTGATAAATAAAACTTAAATGTCTATAAGTTATTAGAAAATCTAATAACTAAATAGATATTAAATTTGGTGATATAATGCAATTAAAGGCAGTAGAAAAATTAATGCAAAAATTTGCCAATAGAAAAGAACAACTTTACAAGCAAAAAGAAGAAGGTAGAAAGGTTTTTGGAATGTTCTGTGCTTATGTTCCAATAGAAATAATTTTAGCGGCAAATGCAATTCCAGTTGGTTTGTGTGGAGGTAAAAATGATACAGTCCCAATAGCAGAAGAGGATTTACCAAGAAACCTCTGCCCTTTAATAAAATCATCCTATGGGTTTAAGAAGGCAAAATCATGTCCTTACTTTGAAGCATCAGATATTGTCATTGGAGAAACAACATGTGAAGGAAAGAAAAAGATGTTTGAATTGATGGAAAGAATGGTTCCTATGCATATAATGCACCTTCCACACATGAAAGATGAAGATTCTTTAAAAATCTGGATTAAGGAAGTTGAAAAGTTAAAAGAATTAGTTGAAAAAGAAACAGGTAATGAAATAACTGAAGAAAAATTAAAAGAAGCTATAGATAAAGTAAATAAACTTAGAGAGTTATTCTATAAGCTTTATGAGCTAAGGAAAAATAAACCAGTTCCAATTAAAGGATTAGATGTTTTAAAAATATTCCAATTTGCTTACTTATTGGATATTGATGATACAATAGAAGTTTTAGAGGATTTAATTAAAGAGTTAGAAGAGAGAGTTAAGAAAGGAGAAGGATTTGAAGGAAAGAGAATTTTAATAACTGGTTGTCCTATGGTTGCTGGAAACACAAAGATTGTTGAACTCGTTGAAGAAGTTGGGGGAGTTGTTGTTGGAGAAGAGAGCTGTACAGGAACAAGATTCTTTGAAAACTTTGTTGAAGGTTATAGCATAGAGGATATAGCAAAAAGATATTTCAAAATCCCATGTGCATGCAGATTTAAGAATGATGAGAGAATAGAGAATATAAAGAGATTAGTTAAAGAATTAGATGTTGATGGAGTTGTTTATTATACATTACAATGCTGTCACACATTTAATGTTGAAGGAACTAAAGTAGAGGAAGCATTAAAAGAGGAAGGAATTCCAATTATAAGAATTGAAACTGATTACTCTGAAAGTGATAGAGAACAGTTAAAAACAAGATTAGAGGCGTTTATTGAGATGATTTAAATTGAATTACGTTTTATTTTTTATTCTATTTTGTTCTACCTATTTTTGGATAGTTTTGTTATTAAATTTTCTAATATGTACTTTTATATATCTTAATTACATTAATTCATTTTTTGTGAGAGTATGATAGGAATCTGCATGCGTTCCAAAGAAGGGTTTATTTTTAACAACAAGTTATTAGATTGGGGCATACACTATTGCTCAAAAATAGTAAAAGAAAATAACATCATCGGCTATCACGCCCCAATTTTAAATTTGGATGAAAAAGAGAGTATTTCTATTTTAAAAAACATAATTGAAAATATCAAAGGAAGAGATTATCTAACAATCCACTTACACAATGGAAAAAATAAAGATATTGACAAAGAACTTTTAGTTGAAAATCTAATGATTATTAATGAATTTGCACAAAAGAATAATTTAAAATTATGCATAGAAAATTTAAGACATGGATTTTCATCAAATCCAAACAATATAACTGAGATAGCAGATGAAGTTAACTGTTTTATAACATTTGATATTGGACATATTCCTTATGATAATAGATTGGAATTTTTAGAGATTTGCTCTGATAGAATTTATAATTCTCATGTATATGAGATTGAAAAGGATGGAAAACATCTACCACCTAAAAATCTTAACAATTTAAAACCAATATTAGATGCTCTCTTAGATGTTAAATGTGAAATGTTTTTAATTGAATTAATGGATATTAGGGATATTTTAAAAACTGAGAAGATGATAAAAGAATATTTAGAAACATATAGGTGATAGTTTATGATACTTAATGAAAATAGTCCTAATTTTATTGACTTCAAAAAATCATTTAAAGAACTAACTTTATCTGATGAAACATTTAAAATAATTGAAGAAAATGGGTTAAAGCTGAGTGAAATTGCAGTTGGGGAATTTTCAGGTAGAGATAGTGTAGCGGCAATAATTAAAGCTATGGAAGAAGGAATCGATTTTGTTTTGCCAGTTGTTGGATTTACAGGAACTGATTATGGAAATATAAATATCTTTTACAAAAACTGGGAAATTACAAATAAAAGAGTTAAAGAAATTGATAAAGATAAAGTTTTATTACCTTTACATTTTATGTTTGAGCCAAAACTTTGGAATGCATTAAATGGAAGATGGGTTGTTTTACTTTTAAAAAAATATAATTATTACAGCCCATGTATTGGATGCCATGCATATTTGAGGATATTGAGAATTCCATTGACAAAACATTTAGGGAGGAAGATAATTAGTGGGGAGAGGGTTTATCATAACGGTGATTTTAAAATCGACCAAATAGAAGAAGTTTTAAGTGTTTATAGTAAAATTTGTAGAGATTTTGATGTTGAGCTAATTTTGCCTATAAGATACATAAAGGAAGGGAAAAAGATTAAGGAGATTATAGGATATGAATGGGAACAAGGTAAAAAGCAATTTTCATGTGTTTTTAGTGGAAATTATAGAGATAAAGACGGAAAAGTAATTTTTGAAAAGGAAAATATTTTAAAACTATTAAACGAATTTATATATCCAGCATCAATTGAGATTTTAAAAGAAGGATACAAAGGGAATTTTAATTATCAAAATATTGTAAAAAAGTTTCTTTAGTGAGAAAATGAGAGCTATTTTAATATTATTAGATGGTTTAGGGGATAGAGCATCTGAAATTTTAGATAATAAAACCCCACTACAATTTGCAAAAACACCTAACTTAGATAAATTGGCTGAAAATGGAATGTGTGGCTTAATGACAACGTACAAAGAAGGAATCCCGTTAGGAACTGAGGTGGCTCATTTTTTACTTTGGGGATATTCCTTAGAGGAATTTCCGGGGAGGGGGGTTATTGAGGCATTAGGGGAAGATATAGAGATTGAAGAAAATGCCATATACTTGAGGGCATCATTAGGATTTGTTAAAAAGGATGAGAAAGGATTTTTAGTAGTAGATAGGAGAACTAAAGATATTGATAAAGATGAGATTGAAAGATTAATAAATGACTTTCCTACTTTTGTAGATGGGTATGAATTTGAGCTTTTCTATTCTTTTGATGTTCATTTTATATTAAAAATTAAAGAAAGAAATGGATGGATTTCAGATAAAATCTCTGATTCTGACCCATTCTATAAAAATAGGTATGTTATGAAAGTTCAGCCAATAAAAGAGCTGTGTAAAAATGGAGTTGAATACAACAAAGCAAAAGATACTGCAAAGGCGTTAAATAAATATCTTTTAAATGTTCATAAAATCTTAGAAAATCATAAAATAAATAGAAAAAGAAGAAAAATGGAAAAAATGCCTGCTAATTTTTTATTAACAAAGTGGGCATCAAGATATAGAAAGGTGGAGAGCTTTAAAGAAAGATGGGGAATGAGAGGAGTTGTTTTAGGTAGCAGTTCATTATTTAAAGGATTAGCAAAATTCTTAGGAATGGATTTTATAAAAATTGATAGTTTTAAGGAAGGGATAAATTTAATTCCTGAGCTAAATTATGATTTCATTCATTTGCATACAAAAGAAACAGATGAGGCTGCCCACACAAAAAATCCACTAAATAAAGTTAAGGTCATTGAGAAGATTGATAAACTTATAGGCAATTTAAAATTAAATGATGATGATTTACTTATAATAACTGCTGACCATTCAACACCTTCTGTTGGAAGTTTAATTCATTCTGGAGAAAGTGTTCCAATAATATTTTATGGAAAAAATGTTAGAGTAGATAGTGTAAAAGAGTTCAATGAAATAAGTTGCTCAAATGGACATTTAAGAATAAGAGGAGAAGAATTAATGCATCTAATTTTAAACTATACAAACAGAGCATTATTATATGGTTTAAGAGCTGGAAATAGGTTAAGATATTACATCCCAAAAGATGATGACATAGGACTTTTGCAGGAATAAATTTTTTATTGAATGTTGATACCCTTTAGGCATCCAATTTCCAAAATATTTAATATATAACTGCAAAAGTCCTATGATAGAGCTGTTGGAGGGATAAATTTGATAGGTAAATTAAAAAACATCTTTAAATTAAAAAAATTAAAAGAGGAAAAAGAAAGCTTAGAAGGAAAGGGATTAATTATATTTGAAAATACAAAGGATGCCATGAGAGCAGAGAGTGTTTTAAAAGACAAATATAAAATTAAGGTGGTTGCCCCACCGGTAGAGATTAGAGAAGGCTGTGATTTAGCAATAGAGTATGAATTAATTGACGAATTTGGAATTAAAAGGGAATTGGAAAATAACAACATAAAACCTTTAAAATTTATATCTCTAAATGATTACTCTTTAAAACCTCTTGAGTTAATAAAAATTAAAGAAGTTGATGGATTTATTTTAGTTAGATGTGGAAATATGAAAATAACCATTGACAAAGAAGGAAATATAGTTAATATCTCTGGTGGTGGATGTCCAGATGTTCCTTATTTAGCATTAAAATTAAAAGGAAGAAATATTAAAGATATTAAAGAAGATGAATCACCAAAAAGTTTAGGCTTTACCTTATGTGCCTACACATTAAATAAAGCATTTGAAAAAGCAAGAGAGTTGGTGATGGAAAATGAAAATTAAAATTAAAGTTAGGGATTTTGAGGTAGAAGCAGAGCTTTATGAAGACATTGCACCAAAAACTGTAAGTGCAATAGCTAAAGCACTTCCAATAAAAGGAGTTGTAAATAGATGGGGAGATGAGATATACTTTGAGACAAATGTTGTTGTTAATGAGGAAGAGAATTCAAAGGAATATGTTGAGTTAGGAGATATTGCCTATTGGATTCCTGGAAGAGCTATTTGCATCTTCTTTGGAAAAACACCAATAAGTGATGATGATAAAATAAAGCCCGCGAGTGCTGTAAATGTTATTGGGAAAGTTAAGGATTGGAAAAAATTCAAAGATGTTTGGGATGGAGAGATAATTGAAATAACAAAAAATAATGTTTAAATATCTCAACATTCAAAATATAACTAAAACAAAAAGATAGTTGTGAAAGTTATGGAAAAATTAAAATGGATTAAAATAGAAAATTTTAGAGCATTTAAAAAGGCAGAAATATCAGATTTTGGGAGATATTAATGTATTTATTGGAAAAAACAACACTGGAAAAAGCACACTTCTTGAAAGCATTTATTTAAATTTAGTTCAAAATAATAGGGATTTATTGGGTATTCATCCATTTAGGGCAATATTTTCAAGAAGAGGGATTTCTGAAATTGGGAGAGTCACACATTCTGATATTGGTGATGATTGGGATGTTATCAATTTAGTTTTAACATATCTGTTCTACTCTGACTGGGAAAATTTTAAAGGAGATAAATTTACCCTCTCTATTAACTCCAACTTAAACGATTTTAGATTGACTGCATATTTTGGAGAATTTCCAGAAGATGTTTTAAAGAAATTTTACAAAAAAGAAAGTAATTATTTCTATAAAAACTGGTGAAGTAAAAAGAGAATACATAGAGATAACTCCAATATTTATTATAGTAGATAAAAACAATTTTCCAATATTTTCCATAGTTGAAGATAACTCCTCTTTAGAATACCGAATCCATACAGAATACCTGTTAAGTGAGCCTAACATAGAAAAATCAAGTGTTATAGTAGTAGATGAAGAAACCTCACGATTAATGGTTTCATTTATAAAAAGAATTGAAAAATACTCAAAAGTTGATAAAGAGCATTTATTAAACTTCATATCAGAACAGCTAAATACAGAAATCGTTGATATTGTCCCAAAGATATTTGACACATTCTTAGTCTCAAAGGACAACAAACAAATCTCAATCTCATTATTAGGAGACGGAACAAAGATGGCACTGTTGTATTATTATGCACTATCCCTTGAAAACTCTTACATTTTATTGGAAGAACCAGAAAACCACTTACATCCAAAATTAATGGATAAAGTTGTTGATTTAATAATCACATCCTCCCAAAAAAACCAGATTTTTATAACAACTCATAACTTAGAGTTTCTTCAAAAAATCTTAGAGAAAGCTTATGAAAAAAACACAAACTTGAAGGTTTTTGCACTTGAGAATTTAAAAGATGGTATTCCAGAGATAGAAGCTTATGAATGTGATGAGGCAAATGCCGCATTAAATAAAATTGGGGTGGATTTAAGATGATTATAATTTTATTTGAGGGTGTTTTGGATTTTTTATTTTTAAAAGTTTTTTCATTAAATTTTTAAAATTTAAAGATGTTGGTAATGAAGGAAATAAAGAATAGTTTGATAAATTATTAAATTGCGGATATTTTGAAGATTTAAAGAATTTTGACACTTCAAAAATCGTTGTATTAAGGGAAGATAATAAGTTTGAAGTTATACTGATTTCTGTTGGAGGAAAAGATGTTTTCAAAGATGCTACAAAAGCATTTATAGAGGGACGTAGAGTTTTAGAAAAGAAAATATTTGGAAAAATAGAAAAAATAATAGTTGTTGTAGATGATGATGCAGAAGATAAAATTAGAGAAGTTGAAGAATTAGCAGAAAATAAAAATCTTAAAGATAAATTTAAAAGCTTAATCTTAAATGGTGAATTAGAGGATATTGTGCTATTAATTTACGAAATCGTTAGGAATAGATTAGATGATAATGATAAAAAAGCTATTGAAGAATTTTTTGACATTATATCAAAAAGATATAGTGAAGATAAAGAAAAACATAATAAAAAACGTAAAGTTAGTGCTTTGCATACTGCAATTGGCTATAGATGCTATGGACATCTATTTGATGAGTTATTTGAAAAATTTGAATTTGACGATTTAGATAAAATTGAAGAGCTTAGAAGATTCTATGATATTTTATACCCCTCAACAAGGTAGTAAGTTTTGTTTTTCCAAGCTATTCTATATAGGAGAGGATAATTTTTATTTAGCTCCTCCCTAATCCATTTAAGGTCTCTAACAGAGATGTTGGCTAAGTTTGCATTCTTAAAGAGATTTACAATATTTTCTGGTTTTGAGCCACCATAGAACGGGAGTTTTTTGTTAATCTCTTCTTTCTCATATATGCTCATAATCTTCCAAGGATTTCTTCTCTCATATATCAATATTGCTATCTGCCCAATGGTTCTTCTAATCTTCTCCTCAAGAGTTTTTTCTCTCCATCTACCATCAATTGCTACAACCTTTCCTCCCATTTTTATAACTCTACTCCATTCATTAATGGCCTTCTGTGGATTTGGTAGTGTCCATAGCAGATGCCTATTAATCACAGCATCAAACTCTCCATCATCAAAAGGTAGGTTTTCAGCATCCGCAATCATAAACTCTATATCTAAACCCTTTTCATCAGCCTTCTTTTTAGCCCTCTCAAGCATTCTCTCAGATAAATCAATACCAACAACATCATGCCCCAACTCTGCCAACAAAATTGCTAAAAATCCAGTTCCAGTTCCCACATCTAAGATTCTTAGCTTTCTGTCTCCAAACGTCTCATATAAAACTTTCTTCCAAACCTCTGGCAAACCAGAGTGTCCGGGAGAGTTGTCGTAGGTTTCACTTCTCATATCCCAGTATTTTTTGATATGGTCTTTTATATTCTCCATAATATCCCCTCTTTACGCATATAAATGGCATCTAACCTTTCTGTTTTTATCAACCTCCACCAATGGAGGTTTTTCTCTCAAACATTTCTCACTGCGGTGTGGGCAGAGGTTGTAGTATTTACAACCCTCAACAAAACCCAAGCTTTTTTTGATTTCTAATTCAGTATCGGCTATTTCTTCCTCCATCTTCAAGGATTCTACAAGGAGTCGTGTATATGGATGAAGAGGCTCTTCTAAGATATCTCTTCCTTCTTCAACAATCTGCCCAGCATACATCACAGCCATTCTATGGCCCATTATGTTTGCAACCTCCAAATCATGGGTTATAAATAGATAGGATAGATTTTTCTCCCTCTGCAATTCCATGAGGAGATTTAAAATAGATGCTTGGACAGAAACGTCTAACATGGACGTTGGCTCATCACAGACAATAAATTTGGGATTTAAAGCCATAGCCCTTGCTATAACTGCCCTCTGCAACTCTCCCCCACTAAGTTCATGTGGAAATCTGTTTAAATGGTCTTCTTTTAATCCAACGATTTCTATGAGTTCTTTAATTTTGTCATACTCATTGTCTGCAATTTTGTGAATCCTTAACGGCTCTGCAATGCTCTCATATATTGTCCATCTTGGGTCTAATGCAGTATCTGGATATTGAGGGATTAATTGCATTTTCCTCCTAATCTTCCTTAACTCAGATTTTTTCATCTTTGTGAGGTTTTTTTCTTCAAAGATAACATCTCCCTTAGTTGGTTCTGTTAGCATTAACAGCATTCTGCCTAATGTTGATTTTCCACTACCACTCTCCCCAATCAATGCCAATGTCTCTCCTTCTTTAATCTCAATATCAACCCCATCAACTGCAACAATCTTACGTTTTGAAAATATCCCAGATTCAAAGATTTTATACAGATTTTTACCCTCAATCATATAGATAGCACCTCACAAAGTTCCCATCATGCTCAAAGAATGGTGGCTCTTTAAGGCATTTTTCTGTAGCAAACTCACATCTTGGGTGGAATTTGCAACCTTTTGGAGGATTTATCATACTTGGAGAATTCCCTTTAATTGGTTTTAATCCATTTGATGGGAGAGATTCTAAGAGTGCCTTTGAATATGGGTGGAGAGGATTTTTAAAGAAATCCTTTGCCTTGCTAATCTCAACTACCTGCCCACAATACATAACTGCAACTCTATCAGCCAATTTTTTAGCAAATGGGATATCATGAGTTATTAAAAGTAGAGAGGGCTTATCATTATCTCTCTTAATCTTTTCAAAGAGCTTAACCACTCTAACCTTCTTTATTACATCAACACCTTTTGTTGGCTCATCTGCAATTATAAGCTTAGGTTTTGTTGAAGTTCCCATAGCCACTAAAGCCCTCTGCCTCATCCCTCCACTGTATTGGTGAGGGTATTCTTCAGCCCTTCTCCTTGCTGGATATATGCCAAAATAATCCAAAAGTTCAACAGTCCTTTCTAATGCATCCTTTTTGCTTAATTTTAGATGTAATATCATTGACTCTGCAACTTGATAACCAACCTTTAATACTGGGTTTAAGGATGTTGATGGACTTTGAGGGACCCAAGCTATTTCTTTTCCTCTAATCTTTCTCATTTCCTTCTCTGGTAGAGAAAGGAGGTTTTTTTCATTAAAGATTATCTCTCCACTAATTTCAGTATTTTCTGGCAGTAATCTTAGTATAGAAAGTCCTAAGACAGATTTTCCACTCCCACTCTCTCCTATTAGGCAGAGGGTCTCTCCCTCTTTTATGCTGATGCTAACTCCATTAACTGCCTTAACCTTAACATCATCAACCAAGAAATTCACATATAGGTTTTTAATAACCAACAAATCATTCATTGTGCTACCCTCCTTGATTTTGGCTCTAACACATCTCTTAAACCGTCACCAAGCAAGTTAAATCCAAGTATAGCAAGCATTATTGCCAAACCTGGAAATACCATAATCCAAGGGGCTGTTGTGAGATAGTTTTTTCCAGAGTTTAGAATTTGTCCCCATTCTGGTGTTGGTGGCTGAATTCCTAAGCCCAAAAATCCTAAACTTGCTATTGTCATAATCACATTCCCAACATTTAGGGTTGCGAGAACTATTATTGGTGGAATGGCATTTGGGATGATGTGCTTTAACAAAATCCAGAAATCAGATGCCCCCATCATCCTTGCAGAGGTTATGAACTCCCTCTCTTTTAGAGACAACACAATCCCTCTTGTTAATCTTGCATAACTAACCCAATTTGTAACTATAATTGCAAATATAACAACCCATATCGACGATGTAGATTCTAAAACCACACACAAAACCCCAACTAATGCAATGTTAAATATAAGCTCTGGAATTGCCAAAAACACATCTATAATCCTCCCAATAATGTCATCAACAACTCCTCCAATGTATCCGCTTATAGCCCCAATTAAACATCCAACAGTCAATGATATGATTGATATCGTTATAGCTACAATCAGAGAGACCCTCGCTCCATAAACAATCCTTGAGAACAAATCTCTCCCTAACTGGTCTGTTCCAAATGGATGTTCTAATGATGGAGGTGAGAGCCTCTTAAGCATGTTTGTTTCATAAGGGTCTTTTGCTATTATTGGAGCTAATAAACCAGCTAAGGTTATTAGGGAGATAATTATCAAACCTGCAAGGCATGTTTTGTTTTTTAGCATGGCTTTTATTGTATCTCTCAACTTAATCACCGTATCTTATTCTTGGGTCTATGATTGCGTAGAGGATATCAACAATTAAGTTTGTTAGTGTAAAGATAACTGCACTCAGCAAAACTAAAGCCTGAACAACTGGAAAATCTCTCTTTAAAACAGATTCTACAAATAAAGACCCTAAACCAGGCCATGCAAACACAACTTCAACCATAACAGAACCTATAATTAAATGACTTATTGACATTGAGAGATAAGTTAAAATTGGGATTAGGGCATTCCTTAAGGCATGTTTTAAAACAACTGCTTTTTCAGAGAGTCCTTTAGCCCTTGCAGTTAAAATATAGTCCTCATTTAAAATATTCAACAACACAGCCCTAATGAACCTTGATTTAATTGCCATAAATGAGATCGACCAAGTGATAACTGGGAGTATGGCATGTTTAAGTGTTCCATAACCAAATGATGGTAAAAGATGGAGATGAACAGCAAACAGCCATATAAACATTAAACCTAACCAAAAACTTGGAATACTAATGCCTATAAGTGACCAGATTCTGCAGATGTGGTCTATCTCTTTATTTCTGTATAACGCAGATACTATACCAAACAAAAACGCAAATACTACCGAAATTATAAACGTTGAGAAAAATAACTCTGCAGATGCTGGGAATCTCTCCATAATTTCGTCTAACACGGGCTCTCCACTACTCCACGAAGTTCCAAAATCTCCTCTGACAACATTAGATAACCAATTTATATACTGGACAATTAATGGCTTATCTAGACCTGCCTCAACTCTAAATCTCTCAATCTCTTCTGGACTTGGCTCTGTTCCTGTGCTAATAGTTAAGATAAACTCTGCTGGATCTCCGGGAAAGATGTAAAGCAGAGAGAATGACAAAAAAGAAGCCCCAATAAGTGTTGGGATTATCTGCAAGATTCTTTTTAGGATGTATTTTTTCATCACTATCACCAAACTTTAAATTAAATTCAAAAAATTAAAAAGAGGAATTTATTTTCTAACTCCAACTTCGGCAAAGAATGGCTCTCCACTGATTGTGAAGAACTTGTCTGGGCTTGGAGCATCTACCTTTGGACTCATTACTGCTGTCATAATGTCATGGTAGAGTGGAACAACTCCCATTTCATCATATAAAGCTTTATAGAACTCAATTAAGTCCTTCTTTCTAACTTCTGGATCGATATCTGCTGGGTCTTCAAGGATTTTCTTACATAAGCTACAAACTTTTTCACTTTCGTAAGCGTCCCATTTACCTCCTGGATAGAATCTCCAGAACATTCTTAAGTAGAATCTTCTGTGAGGTCCTCCAATGTAGTAGAGCCTCATGTCATAGTCTCCAGAATCTCTCTTCTGCTTGTAAGCTCCACTTTCAAGGATTTCAAGTTCTGGGTCAAATCCAGCTTTCTTAAGCTGTTCTTGAATGAGTTGAGCTACCAATATCTGGTCTCCTTGGCTCTTATCAACTATGAATTTAACTTTTAATCCCTCTAAGCCCTTCTTCTTCAATATTTCCCTGGCTTTCTCTGGGTTGTATTCATATTTAATGTTGGCTTCTTTCATTCCTGGAGCTTCTGGAGCAAACATTCCATTCCATGCTGGTCTTACTTGGTTACCAAATATCTTAACAATTTCATCCCTGTCTATTGCCAAGCTAACAGCCTTCCTAACCTCTGGGTCGTTGAATGGAGCTTTTTTGTAGTTGAATGCAATAACCCAAGTAATTGGGACGTTATGCTTATAGACTTTGAATCCATCTTTTTCCAATAATGGGAGTTGATTTCTTGGTGTGTATGCTGCCCCTCCGTGAACATAATCAGAGATTGCATCAACCTCTCCACTTCTTAAAGCCATGACTCTTGTATCTTCATCTGGGATGATTTTAACAACGAATCTCTTGAATTTTGGCTTTATACCATGTCTTTCATACCAGTATGGGTTTGGCTCATAGATAGCATATTGGTCTTTCTTGTAATCTACAACCTTAAAAGGCCCTGTTCCGATTGGTTTAACTAATGTTCCGTTAGGGTCTCCAACTGGATTAACTGATGTAGGAGCCATTATTCCAAGGTGATACTCTGCCATCTTAGCCAAGTTGAAGAATCCTGGTTTTTTGAAGTGAATAGCAACTGTATAGTTATCTATGACATCACATCCCTCTGGGGCTAAGCTGTGTCCTTTTGCTATCAATCTATCCATTGTGAATTTTACAGCGTAGGCGTTAAATTCAGTCCCGTCAGAGAACTTAATGCCCTTTTTGAGGTGGAAGATGATTGTTTTACCTCCATCTTTAATCTCCCAACTCTCAGCTAATGCTGGAACTATTTTATCATGCTCCATATCATACTCAACCAATCTCTCAAGGACGTGAGTTTTTGGGAAAAATCCGATACCCCATTTGCTTCCTGTGAGTTTATGGTCTTTTCCATAACCTAAGATAAATGTGTCTTTGTATTCAACAGCTTTAGTTTCTGCTGGTTTGATTTCAGTAGTTGCTGGCTTTGCTTCTTCAATATTTGTTTCAGTTTTTTGTGTGCAACCTGCTATAGCTACACCCCCAAGTAATAGGAGAGCTATAGCCAATATGGAGACTGCCTTTTTCATTATATCTACCTCATACTATTTTAAGATTTTATATTATCTAATCTTAACAATTTTAAAAAACATCACTTTAGGTATATAAAATTTTCTACTTTGTGTTATTAAATATGAGTAATTAGAATTTTTATATTACAAAAAATAAAAAAGATGAAAAACACTGTTGGAACAAACCAACAACCTTATAAAAAAATTTGTGGAGATTTTAGATTTCTGTATGTGAAAAATATGGGGAAGAAAAAAGACATATATGACTTAATGCTATAGTTTTGATGTTTACATTTAATCCGAGGTAACAAATTAAATATTTGGGAGCTGATACCATGATTATAGCAGGAACTATGCCAATAAAAGGACTGGATTTGATTGTTGGAAAAGCTACACTAAGGGGGAATAAAATAATAATAAATAACAAAGAGTTTCCAGTATCCATGGGGACTGGAGCTTTAATAGGTGCGGTTTTAAAAACATTGGAGTATTTTGACAATGATGATGTTAAAGTAATAACTGCTGGAGATATTGGAGAGGGAGATGGAAGTTTAAAGATTTATGAGGCATTAAAAGAGGTTGATGATGATTTATTGGTTATTCATTATATAAAACCAAAGATTTCAAAAATTAAAGAAATTGATTTTTCCCCAAAGATTATTGCAGATGCTGGAGGTATGTATGTAGCAAAAGCGGCAAATATTGGAGATAAGTTTTATCTCTTTTTGCCAGATGTTGGTGAATTGGCATTTTTAGCAGATGAGAAAGCTACCCATCCTGCCTATGTTAGAGGTTTTATATCTGAGATTGACGATAAAGAAGTGCCAAAACTCATTGAAAGGGCTTACAAATTGAAAATGCCTAAGTACATGGTTGTTAAAGGAGAAACTGACTATGTTGTCAATGAAGGAAAAATAATTGACACTATAAAAGAACCAAAAATAGAGGCAATGGAATGTATTGGAGGTACTGGAGACACTTTAACAGGGATAATATCATCTTTAGTAAGTGTTGGTTTCAAAATAGAGGATGCAATGAGCTTAGGATGTAAAATAAATAGAAAACTTGGAGAAATAGTTAATGCTAAGCCAAATACACAAATTGTAGAAATAATTAATGTTATTCCTGAGGTTTTAAAAGAATATATAAAATAAAAATCTTTTTTATTTAAAAAACGTTATTAACAAAAATAATATCCTACTACACTTTTTTTAATATCATTAATAATATATGAATCCTATTAGAGAAAATGATAAAATATTTATAAGGTAAATTTTCAAAACTTAATTGTTTAAAATTCATAAAATTCAAAAACTCTAAAGGTCGGGAATATGAAAGTGTCTGTTTATGGGGCTGGAAATCAAAATTTATACATAAATCAGTTAAATCTACCAGAAAAGTTTGGAGGGGAGCCACCTTACGGTGGT
Organism: Methanocaldococcus bathoardescens; assembly: GCF_000739065.1. Lineage (GTDB taxonomy): Archaea > AGJL01 > Methanococci > Methanococcales > Methanocaldococcaceae > Methanocaldococcus > Methanocaldococcus bathoardescens. The sequence continues at coordinate 244,744 of NZ_CP009149.1, read as the reverse complement.
TCAAGAATGGCTATTGAATTCGCTAAAGCAGGACATGATGTAGTTTTAGCAGAACCAAATAAGGATATAATGAGCGATGATTTATGGAAAAAAGTTGAAGATGCTGGAGTTAAAGTTGTTAGTGATGATATAGAAGCAGCAAAGCATGGAGAAGTGCATATATTATTTACACCGTTCGGTAAAATAACATTTAATATAGTAAAAACTATTATTGAACATGTTCCTGAAAATTCTGTTATTTGTAACACTTGTACTGTTTCACCTGTTGTTTTATACTATTCTTTAGAACCAATTTTAAGGACAAAGAGAAAAGACGTTGGAATTAGCTCAATGCATCCAGCGGCTGTTCCTGGAACCCCACAACATGGACATTATGTTATTGGTGGGAAAACAACCGACGGTAGAGAATTAGCAAGCGAGAGTCAAATAAATAAATTGGTAGAGCTTGCTAAAAGTGCAGGAAAAGAAGCTTATGTAGTTCCTGCAGATGTTTCTTCAGTTGTTGCGGACATGGGTTCTTTGGTAACAGCAGTTGCTTTATCTGGTGTTTTAGACTACTATACAGTGGGGAATAAAATTATAAAAGTTCCTAAAAAGATGATTGAACAGCAAGTTATCATGACTTTACAAACAATGGCCTCCCTTGTAGAAACTTCAGGTATTGAAGGCTTGGTAAAAGCGTTAAATCCAGAGTTATTAATAAAAACTGCTTCATCAATGAAGTTGTTAGATATGCAAAAAGATTTAGACGCTGCTTTAGAGATTCTTAAAAACTTAGATGAAACATTGAAAAAAGAAGCTGAAAATGCAGAGATAAAACCAACAACACTTGTAGCGGCTCAATCATTAGTTAAAGAGATAAAAACTTTAATAGGAGGAGCTGCTGCTGAAGGAGCAATAAAAAGAAGCGCAAGAAAACTATTTGAGCATTAAATTGAATTATTATTCATTTTTTAGGGGGGATTTATGAAAAAAGAGGGGGAAATAAAAGTTGTAGTTATTGGTTCGAGTGATGTTGGAAAAACCACATTGATGGAAAATTTAATCGGCAGAATTGGAAAAGTTGAACATAATGGCATTACAACAGCCATTGATTATGGCTCATTAATAATAGATGATAAAAAAATTCACTTCTTTGGAACGCCAGGTCAAAAAAGATTTGAGTTTATGAGAGAATTAGCATTAAAAGGAACGAATTTAGCTTTAATAGTTTTAGATGCATCAAAAGGAATAACTGAAGAAGACAAAGAAATAATAAAATTATTGGAATCTAAACAAATCCCATATGGGGTTTTTATAAACAAGACAGATATCGGAGAAATTGACATAAATGAAGTCTATAATCTATGTAACCCAAAATTCGTTGTTAAAGGTTGTGCAATAAAAAAAGAAGGACTTAATGAGCTTATAAACAAAATTATATCATACACTCAGTGAAAAAAATTTAAAAAATTTTATATAGCAAAAATACATAATCTACATAAAGGGTAGGGTATTTAAGGGTGGAAATATGATTGATAGAATTTTATTAGAGCTAAATAAAACCGAAGGTATCAAAGGTTCAATGGTTGTTGGTAAGGATGGTTTGGTTATAGCTTCCCAATTGCCGGGAAATGTTGATGCTGAATTAGTTGGGGCTATGGCTTCAGCAGCATTTGGGGCTGCTGAAAGAACAGCAGCAGAAATCGGAATGGGTAATTTAGAACAAACAATGATTGAAGGAGAGCATGGAAAAACTCTAATGGTCGATGCAGGAGAAGGAATTTTGGTAGTTTTAACTGATGCGAAGGTTAACTTAGGTTTAATTAGAATTACAATGAAAAGAGCTGCAGAGAAGATAAAAGCAATGTTCTAAGACAATATTATAAAATAGAATTTAATGTTGCAATGATTTCATTGATAACCTCTTTGTTTAGCTCTGAAACATCAATTTTCTTTGTTTCAAATACAATTCCATTTTTTAAAACCCTATCATAATTTGGACAGATTGTTGTTATTGATTTTTTGTTGTCTAATTTTATTAAGCTGTTAATTTTTTTAGATATATTTTTTGGATTCTCGCATTCAACAAATATGGATATCCCTTCATATTCTTTAAAATAAGCATTTTCAATTTCATTTTTAATTATTTCATTTGCCATAACATATTTTTTATAAGTTTTTTTAGCGTTCAATAGCTCTTCTTTTAAAAGACCAAAATAATTTATTGTTTTATATGTTTTAGATATTATTTTAATATTATTTAAAGCATTGCCTAATTTTTCTTCAATCTCTTTACTTATTCCTAAAAAACCACCGTATTCACAGTTCAATATCTTTGGACTTCCAGTAGAGCAAACAATAATATCTCCATATCCACAATCTCCTCCAATTCTTCCTGAAATATCTTCAATAAATAAAACTTCTTTCTCTTCACACAATTTTTTTATTTCTTTTAATGGTTGTGGAGCTAAATATCCTGCCAATGATGTTAAAATAACTGATGAGTTTTCTTTTAAAGATTTATCTAATTTTTCTATATCAACAATTCCTAAATTTGTTTCTATCATATTAGTTTTTAAATTCAATACTTTTGGAAATTTTAAAAACCCTTGCCAACCTCCCATATTTGGGATTAAAATCTCATCACTATAAATTTTTGCTATCCACATTGCTAAAAATACTGCTGAACTTCCAGAAGGAAGAAAAGTTATTTTGTAATCCCTATTTAATAGCTCATTTATTATAATCTCAACTTCTTCTTTATTTCCTTCTTTATTTATTAATCCATATATATTAGGTCTTCTATGCTTGAGAATCATCATCTCACCAAAAGTAAAGATTTATATAATATAACACAAAATAATTTTAACAAATTTCGTTCTTGTAATATTTCCTATCACTTGATAAGGCCTTCATATATTTCAACTTATTTAAGATTCTTGTAGTAATAATACTAAATCAGATAGTAATATTTTTATATTACATTTTTGTATTATAATTGGCAATCAATAGTAAAAGTATGGCTATTATACATACACATTTGGTGATATTTATGCCAAAGTATAGGGAATTGTTTGAACATAGAAATTTAAAGAACTTACACATAGTTTTAACATCAATGATAGCTGAATTCTCAAGATTAGGTATTTTAAATCAAGGTACAACAAACGTTGTAGGGTCTGGTGTAGGGAAAAAGATAGCAAAGTGTTTAAAAGAAACAGTTAAAGAGATTCCAAAAGAAGATAAGAAATTGATAGAGTTTCTAATTAATTTTTGTGATATGTGTGATGATTTTGTTATTTATGATGATAGGATAGGAATAAAAATAGATAAATGCAAATACTGCCCAAAGCAGATTGGAGAGGCTGAAATCTCTGGAAGTGCATGTCCAATCCCCTCTATATTGGCAAGCTGTTTAAAGGAATTAACTAAAAAAGATTACAAAATCGATTTTTGGGATGGAAATAAATTAATAATAAAAGAAAACGGATATTGCTGGTTTAGAATTAAATAATTATTATTTCAATAGCAGTCATATACTACTGCTTTAAATTTCTGTTCTTTAAAATAGAAAGTAAAAAAAGATAACTATCCCCTCCCCCGATTGTAGTTTAAAAATTTAAAAATTAAAAAGTAAATCTTTAAATGGAAATTTTAGAGAACACTTTCTTCTGGGTAAGCAGGCATCTTATGCTCTGTCAAGTCCAATCCAATTTTTTCTTCTTCTTCGCTAACTCTCAATCCTCCAAGAACTATTCCTACAACTTTAGCAAGTATAAATCCTAAACCAGTTCCGTAAATGATACAGAATATTGATGCAATTATTTGTTCAACTAAACTTACATCCCCAGTTCCTCCTAAAGCTGTCATTCCAAAGATTCCTGCTAATATTGCCCCAATAACTCCAGAAGTTCCGTGAACTGGAACAACACCACATACATCATCTATACCATACTTTTCAAGTAATCTGTAAACAATTGGAACTTGCAATCCTGCAATTAAACCAATCAATAATCCACCAATTGGACTTACAATATCTGTTCCTGAACAGATTGCAACCAATCCAGCAACAATTCCGTTAGCTGTAAAGAGAACATCTTTCTTTGAAGCAATTAAAGCTCCAATTCCTCCTCCAGCCATTGCCAATGTTGTTGTTGCACATACGAGCCCTGAGATATCTCCCAATGCTAATGAACTTCCTACGTTGAATCCATACCAACCAATAGCCAATGCCAATGCCCCAAATACAGCCATTGGTATATTATGTCCTAATATAGGCACTGGTCTTCCGTCAATAAATCTTCCAACTCTTGGACCTAATGCTAAGATAGCCCCTAAAGCTAAGAATCCTCCCAAACCATGAACTACTAAACTTCCAGCATAGTCATGCCATGGAATAATTTCAGCTCCCCAAGGTCCTAAATATACGAAGAATGGATACAAGAATGCTGTAATGATCAATGATATTAATACATAAGCACCAAATTTAATTCTCTCTGCAACTCCTCCAGAAACGATTGTTGCTGCTGTTGCAGCAAAGACCAAACCAAAGAACCAGTTTGCCAATTCTAAACCATTATCGACTAAGAAAGGTGCTGCTGAGAATATTTTACTCCACCAAGCAATGAAATCAGCAGGATTTATTGAGGTACATAAAATTCCACCAATTAATAACCATGATATACAACCAATAAACCAGTCAACCATGTTTTTCATCATAACATTATTAACGTTTTTCTTTCTCACCTGCCCTCCTTCAAGCATTGCAAAGCCCCACTGCATCATGAAGACAAGAACACCCATAACAACGAGGAAGAATACGTCACTTGCATTAGCCATTACAGTCAAAGCCTGAACAATTGAATTTATATCAGTGGCATTTGCAAATAAATCGGCAGTAGCCATTATCTTCACCCCAACAACTTTATCTTAATAAATTTTTAAAGCACGTCTCTACCTTCCTCTTTAGTTCTTACCCTTACAACCCTCTCAACTGGAATAACGAATATCTTTCCATCTCCTGGGTTTCCAGTTCTTGCATTTTCACAGATAATGTTAATAACATCATCAATGTCCTCTTCTTTTACAACCAACTCAATTTTAACTTTTGGAATTAAATCGACAATGTATTCTCTTCCTCTATATCTCTCAACTATACCTCCCTGAACTCCTCTACCCTTAACCTCACTAACAGTCATCCCAATATAACCAGAATCTGATAAGGCTTTTTTGACAATCTCTAATTTTTCAGGTCTTATGATTGCTTCGACTTTTTTCATAGTATCAACCCCCTATATTATTACTTGGAAACGGAAATCTTATTCTTAGGGAAAAGGAAATTACATTCCTATTACTTCCAAAAATTATATAAAAACTTTTCGGTAATTTATAAAACCAAATATAAAAATTTAATATAAATAAACTATATAAGTTTATTAATAACAAATTCAAAACTAAGTGATAGAAAAATATAAAAATAATACAAAATTTGATGGGGGAGGAATATGGAAAATCACAAAAATAAATTATGGCGTAAATATTCTAAAGCGCTTGAAAAAGGGAATTACAATAAAGCACTTTCAATAATTGATAAAATATTTGGAGTTAAAAAGATTAAAAAATTGAGACTACTCAGATATTTTAACAACGTATTTAGGTTAAATCCTAAACATTTAATTGCTTATTTTTTAAAAGGACATTTATTGTTAAGCTTAGGAAAGTTAAATGAAGCAAGAAATATTTTTTTAATATTATATAATTTAGATAAGCACAATCCATCTGTTAAATTCTCAACTGTATTTGTATTAAGAAGAACCAGCAACTGTTCACATGCACTAAAGCTTATTGATGAAATATTAGAAAAATGCCCAAATTCAGCTATTGCCTGGGCTGAGAAAGGAGAGATGTTATGGAGGGGAGGACATCTTGAAGAAGCTTTACAATGTTTTGATAATGCTTTAAAAATAAATCCTAATGACTGTCACTCTTTACACTATAAAGGAGAAATATTAATTAAACTTGGGAGATATGAAGAAGCATTAAAATGTTTTGAAAAAATCCTTCATGAAATTAATGGCAGTTGTGTATATGCACTGATACACATAACACATGTCTTAATAATTCTTGAAAGATTGGAAGAGGCTTTAGAATATATAGAAAAAGGTCTAAAGTTAAATCCAAATGAATATATGTTTTATTTGCATAAAGGAATTATATTAAACAAATTAGGAAAATATGAAGAGGCTATAAAGTGTTTTGATAGAGTGCTAAGTATAAATCCAAATATCTCTGAGGCTTGGAATGGAAAAGCTGTAGCTCTTGAAAAACTTGGAAGGATAAAAGAGGCTGTTGAATGTTATAACAAGGCACTTGAAATCCATAAATAAACTATATTTTTTTAATTTTTAATTTTTTACAAAACCAAATATAAAAATAAAAAATAAATGATTTAAGATATGGAAAAGTATATATTTCCACACCCTATTTTATAATACTAATATAGCATTATTATATATTGTACATTAACGAAATTCGTAGATTATGAGGATTAACTTATTATTAAAATCGGGGGAGGGAGTAGGTATGGAAATGAACAATGAAAGCATTTTATGGGATGAATATTTCGATGCACTTGAAAAAAAGAACTACGAAAAAGCTCTTTATTTAATAGATAAAATCTTAGAGATTAGAAAAGATCCAGACATCTACGTAAGAAAAGCAAGAATATTAAAAAGAATGGGGAGAAATGATGAAGCATTAGAGTATTTTGACAAAGCATTAAAAATAAAGCCAAAATATATCTTAGCAAATTTCTTAAAAGGAATCCTATTAGTAAGTTTAGGTAGATTAGAAGAAGCAAAAGAGGTATTTTTAAAATTATATAAATTAAAAAAATCTGATTTATCTGTTAAATATACAATCGCCTTTATACTAAAAAAACTTGGAGAATATGACTTAACATTAAAAATTCTTGATGATATATTAGAAAAGTATCCACAATCAGCTATTGCTTGGGCTGAGAAAGGAAAGATATTATATAAAGAAGGAAAACTTAAAAAATCTTTAGAATGCTTTGATAAAGCTCTAAAAATAAATCCTAATGATTGTCAATCTCTACAATACAAAGGAGAAATATTATTTAAACTTGGAAGGTATGGAGAGGCATTAAAATGCTTTAAAAAGGTTTTTGAGAGAAGTGGTAAAGATATATGTGCGTTAATGTATATAATACAGATTTTAATTTACCTTGGAAGATTGAGTCAAGCTTTAGAATACACAAAAAAAGCTCTAAAATTAAACCCAGAAGACCCATTGCTTTATCTTTATAGAGGAATTATATTAAACAAATTAGGAAAATATGAAAAAGCAATAAAGTGTTTTGATAAGGTATTAGAGATTAATCCAAATTTCCCAGAAGCTTGGAATGGAAAAGCTGTAGCTCTTGAAAAACTTGGAAGAATCAATGAAGCTATAGAATGCTACAATAGAGCGCTTGAAATCTATGAATAGACTTTTATATTTTTATATTTTAATTTAAATTGGAATTATACCGTAAATTATATATATATGGAAGTAGGAAACTTACTTCCAGAATTATTTAATCAAATTGCATTGGGGGATGGAAATGAACGTCGAACAAGCAATAGAATATGTAAAGAAGAACAATGTTAAGTTCATAAGATTCCAGTTTGTTGATATCTTAGGATTCCCAAAGAACGTTGCATATCCAGTTAAAGCTGGAGAGAAAGGAATTGAAGAATTAAGAGACATCTTCGAAAATGGAGTATGGTTTGACGGTTCATCAATTACAGGTTTCGTTGGTATTGAAGAATCAGATATGTTATTAAAACCAGACTTATCAACACTCTCTGTTTTACCATGGAGACCAGAAGAGAAAAGTGTTGCGAGAGTTATCTGTGATGTTTACAAAGATGAGAAAACACCATTCGAAGGAGACCCAAGAAGTAGATTAAAAGCTATTTTAAATGAATTAAAAGAAGAAATGAATGGAGAGTTCTTTGTTGGTCCAGAACCAGAGTTCTTCTTGTTAAAGAGAGACCCACACAACCCACACAGATGGATTCCTGCTGATGATGGAGGCTATTTCGATGTTGAGCCATTAGATGATGCTCCAGACATTAGAAGAGATATCGTTTTAGCTTTAGAAAATCTCGGCTTCCATGTTGAAGCATCACACCACGAAGTAGCTCCAGGACAGCACGAAGTTGATTTCAAATTCGACAACGCTTTAAAAACAGCTGATAGCGTTATAACATTCAAGATGACAATTAAAAACATTGCTAAGAAACATGGCTTAAGAGCTACATTCATGCCAAAACCATTCTTTGGTATGAACGGAAACGGAATGCACTGTCACCAGAGTGTTTGGTTTAACGGAGAACCATCATTCTACGACCCAGAAGGACCATACAATGGATTAAGTGAAACATGTTTAAGCTACATTGCTGGTATTTTAAGCCACGCTAAGGCATTAGTTGCAATAACAAACCCAACAGTTAACTCATACAAGAGATTAGTTCCAGGTTACGAAGCTCCAGTTAACATTGCATGGGCTAACAAAAACAGAAGTGCTATCATTAGAGTCCCAGCTGCAAGAGGAAAAGCAACAAGAATCGAGTTCAGAGCTCCAGACCCAACATGCAACCCATACTTAGCATTCGCATGTATGTTAGCAGCTGGATTAGATGGAATTAAGAAGAAAATGGAAGCTCCAGAACCAGTTGAGAAAAACATCTTCAAGATGTCAGAAGAAGAGAAAAAGCAGTTAGGAATTGAGTCAGTTCCTGCAAACTTAGCTGCTGCATTAGATGAGTTAGAATGTGATGAAGTCTTGCAAAAAGCATTAGGTAAGCACATCTACGAAAACTACATGGAAATTAAGAGAGCTGAGTGGGATGACTTCAGAACATCAGTTACAGACTGGGAGTTAGGCAAATACTTAGTCTACTAAATTCCTAAATTCCTAACTTTATCTTTTTTTATTCAAACAAAATTTTAAAAATTTCAATTATTCAATCTAAAAAAGGATGAGATTATGAAAGCGATAACTGTTTTAAGTGGTGGGTTAGATTCTACGGTAGCTACATTGATAGCTAAAGATTTGGGTTATGAGATTACAGCAATAACCTTTAACTATGGACAAAGAGCGGTTAAGAGGGAAATAAATTCAGCAAAGAAAATTTGTGAGATATTGGGAATTGAACACATTGTTGTTGATTTGCCTTTTATTAAACAGTTTAAAAAAAGCTCTTTAATAACTGAAAAAGAGATTCCTACATTAAAAATAGAAGAGTTGGATAGTGAGAAAGCATTTGAAACGATGAAAGCTGTATGGGTTCCCGCAAGGAATTTAATAATGTTTAGTATAGCAAGTGGTTTTGCTGAAGCTTTAGATGCAGAAAAAGTATTTATTGGAATAAATAAAGAGGAAGGAGCAACATTTCCAGATAATACAATAGAATTTGTTGAATCATTAAATAAAGCCTTAGAATATGGAACACTAAATAAAGTTAAGATAGAAGCCCCTCTATATGATAAAACAAAAGAAGAAATTGTTAAAATTGGTCATGAGATAGAGAAAAAGCTTGGCGTGGAAGTTTTGAAATATAGCTATTCATGTTATAGAGATAATGGTGAAGATTTCTTACATTGTGGAAGATGTGAAAGCTGTATGAGAAGAAAAAGGGCATTTTTAATGGCTGGAGTTGAAGATAAAACAAAATATATTGAGTAAATAATTAATTTTTATTTATTGAATTCTCTTTCTTTTCAATTCAACAAGTTTTTTAACTGCATCTAAATTAACATTCTCATCGTAAGTTATATAGCCGTTATAAACTGCTCTCTTAAAGAACCCTTCTCCCCATTTGTTTCTTATTAAGACAGTTGAATATCCTTCTTCACTACCTACATTACCAACTGAAATATCTGATGTTAAGCCAGTAAAGTCTCCGCAAACCTTACAACCCTCTCTCATCGCAAATTCAACATCTTTTAGTTTGTATTCAATAACATTTCCATCAACTAATGTGATTTTTAATTTTCCTGATTCAATATCCATCTTTTTAATATCCCATGGATTTACTCCATCTGTTTTGAGCTTTTTAATCATTTTACTATAATCGTAAGTTTCAAAACAGAATATAGCAATTTTTAACCTTATAGCTTCTCTAAATGGCTTTAATAAGTCGTTATCTGATGATAATATTTGATAAATTGCATTTATTACACATGGTGTTCCTACAACAGCTAATTTTTTAAGTTTTTTCTCCATAACAGCTGTTTTTAATGCCTTTAATATTGGGCCTTTCCAGAGATATTTACTTCCAGCTGATTTTATAACATCTTCTTTTGATGTAGCCAAATATGATTCTGGCTCTAATGTCCATTTATCATCAATCATTACAATAGCTCCATCTATCAACCCTTCATCAAATGCATTGGCTAATATAGCAGTTACAACCCCTCCATTTTGAGCATTTTTTATTTCTATGGATGCCTTTGCCTTTACAGCTTTTAATATATTTCCTAATCCTTCTGGCTTAGGAACTGATGATTTTTTTATTCTTGGACAGGCATCGTAGCAAGCTCCACAAGGAACGTCATAGACAACAGTTTTACAAAACTCTGCTGAAATTGGATGTTCAATAATATCTGCTGGAGCTATTATGCAAGAGCATTCATCGCACTCAAACTTTACCGGACTTTCCTCTCTAAAATATAAGTTATTTACTGGACACACTGCTATACAAGCTCCACAACCACTACATATATTTGTATCCCAAACTTCCTCTTTTAGATTTTTATATGACTTCATTAATCTCACCTAAACTCTTATTTTAGTGTTTCTCCTCAAATAATTTTAAAAAATTGACAAAAATTTTATATTAAATTACATCAGGTCAGGAGTATAGAGTTTACCAAATGGTCTCTTTGAAATTGGTGCTATTTTTGTCCATTTTGAATTTATTAGTTTATTTTTAACATCTTCTGGTAAATTAAACCACTTACAAAATTCTTCAATGTATGGTTTAATTTTTTCTAAATCTTCTTGAGTAAATTCTTTTATATCTGCAGCAACTCCCAATTGGTCTTTATCTATCTCTCCTCTAATGTAAATAGCCCCTCCATGAATTCCAGTTCCTATCATTCTTCCTTTAATTTTTCCTAAGTCATTTCCTTTTTCATCAATATTTAAAACAATTATAATACCCCCAGCCATATATTCTCCTAAGAAATCCTTAGCTCTTCCTCCTATCACAAGAACAGGGACTTTATCTTTATAAGCTTTCATGTGGATTCCACTTCTATAACCAACATCTCCTCTAACAAAAACCTTTCCTCCTCTCATTGAGTGGGCAGTAACATCTCCACTACTTCCGTAAATAACTATTGTCCCATCATCCATAGTGTTTCCAGGAGCAAATTCAGCATTACCATGAACTATTATTGTAGGGCCGTTCATGAACATTCCTAAATCTCCACCAGGAATGCCGTAAATCTCTATAGTTAAACCCTTCTTCTGCAATCCATTTCCAATAAATCTCTGCCCCAAAACATTTTTCAATACAATTTTTTTAATATCCGGATTTTCCCTTAAAATTTGATGTATTTTTTCATTTAACTCTCTATAGTGCATATCCTTTGCATCTATAACAACCTCTTCCATGCCTTTCACCTTTAAAAATTGAGAGATTATTCTCCAGCAAGTTTTATTCCTAAAACTTCTAACTCCTTCTCATTTAATCCAACTCCTCTCAATCTATCTCTATTTCCTCTTAAGCTTTCAATTGAGTTAATTCCAGCAGCTCCTAAGAGTTCTTTAATTTCATGTGTCCATGCTTTGATTAAGTTAGCAACTCTTCTCGCTCCAACTTCTGGGTCTAATCTCTTAACTAACTCTGGTCTCTGTGTAGCTATTCCCCAAGCACACAATCCAGTGTAACATCTTCCACAAACTCTACAGCCAAGAGCAACCATTGCAGCAGTACCAATATAGACAGCATCTGCTCCTAAAGCTATAGCTTTAAATACATCTGCTGCACACCTAATTCCTCCACTTGCTATAATGCTGATTTCATTTCTCAATCCTTCCTCTCTCAATCTTTGGTCTACAGCTGCAATAGCCATCTCTATTGGAATTCCAACGTGGTCTCTAAATACCTTTGGTGCTGCCCCTGTCCCTCCTTTATATCCATCAATAACAACTGCATCAGCATCACTTGTTGCAATTCCAACAGCTATTGCTGGGGCATTATGGACAGCAGCGATTTTAACAAAGACTGGTTTTTTCCATCTTGTTGCTTCCTTCAAACTTCTAACTAATTGAGCTAAATCCTCAATTGAGTAAATGTCATGGTGAGGAGCTGGTGAGATAGCATCACTTCCCTCAGGAATCATTCTTGTTGCAGATATTTCTGCAGTAACTTTTTCTCCAGGTAAGTGTCCTCCAATTCCTGGCTTAGCCCCTTGTCCTATTTTAATCTCTATTGCTGCCCCTTTCATCAAATACTCTTCATTAACTCCAAATCTTCCACTTGCAACTTGGGTAATTATGTGGTCAGCATAAGGATAGAGAGCTTTTGGTAATCCTCCTTCACCAGTTCCCATGAATGTTCCACATTCCTTAACTGCCTTAGCAAATGATAAGTGAGCGTTTAAAGATAAAGCCCCATAGGACATGTGAGCTATCATTATTGGTGTATCTAACTTTAAGTTTGGTGCTATTTTTGTTTTTAACTTAGCTTTTTTAATCTTTTTACCATCAATTTCCTCTTCAACAAATTCAAACTCTAATTGTTTTGGTTTTTTACCTATATAGGTTCTTAATTCCATTGGCTCTCTCAATGGGTCAATGGATGGGTTTGTAACTTGACATGCATCTAAAACAATCTTATCAAAATAGATTGGATGGTCTTTAGCATTTGCCATTCCACTTAATAAAATACATCCAGTTTTTGCTTGGTTGTAAATATCTGCCCTTGCATCAATGTCCCATAATGGATGGCTTCTCCAAGAAACTGCATTTTCTTTAATTGTTATAGCGTCTCTTGGACACATAGCAACACATCTATGGCAAGCTCCACATCTATTTGAATAGCTAATTATCCTGTCTCCCTCTCTTCTATGAACTCCCCAAGAACACTCTATTGTACATCTCTCACATAACATACATTTGTTTGGATCTACCTCTACCTTATACTTTGGTGGAACGTATGAAGGAATCATAATTTCACTTCCTTATATTTTTTAGTTTTTTATTTCATGTTTATTTCCATGGTCTTGCAATAACAGGCATTCCAGCATCAGGCATCCAAACTCTATCTAAATCAGGGCATATTCTTCTTATAGCAGATTCTTCACTTGAAATAAATATCATATCATCCTTTTCAGCTGCAATTAATGGTCTTAACTTAATTCTATCTGTTAAACCAAACATAGTAGTGTCCTTTTCAATATCTCCATTCATAAATATTAAGCCATGTGGTGTTCCAACTGCGATAGCAAAAGGCCCATTTAGCATAGCTCCTCCATAAGCCAATCTTATTGCTGTATGCAACTCTCTCTCTTCTTCTGGCATTTTATCTATTTCATCCCAGAATCTTGGTGCTAATGCAGATAAAGCATATTCAACAGGGATTTTGTGTTTTCTCATCAATAAATCTAATATATAGGCAACTACTTCAGTATCAGTTAATAATCTACACTTATAACCAAACATTTCAACGAATCTTTTATTTGTTCCATAGCTTGTTATCTCTCCGTTATGAACAACACTCCAATTTAATAAATTGAATGGGTGAGCTCCTCCCCACCATGCCTTTGTATTTGTTGGATATCTTGCATGAGCTAACCACATATAACCTTCATATTTATCTATTCTGTAAAACTCAGCAACCTCATTTGGCCATCCAACTGCCTTAAAAACACCTAAATCTTTTCCACTTGATATAACGAAAGCTCCATCAACTTTATCGTTTATCTCCATAACTATATCTACAACAACATCTTCCTCTCTGTCAGCATATTTCTCATCAACTTCATAGAAGTATCTCCAAGGGATTTGTGTTTTTTCTATAATTCCATCTTCTGTTGGAATTTCCTCATCTTTAACAATAGTCCCATATTGCTCTAAAACATTCTCAACTTCTACCTTTATCTTCTCAAATTTTGGTGTGTTGTCAATTAAAATGTGGAAAGCGTAGCAATCTTTATATTTTGTTGGGTATATTCCATAACCTACATAACCAGAACCTTTTCCGTTTCCTCTCTCTTTTAGGCTATCCAGTGCTAAGGCTATCTTGTCCCCTTTTATCATTCTTTTTTTTCTACTCATAAAACCGATAATACCACACATAAACAACCCTCCATAATTAGGTATAAAAGAGATAGTTTTTGGGTTTTGTAAATATTGGTTGAAGTTATATTTAAATAATTATGGTTTGAAAGTATTTATTATAAATTCCAATATAAAAATTAATGATTTTTAATAGCTTTTAGCTTTCAACAATTTTAAGAGATTTTATTAAATCATCATATCCATAACTTTTTAATAAATCCCCAATATTTTTAACAGTTTTTTTAACTCTTTCCATATAATTTTCTCCATTTATATTTGCATATTCTTGAGCTAACAGAACAATATCTAAAGATTTTTTAAATACCTTTACAAAATCATCTTTATCAAGAGTTTTTATGCTTCCCTTTATAATTTCTTCTAAAATATTCAGTAATTCATCAAAAAATTTATAAATTTTATCGTTTGGGGATTTTGTTAATAATTCCTCTGAAATTTTATTTAAATTTTTTAAAGCATATAGGACAACTATTTTTATCCTACTTTTATCTTCAGCATTAATATTAGCCAATACTATTTTTCCAATTCCTTTTAATGCATAAATTGCTCTATTTACATTATTAGATAACTCATAAGTGATTATCTTTTTTAAGGATATCATTGCCTCTCTTGTAATTGAAATTGGTGAGTTGTTGGCTAAACATGCTATTCTAATAATGATATCAATGTATATTCTAAAAAACCTCTCATCTTGGTTTTTTGTTTTAGCATTTAGCTCTTCATAATAACTTCCCAATAAAATCATTGCATTTCTTACTGTCATATAATGTTGTAAATTTAACGCTTTTTCTATTATATAATAAACGGTTCTTAGAGGATTCCTTGGGATGTCTTTTGCTGATTTGTAATTTACATATTCAGAATTAACCACTTTATAATTTTCAATTTCCTTCCTATCAATTGATTTTATTAGCTTTTCTATAACAACCTCTGGTCTTAAATTGTAGATTGTGCTTTTTATATATGGGATTACAATTAAAAAATCAAAATATGCAAAGAAAAATACCAAAGCTACTAAAAAGTTGTAAGGGATTAAAAAATTTACAACAACTATATCTTTTTTTACAGGAAGAAATCCAAGGGCAAAAACCTCATAACCCATAGAAATTAAATATGATAAAATAAACGCCCAAAATGTTTTGTTTAATATTATATGCCCAATTCTTGTTGAATACTGTTGACTAACCATCTGTATGGCAATAATTGTAATTGAAACAATTATTCCAATCATTCCTGCCTGAGTTTGTAGTAAAGCACTTAAAATATACCTCACATTATCAGTAAATCCTTCATCCCAAGAGAAGCAATGTATAGAGATTATTGTAAGTATTACAGCAATCCCTGAAATAAAAATTATGTTAAAAATCTCCTCTTCTTTAAATTTTTCAATAATTCTCAATAAATCCAAGTTTATCACCAAACTTAGATAAATTTGAAAAATAACAATCAAAAATTTTATAAATTAATTTTTAATTTTTTAAATCTCTGGTGTTGGTGGAAGGGTTCTTTTATGCTCATTCTTTTTAATTAAATCAAATACATGCTCAACATCCTCTAATGGAATATTTAGCTCTTTAGAAATTTCTTCTGCTGATTTGCCTTTTTCATACAATTTCAATATTTTATCTAAAGTTTCATATTTAATGCCTAGCTCTTCTTCATCTGTCTGCCCCTCCCAGAGTCCAGCTGATGGTGGTTTTTCAATAATCTCTTTTGGGACACCAAGATATTTAGCAAGCTCTCTAACCTCTGTTTTAAACAAATTACCTATTGGTCTAATATCACAAGCAATATCTCCATGTTTTGTTCCATATCCAACATAAATTTCTGTTTTATTGGAAGTTCCTACAACTAATAAATTGTATTTATTTGCAAAATAATAGAGAATACACATTCTAATTCTTGCCTTTAGATTTCCATCAGCTATTTTATCAAATTCTTTTGTTGGAACATATCCTCCAGCTCCAAATGCTTTTAAAATATCGGTTATATCTGAAATAATATATTTTATTCCCAAATTCTCAGCAACCATCTTTGCATGCTCAACATCTTTAGGGTTTGTGTTTTTCTCTGGCATTATTATACCAAGAACCTTATCTTTTCCAAGGGCTTTAACGCATAAATAAGCAGTAACTGAAGAATCAATACCTCCACTCAATCCAATAACAACTCCATTAGCTTTTGCTTCCTCAACCTTCTCTTTGATAAAATTTGTTATTTTTTCAACAATCTCTTCCATATTATCACCTATACTAATAGGAAATATATTTCCTATTGTAGTATATAAATTTTGTTCAATTTAGAGTTTTTCAATGAAACTTTAAAACTTCCATTAAATAAACATTAAAATCTATTAATTCGTTCAATCTTTACAGCACACACCTTAAGTTCGGGTATTTTACACATCTCATCTAATGCAGTATTAGTTAATACATTAGGATTTGCTTCAACAAAGTGGAACGGCATAAATATAACTCCTCTTTTGATATCTTCAGTTATTTTTGCTTTAGCAATTATCTCTCCTCTTCTTGAAATCACTTTAACTATATCTCCATCTCTAATTTTTAATGATTTGGCATCATCAGGATTTATTTCAATAAACGGCTCATTAATCTCATCCACTAAATTTTTGCATCTTCTTGTCATGGTTCCAGTGTGGTAGTGGAATATTATTCTTCCAGTGGTTAAGATGAATGGATAATCTTTATCTGGCAGTTCTGCTGCTTCTCTATATTCAACTGGGAATATCTTTCCTTTGCCATTGTCAGTTGAAAACCTCTCTCTATGCAAAATTTTTGTTCCTACATCATTTTCATTCAAACAAGGCCAGTGAATTCCTCCAGTTTTTAATCTCTTATAAGTTATTCCCCTATACTGTGGAACAATCTTTCTAATCTCATTGAATATATCATCTGCTCTATTATAGCTAAATTTATCTTTATAACCAAGTTTTTCAGCTAATTTTTTGATTATTATCCAATCTTCTAAAGCTTCTCCAGGTGGATTTACAGCTTTTCTTATTAATTGAACTCTCCTTTCAGTATTTGTAAATGTCCCATCTTTCTCTGCCCAACATGCAGCTGGAAGAACAATATCAGCAAGTTCTGCAGTTTCAGTTAAAAATATATCCTGAACTACTAAAAAATCTAAGCTTTTTAATGCCTTTTCAACATGCTTAACATCTGGGTCTGAGACCATTGGATTCTCTCCCATTATGTATAGGAATTTGATATTTTTTCCAGATTCGTCTATCATCTCTGGTATTGTTAAACCAGGATTTGAATTTAAATCAGTCCCCCAATACTCTTCAAATAATCTATAGCTGTTTTCAACCTTCTGATAGCCAGGGAACACATTTGGCAAAGCTCCCATATCACAAGCTCCTTGGACATTATTCTGCCCTCTTAGTGGATTAACTCCACCCCCCTCTTTACCAATATTTCCAGTTATCATAGCTAAATTACATAATGCCTTAACAGCATCAACGCCGTGTGTAAATTGAGTAATTCCCATACAGTATATTATAGATGCCCTCTCAGCACTACCGTAAATTTTGGCACTCTCAATTATAAGTTCTTTATCAACTCCGCAAATCTTTGATACATATTCTGGTGTGTATTTCTCTATGATTTCTTTTAATTTTTCAAAGCCTTCTGTCCTATTTTTTATAAATTCTTCATCCATCAGCCCTTCTTTTATAATAACATGAATCATTGCATTTATTAGAGCTACATTAGTTCCAGGTGTTATTTGAAGATATATGTCAGAGTTTTTTGCAGTTATTGTTTTTCTTGGGTCTATGACAATAATTTTTGCCCCTTTATCTTTAGCCTTCATTATTCTTCTTGCAATTAATGGATGTTGTTCAAAGGTGTTTGAGCCAATAATAAGTATGCAATCAGCCAATTCAATATCCTCTATGGTGTTTGTCATAGCACCAGACCCGAAGCATGCACTCATTCCAGTAACAGTTGCTGAGTGTCACAACCTTGCACAATGGTCAATGTTATTTGTTTTTAAAACAACTCTTGCAAATTTTTGTAAAATGTAGTTGTCTTCATTAGTGCATCTTGCAGATGAGAAAAAGCCAATCTCTTCTTTATATTCTTTCATATTTTCTGCAATTAATTCTAACGCCTTATTCCAAGTAGTTTCAACAAAACCACTTTCTTTTTTTATTAATGGCTTTGTTAATCTATCCTTGCTATGTATAAATTGATAGCAATAATTTCCTTTAGCACACAACTTTCCTTCATTTATTGGATGTCTTTTGTTGGGATGAACTCCAACAACCTTATTATTTTTAACTACCAATCCTACACCACAACCTACTCCACAATAAGGGCAGATTGTATTCACAATTTTAAATTCCATGATTTCACCTAATTTTTTAAATTTTTAATTTTATGTGCATGCTTCGGGTCTTTTTTCGCCACCTGCTCCTAAAAAGGTTCGCAGAGTGGCGGGTGCTATGACGTATATAATTCAATTAAAATAGTGGTTATTTTTATTTAAATTTTAAACCTAATTATCAAAAATTGATTTTTTGATTTTTAACAGAGTTTTTTGAGCTCTCCAGTTTCAACATCTATTATATACCCTTCAACACTTACATCTTTTGGAATTGCAGGATGGTTCTTTATTATATTTACTCCTTCAATTACATTCTTTTCTTCATCATCAATCTTACCCAACCAACATTTAAGGTTTGTGACAAAATAGGGGTTAGCTCCTCTTTCTATCATCTTCTTCTTAATATCTTCAACATCAATGTATTTCATTCCACAGTCAGTATGTCCAACAACCAAAATTTTCTCTATCCCTAAACAGTAGATTGCAACAACAAGAGACCTTATCACATCATCAGTTACAATATTTCCAGCATTTTTGATAACTTTAGCGTCTCCTCTCTTTATTCCCAATTTTTCTGATAAAAAATTCACAAGACGTGCATCCATGCATGTAACAACTGCAAGTTTTTTCTTCGGTTTTGCATTCCCCATCTTATCCCTCAATTATTAAAAGTAGATATTTAACGTTAAAATTGAAAATAGGAATATATAAGTTTAAAAAAATCGTTAAAAGCTGTTAGTTTGATGATATACTTAATATTTCTATAAATATCTTAAGGTTTGATGGTTTAGATAAAAGGATTAATTTATGTTATTTTATTTGAAATAGTTAAAATTTAGTAAAAACTGTAAATTTTCATATATTGCTTTATTATCACTATTTTATTTTTTAATGTTCTATTTTTATTTTTATAAATTTTATATATATTTAAATTGATTAATTATAGAAAAGTTTTTATAGAACTTCATAAACATAAAAAATTAGGAACTTTAAGTAATAAAAAATGAATATAATTTAAAGGTATTAGAACTGTGGGGGTGGAATATTGTTCTTAAAAAAGAGACATTTAGAAATATTGAAAAAGATGAAAGAGACAGAAATGCAGAATGAAATAGAAAAAGCCCTGCCAGAAGAGTTTAAAACAAGAGCTTTAGAGTTGTTTATATTAGGATTTGCTGAATTAAAAGAAAATAAGATAACTTTTACTGAAGCAGGAAAAAGATTGATGGAAATTGTTGATAAAATTGATATAGAAAAGCTTCCAGATGTGTTTGTTGATTCTGAGATTATAAAAATTATGGAATTGTTAGAAGAAACTGGTAATATACCAGAAGAATGGATGACAATGTTAAAAGAGAGATTCTTAGCAGATGAGAATGGATTGAGTGAGATTGGAAAAGAGATTTTAAAGATATATAAAGAAACTCATCCAGTTGTTTACCTAACTCCTGAGATATTAGCATTTATAAAAGATATGCCAAAGATTGGGGTTTATGATGAGCTAATAACTTACAAAAATACTAAGGAATATGGGGACAACATAATTAATGCACTTCAAGCTATGAGATTGCTCTTAATCTCACCAAAAACAGAAAGTGGAAAAGCTTTTGCCACAACAAAAGCATTGAACTATGCTTTAAAAGTAGCTTCGTTAGTTCCAAACTTAAATAGAGCATTGATATTACGAAAAGAAGACTTTGAGGTATTAGAGAAAGGGGAAACTACTGAAGAGCTGACAGAAAGCGGTTTCTATGAAGATGGGGAAGTTACTGAATTAGGACAGGCAATGATGGATACATATAAAGAGATGGGTAAAGTTGAAGAGAAAACTCTCCCTATCTACATATTAGATGATGAAATTAAGGTTTTAAAGGCAATTGAGGAAATAAAAGAAAAGTATGAAACAAACCCAGAGATTCTGCCAACTTATGATGAAATTAAAAAGAGAACAAATATTGATGATTTAGGGGCTATATTACACACTTTAGAATCAAAAGAATTGATAAAGAGAGAAGTTGTTAAAAATAAAGATACATACTGGATGACAGAGTTCGGGGAAAAGGTTAAAGATTTAGGTGTAGTATCAACAGATGGAATGAAAGCTATAACCTACCCAGAAAGTGGTGATGTCCCAATTGCTGAATGGGTAGTTAAAGGTAAAGAAGAGGGAACTGTAAATAGAGGAATAACAGAAAAAGGAAAATATTTAATAAAATTATCAAAGACAATTAAAAGAAAGCCATACTTAACAAAATATGACATTTCAACTCTCATTAAGATTCCAAGAAAGAAATACATCCACAGAGATGAGTTAGTTAAATTAATCCAAGACCACGTTGGTGGGGATGAGAAAGAGATTATTAAAGCATTAGGAGAGTGTGAATCAAAAGGATTTATTAAAGAATTGCAAAACAAGATGATTAAATTAACAGAATTAGGGGAAGAGGTTAAAACAGCCATAGAGATGGCAAAGATTCAAGAGCTATTAGCTACAAAGTTTGCGGTAACTCCAACAACATTCAACATATTAAAAACCATCTATGAGCACAAAGAAGAGTTTGATAAAGTATGGAAAGAGAAAAGTGAAGGTAAAGAGCACAAAGAAAATGAAATTGTATTATTAGCTAAATACTTATCCTTAACACCAGAAGAAATTAAAAAGAATTTAGTTATATTGAAGAATGTTGGTTTAATTGGTAAAAAAGGATTAACTGATGCAGGAATTAAATTAGTGGAGGCATATATTAACCTTTGGTAAATTATTTAAAATTTTTTAAATTTATTTTTTTATAAGTTATAATAGCATTTTACGAGGTGAGATTGATGAATGCAAATTTTGATGAAATATTTAATGAAATTATTGAGAATATGCACCACTTTGCTTCTGAGGAAAAGGATTTTTCTAAATTAACAGAGTATAAAGATATATTAAGCAAAACTATTGATGATGTTGTTAAGGAAGTGTTTGATGATATCTTCTCATACGAAAGAACTAAGACGTTATTTGATGAGAATAAAAGAAAAGAAATTGAGAATGATTTTAAAGCGTGGATAAAAAGTTTCTTTGAAATATCCAACAGTAATGATTTAAACGAGTTTTATAAAGAAGTTGTAAGAAGAGGAATTAAATATGTTGAAAAAGATTTTCTACCTGAATATTTAACAGCAATACTTATTAAAATTGGAGATAGGTTAAAAAATAAATTAGAAAACGAGTTAGGAAATAACGCTCAAGAAATTATTAATATATTAGATGATTTGTTAAAAAGAGTTATATTATTAAATGTTGCTGCATATATGAACTTTGAAAGTAAGGTTTTAGATTATATTGGAATAAATCAAAATCTTAAGAGGAATGCAATTAAATTAGGAATAAAAAAGATGGGGTTATAATTTATTTCTCTTCCTTTTAACAAGGTTCTCTAAATACTCTAAATTCTCTTCAGTTCCAAACGCATATATTATATCGCCAGGTTTTATAACAAATTCTGGATAAGGGTTTATATAAAACTCATTTCCTCTCCTTATTCCCAAAATAGTAGCTCCTGTTTTACCCCTGATATTTGCCTGTTTTAAGTTTTTGTATGCCAATTCTGAATCTTTTTCAATAACAAATTTTCTTAATTCAATATCTTCCTCATATTCATCTTTAGCTATTTTAATAAATGTACTTAGGAAATCTAAAACTCCTGGTCTGACAGAAACTTCAGCCATTCTTAATCCACCAATTAAATATGGAGACACTACTCTATTAGCCCCAGCTATTTTTAATTTTCTTATAGCTTCTTTCTCATCTGCTTTAGCAGTAATTAGAATATTTGGATTTAGCTCTCTTGCTGTTAATGTAACAAACACATTATCTGCATCAGTTGGTAGAGTGGCAATTAACCCCTTTGCCTTATCAATTTTTGCTTTCTTTAACACCTCATCCTTTTTAGCATCCCCCACTATGTATAAAAACTTATCAGGATATCTTTCATACTCTTCTTTTAGGACATCTTCATTAATATCTATAGCTATAAACGGAACTCCTTCTTGAATAAATTTTTCCCCAACAACCCTCCCCAATCTTCCATATCCACAAATAATATAATGGTCTTTTAAAGTTTTGATTTTGTTTTTCATTTTTTTCAACCTCATGAACTCTTCAAACTTACCTTCAACAATAAACTCTGCTATTAAACTAAAAAGATACATTACTATACCGACACCAATACATAAGTAAATTACAGTTAATGCCCTTCCTATAAACGTTTTTGGAGTAAAATCTCCATAACCCGTTGTAGTTATTGTAATAACACTAAAGTACAATGCAGTAAAGTAATCTACTCCTTCAATTATACTTATTAAGTAGGCATAAGTCAAAATTAATGTAATAGAGAGAATAACAACAATTGCTACCTTTTTCGAAGTCTCCATGGTTTCACATAACCATTATTTTTATTTTTTATTTTAAATTTACTTAATAATGACATATATAATAATTTATTTTGGATTTTCTATTTTTTCTTTTAGTTCATTAACTTTTTCAGCATATTTCTTATTGAATATTCTTGCTATTCTTTCTATAGCATCTAAAAGATTTAATAATTGCTCTAAGTAATAGTAAATATCTCCAGAATATGTTTGAATTTTAAACCCTTCATATAGTGTTTTTGAAATTTGTCCAGGGGTTTTTCCTGAAATCCTTAGATTAATAATCATCTCTAAAATTTTCTCCTCAACTTCAACTCCTTCAAATTCCATAATAATTAATGTCAATTCTTCTTTTAATTTTTTATCCCTAATTTTTTCCATCCCTTCTCTAATAACTTCTAAAGCATCAAAAAACCTTGAAGGGACATTTATATTCAAAATTTTTGAAAGCTTTATTTTTAAACTGTTTGAAAGATAAACATTTTCAAATGGCATAATCTCTGTAATTAATTTAATAAGATGTTTATTCTCAGCAATTCCTTCTCTAATTTTTTCAGCAATCTTTGGATATAAAAATGATATAGCTACTGCATTTCCATAATTAGTTAATTTCACATCATTATTGACTTTTACCATCCCATAACTCTCTAAATTACTTAAAATTTTGTTTAAAGAAAATGCCCTTCCAATATATGGCACTCTATCTATATCCTGCCTTTTATTTATTCCAGCTGAGATTGTGGCCAATATTTGCTCTTCTTCTTCATCCTCAGTATATTCAACTTTAACATCTTCAGGAACTGCATTCAATAATTTAAAGGCTACTTCATCTTCAGTATTTTCCATCTTTGCGTGATATTTCTTACCAATCTCTACCAAAAGATAAACTTTTCCAATTTCATGCATTCCCTTTCTTCCAGCCCTCCCACACATTTGCTGGAATTCAGCTGGATTTAACCAGTCACCGCCCATAGCTAAACTCTCTAAGATAACTGTTGAAGCAGGAAAATCAACCCCTGCAGATAACGCTGCAGTTGTAACAACACACTGAATTTTTTGATTTGCAAAATCATCTTCAACTTTCCTCCTTCTTATATACTCCATTCCTCCATGGTAAAACTCTGCTTTAATCCCCTTAGCTCTTAAAGCTTTAGCTAAATACTCAGCTCTCTTTCTTGAATATGTAAAGATTAGGCACTGCCCTCTATATCCAAATTTTGAAATGTTCTGCCATTCTCTTTTAGCAATTTCTTTAATAATATTTAATTTAGCAAAGTCATTTTTGCAGAAAATTATATGTCTTTCTAATGGGACAGGTCTTCCATTGTATAAAACTAATTTAGCTCCCAATTGTTTAGCCAACCCCTTTGGATTTCCAATTGTTGCTGATAAATATATTTTTTGAGCATCTTTAAATAAAAATCTCAACCTACCAATTAAACCATCCAATCTTGCCCCTCTTTCTTCTAAATTTAAAGAGTGAATTTCATCAATAACCACTGTTCCAATATCTTTTAATCTTTTAGTCCTAATTAAATAATCAATCCCTTCATAAGTCCCAACTATAATATCAGCATCTAACGATGTTTCAACATCAACTTTTTTTCCAATCCTCCCTAATCCAACTCTTAAACTAACTTTAAAACCTAATTTTTCATATCTTTCTTTAAATTCTAAGTATTTTTGATTTGCCAAAGCCACCAAAGGAACTAAAAATAGAAACTTTTTCCCAGTTTTAATTAAATTTTTAATCCCAGCTAATTCTCCAATCAATGTTTTCCCTGAAGAAGTTGCTGAAACAATCAATAAATCCTCCCCTTTTAACAAACCAGCTTTAACTGATAGCGTTTGAACAGGTAAAAGCTCATTAATGCCTCTACTCTTTATTATCTCTTTAAGTTCTTCAGGGATATCTAATTCATCTATCTTATAATTTTCAATCTTGTCTTCTTCACTACCTGTTATAATATCATATCTTGTTAATTCTGGCTTATCTAATGGATTTCTTATTCTTAATAAAGAGAGAACTTTATCAACATCTTTAAACCTCTTTAAAAATTTCTCTATAAATTCCTCATTAATTTTAACCTCTTCTTTAATTTCATTAACTCCACAACTTATACAGATTTCTAAATTTCCATACCTACATCTATTATTTCTTGTCAATCTTTTGTAAATATTTTTTAATAAGCAAAATGGGCAAAGCTCTATGTAATCAGACTTTAAATTGTATGATTTTAAAATCTCCTCTACTTCCTCATTTTCTTTCAATATGTATATTTTGTCAGATTTTAACAACTCCAAAACCTTAGATGGCTGAATTAACTTATCTCCTACTCTACATCTATATAACTTGTATTTATCCCCAACTTTTTTGTAATTTGCAAATATTTTTTGGTTATTTTTAATTTCTACCCCGTCCTCTATTTTTCCATCAACTTTAACTATCTCAATTTCTTCCTTTTTCTTTTTTGGCTTCCTAACGATAAGCATTATAAACCACCATCTAAAAAGTATTAAGTAAATTATAAATAATTTACAGCCTTATAATAATTTAGTAAATCATTTTGGGGATAAAATGATATCTATAAAATCCAATAAAGGGCAAATTTCCCTTGAATTTTCTTTGTTAGTTATGGTTGTTGTCTTATCAGCTATAATTGTTTCTTATTATTTAATATCAACTGCTATTGAGACAAAAAAAGCTAATGTAGAAATTATAAATCAAAGTTCCAATGTTGCTGAGAAAGTTCTAAGTAATGTATCGTAAATATTAATTCTTAATCATAATCATAATAAATTATTAAGGGAAGAATATGTTGCTAATAGGAATTACAGGAATGCCAGGGGCTGGAAAAAGCGCAATACATGAAGTAGCTAAAAAATACAATCTTCCAGTAGTTTCTATGGGGGATGTTGTTAGATATGAAACAAAAAAAAGGGGCTTGGAATTAAATCCTGAAAATGTTGGAAAAACTGCTATAAAGTTGAGGGAAGAGTTTGGAAATGAGGCAATTGCAGTAGCATGTCTAAGATACATAGAGGAAAATTTAAAAGATAAGGATGTGGTTATTGTTGAGGGTATAAGAAGTTTATATGAAGTAAATTATTTTAGAAAACATAAGCCATTAGTTTTAATAGCCATCCATTCCTCTCCATTAACAAGATTTGAGAGATTGAGAATGAGAGGAAGGGAAGATGATTCAGCAAATTGGGAAGTGTTTGTAGAGAGAGATTTGAGGGAATTAGGATTCAGTATTGGTTATGCTATTGCATTAGCCGATTTTGTAGTAGTTAATGAGAGTAGTTTTGAAGATTGTATAAATCAGTTAGACAATATTTTAAAAGAAATCTTAAATAATTTAGAAAAATACAAAGAATATAATTTTATTTACGAAATTCTAAGATAGATTCATCTACATAATATATAACTTTGTTTTTCTCTTCTTTATGTTTTACAATTCCAAGAGTTTCTAATTTTCTTAAATTGTATCTTACAGTTTCAACATTAAGATTTAAATCTTTAGCTATTTTCCTTAAATGTGCAGGACTTTTTAATAAATATTCAAATATTCTTTTTTGTGTTTCATTTAAAAATAACAAAGGTAATTCTTTTAAATCTACATTAGATGGATAATAAATTATTCTATTTCCAAATTTTTTACTTTTAATTAAGTTAGCCTTCTCTAAAATTCTTAAATGCCATGTTATAGTTGAAACAGGTTTATTCAAGTTTTTAGATATTTCTCTCAAATAAGTTCCTGGATTATCTGATATATACTTATAAATTTCCTTTCTTGTATCATTTAAGAGGACTTTTTCTTCATCATATAATTTCCAGTTTGGAAATAACAACAACACAATATATAAACCTTTTGATATTAAAATTATAAAAATTAAAATTATAATTTAAGTAGGACATGATGAGTTTAATTCAATAGCATGTTAATTCCTTCCATAACTGCATCTACGGAAGCTCTTATTATATCTGCATCTGATTTTCTAACTTCAACAATTTCAGTTCCTTTTCTTAATTTAACCACAACCTCTATTAACGCATCAGTTCCTCCTCCAATTGCCTCAACTCTATACTCTTCTAACTTAACATCTGCAACCCCACTTATTGCTTTTCTTACAGCATTTATTGCTGCATCTACAGGCCCTACACCATAAGCAGTTTCGATTAAAGTTATATCTTCCCCTATATAATGGAGCTTAACAGATGCGATTGGTGTTATTTTATTTCCAGATACAACAGTTAATTCATCCAATTTAATCTTCTCTTCAACTACTCTTCCAGTAACTTCTCTGACTATAGCCAATAAATCAGCATCTGAAATGTATTTACCCAAATCTCCAAATTCTTTAACTCTTTCATATATTATATTCAATTGGTCTTCACTAACATCTATGCCCATTAAATCAAGTTTGTATTTTAAAGCTTTTCTACCTGAATGTTTTCCTAAGATAATTCTTCTTCTATTTCCAACCATTTCTGGTTTTATTGGTTCATAAGTCTCAGTATTTTTTATTAAACCATCAACATGTATTCCTGCTTCATGAGCAAAGGCATTGTCACCAACAATTGCCTTATTTGGTGGGACAGGAAGTTTCATCAATCTTGAAACAATTCTTGAAACCTCATACAACTTTTCCATCTTTATCTTAGTGTCATAGCCATAGAGTATTTTTAAAGCAGTAACAACCTCTTCCAATGAAGCGTTTCCAGCTCTCTCACCAATACCATTAACAGTTACGTGGCATTGAACAGCCCCACCTAAAACAGCTGAGCATGTATTTGCTGTAGCCATTCCAAAGTCGTTATGG
Source organism: Methanocaldococcus bathoardescens (assembly GCF_000739065.1). Taxonomy (GTDB): domain Archaea; phylum AGJL01; class Methanococci; order Methanococcales; family Methanocaldococcaceae; genus Methanocaldococcus; species Methanocaldococcus bathoardescens. The sequence continues at coordinate 216,789 of NZ_CP009149.1, read as the reverse complement.
CAATGAACTGATACTGGCAAATTAACGTTCTCAGTTATTTTTTTAAATAACTCTACACTCTTTTGTGGTGTTAAGACTCCTACAGTATCACAAACACAAACTCTATCTGCTCCAACTTTTTCTCCTTCATTAAACAATTTTATTAAGAAATTTACATCACTTCTTGTTGCATCCTCCGCTGACAACTCAACAATCAATCCATGTTCTTTAGCATATTCTACAGCTTTTAAAGCAGATTCTAAAACCTCGTCTTCTGTTTTTCTTAGTTTATACTTCATATGGATTGGAGAGGTTGGCACTACTAAATGAACACTATCTACATCACACTCTAAAGCGGCATCTATATCTATTGGTAAAGCTCTAACAAATGAACAGATTTCAGCATTCAATCCCTCTTTTGTTATTAATTTTATTCCTTCCCTTTCTCCTTTTGAAGTTATAGCTGAACCTGCCTCTATAACATCAACTCCAAGTTCATCTAACTTTCTTGCTATCTCTAACTTATCATTTGGTGTTAAAGAAACTCCAGGTGTTTGTTCTCCATCTCTAAGTGTTGTATCAAATATTCTCACCATCATAACAATCCCTCATAAAAATAATTTGATAGGCATGTTAGTTGATTTAATGAATTTAATACTAATAAAAACTGTTTCAAATATTAGCCATAATATATTTAAAATTTTAGGTGAAATATCTAAAAACTAAAATCCAAAAAATAGTATCAGTGCTTAACAACTCTTCCAGTTATTGACCTCTTTCCATCCATAGGGCCTCGCCCTATTGGTATACCCGCTAACACCTCCTCGCTCACGCTTGGAGGTGCAAAATTTAAATTCTATGGTTTAATAACCCTTCCAGTTATCGACCTCCTTCCATAATCAACAATTTCAACATCCACAAATTCTCCAATTTTAAGATTTTTATCAACAATCCCTACTAAAATTGGATAAGTTCCAAATTGCCTTCCAAAATATAAATCTTCTCTCTCTTTAACTTCAACAAATACATCTTTTAATATTGTCCCTCTTGGCACAACTCTCTTAAGCATTTTATTATCTATCTCTTCCCTAACTTTTTCTTTAAACCATAAAAATAATTTTTTTCTTTTTTCTGCTTTTTTTATATCTTTTAGAGTTATTTCAGTTCCAAAAAATGGAACAACTTGCCTTATGTTAATCCTTCTAATCATAAAGCCCCTATCATAGATTTCTTTTAAATATTCAAAATTTATAGTAAAGGTTTCTTTTCTCTCTCCCTTTAATCCAAACAATAAATTTATGCCGGGCAATAAATATGGCAATCCTGTTTCTCCTCTTTTTCCACCAATTTCATTTAAAATTTCTACAGCTTTTAAAACATCTTCTGGTGTTGTTAATAAGTTATTGGCTTTAATTACTTTCTCATCAAAACTCTCAACACCAAAAGCTGCAACATTCCCACTTGTGCAGTATTTAACCAATATTTTAGCTACCTTTCTGCTTTCATCTTCATGCCTTGCTATCACTGCAGGATTGGCATTATCTATATGTAAAACCTTTGGATTTGAAACATTCCTAATGCCTTTAAATAACTTTTCAATTGCCTCAACATTTGGTTTTGGAACCTCTTCCTTTTCTGAATCAATTGATTTGTATGAAAACATACATGGTTGTCTTCCAATTCTAAAATATTTTATTCCTTCATTATATAGTGCTTTAATCTCATCTATTATATCTTTTTCATCTCTAAATGTTGGCAATCCAAACCTTCTCGGCTCTGTGCAGAAAGAGCAGCCTCCAGTTAAAGCTCTTGAGCATCCTCTATAAGTTTCAATCTCAGCTATTATATATGGATAATTTGGATGCTTTTTAACAACTTTAGCTCCTCTAATAGCATATTCTCTTAACTCTTCATAAGTTCTATATCTGTTAAAATCAACTTTCTCTATACTTTTCTCCCTTAACAAATCATTTAAAACTGCCTCTAAATCACCTTCAGCAACCACGTCAAAAAATGCTTTATATTTACTTTCATCCTCTATCTTTCCTCCAATCATTGAAGAGCCATATTTTGTTGCTGACGGCCCTCCCAAAATTTTTAAACCACCATACTTATATAATATAGAAACAAACTCCTTTAATGTAGCAGGATTTGCATTTAGATATTTCCCAGGTGTGTGAAAGCCACAGATGCAGATTATTGCATCGTATTTATCTAAATTAAAATCTCCTCTAATCTCTCTAAATTTATCGATAGTTATATAATCCACTTTAACATCATATTTATCTAAAACACCATATGCATATCTTGGATAAGTTCCTATATAAGGGGGAACTCCCAAACCAGCTGGTTCGTCAGTATAGCCATCCAATATCAAAGCTCTTTCTATCATAATAACCACCAAAAAATCGCCAATGATGATGATTGGCTTTGCTGAATTTGTGATGAGCCGTATGAGCACTGAGGCGATTTTTAATTTTAAAAATAAAATAAAAAAGATTTATTCTTCAAATAAACTAAATATGTGTTTAGTCCAATTTATCCACAAATCATTAGCTCTTTTGCTCTTTTCATAAGTTTGCATAACTATATAATAGTTACCTACTTCCCTATAGTAGCAGTAACTAATTGATAAATTGACATTTCTTGGGATGAACTCATAATAAGTGTAATCACCAAATGCATCTCTTTGTGGATATTTTTTGACTTCATTATATATGTATGCATAAGAGAAATCAATTGGCTTTGTGCTGACTTCAAATGTAACAGTAAATCCATTACTGCTATATTTTTTTATTACACATCCTTCATATTCTATCGTTTTTTCATAAGGAAGATTTAAAAACATCTCATCTATATCTATTTGCTTTGAAAAATCATATTTTTTAGTTTCTTTTGTATCATTTGTCATATTATTTGCAATACTTTCATTGTTTGTAATGTTGATTTTGTTATTATCTTTTAAATTGTCCATTCTTGGATTTTCTATTGATATATTTTTGTGATTTTGTATATTTTCATTTTTGGCAGATATATTTAATTCATTAATCTCTTTTTTTCCATTATTAAAACATCCACAAATAGAGGCAATTAAAATCAAAGATAAAAAAAATATTATTAACTTTCTCATAAGTTATCCCCAAATTGGATTTTAATTTAAATAAAAAAATTATAAAATTATTCCAAAACAGCTTTCTCTAATTCTTCTGGTCTATGCAACTCCCCACCAATCTTATCAACTAAAATTACGTCATCAGCTTTTTTACAAACTCTCTCAACTTCATAATATATCTGCCCTAAGTTCATCTCTGGAACTATAACCTTCTTTGCTTTTAATTTTTTCAACAACTCGTCAGGGAATGGATAGACAGTTATTAATCTTATATATCCTACATCCAATCCCTTTTCTCTTAATTTATTGGCGGTGTATTTTACAGTTCTTGAAGGTGTTCCATAGCAAACAAACATTATTTCTGCATCTAAATTCTCCCCTTCCCACTTAACTATATCATCTTTATTTTTTCTTATTTTATTGACTAATCTTCTAACTAATTTATCATGTGTTTCAGCTGAGACATCAGGATAGCCTCTCTCATCGTGAGTTAAACCAGTAATATGCACATTATAGCCCTCACCAAAAACAGGCATTGGTGGAACATCAACATCAAAAGGATATGGCTTTTTACATGGTTTTTCTTCTGGCTTTTTTCTATCTATTATTTCTATGTTGTCATGTAAAACAACTTTCTCTCTCATATGCCCAACTATCTCATCAGCCATTACAAAAACAGGAACTCTGTATTTTTCAGCATAGTTAAATGCCATTATTGTGAAATCATACATCTCCTGGACAGAACTTGGGGCTAAGGCAATAACTTCATAATCTCCATGGCTTCCCCATCTACACTGCATCATATCTCCTTGGGAAGCCATAGTTGGCTGTCCTGTTGATGGCCCTCCTCTTTGAACATTAACAATTACACAAGGGGTTTCTGTCATATACGCATATCCAATATTTTCTTGCATTAAACTAAATCCAGGTCCTGAAGTTGCTGTCATTGCCTTTAATCCTCCCCAACTTGCCCCAATAACTGCTGCTATACTCCCAATCTCATCTTCCATTTGAATATAATAGCCCCCAACCTTTGGCAATTCTCTTGCCATTGCTTCCGCTATCTCTGTAGATGGTGTTATTGGATAGCCAGCAAAAAATCTACATCCTGCTTTTATAGCTCCTTTTGCACATGCCTGGTTTCCTTGCATGAATTCTACTTTCATTAAACCCCCTCCATTCATAATTTTGGCTTTAGAAGAGAAATTGGAAAAATTTATAAAAAGTTGAAAAATAAGGTAGATATTAATTAATTTAAAATTTAGAACTCTTTAACAGCAGTCATTTCTCTTATCTTTTTAATCTCCTCAAATTCAGGTTTTTTAATTTTTGGTTCTACTCTAACTGGTTGAATTATATTGGTTAATCTTCCTCCTGGTGGAACCATTGGTAGAGCTTCAGCAGGGTCTATGACAATATCTAAGAGGTATGGCTCGTTACTTAATATTGCCTCTTTTAATTTCTCTTTAATCTCATTTGGACTTGTTATTCTTTCTGCTTTAACTCCATAACTTTCAGCTAATTTAACAAAATCTGGACTCTCTCCCAAATGCACTTCACTCTGTCTCTGCCCATAATATAAGTTTTGCCATTGATAAACCATTCCTAAAGTTCTGTTGTCAAAGATGCAAACAACAACTGGAATATCATATTCACTAATTGTTGCCAACTCCTGAGAATTCATTAAAAAGCCTCCATCTCCAGTAATAGAGATAACATTAGCATAAGGTTTAGCAACCTTAGCTCCAATTGCCGCTGGGAATCCGAATCCCATAGTTCCTAAACCACCAGAAGCTAAAAAGCTTCTCGGCATCTTTGTTTTAAAGAAGTGGGCCATCCACATTTGGTTTTGTCCAACATCTGTTGTTATAATTGTATTTTTTAATTTAGGGTCAATCTCATCTAAAACTTCCATTAAATCTTTAACAAATCTCTGTGGCTTTATTGGTTTGTCATCAAAGTCCATCATTGGAATAGATAGCTTTTTTAGTTCATAAATTCTTTCGAGCCATGCATCTTTATTTTTAATCTCTAATGCAATTAATGCAGCTAACAAATCTCTTAAAACATTTTTTGCATCTCCAACTATTGGAATATCTGCTCTAACATTCTTCCCTATTTCAGCTGGGTCTATATCTATGTGTATAATCTTAGCTTCTGGGGCAAAGTATCTAACATCTCCAGTAACTCTATCTGAAAATCTACAACCAATTGCTATGAGAACATCACATTCTGTAACTGCATAATTTGCAGCTTTAGTTCCATGCATTCCAATCATTCCTAAAGATAGAGGATGGTCTTCTGGAAAGCTTCCTTTACCCATTAAAGTGGTGCAAACTGGGATTTTAACAAACTCAGCTAATCTTAACAACTCTTCTGAAGCTCCACTAATTATAACTCCTCCACCAGCTAAAATTACAGGTCTCTCTGCCTCAGCTATTAACTTAGCAGCTTTTTTAATCTGTAAAGGATGCCCTACAGTTTTTGGTTTATAGCCAGGCAAATCAACCTTTGCTGGAATTGGATATCTCTCAATATCAATCTCTCCATCTTGCACATCTTTTGGGATGTCTATATGAACAGGTCCTGGTCTTCCAGTTGTAGCAATCTCAAAAGCTGCTCTAAATGTTTCAGGAATCTCTTCTGGCTTTTTTATTTGGAAGTTGTGTTTTGTTATTGGCATAAATAAGCCGAGAGCATCAATCTCTTGAAATGCATCATTTCCTATAAGTTTTGTTGGAACCTGCCCTGTTAAAGCAATAACTGGCGATGAATCTGCATAAGCAGTTGCTATTCCAGTAACTAAGTTTGTAGCTCCAGGCCCTGAAGTAGAGACGCAAACTCCTGCCTCTCCACTTGCTCTCGCAAATCCATCCGCTGCGTGTGCTGCTGCCTGCTCGTGCCTTGTTAGTATGTGAATTAAATCGCTATCATACAACGCATCGTAAAATGGTAGCATTGCCCCTCCTGGATAACCAAATATAATCTTAACTCCTTCAGTTTCTAATGCCTTTATAATTGCCTCAGCACCTTTCATCTAATCACCAAAAAATGTTAAGGGTAAAGTAATGATAAAATTGAAATCATATATAAATTTTTATACCAAAGATTTAGTATTTGAAAAACTTTTGAAAATTTAATATAAAAAAATATGTTGTCGTTAAATAATTTTAAATTTAAGTATGATAAAAAAGAGGTAATGAATTTATTGTTCAGCTGGCTGGACTTCACATACTTTTATTGTAAATGTTAGCTCCTTTCCAGCAAGCTCGTGGTTGAAATCTAAGGTTACTGTATCATCTGTAACTTTTATTATCTTTGCAGGGATTCCGCTGGCTAAAATTAACATCCCTTCCTGTGGTTCAAAATCAGCATCAGCAAACATTTCTTTAGGAATTTCCTGAATTAATCTTTCATCCCTAAGTCCATAACCTTTTTCTGGTGGGATAGTTACAGTTTTTTCTTCACCAACTTCCATGCCTATAACGGCTTCTTCAAAACCTTCAATTAAATCTCCATTGCCTACAACAAAACCTAATGGTTCATAATCCCTTTCAGGGTAGTATATGCCGTTTTCTTTAGCAACTTCTTCTATTGATGTGTCAATAACTTCTCCATCTACGACTAAAATGTAGTCTACCTTAACATAATCGCCTTTTTTAATCAAGTTAATCAACTCCTAACCTTTCCAAATACTTCTTGTGAAGGATATATAAATAGTTTTTGTTATATTTTTTACAAATAAAAACATTATATTTTGGGGGTTTTTATGAGGAAGATAGGAAGTTATTTAGAACTTATTAGAGTCAAAAACTGCATAACTGCATCTATTGGTGGAATTATAGGTTATTTAATCTCATCAAACTTTGAGATTGAAATATTAAAAGGTCTTTTAGTGTTTTTTGTTGTATTTTTTGTTTGTGCTTATGGAAATGTGATAAATGATATTTTTGATATTGAGATAGATAAGATAAATAAGCCATTTCGTCCTTTACCATCAGGAAAAATTAAATTAAATGAGGCAAAAAAATTTTCAGCTATTTTATTAATTTTTGGCTTAACTCTCTCAATATTTATAAATATATATACATTAATTATAGCTGTGGTTAATGCTATCTTTCTCTACCTGTATGCAAAAAAATACAAACGATATAAACCAATTGGAAATTTTATTATTGGCTATTTAACTGGTTCTGTATTTCTATTTGGTGGAGTTGCTGGAAAAAATGTTATGCCAGTTATTATTTTGTTTTTATGCTCTTTGCTTTCAATTTGGGGTAGAGAGATTGTTAAGGATTTTGAGGACATGGAAGGGGATAAAAAAGAAGGTGTTATTTCATTACCAATAAAGTATGGTAAAAAATCTTTATATTTTGCCACATTTTTGGTTATTTTGGCAGTTGTATTAAGTCCTTTACCATATATACTAAAAATATTTGGAATATATTACCTAATTTTGATAGCAATATGTGATATTTTGTTTATCTATGCTATGGCTTTATTATTAAAGAGCCCAAATAGAGACACTGCCTCAAATGTTTCAAAATTTTTAAAAATTATAATGAACATTGTTCTTTTGGCATTTATTGTTGGGGCTATAAAACTATAAAAATATCAACGAGAATAAAAATAGAAACAAATCTAAAACTTTTGGTGAAAAGATGTTTCCAGGTAAAGTAAACCCAAGAATGTTGAAGAAAATGCAAAAGATGATGAAAGATTTTGGAATGGAAACTGAAGATTTAGATGCAAAAAAAGTAATATTTGTATTTGAAGATGAAGAGTGGATATTTGAAGAACCAAAAATCCAAGTTATGGACATATTGGGGGTTAAAACCTATTCAATAACTGGAAAGCCAAAGAAGATTAAAAAAGAAAAAATAGAAGAAGAGGAAGTTAAAGTTGAAATAACTGAAGAGGATGTTGAATTAGTAGCTAAGCAATGCAATGTTTCAAAAGAAGAAGCAAGAAAAGCATTAGAGGAATGCAATGGGGATATTGCTGAGGCAATATTAAAATTAGAAGAAGAAAAAGAAGGAAATTAAATTGAAATATAAATATCTCTATCTTTTAGCTTTTTTAAGCATTTTTCACAATACTTCCAATCTTTTAAATCCACATCAATAATAGAATTTGAAAAACTCATCACACATCTCTTATTTTTACAGTGCATTAATCCTAAAACATGACTTATCTCATGTATGAATTCCAAAAATTTCTTCAAGATTTTTCTTTAAAAATTTTAAAATTTCATCATCAACTTCCCCCACTGGTTGAATACAGATTTTCATAAATAACCACCATAGTTAAGTATGTATAAGAATATAATAAATTTATCTAAATTTTATTGGTGGTAGTATGGTAAAGCTAACTGAAGATATGGTTAAATCCTTAGAAAATGAAATAGTGTTTTTAGCTACAGCTTCAAAGGATGGGATTCCAAATGTATCAGCAATGAGGGCTGTTAAAGTTTTAGATGCTGAGAAAGGGATTATATTGATAGCAGACAATTATATGAACAAAACTCTAAAAAATATATTAGAAAATCCTAAGGTTGCTTTAACAACTGCTAACTGTAGAGAAATGCCTTATCAATATAAAGGAATTGCTGAATACTACACAGAAGGAAAGTATCTAAAAATAGCTGAAGAAGTTGATAAAGCATTAAAACCAGATTTAAAACCAAAAGGGGCTGTTGTTATAAAAATAACTGAAATTTATAACTTAAAATCTGGGCCAGATGCTGGTAAGTTAATAGCTAAAGATGAATAAATTTTTTAAATTTTTAGTGATAATGATAATAAAAGTTATTACAAGAGAATAGATATGCTTATTTATATAGTATTATTTATCATTTTATTTTTACACAAATGAGGAAAAATAGGTGAGACAATGGTAGAGTGTGATGGAAAGTGTGAATCATGCCAATTAAAAAATACCTGCCCAGACACAAAAAAGCTCATAGCTCAGCAAGATGCAAAAATTAGAGAGAATATGTCAAAAATAAAACATAAAATAGTTATTTTGAGTGGTAAAGGAGGGGTTGGTAAATCAACAGTAACAGTTAATTTAGCAGCAGTTCTAAACTTAATGGGTAAAAAGGTTGGAGTTTTAGATGCCGATATTCACGGCCCTAACATCCCAAAGATGCTTGGAGTTGAGAATGTTCAACCAATGGTAGGGCCAGGTGGAATATTTCCAGTAACTACAAAAGAAGGAATAAAAACTATGTCAATTGGCTATTTACTTCCAGATGATAAAACACCTGTTATTTGGAGGGGGCCAAAGGTTAGTGGAGCTATTAGACAGTTTTTAGCAGATGTAGCTTGGGGAGAACTTGATTATCTATTAATAGACACCCCTCCAGGAACTGGAGATGAGCAATTAACAATTATGCAATCAATTCCAGATATTGATGGGGCTATAATAGTTACAACACCAGAAGAAGTTTCTGTATTGGATGTTAAGAAATCAATTACAATGGCTAAAATGTTAAATATTCCAATTATTGGAATTATTGAAAATATGAGTGGGTTTGTTTGTCCACATTGTAATAAAGTTGTGGATGTATTTGGTAGAGGAGGAGGGGAAAAAGCTGCTAAAGAGTTTGGAGTTGAATTTTTAGGAAGAATTCCTTTAGATATTAAAGCAAGAGAAGCAAGTGATAAAGGAATTCCAATGGTTTTACTTGACTGTAAAGCAAGTGAAGAGTTTAAAAAAATAGTTGAGAGAATTGTTGAAAAAGTTGAAGGTAAAAAAGAATAAACTTCAATTATTTAATATATTTTAAACATTCTGGGAAATATTTTTTAATAGTCTCTATCTCTATCAATGTAAATATGCATGCTAACAGAATGATGCACATACTCCTTTAATTGAGTATTTGTTTTTTCAGCTACTAACTCTCCTAAGCTTATTAATCACTGTTTTGATATCAACACCAAATTTCTGGGCAATTTGATTTAATGAGTATATTTTTTATTAACATACAATACTGACAAATTCATCAACCATTTATCAGTAACCTTCTTTCTTTTCACTGCCATTTAAATCCCTATTCAATATATTTTAAAAATTCAGGGAAGTTTTTTTCAATTTCAGTCTTATCTCTATCAATATAAATATGAGCGTTATATATAAAATGCGTATAGGATTTTAATGTTGAATTTGTCTTCTCTGCAACATATTCTCCTAATTTTATCAAACCAAGTGCATTTGAGTGGAAAGCAAGCAGTATATCATTAGAACGGAACAATACGCTCATATATAAGTTATTTCCTCGCTTTTGGAAGCCAATATGGTTTAAACATGGGACATCTTTGACCTTTTGGTCAATAAAAGGATTCCATAACGATATAACACACCTTCTTGATGTTGGATTACTATTAAGCTTTTCTATTACATATTTTATTTGGTCATTCTTTAATTTTCTATCATGACTTGGATATTCTCTAATTCTTTCATAATAGTTATAAACAAATTCCCCCTCGCTATCAGAACCATACAGCAATTGTTTTGTATATGATTCAATTGCTTTTTTTCCAAATGGGTATTTAGAACTAATTGTTTTAAGTTTTGGATTAGTTATTTCAACTGCAACATTTAACAATTCCCTACATCTTTGCCCATCCTCTGTTGTTATATCATTTCCTTCTGTAAGTATTAATTTAACTAATTCTTCAAATGCGGATGCTACAGAAGGTTTTCTTATACATAACATAGTCCTACCTCTTTGAGTTTTGGTTAATAAAATAAAAGAGCTTACATAAATATAAATATAAAGGCAAGTTTAACAAAATCTGATTATTTAAATTAAAGATTAAGCAAATAGAGCAAAAAAAGATTTAAAAATTTTAAATATCTTCCATTTCGGTTATTATAGTAACCATAGAGGAGGCGAAGCCCCTCTATTGGGATACTCCCATTTTTAAATTTTTAAAGTGGGGCTGAACGCAGTGAAGCCCAGCTCTGGGGTATACCAATAGGGCTTTGCCCCTATGGAATATTAAATATCTTCCATTTCAGTTATTATGTAATTCCCTTCCTTACCTTCAAAACCTCTAACTAAGAATGTTTTTCCATTTAATTTAAGGCATATTTCTCTAATTGTATCATCAATTCCATACTCTTCAAGCATATCTAAAATTCCTGGCATAAATTGCTCTAATGTTGCCGGTGGAATATAGCATCTTTTTGAAGAAGTTCCAAAGTGTATTCTCCCAAACACCTTAATTTTTACATCAACATCATCCGGCTCTATTTCACCACAATTTCTACAAATATAAACCATTCCTCTTGGCTTAATCTTTGTTTCAACGATACCTCTACAGATTCTACAGTAGTAATTTACAAATATTGTTGATTGAGAAACTTCCAATATGGCTGGAACTTTCACATCTAAGACTTCTCCTCTATTATATAGTTGCTCTTTAGGAATTTCTGGAATTTCTCTTGGATATTTTACACCTTTAATAATCTTTTCAACTATTCTAACGCTCTTTTCTTCTGTTACTCTACCAAATATCTCATAACATTTTTCCTTTTCTAAGGGAATTGTTGTTATAAAATTCGCTACTCCATCTTTATCAACCATAGTTCCAATGTAAAATACAGCCCCCTCTTCACTCTCCTTTCTTCTAATATCTACAATCTTAACTTTTGTTAAAATCTGTGAATTTGGTAATAGAGAGGATATCTTTCCCAATACCATAAATATCACCAAATTTTATTATTTGAATTTACACCTCCGCTGTAAGCGGAGGTGTTAGTGAGTATCCCAATAGGGCGAAGCCCTATGGAGAGGTTATTTTTCCCAATACCATAAACACCACCTAAAAACTGTTCATTATTACTTAAAATTAATAAATTAACTGTTTATCATATCTTCCTCTTCTTCACCTTCTTTTTCTTCTTCAATTAACTCTGGAGCAACTCTTGGCAAAACAACTTCATCTATAAACTTTTTATGGACAATGTATTCCTTAGGTTGGACAATTACAGGCATATCGTTTAATGTTAGGGATATTGCCTTTCTTATCTCTCCTTCTTCAGTTCTAAATTCAACAGCTCCAAATCTTACAAATCCTCTAATAAACATTCCAGTAAATACCTCTGGATTTGCCTTAATTCCAAACAATCTCAATCTTCCCCATCCATATCCATCAAATACTCTAAATATTGTATAATCTTTACCTGTTGACGTCCTTCTATGCTGAACACCTACAACAATCCCAACAATAATTCCTCTTTGGATAGGAACTCCATTAATATCTAAATATGTAATTCTTTCATCATCTTCATCAATTCTTTTTAAATATTTAGCTCTACACAAAGATAATGGAATTGGAACGGCAGTTCTCATTTCTTGCCCTTTCACAACTTTTAAATCATCCAAATTTCCAACAAATCTTACATCTTTTTTTGGATATGGTTCATACCTCCCCAATATACTCTCATAATCATCAGCTTTAATCTGTAAATATATCTCTTCAAGTTCTTCAACACCTTCATCAGTATAAACTGTTGAATATCTTACAATCTCTACCTTATCATCCTCAATTTTTATCCCATATTTCACCATAACCATCACCTGTAATAATTAATAATAATTATTTATGTAATTATATGACTATCTGAATTTTTATATATGCCCACATATATACTTTTCGGTTAAATAAAAGTTTAGGACTTTCGCAGTTTATATATTTAAATAAGGAATTTTGATGCCAAAGGCATCATATATACAATAGAACATTCATTCCTGCGAAAGTCCTAAAGTTGATGCTGAAAAAGCATACTTTTATACAAAAACAGAAATCTTAGTAGGTTTAGCAAAAATAGTTAAAAATAGGTCTTATTATAGGACTTTCGCAGTTTATATATCAACTTTGGAATTTAGATGCCTAAAAGGCATCATTTTCCTTTAAAGATTTATTCCTGCGAAAGTCCTATATCATTTCTTTTCCCACATCTTTATAGCATTAACTGGACATACTTCTACACATCTTCCACACAATATACATTCATCTTTATTAATCTTAACTTTATCCCCATCCTGCTCAATAACGTTAATAGGACATTCTTCAACACAAACCATACATCCAACACATAAATCTCTATTAACTTCAATATCTCTTGTTTTTATCACATCTCCAATTTCACTTTCAACCTTTATACATTTTTTTGGACATACTTCAGCACAAGCCCCACAACCCATACATAAATCTAAATTGACATCAATACTCTTCCTTATAACTACTTTTATAGCACCTGTTGGGCAATATCTTGCACAAATTCCACATTTTACACATTTATCTTTATCAAGCTCATAATTTTTTAATCTAATCTTTCTATGTGGGATAGATTTCTCTTTTATTGTATAATGAACTTCATTACTTTTAATCTCTGCCTTACCTTCTATAACGTATATTGCCCCAACAGGGCATGTTTGGGCACAAATTTCACATTTAACACATTTATCATGTATTATTTTTACTGGCTTCTTAATTTTTGCCTTTTCAATAGCATCAACTGGGCATTCTTTGTAGCAGAGATTACATCTAACGCACTTAGTTTCATTTACATACAATAATTTATAATTTATAGGAGTTATTTTTTTAGCAATTTCACTAATATACTTTTTATCTCCATCTATCTTTGATAGTATCTCATCTAATGACTTTTTTATCTCAATCAATGCAATCACCTTAAGAATTTCAAAAATCTAATATTTTACCTTAGAACTATAGCATTTAATGGACATAATTCTTCACATCTTCCACAGAGCTCACATTTATTTATATCAATTCTTATTTTATCTCCATACTCTTCAATAGCATTAAATGGACAGTTTTTTAAGCATACTAAGCAAGAGGCACATTTTTCACTCATATATTCAATAAACTCATACTTATCTACTTCAATTATCTTTGCATCCTCATTAATTTCACATCTCAATCTTATTATCACAATAGCATCTGTTGGACAGACCTTTTTACATTTTCCACAGAAAATACATTTTTCTCTGTCAATAGTTACAAATAAACCACTCTCATCATAGGTTATTGCATTAACTGGGCAAACTTCAATACATCTACCACAATTGATACATTTATCTTCTTTAACAATAATTTCCCTTTTATTTAAAATGATATTGAATTTGGGGAGTACTTGGATGTTTTTATTGTCTAAATTGAAATGTTTAGCTATTATTTCCTTTATCATACAACTCCCTCTTCATTTCCTTTATTCTTTTGTTTTCTTCATAAACTCTTCTCTTTAATTCTTCCTTCAACTTTTTGAGGGATAAGTTCTCAATCTCTTCCTTAACCTTTCCATACTTCTCAGTGTATAGCATTAAATCTGCCTCAATACTCTCGATTATCTTATCTTCTATTATTCTAACTTTAACAGCTTCCTTAGCTTCTTCTGGTTTAACAACCTTTATAGCTCCAACAGGACATTCTCTCTCACATACTCCACAACTAATACATGATTCTGGCACAATGTAAGGCAGTTTTGTTTCTCTGCTAATGTTAATTGCATTAACCTCACACACTTTCTGGCAGATTCTACATCCAATACATAAATCTTCATCAATAACATAGCAAATATCTCTTTTCTTTGGAATAATTGGAACATATACTCTTATAGCAGTTGTTGGGCAGACATCTATACATAATCCACATCTCACACACTCAATAACTTTTTTCTCTGTCAAATCAATCTCTCCTACACACACATCCTTACAAGCTCCACAAGTTATACATAAACTATTAACTATGTGTGGAACTTCTTCAATGGCATTCTCTTTAATCTCCAACTTTCCAGCAATTTTTTTGTTTTTAATTTCAAAGGCTTTGTCTATTTTTTCTTTTAAGGTTTTTTCGTCAACAACAACTATAGCATTTTCAATTGGACAGGCTTTAATACATTCCTTACATGAAATACATGAAGCCATATCTATTACATACTTCCCTTCTTTACGCTCAATTACATTGATTGGGCAAGCTCTTTCACAATTCCCACATCTAACACACACTTCTTCGTCAATTATAAGGTTGTTATATTTAGATATATCAAAAAACAATCCTTCTGTTTCAACCCTATGCTTATCCATTTCTAAGACTCCTGTTGGACAGGCTTCAATACAGTTAGCACATGCAACACATGAGCCATCGTCAATTTCTGGAAGTTTTTTATTGTAACTCTCGTTGTATATCATTTCAATTGCAAAAGCAGGACAACTCTCTTTACAGGCTTCACAGGATATACATCTTTCAGGAAATTTAATAATTGGGGGGATTTTTCTATACCTTTCTGGTGGGATATAAGAGCTCTTATCTGATTTTGCATCAATAAATCTCTTAATCCATTTTTTTCTTGCAAATTCATAAAGATACCATAATGAGGATGCCATAATAATCACCCAATATACTTAAAAATCAAAATTTTTGGTAATCCCCTTAAAGTTTTAATCCAAATTTTAATGGAATTTCCTTACCATCTTTTATAGCAACGATACTTCTTTCTGTGCATGAAACACAGGGGTCGATACTTGCATAAGCAGATAAAGCATCAGCTACTGTTGGGCAGGTTTTTAGCATATATTTGTAAGCTTCCAAGTTCATCACAGTTGGCGTTCTAATCATTATTCTTTTTATTATTCCTCCATCAGTAACCTCTATTCTATATGTTACTTCCCCTCTATGTGCTTCATTTCTCCACTCCCCTTCTCCTCCTTTAATCTCTGCCTTAACTCTAACATCTCCTGAGCATTCTTCATAGAGTTCTAAAGCTTCCCTAATCAACCTAATACTTTCTATAATCTCCTCATGCCTTACCATCATCCTTGCAAAATTATCTCCTTCTTTTCTCCACACTGGCTTAAATTTAAGTTCTTGATATGTTGGATGTCTTAATCTCCAATCACTTTCTGGCAGTCCAGAACCTCTACAAACTGGTCCCACAGCCCTTGTTCTCATAATTTCGTGATATGGCAGTATAGCAATTCCTTTACTTCTCAAAGCAATTAATGGGCCTGTTTCAAATACTTCAATAATATTTTTTATTTCATCTTCAAAGATATCAAGTTTTTTGTAAATCTCATCAACCATCTCTCTATTTATATCTCTCCTAACCCCACCAATCACATTATAACCCATATTAACCCTATTCCCAGTAATCATTTCCAATAAATCCATAATTATTTCCCTAACATTCAAAAGCCACATACCAAGTGTTTCATGTTCAATAGCGAAGTTATACACTGCAGAAGCTATTAAATGACTATGTATTCTTTCTAATTCGCATGTAACAACTCTCAAATACCTTGCCTTATCAGGAACCTCTATCTTTGATATATGCTCAATACATTCAGCAAATGTCATTGTATGAATGTAAGAGCAGATTCCACAAACTCTTTCAGCTAAATGTATCCCTTTATGGCAGTGTTTCCCTTCCATAATTTTTTCTATACCTCTATGCACATAACCCATCTCAATTTCAGCATCAACGGGTTTTTCTCCATCTAAAACAAGTTTAATTCTCAACGGCTCTTTTAATATTGGATGAATTGGCCCTATAGGAATTGTTGCCATATTTTCACTCATCTTTGTTTTTTAGTTTTTTCTCTCTCATTGCTATTGCTTTTGGTGCAACTTTTAATACTGCTTCAATAATCTCAGAAGGTCTTGGTGGACAGCCTGGAATTTTTGCATCTACTGGGATAACTTTATGAACTCCTCCAACAACATGCCCTTCCTTAAAAATCCCTCCACTTAAAGCACATGCCCCAACAGCAACAACTACTTTTGGTTCTGGTGTTTTTTCATAAATCTCCTTCAATCTTTCTGCCCATTGTAAAGTTACAGGCCCTGTAATAAGCAGAACATCAGCTTCTCTTGGGTTGTTATGAACATAAATCCCATACTGCTCAATATCATACCTCGGGGCTAAGCAAGAGACGATTTCAATATCACATCCATTACATCCCCCAGTATTGACAACACACACATGTATTGACCTTTTTCTGAAGAATTCTTTTATCATGACCATTCCTCCCAATGATTTTAAGAGGCATTGATTAGCTTTAGCTAATTAATGCATCCTGGGTATCCCAATAGGGCGAAGCCCTATGGTTTCTAAATAATTCTTTATAATTCTTTTATCATTCTTCATCCCTCAATAATTTGATAATTAACTTTCTTCCTTCCTCCAAAGCCTCTTTATATGGTTTTTTATACAATAAATGGCTTTCAACTACCTTTTTCCTAATTAAATCTGCCTCTTCCTTTTTTATTAATCCAAAGAAATCACTGAGCCAGCATAAACCTAAATCAATATCTACTTTCCTTCCCAAACAACCCATCCTTGCCTGCTCTGCATAGGCATGCAACTCATAGCAAGAAGCAAAATCCAACTTTTTGGCGAATATCTCAACAACTTCATCAACATCAATTTTTAATGCTTTAGCTATTGGGATAAATACATCATCCATCAAAAACCTATTATCCTTAAGAACGTTTATTTTTTGTTTTAATGAATTTTCAACATATTTTTTGTCAATATCAACTGTTTCAACCATAAACTACCACCTCAATAAAAGATAAAGGAACACTGCTATAATCAATCCTACAATAAACTCAATTCTTCCATATCCTGACCTCATTCCTAAAGGAAATCCAATTAATAAATATCCAAGCATATACAACGGAGAATTAATTAAAATCCCACCAAGTATTGATAAAGCTAATGCAATTTTGTCAATCTTTTTTTCTACATAAGGGGAAGTGTATTTTCTATAGCTATATTCCAATCCAATAAAGTTTCCAATGATAAACAATATTATAGCCAAATTTAACTCAAATAACGACATTCTTCTCACCATTTTATGCAGGAATGTATAGTTTATAAATTGCATAGGCAAAGAAAGCTAAAACTAAGAGCATAAACAAAATTTCAAGACTTTCCATTTTATGAGCTATTTTTTTGTTTATGGTTGAAATTGTCAATATTAAGATTAATCCAAATATCAAAACTACTGAAATAACATTAAATTGCATTAATGTAACGAGTATTCCATAAATCACCGCTATAATGCATGCAATTGTAAATAAATAAACATAATTTTTCATTTTTATCCCCCGGTTATTAATCTGTATAAAACATCACACAATACAATTCCTGCAATTGTCATTTGAAGCATAACTGAATGGTGTGGAGCTAATAATGGTGTTAGCCCATTAATAAACGCCAAAATTACTGTCATTATTACCATTGTAGCCAATGTCAATATTGGGTCGTTTATTACTGAAGGGCCAATAAATACAGCTATAAACAACCAAAGTAATACGAAATAAGCTATTGCATCTGCAATATAGATTATAGAGCCCAACAATCCATAATGTTCTGTCATATATCCACTAACAATATCTTTACCCTTAACTATCCCAAATGGACTATTTGGTGTTTTTGAAACAAGCAGTACAAAGAACGCAAATGCACAAATTGGCATTTTAAACAGCAAACTGCCGTTTATTTCCTGATAACTCAATATATCTGAAATTAAAACTGAATGTGTTGTTAAATATATGGCCGCTACAACAGCAAATAAAGGGACTTCTGCAGCTGCTGAGAAGACGCTTCTAACTCCCCCCAATTTTCCATAAGGTGAACCAGAAGATAAACCACAACCATGCTCAACAATCTTTTGCAATACATAGATTCCTATAATTATGAGTAGGGATGATTTGAAATCAATAGCTATAATTAATGCAGCTAACCAAATAGCAATATCTAACAAAGCTACAAATATATAGAGTGGATTTCCAGCAGTTATTGGGAAAGTCACTTCTTTTACATAGAATTTTAGAGTGTGCAGTAGGTATTGAATTATTGGTGGGCCAGGTCTCCCCTGAATTCTCGCCATTATCTTTCTATGCAATCCAAGTAATAGAGAACCAACAAGAAATGCATGAATTGTTAGATTTATAGTTCCAATAAGTGATGTGTCCATATCCTCACCCAGATTTTTATTTTAATCTTTAATATCCTCTAAATGGCAATTTCCCAATATCTTTTCTTCTTGTTTTTGGAATTACAAATGCTCCAATTCCATACAACAAAGAAGGTACTGCAATAACATACAATATATAGCATATCAATCCACTAAACAAGATAATTCCAACAACACACAATAGACCAACAATTAATGAATACAGTCCAAATTTTCTCTCTTCATCCATGTTTTTCACCCAAATTTTTTAAATTGTCAATAGAATCTCAACAGTTCTTACAATCAACAATAAAGAGGAAAGATGTATCATCAATATATAAGGAGAGCCGGGGGCTCTAAACATCTCTGCTTTAGCTGCATAGAAAGGAGCTATCCCTGTTTCTCCAGCCATTCCAGCTGCAAACATAATTTTTTCAAATAATAAAGATGTTTGAGTTTTTGGTAATTCGAATATTGATAATGTTCCTGTTTTAGCCAATATTATCCCTGCAGAGCCAAATAATGGAAGAGTAGCAATTATTGCTATAAGCCCATACTGATAACTTGCAGTCAAAACCCACTCCCTTTTAACTGCTGAAACAATCCCAATATTTGCAATTCCAACTAATGTTAAGAATAAAGCATAATCAAACAAATCGCATGTAAGCATAGCTCCAGCAGTGGCTATTCCACAAACTATAGCCATCATCCTTCTAATTTTTAATTCTTTTAGGGAAACAACTTCTAATTTATCTTCAACTCTAAATTTTTGAGCTTCTAACTGCTTTTCTGGATTTGTTAGATAAACTATGATGGTAAATATCACTGCAGTAATGAATCCAATAATGGAAAATTCCGAAAAGCCAAATACAATATCACCCAATGGAACAATACCAAACAGATAGCCAGTTATTGATTCAATCATTTCATCTCACCTGTCATGATAAATATTGAACATTAATTGAGGCTAAAAGCCCCAATTTAATGGACATGTGGTTAGGAGGTATCCCCCTATGCTTTATCAATCATTTTACTTCACCTATATAGCCAATAAGTCCTAATTTAGAGCCAACCTTTATAACTAAACCCAAACCAGCCATTAATAGGCAGAGAAGCCACTTATCTGGAAATACAAAGAAACCTAAAAATCCTATAACCCACAAAGCCCATGCAATTCCTGATAGCCCTGATATCCCTTCCCACATAGTTTTTAATTCCTCTGAAATCTCTAAACCCAAAGCCCTCTTAGATAACGCATAAAACAACAATCCAGTAGCTATAACTGCCCCTCCGGTAAATCCACTTAATATAGCCCCATAAATAATCAAAACTATAGCTAAAAATCTTGGAGCAGTTTTTAAAACCTCCATCTCAATGTTGTATTTTAGCTCTCCAGTATGTAGAGGAAGTTTAAATTCTTCAAACAACCTATAGCTTCTTGGCTTAGGTCTTTTTGATTTTAGATACTTCCTTGTTATCAAAACTTCTGAAACTGCTAAAAGCTCAGCTAAGCTAACAACTAAACCTGGTAAAATTAATGCTTCGGCTAAATCAGTGCCAACTCCAGCTATAATTATAAGCATTGCACATTCAATAACATCAGTCAATATTAAAGCATGCAAATCATCCTTTTGGAATCCAATGGCAAATAATGACAGAATCCCAATGGCAAATCCAACCAATACCGTCGGATGATATATGCTGTAGATGATATTCTCCATCTCTCCCACCTAATCCTTGTTGAAGAACAACCAGCTGAATATCATGAAAGATATTAGCAGTATAGAGCTTTCAAGAACTGTGTCCATCCCTCTTGTATAATAAAGAATTTCATCCAATATTCCCCCAGGTGTAGAAACTATAGTTGTTCCAAAGTAGTAGGTTTTATCCTTAATCCACTCAGCTATTGGTGTTAAATAAGCAGTTATCTTTCCAAGATTTGGTGCATATTGTGGATATTGAGCTTTTAACTCTGCCGGCTCTTTTAATGGAACTCCTCCCCTATCATAAGGGGCTAATGGTGTTTTTAGTGTTTGAGAATGTGGAATCGGCTTAGGATAGAGTTGATTAGGATTCAAATAATGAGGCATCAATAATCCAAATATAAAGACCAAAGCTAAGAATACAGAGAATATTCTTGGAACAATTTCAGGTTTTGATAGGTAATTCCATATTTTACCAAGTTTTTTCATTCTTTCCCCCTATTACTCATTTTCTTCATATTCAGCGTTTAATATTACTGCTCTAACCAAAATCAAACTCAAAACTGCATTAACTGCAATAAATGTCATCAATGCAAGGGTTTCGTCATAAGCTAAGAATATGAAACAAACACCAATGGTTGGGACTTCAACATTCAACATTCTAATCAAAGGATTATCAACCTTCGGCCCAATAACGGTCCCAAGAGTCCCAATAACTAACAGTGCATATCCAATATAGAGAATATATTCAACAAGTTCCATAAACATTCACCACATTCTTTATTTGGAAAGAACTGGAAGATTTCTCCCGTATTTTTTCTTTTTCTTTATTGTTGTAACATATTTTAGATATCCAAGCAATAAGATTATGGTGCAAATTGGCTCACAAAGTGAAGAGATTATAGCTATATCCAAGTAATAACTTGAGACAATTAATCCAATCATTCCAATTTCCAATAAGGCAAACATAATAATTTTATTTATTGGATTTGTATGTAAAATAACTCCAATTCCTCCTAATAAACAGCATATTCCAGATACTAATGGTAGAATCTCCAAATTTTCACCTATTCAATGTGTTTTGTCTGCTCTATTGTATAAGCAATTGCATTGGATGATAAAGTTGAGCATATAAAGTAAATTATAGCTACAATTCCTCCCATTGGTGAATCCACATATAGAGCAATTAATGCAGAAATGCAAAAGCTTAAACAACAAAGATAAAGCAATTTTCTTGCTCTACTTCTTGTTAAAAATATCCTAACTGTCATCAACAATGCTATAAATCCAATAATTATCTCTACTATATCCATCATTCCCCTCTGTTCATCTTTTTAGCTATCTTTCCAAGCAAAATTGAAGCCCATTTATGCTCAAATCCTTGGATTGTAAATATTGCCAAAACCATTCCTGCGATGAAATATTTTGCTTCAATTATTGGATTTAAGATATAGATGATGAAAGTTATTGTTAAAGCTCCAATAGTTCCTGCATATCCCGGGTCTGCACATAAACGGTTGCCAATCCAAACTAACAAAGCCGCTATAAATCCTCCTTCAACTCCCATTAAATAGCTCATTATTGAAGCTAACAATGTTCCTGCCGAAGCATCTGGAGAGCAGACGATATTTCCCATAAAGTAGCCACCATGAATATTTCCACCAATATCTCTAATCTTTTCCCCTATTGTCTTAGCTCCTAAAACTCCTGGCTTTTCTGGCAGTCCAAAGTAAGTATCAATGAGAACAAAGTTAAGCCAGCATATGATTCCAGCTATAATAACTTTTATAATTTCAAAAGCTTCCATTATGGCTCACCAAACAACTTATCAGCATATTTTGATAACAAAGCCCCAAATAGCCCAGCAAAGAAAGCTAAGCTTATATAATCCCCAAATAAATTTCTAAATATTGCTTCAATACCTAAAGCCAATATTGGTGTTGGAAATATAACAGATGTCTCAAAGCTAAACCTTATAGGTTTTTCTTTTGGAAGCAGTGGAAGTTTTAAGATTAAAGCAACAATTACTGATGTTATTAAAGCTATTAGATGCAAAATAACAATATCCATCACTCTCTCACCAGCAGTGAATTATGATACAATCTTTATTTGTTGAATAAATTGGCGGCACTTCATCTTTTGGGAATACTTGAATAATAACTTTTTTACCTGTTTTTTTCATAAATTTTTTTTCCAATCTTCTAACATCTGAGCAATCTAAAAATATCTCAACATATTTATTGTCAAGATGTTTTCCCAAGACTCTTATCTTCCCTCTTGACAACTCTATACTTTCAATATCCATAACTTCTAACCTATTTTTCATCTCATTTAGTAAATTCTCTTTGCTTATAATCAATACTGGATAGCCTTCAATCATCCTCAAATATCTTTTATCACCTTTTTCAATAATTTCATAAACAAAATCAGCAAATGTATCTTCAAATTTTAATAAAGAAAGGGTATCTAAAAGTTCAATTATTGGGTCTTCAACATTATTAGATGAGAAGCATTTTAATAAACCGAGAGTTACAGCAGTTGCTATGAGTTTAGTTGCTTGCCTTTTCCCTTTCTCTAACATACTAAGATGAGATTGACTAATACCACTTTCCTTAGCTAATTTTGATTGTGTAATTTTCAATTTTTCCCTAAATGCTTGAATATATTGTGGATTTAATAGTATTGCTCTTTCAATAATCTCTAATTTTTTATACATGTTCTCACGAATTCTTTATAGTATAGGAAAATATATTCCGCCATTTTTCATAATCAATCATTATATTATCGCTATGGAATAACATTATCCCTTGAGAAATATATAAAAGTTACCCACAAAAAAGAAGACGAAAAGTTTATATATTAGATTGATTAAAAGTTCCCCATAGGTGATAAAATGGAGAACGTGCAAAGGTTAGACTGTCCAGTATGTGGAGGAAAAGGAACTTTTATAATAACTTCCCATCAAATAGACATCCCTTACTTTGGCCCCGTATTAGAGACAACAATGATTTGTGAGAAATGCAATTTTAGAAGAAGTGATGTATTCCCATTAGAAGTTAGAGAGCCAAAAAAGTATATGTTAAAAATTAAGAGTGAGAGAGATTTAAATAAGAGAGTTGTTAGAAGTTCCTCTGCCTATATGCAAATTCCAGAATTGGGCGTTGAAATTAAACCTGGTCCATTAGCTGAGGGATTTGTTAGCAATGTTGAGGGGGTTTTAAATAGGGTTGATAATATATTACAAACTTTAATTAGATGGGCTGAGACAGAAGAACAAAAAAAGAAAGCTGAAGAACTTAGAGAAAGAATAAAGAAATTGAAAGAAGGTAAGGACGAAGCAACTTTAATATTAATCGACCCATTAGGACATAGTGCCATTATTGGAGATGGTGTTGAAGAAGAGATATTAAGTGAAGAAGAAGTTGAAAAATTAAAAGAAGGAATCGTAATTATGGATTTGGATAAAGAGAAAAAATAGTGGCTCAGATCGGGTAAGTATCATCACAGTTCAGCTAACCCTCTTTTCATCATTGCCATATTTATATATAGTTTTAAGTTTTTTTTAATAGTTTTTGTTTCCACAAAAATTAATTATTTATTGAATGGGTTGCATTGAATCTAAGTAAATATTTCTAACAACATCCTCATTAACTTCAATAGGTGCTAAAGATAACAAGATATCCAAACTTGGGGTAGTCATTGCCAATCTCGTCAATTCATCAACATCACTTTCTTTAAATCCTAAATCAGGTAGTTTTTGAGTTAAGCCCAAATCAAACAACCACTTCTCAATCTCTTGAGCAAGATAGTTTGCATCCTTTTCAGCCCTCTCCTTATCCTCAACTATTGGCTCATAAATATAAGCAAAAGTCTTTGGCAATGCTGGATGACAGTATTTTACAACTGCAGGCATTAATGCCGCTAACCCAATACCATGAGTAACATTAGCGTCAATAGCACTCAATGGGTGTTCTAAAGCATGAGTAATGTGAGCTAAACCATTATCCAAAGCAATTCCTGCAATTGTAGAGGCATATAAAACCCAATATCTCGCAGTTAAATCTTCTGGATTTTCTAAAACTCTTGGTAAATACTCTTTTATCAATCCTACAGTTCTCCTTGCCAAATCAACAACATAAGGGCTTGCCACTTTTGTTGTTGCAGCTTCATTAACGTGGTTCACAGCATCAATTGCTGTAGCGAGAGCTTGCTCTTTTGGAAGTTTTGTCATTAATGCAGGGTCATCAATTGCATAGGTTGGGTAAATGCAATCATAAACAATTGCTGGTTTATAGTTCTTCTCTGGAACAGTAGCAACTGCAAACCTATCTACCTCACTTCCAGTTCCATGTGTAGTGTTTATTGCTACAATTGGCTTTGCCCTTTCTGGAGCAAATTTGAATTCGTATAAGTCCCTACCTGTCTTGTCTGGGTATTCTAATAATACTGCCACGCTTTTTGCAGTGTCTAATGGGCTTCCTCCACCAATTCCAATAACAACTTGACTTTCTATTTCTTTTCCTAATTTTACTGCTTCGTCAATCATATCAACTGTTGGGTTGGCTGATACTTTGTTGTATAATTCATAGTTTATTCCATACTTGTCTAAGATTGGTTCTATTACATCCCATGCTCCACATTTTTTGTAACTGCTTTTTCCTGTTACAAAGAGGAAGTTTTTCATGCCTTTTTCAACGAATTCTTTTGCAATGTCATCAAATTTGTGTATTGCTCCAACTCCAAAGTAATCTGTTGTTTTGCATCTTAATTCAAATACGTTGTTTATATTTACTTCTTTTTCGTAGTTCATTTATCTCACCTTTTACATTTTTATTGTTTATTATTTACATAGAATACTTTACAAAAATAAAGAATTTATATGACATAAGTTCATTAGATTTTATTATTAATGTATTATAAGAGTAATTATTAGAGATTTAGGACACAACTATTAAGTAAAATTATATGACCATAAAATATTTCTATAAGGGCTATATATAGTTTAAGGTTGAAGTAGAATAGCGATATAACTAATTTACTTTAATTTAGTAAATTAAATATAAATTATAAACTAAAATAGAAAAGCATTTAGTTATTTCCTTATTATGGTTAATTCCCATATTTAAATGTATAGCAATTAAGATTTTATCCTAATTTTACCAGAAACTGTCAAGTTATGATAGTATCCAGTTATAGAACATCATGAAGCTCTTTATCCAACTAATAACCGTATCGAACTTACTATTATTAGGGAATCTATTAAAGAATGCTTTTGTTCTTCGTTTAAGCAGTGAGAAGAAGCTTTCTACACAATTTCTCAGTCCGAATCGGACTCTTTCAAATTTTAAGCCCAACTTCTGCAACGCCCACGGATACCATCTCCCACCATCAACCAAAATTTTAGGCTTATTCGAGCAAAATTTTAATATACCCCTAACGAATAATATAGTATCGAGGTAATTTCTTGTCTCTGATATATAAACTCCCAAGCATTCCTTCGATTTAACGTCAATAGCAGACCATACGTAAATAGTCTTATCTCCAAATTTTAGTTTAGTCTCGTCTATTGCAATTGGGTTTCTTACACTCCTCTTAGGTTCGTTTAAGACTTCTTTAATCTTGTGATAATAAACTCTAACTGACTCGTGGCTTATACTTTCGAATTGGGAGAGGAATAAACTCGTCTTTCTCAACGATAACCCGAGGTAGTATAAAAGCCCTGCTAAGATTTTAACTTCTATCGACTTTCTATTTCTTTTAAAAAGCTTCTTCTCTTTGATTCTCTCCTTTATAATCTCTATCGTGAGTCTCATATTTTATTATTTTTTATCGATATATTAATAAAAGTTTAACTTGACAGTCTCAAAAGGTTTTTATTCCATGAACTTCAAAATTATTATATAATATACCTAAAACTCAATTAAAATATTAAGAAAGCAGAAATGGTGAAAACTTGTATAAAAAAATAGTCATTCCAACTGATGGCTCAGATGTCTCAATTGAAGCTGCAAAGCATGGGATAAATATAGCCAAGGAATTCGATGCTGAGGTTTACGCAATATATGTTGTTGATGTCTCTCCATTTGTTGGATTACCTGCAGAAGGAAGCTGGGAAATGATAAGTGAGCTATTAAAAGAGGAAGGGCATGAGGCTTTAAAAAAGGTTAAAAAATTGGCTGAAGAGTGGGGGGTTAAAATTCATACAGAGATGTTGGAGGGTGTTCCTGCAAAAGAAATTGTTGAATTTGCTGAAAAGAAAAAAGCAGATTTGATTGTTATGGGAACTACAGGAAAAACAGGATTAGAAAGAATATTATTAGGTAGTGTTGCTGAAAGAGTTATTAAAAATGCTCACTGTCCAGTTTTAGTAGTTAAAAAACCAAAGAAATAAATTAAATTGATAAATTAAGATAAACTAAGTTATAATAAATCCTTAAAGTATTTTAAAAGGGAAGGTTTTTTAGTTATTATTCTTTTAACAAATTTTTTCAAATCAATGCCCTCTAAACTATCTCCTAATGCCTCTGCTAAAGCATCTAACTCATCATCACTCATTTTCTCTAAAATTTTTCTATATTTTAGATGATTCATTAAATACTCATAATGCTTTTCCTTCCATCTTCTTTCATATTCTTTTAGGGTTTCTTCACTCCAATCATTTGCTTTTATTGCTTTACTCGCCACTTCTCCAGCTATTAAACCACAATCCATTGCTAAATATATACCTCCACCAGTTAATGGGCTTATCTGCCCAGCAGCGTCTCCAACAACTAAAAGACCATCTGTATAGGTTTTTTCTATAGGGCCAGAAACAGGAGCTCCTCCAACTTTAAATTCTATTGGTGTTGCATCCTTTAACCTATCTTTAGCCAAACCATTTTCTATAAATTCTTCTAAATAATCAATAGCCTTCTTTTTCTTGTCTCTAACTCCTAAACCTACATTTGCTGTCTCTCCTTTAGGGAATATCCAAACATAACCACCTGGAGCTACTTCATTACCAAAATAGAATTCCATCATATTTTTATCCAACAATTCAACATTTGTCATTTCATATTCTGCACAGGAACAAATCTCTAATGGTTTTTTCTTTGCCTTTAATCCAGCATATTCAGCTATGTTACTTTCAACTCCATCGGCAGCTATAACCACTTTGGTTTTTATAGCATACTCTTCTCCCAAAAATTCAACTATAACATTCCAATAATTCCCATCTCTCTCTAAATCTATAGCTGTTGTTTTAACAGCTACTTTACTTCCTACCTTAGCTGCTCTTATAGCCAAATATTTATCAAAAATTTTTCTCTCAACTATATATCCTTGAGCTTTATCTTGAGTTACTGTAACTTTTTTTCCAGAAGGGGAGAATAAAATTCCTCCCTTAATAATGTTTCTAACAAACTCTGGTTCTGGTTTTAATCCAAATTCCTCTATTGATGGAATTGCTTCAGCACACCTAACTGGCTCCCCAATCTCTTGAGATTTCTCAATTAATAGTGTTTTAGCTCCATTCTTTGCTGATGCATAACTTGCCATGCTTCCTCCTGGTCCAGCTCCAACAACCACTACATCATATACATCATTTAACTCTCTCATTATTCTCCCTCTAATGCATTTAATGGACATACAATTACACACAACTTACAGTTACTGCATTTTTCTTCATCAATAACTATAATATGTTCCATTAAATTAATTGCCATCTTTTCACAAACTCCAACACATGCTCCACAATAACCACATTTTTTATGATTTATTTTTACCATAATTCCCCTCAATCTATTCTGTTAGTTAAATTAGGCATTATAAAGATTACTTAGTTGTTATTTTACTTAAATTAACATTGACATTATATTATATATTACTATCGCCAGAATATTTAATGTTGTACTCTTAGAGTTTTGAGTTCTTATAATTAATATTTTTGGTGGGGTATATGGTATTAAAAATAAAAGATAATATTTACTGCATGAGTTTTATAGAATGGAAAATCAGAGAATATAAAGGGTTAGATATCAACAAAGGCACTACATACAATTCATATCTTATCTTAGATAAAAATAATGTTTTGATTGATACTACAAGAATGAAATATTTTGATGAATTACTGTTATATTTGAAAGACATAGCTAATCTAAAATTAGATTATATAATCTCAAACCATATTAGTTTAGACCACAATGAGTGTATAGGAAAGCTTGTTGAACTCACAGGTGCAAAGGTTATAACTACAAAAATTGGAAAATATTATTTAGACGCCCAATTTGATACAAAAGATTGGGAATTTGTTATTGTAAATAATGGAGATGAAATAAATATTGGAAATAGAACATTAAAATTTATAACTGACGATAAATTTGGACATGTGCTAACATACTGTATAGAAGATGAAATCCTGTTTTCAAATGAATTATTTGGACAGCATGTGGCATATAAAGAAAAAATAGATGCAGATATAGGGCATAAAATTATCCTTGAAGCTAAAGAATATTTTGCCAACATATTGCTACCACATAAAAATAGCATTTTAAAAATACTAAGTATTTTAAAAGATTTAAATTTGGAATATATATGTCCATCACATGGTGTTATTTGGCGTAAGATGATTGATGAGATTCTAACAAAATATCGTATCTGGAGTTCTGGATTTCATAAAAATACTGCAGTTATTGTGTATGCGACCATTCACTATTCTACAGAAAAAATAGCCAGAGCACTTGGGGAAGGGTTAGCTGATGGGGGAGTTAATGTAATATACCACAGATTGGGCACATCCTCATTAAATATTATAATTAGAGATATTTTAGATGCAAAGTATGTGTTAATTGGTTCCCCAACAATAAATATGAATGTTCATCCAAAAGTGGGGATGTTATTAACTTATATAGAGGGATTAAAACTGGATAATAAAAAGATTGGTGTAGCTTTTGGTTCCTATGGATGGAAAGAATGTGCAACTAAAAAAATAAATGAATTTTTTAAAAAATTAGGATTTAAAGTTGTTGATGATGAAATATTGGCATTTAGATTTACACCAAGGGAAGATAATATTAAAAAAATTAAAGAATTTGGTAGAAAGTTAGCAAAAATTGAAGTATAATTAAAAGATATTTAAATACTCTTCAATTATCCTCTTAACATTTTCAACTATTAATTTAGTATCATTGGAAGGAGAAATTGAATATTTTTCATCCAATAAAGTATCTAATATATCCTCAGCTTTAACATAACCTTCTAAAAATGCTGGTGGGGCATACTTTAGTCCCATTCCATAACCCCCTTCTAAAACTGCTACAACGCCATATTTACTAAGCTTAGCTCCTGCAAATCTATAAAAGGTTTCAGTTAAATCCATGCTTGCCAAACCATCATTTATAAAAGCATCAAAACCAGCAGAAACTAAAACAATACTTGGTTTAAAGTAATCCAATATTGGTTCAACAACATCATTCCACGTAAATATGTAATCAGAGTCGGTTGAATGTGATTGGAAAGGAAGATTTATTTTAGTCCCTTCTGCCTTTTCTCCACCAATATCAAATACATCTCCTGTTCCAGGATAGATGCCTTTTTGATGGAAATCTATATGGATAACATTCTCATCATTCCAAAAGATTTCCTGAGTTCCATTTCCATGATGGACATCAAAATCAATTATTATAACTTTTTTCATATACTTTTTAGCCAATTCTGCAGCTCCTGCTATATTATTGAAGATGCAAAAACCGTTTGACATTGCTCCTAAAGCTCTTCCAGAAATTCCTGCATGATGCCCAGGAGGTCTTGTTAAAGCAAAGTATAAATCTTTCTCTTTTAATGCTAATTTTACAGCTTCTTTTGCTAATTTAAAGGCAGTTAATGCCGCATCTAAAGTTCCATTGGATATGTATGTATCGCCATCATAATAATTAAATGAATCATTACAAAGCTTTACTATTGAATCTACATACTCTTTACTATGAATTTCCAAAACTTCATCAATAGAAGATTTTCCTTCAATTAAAATTATATCATCAAATCCTCTCAATTTTAAACTATTTAAAATAGTCTCAACTCTCTCTGGATTTTCAACGTGATAAAATTTTGGTTTATGTTTTAGGACATCTGGATTGTATAAAATTTTTGGCATTATAGACACCTAAAAAATTAGCTGATTTAATATTAGCTAAAATATATGTTACAAAAAAGAGAATTTATAAGTTTCTTCTTTGAGATATTATCACTACAATTTATAATTTCTCTGCAAATTCATAACCTTTAGTAAATGCCAATAAGTTTTTCTCTTCAGTTCCTTTTGGAACACTATCTAAAATTGCCTTTTCCATACTTTCTTTTGAGACAATGTTGGTTAATCTTGTTAAAGCTCCTAACATAACTATATTCGCAACTATTGGAAGTTTTATTTCCTCTGAGGCAATTCTTGTAAATGGAATTTTATACATTGTTACATCAACTGTTGGCTTTTCATCAGTAGAAACTAAATCTTCATCAACCAACAAAACCCCACCTTCTTTAATATCATCCTTATATTTGTCATAAGCTTGCTGTGATAAACAAACTAATATATCTGGCTTTATGACTTTTGGGAAATCAATTGGTTCATCACTAATAACAACCTCTGATTTACTTGCCCCTCCTCTTGCTTCAGGTCCATAAGATTGTGTTTGAACCGCCTCTTTTTTGTCATATAAAGCAGCTGCTCTCCCTAAGATAACCCCAGCTAAAATAATCCCTTGCCCACCAAAGCCAGATAATCTTATCTCTTTTCTCATCTTAGCCCTCCTCTTTTAATTTTTAAAATTTTATGAAGGGGATTTTAAAAATATTTATTTTTATTCTTTCATTTTCTCAATCAACTTATGCAATTCATCAATAAATTCAGGTTTTTCTATCTCTAAAAACTCTCCAACAACTATTTTTCCACTTAACTCTTCTTCACTCATATTTTTTGCTTTATTTATGTGTATTGAGTTTTCTTTTAAGAATTTAATCATGTCAGCTGGCTTTCTTGAGATGTTGAATCTTCCATAGTATGTTGGGCATTGAGAGACAACCTCAATAAATGAAAAGCCTTTCTTCTGAATACCTTTTTTAATTGATTTAACAAGCTGAATTGGATGGGCTGTTGTCCATCTTGCCACATAAGTTGCTCCTGCCGCAATTGCCAATTTACATAAATCCATAGAGTTCTCTATACAACCATAAGGTGCTGTTGTTGCCTTTTTACCATAAGGTGTTGTTGGTGAA
Source organism: Methanocaldococcus bathoardescens (assembly GCF_000739065.1). Taxonomy (GTDB): domain Archaea; phylum AGJL01; class Methanococci; order Methanococcales; family Methanocaldococcaceae; genus Methanocaldococcus; species Methanocaldococcus bathoardescens. Next base: position 184,754 of record NZ_CP009149.1, on the reverse strand, counting down.
ACTTGCCCCCCAGTCATTCCATAGATGTTGTTGTTTATACAAATAACAGTTAAATCTATGTTTCTTCTACATCCATGGATAAAGTGATTCCCCCCTATAGCCGCTAAGTCCCCATCTCCTGTAAATACGACAACATGTTTGTCTGGTCTTGCTATTTTAATTCCTGTTGCAAACGCTATAGGTCTTCCGTGGGTTGTGTGTAAGGAATCACAATATAGATAACCAGGAACTCTTGAAGAACATCCAATTCCTGAAACAGCTATATAGTCCTCTGGCTTTATATTTAGCTCATCAATTGCCTTTAAAAAGCAATTCATAACAATTCCATTTCCACATCCAGAACAGAAGATGTGTGGTAATCTATCTTGCCTCATGTATTTTAAAGAAGGATGCAATTTACCACCCCAATAATTTTTTGTTATCTTTTAATTTTATAAGTTTGTAATTTTTATTTTCTCATTACAACAGCGTGGCTAAGCTCAAATATTGCTCCAGACAGCTCATTACCAATATCTTGAATATCAGCTAAACTTAATTCAATCTCATCTCTTTGGATAGATAAAGCAACTGGTAAATACTTATAGGCAATTTCAAACATTTCAAATGGTTTGCACAACAAATCAACAGCTATTAAGCCATTGAAACTTTCATTTTCATTGAAGTTTTTAGTTATAATCTTGTTAATTATAATCTCATCCCTATCCAAAGAAATGAGCAGGTTTTTAATAACTTCTTCTTCATTTTTTCCAATTCCTTCAAACACTGCTTTAACTCTTATAAACCCTTCTTCTTCAAAATCAACTATTTCATCTTCATCATATTTACCTTTTTTATATCCCTCAACATCTATATCTTTTTTCTCTTTCACATATACGTTAAACCCAATCTTATAGGTATCAACAAATGATTTAAATGCACTTATAACTAAAGCCAAAACTTCATTTATTTCATTAGCTTTGAGTTTTAATTTTTCTGGTTTTATAACTTCAATATCTGCCCCATATTTTAAACAGAAGTTTATATAATCCTTAAAGTTATTAAAATTTATCTCAAATTCTCCAATTTTTGTATAAAACTTTAAATTTCCTTCTTCTTCTATATCTTCATCTACATATTTAAGTTTGGCATTATATTTTTCTTTCAGCTCATTAGCTAAGTTTTCAAATTCTTTTTCAACAATTTCTTTAGAATTTCCTTTAACTTCCTCTAACGCATGTATTTTTATCATCTTACCACCAAAAAAGTAAAATTAATTAAAATAAATAATTACTCAAATAGTGAGTACCTTCTTATAACAAAATCCTTTCCAAGAGTTGCTAAGAAAGCCCCTAACTTTGGTCCGTATTTTTTACCTAAAAGTATCATATACGATGCTTGAAATGCCTCTCTCGGATTTAAGCCAAGTTCTTTTGCTGTTTGATAAATCAACTCATGCAAGTTTAAAGCATCAAATTCAGCTGTTTTTAATTTTTCAGCAAAGTATTTAATCCATTCTTTTTGCTTATCCTTCAATTTTTCGTATATCTCTTTTGCCTCATTTTCATCAATTATAACCAACTTTTCCCCATATTTTAAAGCCCAGTTTCTTGCCATTAACAATCTATCTTTCAATTTTTTCATGCTGAACTCATCAATATCTTCAATGCTGTAATTATTTCTTCTTAATATTTCAAATACTCTTTCCATATCAACATCGTCCTTTTCTTCATTATAAGTTAGCTGAGCAATGATTGAGCAGAATCTATATGGTATAACAAATGGCTTGCTTTCAGGGATTTTTGGTGTTGATAATTCATAAATCCTTATCTTCTCCTCTTCCTCTTCACTTAATTCATCTTTATCTTTATTGTTAAAGTAGAAATCCTCTAATCTATCATACTCATCCACCAAGTCAGGAATTTTCTTTAAATCAAAGTCAATGTGTTTTGTTGGCTTACTTCTCAACAATAAGAATCTTAAAATCTCTGGATGAGCTATGTGAGTCCAATCCTTCACAGCAAACACAACTCCTTTTGAAGAACTCATTGGAATTGCCTTATCTCCAACCTTTAATTGAATCCATTCATAAACAACCTTTTTTGGTGGTTCATAGTTGTAAATTTCCTTAGCAATTAAAACTCCTGTATCGTAACTTCCCCCTGCTGCTGCATGGTCTTTACCCATTGGCTCAATAGTTACATTAAATATGCTCCACCTTGCTGGCCAATCAACTCTCCATGGGAGTTTTGCTCTTCCTTTATAAGGTTTGACGGTATTTTCAAAGCCACATATCTCACATTTATAAGTTACTTCCTCCTTCTCACTATCGTATTTTACAACCTTAGTTTTTAATTTTCCACAATTTTCACAAACTATGTTTATTGGCCACCAGTCATCTGGTAAAGGATTGGCTCTAAATTTATTTAAAATTTCCATGATTTTCTCTCTATTATCTAAGGCAATCTTTATCTTTTCATCATAAAGCCCTTTTTTGTAGTTTTCATCTGCTCTATATGTTGTTAGCTCAACTCCCAAATCATCTAAACTCTCTAAATATGGATTTAAAAAGTGTTCAGCATAGCTCTCACAACAACCTTCTGGACATGGTATCTCACTTAATGGCATTCCTATATATTGCTCAAACTCTTTTGGTAAAAATGGATATAACTTCCTTAATGGGTCGTAAGTGTCTGCTATAAAAATTAACTCTGCATCAACTCCTTTATTTATTAATCCCTTATAGATTGCATCTGCTGTCAATGTTTCTCTTGCATTTCCTACGTGGATATGTCCTGAAGGTGTTATTCCACTCGCAACGATATATTTATCTGCTTTTCTCTCTTCAATCAATTTTTCAGCAATTACATCAGCCCAATGCATAATTTCCCTCAAAATCTTTGTTTCCTCTATTTTATTGTCTATATTATTTAAAACATAAAATCAAAAAATCTAAATTTCTTTAGGTTACCAATAATTTGCTAAAATAATAACTACCAAAATAATATAAATAACTTAGTTTTGGATAAAAAAGCTGAATTGTAGTCAATCATCAAAATTTTTTATAGTTAATAATAACCTTAGAAAATGTTGTCTATTTTGATAATTGACTAATAAAACCTTAACACAACTCTTTTATTTCCATTAGTATGAGCTAACTCTAACAAATCATCTAATATTTTTTCAATCTCAACCTCTATAACACCATATTTCTCATGAACTAATCTTACCAACCCTTCATTGTAGTGCATTAATTTTCCTTCAACATGAACTCTTCCAAAATATATTTCAATATATTCTCCAGTGTCGATATTTTTGAGATATTCAATAACTTCTTTTGGATTTTTTATATCGATTATTTCTTCTGCCATAGTATCACTCTACTAATATTATAATTTGTCTGTTTGAGCTAATTTTCTAAGCCGTTCAACACCTTTTATTTCTTTAATAACATCAACAACTGCCTTAGGAACTAAATGCTCCCATTTCTCTCCATTTAACATTCTCCTCCTAATTTCAGTTCCAGAATATTCTTTCCTATTAAACATCTCTGGCTTTTTTACTTTATATCCTCTCTCCTCAAACAAAACTCTAACTAATGGGTTTCCACTATACACAATATCAAATGGAGGAGTTAGAGACTCAACATAAGAAACCCAAATAGAGTTAAATTCAATATCTTTTATAGGTATTGGATAATAGGTTAAATTATAATCTTTAAGTGATTGGGTAATCATCAATATCCTCTCACCAGCTGTGAATGGATTTTCTAAGGTATGACTTTTTTGAGCACTACCAATCCCAATGATTATTTCATCAACTTCCTCAGCTATCTTTTTTATCACTTCTAAATGTCCTTTGTGAAATGGCTGAAATCTACCAATTATAAACCCTCTCAACGTATCACCAGAAAACAGTAAAGATTTAGATTATTAAAAATATACATGGTAAAATAGATGTAAAAACAAAAACTTAAAAATTAAAAGGATTTATTCCTTCTCTAAGTATGATTTTCTTATGAAGTTTAATATAACTTTTTGCTCAGTTCTTGCTACAACTCTTCTTATTGTTTCTACTGCATCAATGTTTGCTGATACACTGTCTATTCCCCACTCAACCAACTTCTCAACTATGTGAGGTCTGCTTCCAGCTTGCCCACAAATTGATGTTTTAACACCATGTTTCTTACATGTTTTAATTACATGCTCAACCAATTTTAACACTGCAGGGTGGTCTTCCTTATAATACTTTGAAACCAACTCATTATTTCTATCTATTGCTATTGTGTATTGTGTTAAATCATTTGTCCCCAAGCTAACAAAGTTTATTCCTTCTTTTATAAACTCCTCAATAATTAAAGCTGCTGCTGGTGTCTCAACCATAATACCAAATGGAATATCTTTACCTAACTCTATTCCTACTTCTCTTGCAATTTCTTTAACTTTTCTAACTTCATCCGGATGAGTTACAAGAGGAATCATAATTTCTATATTCTTATATCCTTCTTCTCTTAATCTTTTAATTGCCTTTAACTCGCATTTTAAGATATCAACTTCATCTAAACCTCTCCTAATTCCTCTCCAACCTAACATTGGGTTGTGTTCTATTGGCTCGTTTTCTCCCCCTTCTAAGCCTCTAAACTCATCTGTTGGAGCATCTAATGTTCTATAAGTTACAGGTCTTGGATAGAATGCATCTGCTACCTTTCTAATTCCTTCCATTAACGCCTCTATTAATGCATCTTCTCCTTCTTCCTCTAAAATCTTTCTTGGGTGCTTACCTAATCCTAATATCATGTGCTCTGCTCTTAATAACCCAACTCCATCTGCTCCTGTTGCTGCCGCTCTCTCAGCAACCTCTGGCATACTGACATTAACTTTAACTTCTGTAGCTGTGATAATTGGAGCTTGCTGGATAACTGCTACTGCTTCTGGCTTTTTCTCTTCAACTTTTTTAATCTCCCCTTCATATACAATTCCTTTCTCTCCATCAACTGTAACAATCATTCCATCTTTCAAAATCTCTGTAGCTTTCTTTGTTCCAACAACACATGGTGTTCCAAGCTCTCTTGAAACAATTGCTGCGTGACAGGTTAATCCTCCCTCATCTGTTACAATAGCAGCGGCTTTTTTCATTGCTGGGACCATATCTGGTGTGGTCATCTTTGTAACTAAGATATCTCCTTCTTTAACTTTGTCTATCTCACTAACATCCCTAATTATCTTAACAGTTCCAGTAGCAATTCCTGGTGAAGCTCCAATACCTTTTAATAATATCTTTGCTTCAATTTCTTCTTCTTTTGCTTTTTTCTCTTTCTTACCTTTTTTCAATGTTGTAATTGGTCTTGCTTGAAGCATGTAGAATTTACCTTTTTCATGAGCCCATTCAACATCCATTGGTTTTCCATAATGTTTCTCAATATTCAATCCAATTTTAGCCAATTCTTTAATTTCTTCATCTGTTAAAACTTGCTTCTCCTTCATATCATCAGGGACTTCAATAACTTTTGTCTCTCCTTTCTCATCCTTAACAAACATTGTCTCCTTTCTTGCTATATACTTATCAATAATTTCTAAGGTCTTTTTATTAACAATGTATGTATCTGGGGAAACAGAACCGCTAACAACTCCTTCCCCTAAACCCCATGCTGCCTCAATAACTAACTCATCGTAATTTTCGTTAATTGGATTTACTGTAAACATAACCCCTGCCTTTTCAGCATTAACCAACTTTTGAACAACTGCAGCTAAAGCTACTTTAAAGTGGTCAAATCCTTGCTGTTCTCTATAGAAAATAGCCCTTGGTGTAAATAATGATGAGAAACATTTTTGAACATATTTAACTACATTCTCAGCTCCTTTTATATTTAAGTAAGTATCTTGCTGTCCTGCAAAACTTGCTTCGGGCAAATCTTCAGCAGTTGCAGAACTTCTAACAGCTACTGTTACCTCATCCTCATTACACATTTCTGATAATCTATTGTATGCCTCAATAATAGCCAATCTCAAATCTTCTGGCATCTCTGCCTCTTCAATTAATTTTCTAATTTTCTTTGATGCTTCTGTTAATGCATCTGTGTCATTAACATCCAAACCGCTTAAAATTTCTTTCATTTTATCTATTAAGCCTGTCTCTTTTATAAAGTGTCTGTATGCATCAGCAGTAACAACAAATGCTGGTGGAACTGGCAATCCAGCGTTCCACATCTCTCCCAATGAAGCTCCTTTACCTCCAGCAATATTAACATCTTTATTTGAGAGTTCATCCAACCATGCAATGAATTTCATTGTTATCCCCTTTTTTGTTTTAGACAATTAACAATATATAGGGGATTATATAAACTTTTTATTTTTTAGATACATTTAAATATATGGATAAATTTGTTGATAATAAAATAGCAATAGACATTTAAGTTAATTATTTAAAAATAGAAAAAATAAATTAAGGATTTTTACTGCTTAATTAACTCTTTTCCTTGCTCAATAACTACTCTACATGGAACTGGTAATTTCATTGCAGCTCTTCTTAAAGCTTCCTTTGCAGCTGGGAATTTGTCAGGGTTTACCCATACTGTCATAATTGCTTGTCCTTCTCTAACTCTTGCAGCTGTTCCAATTGGTTTTCCAAACGCTAACCTCATCCCATCTGAAATTCTATCTGCCCCAGCTCCTGTAGCCATTTTGTGTTCTCTTAATATTTGGTGTGGATAGACTCTAATTTGGAACTTGTAACCCATTCTACCGCACATTTTTGTTAAATATTTGTTTGCAGCAACTCTTGCAGCTTCTAAAGCATTGTGTCTTATTTGAATTGGTCTTGTAGCTATTAAATTAACTTTAACTGGGAATTCAGCTGATAAGTTACCCATCATGAAATGAACAACTTTTGGTTGTGGAACCCCTTTAACATACTCTTTTCTTGTGTATGGTGGCTTATCTACATCCCTGTAACATCTGTTTGGTCTTAAGGAAGCCATTATCATCACCTATTTTTTGTGGCTGTTTCGTATAAATAGAGGAAGGAATAATGTGTTTTCCAACTTTCAATATATAAGATTTATCTTGTTGCTTATATTCTTAACTTACTATTTAAAGCTTACTGTTATAGTGTTTTTCAAAATATTCAGTAGAAAAAGGCATTTATAAACACTTTGACCACAGAATAAAATTTATTTATTGAACTTATAAGCCATTTATGGCTTAAATATTCTAAATTATATTGATAAATGTGGTCAAAGTGTTTAAAAGCCAGGGGCTTTTATATAAGTGCATTAGAAAATCCAATAAGTTTTGAAAAACACTAATATTTTTGCTACTCTAAAAAAATGAACTTTATGACCTGCTTAGCAACTTCTAAGATTTTCCTTGTAGTTATATATGAAACAGCTTCATCATGATACTCAACACTCACATATTCTTCAACAATCTTAGCCTCTTTTTTTGCCAACTGCAAAGCAATAAAATGCTCTACTGCATAACCGTCTCCAAAATTTATGTCCTTCAAAAGCTCTGCCTTTATTATCCTAAAACCACACTGAACATCTCTAAAGAAATAAAACCTTTTTGAATATATAAACACTGCCAACGATGTTAAAATTGAAGCAAAGAAATTAGAAACCTGCCTATGCAATGGAATATGCCTATATTTCCTAACACCAAAGACAGCATCTGCATTAGTATCTTTTAATTTTTTTAATAATTTTGGGATGTCAATAGGTTTGTGTTGATAATCTCCATCAATGTATATAATGTATTTATATTTATTCAAAGACAAAGCAAATCTTGTTCCTTTTTCTATTGCTTTTGCCTTACCTTGATTTCTTTCATTTCTTATCAAATAAACATTAATCTTAGAATTTTTTGCAAACTCTTCAACCACTTTTGAAGTGTTATCCTTGGAACCATCATCCACTACTACAGCATCAACTCCTAATTTTTCCAAATCCCTCAAAACCTTTAAGATATTTCTCTCTTCATTGAATGCTGGAATTATTGCAATCATAAGTTATCACAATAAAAAGCTATATAATAAATTTAAAGTTAAAAACCCTTAAAAAAGTAACTTAAATTAAAAAATTTACTAAAATAGATGAAATGTTTAGATTTTAATTAAATACATTACAACAAATCCAAATGCTATACCAAGAACCAGTCCAAAAATTCCATAAATTAACCAACTATTATTTTGAGTATTTTGGACACTTTGTGCTGATGTTTCATTATTTGTGCATAAGTTTGATGCATTTACATCTTCATTTTCTTGAGAATTTGTTATATCAACATTTTCATTTGTTTTATTTAAGCTAACATTATTATCATTTATTGATATATTTGATATATTTGTAGAATTCATTATACTTGTATTTTTGGATACATTTTCAGTAATATTTTTTAGAATTGTTATATTATTAATATCTATTTCTGATACATTTTCAACTTCATTTTTAGTTGCAATCTCAGATAGTGATAATATTGTAATATTAGCTAAAAACTTTTTCTTTACAGTTACACCATTAACAAAATATTTCATCTGAATTTTAATTGTATGGTTTCCAGGTTTTATTGCTTTACCTTCAAATATATGAAATACCTTAGCATCCTCCGCAACTCCTGCATAATATAGGGTAGATTCCTCAAACTCTATAGCATCTGAAAAAACTGTAACATTAAAATCTTCAACAGCATAAGGGACTCTCCATTGGAATATAACATATACAGAACTATTAACTAAACATTTTTCTGGGGTTACTATAATATCTGGATTTGAAGCGTAATTTGGCAATATAAAAAATAATAATAAGAAAGAGACGATAGTCTTTTTCATTTTACCCCCCAATTTTTAATTTTCTTAACCTTTCATTTAGTTTATCAACCTCCTCTTTTGTTAATCTTGTAGCTTTTTTAACTTCTTCTAATTCTTTTTGTAGTATCATTACTTTAATACCAAGTATTACGTTTAGAGCTAAGCTAATAGCTACAATAACATATAATACAGTTACATCCATATTTATCTCCCCCCAAACAGCCCCTTAATAAATCTGGAGATGAAGGACTCTTTCTTCTTCTTAACTTGTGCCTCATACTTAACTCCAATTAGCTTAGCGGCAATTTCCATGATTGCTTGAGCGGCTGGGGAATCTGGATACATGATAACAAGAGGGGTTCCAAATGCAGCTGCTTTTCTAACATGAGGATCTTCTGGAACAACACCTATAACAGGAACTTCTAAAATAGTTTCTATTGCCTTAACTCCTAACTCCGTACTCTCATTTGAAACCCTATTAACAATAGCCCCAATAATATCAGTTCCCAATCTTTTTGTTATAGCAATAATTTTTAATGCATCAGATATTGAAGATATCTCAGGATTTACAACAACAATTAAACCATCTGCTGATGATATTGCTATCAATGTTTCTTTTCCAATACCTGCTGGACAGTCAATAATTAAAATCTCAACTAAATCATGTATTGCTTTTAAAACTTCTTCAAGTTTTTCTGGTTTAGCCCTTCTAAACTTTTCCAATGAAACTCCAGCTGGGATAACTAAAACTCCTTCAGGCCCTTCGTAAATCGCATCCTTTATATCTGCCTTACCAGCCAATACATCGTTTAAAGTTACTGGCTTTCCTTCCAATCCCATAATAAGTTCTAAATTAGCCATTGCTATATCAGCGTCTAAAACAGCTACTTTTTTTCCAAATTTTGCTAATGCTACAGCAAGATTTGCAGATATTGTTGTCTTTCCAGTCCCTCCTTTTCCAGAAGCTATTGCAATAGCTATTGCCATTAATGTCACCTTTAGAGCATTTCCTACAAACTTGTAATATAAATGGCAAGTAATATATAAAGATTTAGTTTTTATTTCGTTATTTGTGGCAAATTATGTATTTAGTTGTTACTCTTTCGTCCGTACCTTTTATTTTCATATTTCCATTTTCAATAACAATTATATCCCCATCTTTAAAGTTACCTTCCACCTCTACGACTTTAAATACATTTGGATTTGGGTCAATTTTATCTATAGCTACATAGTTATCATAAAGGTGAAGTTTTCCATCTTTAATAACCCCAATTTCTCCATTTTTTACAATTTTATTAACTATAGTCATAATTTTTCCAAAATTAATAAGCTGTTTTCTCAGCTCTTCTCTATATTTAAACAAACTCTCTATATCTTTTTTAACTACATCCTCAAAATTTTTCTCATATTTATTTATACTATAAATATCGTATTCTTTACTTATAGTTGGATTCCATTTTAATTTTTCAAAAATTTCTCTTATAGTGTCTTCTATCTGTTCTAAAGGCATCATTGGAAAGAGTTTTGCGGTTCTTTTTAACTCTTCTTCAGCACTCTTTTTTAAAAATCTATTTCCAAGAACTACAATCCCAAATCCCTCTTTTATTGTTTGATTAGTGACAGTGTCGTTTAGAATATCTACAATAGCACATTTTCCCTTTGTTGCATAAACTCTCCTTCTCTTTGCATCTATTCCTAAGCTTCTAACTTCCCCAACTACTACTGAATCAGATATTTTCCTAACCTTTTCCCTATTATCCTCAATTATAATCTTAATGTCAAGCTCTTTGGCTAATTTATACAATTCTTCTTCTGATTTTATTTCTCCACTATATAATTTTTCCTCTAAAATTTTTCTATTTTCTTCATTACCTCTAAAAAATATCTGCCTTCTATCTCCTCCAATTACAGCTCCATTTTTACCATAATAGCAGATAATTAAGCTCATTGTTCCCACCCCATAGGGGCTACGCCCCTATTGGTATACCCCTTATTATTTAATTTAAATTTAATAAACTTTCTTAAAATTTCGAAGATGCTAAAGCTCATTCTTTTCCACCTATTTAAACAATCTATATTAGTATTATTGTTATAGTTAATCTTATATATTAGTTATTAAATAGTAATATTTATAAGCTCAAAAATAAACGGGGGGAATTATGACAGAGATGGATAGGATTAGTATCTCACTACCTTCAAAGCTCTTGAGAGAGTTTGATGAAATAATTGCTGAAAGGGGATATGCGAGTAGAAGTGAAGCAATAAGGGATGCCATTAGAGATTATATAATAAAACACAAATGGATTCACAGCTTAGAAGGTGAAAGGGCGGGGAGTATAAGCGTAATTTACAATCACCACGCATCAGATGTTATGGAAAAAATTACTGAAATTCAACACAACTATACTGATATTATTGTTGCTACTTTACATTTACACTTAGACCACGACCACTGCTTAGAGACAATATTAGTTAGAGGAGATGCTAAGAAGATTAGAGAATTGACAGATAAATTAACTGCTTTAAAAGGAGTTAAGCAAGTGAGATTAAGTGTTATGGTTCCTGGTGGGCATATTCCAGAATAAATTTATTTTAAAGTTTCATAAAAGTTTTCTTTCATCTCCTAAAGGAACAATATTTTTATTTTCTACCTCAATATATGCTTCCCATATATTTTTACATTCACATTCAATATCTAAAATACTCAAATCTTGAGTTAAAGTAAATTTTTCTAACTTTTCTTTAATTAATTTGTTGCATTTGCATCCATATAGGTTATGAGTTCCTCTCTCACTACCAATACCAGAAGTGTCACACATAATTAATGCATTTGGATTGTTTTCTTTAACTTCTCTCAATATCTCAACTACACTCCATAAGAATGGCGGTCTATATTGATTTTTACTCCAAAAATATTCCATTACACTACCTTTATGAACTGTGGCGGGGCAGAAAGATATTCTTGAACATCCTAACTCTATACATTTGTTTGCTGAATATATGGCATCTTCAATTGCTTCCTTTTCAGTTATAAAGAGTGGCTTTATTAACAAATAAGCTTTTATTCCAACGTTGTAGTTTTTAGCTAACTCTATCACTCTGATTATTTGCTCATTTGTTATTCCTTTGTTAATTGCTTTTTCTCTAATTTCTTCGTTAAAACTTTCTATCCCTACTCCAATTTCAACATTAATATCGATATATTTTCTAATTTCATTTAATTTATCTTCATCAATAAATTCAGGTCTTGATTCAATCGCTATCTCTTTTAAATTATCAAATTCACTTAATTTTTTGAAAATATAATCTCTTGCCTCTTTTGATACTTCTCTATCATCTAAGAAACTTCCAGAAGTGAAGATTTTAACACTAAAATCTTTGAGATTATTTATCTTTTCTTTATACTTTTCAATTGCGTAATTAAACTGATTTATTATATTCTCAGCAGTTATTTTTTCAGGGGAAGAATCCATTAAATAAGAACACATCAAACAGCCCCCTTCTTTTGCATAATAACATCCTTCTGTCCTTAAAATTATTGTTAGTGATTTTCCTATATTAAAATCTCTATATATATCATCTTGAATCCACACTGCAATAGGTTTGTTTTTATCTCCTGATTTTCTCTTTTTTAAATACCTCTCTCTTAATTTCTTTAGGAATTCTTTATAATCATAATTAACAATTTGGTTCATTTTATCAACTCTTCTATATTCTTTTTTAATCTCTCAATCCCATAATTTTCGACGAAATCTGCCATCCTGCCTTTCCCAAACTTTGCATATAAACTTATCAATTCATCAATAACCAATAAAACATCATCCTCAGTTTTTAAATCTATTAGATGTTTTCCTTCTTTATATATCCTCCCACCTTTCCCTCCAACGAACATGCTAATAACTCTCTCAGCTTTAAAAGAATCACATAGAGCAGTACATCTACCCTCTCCAGTGCATGTATCTTTTATTATTTTATTTTCCCAATCTATAGCATCTAAATCACAAAAATCTTTACATTTTCCACAATTTGTGCAAATCTCTTTGTCTATAGTTATTTTATATCTATAACATATTCCTATATCACAAAATCTATGAAACGTGCATGAATTTGGACAACCACTAACATTTATCTTCACTTTTCTTGGAACCCAGACACCTTCAAACTCTTCATGAATCATTCTCGCTAAAGAAACTGAATCTCCAATAGCGTTGTAGCATTCTAAGCCAATACAAGATACGACTTGCCTAACCCTGGTTCCAGTTGAACCTAAGGTTAAATTAACACTATTTAAAATTTTTTCCACTTCTTCTAAATATTCTGGGGATATTTTAAATTCAATGCCTTGTCTTGTTGTTATATGGGCTTTATTATCACCAAAATTTTCAATGATATACGCTATTGCCTTTAACTGCTCAGCATTTATAAATCCAGGTTTTAAAGAAACTCTTAATGAATATCCATCTTTTTTCATTATAACTCCATATTTTAAGTTTATGTTGCAGTGCATTCTTTTCACCAAAAAAATTATGTAGAATTAAAATTTTGACATTTTTAAATTTGCAATATAATTAATGAGCTCTTCTATACCACTAAAACAAATTGGATAATTAATTTTTGGCCTTTCAACAACTATAACCTTAGCCCCTGCTTCTAAAGCTCCATAAACCTTTTCTTCAAAACCTCCACTATCTCCACTATCCTTAGTTATTATGGCGTCACATCCATAATCTTTTATCAAATATTTATTAAGCTCCTTAGAAAAAGTCCCATACATAGCTACAATATTTTTTTGTGGCAAAATCTTTAATGCCTCATTTACAGAGATTGGTAGAACTCTTGCTATAACCTTATCTTTCCCAACGATATCAACAACTGTCTTTAAATTCTTAATTCCTGCCATGTGAAATACTTTATTTGCTTTTTTAGCCAATCTTGCAGCTTCAACAAAATCTTTAACATATATAACATTTGGATGGTTTATCTTTTCCTCTTTTCTCTCAAATCTTACATATTTTATATTAAGCTCTTTACAAACATCAATAGCATTTTTGCTTGCATTTATTGCAAAAGGATGAGTGGCATCGACTAAGATATCTATATTGTATTTTTCTATAACATCTTTCAGCTCATTTTTATCTAAAGGTTTTGTTATCATTTCATCAGCAAACTCTTCCCCTAATTTTCCACCGTAATCAGTTGTAGAAGTGTATAAAATAAAGACATCTCCTAAATTTCTCAATCTTTTACCAATTTCAACACTATCCTTAGTCCCTCCCATTAACAATAGCTTCATAACTTCACCATAAATATTTTATTCCACATCCAACTATTATTTGTTAAACATAATATATTATTTGTACAGGTGAAAAGATGGCAGTTGAGTATTTAAAAAAGCTCTCAAAACTACATGGAATATCTGGAAGAGAGGATAGTATTAGAGAGTTTATGAAAAAAGAGTTGGAAAAATATTGTGATGAAGTTATTGTTGATAATTTTGGAAATTTAATTGCAAAGAGAGGAAATAGTGGAAAGAAAATTATGATAGCTGCCCACATGGATGAGATTGGTTTGATGGTTAAATATATAGATGACAATGGCTTCTTAAAATTCACAAAAATTGGGGGCATTTATGACCCAACAATATTAAACCAAAAAGTTGTAGTTCATGGGAGCAAAGGGGATTTAATTGGAGTTCTTGGTTCAAAACCACCACACAGAATGAAAGAAGAGGAAAAAACCAAAATAATCAAATATGAAGATATGTTTATAGATATTGGAGCTGAGAGTAGAGAAGAAGCTATAGAGATGGGAGTTAATATAGGAACATGGGTTTCTTTCTTAAGTGAGGTTTATGAGTTAGGGAAGTATAGATTAACTGGAAAGGCATTTGATGATAGGGTTGGATGTGCTGTTCTCTTAGAAATTATGAAGAGGTTATCTGAAGAGGATATTGATTGCCAAGTTTATGCTGTGGGAACTGTTCAAGAAGAAGTTGGATTAAAAGGGGCAAGAGTTTCTGCCTTTAAAATAAATCCAGATGTTGCTATTGCATTAGATGTAACTATTGCTGGCGACCACCCTGGAATTAAAAAAGAAGATGCCCCAGTTGATTTAGGTAAAGGGCCTGTAGTTGGGATAGTGGATGCATCTGGTAGGGGGTTAATTGCTCATCCAAAAGTTTTAGAGATGATTAGAGCAGTTTCTGAAAAGTATAAAATAGATGTCCAGTGGGAAGTTGGAGAAGGGGGAACAACTGATGCAACAGCTATCCACTTAACAAGAGAAGGAATTCCAACAGGAGTTATATCTGTCCCAGCAAGATATATACACACACCAGTTGAAGTTATTGATAAAAGAGATTTGGAAAAAACTGTTGAATTAGTTTATCATTGCATAAAAGAGGTTAATAACTTCTTTTAAATATCTTTATTATTATTTAACTTATTATTTAACTTTTGGTATTTCAGCTTAATTCCATTATTGTTATTATTGAGATTTACAAGATTCTTTAATTCTTTTATGATATATTTATAGAATAGTTCTATAATATCCCCCATAAAGATAATACCTTCTAACTTTCCAAAAACTTTTTCAGGATATTTTGTGTTAATCACTGGTAGTTGGTCTAATTTTTTGTTAAATTTTATCATTTTTTCAAAGGCTGTAATTATATCTTCATCAGTAGTTGTATATGGCGGATTTTTTATCATAACCTCCCCCACTTTGAGATAAGGGTAGTTTATTAAATATTTTCCAACATTTTTTAATGTAGCATATCCAATCATCACTCCTCTATTATCAATTACTGGCATCCCACTAATGTCGTGTTTAATCATTTCATTAAATACTTCTCCTATTGTACTTTCAGGTGTTGTAGTAATAACACTACTACCCGACACCATCACATCCTTTACCTTAATTTTTTGCAACTCCTTGTATCTATTGAGAGTTCTAACCAAATGCAGTTTTACGAATTTTGACATATTCTCTACCTTATTTTATAGAAATAATTAGATTTAAAGATTTCAATCTATTGAATTACTAAAAGAAAAAATATCAACAATTGAAAATTTTGTTGTCATGATTTAAATAACTTACTCATATATTAATGCACTTTAAATTTTTAAACTTACAATATCGTAAAAATATATTAGAATATTTTAGAAACTTAATGAATAGCAAATTATTCCACAAACAGTCCAAGCCATTAAACCTTTATTATAAATAGAAATCTCTTCAATCTCTCCAGAAACTTTTTTTCTATCTATATTCAATTTTCCATATGGGAAACCGCCTATTATAAAGGTATCATATCCCTTCAAATACTTAGGATGTGTTAATTTCCCTGTTTTAGTCATTAAAGCTATTTTTTCAGCATTTATATCATTTAATAAATCTTCTAATGTTTTTTCTTCCATTTTTATTAGAGGATTCTTCTCTCCTTTCAAAACCTTTTCCATAACACCTAAAAACCTAAAGTAATTCCTCGGCAATCTTGTCTCTTGGTTTATTTTTAAAACTTTATCATCGTATGTGTGGATATATATATTTAGCTTTTTTTCATGGTTTATTGGACTATCTAAGATATTTAAAAGTGAGATATGGATAATATCCGGCCTTCCCCTCATTTCCTTATCTTTTAAATTTTCCATTGCCCTATAATGATAGTTAGAATCTAAGATATCATATTTATAAACTCTGGACTTTTTTATTTTATCTTTTATTTCTTCTGGAATCAATTCAAGAGCTGATTTAGCTAAAATTATGTTATACATAAAACATCTCTCCTCATTCATTTTCTTTAGTTGCATCTAATACAGTATAACTAATTTTTGCATTATCAAGCTTTTTAATAACCTTCTCTGCCATCTTTCCAGTTATTAAAGCAATGACGTTACATCCTCTATTGCATGCATTTACAATACCCTCAGGGACAGAAAACCTTATATCTGGTTTAAACCCTAATTTATTTGCTACAACGTAAGCAACAGTTCCCATTGTTGCTACAACATAGTTATCTAAACTATCAATATTCTTTTTTATTAAATCAAAATCTACAACTCTTGAACCACCAACAACTTCGGGCGGGATTCTAAACACTATCACTCTTCCTTTAGGAACATCAATAATTCCTTTAATCTCACATATTGCTATATCCTCTCCCTTCTTTCCACCATATAATGCCTTTGCCTTAGCTTCCCCTTTCGGTTCTTTTGACGCATATAACAAACCATTTTTCATAAACAAATACACTGTTTCTCCATCTTTAATATCATCATCAGCAATAGCTGGCCATATATCTTTATATCTATACACTGCTGAATTTATTTCATCTAAATACTCTCTAAACTCTGATATCCAGTTTTTTAGCTTTCTTAAACCTTTTTCAGTTACTACATATTCCCCTCTTCCCCTTGATTTAACATAGCCCTCTTTAACTAAATTCCTTATATGTTCTGAAACTGCCTGAACTGTTATTCCTAAATTCTCAGCTATCTCTTTCTGTTTTATATGGGGTTGTTTTCTTATAATTTCAGATAGAACTTGAAATTCAGTTATATTTCTTTTTTTCATTATCATCCCTCAAAAACTTTTAATTACTTAACAATAAATATTATCTTTAAAGGTATTTAAATGTTAAAGATAACTTTAATTAGGTGATATCATGGAAATATTGATAGTTAATGATGATGGGATTTACTCACCTTCATTGATAGCATTATACAACGCTTTAAAAGAGAGATTTAGTGATGCAAACATAACTATAGTTGCTCCAACAAACCAGCAGAGTGGGATTGGAAGAGCAATAAGTTTATTTGAACCACTGAGGATGACAAAGGTTAAGTTAGCAAAAGATATTGTTGGCTATGCTGTCTCTGGAACACCAACTGATTGTGTAATCTTAGGAATCTATCAAATATTAAAAAAAGTTCCAGATTTGGTTATTTCTGGAATAAACATTGGAGAAAATCTTGGAACTGAAATAATGACTTCTGGAACATTAGGGGCTGCATTTGAAGCTGCTCATCATGGGGCTAAATCTGTAGCTTCTTCATTACAAATAACTTCAGACCACTTAAAATTTAGAGAGTTGGAAATACCAATAAACTTTGAAATCCCAGCCAAAATAACTGCAAAAATTGCTGAGAAATATTTAAATTATGACATGCCATGTGATGTTTTAAATATAAACATTCCAGAAAATGCAACTTTAGAAACACCTATAGAAATAACAAGATTGGCAAGAAAGATGTACACAACACATGTTGAGGAAAGAGTAGACCCGAGAGGAAGAAGCTATTACTGGATTGATGGTTATCCAATATTTGAAGAAGAAGAAGATACAGATGTCTATGTTTTGAGGAAAAAAGGGCATATTTCAATAACTCCTTTAACCTTGGATACAACTATTAAGAATTTGGACGAGTTTAAAAATAAATATGGGAAAATCCTTTGTGAAAAATAAAATGAAGAATAAAATAACTTTATTTACATATCATCATCATTCAATATTAATTAACTTTAAATATCACAATTACAAAAAAATATAAGGTTTTGAACAGTGAAAAAGGTGATTTTATTGACCTGCACCATTATTGTTGGAGGACAATGGGGAGATGAAGGGAAAGGAAAGATAATAAGCTACATTTGTGATAAAGATAAGCCATCAATTATTGCAAGAGGAGGAGTAGGGCCAAACGCAGGGCATACTGTAAATATAGGAGGAAAATCTTATGGAATTAGAATGATACCTACAGGATTCCCATACAAAGAGGCAAAGTTAGCTATAGGGGCTGGTGTTTTGGTAGACCCAGAGGTTTTGTTGAGAGAAGTTGAGATGCTTAAAGACTTTAATGTTAGAGAGAGATTGATTGTAGATTACAGATGTGGAATTATTGAAGAAAAACACAAAATTATGGATAGAAAGGATGAGCACTTAGCTAAAGAGATTGGAACTACTGGAAGCGGCTGCGGCCCTGCAAATGTTGATAGAGTGTTGAGGATTTTAAAACAGGCAAAGGATATTGAAGAGTTAAAGGACTTTTTAGGAGATGTCTCTGAAGAAGTCAATAATGCGTTGGATAGAGACGAAAATGTTTTAATCGAAGGAACACAAGGAACTTTGCTCTCATTATACTATGGAACTTATCCTTATGTAACATCTAAAGATACAACCGCTTCATCATTTGCTGCAGATGTTGGTATCGGCCCTACAAAAGTTGATGAGGTTATAGTTGTCTTTAAAAGCTTCCCTACAAGAGTAGGAGCTGGACCTTTCCCAACTGAAATGTCATTAGAAGAGGCAGAGAGCTTAGGAATTGTTGAGTATGGGACAGTTACTGGAAGAAGGAGAAGAGTTGGCTATTTTGACTTTGAATTAGCAAGAAAAGCTTGTAAATTGAATGGAGCTACACAAATTGCTTTAACTGGATTAGATAAATACGATAAAGAATGTTATGGTGTAACTGAATATAATAAGCTGAGTGAAAAAGCTAAAGAATTTATAAACAAAGTTGAAGAAATTACAGGAGTTCCAGTGACTATAATCTCCACAGGTCCAGAAATGCACCAAACAATTGATTTAAGAAATGAAAAGTTATAAAAAACTTTTAAGCTTTATTAAAAATTTTATTATCTATTTTTTAACTTTTCTTTAATCTCTTTTGCTATGACTCTACTTAATATCGGAGGAACACTTTCTCCAATTTGATTATATTGAGCATCTCTCCCCCCAAAGAACACAAAATCATCTGGATAACTCATCAACCTTGCCTGCTCTCTTACAGTTAATAATCTATCTTCATAAGGATGGACAAATCTACTTCTTCCTTTAACAGTTGGGGCTAACTTATGAGGATGAAGTCTATACCAATTAAACATCAACTTTTTCTTTCCTCTATATCTATATAACGCCTCTTCCCACTTTAATTTTGATATCATCTCTACTTTTTCTTTAGAAAGTTTTTTAATTTCATGATTTTTTGCATCTTTTGGAATGTCTTTTAAAGCTTCTTCTACAACAACAATTTTATCAGCTTTCTTTGGTTTTAATTTTATATTTGAAATAAACATTCTCGCTCTTTTTGATGGATTCCCATAATCCTCTGCCCTTAATATATTGAAATAAACCTTATGCCCTATGTCCCCAAATAACTTTTTTAGTTCATCTTTAATTTCTTTAATTTGTGGAACATTTTCCATGATAAATATTAAATCGTCATTTTTTTGTGTAAAGTAATTAACATAGTCAATGTAGTATAAAACTAACCTACCAATTTTGTCTTTATATAACCTGTCTAATGGATTGTCTTTAATTAGTTTATTTGCTTTTGTAAATGGCTCACATGGAGGAGAGCCGATAATTACATCAACTTTCTCATTTTTTATAAATTCATCAAATGCTTTTGGTGGAATCCTCTTTATATCATCCATCCACACTGGAGCTTTGATATTGTATAAATAAGTTTTAACAACTGGCTTAAAGTTCTCTATAGCTCCTAAAATTTTAAAGTTTTCATCTAAAAAACCTTTTGAAAATCCTCCACAGCCAGAGAATAAATCAATGACATTCATATTATCACCAAAAAACTTTTAGAAAAAGTTAAACAAAATCTTACAGATTTTGTAGCTGGAAAGTAGAGCTTTCCATTTCATCAAAACTAATGAACAAACCCTAATGATTTTATTAAATACTTCATACCTATATACCCACCAAAATAAAAGAAAATAGATTATATTGCTAAAGCAAATTTATTTATTTTTAATGAATTCAATAACTTTCTTTTTAATTTCCTCCACATCTCCTTCATATTTTCCTTGAGCTAAATGCTCTCTTCCTCCTCCCTTGGCAATATATCTTATGAGTTCATTCATCTTTATATCAACGTTTTCTCCTCTCTTACATAGTATATTGCCCTTATCATTTAATAATACAACTATAGCATTTTCAACAGCTAAGTTATCGGCTATGTTCAACATCTCCTTTGGATTAGCCTCAACTTTTTCAACTAAAACTTTGTAATTTCCAATTGTCTCAAATCTATTCATTAATTCAAATTTCTTAAGTTCTCCTATCTTTTTCTCCAACTCCTCTATCTTCTTTCTCTGCTCTTTCCACTCTTCAAAGAATCTCTTTATAACTTTTGGTAGTTCTTCAGTAGGACATCTCAATATCTCTGCACTCTCCTCTAAAGTATCTTCCATTTCCTGCACTGCTTTTAAAGCACTTAAACCACTTGAGTAAATTAATCTCTCAACACCATCTTGAACTCTCTCTGTCTTAATTATCTTTATAAATCCAACTTCTCCAGTGTTTTGACAGTGTGTCCCTCCACATGCCTGGACATCAACTATATTTCCATTTTCATCCTCAATAATAAGTATTCTCAAAACATTTCCTGGAACAACTCCTCCTTGATATATTCTAAATCCAAATTTCTCTTCTGCCTCATTTCTATCCATAAATACACTTTTTACATTGTAATTATTTAAAACAATCTCATTAGCTACTCTTTCAATCTCCTTTAACTCCTCTCTGCTTATTCTCTTATAGTGAGTTATATCCAATCTTGCCTTATCCACATCAACATCTGAACCTGCCTGCCAAACGTGTTTTCCTAAAACTTTCTGGGCTGCAGCATTTATAATGTGTGTTGCTGTGTGATGCCTCATTAAACTTAACCTTCTATCCCAATCAATAACTCCTTTAACAATATCTCCTTCTTTTAGCTCATCATCTAAGTTCTCTATCTTGTGATATACAATGTCATTTTCTTTTTGCACATCAATAACCCTAAACTTCTTATCTCCTTTTATTATATATCCTGTATCTGCCTTCTGCCCTCCACCTTCTGGATAGAATGCAGTTTTATCTAAAATTACATAATCATCAACAACCTTTAAGATTTTTGCCTCAAACTCTTTCATCTTTGGATATTTATAGAATAATAGCTCCGTCTTTTTAGTATCAACCTCTGGCAACTTAACTTTTTCTTTAACCTCCTCTTTATTCTCATGTCTTTCAGCAACTATTGTATAGAAGTTATCTGGAATGCTGATATCCTTCCCTAAGGATTTAGCAACATCTTTAACTATCTCTGGTGGCAATCCATGACTGTCATACAATTCAATTAAATTATCTAAATCAATAGCTTTTTTGCTCTTTAATAATCTCTCAACGATTCCTTTACCTCTTTCAATTGTCTGTCTATATTTATTTGTCTCAATTTCTAAGATTTCCATAATATAATCTTCCATATCCAATAATTCTGGATATAAATCTCTCATCTCATTCAACTGCATTGCAACAATCTCAGTTATTGGCATTGAGAGGTTTAATCTATCCATATGCCTTAATGTCTTTCTTATTAGCATTCTAACCAAATAACCATCTTTAACGTTTGATGGAACTATTCCATCTCCTAACATGAAAGCTAAAGCTCTTGTGTGGTCTGCTATTGCATAGATGTCTTCATAAGGTGATATTAGTTTATCCAACTCATCAACTGAAATATTTACTTTATTAGCTACTTCTTCTCTAAGCTTTCTTAAATCTCCAACATCTTTAACATCCATCAAACCAGCAACCTCAGTTATCTTAGCCAATATCTCTTTATCTATATCTTTAACTCCAGCATCTTCCTTCAATTTATTAACGATATTTTTAAATATGGCATCGTATATTGTTGGTTCTCCAGTTGAAGCCCAAACAAACCTTTCAATTCCATATCCAGTATCAACTATTTTTAATGGAATCTCTTTATAATTATCTCCAACTTTCTCATACTGCATAAAGACTAAAGTAGCTAACTCAACACCATGGGTTATTACTTCATAGCAAGGCCCTGCATTACCTCCTCCTTCCCACCAACTCTCAATAAATGTAATTGATTTCTCATCTATCCCTAATTTTTTAAAGAAGTTGAAGCAGAGTTCAACTGTCTCATCTTGCCAATATTTGAAATCATCTTCTCTGTTAAAGGCATGATGCCCTCCCATTGTAAAGCATGTTAAATGCCTTCCAGTTCTTCCAACGTTATCAATGTCATTTAATCTAATACATGGCTGAGCTATAACTAATGGATTAGCTTTTGGCTTTACAATTCCCTTGGTAACCCATGGTTGAAATACTGCTATAGAAGCAATTGTTAATAAAATGTCATCTCTCCATCTTCTTGCAGTTACTGGGGCTCTTTTTATTGGTTCATGCCCATGCTCTTTAAAGAAGTTTATAAATTCATTAACCATCTCTTTATAATCATAAGGTTTTTTGGTTATTGGTTTTCCAATGAATGAGTAAATATCACAAGGTGCATCCCCACATGTTTCTCTCTCCTCATCTAAAGTCCAAAAGTATTGCCCACATTTTTCACACTTCTTTCTTACAAATCCAAGTTCATCAAATAATTTTACCTTATAATTGTGTTTCATCCCATCACCTTAATGATTTTTATAATTTAATAATTATATTAAGTAGCTAATAATTCTGAGGTTATATTTAAACCATAGGGCTACCGCCCTATTGGTATACCCGGGATGCATTGCCTCGCTACGCTCGGCAATGCCTCTTAGAATTTAAATATTCAAATGACATTTATCACGTGGAAAACTTTTTATTTTTAAAATAAAGCTTTTTAAGAGCTTATTTTTTGATTTTAAAGATTTTTAGAGAATTTCGAAGGGTAGTTTATTTTAATTATTTTAAGTATTTAAATTAATTAAATTATAGAGATTTTTAAGAGATTTTAAATAATTACTTTCAAATCAAAATTTCCCAAATAAATATTTGTATTTATAAAATTTTAAAACTTTTTAAGATAGAAAATTAGAAAATAAAATCAAATTAAAAACTTCTGGGGTTTATAAATAAAAGGGGTTATTAACCCTTCGAAAATTATGGTATGAAAAAGCTTAAATATTAGAAGAGATAACATACGAAATGAGCAAAATATTGCCCTGTTAAAATCAGACCGTTTCGGTATGGAAACACAGATTTTGCTTTAATTTCAAGACATACTAACACAGTTAAAATCAGACCGTTTCGGTATGGAAACTTTTTTTATTAAATATTTTCTTTTTATTTTTAAATTGTTAAAATCAGACCGTTTCGGTATGGAAACAATGATACTACAAAATTATGGTATGATTTATCATCAAACACTGTTAAAATTTGTTAAAATCAGACCGTTTCGGTATGGAAACCTAATTATTCTATATGCCATTTTTATCACCATTTTAGTTAAAATCAGACCGTTTCGGTATGGAAACATGGAGGACGACTACAATAGATTTACAGACGATGAGGTTAAAATCAGACCGTTTCGGTATGGAAACACCTATAAATTATACAAGTATCAATTGCTTAGGAATGTTGTTAAAATCAGACCGTTTCGGTATGGAAACATAATACACATGTAAAAATATGGGGGAGTATCCCAATAGAGGGGGCTTTGCCCCCTCTATGGATTAAAAGAGATTATGTGGGGCTGAAAGCCCCACCTTAATCTATTCCGTGTATCCGCAACCATTAGGGGCTACGCCCCTATTGAGATACCTCAGCAATTCCAAGTTACACCTCCGAGCGTAAGCGAGGAGGTGTTAGATTTTGGTGAAGCTTTTTCTAAAAGGTTCATAACAATAGGGCGGAGCCCTATGGAATTAGACTGTTTCGGTATGGAAACTTTTTAATCTCAGACTGCAGTTAAAACCAGACCACCTAGAGATAAAAATAAGGAAAAATAACATAATATTTAGGGCAATTTTTGATAATCAAATAAAACAATCTCTTTTTATGTCATAATATCTAAATAATTTAATGTATCTACTTCAAAAGGTAAAATATTCATAGTTTTTTGTAAAAAACTATAATTCCTTCATAAGTCTTTTAATTTTAAATTTAAGATAAGAAATTCCTTATTTTCTTTAAAAGACCAATTTCCTTTATCAAAATATTCGCCTCGAAAAGGTAAAGTTTTCTTAAAATCTATTATAGTTATGTTGATATAAGATACTCAAGTTTTTTATATAAAGTTTGTCCAAACTATACACAAAAAATTAGTTTTTTGCAAAAGTTATTAAAATTAAAATGGAAGATTTGAATGCCTTCCCAAAGGAAGGCGTCATATATACCTTATGTATTCCAAAATGTTCGTAAAAAACTAATGATTGGGGATAGAATGCCAAAGTTGATGTTAGCTCTCGATGTTTTAGATAGAGATGAAGCTTTAAGAATAGTAGAAGAGGTTAAAGATTATGTTGATGCTATAAAAGTTGGATATCCGTTAGTTTTATCTTCTGGATTAGAAATAGTTAAAGATATAAAAAAACTATGCAATAAAGAAGTTATCTGTGATTTTAAAGTTGCAGATATCCCAGCAACAAATGAAAAGATAGCAAAAGTAACACTAAAATATGCCGATGGAATAATAGTCCATGGTTTTGTTGGTGAGGATTCTGTTAAGGCAGTTCAAGATGTTGCTAAAAAGTTAAACAAAAAAGTAATAATGGTTACTGAAATGAGTCATCCTGGAGCTGTTCAATTTTTACAACCAATAGCAGATAAATTGGCTGAAATGGCTAAAAAGCTTAAAGTTGATGCTATTGTAGCCCCATCTACAAGACCTGAACGACTTAAAGAGATTAAAAACACTGCTAAATTACCAGTAATAACCCCAGGAGTTGGAGCTCAGGGAGGAAAGGTTGAAGATATTATAAATATTTTGGATGATAACGATTATGTTATTGTTGGAAGGGCAATATATCAATCAAAAAACCCTAAAGAAGAAGCTAAAAAATATAAAGAAATGCTAACCAAGTGATAAAATGAAGAGAAAAAAAGATATACTAATAGTTGGTTGTGGAAATCTTTTATTTGGAGATGATGGTTTTGGGTGTGAAGTTATCAGCAAATTAGAAAAAATGGACTTGCCAGATAATGTTGAGGTTATTGATGCTGGGGCGAGTGGAGCTTACTATTTAATGACTTTAGTTGATGAAGATATTAAGAAAATTATTGTTGTTGATGCCATTGATTTTGGTTTAGAACCAGGGACAATAAAAAAGATAGATGTTGATGAACTACCAAATATTAGAAAATATTCTTTTGATGCTCACAACGTTCCATTAGCCCCATTTCTCAAAGATTTACACAATAAAGGAATAGAAGTCGTGGTTATTGGATGCCAAGGGAAAGAATTTACAATGCCGGATATAAAACCAGGATTGTCTGAAGAAGTTGCTAAAGCTGTAGATAAAGCAATAGAAATGATTTTAGAGGAGATAAAATCTAAAGCATAAGCATAGAAGTGGGGCTGAACGAAGTGAAGCCCCGCTCTGGGGTATCCCAATAGGGGCTTTGCCCCTATGGATAGAAATGATTTTAGAAGAAATTAAAAGATAATCCTAAATTTTTTAGAAGAGATAAAGAAATAAGGGATTTTACATGCTTAGAGAAATTCTACAGGGAAATGCTGAAAAAGGGACAATAACTCAAATTTATGGACCTCCAGGAGTAGGAAAGACAAATATATGCATTATAAACTCTATAAACGCCATTAATTTTGGAAAAGTAATTTATATCGATACTGAAGGAGGATTATCAATAGAGAGGATTAAACAAATAGCCCCAAACTACTACCAAAAGGTTTTGGAAAATATGATAATATATGATGTTTTTGATTTCTATGAGCAAGATAAAGTTATACAAAAAGAGCTTCCATTAATTGCCAATAATGCAAGTTTAATTGTGGTTGATAACATAACATCTTTGTATAGATTAGAGTTAAGTGATGAAGCCAATAAAAACATCATGCTCAATAAAATGCTTGGTAATCAGGTAAAAACCTTATTAAAATTAGCTAAAACAAATAACTTAGCTGTTTTAATAACAAATCAAGTGAGAGAGACGGTTAATGGCTTTGAAGCTTCTGGAGGGACTTTGTTAGAATATTGGAGTAAATGTATTGTTAGATTAGAAAAACTTAATGGGGACAGATTGGCTATATTGGAAAAACATAGACATGCTGGGGAGGAAAAATTAAGGTTTAAGATAGTTGAAAGAGGTATAGAGATTCTTGATTAAACTTTTCCAAATGTGTCTCCTCTAAGCCCTCTTCTTAATGTCTCTAAGCTTATAACCTCATCAAAGGCAATGTTTGCTAAATTAACTGAACTACCAAACTTTAATATAAATTCTACCTGCTGATTTTTCTGTGGAGCTTCAAAGATAACTCTACTGATATCAACATTTTTAGCTAAGACCTTTAATTCCTTTTCCTTTATTTTTCCCTCTTTGTCAAACAGCCCAATACCTTTACCACTCTCTCTACCCTCAATAATAACGTAATCTGCCCCAGCATCTAAATCAAAGTTTATTAACTTAATTCTATCTTCTATGGTTAGTTTTTTATCTTTCTCTGGCAGTTTTTTACCAACTTCAGTTAATACAATAAATCCATTATCTTTAGCTTTCTCTATAGCTTTTTTCCTTTCCTCTAAGCTTATATCTGAAGAACCATCTGAAATTTCAATAGCTTCAAATCCAAGTTTTTCACATTCATTTAAAAATTCATCAAACTTGCCCCTAATATAAGCATATTCAAATAATGTCCCCCCTGGATAAACTTTAATATCCCAATCTTTATAGTAGTTAATTTTCTCAATAACAACATCCCTATTAATAACTGCAGAGGTTCCCCATCCAAACTTTACAAAATCTATATAATCACCACAAACTTTTAGATAATCCTCAACAAATTTTGGTGGCAAACCTTTATCTAACACAACAGTTAAACCTCTTTGGAAATCTTCATATAAGAATTCAAATGCTCTCATACTTTCACCTTATTTCTTTTAAGAAATTTTTTATATGTGATTTTCCTTATAATGCAAATATATTATAAAATTATAAAAAGTTTGATAGTAAATAGCAGGGATTAAGTATATATTCTTTATGATTTATTTCCAAATAGTAAAAGTAGGGGGATAATATGAGAGGTAGCTTAGCAATCTACAATGCCTTAAAAGAGTCAAATATAGATTTTATCTGCTCTGTTCCTTGTGCAAACTTAAAAAATTTGCTAAAATTGATTGAAAATGATGAGGACATAACTCACATACCAGCAACAAGAGAGGAAGAAGCATTTGGAATATGTGCTGGAGCATATTTAGCAGGAAAAAAAACAGCCATATTACTGCAGAACTCAGGGATTGGGAACTCAATAAATGCAATTGCTTCATTATACAAAACTTTCCAAATTCCTACATTATTAATAATCAGCCATAGGGGGGATTTGAAAGAGCAAATACCTGCCCAAATACCTATGGGAAGATGGATTGAAAAATTGTTGGATGTTTGTGAAATTCCAACATACAAACCAAAAACACCAGAAGAAGCCTATAAATTAATAAAATATGCCTCCTCCTATATGTATAAGATATCATATCCTGTAGCTTTGTTATTTGATGCACTATATTGGGAATACGATTTAGAATGAAACTTTTAGTAAAAGTTTCATCAAAACCGGATGCATTGCCTCTTAAGTGGAGCCTTGTTTAAAGTATATTTAGATTCTCGTAATGAAATAAATATAAAAGAGATGATACCATGTATCCAAAGAGAATAGATATAATTAAAAAAATTGTTGAAAATGTTGGAGAGAAGGAAATAATAGTTAGCAATATTGGAATTCCTTCTAAAGAGTTGTATTATGTAAAAGATAGAGAGAGAAACTTTTATATGCTTGGTTCAATGGGATTAGCTTCTTCAATTGGTTTAGGATTAGCTTTGAATTCTAAAGATAAGGTTATAGTTATAGATGGTGATGGTTCTATATTGATGAACCTTGGCTCACTATCAACAATTGGTTATATGAATCCAAAAAATTATATATTGGTTATAATAGATAATTCTGCTTATGGTTCTACAGGCAACCAAAAAACTCACACCAGCAAAAATACAAACTTAGAGGAGGTAGCTAAAGGTTGTGGATTAGATGTAGTAACAACAAAAAGCTTGGAGGAATTTGAAAAAGAGTTTAAAAAGGCTTTAAATGAAGAGAAATGTAAGGTTATTATTGCCAAAGCAATTCCATATAACGAAAAATGTCCTAACATAGAGATTCCACCTGTTGTTTTGAAGTATCGATTTATGGAAGCGATAAAAAGGAGCTAAATAAGAGGCATTGCCGAGCGTAGCGAGGCAATGCATCCCGGGTATCCGCAACCATAGGGGCTACTCCCCTATTGGTATACCCCAAATTTAATTTACACCTCCGAGCGTAGCGAGGAGGTGTTAGGTTTTGATGAACCTTTTACTAAAAGGTTCATACCAATAGGGCGGTAGCCCTATGGAAATATAGGTTTATGGAAGCGATTAAAAAGAATTAATTTTTAAAGTGAGATTATGATTCCAGAAGAGATTTATAAGATTTTAAGAAAGCAGAGGTATCAAATAGATAACCACACAGCAGTTAAACTATGCGGATGGGTTAGAAAAAAGATGTTAGAAGATAAGAGTTGTTATAAATCAAAATTTTATGGTATTGAAACACATAGGTGTATTCAATGCACACCATCAGTTATTTGGTGTCAGCAAAATTGTATATTCTGTTGGAGAGTATTGCCAAGTGATATAAATGTAAGTGAGATTAAAGAACCAAAATGGGATGAGCCAGAGGTAGTTTATGAAAAAATTTTAGCCATGCATAAAAGAATAATTATGGGTTATGCTGGAGTATTGGATAGAGTTGGAGAGAAAAAATTTAAAGAGGCGTTAGAGCCAAAGCATGTAGCCATATCTTTATCAGGGGAGCCTGCTCTTTATCCATACTTAGATGAGTTAATAAAGATATTCCATAAGAATGGATTTACGACATTTGTTGTTTCAAATGGAATCTTGACTGATGTTATTGAAAAAATAGAACCAACTCAGCTGTATATCTCATTAGATGCCTATGATTTAGATAGTTATAGAAGAATATGTGGGGGAAAGAAAGAGTATTGGGAAAATATCCTAAATACTTTAGATATCCTAAAAGAGAAAAAGAGAAGTTGTATAAGAACTACTTTAATTAGAGGATGTAATGACGATATTTTAAAATTTGTAAAGCTCTATGAAAGGGCCGATGTCAATTTCATTGAGTTAAAGTCCTATATGCACGTTGGTTATTCAAGAAGAAGGTTAAATAAGGAAGATATGTTACAATATGATGAAATCTTAAAATTAGCTAAAATATTGGAAGAAAACAGCTCATACAAATTAATTGATGATAGTGAAGACAGTAGAGTGGCGTTATTGCAAAATGAAAATAGAAAAATCAACCCAAAGATTTTTGAGTAAATATAAAATATTAGACAATTCTCTCTCTAAGAATAACTAAAGAGTTTTTATTTATTTTATTTTCATTAAATCTCTCAATATATTTTCCATCTAAATATTTTAATAGTTCTTTTCCAATTTCCCCAACAAATATGTATTGGCAATTAAAGTTTTTTAATATTTCAGCAAGTTTTTTTACATCAATTTCTTCGCAAACAACTCCAAAATCTCCGCCAATATAGATATCTCCACCAAACACTTCTAAAAAATCTTTTATAGCGTAGGAAATAGCTTTTACATCTAAACCAGGGTTGATATTTTTAACTAAAACCTTTCCATCTATCTCCTTAATTTCCATTCTATTTTTTATAGTAAATGTTTTTAACCTATATCTTATCTCATCCATATCAACCAAATTTTTACAAACCTCTATGGCAAATAATGAGTTTTCTACAAAATGTAATCCAAATATATTTTTATTAAATTCATAAATATCATCAATATACTTAAATTTCAGAGGATAATTTTCTAAAATTTCTACCTTATCAACATTAACAACATTTAGGCATTTATGGCTTATATTTAAGTTATATCTTTCAATATCTCTCCTATTTATAAAAGCCATCTCAGCATTTTTTAATGAGCTGAATTTTGCAGTTAATGCATCCCTCCTTCCACCAGCTATTTTATAATTTTCTAATACATTTGTTATAGCCCCATATTTGCATTTAACTAATCCCAAGGATGTTTCAAATATAAAAAAGTCATATTTATCAATATCCAAGCCATCTAAAACCTTTAAAATAGTCGGTGGAGCTATAGAACCAAAATTTGAGTTATGTAGGTATGTTGAATATTTCTCTTTTAAAATGTGATTTATTAAAGATGTTGTTGTTGTCTTTCCCTTAACTCCAGTAATATTTATTATTTTTTTATAGATATCTCCAAATTTCTCCTTTAATATTTCAGACACAGCATCTGTAAATGGGATAAAATTAACATCTATTGGGCAGTGGATTGGAGCTATAATTCTATCATATTTTTCAAAATCTGGTTGTTCAAAAAATAAATTCAATCTATTTCCAAATTTTTCTTTTAATTTTTTATATTTAATTTTAAAATCATCTGATTTTTTTATTTTTTGATAAATATCCCATACATCAACATCATAACCAAGATTTAAATACTCCTCAGCCAATTGCAAAGCCCCATGATTAACATCAACAATCAACATAAAAAACACCAAAAAAGAGGTTTTGTAGTTTTGATATACATTTTAAGTTATTATTGCCCATAAATAAAGCAATAATACACCTCATTAAACCCATAATAAACATAATTTAATAGATAATATAAAAAAGTTTCCATTGGGGACTTACAACCCCAAAATGTCCAGATTATCAATTGCAAAGTTTGGTTTCCATACCGTAACGGTCTGATTTTAACTTGTTATGTATCCATTTTCAGTCTGTATAGAGATGTTTCCATACCGTAACGGTCTGATTTTAACAAGAAGCTGGCAAGATTAAGCACGTTTATGTTATTGAGAAGGAGTTTCCATACCGTAACGGTCTGATTTTAACAGCAAGAAAGCACAAAAATATGAGCAAACTATAAAAAAGTTTCCATACCGTAACGGTCTGATTTTAACAATAGATGAAAATACTTCAATTGTTATTGATTTATGGTTTCCATACCGTAACGGTCTGATTTTAACACAACACATAGTAGATTTTCCAGAACCTTTACCTAATGTTTCCATACCGTAACGGTCTGATTTTAACTAAATAGTTCCAATCACTACTTTTTATAACATCTTGTTTCCATACCGTAACGGTCTGATTTTAACATGATGAAATTCATTTCATTATTAACACAAATGGGTTTCCATACCGTAACGGTCTGATTTTAACAGGGCAATATTTTGCTCATTTTGTATGTTATCTCTTCTAATATTTAAGCTTTTTCATACCATAATTTTCGAAGGGTAGATTATCTCATTTATTTATAAACCCCTGAAGTTTTTAATTTGATTTTATTTTCTAATTTTCTATCTTAAAAAGTTTTAAAATTTTTTAATCTTTAATATTTATTGGGGAAATTTTGATTTAAAAATAATTATTTAAAATCTTTTAAAAATCTCTATAATTTAATTAATTTAAATACTTAAAATTATCAAAATAAATTACCCTTAGAAATTCGATAAAAATTCTTAAAATTGAAAAATAAGTTTTTAAAAAGCTTTAAATTAAAAAGAAAAGAATTTCCACGTGATAAATGCCATTTGAATATTTGGATATGAAATATCAATTACCTCTAAGAGATGTAACTTAATAGATTGAAGTGTCGAAATCATAGGGTTTTGCTTTATTAGAATATCCAAGATTGAGTTTCACTTCTTTCAGCCCCACTTTCTATTTAATTTATATTACCCTTAAATAAAGCAATAATAAACCTCGTCTCTGCCTTATCCATCTCTTTTAATGAATTCCCTTCAATTATAAATGTATTGTTTATTTTCATTATTGTTGCATTATTTTGAGTTTTTATAATCTTTATAACCATTGTTTTATTATTGTTCATTAAATATTCACTCTCATTTATCTTAAGTTTATCTATTGATGTTTTTCCATTTGCAAAGATACTTTTTACGGTTACAGTTGAGTTTGTTCTTTCTAATTCAACAACTATATTGTGAGGGTAAAACTGATTAAACCACTCTAATTTTGTTATTAAATCAACTATTGATATTCCACCTTCATCTGGCTTTAAACTCATATTTCCATAGATGTAAATTAATATTTTAGAGTGATAATAATCATAAATTTCTTTATCTGTTGTATTTATTAACTTTACTTCTTTTGCTTCACCAATAGTTGTCCTCAACGGAACTTTTACTGGAGTTCCATTAAATTCAATCACTATTTCTTTTTTTAAATCATCTATATTTTTAGAGGTAATGCACATAGACATTGAAGTTATTAACGTAATTATTCCAAGAATTAATAGCAGTTTTTTCATTTTCTCCCTCCTTTAAGATAGTCGTATGCATAATAAAGCAAGATAAACAAAAGTACTAAATACCAATATTCTTTAACCCATATTGACAGATATCCAATATATGGAATTACTAAAGGATGTCCATTTATAACTATAACTTTTTGCTTTATCTGATTAACTGAAACGAGCTCTGGGTCATGAATTGGATTATTATCTCCTTTTATTATAAAGTAAGTTTTATTGTTAAACTCAACCTTATCAATAACTCTATGGATTACTGGTTTTATTGGACTTTTTGGAATATCAACCTCTAGTATTTTATAATTACCTTTATTTGTCTTTATCTCTCCCAAAACTTTTATTGATACATCTTTAATATCTCCTTCCCTGAATATGCATAAAGTTTTGTTTGGGTTTAGGTTGAGTTTATAATCCACTTCATAGAGCAAATATTGATAATAAGGCCAGTGAGCTTTATAAACAACAATATCTCCAACATCAACATCGTTTGGATTAAATTCAAAGCCAGCATTTTCTACTATAACTAAATCCCCTCTCTTCATTATAGGATACATACTGTCAGATACTACAACATTTACATGGCTCCAAATTAAAAATAAAACAACCAAGAATATTATCCATTCAACAACATCTTTTTTGCTAATTTTTAGGTTGATGATTCCACCTCTCTAATATAGATGAGCATTTTTCATCATCCTTGGAATTAGAGCCATTATTACACTATCTCTACATAAATCTTTTCTTGTTATATTATTATCAGTTAGATAACCAATTAAACCAATATTTTTTCCAATATCTTTAATACCTGAAATTTTTTCAGCTATTTTTCCTCCTTCAATCCCTTCTAAAAC
Source organism: Methanocaldococcus bathoardescens (assembly GCF_000739065.1). GTDB lineage: Archaea > AGJL01 > Methanococci > Methanococcales > Methanocaldococcaceae > Methanocaldococcus > Methanocaldococcus bathoardescens. Next base: position 150,788 of record NZ_CP009149.1, on the reverse strand, counting down.
TTTTTCAGCTACAATCTTTGGATATTCAAAGCCCTGAGATAAACCAACCGTCTCTCTAATTCCATCAAAAACTACACATACATGGATATCTATATAATGTTCCCCCACTTTTATTAAACCTGCCTCTATTCCCACAGCATAAGTGCATTGAACCTTTTCAAACGCATTTTTTGCTCTATTTAACGCCCCCAAATAAGTTTCTTCTAATCCAATAGGATGGGATGAAACTCCACTAATAACATCAACTCCAACTACTTCAACAGCTCCTAAAACCTTCTCAAATCCTTCTTTAACCGCCTCTATCTTTACTGGATTTGTAGAGCCAATAGCAACAACTCTCAACTTATGCCTTGCCATGCTCAGCTTTTTAGCTTCTTCAATACATTTTTCATTTTTGCATAAAAATTTCCCAAATAAAAAAATCTCTGCTTTTTCACCACAAATTTCGCATTTCTTATTTTTAAAGTCCATAGCTATCACTATATTATAAGAATTCTATTCGCTAAATAATTTGCAAATAAAATATATATAAGTTAAACATCAAAGGAAGTAGTAATTTCACTAACATAATATATCCTGATAACTTGAATTTATAAATTTATTGATATATTGTGATTAAAACACATTAAGAGGGATTATTATGGCTAAAAAAAACACTAAGAAGGATAATAAAAATCAGAATCTCAGATGTCCAATTGTATGTGTTTTAGGACACGTAGACCATGGAAAAACTACACTTTTAGATAAGATTAGAAAAACAAGAGTCGCTAAAAGAGAAGCTGGAGGAATTACTCAACACATAGGGGCGAGTGAGATTCCAATAGATGTTATAAAGAGGTTATGTGGAGATTTATTAAAGATGTTAAAGGCAGATTTAAAAATTCCAGGTCTGTTAGTTATAGATACTCCCGGGCATGAAGCATTTACATCTTTAAGAAAAAGAGGAGGAGCTTTGGCTGATATAGCCATATTAGTTGTTGATATAAACGAGGGCTTTAAGCCACAAACAGTTGAGGCAGTTAATATATTAAGGCAATGTAAAACCCCATTTGTTGTAGCAGCAAATAAAATTGACTTAATCCCTGGATGGAACTCTAAGGAGGGGCCATTTATCTTAAACTTCAATGAAAAGGCCCAACACCCAAATGCTCTAACTGAATTTGAAATAAGGTTGTATGAAAACATAATAAAACCATTAAATGAGCTTGGTTTTGATGCAGATTTATATTCAAGAGTTCAAGACGTTACAAAAACTGTTTGTATCATCCCTGTCTCAGCAGTTACTGGAGAGGGGGTTCCTGATTTATTAATGATGGTTGCAGGTTTAGCTCAAAAGTTTTTGGAGGATAGATTAAAGCTTAATGTTGAAGGATATGCAAAAGGGACAATATTAGAAGTTAAAGAAGAGAAAGGATTGGGAACAACAATAGATGCCATAATTTATGATGGAATTGCTAAAAGAGGAGATTACTTAGTTGTTGGATTGCCTGATGATGTTTTAGTAACAAGAGTTAAAGCTTTATTAAAACCAAAGCCATTGGATGAAATGAGAGACCCAAGAGATAAGTTTAAACCAGTAAATGAAGTTACTGCCGCTGCTGGAGTTAAGATAGCAGCTCCTGAATTGGATAAAGTTATAGCTGGATGTCCAATAAGGATTGTTCCAAAAGATAAGATAGAGGAAGCAAAAGAGGAAGTGATGAGGGAGGTTGAAGAGGCAAAAATAGAGGTTGATGATGAAGGAATTTTGATTAAAGCAGATACTCTTGGCTCTTTAGAAGCTTTGGCTAATGAGTTAAGGAAGGCAGGAGTTAAGATTAAGAAGGCAGAGGTTGGAGATGTAACTAAGAAAGATATAATTGAGGTTGCATCATACAAGCAGAGTAACCCATTACATGGAGCGATAGTTGCATTTAATGTAAAAATATTGCCAGAAGCACAGAAAGAGATTGAAAAATATGACATAAAAGTGTTTTTAGATAATATTATCTACAAGTTAGTTGAGGACTTCACAGAATGGGTTAAAAAAGAGGAAGAGAGAATTAAATATGGTGAATTTGAGAAGCTTATCAAACCTGCAATTGTCAGAATTTTACCAGATTGTATATTTAGACAAAAAGACCCTGCAATTTGTGGAATTGAAGTTATTTGTGGAACTTTAAAAGTTGGTTATCCTTTAATGAGAGAGGATGGAATGCAGCTTGGTTATGTTAGAGAAATAAAAGATAGAGGAGAAAATGTTAAAGAGGCAAAGGCAGGAAAGGCAGTTTCAATAGCTATAGATGGAAGAGTTATATTGAAAAGGCATGTTGATGAAGGAGATTATATGTATGTAGCTGTTCCAGAAAACCATGTTAGAGAACTCTACCATAAATACATGGATAGATTAAGAAACGATGAAAAAGAGGCATTATTAAAATACATGGAATTAATGCAAAAACTGACAAACAATATATTCTGGGGAAGATAATACCTAATTTTTTAGATTTTATTATTATCTAATATTTTATTGTATGTCTTTACTGCTTCTTCAATTTTTCCAAGTTTTTCGAGGATTCTCGCTTTATTTATTAATGAGTTTTTCAATATAAAGCTATTACCATTTTTTGAAATAATTTCATCATAAATTTTTAAGGCATCTTCAGGTTTGTTTAAATGTTCATAAACTAATGCTTTATAATATTTTGTTTCAATATCTTCAGGATACCTTTCTAAATATTTGTCTAAATATTTTAATGCATCATCATAATTTCCTAATATTAGCTCGAGATATCCAATATCTTTATAGGCATGTATCCATCCTTTATTCAATTCCACCGCAACGTATAAACATTTAAGTGCTTCTTTGTATTCCCCTAATTTTTTCAACATTTTTCCTTTTAAATACCACGCATACGCATCATTTTTATTAATCTCAACAACTCTATCTAAACATTCAATAGCTTCATTTAATCTTCCCAAATCCCCCAATAAAATAGCTTTTTGTCTCCATATTGAGGATAGCTTGTCATTTACTTTTAACAGTTCATCAAAATATTTTAATGCCTCTTCATACTTCCCCAATTCAATAAATATCAAAGCAGTATGAAAAGGGGATAAATAACAGTTCTTAGAAACCTTTGAAAGTTTATCAATGTATTTTAAGGTTTTTTCATAATCTCCTTTAACAAAATTTAAACATATCAAGTTAGCCCACGAAAGTGGAGATTTTTCTTTGTTACTGTCGATTTTTTCAAAATATTTCATTGAATTATCCATATCCCCCATAACTTTTAAAATTATTCCTTTTATGTATAAAATTAAGTTATTCTTTGGGTCTAATGATAAGGCTTCGTCTAAGCATTTAACTGCTTTATCAAATTCCCCTTTATCAGAAAATTCAATTGCTTTAATAACATTTTTTAAAACTTCAAGAGTTTTTATCATATCCTCACAATCCATTTACATCACTTTATATTAATTTAAATTTATAAATGAACATCTATTGATATTAACGTGAAAACAAGTTATTTTAAGTACAGTTTAGATTTATATACTTTTTGGAAGATTTTCGAACAATGAATCATTCGTAATTTTCCAAAACAATGTAAAATTATCAAAATATAGTTCCACCAATGAAAAAACAAAATAGTTGTATTAAACCAAAAAAATTTTATTTAGCACTACCCTTAAGTCCACCATAAATGTTATACAATTTGCTTAACTTGTCAAGAGTATTACATAACTTATTACTCAATATTTCTTCAAGAGTGTCAATAGCTCCAGTTGGACATACTTCCTTACAAATTTCAACATCTCTTTTATAGCATCCATCACATTTTATTGCTATTCCATCAATTCTTATTGCCCCAAATGGACAAGCCAAAGCACATAAACCACAGCCAATACATTTATCTTTTATGACTACTACTTTATCGTCAATCCTCTCTATTGCATTTTCTGGACATGCATATAAGCAGGGATTTTTATCACAATGCATACATTTTATTGGAAATTCATTAAAGGTGATTCCATTTATTGGGCAACTTCTTTCACATCTCCTACATCCAATGCAAGAACCAACATTAACTACCACCATAATTTCACCAAAAAATAATAGTTAATTAATAATTAAGTTGAACCTTTGACATGAAACTTTTAGGAAAAAGTTTCCTCGAACAACCTTTTAGGAAAAGGTTGATCAAAACTTCTGGGGTATCCGCAACCATAGGGCTTCGCCCTATTGGTATACCCCAATAAAGTGGGGTTGCCTTTGGCAACCCCGCGCTCGGTGTATAGCAATAGAGGGCATCCCTCTATGCGGTGGTATACCAATAGGGGCGTAGCCCCTATGGTGCGTTCATCAAAACATAACACCTCCTCGCTTACGCTCGGAGGTGTAAATTAGTTTTAATAATTTTCTGCATTTTTATCATCAACACCCATTTAAGGTTGAACCTTTGCATCTATGGTTATTTTTGAAATTAAACTGTTATCTGTTTTTTGTGATGGTAGGGACATCTTACCAAATAAATCTAAGGATTTATCTCTCTTAGCAAATATTAGCTCATTTACATCAACAAGTTCTAAGCATCTCTTTGAGCAAGCTTTAACACATGCAGGCTCATCTCCATCGCATAAAATACACTTGTATGCTTTGTCTTCCATTAATATAGCTCCAAATGGACATGCTAAGGCACATAAACCACATCCAATACAAACATCTTCATTCAAATATACATAACCATCTTTATGCTCAATTGCTGCAACTGGGCAGACTTCTTTACATGGGGCTGAAGCACAGTGCTGGCAAAGGATTGGGATGTATTTGCCATCTTTCTCCATTATACTTATTCTTCCAACTTTGTTCTTCTCCATACATGCCTTAACACAATCCCCACAGTTGTCACAGTTGTAGTTTGCCATTATTATTTTTTTCATCTCTACCACCTAAAAAATAATTATTTAGAATTTTTAAAGCCCAAGCAATTTACATTTCTCATCAATATATCTCTGAATGAAACTTTAAGAAAGTTTCCTCAAACAAAACCTTTTAGGAAAAGGTTGATCAAAACTTCTGGGGTATCCGCAACCATAGGGCTTCGCCCTATTGGTATACCCCAATAAAGTGGGGTTGCCTTTGGCAACCCCGCGCTCGGTGTATAGCAATAGAGGGCATCCCTCTATGCGGTGGTATACCAATAGGGGCGTAGCCCCTATGGTGCGTTCATCAAAACATAACACCTCCTCGCTTACGCTCGGAGGTGTAAATTAGAGGATTACAACCCCAATAGCTTACACTTCTCATCAATATATCTTTGAATTCTTTCAATATCTTCATCAGTCAAGTGTCTGTATCTTTTTTGCATCTTTAGGTATTCTCTAACTGGCTTTCTCTTGGCTGGTTTGTATGTAATTCTAAACTCCCCATTTTCAATTTCATAAAGTGGGAAAATTCCAGTCTCAACAGCCAATCTTCCAATTTCTATTGTTTTTTCTGGTGGGTATCCCCAACCTGTTGTACAAGGTTGTAAAACTTGGATAAATTTAGGACCTTCAATGCTTAATGCCTTTTTAATCTTTCTCATGAAATCTTCAGGATATGAGATACATGCGGTAGCAACATAAGGAATGCCATGAGCTGCCATTATCATTGTCATATCTTTTTTAGGTCTATCTTCCCCTCTAATTTTTGAACCAGCTGGGGATGTTGTTGTAGCAGCCATGAAAGGTGTTGATGAACTTCTTTGTATTCCAGTGTTCATGTAAGCTTCGTTATCATACATAATATACAATATATCGTGCCCTCTTTCCATAGCTCCACTTAATGCCTGAAAACCAATATCCGCAGTCCCTCCATCTCCCCCAATAGCTATAACATTTATTTTTTTATCAGCGTGCTTTCCTCTTTTTCTTTTTAATGCCTTTATAGCTGCTTCAATACCGCTTGCAGTTGCTGCAGCGTTTTCAAATGCTGTATGAATCCAAGGAACCCTCCATGATGTCTCTGGATATGGTGTTGTCATAACTTCCAAACAGCCAGTAGCGTTTGATATAATAGTGTTTTTTCCAGCTACTTTTAGCAATAATCTTGCTACAATTGCAGCTCCACAACCAGCACACCCTCTGTGCCCTGGTGCAAAGTACTCTTCTCTTGGAAATTGCATCACAATCACCTTATAAAAATTTTAAATTATAAGTTTAGGTAATTAATTTATTCTTTCAATCCAATCCATAAAGTCGTATCATCCTCTGCTTTCTCAACATGATTAATTATTGTTTTTATATCATCTATTTTGATGTCTCTTCCACCTAATCCAACAATGTAGTTGCAAACCTTCTTATTCTTTAAAATTGATGCCATTTCAATTCCTAAAGCTCCCTTATTAAATCCAAATGAGATGTTTTTATCTAACACAGCTATATTTTCTGCATCCTTTAAAAGCTCTCTAACATCCTCTTTTGGGAATGGCCTGTAGGTTCTTATTCTCAACAACCCAACTTCTTTTCCTTCTTTTTTAAGCTCATCAATAACGTATTTTATTGTTCCACAGACAGAACCCATTGCAACTAAAACTGTATCTGCTTTATCTAAGTTGTATGCTTCAACTAAACCATTTCCATATTTTCTCTTAAATCTTTCAGCAAATTCCTCATTAACTTCTTTAATTACTTTTTTGGCTCTTTCCATTGCTTCCTCTACCTGCTTTCTTGTTTCCATATAGCAATCTGGAACTCCAACAGGCCCTTGAGTCACTGGTCTATCTGGGTCTAAATATGCGTGTTTTGGTTCATAAACACCTAAAAATTCTCTAACTCTTTCTGCCTTTGGAATTGTTACTGGTTCTACTGTGTGAGTTAAGATAAATCCGTCTAAACAAACCATAACTGGCAATAAAACATCTTCATTTTCAGCAATTTTGTAAGCTTGAATAATGCTATCAAGTGTTTCTTGGTTGTCTTCAACATATATCTGAATCCATCCACTATCTCTCTCTGATATTGAATCCTGATGGTCGTTCCAAATGTTTATAGGGGCTGATAAAGCTCTGTTAGCAACCATCATAACTATTGGTAATCTCATACCTGATGCAATGAATAACATTTCATGCATTAAAGCTAAACCTTGTGAGGCAGTTGCAGTAAATGTCCTTGCTCCTGTTGCAGCAGCTCCAATACAGGCAGACATTGCTGAGTGCTCACTTTCAACCTTTATATACTCAGCATCCAACTCTCCATTGGCTACAAACTCAGCTAACTTCTCAACACATGTTGTTTGTGGTGTGATTGGATAAGCAGCTATAACATCAACATCAGCTAATTTAGCCGCTTCAGCAGCAGCTGAAGTTCCTGTAATAACTTTAACTTCACACATCTTTCCACCTTTAATTAGTGTTTATTTCTCTTCTCTAACCTTTGTTATTGCATTTACTGGACATTCATTCATACATATTAGGCAACCTTTACAGTAATCGTAATCTATCTTGAAGTTTCCATTTTCATCCTCTTGAATAGCTCCCTCTGGACAGAATATATAGCAGTTTTCACATTTTACACATTTTTCATTGTCTAAAATTGGTCTAAATGTTCTCCAGCTTCCTGTTTTGTTTTTAATTGAGTTTCCTGGCTCATATATAATAGCTGCAATTGTAACCATTCAATCCACCTCAATAATTTATCCATATTTTTTTAACATCTCATTGTAAGCTACTTCAGCTGCTTTAGCATTCTTCTCTCCTAACTTTCCTTTAAATGTGTCTAATATTGCCTTTTTAACTGATTCAATACTAACAAGCTTTGTAACTCCTGCAAATGCCCCAACCATTGCAGTATTTACTATAGGAACTCCTAAAACATCTAAAGCTATTCCTGTAGCATCAATTGTGTATGTTTTATATCCCAAATCCAAATCATCTTTAACAGTGTTAATAATAATTCCCCCATTTTCCTTTAACCCCTCAACAACATTAACACTCTCTAAAAGAGTAGGGTCTTGAACTACAACATAATCTGGGTTGTATATTTGGCATCTTAATGTGATTTTTTTATCGTCTATTCTTGTAAATGCCATAACTGGGGCTCCTCTTCTTTCAACACCAAAGAATGGAAATGCTTGACAGAACTTTCCATCATAAAAAGCAGCTTTAGCCAATATTTGAGCGGCAGTAACAGCTCCCTGTCCTCCTCTTCCATGGAATCTAATTTCTATCATACACTCACCCTAAATTGTCATTATCAATCATTAACAATTGTAAAGGTAATATATAAAGTTTTGGAGATTAAGTTAATTGACGAAAATAGTTTAGGCATAGATAAAAATTTCTTGGCTATCCAAATATTTAAATCTTACTATAAAAAATTTTATATACAGAAATGTTAAACATACTTAACATAATGTAAAGGAATATTAACATGACAGGGGCGAAATGTTGAATGTCAGGAATAAAATTATTCCTGGGTTTTTGATGGGGTTTTTAGTAACAGCATCAACAATTTTACTTGTATTTTTAAATTTGAAGGAAGTTGCAAACTTATTGATATTTTTAATACTGTTTGGAATATTTATTTACGTAGCTAAAAAGAGCCATCCATTATTTGGAGATAGAGAAGAGCAGTTAATGATTTTTTTAGTTGGATTGCTGTGGGGAGTATTTTGGATTTTAGGGATTTATCTATCTTCAAAATTTCTAAATTTCAAATTATTTGGTATATCTATTGTATTATTCTCAGTAGTTGTTGAGATGATAGTTAAGAAATCAGCAAAAGTTGAGATAGATGAAGAGCTTATTGATGAGTTAAAAATAACTATTTCAGAAAAGAGTGCATTTAGGGCAGTGTTTTCGTTTTTAATCTCATCTATAGTGCTTTTGTATCTATCAATCTCTGCTGGATTAAATTTGGAAATTTCTGTTTATGACATGTCTTCCTTACCATTGATGATTTTAATCTCCCAACTCATAATTTTTAGGGCATATTACACTTTAAAATTTAGTTAGGTGATTTTATGAAGGCTGTTGAAGAAATCCTAACCATAACTATTGGATTTTTAATGGGAATAGTTCTTTATTATCAGAAAATTTATTCAAATCTGATTATTTGGGAGGTTATTTTTGCTATTTTGCTATCTTTAGTTTATTTTGCAATATCTACGAAATTTTATAATTCAATAGTTGATGCACCAATATCCACGGATAAAAAATCTCAAATTAAATATTTAGCATCATATATATCCTTAAAAGCTTATGTAATGTCAATTGGATGGTATTTTCTTTTAATTAGATTATCTAATGGATATAACTATCGCTTAGATGTTGGAGAGATATTTCTCACAATTTGGATTATTTATTTAGTGGTTTATCTTTATTGTTTCTTTAATTTTAAAAAATTTGGTGATTTTAATGAAATGGAGGACTAAAGAATTTATTAAAGATGTAATAAATGAGTTGATGATTTTAATTTCAAATGTATTTTGGATTGTTTTAGTTGTTGGAGGTTTAATGATTAATAGAAACTTTTTAGGATTGGTTGGAATTGGTTTAATGATTTTTACCTTAATCTTTATTGGATTATTTATTTATGCAAAGAATAATGCCCACAAAAAATATAAAATAACTTCTAAATCAATAATTTCAAATGATGAAGCTACATTTTCCATGATTTTAGGAATTATAAATTCTTTTTTAATGATTTTTGGAATTTTGAAAAACTATCTCTCTATAATTGTTGTGGTTGAGATTTTAGTATTGATGATGATTTTTCTTTACGTAATATTCAAAATGATGGGAAAAGATTGCTATGATATAGTAAATTTAGATGAATTAAAAGCAGAGGTATTTAAAAAATCGTCGGTTATGCTAATTATTTCTTTTTGGATTTATTTAGTTTTAATTTTTAATTTTATAGCTTTCTTTGATGTAAAAATTGCATTTTCTTCAGATGTTATTGCATTTTTAATGACAATCTTTGTCTTAAGTTTGATATTCTTTTTTATTTATTGCTTTAAAAAAATACACATAAGGTGAAACTATGGAATTAAAAACCAAAATAAAACTTATCTTGGCTATTGATTTTTTAGCAGTTTTGCTTTTATCCATATTTATTAAAAATTTTAAAATTGTTTTGGCTTTCTTATTGGTAATCTTTATAATTTGGCCGTTCATTGATAAAAAAGATATAAATGAAAGGTTGTATGAGAATTTATTAGCATTGAGTATTGGATTTATTGAAGGGATTTTAATATTCTTAGGAGTTATTTGTGATAAGGCATTTTTAGATATTGCAACTGGAATATCTGCGTTAATTCTTTTAATTATTATAGGAGTTTTATTCCCAAAGTATAAACTAATCTTTGAAGTTTTTGATGAATTTGTTGAAAATCTCAAACAAAAATCTGGATTTTTAACCTTAATGTCTGTCCTTGGGTTATTGCTCACTGTTTATGTATTTTTGTTGATATTACCTTTAAAAGAGTTTTGTATTGAAGCAGTTGATTTCATTAGGACAATAATACTTGTTATTACAGCAAATATGTTTATAATTGAGTTCTATACATTTAAAAAATTTGCATAGTGAAAAAATGAAAAATAAATTAAAAATTTATAGGGCAATGCATAACTTAACTCAAGAAGAATTGGCAAAAAAGTTAGGAGTTAGTAGGCAAACAATTATTGCTATAGAGAAGGGGAAATACGACCCGTCTTTAAAATTAGCATTTAAAATAGCAAAGTTTTTTGGTGTTAAGATTGAAGATATATTTATTTATGATGAGGATGATGATTAAATAGGACTTTCGCAGGAATAAAATTTTATTGCAGATTGACACCCTCTTGGGTGTCTAAATTCCAAAAATAAATAATATAAACTGCGAAGTCCTGACACTATAGTTGTTGATGAAAAGTTTAGAGGAAAAGGTATTGGAAGCAAACTTTTAGCTGAAGCAGAAAAATACTGCAAAGAAAATGGTTTATTAAGATTATCATTATTAGCAGATAAAGACAACAAAAAAGCATTAAAATTTTATAAATCCAAAGGATGGAAATTTACAAACTTAATATGTTTAAGAAAATTTTTTAATGGTGAGAAAAGTGATTAGAGAGATAACTGAGGAAAAATTAGAAAATTACTTTAAAAGAACAGAGGAAGCTATAAACATTATTAAAAAAGGTATGCCACCAAAGAGGAGTTTGTTGTATGATGTAGCTAAAGATTTTTTATTGATGATAGAGAGTTATTTTGAAGATGCCAAAGCATTTAAAGAGAGAGGGGATTATGTAACCGCATTTGCTTCATTAAATTATGCCTATGGTTGGATTGATGCTGGTGTTAGATTAGGAATTTTTGATGTTGGAGATGATGATGTAAGATTTACACTTGCTAAATAAAATTTTTATATCCAATCAACTTATTATGAACAATAACAATAGATAAAATGTCATTTGGTGAGAGGATGGAGAGCTACATACAAAACTTATTTGCTGAGAGAATTGGTGGAAAGAAGTTTGGAAAAGAAGATGTAATTTACAAGTTTGAGAAAATTAAGAGAGCAAAGCAAGAAGCTATGAAAAGACATCCAGATATGGAATTAATAGATATGGGTGTTGGAGAGCCAGATGAAATGGCAGACCCTGAAGTTATAAGAGTTTTGTGTGAGGAAGCTAAAAAATGGGAAAATAGAGGATATGCAGATAACGGAATTCAAGAGTTAAAAGATGCTGTCCCACCATACATGGAAAAGGTTTATGGAGTTAAAGATATAGACCCGGTTAATGAGGTTATTCACTCAATGGGTTCAAAGCCAGCATTAGCATATATAACCTCTGCCTTCATCAACCCTGGAGATGTTACATTGATGACAGTCCCTGGCTATCCAGTTACAGCAACACACACAAAATGGTATGGTGGAGAAGTTTATAATTTACCATTGTTAGAGGAAAATGATTTCTTACCAGATTTAGAGAGTATTCCAGAGGATATTAAAAAGAGGGCAAAGATACTCTATCTCAATTACCCAAACAACCCAACAGGAGCACAAGCAACAAAGAAATTCTATAAAGAAGTTGTTGATTTTGCATTTGAAAATGAGGTTATTGTTGTTCAAGATGCCGCTTATGGAGCTTTGGTTTATGATGGAAAACCGCTCTCATTTTTATCAGTTAAAGATGCAAAAGAGGTTGGTGTTGAAATCCACAGTTTCTCAAAGGCATTTAACATGACTGGTTGGAGATTGGCATTTTTAGTTGGAAATGAACTTATAATTAAAGCGTTTGCAACAGTTAAGGATAACTTTGATAGTGGGCAATTCATCCCAATCCAAAAAGCTGGAATTTATTGTTTGCAACACCCAGAAATAACTGAAAGAGTTAGACAGAAGTATGAGAGAAGATTAAGAAAGATGGTTAAAATATTAAATGAAGTAGGATTTAAAGCAAGAATGCCAGGAGGAACATTCTACTTGTATGTTAAATCACCAAGAAGAGCTAATGGTATTGAATTTGAAACAGCAGAAGATTTCTCTCAACACTTAATTAAAGAAAAATTAATATCAACAGTTCCGTGGGATGATGCCGGACATTATTTAAGATTAGCAGCATGTTTTGTTGCTAAGGATGAAAATGGAAATCCAACAACAGAAGAGAAGTATGAAGATATGGTTTTAGAAGAATTTAAGAGAAGATTAGAAGATTTAGATTTAGAATTTGAATAACTAAAATTTGATTTCTATTTTTCTTTTTTCAAATTTCTACTTAGAATTTTAGAATGATTTAAGTTCCTTCTCTCCAATCTTCTAAGTATTTTTTCTGCTCTTCAGTTAATTCATCAATTTCAATACCCATTGATTTCAATTTTAAAGAAGCAATCATCAAATCTTGCTCATAAGGAATGTTATAAACCCTTGGCTCTAATTTATCATGATTTTTTAGAATATATTCAGCCGCTAAAGCTTGGTTAGCAAAGCTCATATCCATAACTTCACATGGATGTCCATCTGCACATGCTAAATTCACTAATCTACCCTCTCCCAATAAGTATATTTTCTTATCTCCCAAATCATATTCAGTTACACAATTTCTAACTTCTTTTATTGATTTAGCTAACTCTTCTAAATGTCTTTTATTAATTTCATTGTCAAAGTGTCCAGCATTTGCTAAAATAGCTCCATTTTTCATTTTTAATATATGTTCCTTTCTAATAACATCTTTACATCCAGTTGTTGTTATAAATATATCTCCAATCTCTGCAGCTTTTTCCATCTTCATAACTCTAAATCCATCCATTCTTGCCTCTAAAGCTCTAATTGGATTAACTTCAGTAACAACAACCTCTGCCCCCAATCCCTTAGCCCTCATAGCCACTCCTCTACCACACCATCCATACCCTGCTACAACAACAGTTTTTCCAGCAATTAATAAGTTTGTAGCCCTCAAAATCCCATCTAAAGCACTCTGCCCAGTTCCATACCTATTATCAAATAGGTGTTTTGTATAAGCATCATTTACATCCATAACTGGGAATTTTAAAGCCCCCTCTCTTTCCATTGCCCTCAATCTAATAATCCCAGTTGTTGTTTCTTCACACCCCCCCATTATATTATCTAAAAGCTCAGTTCTCTTTGTATGCAATAAAAATATCAAATCACATCCATCATCTATAATGATGTCTGGCTTGTGGTCTAAAACTTTATTTAAATTAGCGTAATATTCTTCAACTGTCTCTCCTCTCCATGCATAAACATGCATTCCTTTTTTGGCACAAGCAGCAGCTACATCATCCTGAGTAGATAAAGGATTACATCCAGTTATAGCAATCTCTGCCCCTCCTTCCATCAATGTCTCTGCTAAAACAGCTGTCTTTGCCTCTAAATGCAAAGCCATTCCTATTGTTATTCCCTCAAATGGCTTTTCTTCTTTAAATCTCTCTCTAATTAAACCTAAAACAGGCATGTGTTGTTTTGCCCATTGAATTTTTCTCTCTCCTTCTTTCCAAAGGTTTATATCTCTAACTTCATACATTGATTTCACCATTTTTATTTTTAGCATAATTATTCTTACCTAATGATTTTAATAATTTTTTAATAGATATCAAACAACTCTCCTAAGGTTATTTTTTTATCTGTCTTAACTAACTCTGGAATTTTTCCTTTAATCCCTACCTTATCTTTTACAACAATAAAAACTCCATCTATTTTTTCAATTTCATCTACCTTTTCTAATGCATTGTTTATCATCTCTTCCTCATTTCTTCCCCTTGAAGCATTGCAAATAGAGGTTGCTGCTGCATCTGCTATAGCAGAACTTTTAGCAAAAACAGTAACTGCATCTGCCTCTCCAAAACTTATTGAATGTCCTACTGTTGCTGATGAAGTACAAATGCCATATATATTTTTAATCTTCTCTTTTTTTAACTTAAATCCAACCTCCCCAGTAATCTTTGAATTTCCAGCATATAAGCCAACAACAACATCTTTTTTAGCTCTTAAACAAATATCTCCACCATTTTCAGCAATGATGTTTTTTGCTCCAATATTTTTAATTAGCATCTCCGCTATAGCTCCAGCAACACTTGCCATAGGACCTACATTGGCAATTTCTCCAGCTATAGCCATTAACTTTACAATTTCTGGGGCATCGTATTCTACATCAATTGGATAGTAAGAAGTTAAAAAATAAGGGTTTTTTAATATATATCTTTCCAATTCTAATCTATTTTTTAAGATAATTTCTTCTGCCCTTTTAAAATACCTTTTATCATCTACCTTTAAAAGTATATTTGTTTCTTTCATTATGATTCTTTTTTTGAACCACATATCATTCCACCAAATTACAAAAATCTGCAATCATTTTTAAGTCATCTTCTAAAATTCTACCTTTTGTAGTTAAATAGTTTCCAACCATTAATCCATCCAAAGCCATTAAAGAATAGGATTGGTAATCTTTTAAGTTGTATGCTCTTCCACCAGCCAATCTAATCTCTGCATAAGGCATAATTATTTTATATAAAGCTATTGACTTCAAAACATCTGAAATACTTATTGGCTTAATTTCTCCATTTTTTACCATTTGATATGCTTTAGTCCCCTCAATTGGATGTAAAATATTTATTGGGACGCTATCAACTCCGAGCTCTTTAAGTTCAAAAGCCATCTTTATTCTTTCTTCTATGCTTTCCCCAAGTCCAAATATTCCGCCGCTACAAACTTCTAAGCCAATTTTCTTTGCTTCTCTTATTACTTTTACCTTATCCTCATAGCTGTGAGTTGAGCATATATTTTTAAAGTAATTTTTTGACGTTTCTAAGTTGTTATGAACTCTAACATCCAACTTCTTCAACTCCTTTAATTTTTCTTCATCCAATAAACCCAAAGAACAGCATACTTTTAAATTTGTTTCTTCCTTTATAAGCTCTATAGCTTCAAGAATTTCTGTAAATTCATCATCATTAATTTTTTTACCACTTGTGACTATACCAAATCTTTCAACAACACCATCAAATTTTTTTGCATACTCTAAAATCTCTTTTTTTGATTTTAATGGATATATTGGGATGTTGCAATTATTGTGAATTGACTGAGAGCAGAAAATACAATTCTCTGAACATTTTCCACTTTTAGCATTTATTATAGCACATAATTTAATTCTATCATTATTTTTTATTTCATTCTTTATCTTAAAAGCTAAATACAGCAAATCTATAGCATTAAAATTCTCATAAAGATATATAGCATTATCAAAACTTATCCTATTTTTTAAAGATTTTTCTAAAAAAGTTTCAATCTCTATCAAAGCTCTCACCCTCTACAGTAATAAAAATAAAATTTAAAGTTATCTTAGAAAGTCTTTGTAGTATTTCTCTGCTATGTCTCCAAATATTGGGAATTTATATTTCTCTCCATTATATGCTTTAATCATTCCAACAATCCATAAAACCACTATTGCTATATTTATTAAAGCAGAAGCTATCCATCCAATTATTGGAATTGCTGAAATAACCATAGCTACTAAATTTAAACTTAAAAATGTTATAAATGACTGAATAGCGTGAAATCTAATAAAATCATCCTCTTTCTCCAACAATAAAAATATCAATCCACTAACCCAAAACAGCAGATAACATAAAGCTCCCTCTACATTTTTATCTAATCCAAAAGCCATTAATATCACCAAAAAATATAATTTAGAAATTATTTATAAAATAGTTAAAGTGTCAAAATTAAAATAAAATTATTTAGATAAATTTAATCAGTTCTCTTATAGCTTCTTCTACATTCTTTGCTTTAACTACTCCAGAAGCTAATAAAACACCCTCAGCCCCTAAATCAAGGGCAGCTTTAACATCTTCTCCCTTAGATATTCCAGCCCCACATAGAACTTTAATATCTTTATTTATTTCTTTAACCGCTTTAACTGTTCCTTCAACAATCTCAGGATTTGCTTTTGATACTGGAATTCCTGTCCCTATAAGTTCTGGAGGCTCAATTGCAATGTAATCAGGATTTAAAGCTGCAACTGCCTTAGAAGTGTTTATATTATTTGTACAGACAATTGTTTCTAATTCAAGAGCTTTACATTTATTTATAACTGCTTCAATATCTGCCAACAACATTCTCTTCTCTGAGTGGTTTATTAAAGTTCCTTTACAACCACAATCTTTAATTGCTTCAGCTAATATATGTCCTGTATGGCTTCCAGGATTTATGTTATCAATATGTTGAGCATAAACTGGAATATTAACGTTTTCAACAATCATTCTCAAATCTACAAATTGAGGAGCTACTCCTATTGTAACTCCACTTTCTTCACTAACTTTTTCAGCAACTTTGGCTATTTCTAAACCTCTCTTTCCAATACTCTCTTTGTACGTCTTATAGTTAATTACAATCAACATAGCTTTTCACCGTGAGAGCATGATAATTCAGATAGAAGATTATTTTATAGGAATGATATTTAAAGGTAATCAATTAGTTAAAAATACAATCCCTTTGAGAAGAGAAGAGGTATTTAAGTTTATGAATGGGGAAATTATTAGCAACCCAGAAGATGAATATTTAAAAGTGGCAGAGATTATATTAGAACTATATCTTGGAAGAATGGATGATAAAGAAGCAAGAAAGATAATAAATTATAAATTAGAAGTTCCAGAATTTACAAAAAAAGTTTTAGATGTTGTTAAAGACATAGAATTTGGGGATGTATTAACTTATGGAGATATAGCTAAAAAACTAAACACCTCACCAAGAGCTGTTGGAATGGCTTTAAAAAGAAACCCTTTGCCTTTAATAATTCCTTGTCATAGAGTTGTTGCTAAAAATTCTTTGGGCGGCTATTCCTATGGATTAGATAAGAAAAAATTTATCTTAGAGAGGGAAAGATTAAATAAAAAGAATCTAAAATAATAATTAAAATAAAAAATACATAACATTTATTTGGTTAAAAATTATTCAGAAAGTTTTACTAAAAGTTAGTGGGAACATGATAATAAGAAAATTTACATCTAAAGATTTAGATGCAGTTGAAGAAATTGAAAAAGAAGCATTTAAAAACCCTTATCCTACTGAGTTAATTTTAGGAATTTGGTCAATGTATCCAAACTGTTTTTATGTGGCAGAGATTAATGGAAAGGTCGTTGGCTATATATTGGGAAGTATGGATTGGGGAAATGGACATATTGTCTCATTAGCTGTAAAAAAAGAATATAGGGGGTTGGGAATTGGAACGGCTTTATTAAAGACGCTTGAGAACTACTATTTCAATATAGCCAATTGTAATTATATAGTTTTGGAGGTTAGAGTTTCAAACATTGTTGCAAGAAAATTTTATTATAAGATGGGTTATAGAGATAGAAAGCTCCTTCCAAAATACTATGAAGATGGGGAAGATGCCATACTAATGATAAAAAAGAAACCAAATGCTAAAGGACCATTAATAATAACTCTGTGGTAATTTCGATTAAAATATATATAGTTTTGCAAAATATCTTGGAATGTAGGGCTTCAAATATGCCTTTTTAATTTAATAAGTTTTGCAAAAAACTATAATTCTAAGAGGCATTGCTTCCCAAAAGAAGCAATGCATCCCGGGGTATCCGCAACCATAGGGCTATCGCCCTATTGGGATACCCCAGAAATTCTAAGTTACACCTCCGAGCGTAAGCGAGGAGGTGTTAGATTTTGATGAACCTTTTAGTAAAAGGTTCATACCAATAGGGGCTTTGCCCCTATGGAATAATAACTCTGTGGTGATTTAAAATGATAATAATTCCTGCAGTTGATTTAAAAGATAAAAAATGTGTTCAATTAATTCAAGGAGACCCAAATAAAAAGCATTTAGAGATAGATAATCCAGTTGAAGTTGCTAAAAAATGGGTAGAAAATGGGGCTGAGTATTTGCATATAATTGACTTAGATGCCGCATTTGGAAGTGGGAATAATAGAGATATTATTAAAAACATTATAAAAGAAGTTAATGTTCCAGTTGAAGTAGGTGGAGGAATTAGAAGCTTAGATGTAGCAAAAGAATTGATAGATATTGGTGTTGATAGAGTCATAGTTGGAACTAAGGCTATTTTAGAACCAGAATTTATAGATGATTTAAATAAAGAGATTGGAAAGGATAGGATTGTTTTGGCTGTAGAGTGTAAAGATGGGAAAGTGGTTATCAAAGGATGGAAAGAAAAAGTAGATAAAACTCCAATACAAGTTATTAAAGAATTTGAAGATAAGGTTGGTTATATATTATTTACAAATGTAGATGTTGAAGGTTTATTAAAAGGGATAAATATAGATGTAATTAAAGAGCTAATTGAAAAAACTAACATTCCTATCATCTATTCTGGTGGGATTACAACCTTAGATGATATAAAAGCTCTAAAAGAGCTTGACATTTATGGAGTTGTTATTGGCTCTGCTTTATATAAAGGTTTAATTAACTTAAAAGATGCTGTAAAAATAGCTAAAAGTTAAAAAACCATAGGGGCAAAGCCCCTATTGGTATGAACCTTTTACTAAAAGGTTCATCAAAATCTAACACCTCCTCGCTTACGCTCGGAGGTGTAACTTAGAATTTCTGGGGTATCCCAATAGGGCGATAGCCCTATGGTTGCGGATACCCCACGTCCATTTAACCAATTATCAAAGGAAATATATTTGTTAATGAACTTAGAAGCCCAAAGGGCTTCTATAAATGCCATATTAGTTTTAAAACTTTGATAATTAGTTATAAGTTGCCTCTTTCAGAGGCAATTAATGTCCAATAGTGTCCAATTTTGATGAAACTTTCTTAAAGTTTCAGTTAAAAAATAGTAAAAGACATTTTACTGCAAATCAACATATATATCTCTTCCTTCGTCAATTGCATCTAAAATCTCTTTTCCTACCTTTGTTTTTTTGTTTATCCTTACTGTTCCATCATTTCTAACAGTTACAGTTGTTAATAACTTTCCATCTATGTAGATTCTTATATTCTCTCCTGCAAAGTCCTCTCCAACATCTACAACTACATATTTGTCAGTTTCATAAATCCTTGTTGATTCAAGCTCACTTACAAATTCATACTTTCTATATATCCTTTCCATATCTTTTTCTTCTTCTTTTTCCTTTTCTTTAACTGAAATCTTCAATCCAAGCATATCTTCTAATTTTGATATTTCCCTTCCACCTTTACCTATAATAGCCCCAACATATTTTTCTGGAACAATTAAATCAATTGAATTATCTCCAGTAACTTTTACCATTGGCTTGGCTTTTCTTGGTAGAAGTTTTTTCAATATCTCCTCTAACTTCTCTTCAGCATATCCATATATTGGAGCTCTTTTATTATTTTCATCTTTAATTGGCATGACTACAACTTGCTCTCCATAAGTATAGATTTCATACTCAACTCTTCCAGTCTCAAAGTCCTTAACTTCAATAACAGGCCTTGCTAAATCTTCTTCAACCATTCCATAAGGCACTTTAACTGTGAAGTCAATCTCATAAACCTTCTGTATCTTACCATCTTTTATGAATATTACAGTATCAACAACTTGTGGAATAACTCCAAGCTCAACTCTTCCAATTAATCTTTGGATGGCATCTATTGGTTTTGAAGCATGAACAACTCCAACCATTCCAACTCCAGCCATTCTCATGTCTGCAAATATCTCAAAGTCCCTTGTCTTCCTAACTTCATCATAAATTGTGTAGTCAGGTCTAACCAATAATAGGATATCACATGTCTTCTCCATATCTCCTTCCAATGGTGCATATTGGGTTATTTCCTTACTAACCTGCAAATCTCTTGGACTTTCCATTGTCTTAACTATTTTTCCTTGGCTTCTATAGAATTCAGCCAATGCAGCTACAAATGTAGATTTTCCACTTCCTGGAGGTCCAGAAACAAAAATTCCTTCTGCTCTTTCTTTTAATCTCTGCATTAATTTCTCTGACAATCCGTAATCTTCTAATGAAGCTTTAACTACTGGTCTAACTGCTGTAACTTCCAATGCCTCAGAGAATGGTGGTCTTGCAATTGAAATCCTGATATTTCCTAACTGAATGACTGTAGCCCCCTTTCTCTGAATTTCAAAGAATCCATTGTTTTGTTCAGCATACTTTATAATGTTGTCAATGATATCTTCCATTTCTTCTTTAGTTAGCTCCTTATCTCCAACTGGGACTAATTTAACAGCCCCTGGCTTACCTTTTTTAGCATAAGGCAAACATCCTTCTTTTAAATGCACAGACATTGTTTCTTCATCAAAGTATTTATCTAATATAAGTTCAACTTCTTCTTCCATGGTTTCTAAGAAGTAAGCTTCAATACCTTGTGCTTTAGCTAAGTTATATTGAATCCAATCACTTGTTAATAATATAGAGTTTGTCTCTTTGGCTACTTTTCTAATCATTGCATCAATTTCTCCACTTTTTGCCAAAAATATCTCTTCTCTTGTAGGCCTCTCTCCACAGTATTCAACTTTAATATTATGCTCATTAGCTTTCTCTGTTAATTTTCTAAGCTCTTCTATTCCTTTATATCCAATTTCTCTTCCCATATTTGCTTGATATTCTAATTCAGAAACAACTGCTTCAGGGATTATTATTGTAGCATCTTTCAGCTTACCTCTCTCAATTAATTCAGTTATTCTACCATCTATAACTACACAGGTATCAACACAAACTTTTTTTCCAATTAAATCCAGTTCATCAATAGATTTTGTTTCCAATTTCTTTCTTTCTTCCAGATTCATAACTGTCACCTTCAAATTAAGCTTATAATATGAAATATGATTAGAATTAAGATGATGATTTGAAGAATCACAAAATTGTGATAAACTTCCTAAATATTATTTATATTATTTAAATGGTTTTTGACATTTAAACATTTTTTCTTAGAGTTAAATATTTTCTTATAAATTAATACCCCCTATCAAAAATTTTTACCTCTATAAATATTTTTCGATTTGTGGTAAATAGAAAACTTAATTACTACCATAAAATGATAATATAGTAATTGTTATTAATAACAAAAAACCAAGGGTGAGATTGTGAAATTTGGTATTGAATTTGTCCCAAACGAACCAATACAAAAACTCTGTTACTATGTTAAGTTAGCTGAAGATAATGGGTTTGAGTACTGTTGGATTACAGACCACTACAACAACAGAAACGTATACATGGCTTTAACAGCTATCGCAATGAACACAAACAAAATAAAATTGGGGCCAGGAGTTACAAACCCGTACGTTAGAAATCCAGCAATAACAGCATCAGCTATTGCAACATTAGATGAAATATCAGGGGGAAGAGCTGTTTTAGGTATTGGTCCAGGAGATAAAGCAACATTCGATGCTTTAGGAATTGAGTGGGTTAAGCCAGTTACAACATTAAAAGAGTCAATTGAAGTTATGAGAAAATTATTAGCTGGAGAGAGAGTTTCATTTGAAGGAAAAGTTGTTAAAGTTGCAGGAGCTGCTTTAGCTGTAAAACCAATTCAAAAGAAAGTTCCTGTTTATGTTGGAGCACAAGGACCAAAGATGTTAGAAACAGCAGGTATGATTGCTGATGGAGTTTTAATTAACGCATCAAATCCAAAAGACTTTGAAGCAGCAATTCCATTAATTAAGAAGGGAGCTGAAGCTGCTGGAAGAAGTATGGATGAAATTGATGTTGCTGCTTATGCATGTATGTCAGTTGATAAAAATGCAGAAAAAGCTAAGCAAGCAGCAGTTCCAGTTGTTGCTTTCATTGCTGCAGGTTCACCACCAGTTGTCTTAGAGAGACATGGAATTGATGTGGAAAAAGTTGAGAAGATAAGAGAAGCATTGAAGAAAGGGGACTTTGGAACAGCATTTGGAACAGTTGACGATGCTATGTTAGAAGCATTCTCAATCTACGGAACACCAGATGATGTTGTTGAGAAGTGTAAGAAATTAGCTGAAATGGGAGTTACACAAATCGTTGCTGGTTCACCAATTGGACCAAACAAAGAAACAGCAATTAAATTAATTGGTAAGAAGATAATTCCAGCATTAAAAGAGTAAATTAGATGATAAATAAAATCACTCTCTAAATTTTTTCTTTTTTTATTTATTTTTGTGAGGTGAAAGTTATGAAAAAGCTATTTTTTATTTTTATAATTGCTGTTTTGCTATGTGGATGCACTACAAATAAAACAACAAATGTAAATAATGAAATAAATAATATTGAAACAAATAAACCATTAGATAATGAAAGTTTAATTTAAAAAACTGAAAAAGAGCAATTAAATAAAATAAAAGAAATAAAATATATGTATATTGTAAAAGAAGGTAATAAAACAAAAATTCAGTTTGCATTAACCTATGAAAATGGCAGTTTAGCAAAAGTTAATAGTGGAAAAGTTATATTAGAGATATTTGATGATAGTGGTTTGTTGTTTAAAAAAACTTATGATATTAACGAGCTTCCTATGAAAGCAAATTATTACTATGAGATTGAATTACCAAAAATTAAGGGCTTTTATAGTAATGCAAAATTTGTATTGACTTATGAGTATAACAACATAAAGATATCAAAAACAACCTATGGAACAATTGAAAGATATTCAGAAAAAGAAATGAAAGAAATCTTTGAAAAAGAATATCATGAAAACTCAATAAAAACTAATATAGAAGAATTTAGAGATGATGTGGGAATAAAATTCATTGTAAAAGAATTTGGTTATTACAGAGTTTATAATAACCAAACTAATAAAATTGAAAAAGTATTTAGAGTTGATTTTATAGCCAAAAACTTAAATTCCGACACATACAAATTTGCCCCTACAGAAGTGTGTTTAGTTTCTGGAAATGAAAAATATTGGAAAATTGGAGGGATTGATGAAATAGAAATTGGAATTAATCAAGAAATTGAAGGATATTGGATATTCAAAAAACCAGATAACATAGAGGATTTAAGATTAAACTTTAAAATAGGAGATATTGTTTATGACATAGGACTTTCGCAGGAATAAATATTTATTAATGAAAATTGATGCCTAAAGGCATCTAAGTGCCAAATTAATATATAAACTGCGAAAGTCCTATGATATTCCTTTAACACAAAATAGTTAAAATAATTAATTTTTATGCTAAAAATTATTAATTTTTTATAATTTTTGCAGGTATTTAATAATATTTGCCATAGCTACACATCCATCTCCTACAGCTTTTGCTACCTGCATAATCCCTCCCCTAACATCTCCTACAGCATAAATTCCATCTATATTTGTCTTACAATTTTCATCTGTTTTAACAAATCCTTTTTTATCCAATTCTATTTCACTATCTTTTAAAAACTCAGTATTTGGAACATGTCCTAAGCTTATAAATATCCCATCTGCCTTTATTATTTCTTCCTTTCCATCAACTGATATTTTAACTCCTTCTGCTCTTTCTTCTCCAATAATTTCTAATGGTTTAGCATTGTATATTATTTCAACGTTATTAGCTTCTTTAAGCTTATCTAACATTATTGGCTCAGCAGCTTTTAACTCTGATTTATCCGTAATTACAATAACCTTTTTAGCGATGTCTTTTAAATTTATAGCACTCATTATTGCTGGAGTGTCCCTTCCAATAACTATAACTTCCTTATTTAAATAGAAGAAGGCATCACACATTGTGCAGTAACTAACTCCTTTACCAACAAACTTATCTTCATTTAAACCAAGTTTTTTGGACCTTGTTCCAGTTGCTATAACTATAGTTTTAGTTAAATACTCAGAATTTTTTGTTATAACCTTAAATGGTCTCTCTTTAGTTTCTATTTTAACAACTTCATCATACACTATAGGTAGTTTAAACTTTTCAGCATGATTTTTAAATTTTTCAGCTAATTCATATCCTCTAATCTCTTCAAATCCAGGATAGTTTTCAACAATTCCAGCTTCAGCAATCCTCCCCCCAGCATTTTCTTTTTCTATACATATGGCGTTTAACTTACCTCTCATAGCGTATATCCCAGCGGTTAATCCCCCAGGTCCAGCACCAATAATTATTGTGTCATAAATCATTTTTTCACCCCATTAATTTTTAATATTTTTAATTTTATTTATAAAGATTTCTAAACACTCTTCGCAATTTTTGTTGCAACATATTGGGGAATTTAGGAATAAAAGGTTGTGATACAATGAGCATCCCCACTTTGTTCTTGTTCCATAAGTTAGTTTTTTTATTTCTTCCTCTATATCATTGTTTAAGTAAAATATCTCGTTCTCATTTCCTTCATTCATAATTGGTTTTAAATTTAAAGTTGGTGGACTTCTAACAACAATTCCACTAACTTCTGAAATTTTGTGAGCTAATAACATTCCCTCAATACTTGAAACTGGCTCAACTATTGTAGAGTTATCTTTATTTATTGCCTCTGGAAGGAATGAAACTTTAATCCTCAACCAAGTTGATTCTTCAGGATTGTTTTTTATTATTTCCTTCCCTTTCTTTGAAATGTTTGCATTTTCTAAGTAATATTTGTAATACTCATTACAAAGTTCTCTCAACCTTCTATCAAATGATTTTTTGTGCGTTAGATAATATTTTGCCTTAACTTTCTTTTTGTAGTATTTTTTAAAGTTCTTTGCACTGAGTTTAGTTAATTTTAATGCCTCCTCAAAAGGTATTTTTGTCTTATATTCAACAAGTTTTGCATATTCGTAAGTTTCAATTATTATGTGGTTTTTATATCCCTTATTTGTCTCAATAGCCACTGATACATAATCTTCAAATGTTGGATGTCTTAAAAACATCTTCTTAACTTCTTCAAAATCTATATTAGGGTTGAGCTTTCTAATTTCTTTTGGTGTTAATAGGCAAGGTCCTGTTGTGATATTCTTTGAAATAAAATCTCCAACCATTCCCACAAATCTATAATAAGGCAAGGAAGTGAAATCATAAGAAATTATTCTATTGAGCTTATACTTCTCAATAACTCTATTCCAAAATTGAGGATAAGTGTGATTATAATATTCCTCTCCAATATTGCAGTTACAGTTGTGATAATTACATAATTTTAAATTCATTGATAAGCTCACGCTATCACCTTGATTGTGCCACATCTATACACTATTATTGACTTCCTCATATTTATATTTTACCCTAAAAATAAGTTTGGGGGATATCATGTTAATCATTTTAACAGGACTGCCAGGGGTTGGGAAATCAACATTCTCAAAGAATTTGGCAAAGGTTTTGAGTAAAAATAACATTGACATTATAATCTTAGGAAGTGATTTGATTAGAGAGAGTTTTCCAATTTGGAAAGAAAAATATGAAGAATTTATTAGAAAAACAACACATAACTTAATAGATAATGCCTTAAAAAACTATTGGGTTATTGTTGACGACACCAATTATTACAACTCAATGAGAAGGGATTTAATAAATATAGCCAAAAAATACAACAAAAATTATGCTATAATATATTTAAAAGCTCCTTTAGATGTTTTAATTAAAAGGAATATTGAGAGAGGGGAAAAGATACCAAATGAAGTAATTAAAAAGATGTATGAAAAGTTTGATGAACCAGGGAAAAAATATAAATGGGATGAACCGTTTTTAATAATAGATACGACAAAAGATATTGATTTAGAAAATATTGCTAAAAAATTAATTGAAAAAAGTAAAGAAATTCCTAAGTTTTATATTGAAGATGAAAATAAAAATAAAAACGATAATATTTTTGATAAAATTGATAAAGAAACGAGAAAAATCGTAAGTGAATATATAAAATCATGTAAATTTAGTAAAGATAAGATTAAAGATATTATAGAGCTAAGAAAAGAATTCTTAAGGAAAATAAAAAAGATAGAAGATATTGATGTTGACAATGCCTTAAAAGAATTTAAAAATATACTTGATAACTATTGAACAAATAGATACCTTTAAATATAACCAAGATTAAATAATTGATTACAACTAATAAAAATCGTGGGGGATTAATATGTCAGAAGGTAAGGAAGTTAAAGAAATAAAAATTGAAGTTCCTAAAGAAATTGCAGAAAAGATAGAAAAAATAACTAACTTCTTAAATAATTTAAAAGAAAAGAAAGATGTAGTTTCAAAGGAAAAAGTTGAAGAGATGTTAAAATTATTAGATGAAGTTAAAGGTAAATTACCTAAAGTTAATGTAGATGTTGAAAAAATAGCTAAAGTCTTAGAAGGTAGTGGAAGCGAAGTTAAGATTGTATTTAATAAATTAACCATTGACGGTGAAGTTGGTTTAAAAATTGTTCCATTAAAGAAAGAGAAAAAAGAATAAACAAGTGAGATTTTGCTTAATAATCTAAATTATCTATTTTTATTTCAGAGATTGATAAAAGAAGGTAGTTTAGAGGTAACATTAACCAATATTTTTTCTTTAGTGATTAGTAGGGATTACATTATATTGGATATTGAGAATATAAAATCACTAAAGAAAATTATAGAAACAATTTCTCCAAAATCAGAGAACGGAAAGTTAAAAAGTTTTTTAGAGAAAATTGATGATTTAAAATCTTTTTTATCAGAAATTTCAAAAATAGCTGAGATTTTAGTGAAAGAAAAAAAGACATTTATTTTGAAATATAACGGGGAAGATATCTTAATTTTTGGCTATGATGCAAAAGGTGGGATAATTTTAAAAAATATAAAAATTGTTAATAAGTGGTTATTGATAAAAATGTTAAATGAATTTAAAGATTAAAATTAGCTTCTCAATATTTCATACATTTCTTCAGCTTTTTCATAGACCTTTTCTTCATCAACAGTTAAAATCTTTCCATCCCTCATAACTATATTTCCATCTATGATAACATCATCCACAAAGCCATTAAACGCATAAACTAAATGAGACATTATATTCTCTTTTGGATATAAGTAAGGTTTATCCAAGTTTATTAAAACAATATCTGCTAAATATCCTTCTTTTATCTCTCCAGCTTTTATATTCAATGCCTTAGCCCCATTTTTAGTGGCAAAGTTAAATGCAGTTTCTGCTTTAACAACAGTTGGATTTAAATTAACCCCCTTATGTAAGATTGCAGATACTTTTATCTCTTCAAATAAGTTTAAGTTATTGTTACTTCCACAACCATCAGTTCCTAAGGTAATGTTTATTCCCTCATTCAAAAGCTTTGGAATTGGGGCTATTCCAGAAGCTAATTTTAAGTTGCTAATTGGGTTGTGAGAGACGTTTATGTTTTTTTCTTTCATTATTTTAATCTCTTCATCTGTTAAATGCACGCAGTGGGCAGTTATAACTCTAACACCATCAAAGAAACCAAATGAATTTAGATAAACAAAAGGTTCCATACCTGTTTTCTCTTTAACCATTTTAATCTCATCCAAAGTTTCATTCATGTGTATATGGATAGGGACGTTATATTTTTTAGCTAAACTATTAACCTCCATTAAAAGCTCTTTAGAGCATGTATATGGTGCATGAGGTCCTAAAGCAGGCATTATTCTGCTGTTATTTAAGCTATTTATATAATTTATATATTTCTCAGCATTTTTAATCTCTTTCTCTCTTTTTTCTTCATCAAATAAGTCAATCATTCCGTAAGCTAAAACAGCCCTCATTCCGCTCTCATCTACAGCCTTAGCAATCCCCTCTAAGAAGAAATACATATCGTTGAATGTTGTTGTTCCACTTCTAACCATCTCTATACATCCCAATAAAGTTCCCCAATAAACAATTTCTTCATTCAACTTTGCCTCCATAGGCCAGATATAGTTATTTAACCACTCCATTAAAGGTAAGTCGTCAGCAACTCCCCTAAATAAAGTCATTGGTATATGGGTGTGTGTATTTATCAACCCAGGGATGGCTATCTTGTTTTTTCCATCTATAATTTCAGCATTCTCTATCTCTTCTTTTTTAACCTCTCCTATCTTTTTTATTTTATTTCCTTCAATTAATATATCCTGCCTTTTTCCATTTACAAATGCATCTTTTATTAATATCACTGTTTCACCTTTTTAATTACAATTGGTGATATTTAATGAAGTATTCAAAAAATTCTTTAAATCTTTTTATTTCAGACTTTTCATAAGGTGTCTTTTCAACCGGATGCTTTATTTTATCTTTATTAACCAATATCATCTCTAAAGATTCAGGATATGTAAATATAAAGAGTTTTTCTCTAATGATGTTATCTAATTTTTCCTTTAATGGATTTATACAATATTTAGCAACATCTTCGTAAGTTGTTAATATATTATAACCTTTTCTTTTAAGTTCTTTTCTATGATTTTCTATAGTTTCAATATAATCTTTCACTATTGATTCAAATTCTTCTTTAGATAACCAAAATGGATGCTTATTCTCAAAAAATTTTAGATAAGCCTCTATTTCTCTTGGATATTTCCCTTCATCTAATAGTTTATATCTTATTTTCAACCCATCATGTTCTTTAAATACTTCTTTTTTATATAAACTATAGATATCCCACTCACTAAATATCAGAATGTACGGAATTTTCATAAATTCTAATAAGCTTAAATAGTCTTTATAGGATTTTATATTTCTCAAATATATCGTTTCAATAATATATTCATCAACAGGGGCTTCTGCTAATTCTACTAAATCTGTTATTGTAAGATTTAGTATATTAGTGCTCATAAGAATTACAGCATCTGATAAAAACATTCTCTTAATGTGAGAGTCAATAATGTATTTATGACCATACATTTTTTCTAATTTTTCTATTATATCTTTTATTCGAATAGATCTTGTAGATTTCTCCCCCCTTTTATAAAATCTAAACGTATTATTGATAGACATTCCATTTATAAAGTAAGGGGAATACGTAATTACAAATATTTGTGATTCAATATTTTGATTTTTAAAAATTTTTACTAACCTCTTTTGATACTTTGGATGAAGATGTCCCGATGGAGTTTCAAGCAAAATTACTTTCCCTTCATAACCAAATATTAGAGTTAATATTTCTAAAATCTTTTTTACCCCTAATCCTACCATACTTATAGGAATTTCAAAGTCTTTTGAATATACTGCAATATCTGGCCTATTGTTAATTAAAATTGAGTCAAAACTAAGATTTTCATCTCTAAATATGTATTCAAACATTTTTTTAATTTTTATATATCTTTCCCTTAACTTTGGATTTATGTTATTTTTTAGGTAAAATAGATAATTAGAAACCCAGTTTTCTGGTGGAATCCCCAAATATAATCCTTTCTTTTCAGAAGCTCTTAATATTTTCATTAATTTTATGTTACTTTCTTTATTTTTATTTTTATTTTCAAACAAACATTTAAAGAGTTCAGCAAATTTAGAATTTGGAATCCCCAATTTTAGCTCTTCTAAATGGTTATACTCGTAGCATATTATGCCATTTTCATATATTTTTAATAGTACATCATTCAATGAAATTTTTTTATTATTGTAATTTATTTCACAAAATTCAACTATTTCTTGTAGATATTTGATTATTTCCATATCCCAAGGATTTTTCTTAATGTATTCTAAAACCTTATCAATATCAATTGACATCCTATTAATTAAAAGCTCATTTAAAGATAATAAGACGATAAATGCCCTCAATATATTTTCATCCATTTTCAACTTCATAATATAATCAACATACTTTCCAAAATTTTCTAAAAATTCTTTTATTAATGTATCTTTTTCACCAATTAATTGAGTAATGATTTCTTCCCCATTAATCAAAGTGCTAAAGTATAGTTCTTTATTTTCTCTATAGGTTGATAACAGTGCATTAACTGATGAGGTTATAATATTCTTTAAATCATTCGTAAGCTTTATGACCTCAACTTCATGGCCCAATTCTTGTATAACTTTACTGTGGTCAATCAAATCTGTAGTAATTTCAGTTAGCTCTCGTTCTTTTAAGTAATTTATTATTTTTTCCATATCTTCTTCCAAATTTCTCAATCTAAGTATAAAATATGGCTCTCTACAATATAATTCAGAACATTCCCATATATACCTCCCTTCTGAAAAGTAGTTTGTAATATTATCCATAACATTTAATTTTAGGTAATTACACAGCTTTATAATTTCAGGACTATTTATTTTAAAGAAAATTCTAAGAAATTTCGATATTATTTCTTTATCACTCTCATCAAACAAAACCTCTACATTTATTTTTGCTGTTTTTTTATTTTTATCATATAGATGCGTCTCTAAATCAGTGGAAGATACTCTATTGTTTATAATATTTTTTAGTAATTTTAAAACCCTAAACAAATTTGTTTTCCCCGCATTATTAGGACCAAAGATTGTATTTCACCATGTAAATTTTAACAATTTTTAAAATAATGAATAACTATAGTTTTAAATTTTTGTCTATTTTCTTCTATAATATTTTATTTCTAAATTTTAATAGTATTTAAATTATTCGTTATACTTATAAATCCCCATAATTGCAAATTAACCGAAAACCTTAAAATATTATTTAGCAGTTAATAGATGTAGCGACATTTAAATAAAAAATTGTCTTGTGGTGGTAGAAATGGTTAAAATATTCTACGATAAGGATGTAACATTCGATGCAGTTAAAGATAAAACTATAGCAGTTATTGGTTATGGAAGTCAAGGAAGAGCTCAGGCATTGAACATGAAAGATAGTGGATTAAATGTTATAGTTGGTTTAAGGCCTAATGGGGCATCATGGAACAAGGCAATTAAAGATGGACACACAGTCATGACAATTGAAGAAGCTGCTGAGAAAGCAGACATCATCCACATATTAATACCAGATGAAGCTCAACCAGCAGTTTATAAAAAGCAGATTGAGCCTTACTTAACAGAAGGAAAAACAATAAGCTTCTCTCATGGATACAATATCCACTATGGTTTAATAAGACCGCCAGAGAATGTTAATATAACAATGGTTGCTCCAAAAAGCCCAGGAGCAATGGTTAGAAAAACTTATGAAGAAGGATTTGGAGTTCCTGGATTGGTTGCTGTTGAGAGAGATTACACAGGAGATGCTTTGCAGATAGCTTTAGGAATGGCTAAAGGTATTGGATTGACAAGAGTTGGGGTAATACAAACAACATTTAGAGAAGAGACAGAGACAGATTTATTTGGAGAGCAGGTTGTTTTATGTGGGGGAGTTACTGAATTAATTAAAGCTGCATTTGAAACATTAGTTGAAGCTGGTTATGCTCCAGAAATGGCTTACTTTGAAACATGTCACGAGTTAAAGTTAATTGTTGATTTAATCTACCAGAAAGGATTACAAGGAATGTGGGAAAACGTTTCAAACACTGCTGAGTATGGAGGATTAACAAGAAGAGCAAGAGTCATAAATGAAGAGTCAAGAAAGGCAATGAAAGAAATATTAAAAGAAATACAAGAAGGTAAATTCGCAAAAGAATGGAGCTTAGAGAATGTTGCTGGAGCTCCTCAATTAAATGCTTTAAGAAGATTAGAAAAAGAGCATTTAATTGAAAAAGTTGGTAAAGAGTTGAGAAAGATGTGTGGATTAGAGAAAGAATAAATTTTTAGAATTTTAATCTTTTTATTTTTTTAAATTAATCATTCGACAATAAACATAATTCATTTCAACAAAATCAAAAACTTTATATAATCATTAATATCTATCTTTTATTTGTGATTAATATGGAGAAAGTAGCCATATACATTATAGGGGATATTGTTTTAGCTGAAAATACTGGAAAGGCGTTAAAAAAATGGAGAAATTTATTTAACATCCAACAGATTGAGTTGGCTAAATACCTAAACGTCTCACCATCAGTTATAAGCGATTATGAAGTTGGAAGAAGAAAAAATCCTGGAGTAAATATTATAAAAAAGTATGTTTTAGCTTTAATAGAGATAGATAAAGAGAAGGGAGGACAAACAATAAAAGCATTAAAGAGAATTTTAGACAAAAGCCCTTCAATGAAAGCAATTTTATCAATAAAAGAGTATGAAAATCCAATAACACTCGAAAGATTCGTAGAAGTTATCAATGGAGAAATCGTTGTTGGAGACAACTTAGAGACACCAATATATGGGCATACAGTTGTTGATAGTATAAAGGCAATATTGGAGATGACAGGAGATGATTTTTATCATTTATATGGATGGACTACTGAAAGAGCTTTAATATTTACAAATGTCTCAACTGGAAGAAGCCCAATGGTTGCTGTTAGAGTTAGTGTAATGAAGCCAAGGGTTGTTGTTCTGCAAGGGATAAATAAAGAGAAAATAGACAGTTTAGCTTTAAAATTGGCTGAGATTGATAATATTCCATTAATAACAACTCACTTAGATACGAAAGAACTTATAAAAAGATTAAATGAAATAAAATAAAATTTTGGTGAAAATTATGGCTGGTATTGTTGGTTATGGAGCATATATTCCAAAATATAGAATAAAGGTTGAAGAAATAGCAAGAGTATGGAATAAAGACCCTGAATCAATAAAAAAAGGGCTTTTAGTTTATGAGAAAGCAGTTCCAAGCTTAGATGAAGATACTGCAACTATAGCTGTTGAAGCGGCAAGAAATGCATTAAAAAGAGCTGGAATAAATCCAAAAGATATTGAGGCAGTTTATGTTGGAAGTGAGAGTCATCCTTATGCTGTAAAACCAACAGCTACAATAGTTGCTGAAGCAATTGACGCTACACCAGAGCTAACAGCTGCAGATTTAGAGTTTGCATGTAAAGCTGGAACTGCAGGAATTCAGATGTGTATGGGATTGGTTGAGAGTGGTTTAATTAAATATGGATTAGCTATTGGGGCAGATACAGCACAAGGAGCCCCAGGAGATGCTTTAGAATACACAGCAGCAGCTGGTGGGGCAGCATACATAATAGGAAAATCAAATGTTATTGCCGAATTTAATGGCACTTATTCTTACACAACCGACACCCCTGATTTTTGGAGAAGGGAGGGGAAGCCATATCCAAGACATGGAGGAAGATTTACAGGGGAGCCAGCTTACTTTAGACATGTAATTAATGCAGCTAAAGGATTAATGGAAAAAATGGGAACAAAGCCAGAAGATTATGATTATTGTGTATTCCATCAACCAAATGGAAAATTCTACGTTAGAGTTGCTAAGATTTTAGGATTTAAAGAGGAGCAGTATAAAGTTGGATTATTAACCCCTTATATTGGAAACACTTACTCAGGAGCTGTTCCTTTAGGATTATCAAATGTATTAGATAACTGTGAAGGTGGAGAGAGAATTTTAGCTGTTTCCTATGGAAGTGGGGCAGGGAGCGATGCCTTTGATATAACAGTAACTGATAGAATAAACAAAGTTAAAGACAAAGCCCCAAGAACTGCTTATTATTTAGAAAGAAAAGAATACATTGATTATGCATTATATGCTAAATTTAGAAAGAAGATTAAGATGTGAGCAATATGATTGAAAAAATAAAGAAAGACTTTGAAGAATTTAAGGATAGAGTGTTTGGGATTCTGCTATATGGCTCTTATGCAAAAAATAAATACACAAAAAGAAGTGATATTGATATATGCTTAGTAGGAGTTGATAAAAACACTTATGTGGAAATCTTAGGAAAATTGGGAAATAAATACGATATAAAAATCTTTGAAGAGCTTCCTTTGTATATAAAAATTGACGTTATAAAAAACCATAAGGTTATTTGGGGAAATGAATTAGAGCTTTCAGAGTATTTCTACAAATTTAGAAAAATTTGGGGAGATATGGAAAAGAGAATTAGGGAAAATCAATTCAAAAGCGTTAGGGAAAAGGTTATGCTAAGGAGGAGATTTAATGCAAAGAAAGAAGAGATACTTGGAATAGGACTTTCGCAGGAATAAATTGTTCTACTGACATAATGATGCCTTCGGCATCAAAATTCCTTAATAAATATATAAACTGCGAAAGTCCTATTGGAAAAGCTTGAAAAGTTTGAGGAAGAATATTATTTCATAAAAGAACATGAAATTGAGGATGAAGTTACAAAAAGAGCTTTATTATATTCTCTTCAAGTGTGTGTTGATGTTGCAATGGATGTTGTAGCTATGCTTATTAAAGATATTGGATTGAATGTTGAAGATGATTATACAAACATTGAGAAACTTTTAAATCATAAGGTTATTACAAAAGATGAAGCAACTCTACTAAAACAATATAACGGGCTTAGAAATGCTATTGTCCATAAATACGATAAATTGAATCTTGAAGTTGTAAAAGAGGGATTAAAAAGAATTGATGAACTCTATGAAATAATAATTAAACTCATTGAGTTTTATGAAAAGGTGGAAGAATGAGAGACGTTGCAATTATTGGATATGGACAAACAAAGTTTGGTGAATTGTGGGAAAGAAGTTTTAGAAGTTTAATTGTTGAAGCCGGTGTTAAGGCAGTTGAATCAGCAGGTATAGATGGGAAGGATATAGATGAGATGTATGTTGGAAATATGAGTGCTGGTTTGTTTGTTGGGCAGGAGCATATAGCTTCATTGATAGCTGAGCATGCTGGTCTAAACCCAATACCTTCAACAAGAGTTGAAGCTGCATGTGCATCTGGTAGCTTAGCTTTAAGGCAAGCGGTTTTAAATGTAGCGAGTGGGGCGAGTGATGTTGTATTAGTTGGTGGAGTAGAAAAAATGACTGATGTTGTTGATGCAACTTCAGCAATATCATCAGCTTCAGACCAAGAGTGGGAAGCGTTATTTGGAGCTACTTTTCCTTCACTGTATGCGATGATGGCTCAAAGATATATGTATGAGTATGGTTTAACCTTAGAAGAGTTATCAATGTGGAGCGTTATTATGCATGAAAACGCTTCAAAGAACAGATATGCCCAATTTCCATTTAAAGTTACATTGGAGCAAGTTCTTAACTCTTCACCGGTTGCTGAGCCTTTAAGATTATTACACTGCTCACCAGTCTCAGATGGTGCAGCTGCCCTTATAGTATGTGAAGCAGAGAAAGCTAAGGAGTTTGTTAGTAGTGATGATATCATCTATATTAAAGCAAGTGTTCAGGCATCAGATACAATTGCTTTACACAGTAGAGAGAGCATAACAAGCTTAAAAGCTGCAAGAGTAGCAAGTGAAAAAGCATATAAAATGGCAAATATAGAGCCAAAAGATATAGATGTTGCTGAAGTCCATGATTGCTTTGCTATAAATGGTTTAATATTAATGGAAGAGCTTGGTTTCTGCAAAAAAGGAGAGGCAGGAAAAGTTGTTTATGATAAAAAAATAGCTATTGATTATGATGAATTCCCAACAATAAATCCAAGTGGTGGATTAAAAGCTGCAGGACACGCTTTAGGGGCAACAGGAATTAGACAAGTTGGAGAAATTTACTGGCAGTTAAAGCAGGATAAAGAAGTTAAAGATAGACAAGTTGAGATTAAAAATGGATATGGAATTACTGTAAATGTTGGAGGAACTGGAGGAACAGTTTGTGTTCATATTTTGTCTGATAAAAAATAATTGGGCTGAGATTATGAACAAAATTAAAAAAGAAGCGCTTACTTTAATAATAGGAAGTATTTTATTCATAATATTTGATTTTATTATTGAGTATTATCTATTTGATGGGCTGACAATATTTCTGTGGGTTTCAACAATAATATTTGGTTGTTTGTTTATAATAGGGTTTATAATATATAAAAAAATTAGATTAAATATCCCATATTTGCCATTTAATAAAAATAAAAACGTGAGAGATTGACAGAGAAATTCTGCCCATTTATTAAAGGAATTTGTAAAAAAGATAGATGTATAATGTGGGTTGGAGGAGAATGTAGATTAGTTATGCTCATAGATTTATATATCTCATCAAAAATCTATGAACTTTATGGTTATGAAGATGGAGCTATAGAGATTGATGTTGAAGAAGAACAGGATGCGAGCTGATGGTTATGTGCAGTTGCAATTTATACTTTAATGGAGAGTTAGTTATGGAAGATGTCATGATTGTAGAAAAAGAAGGAGATAAAATTATAGCCATTGATTTATTTGGAGAGAAAAAAGAATTCGTTGGAGAGATTAAAAAAATTGACTTAA
Organism: Methanocaldococcus bathoardescens; assembly: GCF_000739065.1. Classification (GTDB taxonomy): domain Archaea; phylum AGJL01; class Methanococci; order Methanococcales; family Methanocaldococcaceae; genus Methanocaldococcus; species Methanocaldococcus bathoardescens. Next base: position 114,347 of record NZ_CP009149.1, on the reverse strand, counting down.
ATGAAAATAAGATATTCATTGAAGGATGAATTCGAAAATATCATCTCTATGATTAGTAGCTAAGCTAAGAGGCATCACCGAACGTAGTGAGGTGATGCATCCATTTTGATGAAACTTTTTCTAAAAGTTTCAATGGGAATAAGATATTTATTGAAGGTAAATAAGTAATTTAATAATTTTTAGAGGGATGGATATGGTTGTTAGAAGTTGGAGGCATATAAGGGAGAGATATAACTTAATTGGAGTTAGATGTAAGAATTGTGGGACAGTTTATTTCCCTTCAAGGGAAATATGTCCAAAGTGTAGAAGAAAGACAGAGTTTGAAGAAATAAAATTAAGTGGAAAGGGGAAAGTTTATACATACTCTGTTGTTCATGTAGCCCCAAAAGATTTTGAGAAACAATCCCCTTATGTAATAGCAATAATTGAGTTAGAAGAAGGAGCAAGAATAACTGGGCAGATAGTAGATTGCAAGCCAGAAGATGTTTATATTGGCATGCCTGTTGAGGCAGTATTTAGAAGAATTAAAGAAGATGGAGATGATGGAGTTATAACTTATGGTTATAAGTTTAGACCTGTTGAAAATTAAATTTTAATTTTTGATTTTTTATTTTTTAATTATAATTTATGCATTTAAATATAAAGATAGAATAAAATCTTAGAGAAACTATAAAAACTATAAACCATTATTAATCTTAAAGTTTCATTGAGATTTTATGGGATAAATGTTCTATTGTAAGGTGATGCCTTCACCATCCAACCACCAATAAATAATATAAATTGCGAGAGTCCTAAATTTAGGAAACACATAATGCAAATGGTGAAGAAAATGAAGTGGAGGAGAACACACTACTCAGCAGAAATTACACCAGAAATGGATGGGCAGGAAGTTATTGTAATGGGTTGGGTTCATTCAATTAGAGCTTTAGGAAAGATTATATTCGTTATTTTGAGAGACAGAGAAGGTATGGTTCAAATTGTAGCACCAAAACAAAAAGTTGGAGAAGAATTGTTTAGCCAAATAAAGAAACTTGGAGCTGAGGATGTTATAGCTGTCAAAGGAAAAGTTATAGCAAATGAAAAAGCACCAAATGGTTTTGAAATATTGCCATTAGAGTTAGAAGTTTTAAACACTGCTCAAAGACCTCTTCCTTTAGACCCAGCTGAAAAAGTTCCAGCTGAGTTAGATACAAGATTAGAAAACAGATTCTTAGATTTAAGAAGACCAAAAATCCAAGCAATATTTAAAATTAGAAGTGAAATGCTAAAATCTGTAAGAAAAACACTTTATAATGAAGGATTTGTTGAAGTAAATACACCAAAATTAGTTGCTTCATGTACTGAAGGAGGAACTGAGCTCTTCCCAATCTCATACTTTGAAAGAGAGGCATTTTTAGGGCAAAGTCCTCAGTTATATAAGCAGATGTTAATGGCTACTGGATTAGATAGAGTTTTTGAAATAGCCCCAATATTTAGAGCTGAAGAGCACAACACAAGAAGGCATTTAAATGAGGCAACTTCAATAGATATTGAGATGGCATTTGCAGATGACAAGGATGCTATGGAGATATTGGAGAAAGTTGTTTATAATGCATTTTTAGATGTCTATGAAAACAGAAAGAAAGAGATTGAAACTTTGGGAATAGAGTTTGAGTTACCGTCAGAAAAGTTTGATAGAATCACCTATGATGAAGCTATTGATATTGCAAATGCAAAGGGTGTTGAAATAGAGTGGGGACAAGATTTAAGTAGAGAGGCAGAGAAAGCAATTGGAGAAGAAATGGGGGGATTATACTTTATAACTGACTGGCCAACAGAAACAAGGCCATTTTACACAATGCCAGATGAGAAAAATCCAAATATATGTAAAGCATTTGATTTAATGTATAAGGATTTAGAGATTTCTTCAGGAGCTCAAAGAATTCACCTATATGATTTGTTAGTTGAGAATATTAAGAAAAAGGGATTAAACCCAGATGGATTTACATACTATTTAGAAGCATTTAAGTATGGAATGCCACCACACGCTGGATGGGGTTTAGGAGCTGATAGATTCACTATGGTTTTAACACAACAAGAAAACATTAGAGAGTGTGTATTATTCCCAAGAGATAGACAGAGATTAACCCCATAATCCAAATATTGTTTTTATTATTTTTATTAAAGAATTAAATGAGATTATTATGATAGATAAGATAATTCAAACTTTCTTATTGACATTCATTTTTTTATATTATAGCATTCCAACACTTATTGTTGGATTGTTTATTTCCCAAATTCTCATAGAGAGTAATATCATCAAAAAAATCTATTTTATTGGAAAAGTATTTACAAGGTTTGCAAATCTTCCAGAAGAGTGTGGGATAGCTAATAACAACTTCTTTTATTGAACCAAGAATGGCAAATATAATGCTCGTAGATTTTTATAAGAAAGGAATTATAAACAAAAAAGAACTCTATATCTCGTCTTTGATAGATGCATTTCCAGCTATACTTAGGCATTGGGACTCTTTATTACCAATTTTGCTTGCAACCTTAGGATTTTTTGGAATAACTTATTTTTTAATTTTAGTTTTGATTGGATTTATTCAGACGATAATTTTTATAGTTGTTGGTAAAATAACATTAAAAAGTAGGGAATATAAAGAAGACAACGCTGATAAAAAGATAAAGTTAAATAAAAAGGTTATTTATATAGCTTTTAAAAACACCGTAAAGTATGGAATCCCAATAATAAAAAATATAGTAGTTGCTTCTCTTATCACTTCATTTTTAATGGAGTTTGGATTTTTTAACTACATAACTGAGATTATAAGGAATAATGCTTATTATCTACCATTTTCTGTTGAAGAAATTACTGTAGCAGTTACTCAACCAATAAACTATATAGGGGCTTTTGTATTGGCTGGAGAATTTTTAAATAAAGGTATCTTGGATGAGGTTGAAATTGTGAGAGCTTTACTTCTCGGCTCTATACTATCAAGCATTCCAGCACTAAGATTTTTAGCTCCATATTATATAGGTATATATGGATTTAAGGATGGTTTCAATATAATGATGATATCTACATTTGTAAGAGTTTTTATAACTGCTTTATTTGTAATAATAACTCTAATGCTGTGAAAGTATGAAATATCAAAAAGTTGGAGATGTGGTTATAGTTAAAAAAGAATTAAACGAAGAGGAAATTAAAGAGATTGTAAAAAGAACTAAATGTAAAACAATTGTTTTATACACCACACAAATAACTGGTGAGTTTAGAACACCACATGTAAAAATTTTATTTGGGGAAGAAACAGAGACAATACATAAAGAGTATGGATGCTTATTTAAGTTAGATGTAGCTAAAATTATGTGGAGTCAGGGAAATATTGAAGAAAGGAAAAGGATGGCCCATATTAGTAATAAAAATGAAGTAGTTGTTGATATGTTCGCTGGAATTGGTTATTTTACAATCCCATTAGCTAAATACTCAAAACCAAAATTAGTTTATGCCATTGAAAAAAACCCTATAGCTTATCACTACTTATGTGAAAATACCAAATTAAATAAATTAAATAATGTAGTTCCAATTTTGTCTGATAATAGAGATGTTGAATTAAAAGATATTGCCGATAGGGTAATTATGGGCTACGTCCATAAAACTCATAAATTTTTAGATAAAGCATTTGAATTTTTGAAAAATAAAGGAGTTATACATTACCACGAAACTGTGGCTGAAAAGATTATGTATGAAAGACCCATAGAGAGATTAAAGTTCTATGCTGAAAAAAATGGCTATAAACTAATAAACTATAAAGTAGGAAAAATTAAAAAATATGCCCCAGGTGTTTGGCACGTTGTTGTAGATGCAGAATTCGAAAAAACTTAGTTATTTAAATTTTTGAATAATTATTAAATTCTATGCATATATTTAAATATATCTTCATGTTGAACAATAACCTTAACTCCCAACTCATCCCCAGCCTTTTCAAGCTCTTTTTTTAAGGTTGTGAAATCCACCTTAGCATTTGATATATCAACAAGCATAATCATGGCAAATAGGTTATCCATAATTGTTTGACTTATATCCAAGATATTTACATTGTTCTCAGCTAAAACTTTTGAAATTCCAGCAACTATTCCAGTTCTATCTTGTCCAATAACTGAAACAACAACTCTACTCATCTTCTCTCCTCTTTTAAATTTGATTAAAGTGTAAAGTGAATTATGATTTATATTAAACATTATATAATCAAATTTAAAGATTGTGGTGGTAATAATGAGAATCTTTATAACCGGAATGCCTGGAGTTGGAAAAACCACCTTAACTTTAAAAATAGCTGAAAAATTAAAAGATTTGGGGTATAAAGTTGGTGGTTTTGTAACTAAAGAAGTTAGAGAAGATGGTAGAAGAGTAGGATTTAAGATAATAACCTTAGACACTAATGAAGAGACTATATTGGCTTATGTTGGAGATGGAAAGATAAAAGTTGGAAAATATGTTGTTTTTATAGAGAATTTGGATAAAGTTGGGGTTGAAGCAATAAAAAGAGCATTGGAAGATGCTGATATTGTAATTATTGATGAGCTTGGAGCTATGGAATTTAAAAGTAAAAAATTTTCTGAAGTTGTTGATGAAGTTATTAACAGCAATAAACCATTATTAGCTACCTTACATAGAAATTGGGTCAATAAATTTAAAGATAAGGGGGAGTTATATACCTTAACTATTGAAAATAGAGATAAATTGTTTGAAGAAATATTGAACAAAATATTAGCAGAATTAAAATAATTATCTTTCTATCCTTAAATAGCTGATAATCCCCACAACAATTGAGAATATTGCTGAAAATTTATACATATTTGCTATTCCTAAAATATCAGCCAAGAATCCAAATGATATTGAGCCTATAAACATTCCAATGTTCATACTTGTTGTAAAGAGTCCCATAGCTTCTCCTTTTCTATATGTTGGAATATCTTTAACTGCGAGAGATGTTGTGGCGGTGGAAGATATTGAGCTACCAACTGCTACAATTGTTAGGGATATTATCATATTCAAAAAAGTTGTTGATGTTGAGAGCAAATACATTCCAAAGGATATTATAAAAATTCCAATAATTATCATCACATTTCCCAATCTATCATAAAGCTTTCCAAAACTTCTTTGAAGCAAAGCTATTAATATATTTGTCGATGCAATCATAAATCCAACCTGACTTATAGATATATCATAGCTAATTGCATACAATGCTAAATAAGTAATTATCCCTGCATTTATCATTACATTAGATGTGTTAATAACAAAAGAAGATAGAAAATTTCTATTCTTTAAGAATTCAAATGAAAATAAATTAGATATATTTTTGATACTTCTCTTTTTTGTATTTTCATTAAAAACAATATCTTCTAATTTCATATAACTTATAATTGCCGCTAAAATCCCTAAAAATCCACAAAAGTAGAATGGTGTTCTAATCCCATAAATATCAGCAAGAATTCCGCCTATAAACGGCCCTACACCAAAGCCCAATGTAATTGCAGAATTAAAGATTCCCATATATTCTCCTAATCTTGTCTTTGGGGCTATAGCCGCTACATAAGAACCCGCTACTGGCGTTACAAAGGAGGAAAAGATTCCTGTGAAAGTTCTGACAATTAAAAGACCTAAAACTGTGCTAACAAAATTATATAGCAGTGTAAAAACTCCATAAAAAAACGTCCCACAGACAATAAAAAACTTCTTTCCATATATGTCAGATAAAACTCCAACAGGAATTTGAGCTACTGTTCTCGCTAATGCAAATGAACCAAATATTAAACCAATTTCTAAGTTTGTAGCTCCCAAAGTTTGGGCGTATATTGCCATAATTGGAGCTATAAGACCAACACCAAGCATAGTTGTAAAGGTAGTAATCCAAATGACAAAAACATTTTTCTCTAATTTTCCCATAAAACCACCTAAAAACGTTAAAATAAAAAAATTGAAAATAGGGAAATTTAAAAAATAAAATGTCTTATAATGTTTTATTCTTTATCTCTACTATTTTTTCTTCTAAATACGTATCCCACAATCAATACAATAGCAATAACTGCTATTATTCCCAACAATATTTCATAACCTTTTGAATTTGAATTATTAACTACTACTTTTAACGGCTCTTGATAGACATAGACGTTATCATCCCCTTCATCACTATCTCCTGCACATCTTATTTCTAAAGTTATATAATATGGCTTAGATGTAGCGTCTGCATCTGGTTTTATTACTATATGAGCCACCCCTGTTTGATTAGGATATAAAGTTCCTATAGTATCACTTTTTACAGGATAGTCAAATGGCTGTCCTGAGTTTTTTATCGCAGAAACTTTAACTCTTACAGCTTTTTCATTCCCAATGTTTTTTATTTTTACATATACATTATTTTCTTTTCCAGCTAATACACTAACATTTTGGGTTAATATTTTGAATAGAGGTTTTGGTTTTATGTAAATCTCAATATACTTTGTTGTAACGAATTTATGGTCTTCTGTATCCATATAGCTAATTTTTATAGGAACTTTATAGGTTCCTGCTTTGGCATATTTATCAACATCTATATAGAATGAAGCCACTTTAAAGGCTCCAGGCATTAAATTACCAACATCTTTAATGTTACAGTTGCTCCAGCTATCTTTAAATGGATAACTTGTTTCTAACTTTAATTTGACATTCTTAGCTTCAGCGTGTCCATTATTTGTAATTGTTACATCAATTCTTGCGTATGTTGTTCCTGGTTTTATTTCTTTCGGGTCAGTTATAACATTACTTATATCTAAAGAAATATCTCCTTTAACATACAAACCTAAAACCATCTGTTCAGCTCTTTTTACACCATCCTCATCTATCCATGTTATAACCACTGGAATTGGATAAGAGCCTTCAACTAAATTAGGGGAAGTGTGGAATAAAATGTTTATTTCTTTTTTATCTCCTGATTTTAAATAGTCTAAATAAAATTTAGTCTTGCCTATTGGTGTAATTGGGCTATTTTGTGGTATTGGAATTGGAAGTAAAATATCTTTACTTTGAGACTCCGTAACGCCATACATTGACACTTCTTTGCTCTCTTCTCCTACCTTTTGTGCATTTAATGTATATCCAATATAAACATTAACTTGTTTAGCTACTCCAGTTCCTACATTTTTTATTGATATGGTTACATTTTCAGTCTTTCCAGGAGTTAAGTTTTTTAAACCATTAACTTCAAAATCTGCGATTCCATAAACTGGTAAGTAATAGATTTTTGAAAAGTTGTAGTGGTATCTGCTCACTTCTTCACCATTGCTGTATTCAACCAAATCATAACTGACTATTACATCAATTCTATAATTTCCTGATTTAGCTCCTTCATTTACATGTAGTTTAAAGTAACAAGTGTATGGTTCTCCAGGATTTAGCTCATTAATTATAACTTTCCCTTTGATAGGATTTACTTGCTTTAATTCAAATGGATAGTGTGGTTTAACTTTAACGACTAAATTTTCAATTTTTGTATTGTCTTCATAGTTGTCATTTGCAACTTTAATCCATAAATCTACATCGTCCCCCGGATGAATTACTTTTGGTTGATATTCAGGCTCCAATACCTGTAATGCTAATGATGAACTAACTAACGATAGGGAAAGTAGGAAAGAAAGAACATATAATACTATCTTCCTCAATGTACCACCCTTTTTAATCTTTTTATTATAGGGGCTAAATACATCTCGTCAATAACCAAAACGGCTGGTAAGAAGAATATAGTTAAGAAACAACATGAGGCTATCCCTATTGCACAAACTTTTCCAAGATTTGCCATCATTGGAAGAGGAGCTATAGTTAATGCTAATAAACCAGCTACTGTTGTAGCGGCACTCGCTAAAACTGAAGAACCTGCGTACTTAACAGTTATAGCAGCTGCTTCTACAGGAGAAGCTCCTTTTTCTCTTTCTTCGTTATACCTGCTTCCAAAGTAAATTCCATAGTCAATACCTAAACCTAAGATAAGAGAACCCACTCCAGCAGTTGCCATATCTAATGGTAGTCCAAAAAGTCCCATAAATCCCCCAGTCCAAATTAGGGCGAATATTAGAGGAGAAAGTAAGAGAACTGAAGTAATTTTTCTGAAGTGCAGTAAGATAATAAAAAGTATTGCGAACATAGCAACCGTTGTTGTAACTACTTGGCTTTCATTCATTAATTTTCCGATTAATGCCCTCAATACAGGAGTTCCAGTAGGAATCGCTTCGACTCCTGGAGGAAGTTGAGTTTCTTTAATTCTTTCTTCAATAGCATTTACCAATTCCTTATTTTTCTTTTCATCAGCTCCCACATCAGTAAAAACTTGAATTGTCATCATTGAATAATCTTTGTTGAACATTTTTTCTCTTTCTTGTTCTGGAATTTTTTCTAACAGTAATTTTACAGTGTCAATGCTTTTTGGAACAACTCCTCCATTTAATTTAGTTAAAACATCTACTGGTGAAGAAACTTGCGTAACGCCGTCTATAGTTCTTAAGTTCTCTTCTAACGTCTTTACGGCCTCTAAAACTCTCGGGTCTCTTATATCAACAACCTTATTTGAAGAATCAGAAGGAACTATTTTCACTGCCACTATTGCCACATCTGTCCCACCGAACTCATCCCTAACTTCATAAATCTCTTTAACTTCAGGCAAATCTTGAGGAAGCATTTTTTCAAATGATGTTTGCTTTTTAATGTGTGGAATTTGTGAAGCTAAAAATAACGTTACTATAAATATTATCAAAAGAACCACAAACGGTTTTGTTGCAGAGAACCTACCAATTTTTTCCATAATATCTCTTAATCCCATCAATCCTCCCCTTCATACTTTTTTAATATATTGTAGATTTCTTCTGACACATTTTTTAGTTTTTTAAGTTTCTTTTTTAGATTTTCATCTTCAATTTTCTCATAAACCTCGCTAATTAGTTTATATTTTCTCTTTGCAATATCTTTAATTGATGAAAAGCCATCAACTGCTTCATAATAATTCTTTCTCTCTCCTTTAATCCAAACTTTTTTTACAAACCCCAATTCCTCAAGCTTTTTTAAAGACATGCTAACATTTCCTTTACTAATCTTTAATTCTTCCATAATGTCTGAGATTGTTAATGGCTTATCAGATAAATAGAGAACTGCATAAACAGCCCCTACAGATTTATTCAATCCATGAATCTTTGCAAGTTCTGAAAATAACTCAATAATTAATTTTTTTGCTTCTTCCATCATTATCCCTTCATAATCTTTTCAAAACAATCTTTACAGACAATTTTTCCATCTATAACCCTTCCTTTAATTTCCATGAAATATTCTCCACACTCTTGACATTTTATTGATGGGAAGAGCTTAGCTTTTTTAGGTGGCTCTATTTCAACCTCTTTTATTTCAAATAACTCATCATCTTTGGCATTTAAGATATTATCAGTTGCTTCAGACCTTATCTTGTTAAATAATTCCAATTCTTCTTCACTTAAATTTCCAGAGCTATATTTTTTAAGCAACTCTTTAACAGGATATTTACCATTAAATTCTTCAAAGAAATCTTTTTTAACATAAATTCTAATAGCTTTTCCAGTATTTCTTGAATAGAATGTATAGACGTGCTTTCCATTATCTTTAAATATTAAATTCCCTTTTCCAAAGGTGCAGCTTAGCATATATTGTATTGCATCAACACTGCAAGAGTTATTTTCAACTATAGCGACTAACTCTTCATCCTCAGATTTTTTGAAGAATTTTTTGACATATTTAGCAACTCTATAGCCAATAGCAAGTCCTGGACATAGATGTCCATGGAATTCTATAACTTTTTTTAATTCTTCATCCATCATACCACCAGCTTTATATTATTCAAGATTTTTCTCTCTGTCTATCAATAATTTTCCATTAATACCCACATTTTCAGGGGAATTTTCTTTAATAATGATTACTATATGCTCTATTCCATAAATCTTTGATGCTATTTCATAAATTTCTTTAACAAGTTCTCTCTTCTTCTCAATATCAAGTTTTGGACCTTCAACAATAATTGTTGGCATCTTTTCACCTTAAGTTATTATAATCATAATGTTCAAAAATTTTTGAACGAATTGAATAAAATGTAATTAAGAGGAGTATATAAGTTTTACTAAAATCGCTCAAATTAAATATTTAAACCTATAACTAACAAACAATTAAAAAGATGAAAAAGCTATTTGTATCATTTGGTCTTTGTATTTATTATAAGCAAAAATTAATGGTGATATTATGGAAGTTATAATTAAAGCAAAAGTAAAACCAACTGAAGATAAATATAAAGTTAAAAAAGCTATCCTAAATATATTCCCAAGAGCAAAATTAAACTTTATTAAAGAAGATAACGAGTTTGGAAAATGGGAAGGAAAAACTAAGAATGTAGAGAAGTTAAAGGAGCTTTTAAGAAGCCAAGCAATATTGGACGCTGCAAGAATGGTTTTAGAGAAGGGAATGACAGAAAATGCAACAAAATTCTATTTAAATAAACAAGCCGCTTATGTAGGGGCTGTGAATTTTGATATAGACACACATGGAGGAATATTTGTTAAAATAATTGCTGATGAAAATGAAGATATTATGAAGATAATTAAGGACATCGCCCCAAGAACTAAAGGAGGAGTTATAATTAATGAAGATGAATTAGAGGAAGAAGAAAAAGAAGAAAGTGAAGAAGCTAAAGAAGAACAAAAAGAAGAGAATAGTTTAAAGATAAAGGTAATTGATAATACATCCGGTGGTTAGATGAAGAGTGAAATTATTGGATATACAATAGGAGAAACAAGAATTGATGAACTAACATTTTTGGCTAAAGAAGCTCCAAAAGTAGGAGATTATGTTAAAATAAATTATGACAACTCTGAATTATTGGGAATGGTAGAAAGCACAATCCAAGGAAACATGGCTTTAGAAGATATTTTAAACATTGAGCATTTAGAGAAGATTAGAGAATTTGAGGATAACTCATCTTATTATATTTTAGGAAAGATAAAAGTTTTAGGGGATATTAAAGAATTAAACAAAAATGGGGCTTTAAAGTTGCCGAGAGTTCCACCAAAGCCGGGAATACCAATTTATAGAGCAGATGACGAGTTATTAAAAAAAGTTTTTAGTAAGGGGCATTTAAAGATTGGGCATTTAGTTACAAGGGAAGAGGTTGAAGTTAAGTTAGATGCAAATAAATTATGTTCAAGGCATTTGGCAATATTAGCAATGACTGGGATGGGAAAATCAAATACAGTAGCTGTCTTGTTGAGGGAGTTGAATAAGCTTAAAGCAACTGTTTTAGTTTTTGATATGCATGGAGAGTATAGAGACATATATTGTGAAAGTGAAAAACTTAGAATCCATATTATTGAGCCAAAGATAAACATCTATAGGATAAATGATGATTTATGTGATTTAGCTGGTGTAGATGCTCAAGCAACGAAGCAAAGGCCATATATAAGAAAGGCAGTTAAGGAAATTAAAGAAAAATTTAAAGAAAGTGATTTCAGCACAGTTGAAGAATATGTGAATGCAATAATTGGAAAATTGGAAGAATACAAAATAGATAACAACTATAAAAAAGATGAAAGTAGTATTCAAACAGCCATATTTAGATTGGAAGATATGTTGCAGTTTAGAAAGAATATTATAACTCTCCACTATAATCCAATAAATGACATTAAAGAGCATTATATCAATATAATTCCAATGGAAGAATTGGATGAGAATGCTGTAGATATTATTGTGTCATATATAGCTAAGGCAGTTTTAGATGATAGAAAGAGGATTATTATTGATAAGGGAAGAGACTTTGCTAAACCAATATTCATGATTTTTGAAGAAGCTCATTTAATAGCCCCACAAAATAGAAAAACAAGAGCTAAATATTATTTGAGCAGGATAGCAAGAGAGGGAAGAAAGTTTGGTGTTGGTCTTTGCTTAGTTTCACAAAGACCTAAAACCTTAGATGCTGAAACTTTATCTCAGTGTTCTAACCTAATAATATCTAAGCTTATTGAGCCAACAGATCAAAAACACGTCCAAATGGCTTCTGAAAATTTGAGTGAAGATTTAGTTAAGCAATTAACAAGCTTAAACATTGGGGAGGCCATAATTTTAGGGCCTTGTATAAAAGTGCCTGCAATTGTTAAGGTAGATAGATTTGATGGAAGATATGGTGGAGAGGATTTGAATCTCGTTGAACTCTGGGAAAAGGATTATGAAGAATCAGAAAATTTAAAAAAATCAGATAAAATTGAAAATAGTGCATTTGGAGATGATGATTTATTCTTCTAATATTTTCTTTTTTCTATATTCAATGACAATTTTTCCAATATAAACTCCAAGGATTGTAACAGCTAATATTATCCAAAACTCTAATGGAAACCCAAATATTTTAGTGTGTTGTAATATTTCTTCCTTTCCAGACGTTAATAGCAAAACATGGGCCGCTTCCAAAGCATAGACGCCAAAAATTCCAATCTCTAAAACTTCCATTGCTTCTCCAATAGCTACTTGATATTTGGTGTTTTCAGCTAATTGATTGGCTATCTTTCTCTCTAAATCTTCAGATATTGTTGTTAATAACCTTGCTAAGCTTGTTGCTAAGCTACTATTACTTGCTAAAATATTTTCTATCTCTGCAATTCTATAATTTAATCTTTTTAGCTTTCTCTCTGCCTCAACTTTCTCTAAAATCATTAAGTCAAAATCACCAAAGTTTGGTGGGTAAGCATTATTTAAAAATTCAATAATCTCTTTTAAATATCCACAAACAATCTCTATAACTGCCAACTCCCTATCTATTCTACTCAACTCTCCCCTAATTTCAGTTATGTCTTCTAAATCTACCCCTGATTCAAGAGTACTACTTATAACTTCTAACTTTGATGCTATAGTGTTGAGCTTAAAGAACAAATCCCTTGAAACTCCAGTAATACTCCTTATAAATGGGTAGTAGTAGATAAATTTTTCAAACTTCTCTGGGTTTGGGTTTGAAATAAATATTCCAAAATCACCAAAGATTATTAAGCCATTGTCTATCTCAATTATATTTTTAACTGCCCCAATAACTTGGCTAATCTCTACTAATGTATCTTCATTTATAACTACTTCTGTTTCTGTTAAAACAGTAACATGCTTATATACTTTTATCTCACCATAGAGAGTTTCTAACAAATATCTTTGTGGTGAGGCAATTAAATGGCTCATAATTCTTGAAGAATCTAAGATTAAGTCAGGAATTATAAATGAAAGGTTATCTAAGCTTATAACATCCTCTTCATCTCCAGCTTTAATTATTTCAGAGGCATAGATACATCTTCCAAGATAATCAACATATATAAAAACGTCTTTCTTTCCATCTCCTCTCATTTCAGCGGTGAACTTTACAGATGTCTCTGGAATAAAATCAATGATATTTACAGTTGTTTGGTATTCAGAAGTTTCAAAAATTGCTCTATCTTTTATATCTTTTTTCTCTGATGCTGTGAAATATTTAATTCTCTTTCTTTGATATTCTTTCAATGTGATTCTATCTATAAATTCCGTCATATAGTTCTTTCCAAATGGAATCCACTCAGTTAAAATTACTTTTGGATTTTTTATTTTCACAGCCCTGCGTCCCATAATGAGGTCTCCCCGAATGCTTCTTTTGTTTTATGGTGGGTTTTAAATACACATATATTGCTGTTACTGAATTATAAAGCATTCGGGGATAAACCCGTTCCCCCCACAAAGGAGGGATTTGACTATCACCCTATCCCCAGCCCTAACAACTGGGGACTCGGGGATTACACTCTGTAAAATTTCGATAAACTTAAAAACTCTAACTTTTATCGGATTACATAACTTTTTCATTAATAATTTCTGATTAAACAGCTTAGACAAATCTTTAATTCTACAACCAATTTTTAAAATGTTATATGAGGCATTAACATCAGCATTAAAAACCTTATTTAATTTTTTGACTAATAACAAACCTCTTTTAATCCTCTCTCCACACAGGGAGAGTTTATTTCTTACCTTATCAACTAAATTTTGAATCTTATGAATATCATCTGAGATGCAAGAAGACTTTGAAGTCCAACTTTCATCCACTTCTATTAATACAATACCAAACCATTTTAACTTATAAGCCAACTTATCAATAAAAACCCTAAATGGTAAATAAACAAATCTCTCATTAGCTTTACTGCTTAGATTACATCTATTTTTAGCTCTTAAAATATTATTACTAACGAAAACCTTATCATGCCCCGTTATAAACAAAAATAATGCTAAATACTTAGTAAATCTATGTAAGTGGTTATCAAACCATTGCTTTCTATGAATGCACAATAATCTAAATCTTCTAATTAAGCTTTTAAGTTTTAAATATAGCTTTTTTGGAACTTCTTTTCTTTCTGATTTCAATTTCTCTATATGATTTTTAGTTAAATCGATTTTAGATTGGATTTTAGATTTTAATTTATTCCACCATTGGTTGAATGCCTTTAATTCCCCACCAGATATTATCAATGACTTTAATAATGGATTTGTTGAAGTTAGAACAACAAAGTTATTAACATTTAAGTCAATTCCAGCTTTATAGTTGCCTATTGGTTTTAATTCCTCGATATAAACTTCATTAACTATATCGACATAAAATAACCCTAAATAATAAGTAATTCTAACACTCGTTATATTTTTAACATAAGGAGGGAGTTTTATCTTAATTTTTTTCCATTTTTTAGTTTTTGAATTGTATCTTAGTTTTAGAATTAGATAATTATTATTTACTTCAAAAGATTTCTTATTTAACTCAAAAGTAAATTTATCGATATTCTTTAACTTTTTAACCTTTGGTGGTTTAGGCATACCATTAAATTTATCTGGATTTATTTTGAACTCTTTTAATGCATTAAAGTAGCTTTTTAAGTCCTTAATTACTTGCCTAATTAATAATTGGACAATGTAATAATTAAAATCAACTATTTTTTATAGTTTTATAATTGTTGATAGATTTTCATTATGTAGCTTTTCGATTTATAGCTAATTTTATCAATCTTTGTAATCTTTATTTCTAATTTTTCATTTTTAGATTTTATTATTATGCCATTTTTTGTTACATAGATATCTTTTAATTTTCCATTTTCCAACAATGTTTTGTCAATTATCTCTTTATCTTTTGGGTTGAAATTATAATCTATCTTTTTTCCAACACTGTATCCAACAATAAATTCGTTTAAACCTTTAACTGATAACAAAATTTCATTTAAATAATTGTTGTCCAAGAGAAAATTTAAATCATTTATTGCATCATAAGATATGTTTATGAATTTTATTTCATCTTCCCACATAAACGGTGTTGGGGCATAGTCATATTCTCTAAAAATACCTAATTTTATAAAATGATATATGAGAGCAAATAAAACTGTTTGTTTAACCCATTTCTTTTTATTCCCATCCGTTAATAAATTAACAATATAGTGTATTTTTTGCTGATTTTCATTCATTGCTACCACTCTTTTATAACTTCATATATAGGGCCGTTAGGTGTTAAAGTTGATTTATAAAGCTTTATGTGTTTTGCTTCAAACTCTCCAAAGTCAATATCTTTGTATTTCTCAATTCTATCTTTTAGTTTTTTCTTGTTATCTATGAATTTAACTCTTCCTATTGTTAAATGAGGAACATATTCTCTTTCTCTTTTAAATCCTAAGTTTGATAGTTTTTTATCAACTTCTTTAAAAATCTCTATAAGGTTTTCGTTGTAAGCTCCAATCCAGATGACTCTAACATAATTGGAGTTTGGGAATGTTCCGATATGTTTTAATTTTATTTTTATTGGCTCAATTGATAAGTCCAAATCCAATATTTCTTTTAATTTTTCTTCATCAACTTCTCCTAAAAATTTAACTGTTATATGTAAATTCTCTTTTTCTACCAACTTTATCCCTTTCATTTTAAATTGCTCTTGAAATTTGGCAATCTCTTCTTTTATCTCTTCTGGGATATCAATTGCTAAAAACAACCTCATCCTATCCCTCAGTATCTTAATAATATAGGGATTCCATCGATTATATCATAAACTTTACCACATTTTTTACATATCAACTTATTTTTATCCTTATCTAAATATAAATCTCCTCTGCAGTAAGGACATTGTAATATTTCTATATATTTCTCAATCCAGTTCATGGTATCACAAATTAGGATTTATAAAATTTTATGAATATTAATTTTAAATTATCTATTAAAATTATTTTGAAAATTACGATATTGGGTCATTAATATTGATAATCCCTTATAAAGTCCTTTTAAAATAAAACATTCTCAGAAATTACTATTTTTCAAATATTAAAGAATTCTCTCTAAATAATATTTAGTATCTCAATTTCTTTTATTTTAATTTTATGTAACATTTTTTTATATTAACTCAAGACATTTTTAATAAATTTTAAGTAAAAAAGTTTAAATAGTATTACCTACATTAAGTATGATGTTAATTCAATTAGATAATATCAAAAAGGTGAAACTATGCACATACCAGATGGATTTCTACCAATATGGGAAAGCATCCTTTTCTGGATAATATCGTTGATATTCGTAGCAAAGTCCATAATGTGGGCAAAAAATAACTTAGATGAGAAATCAGTTCCATTATTTGCTGCTTTAGCTGCAGGTATCTTTGCAATTCAAGCAATGAACATGCCAATTCCATGGGGAACAAGTGGGCACATGGTAGGTAGTGCATTAACAGCAATTATATTTGACAGCCCATGGGCTGGAGTTTTAATGCTAACATTGGTTTTAATTGTTCAGGGGTTGTTCTTCGCAGATGGTGGATTGTTAGCAATGGGGGCTAATATCTTCAACATGGGTATTATTGGTGGTTTTGTTGGTTATTATGTTTTCAAAGCATTGAAAAAATCAAATGTTGCTTTGGCATCTTTCTTAGGTGGATGGTGTGCAACATTCTTAGCTGCTATAGCGTGTGCTATTGAATTAGCTATTGGAGGAGTATTCCCATTAGACAAAGGTTTAATGTATATGGGTCTCTACCACGCTGTTATAGGTATTATTGAAGGGGTTATTACTGCAATAGTTGTAAGTTATTTAAGTTCAACAAAACCTGATTTAGTTAAAAGTTTAAGCACACAATAAATAATAAATTAAGGTGGTATTAAATGGACAATAAGATACTTATTGGGGGGTTGATTGTAGCTATAATAATTGCCATATTAGCTCCATTCTTAGCTTCAAGCAATCCAGACGGTTTAGAAAGTACTGCTGAGAAAATTATAAATGAAGATGCGTTACATAAAAACTTACAAGCTCTCGGTCTTGAGGAAGAGGGGACAGTAGCTCCATCTCCAATGCCAGATTACTCAATAGAAGGAATGGGTAAAGTTGGAGAAGTTATTGCCATGATTGTAGGGACATTAATAATGTTAGCTCTTGCTTATGGTGTAGCAATAGTTTTAAAAAAGCCAAGTTCAAACTAAATACTCTTTAACCTCTTTTAATTTTTAAACAAAATTTTTTCTATTTTCAATTAAAGTTTTTGGGGAAGTATCATGCACGGTAATGTATATATTGTAGAAAAATTATCTTCAAAGGAAAGTTTAATGCATAGGATTGATGCAAGGATAAAGTTAATCTCTATTTTTATAATAGTCTTATTTGCAAATTTACAGGGCAATATATACTCACTGATAATTTTAGAGCTATTTTTAGTCTTTTTAATGATTATATCAAAGACATTTTTTGATGTGGTTAAAAGAACCATCCTTGTTTTACCATTTGGTATATTCTTAGCTATATTTCAGCCATTTGTTAGAGGGGAGACAGTAATTTATAATTTATTTGGATTTTCAATTTATTATGAAGGATTATTATTTGGAATAACCATGTTTTTGAAATTTTTAGTATGTGTTTCTGCAATAATGCTTCTATCATCAACAACCCCTATGTATCAAGTTATAAGTGCTTCTCGAAAGTTAGGAATGCCAAATATTATGGCTATGCTTCTTGGTTTAATGATAAGATATCTGTTTTTAATGTATGAAGTTATGGAAAAAACTCTAAAAGCACAAAAATCGAGAGGATATAATAGAAAAACTTTGGGATATAAAAATGCCTTAAAAATTTTTGGATACACTGTTGGGACTTTATTTATTAGAGCTTATGAACAGGGAGAGAGGACATATTTAGCTATGCTATCAAGAGGATATAATGAAAATAGTGAGTTAGCACTATATGATAACAAAATAACATTATTGGATTTAGTATTTCTATGTTTGGTAATTGTTTTTATTATCGTTTCCTATTATCTTGGCTCTTTACTTAATCAACTTCTTTAAAATTCTTATTGCTTGCCACTTATCTAAAAATTCATTAAATGTTCCACATTTTGTTGAATAAATACAGAGCGGACAGCCATCTATGCAGTTACAGTTTTTTAAATGCTCTAAGCTTTTATTCAATAATCTTTCAGCATTTTCATATAAAATTTCAGCTAATCCAAAACCTCCTTCATTCCCATCGTAGATAAAAATAACCGCTTTATCTTTAAATGGATTTTTGTTAAATCTCTCATAGCTATAGCCCCCAATCTCTCTACTATCTATGTATGTAAAAATTGGAGTTATCTTTATTATATTATGCTCTATAGCATGTAAGCCCCCAACAATTCCATCTTTGCTGTCAATAAGTTTTTTTATTTTGTAAGTTAGGAGTTCAACTTTTTTAGTGTCTTTTTTAACATTTAAATGCTTTTTAACTCTGTTTTTAATAACATTTTTTATATAATGTGTTGTAGCTCCTAAGTAGATTGGAAATAGCTCTTTTCTGCTAAGCTTTCTATCTCTATAAATTGAAATAGCCAAATCATCTTCTTCTATAACATTTAAAAACTCAAAAAACTCTTCATTTGCGACATCTCTAATATTATCTGGAAATACATACCAAATTCCATCTGTCTCAAAATCCCTAATAATCTCTTTTTTAAATCTAACGCTTATAAAGTTTAAGCCAAAGAAATCTTTAAAAAGCTCAATTTCTGCATCTAAAATGCCGTTATCTTTAAGAGATAAGAGTTCTTGATAAAAGTTATCTATGTTTTTTCCTTTGACAATAAATCCACTATAGATTTTCCTAACTCTCAACTTTCCATGGTAGATATCTATGCCTTTATAATTCTTTTTATGGTAAATATCTAAAATATCAATTTCTTCTTCTTTCTTTTGTTGTGCTTCAACATCCCAAAAGATATCCAACTCATCAGCAAAGATAAAATTGAATTTTCCAAAGCTTAGTTTATCTTTTGCTATAAACAACCTTCCTCTTGAGAAATATGGCATTCCTGGAAGCAATGAGCGGAAATATTCATCCTTATCAACTTCTTCAATAACATAGCCCTTAATTTTAAGCCAATTTATAAACTTTAAAATCTCATTTTGGTTTTTATTTAACAGTTTATTTTTTATCCATGGCTTATCTAAAATTAAATAATAACTTTCATCGCTTGCTGTTCTTATTGATGAATATGTTGGCTCTTTTACAATCTTTATCTCTATCTTGTTTGTTATTAGATTTTTATAGATTTTTACTTTCCCTTCTTTTTCTAACTCTTTAGCTATTTCTTTCTCAAAATCATTAAGCTCTTCCCAATTTATTATCTTAAGTTCGGAGATTAAATAATGCAAATGTTTTTTAGCAACAAATCTATTCGTTACATTTACAGGCATGTATTCAATAATTCCCTTCCTAATTTTTTCATAAAGCTCATTTAGATTCTCTTTATAGTAATAATCTAAACCATCTTTTCTTAAAATTATGATATTTAGTGCCTCCCTATTTCTCCTTCCAGCCCTACCAAACCTCTGAATTAATGAAAAAATACCATCTGGTGGAATACCGTAGTTTATAACGGCATCTAAATCTCCAATATCAATTCCTAACTCTAAAGCATTTGTTGTTAATAAACCTAATATTTCTCCATTTTTAAATTTCTCCTCTACCTCCTCTCTAATGTATTTTGGAAGTGTTCCTTTATATGTTGAGATTCTATTAAAAACATTAGAATTTAGTAAAAATCTCATCAACTTTTCTGTCTCTTTCCTTGTATCAAAAAATACGAGTGTTTTTATATTGTTGTTTATTAAATTCTCTATCAATCTTCTCAATAACTGCTTATTATCCAAATTCTTTGGTTCTAAAATAGTCAAATATTTCCTTGATGAAGGATTATAGCTTTTATCAACAACTTCAAAATCTCTATTAAACAATAGCTTAGCGAACTCTTTTGGATTTCTTAAAGTTGCTGAAAGGCAGAGTATTTGTGGATTGTTATTCAATTTTTCCAATAATTTTAACAACCTCTTAAAAACATAAACCATGTTCGTTCCAAAAACTCCCCTATAAACATGGAGTTCATCAACCACTAAGAGCTTTAAATTTTTTAAAAGCCATGAATAGCTTTCATGATTTTTTAATATTTGATAGTGAAGCATATCTGGGGTTGTAAATAACACATTTGGTTTATCTTTTAAAATTTCTTTCCTCTTCTCTAAACTCACATCTCCAGTTAATATTTCTGCTTTAACTCTCTTATTAGTTATTTTGTAAAATAACTCATTTTCCATAGAAAACTTTTCATATTGGTTATTTATCAAAGCCCTTGTAGGATAAATTAACAAATATCTATCATTAGGATTTGATAAAAAGTTATCAAATATTGCTAATCTAAAAATCTCACTCTTTCCACTTGCAGTTGATGTCGTAACAACCACATCTTTTTTATTGTAAAGATATTTTAAAGCTTTAACTTGATGTAAATACAATTTAAAACCTAAAGCATTAATTAGCTCATTAACCTCTTTATTTTTAAATTTAAAGTTAGAAAATCTTCCTTTCTTTTCAGGAATTTTGTAAATCTTCAATATTTCTTTTTCAATGCCTTTAAATATCTCTTCCATAATAATCATCTTTATAGGATTCTTTTAGATAACATCTTATTTTAAGGTTATAATAACATCACCATCTTAATTAATGTCCCACAGGTGATTTTAATGAAATTCTACAATAGAGAGAAGGAATTGCATTATCTAAAAACTTATGTTCAATTAGAGCCAAACTCTATTTTATTCGTTTATGGTCCAAAATCTTCTGGTAAAACTACAGTTATGTTAAAAGTTATTGAGGAATTGTCTAAGGGGAATGATTTGGTATTTTTTTATTATGATTTAAGAAGACATGCAACACCAACAAAGGAAGAGTTTTTAAAAATATTTTTTGAAAAATCTGATAAAAAGTATGTGTTAAATAGATTTGAGGTTAATCTAAAAATATGGAAGTTTGGAGTTGAAGAAAAGTTTAATTTTGATGAATCATCTCTAAATGATGTGTTTGATAAGATTTACGAAGGAATTGAGGCAGTTGTTAGAGATGGAAAAAAGCCAGTTTTAATTATAGATGAGTTGCAGAAATTGAAGAATATTTACTTCAACGGAGGTAAATCATTATTAAATGAGTTATTTAACTTATTTGTTCATTTAACTAAAGTAAGGCATCTATGCCATGTTATATGCTTAACTTCTGATACGTTGTTTATTGAGGAGATTTATCGAAACTCTACTTTGGAAAATGCATCTAAGTATTATTTAATTGACTGGTTAAGAAAAGGAACTATAAGAAATATTTTAAAAGAAGAGGGTTTTAGTGAAAAAGAGATTAATCATTGTTTAGATTACCTATCTTTACCTTATGAAATAGCTGATTTAATTGAGAATAAAAAACTTGGAATTTCTGTTGAAGAGACAATAAAGCAATGGATTAATATTGAAGCAGATAAAATAAAATACCTAATAAAATCAAATAGAGAAAGAAAAAAGAATTTACTAAAAGTTCTAAGTAAGTTTAAGGATAAGATAAAAGTAGATATTGAGGAGTTTGAAGATGAGATTTTTGATGATGTTAAGTTTTTAATTGAGAATGAGATTTTGTTTTATGACGTTATAAATGGGATTATAAAGCCGACTTCGGTAAAGAAATGGTTTGCTATAAAAAATGTATTCAAAAAATAAATATTTAGTGAGAAAATGGATATTATTGAAAAGTTAAAATCTTTTGGAATAACCATAGAAAGTTTGTTAGATGCAGGAATGGCCTTATATATTGGGGATGATGAAGAGAGAGATAAAATTAGAGAAAAACTTAAAGATATTTTGTTAAAACAATTGGCTAATCCTAATGTCTCAACTTTATTAATTGCGGCAATTTTATTGGATAGAGAAGGAAAATCTAACAATTTACCATTCAACTACAACGAAGACCCAAACTATGTTTATGTTGATGAAGTTATTGGATTGGCTATAGCGAATGAGATTGCTGGAACAAAAGCAATATTTAATTTTAGATTCTATGATGCTAAAAAACCAGGAATAATTGGGGAATTGGATAAGAAAGGCTTTATGTTTTTAGATGATGCCATAGCTGGATTATTGGCTGGGTGTATGAGTAAGGTTTTTGAGCCATAAGGGGTAAAGCCATTATTATTTAGCTTTATTTTGCGGCAGAGACAATCTTAATAATATCATTGTGCTTTAATTCATAATCTGCCCCAATTCTAATTTTCTTTTTTGCATCTATTGCATAGATAAACTTGTCTCCCAATTCAGTATGTACTTTATAAGCTAAATCTCTTGCAGTAGTTCCTTTTTTAACTAAAAAAGCATCTGGCAGAACATTTCCTTGCTTATCTGAAAATTTATTCTCATCTTCAACCGGATAGACAACAATCATATTTAGTAAATCAAAGTATGCTCTATTTATACACTCCTGAACTCCTGTTCCTCCATATTTCTCTAAAAACTCCTTTATGTAATCAAAAGCTCTCCTCATTTGCTCATTTAACTTACTCTCATCAACAATCTCAAAATCACTTCCTTTTCTTTTTATAATGCCAGCTTTTTCAGCCCTTTTTAAAGCTAACTCTATTTCAGCAGATGTTGGGATAACAATATAATCTTCAAACTCTTTCTTTAATCTTTCAATGTTTTTCTCTGCATCTGGATGGTCTGCTTTATTCGCTGCAATAATCATTGGTTTTGAGATTTTTCTAAGTTTCTTAGCTAAATTCAGCAAATCATCTTCAGTCCATTTAATTGGACTTTCATCCATATCTCTAATAGCCATCTTTATATCATCTTCATCTATATTCAACCCACTTAGTTGGTCTTTTAAAGCTTTAACTATATTTTTTTCTTGCTGAGCTCTTCTTGCCAATTTATCCCAATTTTTGGTTAAAATTCCATAAATCCACATGTCTATCTCATTTAGTAAAAATTTAACGTCTTCAATTGGGTCATAATTATCTGTTGGATTTCCTTCAGCATCTGTCTTTCCAGAGGCATCTACAACTAAAATAAATGCATCTGCCTGCCTTAAATCATCTAAAAACTTATTTCCCATTCCTCTACCTTCATGTGCTCCTGGAACTAAACCAGCAACATCTATCACTTCAACTGGAATGTATCTAATCCCATCTACACACTTTGAATTTCTTGGATTGCATTTTACTCCCAATTCCTTACATGGACAAATTGAAGTTATATAAGCAATTCCTTTATTTGGCTGTATTGTTGTAAATGGATAATTCCCAATCTCAGCAAGTTTCTCAGTTAAGGCATTGAACATTGTTGATTTTCCTACGTTTGGTTTTCCCACTAATCCAATCATTGCCAAGCTCTCACCGCAAAAAGTATTTTTAATATTACCAGTTAAATAGAAACCACTCGTATTAAAATATTTATATCACATATAACAAAATTATCCTGAAATTTAGATATCATGTATATGGTGAAATAAATGCCATCTGGAAAAATTCAAGAGATACTAAATGAATTAGATAATTTAATGAATAGAGAGAGAAAATATATTGAGTTGGTTGCCACAGTTGAATATCTCTTAAACTTGGTAGAGCCATCAAAAAGAGAGAAGTTTAAAGAAGCGTTATATGATGCTGAAACTGTTGAAGATGTTTATGAGCTTATAAAGGCAATAAAATTACAGCTTGGAATGCAAGGGGCAAGAAGATATTTATTATCTGTAGGTGAGCAATAAACTTATATTATTTTTTACTTTTTTAAACTTAATTTGTGATTGAGAGCAATATAACTCCAATGATTATAAGAATCACACCTATCATTTGTGGCATTGTTAATGACTCTTTTAAAAATAGTATTGA
Organism: Methanocaldococcus bathoardescens; assembly: GCF_000739065.1. Taxonomy (GTDB): domain Archaea; phylum AGJL01; class Methanococci; order Methanococcales; family Methanocaldococcaceae; genus Methanocaldococcus; species Methanocaldococcus bathoardescens. The sequence goes on along the minus strand of NZ_CP009149.1, from coordinate 90,090 downwards.
TAAAGCTACTGTTATTGCTGGCCCTATTGATGATAAAGGCACAACTATACTCGCTTTTCCTTTATATAATGCATAATATAACAGTAGAGAGCCAACAACCACTAATATTGCCGATATTATAGCATAGGTAAGAATTTTCTGCTCGGTTATAATTATATTTTTATATTTGATTAATATAAATATACATAATATAATCCCAACTATATTTACCACTATCCATTGAAATAATGGGTTTTTTTCGCAAACAATTTTTGCAAAAAATGTCCCAATACCATAAAACACAGCCACTAAAAGTCCTAAGATTATTGCAACATCCATAATATCCCACAAATTAAAAATGAGTTATAAATTTTTCAAAGGTTGAATTAATCCATTATTTATAAGCTTTTAACAAATTCCTTTAAAAATTCTCTAAATTCAGGGAATTTTTCAGCTCCAATCTCTACATTTGCCTTTAACCATCCAAGAACATCTCCAATATCGTATCTTTTACAGTTAATCTCAATTCCTATAATATCTTCCTCTTTTAAAAGTAGATTCATAGCATCTGTAATTTGAATTTCCCCTCCTCTTCCAGGAGGCGTTTGTTTAATTTTTTCAAATATCTTTGGTGATAGTAAATAAGCTCCTGTTATAATTAAATTTGAGGGAGCTTCTTCAACTTTTGGCTTCTCTACCATATTTTTTATCTTATAAACCCCCTCCTCTATCTCTTCCCCATCAATTACTCCATATTTATAGACATCTTCTTTTGGAACTCTCTCTAAAGCAATAACTGAGCAACCATATTTCTCATGAGCTTTTATTAAATCTTTTACAATATTTTTAGAGTAAATTGTATCTCCAACCATTGCTATAAAGTATTCATCTCCAACAAACTCCTCTCCGTATAAAATAGCATCTCCTAAACCTTTTTGCTCTTTCTGCCTTACGTAAAATATATTTCCTAAATTATTAATTTCTTTAATGATTTTTAAAAGTTCATATTTTCCAGATTTTTCTAATTTGCATTCTAATTCGTAATTCATATCAAAATGATTCTCTATTGCCTGTTTTCCTTTTCCAGTTACAAATAAAATATTTTTTACTCCCGCTTCCACCAAATCCTCAACAACATACTGAACTATTGGCTTATTCACGACTGGAAGCATCTCTTTTGGCTGAGCTTTCGTTATTGGCAACAATCGAGTTCCAAAACCTGCTACTGGAATCACAGCTTTCTTTATCATTTTCCCCCTTTAAGTAAATTTTAGTTAAATTTAAATCATTAATAATCTATATTTATTAAGTAGGTATAAATAAATTTGGTGGTATTATGAGAAAGTATTTTGAGGAAAGTGCAAATGTAAAGTTAAAATTTATTGAAGAAAATGAAGAAAAGTTAAAAAAAGCAATTGAAATAATATATAATGCATTAAAGAATGGAAATAAAATTTTAATTTGTGGAAATGGTGGTTCAGCTGCTGACTCTCAACATTTTGCTGCTGAAATTGTAGGGAGATTTAAGTTAGAAAGGAAAGGATTTCCTGCAATTGCATTAACAACAGATACATCAATTTTAACAGCTATAGGGAATGATTATGGTTTTGATAAGATTTTTGAAAGGCAAGTTGAAGCATTGGGCAAAGAGGGGGATGTTTTAGTTGGCATATCTACAAGTGGAAACTCAGAGAATGTTATAAAGGCGGTTAATAAAGCAAAAGAAATGGGTATTTATACAATTGGATTGTTAGGAAAAGATGGGGGGAAGTTAAAGGATATTGTTGATTTGGCATTGATAGTTCCTTCTAATGACACAGCAAGAATCCAAGAATGCCATCTAACAATTTACCATGTAATATGCGAAGAGGTTGAGAAAAGATTATTTAGTTAGTTATGGTGGAGATTATGGCTATTGCCTACGCTAAGTTGTATGAGTTGATACTTAAAAAAGTTAAAGATGAGAAGGAAGCAAGAGAGATTTACGATATTATTATTGAACTTAATAAAGAAAATAAAATTATTATCAAAAATGAGTTGAAAGATGAATTAAGAAGTGAATTAGCTACAAAAGAAGATATTAAATATTTAGATGAAAAGATTGAAAAGGAAATTAAACTGCTTAGACGAGATATGATAATAATTGCGTTAATTATAATTTTATCTATCTATGCTCCCGAAATCATTGGAAAATTATTGTTATTTAAATAAAAACAAAATATTTCTATAAATAAGTGAGAACATGATAATTGAGGATAGAGGATTATTAGAAGACATTGTAAGAGAGTTAAAAAGCCAAAATCTAAAAATTGTTTTTACTAACGGATGTTTTGATATAATCCATAGGGGACATGTAGAGTATTTAAACAAGGCAAAAAAGTTGGGAGATATCTTAATAGTCGGAATAAATTCAGATAAATCCATAAAAAAGATAAAAGGAGATAAAAGACCGATAATTCCTCTATACTCGAGAGCTTATGTTTTAGATAACTTAAAGGCCGTGGATTTTGTTGTGCCATTTGATGAAGAAACACCTATAGAATTGATAAAAATAATAAAGCCAGATGTTCATGTAAAAGGTGGGGATTATAGAGAGGAAGACTTACCAGAGGCAGAGATTGTTAAAAGTTATGGCGGGGAAATAAAAATAATTCCTTTAATTGAAGGATTTTCAACAACAAAGATAATAGAATGGGTTTTAGAGAAATATAAATAGAGGGAGAAGATGATAATTGTTTTAGGAGAAGTTATGCTTGACAAATATACTTATGGAAAGGTTGAGAGGATAAATCCAGAAGCTCCTGTTCCAATATTAAATGTGGTTGAAGAGAAATACACCTTAGGAGGAGCGGGAAATGTCGCAAACAATATAGCTTCTTTAAACCATGATGTATTTTTAATAAGTATTTCTAATAACGATGAATTTGGAAAATGTATTGAAAAGTTATGCAACGAGAATAATATTAAATATTGCTTTGTTTCTGATGGGAGGCCAACGATAGTGAAGCATAGATTTGTTGCTATGGGTTATAATCAACAGTTGCTTAGGGTTGATTATGAAAAAATTTATCCAATAAATGATGAGCTAAGCAATAAAATCTTAGAAGTTATTAAAAATCTCAATGGAAAATCAAAGATATTAATAATCTCCGATTATGCAAAGGGATTAATTACAAAGGAACTTATGGAAGGCATAAAAAAAGAATTTAAAGGAAAAATCTTAGTTGACCCAAAACCAAAAAACATAGAATTTTATAATGATGTTTATTTAATAAAACCAAATCTAAAAGAAGCTTCTCAAATTTTAGGAAGAGAGATTGAGAATAAAGATGATGAGTTAGAAAAGGCAGGTTTAGAGTTAGTTGATAAATATAATTCAAATTTTGTTATAACAAGGAGTGAAAAAGGAGCTACTTTAATAACTTTGGATGGAGAAATTTTTCATATTCCGACAAAAGTTAAAGAAGTCCATGACGTTTCTGGAGCTGGAGATACGTTTATTGCTACTTTAGCCTATGCATTAGATAAGGGCTATAATTTAATTGATGCAGTTAAATTAGCAAATAAGGCAAGTTCAATTGTTGTAGGAAAGGTTGGAACTGCAACAGTTAGTTTGAAAGAGTTGTTTGGTAAGGATTAAGATTTTTTGGTGGTGGAATTGAATATAAGACAAAATCAAAATTCCGTTTCAAAAGCAATTTTTTTAGACAGGGATGGAGTTATAAATAAAAGGTTAATTGGGGATTATGTTAAGAGGATAGAAGAGTTTGAATTACTACCAAAGGTTAGAGAGGCGTTAATTGAATTTAAAAAAATGGGTTATTTGTTGATAGTTGTAACCAATCAGCAGGGAATTGCCAAAGGTATTATGACAGAAGAAGATTTAAAAGTTATTCATGACTATATGCTTAAATTGTTGCCTGAGATTGATGATATTTTTTACTGCCCACATTTAGAAGGGACTTGTGATTGCAGAAAGCCAAGGAATGGCATGCTTTTAAGAGCAAAGGAGAAGTGGAATATTGACTTTAAAAAAAGTTGGATGATTGGAGATAGCGAAAGAGATATAATTTGTGGGAAAAGTGTTGGTTGTAAGACTATAAGGATTCTTTATGAGGATGAAGAAACACAGGCAGATTTTATTGCTAAAAGTTTATATGATTGTGTAGAGATTATAAGAAAGAGTGATTAATATGCATGATAAAGCATTAAGTTATTTTTTGAAAAATTTAAGAAAGATATTTGGAAATAAAATAAAGAAGGTTATTTTATTTGGTTCTTATGCGAGAGGGAATTATAACGAAGAAAGCGATATTGACATATTAATTGTTGGGGACATTAAATTAGATGATATTATAGATTTGATTGTTGATATTATTGTTGAATACGGAATTCTAATTAATGTTATAATTAAAAGTGAAGATGAATTTAATAAATTAAGACATAGTAGTTTTTATTCAACAATTTTTTTTAAATGAAGGTGTTGAGATTTTATAAGGGTGGGAAAATGCCATTCAAATTCAAAAGATTGGAGATTCCAGAAGTTATATTAATAGAGCCAGTAGTTTTTGAAGATGAAAGGGGCTTTTTTATGGAGACTTATAAGTATAGTGAGTTTTCAAAATTTGGGATTAAGGAGATATTTGTTCAAGACAACCACTCAAAATCTAAGAAAGGGGTTTTAAGGGGACTGCATTATCAAAAAAATCCAAATGCACAAGGTAAATTGGTTAGGTGCATAAGGGGGGAGATATTTGATGTTGCTGTAGATATAAGGAAAGGTTCTCCGACGTATGGGAAGTGGGTAGGGGTTATTTTATCAGAAGAAAATAGAAGAATGCTTTATATTCCAAAAGGGTTTGCCCATGGGTTTTGTGTTTTAAGTGATGAGGCAGAGGTTGTTTATAAATGCACAGCAGAGTACTCCCCTGAGGATGACAGAGGAATAATTTGGAACGATAAAGATATTGGAATAGACTGGCCAATAAAAAATCCTATTTTATCTGAAAAAGATAAAAGACATCCTCCATTAAGAGAGGCAGATAATAACTTTGTTTATGAACCAAATAATGAATAGAGGTGAGAATATGAAGGGAATAATCTTAGCAGGCGGCTCAGGAACAAGGTTGTATCCAATAACTTATGCTGGAAATAAACATTTAATGCCAATATACAACAAACCGATGATTTATTATCCGCTGTCTATTTTAATGCTTGCTCAAATCAGAGAGATATTGATTATCTCAACTCCTGAAGATTTACCAAGATTTAAAAAACTTTTAGGAACTGGAGAGCAGTTTGGAATAAAGCTGTATTATAAGGAGCAGAAAGAGCCGAGAGGTTTGGCAGAGGCGTTTATTATTGGAGAAGAATTTATTGGCGATGATAACGTTTGCTTAATTTTGGGAGATAATATTTTATATGGAAGTGGATTAACTGGGCTTTTACTTGAAGCAAAAGAAGTGTTAGAGAAAGAAGGTGGAGGGGTTGTATTTGGGCAGTATGTTAAAGACCCAGAGAGGTATGGAGTTATTGAGTTTGATGAAAATGGTAATGTTAAATCAATCATAGAAAAACCAAAAAATCCTCCATCAAACTATGCTGTTATAGGGCTTTATTTTTATGATAATGATGTTATTGAGATAGCTAAACAGGTAAAGCCATCTTGGAGAGGGGAGTTGGAGATAACTGATATAAACAATGAGTATTTAAGAAGAGGGAAGTTGAAGGTTAAGCTTTTGCCAAGAGGAGTTGCATGGTTTGATGCTGGAACTCATGAGAGTTTCTTAGAGGCAACAAACTTTGTTGCCGCAATTGAGAGAAGGCAGGGATTGATGATCGGCTGTTTGGAAGAAATAGCTTATAGAAACGGATGGATAACAAAAGAGCAACTGTTAGAACTTGCTAAGCCATTGTTAAAGACAGATTATGGAAAATATTTAGAGAGATTAGCTAATGAGGGATAAAAATGAAAATTTTAGTTACTGGAGGGGCTGGATTTATTGGAAGTAATTTTATAAGATATATTTTAGATAAACATAAAGATTGGGAAGTTATAAATTTAGATAAGCTTGGATATGGGTCTAATTTAGATAACTTAAAAGGTATAGACGAGGATAGATATTCGTTTGTGAAGGGAGATATAACTGATTTTGAGCTTATTTCTAAGTTAGTTAAAGAAGTTGATGCTGTTATAAATATGGCTGCAGAGACACATGTGGATAGGAGCATATCTAACCCATATTCATTCATAGAGAGCAACATAATTGGTGTTTATACTATATTAGAGGCTATTAGGAAATACAATCCAGAAGTTAATTTTGTTCATGTGAGCACTGATGAGGTTTATGGAGATATTGAGAAAGGTTCATTTACAGAGAATGATAGGTTGATGCCCTCTTCTCCATACTCTGCAAGTAAGGCTGGAGGAGATATGCTTGTCTTAGGATGGGCGAGAACTTACAACTTAAACGCAAAGATAACAAGATGTACAAACAATTATGGGCCGTATCAATTTCCTGAAAAGTTGATTCCAAAGACGATAATTAGAGCGAGTATGGATTTAAAAGTCCCAATATATGGTAAAGGAGAGAATGTTAGAGATTGGCTTTATGTGTTAGATCATTGTAGTGGGATAGAGTTAGTTTTAGAAAAAGGAGAAAAGAGAGAAGTCTATAACATAGCATCAAATCAGGAGAAGAAGAATATAGAAGTTGTTAAGATGATTTTAAAGATTATGGGTAAATCAGAAGATTTAATTGAGTTTGTTGAGGATAGACCGGGGCATGATATTAGATACAGCTTGGATGCTTCAAAGATAAGAGAACTTGGCTGGAAACCAAAGTTTAAGTTTGAAGATGGGTTGAAAGAGACTGTTGAATGGTATCTTAATAATGAATGGTGGTGGAAGCCTTTGATTAATGAGAAGGTTTTACATCCAACGCCTTGGAAGTTGAAATGGTGATTCTAATGAAATTTTTTAATAGGGAGAAAGAAATAAAAGAAATTCTATCAATCTTAGAAGGGGAGCCAAATAATATTTATTTTATTTATGGTCCTTTAAACAGTGGAAAAACAACCTTAATAAAATACATTATAGAAAATAGGCTAAGTGACGATTACAAGGTTTTTTATATCAATTTTAGAACTTATTTAATCTCAGAAAAAAAAGAATTCATTGAAGCTATCTTCACTACTAAAAAAGATGATTTCTTTGAGAAAATTAAGGACAAATCAGAGGTTTTGAATTTAATAACTAAAGGAGCTAAGATTCTAACTGGTATTCCAATTCCTGAGATTGAATTTGATAAGTTATTTGAAGAGAAGATAAACGATGTTTTTCAGTATTTAAACACCTTATTATTAGAAGTTAAAAAGAGTGGGAAACAACCAATTTTAATCTTTGATGAGCTTCAAATGATTAAAGATGTCGTTCTTAACGGGCAGAAGTATTTATTAAAAGAACTATTTCAATTCTTAGTTTCTTTAACTAAAGAACAACATTTATGTCATGTTTTTTGTTTAAGCTCAGATAGCTTATTTATTGAGTATATCTATGGGAAAGCTGAATTAAAAGGGAGAGTTGACTATATCTTAGTTGATGATTTTGATAAAGATACAGCTTTAAAGTTTATTGATTTTCTATCAGGAGATTTACTAAATAGACATTTGTCTAATGATGATAAAGAGCTAATTTATAACTATGTTGGTGGAAAGGCAAAGGATATTTATGATGTTATTGTTAAGTTAAAACTTGGTAAAGATTTGAAAGAGGTTTTGGAAACAAAACTTGGGGAGGAGTTAAATCACTTAGAAGAATTATTAGAGAAGGTTGAGGAGGATTATGAAAGCGTGAATTATGATGAAGTCTTAGAGGTATTAAAATTGTTTAAAGATAACTATGAAGTTCCAAAGAATAAGATAAAAAGGAAAATTAGGATATTTTTAATTAAGGAGAATATTTTATTTTTAAATTCACAAAAAAGGATTTTAAAACCACAGAGTTTTTTAGTCTGGAACGCTATAAAGATGTTGTTATAAAATAAATGGTGATTCTATGGAGAAAGTTGCTATTATTGGTTTGGGAATGATTGGATATGAATTGGTTAAAAAGTTTTTGGAGTTGGATGATTATAAGGTTTATATTATAACAAGGAGTGATAAGGGGTTTTTTAAGGATGTTGAAAAATATTTTATAGATATTGCTGATGAGAATAAGATTAAAGAGACTATTAGAAAGATAAATCCAGATTTTGTTATCAACACTGCCGCAATGACTAACGTTGATTTGTGTGAGACAGAGAGAGATTTGGCATATAAAATAAATGCCTTGGGAGCTAAATATATTGGAGAGGCTTGTAAGGAGATTGGATGTTCTCTATGCCATATATCAACCGATTATGTTTTTGATGGGGAAAAAGGGAATTATGTTGAAGAAGATGAGATAAATCCTATCAATTACTATGGCTATACAAAGGCAGAGGGGGAGAGGTTTTTAAATGAGTTAGATTATGATTCAATATCTATTGTTAGGATATCTGTTCCCTATTGCATAAGTCCAGTTAAAGTTAATTTCTTTATGTGGGTTTTAGAAAGATTAAAAAATAATGAGGCTATAAATGCTGTAATTGACCAGTGGAACACTCCAACCTATGTTAATGAGTTTATTGATGGGGCTGTTAAGATATATGAGAGAGATGTTAGGGGATTGTTGCACTTTGGTGGTGGGGAGAAGGTTAGCAGATATGAGTTCGCTTTAAAAGTTGCTGAGATTTTTGGATTTGATGAAAGTTTAATAAAACCAGTTAAGAGTTCAGAATTAGGATGGAAGGCTAAAAGGCCGAGAGATACTTCTTTGAATAGTGAGAAGGTTAAAAAGTTATTGGGAATTAAGTTAAAGAGCGTTGAAGAAGCATTGAAGGAGATAAAAAAGTTAAAAGTGGAAACAAAGTAATAATTTTTGTAGCATAATTTAATAAACTTAAAAAGTTTAAATTAAAAAATAATATAAGGTGAATAGTATGACAGTGCCGACAACCGGTAGAATAAATTTATGTAAAATAATTAATTTTCCAAAAGTTTCAGATTATAGAGGTAATTTAACATTTATTGAAGGAAATATACATGTACCTTTTGAAATCAAAAGAGTTTATTATATTTATGATATCCCAAGTGGTGAAACTAGAGGAGGACATGCTCATATAGAACTCGAACAAGTAATTATAGCATTAAGTGGTAGTTTTGAAGTTGTAGTAGATGATGGATATACAAGAAAAAGTTTTTTTCTTAATAGACCGCATTATGGTCTGTATGTTCCACCAGGTATTTGGAGAGAACTAATTAACTTTTCATCGAATTCTGTAGCACTTGTATTAGCTTCTACTTTATATGATGAAAAGGATTATATTAGAGATTATGAAACATTCAAAAAAATGGTTAGTGGGGGATTTTGGGATGAAAAGAAAAAGCTTTAGAGTGCTAATAACAGGTGTCGGCAGTACTACTGCCATTTCAGTTATAAAAGGTTTAAGAATGCAGAATGAATATGATGTATTTATAGTAGGTGTAGATATTAATGATAAAGACAATATAGCAGGATCAAAATTCTGTGATAAATTCTTCAAAATTCCACCAGCTATTGAAGAAAAGAAATACATAAATACTCTTGTTGAAATTATTACGTCTGAGTCAATAGATCTATTGATTCCCATAATAGACATCGAGCTTGAAATTATATCACAAAATATAAATATTCTTAACAAATATACAAACGTGTTAATATCACCATATGAGACAATTATTATTTGTAATGATAAATATGAAACTTACAAATTTTTTAGTAGAATAGGAGTCCCTACTCCAAAAACCTTATTACTTAATACTATTAATGATTTTGATTTTGATCAAATTATTCAGGATCTCTATTCGGCAGGTATTGACTTTCCAATAATAGTCAAACCACGAAAGGGTGTTAGTAGTCGAAATGTGTATGAAATCTATAATAAAGATGAACTCTGCCTTTTAAGAAGAGTTAATGAACCTATAATCCAAGAAAAAGTGGAGGGACAGGAATATACAATAGATGTTTTCTCAGATGGTAAAAAAGTGGTTTCTGTTGTACCAAGAAAGAGAATTGAAGTTAGATCTGGAATATCTTATAAAGGTCAGACTGTTAAAGATCCTGAGCTTATCGATTATGCAAAGAAAATAGTTGAGGAACTAAAGATAATAGGTCCTGCAAATATACAATGCTTTAAAAATGAAGATGATGTAAAGTTTATTGAAATAAATCCACGATTTTCAGGAAGCTTACCTTTAACTATTGCTGCAGGGGTGAATACCCCTCTGTTTGCTCTTAAAATGATAGCAGGAGAAAATTTAAAAACTGTAAAAAATTTTAAAATAGTAAGGATGTGTAGATATTGGAGTGAGGTGTTTTATTATGAGAACTAACGAGAATACAATTAAGAAACTAGATAGTATTGCAAAAAGTTATGATCCTATCTCCCCAGAAAAGGACTTTGACTATTGGCTATTACAATTTGATTTCGAAGTTTTAAGCAAATATCTTATAGGCAGAAAAGTAATTGAACTCGGATGTGGCAGAGGTATTTTAACAGAAAAATTGGTAAACGTATGCCAGGAGCTCCTAGTGGTAGATGGTTCTGAGATAAACATAAAGTATGTAAGAAAAAAATTAGAGAACTATTCAAATATAAAGTTTTATCATTCATTATGGGAGGATTTTGAATATAATAATAAAGATATAAGTGATGTTGTATTTTTTAGTGGATTGGAACATATAGACAAAGATACTGGGCTAAAAGTTTTAAACAAGATAAAAAACTGGCTTGCACCTAATGGAAAACTCCACATTGTTGTTCCAAATGCATATTCTTTACATAGAAGAATAGCATATTATATGGGTATAATTAAAGATGTTCATGAGTTCAGTGAAAGGGATAGATTACTTGGACATAAGAAAGTATATGATAAAGAAATTTTATTTAATGAACTCAGAAGTAGTGGCTATAAGATTTTACATTGGGAAGGGATATTTTTAAAACCATTTCCAAATTCTATGATGATGAATTTAGATGAAAAAATAATCAGAGGACTTTATGAAGTCGGTAAAGAATTACCAGATTACTGTGCGCATATTTATGTATGTGCTGTAGTAGAGAATAATCGTTAAATATTAAAGTTATTTATTTTTTTGTTTATTTTTTATGGTGATAGAAATGAAACTAACAATATTTTTTGATCTTGATGGTACATTGATTGACACCTCTGACAGACACTACAAAGTATATAATGACATTTTAAAATTAAATGGTTTCCAGATTAGTATTTCCAAAGAGAAATTTTGGGAGTTGAAAAGAGAAGGAAAAAAAACTATAGAAATGCTTCCAAATAATTGTCCCAAAGAGTTTGCTGAAAAATTTAAAAATGAATGGATTAAAAGAATAGAAAAAAGAGAGTATCTAAAACTTGATACTCCTATATATGGTGTTTCAGAAGTTTTATCTATGTTATATAATAAAAATATAGAACTAATACTTGTAACTTTGAGGCATAATGAAAGCAATCTTATATGGGAATTAAAAAATTTAAAATTAATTAGATATTTTAAAGAAATTCTAGTTGGTTCACCTTTAGAATTAAAAGATAAATCTATATTAATTAAAAAATATCTTACTAACCATTCCTCAAAAACAGCTGATCTACTTATCGTGGGGGATTCTGAAACAGACATACTAGCTGGAAAATATTTAGGAATATCATCAGTTGCTGTAACGTATGGTATAAGATCGAAAAATTTTCTTAAAAAATTAAATCCAGAATTTTATATTGATAATATTTATGAACTTCCCAAAATAATTGAAAAAATAAGGTGACATTATAATGATACCATTTATAGATTTAAAGAGAGAATATTCTGAAATCAAAGATGAGATAAATAGTGCAATTCAAAAGGTATTAGAAAGAGGATGGTTTATATTAGGAAAAGAGTTAGAAAAACTTGAACATGAATTTTCTAAATATGTTGGAACAAAATTTGGAATTGGAGTAAATTCTGGATCAGATGCACTTTATTTAGCAGTTAAGGCTCTTGGTATTGGTAGAGGTGATGAAGTAATAACTGTTTCCCATACATTTATCTCCACCGCTGATGCTATTGTAAGAAATGGAGCAAAACCAGTATTTGTAGATATAGATCCAGAAACATATACAATTGATACAACCCTAATTGAAAAAAAGATAACAGAACGAACAAAAGCCATAATTCCTGTTCATTTATATGGACATCCTGCAGATATGGATCCAATAATGGAAATCGCTGAAAAATACGGTTTATTTGTAATAGAAGATGCAAGTCAAGCCCATGGTGCAAAATATAAAGGTAAAAAAGTTGGTAGCATCGGACATATCGCATGTTTTAGTTTTTATCCTACCAAAAACCTCGGCGCTTATGGAGACGCTGGAATGATAGTTACAGATGATGAAGATATTGCAAATAAGTTAAAAATGCTAAGAAATTATGGTTCTTATAAGAAGTATCATCATGATGTTATTGGTATAAACAGTAGATTAGATGAAATCCAGGCATCAATACTTAGGGTAAAACTAAAATATTTAGATAAGTGGAATGAAAGAAGAAGAAAAATAGCAAAATTGTATAACGAGCTTTTAGAGGGTTCTGAGATAATTATCCCTATTGAAAAAGAGTGGGCTAAACATGTTTATCATTTGTATGTCATTAGATGCAAAGAAAGAGACAAATTACAACAATATTTATTTAAGAATGGAATACAGACTCAGATACATTATCCTATTCCCATTCATAAGCAGGGAACTTATTTGAATATAGTTAATGAATACTTACCTGCCACTGAAAAAATTTGTAATGAGATTCTTTCTTTGCCTATACATCCTTGGCTGAATGAAGATGAAATTGAAAAAATATGTTCATTGATAAAGGTGAAGATAACATGAAAAAACAAAATAATGAAAAGACGTTAGATGTAACAATAGTCACAATTAATTGGAATGTTACTAATAAGCTACAAAAATGTATAGATTCAGTTTTAGATACATGTAAAGACATTCATTATGAAATGTTTATAATTGATAATAATTCTCAGGATATGGATTTTGATGAAGTTATTCGTAAATACTCCAAATATAAACAATTAAAATTTATAAAGAACGATAAAAATGAAGGTGCATTAGCACTAAACAAAATACAAAATCAAATAAGTGGGCGTTATTTACTGATTCTTGGACCAGATACAATTTTAAAGAAAAATACCGTTCGAGAATTAATTAAATTCATGGACTCTAAAGCAGATGCAGGAGCTGCTACTGGAAAGTTACTTAATCCAGATGGTTCCCCTCAATTGTATTACTACAGGTTTTGGAATATATCTATGGTTTTCTATGTTGATAATATCGTTGGACAAATGATCGATCGATTTTTATTTTCATATAAAAAGCTTAGATATTATTTTGGTTATGATTTAGATGTAAGCTCCATAATTGAAATAGAACAACCTCCAGGAGCATGTCTAATATTAAGACCAGAACTTGTTCTTGAGGATGGGTATATTATTGATCCTAATTTCCCTTTTTATTATAACGATGTAGATTTATGTAAAAGAATCTGGAAAAAAGGATACAAGATTTATTTGGTTCCTTCAGCTGAAGTTATTCATGATCATGGAAGTTCTTTCAAAAAAGCAGATCCAACATGGAAAATAAAAGAATATGTTAAGAGCCAAATTAAATATTTCAAAAAACATCATAAAGGTAAAGTATGGCTATTAAAAACAATGATAATTATAAATTATCTTATCTTGATAGGCATAAGTATGTTATTAACAATATACCCAAAACGAAAACATTCAGACGTGTCATTAAAAGAAAAAATAAAAAATATGCTCTGGATAATTTGGGGGGTTTTAATATGGTAAGAGTAGTAGTTATTGGATTAGATGGAGCAACATGGGATTTAATAAAACCTTGGGCTGATACAGGGGAGTTGCCGACATTTAAAAAATTAATGGAAAATGGGGCTTGGGGAGTGTTAGAATCAACGATTCCTCCAATTACGTGTCCTGCATGGGTTAGCATGTTAACAGGTAAAAATCCTGGAAAATTGGGAATATATTATTTCAGACAGCCTAATTGGGACACTATGCAAATGGAAAATGTTAAAATAGATTGGGATAAATACCGACCACTTTGGAAAATTTTAAATTACCATGGTTTAGTGACAAATATAATTAATACACCAACAGCTACACCTAAACCTAATGGTTATAAAGGAGTATATATCCATTGTCCAATTATGGGTTCAAGTGATGAAGAGAAATTTGCATATCCTGAATTTGTAAGAGAAAAAATAAAAAAAATAGGTTATGAAAGAATAGTCACAAAACCTCCTGAAGAAATTGGTGAAGATGAATACATATCAAAAGTTTATGAAATTACAAAGAAAAAAATTGCAATTGCTTTCGATTTATTTCAAAATACTAAATGGGATTTGTTCTTTTTTACGATTTTTTATACAGATCAGATGAAACACTACTTTTGGCATTATATGGATCCTAATCATCCTAAACATAAGCCAAGTAAATACCAAAATGCCATTTTAGAGTTCTACAAATTTATTGATACTAAACTTAATGATTTTTTAGATTCCTTAACAGAAGAAGATATATTATTTTTAGTATCTGACCATGGACATGGAGGCATGTATAGAGAAGTTAATTATAACATTTACTTTAATGAAATGGGCTTACTAAAATTTAAGGGCCAAACTACTAAGATTGTTAAACATAAAAAACTTTATAACCTCTTAAGAAAATTATATTCATTTAGGCTTATCAAGGTCATAGTAGAAAATATAAACTTTATGAAACGTCTAAAAAAAGAAATTAGAATAGATATGGAAAATATAGACTGGAATCAAACATTAGCATACAATCCTACACCAAATGCTATCTATATTAACTTAATTGGTAGAGAAAAATATGGTATAGTGGATAAAAAGGACTACGATATAGTAAGAGAAAAAGTTATCGCTATTTTAAAAAACTTAGAAGATCCAAATACAAATGAAAAAGTAGTAGAAAAAATCTGGAAAAAAGAAGAAATATATAGTGGGGAATATTTAGAAATAATGCCAGATATATTAATTGAGCCAATAAATGAGACTAGTTACATAAACTATGGTTTCGACAATTTATGGAAAGGACAAACTTTCTCAGAACCTACACCTTTAACTTACTCAACACATACTTTAAGAGGAATATTTCTTGCTTATGGTAAAGGTATTAAAAAAGGTTATAAAATAGAAAATGCTAAAATTTATGACATTGTCCCAACAATCCTTCATATTTTTGGTTTGCCAATCCCAAATGATATGGATGGTAGAGTGTTAATGGAAATATTTGAAAAAGATAGTGAATTTGTAAAAAGAGAACCAAAATATGTTGATCCAAGCTATTATGAGAAAAAACAAGAGGATGAAAAACTTAAAAAAGCCATTAAAAACCTAAAACTCAAAGGTAAGATTTAAACAAACTTCTTTAAAATTCTTTTTATTATCCATAAATTAACCCCTAACTTCCTTTCTACAACTAAAAATAACTCAATATCCTCTTTATCAACACATTTACTTAATAATACTAAAAACATATAAGACAAAAAGAACGTAACTAATATAAGAATAGCATATAAAATATTAGAAACATCCAAACCAAATGCTTGAATACCAAAAAGCATTATAAAACTAATTATCAACAACTTCACATAATTCCTACTAAATGGATGAATCTTAGTTTTTTGATAAAGTCTTATAGATGTTAAGATATTTGCAATAAAATAAGAAACAGCAGTAGCCACTGCCGCCCCATTAATTCCATATTTTGGAATCAATAAAACATTTAAAATAATATTCAAAATTGCAGAAATGGTGTTAGATACCATAATAAACCTACTTTCTTTAATTACTATTAAACTCAATCCATTTAAGCCCAAAAATGTATGAAACATAAAACCTAAGGATAAAATTCTCAACACATCAGATGCTTCCAAATATTTTACTCCAAAGAAAAAACCTATAACAGCCTTTGGAAAAAGAAACATCATAGCAAATATTGGTAGAGTTGCTAAAAAAATCCACTTAGTTAATATTTGATATGTTGTTTTCATATCTTCAATTTTTCCACTTGCATAAAGTCCAGAAACAATAGGAGCATAAAGAAAAGCAGCAGAATCTAAAAATATTGGTATTAACCTTGCCAAAGGTGCAGCAGTATTGTAAAATCCAACAAATTCAGATGAAAGATAATAACCAACCATTAAAATATCTGTCCAGTTCATTATAAAAGCTAATATACTTACAAGTAACAAAGGAATTGAAAATACTAAAAGCTCTTTTGCTAAATTTAAATTTAAAGAAAAACTAATTTTTAAAAATTTTGAATAATACACATAAAGAACAGTAATCAAACATGTCAAAATTTGAGATAACAAAAAAGCATAAAACAAATATATAATAGAAAGATTAAATATAAACAAAGATAAAACAAGTATAAACCACAATATTGGATACAATACACTCTGTAAATAAATTCTTTCCTTTACTCTTCCAAATCCCCTTGAAAATGAAATTATTATCCCACTTATTGCAGAGAAAGGAATAGTAAATGACAGTATTTCAAGAAATACACTTAACTCATCTTGATGAAATATCTTAGCAATGAAATCAGAACTAAAGAAAGTTAAAATCATAAACACCAAACTACTAAGAGAAATTATGAAAAGAGATGTAAAAATAATTTCTTTAACTTTTGAGATATCCTTATCTTTATAAAAGCCAATTTCTCTAACAACACCTTCAGGAAGTCCTAAAGAAACCAAAACCATAACAACACTTAATATAGTTAAAGATAAAGAAAATATACCATACTCAAAAGTTGTATAATGCCTTGCTATAATTATCCTACTTAAAAATCCAAAAAACATGGAAAATACTGTCCCAAAAAATATCAATCCAGCTCCACGGGCAATGCTAAACAATGCCTTCTTTGCTTCACTCATAACATCCCACCTAATACCAAAACAACTCCAAAAATCTTAAAACCTTAAATAGCTAAATATTCTTTTTATTATAGTCAAATACTGCCAAACACTCTAACTACCATAACTATTCCAATAATTAATATAGAAATTATAATAATCTTCCTCAAAATCTCCTTAGGGACTTTTGAATTTAAACATGTTCCCAAATAAACTCCCGGAATAGTCCCAACTATTAAATATAAAGCTAACAAATAATCAACATTCCCAAGTGTTGCATGGCTTAAACATCCAAGTAATGCTATTAAAACCCCATAAAATATTGTTGTTCCTACAACTTCTTTTGGATGTAAGTTTGTAAAATTTAATAAAACAAATCCCACAATAACTCCAGCCCCAACTGAAGTTAGTTGTATAATCAAACCTACCAAAAAACCAATCAAAACAAAAACATTGTTATTTAATTTTTTATTCCTACTCTTTCCTTTATAAAAACTTATAATAGATGAGATTATCAATACAAGTGCCAAAATTAAAGTTACATACTTATTTAAAACCTCCCTATTTATAACCTCCAATAAAAAAGTCCCAAAAATTATTGCTGGCAAACTTCCTAAAAATAACCTAAATGCAATATTAAAATTAACATTCCCATTCCTTTTATGAAAAAATGAGCCAAAAATTTTTGTTATAAATGCATATAATAAATCAGTTCCAACTGCTATGAGAGGTTCAACTCCCAAAAATATTAAAGAAGGAGTCATTAAAGCCCCTCCTCCAATCCCAGTTAAACCAACAAGAAATCCAACAACAAATCCAAGAATTACAAAGAGATATGATGGCATAAAACTCACTTTATAAATAATTTAACTCCTTAGCTTTTTTTATTATCAACTCAACCTCCTCATCAACACTCATTTTTGAACTATCAACCTTAACCTCTGGATTTTCCGGCTCTTCATAAACCCCATCATAACCAGTTAAACCCTTAATCTCTCCTTTTAACGCTTTAGCATACAATCCTTTAGGGTCTCTTTTAATTCTAATTTCTAATGGGGCATACACATAAACCTCAATAAACCTCTCAATCTCTTTTCTTGCATATTCTCTAACAGATTTATAAGGAGAAATTAAAGATACTATTGCAATTACTCCATTTCTTGACAATAATTTAGCCATATAAATAACTACTTTATTGTGCATCTCCCTTGCCTCTTTACTAAACCCCAAATTTGGATACAAAGTGTTTCTAATCTCATCCCCATCTAAAATCTCTACTTTATATCCCATTTCCTTAAACCTCTCCTTTAAAGCTCTCGCCAATGTTGTCTTCCCAGCTCCACTCGGCCCTGTAAGCCAGATTGTAAAGCCCTCACTCATAATATACTCCTCCCTCTCAACGGTTTTTCTATACCAAACAACTTCAAAATTGTAGGGGCAAAGTCGTAAATGGTTGAAGTAATCTCCCTACTTTCTTCCATTCCAGGAACATACAGAGAAAAAACTCCATACTCAGAATGAACAGCATCATCTGGACCAGTATCATTCTCCAACAAATATGGACTATCATATCCTAAAGTTCCAGCAGACCTCCAACTTAAATTATCTAAATAAACCATCATATCCGGCTTATCTCCCTTTGTCTCTGGATAAATATCTTCAGGATAAAACACCTTAGTATCCCATTTTTCTCTATTTGGCCCTCTAATGCCTTTAACCATCTCGGCAATTTCCTCTCTAACTTTATTATAATCCTCTGGCTTTATTATGCCATTTGGCTCCCTTCCTTCAACATTTAAGAAAATCCTTGCGTAATAACCCCCCCAAGCCCATGCTATTGTCTTGCTCCAATCTACATCCAAATCCTCAAACCTCAATTGTTTTCCAGACTCCAAAATCTCTGGATTTTTGATTTTTAATAATTCTTCATCAATCAACCACTGGTTTATTGCAAAAGCCCCTTTCATTGCCTTTATACCATGGTCTGACACAATAGCAACAGCTGTTTCATCCAAATCTAAAAGCTTTAAGGTTTTTCCAATCTCTTTATCCAATAACTTGTAATAATCAGGAATGACATCTTTATATTTATTCCCTGGCTCATGTAAATGGTGATTTTCATCAAAATACTTCCAGAATGCATGATGAACTCTATCCAAACCAATTTCAACAAATTGGAAGTAATCCCATTCTTTTTCTTGAATCAAATATCTAATAACTTCAAACCTCTTCTCTGTCATCTCCCAGAGCAATTCTTTTACCTCATCTCTATTATCCTTCCTAAAAACTACATCAAAAATATACTCTCCAACAAGATTTTCTATTTCATTTTTGAGAGATTTTGGATAGGTGTAATTAACTGATGCATCTGGGGTTATAAAGCAGGAGAGCAAATGCCCTTTAATTGGCTTTGGAGGATAACTTGGAGGAACACCAACTAAGATAGATTTTTTTCCTACTTCTCCTAAATAATCCCATACTGCCTTTTCTTTAACCATTAAACTATGGGCTATCCAAATATCATTGTAAGTCCCTTTCTTTCTATGTCTAAATCCATAAAGACCTAACTCTCCCGGAGTTTTACCAGTAGCCATTACCATCCAGGCAGGAATTGTTATCGCTGGAATACAACTCCTCATCGGCCCATAGATTGAATTTTCCAAGAGTTTCTTTATGTTTGGCAACTTATCCAACAACTTATCAAATAAAAGTTCTGGAGGTGCTGAATCTAAACCAATAACAAATACTTTCTTGACATCTTGCATAAATATCACCTTAAATATTCATTAATAACATTTAAAACCTCATTAACATTATCTTTTTCTAAAATGCATCCTAAAACCTCCTTCTTCCCACCAGCATTAAAGTTCCTGTTTTTTAATGTTTGGATAAGTTCATTCATTTTTATTTTATCTACCAAATTAGATGAAATTCTAAAATATACTTGTGCTTTTCCATGAAAATCTCTATTCAAAACTATTGCCCCATCATAACCCATTTCCCAAACCAATTTCCTTGCAACTTTTGAGATAATGTTAAATTTACTCTTAAATTCAATAAAGGCAATTCTATCTCTAACTTTAATATTTGAAATTGCGTTTTCTATCGCCTCATTAATTTTTTCAAGATTTTTATTCCATTTTTCATACTCTAAAAGTTCTCCTGGCTCTAAGTTTAAAACAACTTTTACAGCATTTTCAACATCATATCTTTCCATAACAATATAGTTAGAATCAATCAATTGAACTAATCGTAATGCCTCTTCTTTACCAAGATTTTCCATTTCTAAAAGCTTCAAAACTTTTGGAATATCAAATGCTCTCTCCCCAATATCTCCAACAGCTCCAATTGCAGATAAATAATCCCAATAAGAAAAATATTCTGAAACTACAAAAGATGCTGAAGGATAATCTTTCTCACTATAACCCTCCAAAATTGGATTTATCTGCTTAACATAGGGATTTTTAATCTTTTTTTGTATATGGTGGTCGATGAATATTGTTTCTTTTTTTATATCCTCAACTTCTTGTGGAAGATTTAAATCTAAGACATAAATTTTTTCTGATTTTTCAATATATTTTTTAATTCTGTCATCAAATCTAAACTCTCCAATTGGGGGAGTTATATTTATAAAATCCTCTAAATTTAAAGCTTTAACTGTCAAAGCTGATGAAATAATCCCATCGGTGTCCCAGTGGTGAATTATTAACATATTAACCATCCACAAATGGGTTTTCAAAGCTCATTATTGTCTCATAAACCTCCTTTCTCATGAAGTATTCTGGAGGAATTTCACCATTAACAATCATATTTCTGATTTTTGTTCCGCTGAAATACTCCCTATCTTCCATTGGGTGAGGACAGATTCTTTCATTAACTATACCTTTACATTTTTTGCAATAGAAAAATTCTTTAAAGAACATTGGGGTTATTCCCAAATCAGGGAAGTTTTTGAATATCTCCTGAGCTTCATAAGGTCCGTAATAGTTTCCAACACCAGCATGGTCTCTTCCAACAATGAAGTGAGTGCATCCAAAGTTCTTCCTCATTATTGCGTGATGAACAGCCTCTCTCGGCCCAGCATATCTCATTTCATACCTAACAGTTGCTAACACTGCTGAATCTTTTGGATAATAGTGCTTAAATAATGTCTCATAAGCTTTTAAAATAACTTCATCTTTGTAATCTCCTTTCTTTTTCTTTCCAAGAACTGGATTTATAAACAACCCATCAACAAATGTTAAGGCAGATTTTTGTAAATATTCATGTCCTAAATGAGGAACATTTCTTGTTTGGAATGCAACTATGGTTTCAAATTTTCTTTCTTTAAATAAAATTCTTGTTTCTATTGGTCTTAAAGTGTATTTTTCAAAAGGATTTGGCAGTTCATTTAAGAGATAAATTTCTCCCCCAATGAGATAATCTCCCATATTCATAACTTTAGCAACCCCTGGATGGTTAATATCTGTTGTTTTAAAAACCTTTTGAGCAAATTCTTTTTTATTGTATTTGTAGATATCATCAACATGCATCTCTGCTATTGGAATATCTTTGTAAAAGAGCAAGATTGTGTCGTCTACACTAAAGTTGAGGTCTTTTTCACTAACATCTAAAACAATAGGAATGCTCCATGGTAAATCATTTGGCAAACGCATTGTATCTAAAACTGATTGAAATTCCTCCTCTCTTAGAAATCCTTCGAGTGGAGAATAAACTCCATGGGCAATATTTTCTAAATCTACTGCTATTCCCTCCCTAATCTGAACTTTTGGATATTCATCCTTTTCATCTAAAATTCTCTCTTTAGTTTTTTCTGATGATAGTTTTCTAACTAATCTTCCACCATGTGGCTTTGAAACCATCGTATCACCGATAATTATATTTAATTAAATATAATTAAGAAAAATAATAATGATTAATCTAAATACCCTAATGCTCTTAATCTTTCTTTAACCTTCTCTTCCTCCTCTTCTGTGAATACTTCCTCCTTCTCCTCTTCTTCTAAACTTGCTAAAACTTCTCTCAAAACATAGGTTACATAATCTGAGACAGATGTAAAGCCCGTTCCTTCAATTCTTTTTTTAATTTTTTCATATAATTGAACTGGAATTGAAACTGTAGTATATTTTCTTTCTTCTGGCATTATTTCACCTTAATTATATTTAATGATATTTAATTAAGCATGTTGGGATTATATAAAGTTTATTATTATTAGTTTTGCATATATTAATTTTTTAGATAAATACTTTAATTTACTTAATCATTACTCGAAAAAAATAAGGTAAAATACACAAAAAATATTATTTTATATAAATTACGAAAAATTAATTAGGTGATTAATATGAAAATTGCTGGAGTTGTAGTTTTATACCATCCAGAAAAAGAAAATATTATTGAAAGTATAAACTCTTATTTGGACTACATAGATGTTCTATATGCCATAGATAACACTGAAAAAAGTAATGAAAAACATCGTGAAGTAATAAATAATTTAAAAGAAATAGATAAAATTGAATATATTCCTAACAATAAAAATTTAGGTATTGCTAAAGCATTAAATATGGGTGCAAAAAGGGCTATTGAACAAGGATATAAATGGTTACTTACTATGGACCAAGATAGTAAATTTAAAGAGGGCTCATTTGATAAAATGTTGGAATTTATAAAAAACAATAGTGAGAATAAGATTGGGATTATATCCCCTTTCCATCTAACGATATCAAATCTTTCATTAAATTTTAAAAATGAATACGAGGAAGTATTAACTGCAATGACATCGGGAAATCTTTTAAATTTAAAAGCTTATCAAGAAGTAGGGCCATTTTTAGAAGATTTATTTATAGACTATGTTGATGTTGAGTATTGTTTAAGACTTAATAAATACGGATATAAAGTAATAGTGGTAAATAGTTCAATATTAATCCATAAATTAGGAAATATCCGAGAAATAAGGATACCACTATGGAAGACACTTTATCCTACAAACCATAATCCATTACGTAGATACTATATCACGAGAAATAGATTCTATGTTATGGAATTATACAAAAATGAATTTCCTGATTTTTGTAAAAGAGATAAAATTGCATTTTTCAAGGAATTAGCAACAATACTTTTACTTGAAAATTCTAAATTAACAAAATTGAAATATATAATTAAAGGTTATATGGATTTTAGACAAAAAAAAATGGGAAAAATCGACGAATAGTATTTAAAGTATAGCCAATAGGATTATTTTGTAATAATTTTAAAGTTTCACATATTTTGGAATATTTGCCCTCCACTTCATAATAAATAATTTCTCTAAATCCTTAAAATCTACTCTTTTTTTAATTTTCTTTTTCTTCTTTAAAAACTTTCTAAGGTTTTTATATGCATCAATTTTTGCTTTAATAATAACTGGTTTTCCCCTTAGCAAATTAATTCCTATTTGTGCTAATTCCGCCAAAATAATTAAATAGAAATGCTTAATTATGTACTGGTTAGGTAAATTTTTAAATACTGTTAGCGTGTAATTTCTTCCGCAATGATACACTGTAAAGTCACTTATGACCCCTCCTGTGCCTCCTTTATAATGGTAAACTATTGCTTTTGGACAGTACCATGCTTTCCATCCTGACCATTGTAATCTAAGAGCTAAATCAAAATCTTCATAATACGCAAAAAAGTCCTCATCAAAATATTCATCATCTATTTTAACATCCTCCAATGCTTCTCTCCTATATAAGCATGCTCCAGCACAACATCCCAGTATTTCTTCTTCTTCGTTATATTTGTCAACTGGTTCATAAGCTCCTCTGTTAAATCCGAGACCATTCTTTGAGTATTCTATACCTGCAGAATCAATAAGTTCTGGATATAACCCCCAAATCATTTTTGGCTGAATACTACCTGCGTCAGGATGCCTCTCCGCACATTTGATGAGCTCTTCCAAAAAGTTGGGTTCCGCTTTTATATCGTTATTTAAACAAACAATGTATTTACACTCTTTATCTTCAAAAGCTTTCTTAATTCCTATATTGGTAGCTTTTGCAAATCCATAATTCTCTGGATTTTTTATAATAATAATTTTCCCTTCTTTTAATTTATCTTCATAATTCTTTTTTATATAATCTATTGAATCATTATTGGGGGAGTTATCCACAAAAACAATTTTAAAATTTTGATATGTTTGATTAAAAAGTGACTCAAAGTAATCTTTTAAGAATCTTGTTCCATTATAGTCAGGAGTAACTATATATGTCTCTGCCATATTTATCCCTCATTTTGTAATAATAATTATTTTATTATACACTTCATCAACTTTTACAAATTTCATACATCTCTTCCCATAAGGGCAAGGTTTTGGATACCTTCCCCACAAATCATAACATGGATTACACCCTATTTGCTTCCAAACATATTTACTTTCCTTATGTAATGGAGCTTTTTCACATGGATGTGTTGGACCGAAAATACTCACAACTTTTTTATTAACTGCTGCTGCTAAATGCATAGGGCCGCTATCATTACAAACAACAACATCACATTTTTTTAATAAGGCAGCACTTTCCTTTAATGTTGTTTTTCCAATAGCAGAAACGCATTTAACTTCTTTTAGGATTGTTTTTTCAATTTCTTTATCTGTCTTTCCCCCAATTAACAAAACTTCAAATCCTTTTTCTTTTAATTTTTTTATTAGCTCTGCATATTTTTCAACGTCCCATCTTCTTAAATCATCATCCCCAACTCCAACATTTCTCGCCCCCCCAGGACAAACTCCCACAACAACTTTATCATTTAAATTATTCTCATTCCAAAATCTTTCTGCAAATTCTAAATCTTTCTCATTTAAAAATATTTCCATCTCCCAATCTTTATAATTTGGTTCAATTCCTAAACCTCTCAATAAATCCAAATAATAAAAAATTTCATGCTTTCTTCCAAAATAAGGAACTTTATATGTTAAAAACTTTCCCTCACCAAGTCTATCAAAGCCTATTCTTTTTTTAATTCCAAATAAAAAAGCAGTTAAATTAAAAATCCAATGCTTATCCAAAATAAAAATTACATCATAATCTCTTTTTCTAATTTTAAAAATCAATTTCATCCATTCTTTAAAATCTTTTTCAAAAAATACATTTTCATCAAATTTAATTATATTATCTAAATGTTTATTTCTATCTAAAACTTCATAAGAATGTTTTCCAATTAAATAATCAATAGTGACATCTTTAAAATTTCTTCTTAATTGTCTGACTAAAGGTGTTGTCATCAAAGTGTCCCCAATTGCTCCAATTTTAAATAATAGAATTTTCATTTTCTCACCATATTTACAACAACATTATAGACATCTTCCACCTCAATCAAATCCATGCACTTTCCATTTAATTTACATTCCTTAAACTCTCCCTTGTGGACATTTATACATGGAGAACAATCTAAACTACCTGCTTTATAAATGGCAATATTTCCTTCACCAAAAGGAGCAAATCTCTCTGGTAAATTTGGCCCAAATAAACCAACCGTCTTAGTTCCCATAGCAGCACTTAAATGCATAGGTCCAGTATCATTAGAGACAAAAACTTCAAACTTCGTTAATAGACAAGCAAACTCCCTTAAATTTGTTTTACCAGCAAAGTTAAATACTTTATCCTTAAATTTATTATCAACTAAATTTAAAACTTTTTCATTTGCTTCACAATCGCCTTTACTTCCAGTCAAAACAACATAAAAACCATCTTCAACTAATTTTTCTATCAATTTAGCAAACTTCTCTTTTTTCCAACTTCTCCATGGAGCTGTTTCAGCAGTTCCACAATGAATGCCTATTATTTTTTTATCATTTAGATTATGTTTCTTTAACAATTTATCAACATTTTTTTTATCTTTTTCCGTATATTTTAAAGGAACTAATCGTTCTGGTTTATAATCAATGCCAAATGGTCTTAACATATTACAAAAATTATAAACAGCATGAATTTTGTCGTTATATTCAATTTTAAAATCATACAATTTATCTCTAAAAAGCCCTTTAAATCCAATAACATTTCTACCTAAAAACCAGCCCAATATAGCAGATATATTAAGATACGGCTCTGTATCAATAACAACATCGTATTTTTTAAATTTTTTTAAAACTTCCCAAAAATTTTCAAAATCAATAATTTCATCAACAAAGTCAACATTTTCAAAAACTCCTTTACTTCTCTTTGTTACTAAAACAGAAATATTATGTCCATTTTCTTTTAATCTTTTTATCATTGGAAGAGTTAATAAACTCTCCCCTAAAGTCCATAATCTAATAATTAAAACATTCTTTGGCTTTTTATTTATTAAATTTTTATGTGTCTTGGTTTTAAAAATAGATAAAAATGATATTATTAAATTTCCAATATATTTATCAACACTTCTTAATATCGAAATTTTATTCATAGTTTCACCATTTAATCATTGTTAAGAATAGATGACTTTTCAGTTTATTACGACCTACAAACATAGCTTTTTAAAATTCATGATTAGAAGAATATCATTTTTTTAACATTTCCTATATATTAAAAAACCAATAATCAATAAAGTATAAATCATTAATTTAAAATCTATTGGAGTTTTAGTTGGTTCGTTTATATAAACATCTTTTAAAACATAATATGGGTGGTAATTTCCATTTCCAATTAAATTTACACCATCAACTTTTAAAACATTCTCTCCATCTTTTAAATAATCTGTTATATCTATAGAGACGTTTTTCTTATATGCAGGGGATGCATCATTAGAATCATCAATTACATAAACTAAATTTCCATTTAAATAAATATTTACTTGCATATTTTCTTTTATAGTTCCATAATGAACAAAACTAAGTTTGTAAGTATAATTTTCAACCTTATTAATTTTAAATGTTATTGTTTTAGTAGGATTACTCTCGGTTATCTTAATATACTCAAAATAATAACCAAAACTGCTATTTAAAAGTAAGAGGAGCATTGTTAGTATTAAATATTTTCTCATAATGCTCCCTTTTTAATAATTTTCCAAAATCTCTCTTTTTCCCAATTACCGAAATATATATACTTCCCCCTTAGATTCAAATGATTCAATGTTAATCCATCTTTTAAATAAACAAGCTTAGGAACTTTTGCATAAACAGAAATGTCTCCCCTATCAACAAATATAAACAATGACTTTAAGAAATCAACTTTTTCATGGGAATGGGCAACATTAACCAAAGTTGGATAATATTTTAGTTCAATTTCTTCCCCAAACAAACCAAGGACTTTATTCCATATTGATTGTCTAACATAGATATATTGACATTTAAAGTTTTTGTTATTAAACTTTAAGTTAAGGTAATTTATTTCATAGCTATTTAATTTTTTCTTAAATAAGTCTATTTTCTTTGCTAATTTTTTCTTATACTTTTTAACATCCTTCTCATCAGGTAGTTCCATACTGATTATTAGTTTTTTAACCTTATTTTTCTTACCAATCTTATAAAGTCCATTTAAAGCAGAAACATACTCTTTTAAACAAACCCCTTTAAAATAATATTCTCTTCCAAAAATTAGCTGAGGAATATAGCTGATATATTCCTTAGGAACAAGGCCTATACATCTTTTTAGAAATTCGTTTCCCAACTTTACTTTTTCTTTATAAGTTAATGAGTTTAAAGTATTTCTTGGAGATAACCCAATACTCTTTAAAAATAAAATACTTTCCTTCTCTTCCCTAAATACAGGAATTTCATTAAAAAATAATAAACTTTTAAATAGAGGATAGTTTTTCCCATAGAATAATAAATCATCTTTCTCAATAATACCAAATTTATCTAAATTTAAATTTTTAATTTTCTCAAATTCATTCAAATAAATTAATTTTAAGATATAAGCAAAATCTTTGGCATCCTCATAATCCAATATAATTTCATCACAAATTTCATCAAAAGCCATAAAATTTCACTTAAAAAGTTATTTTAATCCAATTAAAGTTTTTACAATTTCATAAGCATAAGGATTTAAAATAACTACAGCAAGTAAGGTAATTATTACCAATATTTTTATTTGAGTAATATCGTTTCTAACTTCATAGATTTTATTATCAACATACCTTAAAATCCTCTCCTCCATTGCTTTTATTTCTTCTCTAACTAAGTCAATTTCATTTTTAAGTTCTGTTTTAGTTAATAAGATATCCTCTTTTGTAGCTAACTCATTTTTTAACTCATCTTTTAATTCATTTTTAATAATAACTTTTTCGTTCTTAAATTTATCTTCAATTCTTTGTTCATTTTCTTTTATAAATTCTTCAACAATTTTGTATAACTCTTCTGCCTTCTTTTCATCCTTAACATTTTTATATATCAACTCATATAATTTAGCATAGGTGATGGCCATAAAATCACCCTCATAAAATTCATATATTTTTGTTTTTGTTATTTAAATTTTTTAGTTTTTTATAGTCCCTCTATTGACTAATCTTGGCCTTCTGCAAGCCCTGTCTCTTTAAATTTATGAATTGGCTCTTTTCCAGTTATGTACTCAAAGATTTTATCAACATCAATCTTCTCATCCTCCTTATCAATCTTATACTTTTTGAAATACCTTATTACGTTCCAAATGTCCCTCTTTAAGTAGAATTCAGCATCTGGATGATATTTAGGAACTGCCTGAGGCCAGTCAATAATAACAAAATCCCCATTCTCATCTAATAAAATGTTAAATTCACTTAAATCTCCATGTATATAGCCAATTTCATAAGCTTTTTTAACCTCTTCAATAATTTTCCAGAATAAGTCTTTAATTTCTTTTTTACTCATAAATTCTGATAAATCTAATCTCTTTAATTCTTCTCCAACAACTTTTCCCATAATTATAGCATGTCTATTCCATTCTATTGGCTCAGGAACTTTAACTATTGGGAAAAGTTCATTTAGAATCTCAAACTCTCTCTCAGCTGTTAATCTTGAGACATAGAGCCAACTTATATGATGTTTATCAGCTAAATATCCTCTATACCTCTTTCCTCTTGTAAAGCAAGTTCTTCCATGTTTATGGAATTTTAACACTGCTTCTCTTCCATCATCCAACAATACTGTATATACATCCCCTTCCTTACCAACACCTAATTTATTGCCTATAGCTTTTAATATTCCTTTTTTAACAAATGCATTTACAGCTAAAGCATCATAGCCCCCCATTGAGACAGCATAACCATAAGTGCTTCTCACAACAAATCCAAATTTGTTTAGTCTCTTTAATCTGTAAAGTACATCTTTTTCAGGCATCTTTGCCTTTCTAACAATCTCATCTAATGGCACCCACTCATGATATCTCATTGACAATTCTATAATTTTTAATATTTTAAAATCTTCATCTTGTGTCTGTCTTAATGCCTCAATTAGCTTTTTAATTATGATTATCCCCTCCTTAGCTCTTTATAATATACTTATATTACTATTTATATTATTTATATATTTAGTTTATTTTATTGAACTAAACTCTCAATTGTCTTGACATTAGCCATTCCT
Source organism: Methanocaldococcus bathoardescens (assembly GCF_000739065.1). GTDB lineage: Archaea > AGJL01 > Methanococci > Methanococcales > Methanocaldococcaceae > Methanocaldococcus > Methanocaldococcus bathoardescens. The sequence goes on along the minus strand of NZ_CP009149.1, from coordinate 60,518 downwards.
TTTCTCTCTGTCTCTTCCCATTCATTTTCTGGAATTGAATCAGCCACAATTCCAGCACCAACTTGAATATATCCTCTATTTTTTGATATTACAAAGGTTCTAATGGTTATTGCCAAATCCATTAAATCATCCCATCCAAAGTAACCAACCCCTCCTCCATACGGCCCTCTCCAGGTTTTTTCAAGCTCTTCAATAATCTCCATCGCCCTAACTTTTGGTGCCCCACTTAAAGTTCCTGCTGGAAATGTAGCTTTTACTGCTAAGAATGAGTCATAATTGTCTTTTAACTCCCCAACAACATTGCTCACTATATGTTGAACATGAGAATATTTCTCTATTATCATGAAATCTGTAACTTCTACAGTTCCAAATTTTGATATCTTTCCAATGTCATTTCTTGCTAAATCTACAAGCATAACATGCTCAGCTCTCTCTTTCTCATCACTTAACAGCTTTTTCTCTAACTCTTTATCTTCCTCTTCAGTTTTTCCTCTCCTTATTGTTCCAGCTATAGGTCTTGTTATAACCAATCTCTTCCCATCTTTATAATCAGTTCTAACTAAAATCTCTGGTGATGAGCCAATAATTTTTCTATCTCCAAAATCTAAGTAATACATGTATGGGGAAGGATTTATTTCCCTAACTTTTTTGTAAATTGCTAAATGGTCTAAGTTATCCAAATCAATCTCTATCCTCCTTGATAAAACCACTTGAAAGATATCTCCAGCAAATATATACTCTTTAGCTTTTTTTACTGCCTCTATAAATTCTTCCTTACTCATGTTAGATTTGATTTTTAATTCTTTATTTTCCATAGTTTTTTCTTCTTTCTCTTTGTTATTCTTTATTTTTGCATTCTTTACAATTTTTTCAAGTTCTTTAATACCTTCTTCATTCTCTGCTATTAAATTAATAACCTTTTCCTTTAAATCAAATGAAATAAAGTCCTTAACAATAAAGAACTCTGCATCAGGGAATTTTAAATCATTTATTGGCTTTGGATTAATATTTGATAAATCAATCCAGTATCTAATAATATCATAACTTAAATAGCCTACTAAACCTCCTTTAAATCTTGGTATTGGTTCAATGTTGGATATATCAATATATTTAAGATATTCATTTCTAACTTCTCTTAAAGCATCTAAAGGACATTCATATTTCCCTTCTAAATCTTTAGCTTTATCTCCAAATTCTGTAAAGCTTTCAACTTTTAACTTTCCTTCTTTAAATGTTACTTTTCCTTCTGCCTTTCCTAAGATTGAGTATCTCGCTACCTTTGGAACTCCTTCAGCTGATTCCAACAAAAATGTATTTTCTCCTCTAATTTGCTCATAAACATCTAATGGGCAGACATCCATTTTTATTTTTTTAATTATCATTAAATCACCTATTATCTAAAATTTCTTTTATGGCATACCACTTCTTTATCGAAGTTGGTTTTATAACACCATTTATAACATCATAGAACAAAATTTCATTCTCAATTAAAAACTTTATATACTTCATTTCCTCTTTTTTAACATCTTTTTTATAGTTAATTTTTATTTTATCCTTAAACTTAGAAAGTACTTTATAAATCTCTTCTTCAATTAAATCGGAAGTGTCTATTAAATATTTTATCCCATCTGCTTCAATATTTACCCATCGTTTTATAGTTTCTTCAACTGATAAACCTAATTTTTTATTATTTATTAATTGAGAAATCTCATAAGGTAATGATAAATAATTTAAGCAATAATCTATTTCTTTTTCATTAAATTCCTCTTCTTTTAGGATTTTTTTAATATCATGTTTTTTTAGCCAGTCGATTAGATAATACTCTGATGCTTCTGATAGGGAGGAGTGTCTATAGACATTATCAATAAATAAAGTATCAGAAGTCAGGCAAATAACATGACATAGATGTTCCATCTTAGTTAAAGAGACAAATAAATTAAATAGTTCGTTTAATAAGGATTTCCCACCATTGAAGTAAATATTTTTTAATTTTTGGAGTTCATCTATAACCAAAACAGGTCTTTTTCCATCTTTTATAACTGCGTTTATACACTCATTTATTTTAGCAAAAACATCATTTAGTTTTACGTCATTAAAATCAAAATTTTCCTCTATACCAAACTTAAAGATTTTTAGATTAATTTCTAACTTATTTAATAGATATTTTTTATCTGATTTTTCAAAAAATATACTCAAAAACTCATCTTTTGTTGGTGTAGCGTATTTTCTTAGATTGTAGTAGAAAAAGACAATATTACTATTTTCCAATTCTTTAATAACTCTCATCATTACGGTAGATTTACCTGATGACTTAGGACCATAAACAAATAAGATGGAGGTGGGTTCTAATTGAACATAATTCTTTAGATAGTTAAGTTCTTTTTCTCGATTGTAGAATTTCATTATAAATCACCTATGGAACATTAATTGGGGCTGAAAGCCCCAACTTAATGGACGTGGGGCATACCAATAGGGGCTTTGCCCCTATGGATTATAAAATTTCATATTATCACCAAACGGTTAAAAAAATTAAAGAAAGTTTATTCATCTTTCTTAGGCCAAGTTATTAATTGTGGAACTTCTGGCAACTTCTCAATTTTTTTCTTTATTATTGGATGCCAGTCATCAAAATCAAATCCATACTGAGCTAAATATCCAACAACCCACCTTGTTATTCCATATCCAGTACAACCTGTCCAAACCTTTCTTCCCTTATAATCTTTAATTCTAAAGCCCTCAACAAAGTGTGTTCCATGCACATTGGCAGAGGTTACAGCAACTCCCTTTCTCTCATCTTTTATATGTGGAAGCCACAATCTCATCTCATACTTTGGCACATCTGGGAACTCTATTCCTCTATCTTCCTTCTTTCTTCCCTCTAAATAGAATGGGTCATCTCCAACTTCAACCCAATACTCTAAATCAAGTTTTTGAGCTAACTTTTCAGCATATTTTAACGTTTTATCTCTTGTTTCTTCAACAAACTCTGGACTTCCAATCCAAACACATTCAACTCTCAAGAACTCATTAACTCTATCTAAACCTCTCGCTCCTCCTCCTTCCCATCTGTATGTCCATCCACTTCTATCAAAGAACATTATTGGTTTATCAACATCTATAACCTCCCCTTCAAAGAATTGGTAAAATGGCTCACATTGAGCTGGGGCTAACACATAACCTGGGTCTCTAAGTAGAATTTTTAGTTTTTCAATTGGAATCTCTTTCTTAATCATCATTTCATTTACAAACTCTTTAAAGAGCTCTGGTTCTCTCTTTGGTGGACATACATAATACATTCCTTCTGGTAAACCTTCCAAGTATCTCATCTTATACATAATCTCCAATGGGATGAGTTTTGGAAATAGGCATTCTTGAAATCCAATTTTTTTAACCACTTCTTCAACTATTAACTCTTCTAAAGCTCTAAATAATGCTGTTATTGGTGGAGCATAAAACCACTGCCCTCTTCCAGGGAATTTTTTAACCCATCCAAGTTTTTCAGCCACATCTGTTGGGTCTTTATCAAACGTTATTTTTCTCTTTGCTTTATATTCACTAACTATTGTCCCTGGTGGGATTTTACAAACTTTAAATGTCAAATCCTCTTCTTCTTTTTCCAACTCTGTTTTTACAAACTTTATTGCTCTATCAATAATGTTTCTTTTTAATTCACTCTCTCCAATGTCTTTAAATGTTAATATAATTTTGTTTCCTTCAACCTTTGCCTCGCACTCTGGAACTTTAATGCCTTCTAATTTTTTAGCTTTATCTTCATCTGTTTCAATTGTTATTACATAATTATCTATTTCAATCCCTCTAACCCCAATTCTAAAGTTTCTTCCCAATTTTTCAGCCAATGGTTTTCTCAGCCTAATTAATCCCTCATGAGCTCTTGTGTAGGTTCCAGAGACAATCTTTAATTTTAAAGTGTTCCCTTCAAATTCATAATCTATTATTTTTGATGCTTCATCTTCTTTACCCTTTGGAACACCTTTTAAAAATATGCTATCTGCATTTTTTAAAACTTCTTCAACCGCTTTTTTTGCCTCTTCATTCAACTCTTTGCTAAATATCATTTTTCCATCTAAATCAAAAGTAAGTTTCATAATTATCACCAATGATACATTATTTCCTTCCTAAGAATAATGATAATATTGGGTATTTATGTTTTTTATTGTGTTTTTGGAAACGTAATTTATTAGTGTTTTTCAAAACTTATTAAATTTTCTAAGGCATTTATATAAAAGCCGGAAGCTTTTATAAATACCTTTTTCTACAAAATATTTTGAAAAACACTAAATTTAGCATCTCTCATTTTTAGATTCTCTTAGAATATTTCCTTCAACGATATAAAACATTATCGCTCCAAACAAAACAATTGAAAAATATGATATTAAACGATATAAAATAAGGACAGCAAAGGCATTGTTTTCATCTATATTTTTTAGCTTTAATATATAAATTAACGCATACTCTACGATTCCTAATCCAGAAGGAGTTATAGGGATAGCAGTTAATAAAGAAGAAGCTAAATCAGAAAATACTCCAAATAAGATTTCTAAATTTAGATTTAATGCTAAAAATATAAAATAAATAGTTAGTCCTTCAATAAACCATCCAACAAATGATAAAGTTATCAATAAAGGAAGTGAGTTCCATTTCACGGCTCTCAAACCCTTTTCAAAATTCATTAATATTCTGTTTATCTTATCATTTTTTAAATTTATCTTACTGTTAACTACTAAAAAACCAAAAATCAGAAGAATTAAAAATAAGATTATAACAACTCCCCATTTAATTGAATAACTAACCTCTTCTGGAATATCTGACTTAAATGATAAGTAAGCAGAGATAAATAATAAACTAATCATTGCTACCAAATCAAAAACTCTTTCAATAAAAACAGTTCCAAAACCCAAAGATATTGATTTATTCGTTTTTTTCTTTAATAAATATCCCCTATAAATATCCCCTAACTTAGCAGGAACTAATGAATTTATAAACATTGAAAGATAGTATATAACAAACGCATTTTTTAATTTTAAATCAATATCTGTATTTTTTAAAAAAATTCTCCAACGATAACTTTTAATTAAGATTGAAAGATAGAACATTGCAAACGCAAAAAAATAATAAAGAACATTAGCATTCCTTAAGATTAATATTAACTTATTCAAATTTATTTTTGAAAAAATATATAAAATTATCCCAAATGATACAATAAAAGAAACCACCATCCTCTTATTCAGAATCTGATTTTTTAAATCCATCTTATCCCCTTAAAAAATACAATATCGTTGGAAATATTAAGACGTTCATCATATTTGATAAATTAGAGTTGCTTTTTAATGCCAAAAGTCCTATACAAATTGAGGTTATATAAACAATAAGATGGTAAATTAGATAAGTTTTATAACTTCCGATTATTATAATAAATGAACAAAAGACAATGAAAAATAATGATAGAAGTTTAAAATTAACTTTTCTAATGAAAAGAAGAATGTATTTTGATAATTTTAATAAAATAATCAATGATATTGTTGAGGCTATTAAAATACAAAAAATTATATATGTTAAATTAATCTCAATATTTAAATTCCGTATTGCATTTGCGACTCCACTTCTTCCAGTTCCAATAAAAATAATTGCCAATATAGAAAAGACCTCATTCGATAAAATAATACTTCCCTGAGAGATAATAAAGCTTTTCAAATCCTTTTCATTTAAAATTTTGCTTAGTATATAATTTAACTGAGCTCCACTAATTCCTGGCAAAAATATTCTAAAAAATCCAACAATTGAAGCAAAAAATGATAATTTTAAAAAATTTAACTCAAATTCTGGAAAGCTTATCATCTGACTTTTTATTTTATAGGTTTTTAGATTGTTTATAAGCAAAGGAATCCCAAACATTCCTGTAAATATTGCAGTTAAAGTGATATTAAACGTTTCATTGCAATACAAAACAGCAATTCCAAAAATACCAGATAAGAATATAACTAAAACCTCCCAAATTGATTTTGATATTAAAATTTGATATAAAACAAAGACAATTAAAATAAAAGGAATAAATGGTTTTGCTGATTGATAAAAAGAGTTGATATCTATATTTGTAGAAACTAATAATAAAGATATTATTATTGAAAAAACTACTCCTAAATAACTTCCAAATCCTGCTAATACAACCCCTTCATATCCGTTACCATTTAAAGTTAATTTATGCATTGGTAGAGCAGAAACTGCCGTTTCATTATCTGGAACTCCTAAGAACGCAGAAGGGATAAAATTTATAAAATAGTGAGCAATAACTAAACCAATTAAAAATGGAATATAATTATCTACTCCAAAATAAGGCAAAATTAAGAATGATAAAGCAACAATATTATTTGGATGAATTCCTGGGAAGAGTCCTGTAATAGTTCCACATATTATGCCTAAAATTAGATATAGAAGATTTATCATTGTTTCACTTTCTATATTTTTATCTATTTTATTATTTATATTATTACTTTTCATTTATTTTTTAAATTTTTAAACCATAGTTCCCATCAAGCAGATAGATATATAAATACCTTAATACTAAATTAATTAAAAAAATTAAAAACAGTTCGAAGGTGATATTTTATGAAAAAATCAAAAATGCATCGAATTAAACGATTAATAAAGATTATGAGGGCTAAATTCTACCCGATAGTTGCCAAGTATATATCGCCATACACCCGCAGAGAAATAATATCTCTCTCGGACTTAATAATATTTTCGGTTTTGTGCATGGTGTATTTTTCAGGCGTGTATAAACGTAGATACGAGTTTTTAATTGAAGATCTAGGATTATTTCCGAAAATTAGGTATAATAAGATAGTTGAACGAATAAACAGATACGAACAATTGTTAATTGAAATTCAGAAAGCTTTTATAGAAAGAAACAGTAGGTTATTCATTGATACGATGCCGATTAAGACAAAAGAGCTTGTAAGGAGAAATCGACATGAGAAGATGGAATTTTCAGTGCTTATTAAAAAAATGGTAGTGTCGGATACAACCCTTCGAAAAAATGTTATTATTTTGGATATAAGGCAACTTACATTACCGATGGGAGGTTTCTAACGTTACTATTTATAAACCCAGCGAATCAACATGATAAAGATATCTTAGAAGAGAATTATAGGGTAATCGTTAAAGAATTCAAAAACTGTGTAATAATCGGAGATAAGGGTTATATTGACAAAGGACTTCAAAATCTATTTAAACTCGGAGGAGTTCAATTCATAGCCATAAAAAGAAAAAACATGATAAAATCGAATGAAGAGGGGATGATATATTCAGAACTGAACAAATCAAGAAAAATAATCGAAACAAAATTTTCAGAAATGATTGAAGCATATCCCAAACACATTCGAAGTGTAAGCAAAAAGGGCTTAAGCGTAAAACTCTCACTCTTCACAATCGCATACAACATCAAAAAATTAGAGAAAGATTATTATAACAAATGAATATTTGAATGTATGATGGGAACTAAGGTTTTTTAAATGAAATAGCAATAAATATATAAACATAAAATTTTATTTTACTACAATATTGAAGTGTATATATTTATTATACTAATAAAGTAAAGTATGTAAATTATTAATACCTGGTGAGTTAAATGAACATACTTTTATTTATAATAGTTTTGTTTTTAATTTACTTAATAAATCCATTAAAAAATGAAGAAAAGATTATCACATCCCCATTTATATCCATTTTTTATATAATCGGAACTTCATATTTGCTATCTTTTTTGGATATTCCTATGTACAAAGTATTATATCTTATCCCATTAATTTTGATAATTATGCTATTAGTTATAAAAAGTAAACTTAATAGTAATTTATTCAGCTTCAAATTAAATTTAATAAAGCATCTAATTTTAATATTTATTCTATTATGTTCAATGTTTATAGGATATGTTATATTTCCAAAATATCCATGTGAAAAGTGGGATTCTCAATTCCATATGTACAAAATTAAGGCAATAATAATGGAAAAAAACATATTTTACAAAAATCAGGAGTATATTAGATATTGGCATTATCCGTCAGGATTTCACTCTTTTACATACTTCTTAGCATCTGATGTTAGAGATATACCCAATACAATATACTTTATAGAGGTTTTTATAGTAATGTTGTTTGTTCTTTCTCATTACTATATAGGAGAATGTATAAAAAAAGGAATTGGTATTTATACTGCTTTATTCGTTCCATTAAATTATGAGTTTTATAGAATACTGCTTAAAGCCATATATCCAAATGCACTGGGATATTGCATATTTTTAATATTAATTGCCTTTTTGTTGAGATATAAAAGCACAAAAAATAATATTTACCTTTATTTATTTAGTTTTGGAGTATTTAGCTTAATATTTACACACACATTTCCATTCTTAATGTTAACTTTGTTCTTAGTTTCGTTAATGCTCTGGGATGTTATGTATAAAGAATACATTGATATCTCCAAATACATTAAATTTTTTTCTATCTCAATACTTTGCTCCCTTATAATCATATATTCTAAACTTATCAATGATATAATATCTTACTCTAACACTTCCTATGTCATACATAATATAAACCTTATCACTTTATATAATGTTATTATCTTTATATTGGGTGGTATAGGGACATGTTACTTTACTACTGTGGCTATAGCCTTATTATTCAGCCACCAGCTTCCATTTTCTCTTTTTATAAAGTGTCTGTTAGCTACGATCACGTATATAGTATTGTTTATCTTTGGGATGATTTTCTTAGTGAAAAATAAAAAAGGGTATTTTGTGTTTTATGGTTTACTTATGATACTTTGGATATTAAATAATCAGCTTATTGGCTTTAAAATACCATTTTTTAGTGCATTATATAATTCTATAAGATGGTTCTACAATTTTCAGATTTTAATGCCTGTATTTTATGGTTGTGGTTTGTATTATATAAGTAAAATAATCCCCACAAAAAGAAAACTTATCATTACTGCCATTATTATCACTTTATTAAGTTATAATGCTTACACAACATATTCCACTCATCCAAAATACTACTGGAAATTTTACTTAGTTGGGAGTGATGAAATAGATGCATTTAATTTTATAAATGAAAATAATATATCTAACGAACTATTTTTAAATTTTGGTCAAGACAGTGGGCAATTCATCCCGATATTTACAAATAATAAATGTGTTTTTTGTTGGGGAAACGGCAACAAATTCAATAATGTTACAGCAAAAGAAATAATTAACTATACTTGGTATAATAACTATGATGAATTTATTCATTTTTGCAAAAGCAATAATATAAGCTATGTTTTCATTTCAAAAAATATTAAAGTAAATTACGAATTCTTCGAAGATGAAGATTACTTTGAAAAAATATATAGTAAAAATAACATCACAGTTATAGAAATAAAATAAATTTATATTTTCCGTATTTTTGATGTTTTGATATTTACTTTTAAAATTTTTTAAATCGCCATTTTAAAAGAGTTAAAATTGCATCAACACCATCTCTCCATCGTATTTTTTTACCTTCTTTTAAAGTCCTTGGATAATAACTTATTGGTACCTCATAAATCTTATAACCTCTTCTCAAAATCTTTGCAGTAACTTCTGGTTCCCAGTCAAATTTATTTCCTTCGGCATTTATTAATATATCTTTTAATTCTTTATGAAATACTTTATAGCACGTAGGTTCATCAGTTAAAAATGTAAAATAAAGTAAGTTTGTAATTAATGTTATCCCTAAACCGCCTATTAAAAATGATAAATGAGAAAATTTATTTCCTATTTTTCTTAATCTTGAACCATACACCACTTTTGCCTTTCCTTCTAATATTGGTTTTATTAGTTTTGGATAGTCATTTGGGTCATATTCTAAATCCGCATCTTGAATGATTATTATATCTCCTGTTGAATGTTTAATTCCAACTTTTAACGCACTACCTTTTCCGCCATTTTTTTTATTTAGGAGTTTAATATTTCCATTTGGATGATTTTTTTTGAATTCTTCAACAATTTCTTTTGTTTTATCTGTTGAACCATCATTTACAACGATAATTTCTTTTTCTAATGGTAATTCTACATCTAAAACCTTTTTTAAAATTTTTTGTATGGTTTTTTCTTCATTGTATGCCGGAATTATTATAGATACTTTTTTTATATTTGAACCCATTTAATCCACCTTAATTTTATATAGGGCAGCTATTTTCTGTCCATTATAAGTATAATTCCAAACTTCAACCAAATATTTATTTAAATCGGGTTTCCATGGATTTGTAAAATTGTAATAATTCTGAGGTGAAATAACCAAAATGTTGAATTTCCTAATATTATCATTTCTACATGAAGGGTCTATCCAAAAATTCATAGGGATATATTTTACCCCATATTTATCTAAATATTCTCTATTTTCTTTTGTGTCATAAGTCATTAGAGGATCATACATTCCAATTATTCTTCCATTATTATCAAATTGAAACTCTGAATTTATCCAATAATAATCCCAGTATAGGTAGGATATGTTATATTTCCTTATTAATTCTAATTTTTTCTTTGTATCATTTCCATACAAAATTATAGAGGCATCCATATCTCTTTGAGGCAAATTCATATATGGGTCATTTTGTTGAGCCCATCTATTAACCATAACCTTCCTTCCACTAATTGCATTAATTACAAAGCTTAACTCTTTTGTTGATAATATAACATCATTTACATCAGTATTTTTTAGTAAATAATTTTGTAAAGATATGTAAACATCTGGCATTGGGTGTTTCCCAACATTTGCCCATCTATCGTTGTTTATGTAATTAACGAAAGCAAATGTTGTATTTGCAAGTAAAATTACAAATATCGTTCCAAAAACAACCAATTTTTTTGAAATATTTTCAACTTCGTGCAATCTTAAATGATTTTTAACATAATTTATTCCAAACAAAGCAAATAATATTGCAGTTGCCCAAATGTAAAAGTAAGACATGTATGTAGGGATAAAGTTTATCCCGAATAGAGGTTCGGTTACGAAATAACAAAATGTGGCAAATACTGAACCTATTGCAAAGATTTTTAAGAATTCTTTTAAATCGCTGTTTTCTGACTTGTAATATCCATAAATACCAAGCCAAACCAACACTGTTGTTATAATTCCACCTATTGACTTAAAGTTAAGTAGGTAAGAACTTAGAGTATTGAACAAGAATTTTATTTGAACATCCAATCTTCCAAAATCCATAATATCCATATGAATCCTATCATAAGGTCTATGTAGATGATAAACAAATATTGGCTTATACCAATAAAGCATCAATATAGGCAATGCAACAATCCCAAAAATTCCCCAATTTTTTATATTTTCTTTTAAATATTCCAAAATTCTATCTTTGTTTTTATACATCTCATAAATAACAAAAGTTGCTATTATTAAAGTTGCTCCAACAAATGCAACCATGTGAGATAAGGTCAATAATCCATAAACTAATCCCAATGAGACATAATAAATTATTTTCCTTTCTTTAAATGCTAAATATAAAGTAAGGATAAATAAAGGTAACATAATTTGATGAGTAAAGTTTGTATATTTCAATATTGGATATGCACTTATACCATTTGCTAAAACCACCCCAATTAAAGCTATCCAATCATCTTTAAACAAAACTCTAAATAGGCAGAACCATATAACACTCGCCACAACAAATAACACTATAGAGAAATAAAACATTCCTTTCATTGTATCTAAATTAAATAAATCACAAAATTTAGCACAAATATAGGCATATAATGGAAGATAACCAGGCATCCCTCCAACCATTGAGGAACTCTCTAATGGATTTCCTCCTTCTCTAATATGCCAAATAACCCCCATCTGATAATAATAATCTCCACCATAGATTGGTGACGGCAAAGATTTAAACTCTGAAATTCCATTATATTGAATAATCCCTCCAAGAATAATATATAAAACCAATAACAAAATTGGTATTCTATGTTTGATATCCATAATCTCCCTCCAATAATCGTTTTAAATCAATAATTATTCAAGATTAATGTTAAAATCACAATACATATTTAAAGTTTTAGTTGAATAAGATATAAAGCTTTAAAAGTATAAACTTGGTGATATGATGTTATTTAAATACCAAATAAAAACAAATAAACGAGAAGAGCTAATAGATATAACCCCACAAATAGTTTCAGCAATATCTGAATCAAAAGTTAAAGATGGGATAGCAGTTATCTATGTCCCACACACAACCGCTGGAATAACTATAAATGAAAATGCCGACCCGTCAGTAAAGCATGATATAATAAACTTCCTCTCTCATCTTATTCCAAAAAATTGGAATTTTACACACTTAGAAGGGAACTCAGATGCACATATAAAAAGCTCTTTAGTAGGCTGTTCTCAAACAATTATTATTAAAGATGGAAAACCATTATTAGGAACTTGGCAGGGAATATTTTTTGCTGAATTTGATGGACCGAGAAGAAGAGAGTTTTATGTAAAAATAATAGCTGATAAAGAAAAATAAAAAAACAAAGTTAATGTTTATTGTGATATCATGAAGGATTTTATCATAAACAGGCTAAAAAAATTTACCATTGAAGATTTAATGAGATGTATTTTAGGACTGCAAGAGATTGAAATAAAGGTTTATTTTGACCTTTTAGAGAATGGAGAGGGTAGTGTATTAGAAATTGCTGAGAGGGTTAATAGGGATAGAACTACTGTGCAAAAAGCTTTAAGAAGCTTAATGAACTGCGGTTTAGTCAGTAGAAAGAAAGTAACAGAGAAAGTTGGATACAAATACATATACAACGCTGTAGAGTTAGATAAAGTGAGTGATATCATTGAGGAGCTATTGGATGATTGGTATCAGAATGTTAAAAAATGGCTTAGCTATTTTAGAGAATGCAGAGATGAGAAAAATTATTAAATCTATTTTGACAAAATAACATTGATAATAATATCGCTATGGGGTGGGAAGTATGAAAGTTATAGGGATAAGTGGTAGTCCAAGACCTGAAGGAAATACAACTTTATTAGTTAGAGAGGCCTTAAATGCTATTGCTGAAGAAGGGATTGAAACAGAATTTATATCATTGGCTGATAAAGAATTAAATCCATGTATTGCATGCAATATGTGTAAAGAGACTGGAAGTTGCCAGATAATTGATGATGTTGATGAGATATTAGAAAAGATGAAAGAAGCTGATGGAATTATACTCGGCTCACCAGTTTACTTTGGAGGAGTTTCAGCTCAGCTAAAGATGTTGATGGATAGGTCAAGACCCTTAAGAATTGGTTTTCAATTAAGAAATAAAGTTGGGGGAGCTATAGCAGTTGGAGCAAGTAGAAATGGTGGGCAGGAAACAACAATTCAACAGATACATAACTTTTTCTTAATACATTCAATGATAGTCGTTGGAGATAACGACCCAACAGCTCATTATGGAGGAACAGGTGTAGGAAAAAGTCCAGGAGATTGTAAAGACGATAACATTGGTTTAGAAACTGCAAGAAACTTAGGTAAAAAGATAGCTGAAGTTGTTAAGTTAATTAAAAAATAAAATACTTTTATGTTATTTTGAAATTTATTTTTGTTCTTTTTCTTTGTAATTTAAAATTTAAATATATAAAAACTAAATTACGTGATAATATGGTAGATGCAAAAACCAAAGTTATTGGGTTGATTGGGCATCCTGTAGAGCATTCTTTCTCACCAATAATGCACAATGCAGCTTTTAAAGATAAAGGATTAAATTATGTTTATGTGGCTTTTGATGTCTTGCCAGAAAATTTAAAGTATGTGATAGATGGAGCTAAAGCCCTTGGGATAGTTGGGTTTAATGTAACAATTCCACACAAAATAGAGATTATGAAATATTTAGATGAGATAGATAAAGATGCTCAATTAATTGGGGCAGTAAATACAATAAAGATAGAGGATGGGAAAGCTATTGGCTATAATACAGACGGCATTGGGGCAAGAATGGCTTTAGAGGAAGAGATTGGAAAAGTTAAAGATAAAAATATAGTTATTTATGGAGCTGGTGGTGCAGGAAGAGCGGTAGCTTTTGAATTGGCAAAAGATAACAACATTATAATAGCTAATAGAACCATTGAAAAAGCTGAAAACTTAGCTAAAGAAATTTCTGAAAAATTAAATAAAAAATTTGGTGAAGAAGTCAAATTTAGTGGATTAGATGTAGATTTAGATGGAGTTGATATAATAATTAACGCTACACCTATTGGAATGTATCCAAATGTTGATGCTGAACCAATAGTTAAAGCAGAAAATATGAGAGAAGATATGGTGGTTATGGATTTAATCTATAATCCATTAGAAACAGTTTTATTGAAAGAGGCGAAAAAAGTTAATGCAAAAACAATAAATGGATTGGGGATGTTGATATATCAAGGAGCCGTTGCGTTTAAAATATGGACTGGTGTAGAACCAAATATAGAGGTTATGAAAAACGCGATAATTGATAAGATAATTAACCATAGTTCCCATCAAGCAGATAGATATATAAATACCTTAATACTAAATTAATTAAAAAAATTAAAAACAGTTCGAAGGTGATATTTTATGAAAAAATCAAAAATGCATCGAATTAAACGATTAATAAAGATTATGAGGGCTAAATTCTACCCGATAGTTGCCAAGTATATATCGCCATACACCCGCAGAGAAATAATATCTCTCTCGGACTTAATAATATTTTCGGTTTTGTGCATGGTGTATTTTTCAGGCGTGTATAAACGTAGATACGAGTTTTTAATTGAAGATCTAGGATTATTTCCGAAAATTAGGTATAATAAGATAGTTGAACGAATAAACAGATACGAACAATTGTTAATTGAAATTCAGAAAGCTTTTATAGAAAGAAACAGTAGGTTATTCATTGATACGATGCCGATTAAGACAAAAGAGCTTGTAAGGAGAAATCGACATGAGAAGATGGAATTTTCAGTGCTTATTAAAAAAATGGTAGTGTCGGATACAACCCTTCGAAAAAATGTTATTATTTTGGATATAAGGCAACTTACATTACCGATGGGAGGTTTCTAACGTTACTATTTATAAACCCAGCGAATCAACATGATAAAGATATCTTAGAAGAGAATTATAGGGTAATCGTTAAAGAATTCAAAAACTGTGTAATAATCGGAGATAAGGGTTATATTGACAAAGGACTTCAAAATCTATTTAAACTCGGAGGAGTTCAATTCATAGCCATAAAAAGAAAAAACATGATAAAATCGAATGAAGAGGGGATGATATATTCACAACTGAACAAATCAAGAAAAATAATCGAAACAAAATTTTCAGAAATGATTGAAGCATATCCCAAACACATTCGAAGTGTAAGCAAAAAGGGCTTAAGCGTAAAACTCTCACTCTTCACAATCGCATACAACATCAAAAAATTAGAGAAAGATTATTATAACAAATGAATATTTGAATGTATGATGGGAACTAAGGTGATAATTAATAAAAAATAAACTTTATAAAATATTATTTGACAAGAAGATTGGGATACTATGGACAAAAAGCTAAATATTTTAAAAATAAAGGCAGATTTAATAAAATATGTGGATGTGGAAGAAATAGAAAATTTACCAAAAGTAAAAGTTAAAAGTGTTGAAGAGTTCTTAGAAGCCCATAGAGTTCTTGGAAAACATGTAATTTACAGATATAAGGATAATTTTGAGCAAATATTTTTCTTTGTAGATAATGGAGTTATATTTTACATCCCCACTAATGGATTTAAATCATTGTCAGATTTAATTGATGCAAAATCTTTAGGATTAAGTGCTGAAGAGTATTATGAATACTTAGAGTTTGAAAATATTGATGAGTATAAAAAGTACAAGTCCTCGGGATTTAGAAATATTGAAGAGTATAAAAAAGCTAAAGAACTTGGTTTTATTGGAGGGCTTCAAGAACTTGTAAAAGAAGGCATTGCAAGAAAAATAGATGATAAGTATTGTATAGAATACCTATTTTATGGAATATTAGAAGAGCAGTTATTTTTAAACGATGCTGAACTCTATAACTTTGCATTAGAAAAGGGATTTAGTAACTTTGATGAGTTAGTAGATGCATTAAGATTAGGTTTTGGCGATATTAAAGAATACCAAGATGCATTAAAAAGAGGATTTAAAGATGCGTATGAATACAATGATGCACTAAGTAGAGGGTTTAATGATGCAGAAGAATATAGAATAGCAAAAGCTATTGGAGTGTCAAGTGAAAAAGAGTTTAAAGAGTATAGGGAACTAAAAAGAATATGTGAAAACTTTGAATTAGAAACATTTGAAGAAGGTTATTTATTAAAGATTTTAATGGCTTTAAAGTTAGATGAAACAATAAATCTCAAAGATTTATACAATAAATTAAAAGAAAAGGAAAAATTAATGAAGATAAAAAAAGATATGTTAAACAAACTTTCTAATATGTCAGTACCATCTTGGTATTCTACAAGATTTGCTACGATAGACGATTTGGAAGAATATTTAGAAAATAGCGAAACTATTTCCCTTCTTGGTGAATATAGTAAAGAAGGGAAAATATTTAAGAGAATATATCCACCAAAACCATCAAGGAGAATCGTCATTATCGATGCCATAAGTATTTTGGAAAATATACACAATCTCTCATCTGAATCTATAGAAAACCTTATTAAAAAAATTAAAAATGCTGAATTTAAAAATGTGGTAGTTATAACAGATATGGCAACATACTATAAAATTAAAGGAAAAGAAATTTGCAATTATTTGTTTAACGAATGCAATATTAAAAAGGTTGAATCAAAAGATGAAGCTTATGACCTTATAATAGAATATATCAAAAACTTTGGAGCTTTAGTTATAAGTAACGCCTCACTTAAAGATTATATACTAAATAATTCAAAATATCTATCTTATAAGGAAATTGAAGATTATATTATTCCATTTACAGTTGAAAGCGGAGAAATTAATTTAGATGTTGAGTTATTAAGAAAGTTATATACTGAATTAGTTACGAAAAGAATTGAAAAGATAAAGGCAGATGTGGTATTATGAGGGTGAGGATAAGAGACTTTATAGAGACAGTTGAAGGATTATACTTTGCTGTAAATACTTATTATTACCCAGAAGATAGATTTTTTGCTTTTTTAAGATATGTTCCTTATGAATTTGTAGATTTTGAAGTGGATAAAAATAACATTAGGGAGATTAATGGAAAAAAGTATGTAAAAATGGCTGAAACTCATAAAGCTTACAAATTTTTAAAAGAAAAATTTGATAAATATCTTTTTTATGATGAAACAATTAACGTTTTAATGCATGCTATTCCAAAAGAAGATGTTAAAAGAATTTTAAGCCCAAAAGAGAGATTAAAAGAAATTGTTAATGAAGAAAACAATTTAAATGAGTTAGAGGAAAAATGTAGAAAATTAGCTCTAATTTTAGAAGATTATGGAGTTCCAATTAAAAGTATGGGTGTTAGTGGCTCTTTATTGTTAAAATTAAATAATAAAAATTCAGATATTGATTTTGTAATTTATGGAAAAGATATGCATAAAAAAGGGAGGGAAGCTTTAAAACAGGCATTTGAAGATAATAAGTTAAAGCCATTATCTGATAATTTTTGGAAGATAGCTTATGAAAAGAGAATTAAAGATGGAACTCTAACTTATGAAGAGTTTGTATTTTATGAAAAGAGAAAGTTTAATAGAGGCACTATAGATAATACAATGTTTGATTTGTTGTTTACAAGGGAATGGGAAGAGATAAATGAGAAATATGGGGATAGAAGATATAGAAACTTGGGTTTTATAAAAATAGAGGGAAGAGTTTTAAATGATGACTTTGCCTTTGATAATCCTGCAGTTTATAAGATAGAGTGCTATAATGATGAGGATATAAAAGAGGTTGTTTCTTTCACTCACACTTATGCTGGACAGTGCTTTAATGGTGAAGAAATTATAGCAAGAGGTAAATTGGAAGAAGTCATTAATAAAAATGGAGAAAGATATAAGAGGGTTGTTGTAGGAACTACAAGAGAAGCGTTTAATGAATATATAAAAATAAAAAGATAAAATAGGGCTTGTTATGATAATTGAAACACCATCAAAGGTTATATTATTTGGAGAGCATGCAGTTGTTTATGGTTATAGGGCTATATCTATGGCTATTGATTTAACATCAACTATAGAAATTAGAGATATAGATGGGAATGAAATAATTTTAAATTTAAATGACTTAAATAAAAGCTTAAGGTTGAATTTAAATGAGATAAAAAATATCAATCCAAATAACTTTGGTGATTTCAAATACTGCCTTTGTGCAATAAAAAACACTATTAATTATTTAAATATAGAACCAAAAACGGGGTTTGAGATAAATATTAGCTCAAAAATTCCAATAAGCTGTGGTTTGGGTAGCTCTGCCTCAATAACAATTGGAACTATAAGGACTGTTAGTAAATTTTATAATAAACAGCTTAAAGATGATGAGATTGCAAAACTTGGTTATATGGTTGAGAAAGAGATTCAAGGAAAGGCAAGTATTACAGACACTTCAACAATAACATATAAAGGCATCTTAGAGATAAAAAACAACAAATTTAAAAAAATTGAAGGGAAATTTGAGGAGTTTTTAAAAAGTTGTAAATTTTTAATAGTTTATGCTGAAAAAAGAAAGAAAAAAACTGCTGAATTAGTTAATGAAGTGGCAAAAATTGAAAATAAGGATGAAATATTTAAAAAAATAGATAAGATTATTGAAAACTCTTTAAAAACAGATAATAAAGAAGATTTTGGGAAATTAATGACTAAAAATCATGAACTATTAAAGAAATTAAATATCTCAACACCAAAACTCGATAAAGTTGTAGATATTGGGAATAGATTTGGTTTTGGAGCAAAGTTAACAGGAGCTGGAGGAGGGGGATGTGTAATAATCTTAGTTAATGAAGAAAAAGAGAAAGAGCTGTTAAAAGAACTAAATAAAGAAAATGTAAAAATCTTCAAATGTAAAATGATAAATTAACACTTTTCTTCTTTTAAACCATGGAAGGAAACTCTCTATTAGTATGAAACTTTCTTAAAGTTTCATCAAAAATTTTTTGGGGTATACTAATAGGGGGCAAAGCCCCTTATGGTGTATGAATTAACACTTTTCTTTTAAATATTCAGCTAAATTCCTCCTAACTTCTCTAATAGTGAAGCCCCATTTAATAGGGATGTTATCCTCTTTATTCAAAATCTCAATTAAGTGAGCAACTCTTGGCAATCTTAAATTAGCTTTTCTTATTGTCTCAACATCACTGAAAACTTCTTTTGGTGTTCCTTCTTTCAAAATCTTCCCATTATACATAATATAAACCTTATCAGCATAAACTGGAACTAAATCCACATCATGCGTTGAGATTATTATAGTCATTCCTTTTTTATTCAAGTCATATAGAAGTTTCATTATCTTTGATGCCCCAACAGGATCTAAACCAGATGTTGGCTCATCTAAGACAATAACTTCTGGTTGCATAGCTAAAATCCCAGCTATTGCTACTCTCTTTTTTTGACCTCCACTTAAATGGTGAGGAGGTTTATTTTCAAATCCTTCCATTCCCACAGCTTTTAAAGCTTCTCTAACTCTTCTCTCAACTTCATCCTTAGGCAATCCTAAGTTTAAAGGCCCAAAGGCAACATCTTCTTTAACTGTGGGGGCAAAGATTTGGTCGTCAGGATTTTGAAAAACTAAACCAACAGTCTTTCTAACTTCTATTAAACCCTTCTTGTCATATTTTATTGGTTTTCCTTTTATTAAAACCTCTCCTTTTGTAGGTCTTAAAATTCCATTAAAATGTAAAAATAAGGTTGATTTTCCTACTCCATTCGGCCCTAATATAGAAACCATTTCTCCTTTTTTTACTTTAAAATTTATACCTTTTAAAACCTCTGTCCCATCAGGATATCTAAAATACAAATCTTTTGTTTCAATCATATACATTTATTTCACCTAAATGGGTTTGAAATCCATGGTTAAGTAAGATATTATTACTAAAATTATTTCAAATAATATTATCCCAATCATATAAATTAATTTTGGGTTTTCTATCTCTCCGAGAATTCTTAGCTCGCCATCATACCCTCTTGAACTCATGGTTATAAATAACTGCTCTCCTTTTTCCCAAGTTCTTATAAATAAATTTGATGCTAACATTCCCAACGATTTATATGTTGTTTTTAAATCTTTATATCCCAACCTTGTTTCTTGTGCATTCTGCATTCTAATTAGCTCATCAAGTAATACAAAGATATATCTATACATCATCATAGCTATATCAACCACAACACTCGGCAAACCTAAACTCCTCAAAATATAAAAAATCTCTGTCATTGGTGTTGTTAAAGCTAAAAATAGAGTTGATGCAACACCTCCAAGCATTCTACTAAAAACTAACAGCCCCATATCTAAACCTTCTTTGTAGAATCCAATTGTAAATCCAAATATTTTAAATGAATACATCTCTGTTGTTCCATACCAAAATGCCATAAATATTAATGTAAATAAACCAAATCCAAATACAGGGAAAAATAAAGTTAAATATATCTTTTTTGGGACTTTTGCCTTAAATAAAGTTAAATAAATCATTATAATTGTTATAATTAAAGGAACAATAACCGATTTTGAAGCGACACAAATAAATAAGGATAAAATAGCAAAAATAACCTTTAATTTTGGATTAATATTCCTTAAATTATTATTAAAAGCAATGCTATCAATTGTATTCTGCAACAAAAAAATCACCTTTAAATTTTATTTTAAAATAAATTAAAAATAAAATTTTAGGCATATTGAGATTTTGCCTTATAATAGCCGATAAAGTAACCAATAATTATTGCCCCAATTGCCGCCTGCAAAGCAAACAATAAACTCTCAATTTCTCCACTTGGTGGCTCCCAGATTGGTTTAAACCATGATTGATAACCCGGATCTACCTGCTCAATAACACCTTCTGCTGCATCATCTGCTCCTCCAAAGTATCCTTCTTCTTCACCTTTACCTGCATACATTATTAATGGAATAACACACAAAATTACAACACCCAAAAGCATTAGAATGTGTTTTGTTTCCAAATTATTCACCTCCTGCTGATGGAGATACCTTCAAATTAGGAACTTCACTTTCATCAATAACTCCTAACTTCAACAAAATGTCTGGTCTTAATTTCTTTATGTAGTCCCACAATACCATTGTTAAAAGACCTTCTGCAATTGCTAATGGGATTTGTGTTACTGCAAACACTGTAGCAAAAGCTGTAAATGTCTTAATTGGGTCTGTTCCAGGGAATGCTAAAGTTAATTGGATTGATGTTGTAACGTAAGTTGCCCAATCAGCAAATATTGCCGCTAAACCAATTGCATAAGTTGAGTTTATTTTTCCTTTTAATGCTTTATAGATAATCCAGCCAACAAACGGCCCTACAATACCCATTGAGAAAACATTAGCCCCTAATGTTGTAATTCCCCCATGAGCTAACAACAATGCTTGGAACAATAAGGTTATAGTTGCCAACACTGCTGTAACAGCAGGACCAAACAACACAGCCCCTAAACCGTTACCGCAAGGATGGGAGCAACTTCCAGTAACTGATGGCATCTTTAAAGAACTTAAAACAAACATAAATGCTCCAGCAACAGCTATTAATGGCTTTGCTTCTGGATTTTCAGAAATTATTTTCTTTAATTGCATTATTCCATAAGCCACTACAATACCAGAAAGAACATACCAAAATATGCACCATTGTATTGGAAGAAACCCCTCCATTATGTGCAAATTATCACCCCATTAATTAAAGGAAACTTTATATTTTTACAGTATTCTTTATCTTATATAAATTTAACGGTATTTTATAGATGATAAAATAAATTTTAATTATATTATTTTTAATGAATTTTCTTATTTTTTTATTATTTTTTATTATCATTTTAAATTAAAGACATTTTTAGTATTGATTAATTTTTCTTTTTTAGTAATAAACTATTTAAATAATAACCCAATTAAGGTAATATTAAGTATTACAAAAGATAGTATAGTATAAAAATTAGTTATTACGGTGATGGTTTTGGAACTTCTATACACAATAACTGCCTTCATAATCGGAATGTTGCATGCATTAGAACCAGGACATGGGAAAAATGTTTTAGCAGCTTATATTTTAGGAACAAAAACGTCTCTAAAAGATGCTATTCTATTGGGGGCAACTATAACTCTATCCCACACAGCAATTATATTTTTATTAGGAATTTTATCAATTTATTTATTAGAAGGTTTAAATGTTAATGTAGTGCATGATATGATGAGTATTATTGGGGGTTCTATATTAATTGCAGTGGGAATCTGGATAGTAAAAAATTATTTTTATCCGCATAAGCATAAGATAGATACAAAAAAGGGAATTATTGCTTTAGGATTATCAGCAGGTTTAGTTCCATGTCCAGCTGCACTGGCAGTTTTATTATTATCAATTTCATCAGGAAATTTATTTGATGGTTTAATTTATGTTGCAATATTTAGTATTGGATTGGCTGTATCTTTAACTGGTTTAGCTATTACTTTTGTTAAAAGTAAAGAATTAATTAAAAAATATGTTGGAAGCAAAAAAATATCAAAACTACCTTTAATAAGTGGGGGGATGATTATATTAATTGGCCTATACACAATATCTCATCCAATTATTGGACATTTAAATCTGAGTTAAATCCAAAGGAAAGTTTTAAATTTTATAAAAGGCACTATTATATAACATTAAAAATTAGCCAAATTAATGTGATATTATGGAAGAAAATAGACAAAAAAAGATGTTAAAATTTTCTCATATAACAAAAGTTCATCCATGCTTTAACGAAAAAATTCATGATAAAGTTGGTAGAGTACATCTTCCAGTAGCTCCAAGATGTAACATTGCATGTAAATTTTGTAGAAGAAGTTTGGGTAAAGAGGCATGTGAGCATAGGCCAGGGGTAGCTTTATCAGTATTAAAGCTAGAAGATGTTGAAAACTACTTAAACAAAGTGTTAAAAGAGATTCCAAATGTTAAAGTTGTTGGAATAGCTGGGCCGGGAGATAGTTTATTTAATAAAGAGACATTTGAAACATTAGAGATTATTAACGAAAAGTTTCCAGACCTTATAAAATGTATCTCTACAAATGGGCTGTTACTAAATAAATACTATAAAAAATTGGCTGATTTAAATGTAAAGACAGTTACTGTAACTGTCAATGCCATAGACCCAGAGATTTTAAAAGATATAATTGAATGGGTGTATTATGATAAAAAAATACATCATGGCATTGAAGGGGCTAAGATATTGATAGAGAATCAAATAGATGGAATAAAGAAAGCCTATGATGAAGGATTAATAATAAAAATAAATACTGTCTTAATTCCAGAGATAAATATGGAACATGTTGTTGATATTGCTAAAGAGTTAAAAGATTTTGCTTATATGCAAAATATTATTCCTCTAATTCCATTATACAAAATGAAACATCTGAGAGCTCCAACATGTGAAGAAATAAAGAGGGTTAGAGAAGAATGTGAAAAATACCTTCCACAATTCAGAGCTTGTGGGCAGTGTAGGGCAGATTCAGCTGGTTTAATAAAAGAAAAGAAAATATTAGAAGATTTCTTCAAAGAAAAAAATAAAGAAAAGAACAAAAAACTGGATGTATTTGATTTGAAGCATTTTTCACATTAAATCTAAAAATAATTTTTAATAATACAGTTTTTTAACTCTTTCAATAGCATTTTTTGATAATCTGTCTCTATCCATTGTATAAACTTCCATTTTTGGAATTATAACTCTAACTGCATCAACTCCAACCTTATTTAAATCAACATATATTAATTTATCAAACCCAAACTCTGAGATTTTATCTTTTATGAATTCCAAATCTTTCTTTAAATTATATGTTGCGTTGTTTGGCATGTCAGCAATATTTATTTCCTCTTCAAATTCAAACCATTTCCTATGTATTCTCTTTAATCTCTCATAAGGGATTTTTGAAGTAAATTCTTCTCTTAATTTTGCATCTCTTCTAAATCCATGAAGTTGAGAAGCTCTACTTTGAGCAACCTCAGTTAAAGCCCTTAAAATAGCTATCTCTGGATGTAAATGGCATCCTACACCAACACACAGCATCAATGGGTCTTTACTTGAATCATCTGTAATAGCCGCAACTACTGGAATCTCAAACTCTGGTGTTAAATCCTTCAAAATTACTTCAACTCCAGCTTTTTCAAACTTTTCAATTAACTCATGAATTAATGGGTTTTTTGCATCTTCAGGATTTATCTTTCTTGGTATTTTTCTTGCTAAATCTGCCAAACTCCATGCATCCCTCTCAATAATCTCCAAAGTAGCATGTAAAATTGCTTCATTTAAATTATTTCCACTTGCCAATCCATTGGTGTTTCCTCTAAACAATTTTCCAGCGGTTGGATAGAAAACAGCTTCTGCTGGAACATCAACAACCTCATCATTAATAATATCAATTCCTTCAACCCATTCTTTGACATTTTTATCTGCATATTGTGGTACAATTAAATCTTCAATGTTTATTGGATTATCAGCTTTTTCTTTAACTTTATTTTTATCATAACTTGCTGAAAACCTCTCTATAGCTTCCATGCATGCAGAGACCTTCGCCTGTATTTCAGTAGCTCCCTTTCCATAATGAACTGCCTCTCCTTCTTTCCCATTTACAATAACTCTTCTTTTTAAATAATAAACTGGAATTCCCAATTTATCCAAATGTTGTATATTCCCAATTTCTATTGTCTGTATCTTTTTTAACGCCTCCTGTATCTTTTCAAATGTCTCCTCTGGATTGCAAATTCTATAACTTGCTAATTTGTATGTTATATCCATTAACCTCAACCCCTCATTATTTATTCTTTTCTTTTTATTATTATAACAATATTACAACTTTATATAACTTTACCATATTAAATCTACTAACTGTATTGGCTTACTTAAATGCCTCCTTGCAGAACCAGGCACTTCATAAAACCCAATTTTTAAATCCCTCTCAACCTCTATCTTTTTGATTTCATCGTAAGCAATAGATTTTTTACATTTTTTACATTTATAACCAGCTTTTTTACCCTTTGCTTTTAATGTTCCTCCACAGTATGGGCATCTCTTATCCTTAACAAACTTTTTTTCCAATTTTAAGATTTTTATCTTTTCAACATTTATTCCTAAAGGCTTTTCTCTCACAGTTCCATAAACAGCTATGTAATCCCCAACTATTAACTTTCTTATAATATCCCTAAATCCTTTTGTTGGTTCGTAAGCTACACAATCGATTTCTCCAGTTCCATCTGATAATTTAAATATTACATGCCCGCCTTCTATATCTCTCGGCTCTTCTACAACTTTTCCATAAACAATAACCCCAGTATTTGGATAAATATCTTTAATATTCATTTTTCTTAAATGAACATCCGTCCCATGGTTTGTTTTAAAAATCATAAATCTTTCTGGTTTTTCTCCTTCAATCATGTTCATTGCTTTTAATAAAACTTCTACATCAATTCCTCTAATTCCAAATAAAACAGGGCATGGTGTGTTTGGTGTTATTAAAATCTTATTATTTTCATAATCGTAGTTGTCAAATGTGTAAGGAAATGTCTCTTTATCCATTTTTATAACACTATTTTCATCAATCTCCCTTTTCTTTCCCCACATCTCCTTCTTTCTGTAAGCTAAAAGCTCATAAGTGTAAGGTGGAGTTGATGATACAGCTCCTAAAGCTCCAATTATCCCCCTACCCAATTTATACTTTATAAACTCTCCTCCAACCTTTAAGATGAATTTTTCAGCATAATCAACATCAACAATATCATAAAGGACTTTTTTATAATAATAGTTAAGTTTTTCCCTATTCTCTTTATATTTTGTTTCATCCAAAAATACAATTCCGGGATTTGTGTTTTCGCATTCAAAATCAGTGTATTTTTCAACTAAACTAATGGTTATATTTTTAATCTCTTCCTTATCTTTTGAATATAGCTCATCTAAAACGTGTATTGCAACTCCTCCATTACCTCTTGTTTTATATTTAACCATTGGATTCATTCTAATGAGTTTTGGCATATCTACGCTATATCCATTACCTTTTAATTCCTCTATTAATAAAGTTGCTATATAGGTAGTGCAGTACTTGTTTGGGCTGTCTGTATCGTCAATTCCGATAAACATCACACATCACCAAAAAATTTCGTGAATATTGTAGGACTTTCACAGGAATAAAAATTTTTAATGAAGTAATGCCTTTGGCATTAAACTACATTAAATTAAATTATATAAGATGCGAAAGTCCTACATAAAAAGCTCAAATAATTTACGTTGCTGATTTTATATTTGTTAATATTATTAAGTAGGTTTATGGTTATCACGTGAAAAATTTAGATAAAAATAAAACTATTTTTACACCTTAATTTATACATCCAAATCTAAAAATTCCAAAAACTTTTTATAACATTCTTAATATTTCAATAACAAAATCATAAAAAGATTATAGAGGGATAACTGTGTCAAATGAAGATTTAAAGTTAAAAGTAGCTAAGGAAGCTGTGAAGTTAGTTGAAGATGGGATGGTTGTTGGATTAGGGACAGGTTCAACAGCAGCTTTATTTATCAGAGAGCTTGGAAATAGAATTCAAGAAGA
This sequence comes from Methanocaldococcus bathoardescens, assembly GCF_000739065.1. Taxonomy (GTDB): domain Archaea; phylum AGJL01; class Methanococci; order Methanococcales; family Methanocaldococcaceae; genus Methanocaldococcus; species Methanocaldococcus bathoardescens. The sequence continues at coordinate 33,756 of NZ_CP009149.1, read as the reverse complement.
AGAATTAACTGTCTTTGGAATCCCCACCTCATTTGAGGCCAAAATGTTAGCTATGCAATATGAAATACCATTAGTTTCTTTAGATGAGTATGACGTTGATATTGCATTTGATGGGGCTGATGAAGTTGAAGAAAAGACCTTATTTTTAATAAAGGGAGGAGGAGGTTGTCATACTCAAGAAAAGATAGTTGATTACAACGCAGATGAATTTGTTGTTTTAGTTGATGAAAGCAAATTAGTTAAAAAATTAGGGGAAAAGTTTCCAATCCCTGTAGAAGTTATTCCTTCAGCTTATAGGGTTGTAATTAGGGCGTTATCAGAAATGGGAGGAGAGGCAGTGATTAGATTAGGGGATAGAAAAAGAGGACCAGTTATAACAGACAATGGAAATATGATTATAGATGTGTTTATGAAAGTTGATGATGCGATAGAGCTTGAGAAAGAAATAAACAACATCCCAGGAGTTGTTGAGAATGGTATCTTTACAAAAGTAGATAAAGTATTAGTAGGGACAAAAAAAGGTGTAAAAACATTAAAAAAATAAAATAATAATAAAATTAACTTAGTTTTTTATTTCATTCTTTTTCTTTAATAGTGAGACATAATAGATAAATGCACCACTTGATATTATATCTCCTAAACCAACAGTTGATTTTGGCTTTTCCACATATCTTGAAGGGGATAAAACTACTTTATAATTATCATCGTTAAATTTCTCAGCAATCTCTTTCAATAAATCTCCATATTTGTTGTGAGGGACTTTTAAACCTTCATATAAATCATCTATAGCTTTTATATTTCCAAGTTTTGCCTTTGTTGATGCCAAAATTGTAGAAAATTCTAAACATTCTTTAAGTTCCTCTTTGGATAATGGGTTATCTGCCCTACAAACAAAAAGTATATAGTAGATAGTATGAATTTGAACAACCTCTAAGTTTTTAAACTTCTCAAGTAATATTTTAGCCCCTTCAATCACCTCCTCCACAAAACTATCTTTTAAAATCTTATTACTCAAATCGTCATAACCTAAGATATGTAAAACATTTGCTATCTCCGTCTCATCCATCCCTACACTCTCTACATTACTTAAAATATATTCAACGACCATTTTTCTAATCTCTATATTTGATATGGATGCAAACTCTAAATGGGTTTTAATTTTTTTATTTTTCTTTAATAGCTTTATATCATCCTCAGCTCTCTCAAAATAATATTTTGCTGTTTTTCCATCACCATATTTTTCTTTAATTGCCTGATATCCAGATAAAAATGCACAATCTACCATCTCTCCAATTTCTGGTAGAAGCTGTCTAACATCATCTTTCATTTCAATTCTCAAATTTTCTGGTCTTGAGGCTACAATAAACCTTGTAGATTGATTAGCAACTATGTCCTCTCCATTTAATTTAAATTTTAGTCCTTTTTTAAACTCGAATATCCTGTTTATCTTTATTGGGTCATCTTTATATGACTCTCTAACTTTTTTTAACACAAGATTTCCATTTTCAACTAAAGGATAAAGTAAATTATCATAATCTACAAACATCTCCGCCTGTTTTTTTGATAAAAATGGTGTATAGACGATTATTTTATCTATCTGCAGAGTAGCCATTAAGTTAGAAACAATCCCTGCCTGCCCTCCCATTCTTTCCTCATCATATTTAATTTTATTAAACCACTCATGCAACTCTTTGTCATCTTTTAATGGAACCTCTGCTGGCTTCTCTGTTTTTATACTATAAACTAACCTTGCAACAAAATCTAACGGCTCTTCAATAATTCTCGGATATTCTTTCATCCTTTCTATTATATCTTTATGATTAAATTTATCCACCAATTTTTGAATATCTTCATCTTTCAAATATTTTATTGCATCTACATTTGTATTATAGGCTGTAAAAAGCTTAGTTCCTTTTATAGTTTCAATGAAGTTATTTATTACCATAATTACCACATTTTTTGATTAGTTCCCAGCATATTTTCTTCTCTTCTTCAACTGCTGGCTGGTTATAAGAATTTACATTATAAAGTTCTCCCATAAATCCAACTTGCATCTCATACATATACAATAAAGCCCCCATTGTCATCTCGTTTATTTCATCAAGAGTTATTTTTACATTAGGAACTCCATTATTTGTTAAGGCAATTTCTGTAGCTTCCTGCTCACACTTAATAATATCTGAAAGCATACAAGAAATTTCTTCATCGTTTAAATCATCAAATACAATTTCTTCATCTAATCTATAGTTTTTAGTAGTAATAAAAGTAATAATTTTATCTTTTTTTCCATCCATATATAGTTGCAATAGAGAATGTTGGTCTTTAGCTCCAATTGATAATAATGGGGTAAGTCCATTCCCTTCCTTTCCTAAGCTTTCTCCAATAAGTTGTATATACCACTCTCCAAAACACTTTAAACTCTCAATATAACTCATAACTACTGAAATATCTTTCCCTTTTTTATCATATAAGTAGTGTATAACACCATTTAACAATGCTGGATTTTTTAATATATCTTCATTTTGGCATATTTTATCCATCTCTCTTGCTCCTTTTAATATTTTCGATATATCTATTCCTAAAGAGCATAAAGGAGCTAAACCAACAGCAGTGAAGACTGAAAATCTTCCAGGAACATTTTCAGGAATTGAAAGTATCTCATAATTATTTTTTTCTGCCTCCCTCTTTAATTTTCCTCCATTGGTAATAAAAACTATCTTCCCCTCAAATGAATTTAATTTTTCAATCCTTTTTTTAATTAAATAATAATTAACCAGAGTTTCTAATGTATTGCCTGACTTACTAATAATATAGATTATAGATTCATTTAAATCAACTTTTTTTAATATTGACAGGGTTTTTTCAGGGTCGCTATTATCTATAAAATAAGCATTATTCTTAAATGCCGAAATTGCATAATAAATAGCCATGGTTCCTAATATAGAACCCCCCATTCCAACAACTACAACATTTTTGTATCCATTAAGGAATTTATATTTATCTAAATTCTCGTTGTATATGACATCTCTAAATCCAACAGCCCCATTATCTAACTTCTCCATCAACTTTGAATATGCATTGGCAAAATCTACTTTATTTATGTCTTCAAAACTTATTTCCCCAATGTTTAGAGCATTTTTGTAATCATAACTCAGCATATTCCCCCCCAAAATCTCATTTTAGATAATGATTGTAAATTGCCCCACCAAATAAACCTTTATATTTTCTTATAGATGGAGAGTTCTGCCAACTTAAGTTTCTAAATACATGATAATAGCAGTTTTTCATCATCATAGGGAGAGGGGCGTTTTCATCATAAGGATGTTTAGGGCATTTGTATCTTACATACTGCATAAACATACATATCTCATTAAGTTTATAAAATGTCCAATTTAACGCATGTTCAACTCCCCAAATAAACCCTATCTTATCTGGAACTTTAAATAAAACGCCTGTTGCTTTATCAAAGTTTGAATGCTCATAAGGGTTGTGATGCAAAGGAATTATGGTATCTTTTAAACCCCCAGTTTCTGTAGCTATAACTGGGGTGCAGTATGCCATAGATTCCATCTGCACTAAACCACATGGTTCCCAATATGAAGGCATAACTATCCAATCACTTCCCGCAAATACTAAAGATGATAGTGGTAAGGAATAACCTATCAATGCCAAAATCTTCCCATCATAGTCATTAGCAAGACTTTTTAGTTTGTCTTCAATTTCTTTCTCTCCTTTTGTTAAAAACACAAATCTTATATTATGTTTCTCTAAAAGTTCAGGAACTGCTTCAAACATCGTGTTAAATCCTTTCTGATATGTGGCTCTTCCAACAAACCCAATCAATGGCGTTTCTATATCTCCTTTTAATCCACCATATACTTCAACTTCAGTAGCTGAAATTCCTTTATCTATTATCTTATTCCAATCCTCAACATATTCATAAACTCCCCCTTTATAAAACCATGAATATTTTATTTTTGGCTTTATATCATAAGCATCTTCAGCTGAATAAGGGGAAATGTAGGCATAATTTCTTGGGTCGAGTTTGTTATTTGAGAGAGTTATCATTCTATCTATTATTTTCATAGGGTCGTATTCATCAATATCAATACCATTTAAAATTCCAAAGAATGGTTTATTATTTAAATATTTCTTTATATATTGGCAGTTTTTTATCTCTTCAGCATGCGTAGGGCTTACAGTATTAACAGCATCAGCATATTTAATTCCCAATTCTAAGAAAGTCATAACTTCCCCTTTATACTCAATCACCCCTCCTTTAAAAGCCTCATTGTGTATAGTTAAAGTCGTTGGTAAATCTAAGATATCGTTGCATTTAGCTATAGCTAAACCACACATCCAATCATGTCCAGATACGACATCAATATCATTAATATCATCCAAATAACTAACAACCAAATCAGCAAAAATTTCATACTTAATAGAATCCCAAACATTTAAATTATTAACATTCTCATTACTAAATACAATTAAATCAACCCCTGTTGTTGGATGCTTTGTTTTTAAAACATCAAAAGAAATCTTAGAGCCTTTATAGACAACAGTTATTTTTTTAATGACTTCATGAGGAAGATTGGAATATCTATTATAATGGTTGAGAGTTAAAACTAAAACATCATTATCTTTTTTTAAAAATTTTGGCAAATCTCTCATTACATCCCCTAACCCGCCACAGGAAACAATCGGAGTTATCGTTGGAGCAAGAATTACTATTTTCATATTTATCACAACATTTTTATATCACATAACATATACAATGTTATATAATATTGAGATATTTTATTAAAGATTATTTAAACCTTACTACAAACTTTATGATGATATTATGAGAATTGCTATGGTGACATGGGAATATCCCCCAAGAATTATTGGAGGTTTAGCCATTCATTGTAAAGGTTTAGCAGAGGGATTAGTTAGAAATGGGCATGAAGTGGATGTTATATCTGTTGGCTATGATTTGCCTGATTATGAAAACATGAATGGAGTAAATGTCTATAGAGTAAGGCCAATAACTCACCCACATTTTTTAACTTGGACTATGTTTATGGCTGAAGAGATGGAAAAAAAGTTAGGCATTTTGGGAATTGATAATTATGATGTAATACACTGCCATGATTGGATGACACACTTTGTTGGAGCTAATTTAAAACATGCCTGTAAAATGCCTTATGTTCAGTCAATACATAGCACAGAGATTGGAAGATGTGGGGGATTGCATTCAGATGACTCAAAGGCAATACATACAATAGAATATCTTTCAACTTATGAATCTTGCCAAGTAATAACTGTAAGTCATTCTTTAAAGGAGGAGATTTGTTCTATATTCAATACACCAGAAGATAAAGTTAAAGTCGTTTACAATGGCATAAATCCATGGGAATTTGATATTAATCTAAGTTGGGAAGAGAGAGTAAATTTTAGAAGAAGTATAGGCGTTCAAGATGATGAAAAAATGATTTTGTTTGTTGGAAGATTAACATATCAAAAAGGAGTTGAGTATTTAATAAGGGCAATGCCAAAAATTCTTGAAAGGCACAATGCAAAATTGGTTATAGCAGGTTCTGGAGATATGAGAAACTATTTGGAGGATTTATGCTATCAGTTGGGAGTTAGGCATAAGGTAGTTTTTTTAGGATTTGTTAATGGAGATATGTTAAAAAAACTCTACAAATCTGCAGATGTTGTCGTAATTCCATCAGTTTATGAACCTTTTGGTATTGTAGCTTTAGAAGCTATGGCTGCTGGTGCACCAGTAGTTGTTAGTTCAGTTGGGGGATTGAGAGAGATTATAAAGCATGAACTCAATGGTGTTTGGGTTTATCCAAAAAATCCTGATTCAATTGCTTGGGGAGTTGATAGAGTTTTATCAGATTTAGGATTTAGAGAGTATATAGTTAATAATGCCAAAAAAGATGTTTATGAAAAATATAGCTGGGACAATATAGCCAAAGAGACTGTGAATGTTTATAAAATAGCTATGGAAATGATGGGAAAATAATGCTTAGAGGCATATGGAATTCCTCCATCTATTTCCATGTCCCATAATTTTATTTTGATGAAACCAAAGCATAAGCTTCAGTTACAAATCCATTAAGGTTCGTTTAACAGAAGGTCTGCTTTCTGGCTACAAAATCGTAAAAATTTTATCAAACTTTTTCTAAAAGTTTCGAGGGATAATATGGAAGATATGTGGGGAAAAATTGGTGAAACTGCTGGAAGAATCTACCATTTATTAGAAGAAGGAGAAAAGAGCTTATCTCAAATAGAAAAAATCTTAAGAAAAGAAGGATACAATTCTAATATTGTAAAAATGGCTATTGGATGGTTAGCAAGAGAAGACAAAATATTTGTATTGAAGGATGAGAAAAAGTGGGTTATTAAACTGAAATAGGAAATTTTAAATTTATTTTTAATTATTAAAATTCAGTTTATTTTTTTAATTAATTTTTAGCGTGATTTATATGGGCGGAATTGTTGGAAATAATAGCTTATTAGTTAAAATTGGAGATTATGGAGAGATTAGCTATATTTTTTATCCACATGTAGGTTATGAAACTCATTTCTTTGACTCTGCATTGGCAATCTATGATAAAAAAGCAAAATGGCACTGGGATAATGATTGGGACATATCCCAAAAATATATTGAAGAAACTAACATATTCAAAACTATATTAGAAGATGATAAGATTATATTAACAATTAAGGATTTCGTTCCTGTTTCACATAATGTACTCATTAGAAGATTGCATATAAAAAATAAACTCGACAAAAAATTGAATTTTAAATTATTTTTTTATGAAAGTTTGAGAATTGGAGAAAATCCTACAAAAAATACTGTAAGGTTTTTAGAAGATGGATGTATTGTTAAGTATGATGAAAAATACATTTTCTGCATTGGAAGTGATAAAAAGATAGATTCATTTCAATGTGGAAATAGATACAGCAAAAATAGTGCATACGTAGATATTGAAAATGGGATATTAATGGAGCATAAAGAAAGCTATGGATTAATGACCGATAGTGCCATATCATGGAATATAGAAATTGATGAGAAAAGAAGCTTAGCATTCAACATCTATATACTTCCACAAAAATTTGATGGAGATTTTTCAATAATTACTGAACAACTAAAGATTATAATGGATAACAATGAGCACATTGAAAATCTCTCAATGAATTATTGGAAAAATGTTATAGGAGATATAAAAAGATGCATCCATCCCGAATTTCGTTCAAATAAGGAAATATACTCTATAGCCAAAAGGGCTTTAATGACTCTTTTAATGCTGTGTGATAAAGATGGAGGGATTATAGCAGCTCCTTCTTTGCATCCTGATTATAGGTATGTATGGGGGAGGGATGGAGCTTATATAGCAATTGCATTAGATTTATTTGGAATTAGAGGAATTCCTGATAGATTTTTTGAATTCATGTCTAAAATACAAAATGATGATGGTTCATGGCTACAAAATTATTATGTTAATGGAAAACCAAGATTAACGGCAATGCAGATTGACCAAATCGGTTCTATGTTATGGGCTATGGATGTGCATTATAGATTAAGCGGAGATAGAAAATTTGTTAAGAGATACTGGAATACTATTGAAAAAGCTGGAAATTATTTAAATTTGGCTGCTTTAAACTTCACACCATGCTTTGATTTATGGGAAGAAAAATTTGGGGTTTTTGCATATACAATGGGTGCTATCTACGCTGGGTTGAAATGTGCTTATAGCATGAGTAAGGCAGTTGATAAGAGAGATAAGGTTAAACATTGGGAAAAGACCATTGAATTTTTAAAATATGAGGCTTCAAAGAGATTCTATTTGAAAGATGAGGAGAGATTTGCTAAATCAATAAATCCTCTAAATAAAGAGATAGATACAAGCATATTGGGGTTGAGCTATCCATTCAATTTAATTGATGTTGATGATGAAAGGATGATAAAAACTGCTGAAGCTATTGAAAAGGCATTTAAATACAAGGTGGGTGGGATTGGAAGATATCCGGGAGATATCTACTTTGGAGGAAATCCATGGATTATAACTACACTATGGCTTTCTTTATACTATAGAAGGTTATCTAAGGTTTTAAAAGAGAAAAATGATGATAGAGCAGATAGATATTTGCAAAAATCTAAAAAACTATTTGATTGGGTAATGAAATACAGTTTTAATGGGTTGTTTCCAGAGCAGATACATAAAGAGCTTGGCATTCCAATGTCTGCTATGCCTTTAGGATGGAGTAATGCAATGTTTCTTATCTATATATATGAAAATGATGATATTATAATACCATAAGTTCAAACTTAATAAAAATTACAAAATTTTTGAGATGATAGTTATGTTAATAACATTCAATTTCGAAGTTCATCAACCACACAGATTAAATAAAGACATTAATAGGAGAGGAAATTCATTATGGGAAAAATATGTAGATACAAAATTAAATAAAGAAATTTTTAACAAAGTAGCTAATAAATGCTACATTCCTGCAAATGAGTTGATATTAGAGCTTATTGACGAATATGATTTTAAAGTAAATTATTCAATTACTGGAATTTTTATAGAGCAGGCTTTGGAGTTTAATGATTATGTGTTAGATTTATTCAAAGATTTGGTGAAAACAGGAAATGTTGAACTAATTGCTGAAACTTATCATCACTCATTATCAAGTTTATTTGAGAGTGAGGAAGAGTTTATTGAAGATATTGAGATGCATAAAAAGCTTTATAAAGATATATTTGGCTTTAAAGCTAAGGTATTTAGAAATACTGAGCTAATATACAACAATAGAATTGCAAAGATAGCAAAAGATTTAGGGTTTGAGGCAATATTTACAGAAGGGATAGAAAAAATTTTAGGTTGGAGAAGTCCAAATTATCTCTACCAATCACCAGATGGTATGAATATTTTGCTGAGAAATTATAGATTAAGTGATGATATCGGCTTTAGGTTTTCAGCAAGAGATTGGAACCAATATCCATTAACAGCTGATAAATATGCTACGTGGCTGGCTTCAACACCAGGGGAGGTTATAAACATCTATATGGACTATGAGACATTTGGAGAGCATCACTGGAAAGAAACAGGAATATTTGAATTTTTAAGATATTTGCCTATAGAGATAGCTAAACATGAGCATTTAGAGGTTGTTAATGTCAGTGAGGTTGTTGAGAGATTGGAGCCGAGAGGAGAAATTTATGTGCATGAATTCTCTACAATATCATGGGCAGATACTGAGAGAGATGTAAGTGCATGGTTAGGAAATAAGATGCAGAGAATATCATTTGAAAAATTAAAGGATATTGGAGTATTTATAAAAGAAAATGAAAATAAATTAAAGAAATTAGGAAAATTTGATGAAATTTATAAGATGTATAAAGTTTTACAAACAAGTGACAACTTTTATTATCAATGCACTAAAGGTTTTGGAGACATGGATGTTCATACTTATTTTAGTCACTTTGATTCACCCTTTGACGCGTATGCAAATTATTTGAACATTTTATATGATTTTGAATACCATATAAAAGAAGTATTAAATAAATTGGAAATTAACAAAGATATCGACAAAAATTCTAAATCAAAAAATAATCAAAACATTATAGACAATCAGAAAGAAAAAGATACACAAAATATAAATGAAGAAAATTCTGTAAAACCAGATATCATAATAGCAAACAATGATATAGAGGATACAGAAAGTATTTATAACCAAGATAAAAAAGGAGATAAAGATAAAAATGATAAAAAACATGATGCATTTGGAGGATTTATAATTGTCTGACCTCCTCTCCACCCTAAAGGGTGGAGGTTCCAACACGGAACGCCCTCTCATCCTCGTCGCCGAGGAGTCATTGGACAGGTTGGTGTCATCGGGCAGGGTCAGAGCTACCCTCAATAAATAATGTTGCTTTATTTATATATAAATCTTACTATTCTGCGTAAAATTTTACTAACGCAAAAGTTTATATATTGTTTCAATCATACTGCGTAATATAAAATTCACATATTGTGGTTATTATGAAATTATCATTAAAAATGAAAATAAAGCCATTAAGGACAAACAAAATGTTTATGTTAGAAAAAACACTAATTGATTTCAAAAATGCCGTAAATGATTGGATTGATATATCCTGGAATGATGGAAAAATCACAGACAGAAAGCTCCACTCTTACGGATATAAAGAATTAAGGGAAAAGTATCCCAACTTATATTCCAACTCTCTTCAAGATGCTATGAATTGGGCTATACAGATATTAAGAAGTTCTATAAAACTAAATCCCAATAAAAAACCAATATTTAACACTTTAATGGTTTCTTACAAATCAGTTGATTATAAATATGAAAATGAGGGTTTAATCATCCCATTGTGTGGAAAGAGAGTTTTTATCCCACTATATATTCCAAAGAAATACAAAAAATATTTACAAAATGGGACGTTTGGAAGGTTGGTTATTAAAAAAGAAGGTAATGATTACTATGCTTATTTGTCTATAAAAGTTGAAGAAAAAGAGCCGTATAAACCAACTCTATGGTTTGGTGTTGATTTGGGTGTTTATAATTTGGTTGTCGTTGCAGATAGTAAGGGGAGGGAGATTTTAAGGTTTGATGGGGAAATAGTTAAAGAGTATAAGAAGAAATTAGAAAAGTATAGGGCAAGAATTCAAAGCAGACAGAAGAGGAACTTTAACAAATATACAAAAGTGGGCAATAAAATTAGCAATTATTCAAAATATATTAATCATGTAATTTCTAAGGAGATTGTTAAAAAAGCAAAGCAGTATAATGCCGGGATTGTATTAGAGAAGTTAAAGGGATTAAAAAAGAGTAAGCTTAATAAATCAAAACCAAAAAATATTAGGAAGGCATTACATATATGGAGTTATGCTGATTTGATTAAAAAGATAAAATACAAAGCAAAGTTAGAAGGGGTTCCAGTTGTTGAGATTTCTCCGAGAAATACTTCTAAAACCTGTAGTAGATGTGGTTATGTTAATAGGAGATTAAAAAATGAGAGAATATTTGTTTGTCCAAAATGCGGTTTAGAGATTGATAGGGATTTGAATGCTTCAATAAATATTGCTAAAAAAGTAGCTTCTAAACAAGCTTAATTCCTCTCCGAGCTAAAGCTCGGAGCTTCCTTAGCGATAGATAATGGTGAGGGAGAGAATGAAAGGAAAGTGTGTTATATTTATTATAGATGGGTTGGGAGATAGGCCAAATGAGAAAGGCTTAACACCTTTAAAAGAGGCAAAGATACCAACAATGGATAGAATTGCTAAAGAGGGAATTTGTGGATTAATGAATGCCATAGATATTGGTGTAAGACCAGGAAGTGACACAGCTCACTTAGCTATTTTGGGCTACAATCCTTATGAAGTTTATACTGGTAGAGGTCCTTTAGAGGCATTTGGTGTTGGTTTGGATTTGAAAGAAGGGGATGTGGCGTTTAGATGTAATTTTGCTACTGTTGATGAGAACTTTGTTGTTTTAGATAGAAGGGCTGGAAGAATAAGTCCAGAAGAAGCTAAAGAATTAGAGAAAGAGATTGATGGTTTAGAGATTGATGGGGTTAAAGTTATTTTTAAATCTTCAAAAGGATACAGAGGAGCTTTAGTTTTGAGAGGGGAAGGTTTATCATGCAGAGTAAGTGATGGAGACCCGCATGAAGAGGGAGTTAAAGTTAGTGAGATAAAACCTTTAGATAATTCAGAAGAAGCAAAAAGAACTGCTGAAATTTTAAATAAATTATTAAGAATTGTTTATGAGAAATTAAACAACCACCCAATAAATGAAGAAAGAAGAAAGAAAGGGTTGCCGCCTGCTAACATAATATTGCCAAGAGGAGCTGGAGTTGTTCCAAAGATAGAGAAGTTCTCTGAAAAATACAACATGAGAGGAGCTTGCATCTGTGGAACTGGACTAATAAAAGGAATGGCTAAAATGATTGGTTTAGATGTTATAGAGGTCGAAGGAGCTACAGGAACACCAAAAACAAACTTTATGGGTAAGGCAAAGGCATTGATTGAGGCATTAAAAGAATATGATTTCGTGTTAGTGAATGTTAAAGGAGCTGATGAAGCAAGCCATGATGGTAAATATGAACTTAAAAAAGAAGTTTTAGAGAAGATAGATGAAATGCTTTCTTACGTATTTGAGCATATTAACAAAGATGAAGTTTATTTTGTATTAACTGGAGACCACTCAACACCAATAGAAATGAAAGACCACTCAGCAGACCCAGTTCCAATAGTCATTTGGGGGAAGAGTATTAGAGTTGATGATGTTACAGAATTTAATGAATTTGCATGCGCTAAAGGAGCTTTACACTGGATTAAAGGAGAACATATAATGAAAATTTTATTAGATTTAACTGGAAGAAATGAGAAGTTTGGTGCTTAAATAGGACTTCGCAGGAATAAATTTTTAAGGAAAGTTGATGCCCTTGGCATCTAAGTTCCAAATTGCATATATAAACTGCGAAAGTCCTATTAAAAATACTTTCTTGAATTTAAATTTTTATCCCATCCGCTAAATTTTTATTTGTATCTAAAAATAAACTTGTTGATTCCTCAATTTTTATCTATTCCACCGTTTCTTGAAGATACCGTAAAATTCCAACATATTTGCAATCTAATAATAGTAACATATATCTTAATAAAAACAACCTCACCTTTCTATTTTCAGTATATAAATACGATATTATACTCTTTCCATTCTTTTTTTGCTGTATTTTTAATACTAGTTTTATTTCCCCATTAACATCTTTTTCTTCTATTTCTACATCCCTTATATTGCTAAATATATCATATATTTTTGCCTCTTTATTTTTCAAAACTTCAACTACTAATTTATACTCAATCTTTACTACAAATTCCTCTTTAATACGCTCTTTAATAAATTTTAAATGCCCATTTTCCCAAGTTTTATTCTCATAATTTTCCTCTTTAACATCATACAATATTTTAACCTCTTTGTTATTTAATAATAGACAAAACAGTTTCCTTAAAAAATTGTCCACTGGAGTCTTTCCATATAGTGATGTTTCTGGGGCAAAACCTATCATTATACTGCCAAATTCTTTGGATTTAATGACTATTGATGAATGGAAAGTAATGTCTTCCAATAAACATTTAGCACCATCAATAACCTTTTTTGGCAACTCATCCCCCACATCTTCAATATCTTCTATTTTTGCTTCAATTTTTTTATCTAAAAATTCAAATACGATTTTGTCTTTATATAGTATTATTTCTAATTTTTCCCATCTTAATAATGGTTTCTCTAAAGTTTTTGGAGTAATCAATACACCTTTACCAGAAAATCTTGCAATTTCTGAGGGTTCATTTGTCATATAACCACCTAACACTCAAATTAAGTATAGTAATTATTTTATATCCCACTGTAGTTATATAATTAATCTTTACTGAATTTTACAATTATTTCAAATAACCACATACTTAAAGTCATAAAGTCATCACATAAAAAGTATAAATACCCCTCTTCTAAATATAGTTAAAAAGGTTACTAAGGTGAGAGTTTGTTTTTAAAGAAATTAATGGAAGCAAGGATGGCATATACATTTGATGATGTTTTATTAGTTCCAAATGCATCATGGGTTGAGCCAAAGGATACTGACGTTTCTACAGATTTAGCAGGTTTAAAGTTAAATATTCCTATAGTTTCTGCGGCAATGGATACAGTAACAGAAAAAGAGATGGCTATTGCATTAGCAAGATTAGGAGGTTTAGGGGTTATTCATAGAAACATGACAATTGAAGACCAAGTCCATCAAGTTCAAACAGTTAAAAAAGCTGATGAAGTAGTTATTAAAGATGTCATTACCGTATCTCCAGAAGATACTGTTGGAGAGGCAATAAATGTAATGGAAACATACTCAATTAGTGGTTTGCCAGTTGTTGATAATGAAGATAAATTAGTCGGAATTATAACACATAGAGACGTTAAAGCCATTGAAGATAAATCTAAGAAAGTTAAAGATGTAATGACCAAAAATGTTGTTTGTGCTAAAGAAAATATTGGAGAAGAGGAAGCTTTAGAGTTGATGTATGCAAATAGGGTTGAGAGATTACCTATAGTCGATGATGAAAATAGATTAATTGGTATTATAACATTAAGAGATATTTTAAAGAGGAGAAAGTATCCACAAGCTGCAAGAGATAAAAAAGGTAGATTATTGGTTGCAGCAGCATGTGGGCCACATGATTTTGAAAGGGCTAAAGCATTGATTGAGGCAGAGGTTGATGCTATTGCTATTGATTGTGCTCACGCCCACAACATGAGAGTTGTTGAAAATGTAAAGAAATTTAAAGAGATGTTAGAAGGGACTGACATAAAATTAATTGTTGGAAACATAGCTACTAAAGAAGCGGCAGAGGATTTAATTAAAGCAGGAGCAGATGTTCTAAAGGTTGGAATAGGGCCAGGAAGTATTTGTACTACAAGGGTTGTTGCAGGGGTTGGAGTTCCTCAATTAACAGCCGTTGCTGAAGTGGCAGATGTTGCAAAAGAACATGGAGTTCCTGTTATAGCAGATGGAGGGATAAGATACAGTGGAGATATTGCTAAGGCAATAGCGGCTGGAGCAGATGCAGTTATGCTCGGTTCTCTATTAGCTGGAACTGATGAAGCTCCTGGGAAGCTAATGGTTATTAATGGAAGGAAGTATAAGCAGTATAGGGGAATGGGTTCATTGGGAGCAATGACAGGAGGAGTTGGAGCTGGAGCTGACAGATACTTCCAGTCATCATCAAAAAGTCACATGAAACATGTAAAATTAGTTCCTGAAGGGGTTGAAGGAGCTGTTCCTTATAAAGGGGCAGTTAGTGAAGTCATATTCCAGTTAATTGGTGGTTTAAGAGCTTCAATGGGATACTGCGGAGCTAAAAATCTAAAAGAAATGCAAGAAAAGGCAAGATTTGTAATTATAACACCAAGTGGACAAGTTGAAAGCCATCCACACGATATTATTATAACTAACGAAGCCCCTAATTACCCACTAGGTAAGTAACTTCTTTATACCTCCGAGCGAAGCGAGGAGGTATCCTTGAGGTTTGAAAAGGGGCGAAGCCCCTTTCGTTGAGAGCCATCCTCACAACATTATCATTACCAATGAAGCACCTAACTATCCATTAGGTAAATAATATTTCAGATAGTACTATCTTATTTTTTAAAAAGGGATGATTATGAAGCCAATATTAATATTTTTAGGAATTATTTTAATGTTTATTGGATTTTTTATGATAACTTTGGGTATTATTTTACCAAGCTCTCAAGAAGATTATAAAAAGCTAAAAACTGAAAAAACTGATGAAAATAATGTTGAATATTCTGGAATTGTAATGATAGGACCTATACCAATAATCTTTGGGAATTCCCCAGGTTTAATGGCACTCTCTGTATTGATACTAATATTAATGATTATCTGGATGTTTTTATTTACTTTTGGAATAAGAATAAAATAAAAAAATTATTTTTTCATTATTTTTGTATCTTCATGAGAATATGGAGGATAACTGCAACACAATATCTTTAAAGGAACATTGCCAATATTTTCAATTTTATGAGGAATTTCAGGAGGAATTAATATAGTATCTCCTTTTTTAACTTCAAATTTCTCATCACCTAATGTCATTAATCCCTTTCCTTCTAAAATATAATATATCTCTTCAGATTTGTAATGTTTATGTAATAAAGTTTTAGAACCTACTGGAACTATAGCTTCCGCTAAACTTTGTTTTACATTTCCATGAACATTAGGATGCATTAATTCTCTAATTATTGAGCCATCTTTAGTAATATAGGGCTTAATTTTGTCATATTCACTTTTTATTATTTTCATGGTTATCATCCTAATTTGATGTAATCTTTTATCTTACATGGATGCAAATTCCAGATGGAATTCTCTCAATGCCCTTCTCAGTTCCTAAGATAACACCATCAAAGTCAATATCATAAACTTTTCCTGTAATAACCTCATTATTTGATAAAAAGATTTTTACAATCTTCCCAATGGTTATTGAGTATTTCTTATACTTTTTTAATATTTCATAATCATCTATCTCTTTATTTTTAAGTTTTTCCAAATAACTTTCAAATGTCTTTAGGAAATCATTGAATACCTCTACCTTATCAATCTCTTTCCCAGTAATTTCTTTTAAAGAGATTGCTATCTCTCTAATCTCATTCCTTATTTGATTATTCACATTTATTCCAATTCCTATAATCATATAATCATCAGTTAGCTCAGTCAATATTCCCCCAAGTTTTTTATAACTGCCATTAACCTTAACCATTATATCATTTGGAAACTTTATCCCAAGCTCTTTATCTACATAGTTTTTTAATGTCTCAATGATACAAATAGGGACTAATAGATTCACAACTTTTGGATTATATTTCTTAGAATCTAAAACTATAGAAAAATAGAGCCCACCTTCATCAGAATACCAAACTCTTCCCCATCTTCCTTTCCCATTATTTTGTTTATCAGCTAAAACAACAAAGTTTCTCTTTCCTTCTTTTGCTAACTCTTTGGCATAGTCGTTTGTTGAGTTGATTTCACTTAGATGTATAATTTCCATAAATTTCCCCCTTCATTTTAAATACTGCCTACATAATATTTTCTGTTAGTTGGAATATTTATGAATTGTTATCTCTAAAAAAGAGGAGACTGTCAAGTTATTGATAGTATCCAATTGTAGAACATCATGAAGCTCTTTATCCAACTAATAACCGTATCGAACTTACTATTATTAGGGAATCTATTAAAGAATGCTTTTGTTCTTCGTTTGAGTAGTGAGAAGAAGCTTTCTATACAATTTCTCAATCCGAATCGGACTCTCTCAAATTTTAAGCCCAACTTCTGCAATGCCCACGGATACCATTTTCCACCATCGACTAAAATCTTGGGCTTATTCGAGCAAAATTTTAATATACTCCTAACGAATAATATAGTATCGAGGTAATTTCTTGTTTTTGATATATAAACTCCCAAGCATTCCTTCGATTCAACGTCAATAGCAGACCATACGTAAATATTCTTATCTCCGACCTTTAGTTTAGTCTCGTCGATTGCAGTTAACCTTCTTACAGTCTTCTCAGGCTTGTTTAAAACCTCTTTAATCTTGTGATAATAAACTCTAACTGACTCGTGGCTTATACTTTCGAATTGGGAGAGAAATAAACTCGTCTTCCTCAACGATAACCCGAGGTAGTATAAAAGCCCTGCTAAGATTTTAACTTCTATCGACTTCCTATTCCTCTTAAAAAGCTTCTTCTCTTCGATTCTCTCCTTTATTACATCTATTGCGAGCTTCATATTTACTATTTTTTATCGACATATTGATAAAAATTTAACCTGACAGTCTCTCTAAAAAATCTTAGATTTTTTATAAGTGAGAAAATGAAAGCATTAATTATTGATTGTTTAGCTTCTGGTGATGGAAAAAGGATTTTAGCAAGGGATGTTATTGGAGCTGGGCCGAGAACAGTTAAAGGTATTTTGCAAAATGAAGGAATTGAAGCAAAGATAACCCCTGTAGAGGATTTAGATATTAAAAATGTTAAAAAATACAACCTAATTTTTATTAGTGCAATGACTTCTGACTTTAAATGTGTTAAAAAATTGGTTGAAAGAATTAGATTAAAAACTAACAGTAAAATAATTGTCGGAGGGCCTATAGCTAATGATATAAACCTTTTAGAAAAAATAGAGGCAGATATAAGCATAGTTGGAGAGGGAGAGGTAACAATAAGAGAATTAATAAAGAAGGATTTTGATGCTAAAGATGTTAAAGGAACAACATATTGGGATTATGATGAAGATGAGTTAAAAATAAATCCTCTAAGGAAGATTTTAACTGATTTAAAGTTAATAACCCCATCAACAGAAATTAAAGACTATAAAAATTACTTCTCTGCGAGAGTTTATGTTGAGGTTGTTAGGGGCTGTAGCAATTTTAAAAGACCTCTATTATTATGCACTAACAAAAGATGCAACTTATGTGAAAATGGAACATTAAAATGCCCTCTAAATATAAATCCTGGTTGTGGTTTCTGCTCTGTCCCTTCTGTCTTTGGATATGCAAGAAGTAGAGATGAAGAAGATATACTAAAAGAGGTTAAGGCATTATTAGAGGAAGGAGTTAAAAGAATTGTTTTATCTGCTCCAGATTTTTTAGATTATAAAAGAGGAGAGAAATTAACAAATCCCCACTTCCCAGAGCCAAACTATGAAGCAATTGAATCTTTATTATCAAAGTGTAAAGATTTGGCTGATAAATATAATGCAAACATATTAATTGAGAATATAAAGGCAAATTTGTTTGATGAGAAAGTAGCAGAGATATTTAGCAAATATCTAAAAACCCCAATCTATATTGGTTGTGAGAGTGGAGATAAAGAGCATTGCAGATTATTAGGAAGACCTGCAACACCAGACGATGTCTTAAAAGCTGTTAAAATAGCAAAAAAATATAATTTAAAAGCCCAAGTATATTTTATCTATGGATTACCTGGGGAGAATGAGGAGACTGCAAAAAACACAGTTAATTTTATGCACAAAATTAAACCATATATTGACAAAATAACTGTCTATAAATTTAGGCCTCTACCTATGTCTGCATTTCAAAATTTTAAGCCAAATATTACTAAGCATTCTTTACTAATTAGAGAAACAGCCAATAAAATAAATTTAGAGATAAAGAAAAAATATGTAGGAAAAGTTTTAGAAGTTATAATATCAGAGAGACACTTTAGAAATAAAAGAGATGCTATTGGCTATCTTCCAGATAGCGGATTAATGGTTGTTGTTAAAGATGGAGCTAAATTTATTGGAAAAACAAAGAAAGTTAAAATAATTAAAGCTTATGAAAAGTATTTAGAAGGAAAAATTATAGGTGATTAATTTGCTTCCTGTTTTGTTATCTTTTGAAGGAAAAAAAGTTGCAGTATTTGGTTGTGGAAGTGTAGGAAAGAGAAGGGCTAAGAAAATATTAAAAAGTGGGGGAATTGTTGATATTTACTCTAAGGAATTTGATGAAGAAATAAAAAAATTAAAAGAAAATAACAAAAACCTAAATTTAATTGAAATTGATATTAATCAGTTGAGTGATAAAGAGCTAAAAAATATTATAATGACGTATGATTTTATAATTACAGCTATCAACGATGAAATTAATAAGAGGATAGTTAAGTTAGCTAAAGAGCTAAATAAATTTGTAAATTCTTCAACAAAGACAGAAGGAGTTAATTTTATCATCCCTGCCTATACAGAAGTTGATGAAGTAATATTTAGCATATACACAAAAGGAAAAAGCCCTTTAATAGCTAAGCATATAAGAATTTTTGTTGAAAACTATCTAAAATCAACTGACATAAATATGATGGCATATATGAGAGAGTTTTTAAAAGAGACAATTCCTAAACAGAGAGACCGAGAAAAAATATTAAAAAAGATTTTTGAAAATGAGAAATTTAGAGAAGAACTAAAAAGATTAATAGAGAAGTGGGAGAATGATAATACTAAAAGCTGATTATAAAAAATATAACGTTTCTGAATTAGAAAAGCTTAGAATGGATGAAGAAAAATTTTATGAGATGTTTGATAATGCCATATTATTACAAACATGCAACAGAGTAGAAATAATATTTGATGTAGATAGCTTAGAAGAAATCAAAAACCTTAAAAACGTAAATTTAGAGAAGTTTGACATTTTGATTGGAGATAAAGCAGTAGAGCATCTTTTTAGAGTTGCATGTGGTTTAGAGTCAATGATTGTTGGAGAAAACCAAATACTTGGGCAGTTAAAAAATGCCTATCTAAAAGCAAAAGAAAAAGGCAAAATATCTAAAAAATTAGAGAAAATTATTTTAAAAGCAATACATACTGGACAGAGAGCGAGAGTGGAGACAAAGATAAACGAAGGCGGGGTTTCAATTGGCTCTGCGGCAGTTGAATTGGCAGAAAAAATTTTTGGATTAGAAGGAAAAAATGTCTTATTAATTGGAGCTGGAGAGATGGCAAATTTAGTTATAAAGGCGTTGAAGGAAAAAAACATTAAAGCAATTATTGTAGCAAACAGAACCTATGAAAAAGCTGAAAAATTAGCTAAAGAACTTGGAGGAATGGCTATAAAGTTTGATAAATTGGAAGAAGCTTTAAGATATGCCGATATAGTTATTTCAGCAACAGGAGCCCCACACCCAATTTTAAATAAAGAGCGATTAAAAAATGCTGGAAAGACAATTATTATAGATATAGCCAATCCAAGAGATACAACTGATGATATTAGAGAGTTGCCAGATATTTTTTTATTTACAATTGATGATTTGAGATTAGTGGCTGAGGAAAATTTAAAGAAGAGGAAAGAAGAAATTCCAAAGGTTGAGATGATTATTTGTGAGGAGTTGGAGCAGTTAAAAGAGCTTCTTGATAAAATGAGATTTGAAACAGCAATAAAAGAACTTGGGCAGTATATTGAAAATGTAAGAAAGAAGGAAGTTGAAAAAGCGAAAAAGATATTGAAGAATAAAAATAAATCTGTTGAAGAAGTTTTAGAAGATTTTTCAAAGGCATTGTGTAAAAGGATAATTTACGATATAATAAAGATATTTGAGAATGTGGAAGATAAAGAGGTTTTTGAGTGCTTAGCCAAAGAATTTAAAAAACTCGGTAGTAAAAATAAAAATTAAATGTCTCTTTCATTTAGCTCTTTTATCCATTTAACATTACCTTTTAAAACAGTCCTTGCAACAGATACAAAATCAGAGTATCTTAGCATTTCCTTAGCTTTTTCTAATGAATCGATTGAGTTATTTCCAATTATTACCTTATCACTAAATTCTTCTGCTAAGGTTTTTAATGAGTTTAAATCAGCATAAGGTTTTCCGGGATAAAAACAATCAACGTGCAATCCATCAAAATAATCTCTCACATAGTTTAAATTATCTATTAACTCTTTTAATGGGATGTAATTTAACCTTATCTTTAAAAAAATTGGTTTATTTAACTCTTTCATTTTAGTTAAAAATTCTTTCAGAAGATTTTTATTTTTCATTAACTCTTGCCCTATGCCTAATGAAGTTATTTCCTTCTGCCTACAATGGCAGTTAAGTTCAATGACATCAGCATGTTTAGCAATGGTTAATAATTTATCATAAGCTTCATCTATATCAACAAATCTAACATTAACTGAAACTAAGGCATTGCTTTCTCTTGCCTTTTTTATTTGCTCAATTATATAGTTGTTGAACTCCTCCAAATTTATAGAAAATTCCTTCCTTCCTCTTTTTTCTATCTCTTTACTTGCTTTATAAGTTGCAGTATCTAAATTATAGCCACCAATGGTAACAATGGCAAACAAATCTTTAAATTTTTTGCAGAAATCCCCATCAGTAATGCCTGCCATTGGAGCTAAGACAACTTTTTTATCTAACTCATTTAATTCTTCTATTTTTTTGTTCATAGTATGTAATCACCTTTGTAATCCACATAATCTTCCAGTTGTTATATTTTGCTCTAAAAAGTCATCCTGCTTTAAAGTGCATACATTCTTATCAACCAACTTTCCTCTAATTTTTTCTAATCCAATATCTGCTAAGTTTGAGGCATCTTCAGCAGTTCTTCCTATCCCAATTCCTGCTTTTAGCTCTATCTTATACTTTTTATTGATTCTGTTGAAAATATCTAAGAAATCTTCCTCATTCATTCCATTTGATGGAGACATGAAGTTATCTCCACCTATGAAAAACAACAAAGCATTATGTTTTAAAAGCTCCTCCATCAATGCCAATTTAACTTTATTTACATTTAGATAGGTGTCATAGGCACTCACTATATCTGTAAGAGTTCCTGTAATGTTATTTATATCAATGTGGGCAATCTGAACATATCCATCAACAACTAACTCATTGGTAACATCTAAAACTTCCTTTCTGTTTTCATCCTGAGCACTTCCATGCTCTTGTAGTGTTTCTGTAGCAAGTTTTTGAGCTTCATAAGGTGTTTCAGCTGAAGCAATAGCCATACTAACTGTAAATGGATACCTATTCCTTATACTTTCCTGAATTCTCTTATGTGTAATTAAATCAATACCATTTGTTATAGCTATTAAATTATCAAATCTTGTATAAAACACCAATCCCTTATGAGCCCCAAACATGAGATTTAAATCAGCATATAATCTGCTCTGCAGAGCTTGTAAATCACTCTCTCTTCTTGGATTTGGTGTAACTGTCCAAGGTCCGTAATTATCTATTTGAATTACCGTTATTTGAATCATCTTCCCATCTCTTTCAATAATTTATGTAAATATTAGTTTAGCAAATAATTAACTTCAATGTAGTTTTATTTATTATTATTCATTAAAAAGTTTATGTGTAGGCTATTAAAAAAATTAATTACTCTTCTATTGAATAGAACTTTCGCAGTTTATACCTTTAATTAAGGAACATTGATGCCAAAAGGCATCTTTGTGCAATAATAAAATTTTATTCCTGCGAAAGTTCTATTGATATTGCCTGGTCTGGGCATTGTAATACACAGAGATTGCACTTTGTGCATTTTTCAGCATTTACTGGGATTGGTGGATAGATACCTTTTTTATTCAACTTTTTTGATTTCTCAAACACTCCTCTTGGGCATACTACAATACATATATCACATCCCTTACAGAAGTTTTCATTTATTTCTATCTTCATTATTATCCCTCCATACTTTTTTGATATTTTGATATATTAAATAGGACTCACAGTTTATATATTAAAGTTCATTCAGGCAGTTAGTTCAATCAAAAATTTGTTCCTGTGAAAGTCCTATTTATAGCACTCTTTTTATAGCATTCCAGATTAAAAATGATTGTGGTCTTAAAATTCCTTCAATAGGATTTAAGAATAGAATATTTTTCTTAATTAGATAAATATATACGGGCATTGAAATCTCTTTTTTAGGAATTTCATACCTTTCCTTAAACAATCTTAATGCACTAACTATATCTTCTTTATTTATTTCAATTTTTTCATCGCCAATCTCTACTTTTGGTTTTGAATATTCTAAGATTTCTAAAAACATATTTAGTTTTGATGTCTCTTCTTTTAACATATAATCTAAAATTTCTTTTAGCTCTTTATATCTCATCTCATCAATTACATTGTAGATGTATATTGGCTTCCCCCCTACATAGCTATAGATTAACTCTTTCTCATCATCAGAGAGTCTTTTATTTAAAATGTTTTCTGATAGGAAATCAATAAACTTTATTGCTGTCTCTTTATCAAAATCATCAACCAATAGATATTTCACCCTTCCCTCTAACTCTCCAGTATTATAAACATACTCAATAAACAAACTATCCGAACTTAGACAAAAAACATGACATAAATGTTGTTCTTTAGTTAAAGAAACTAAAAACTGAAACAATTCTTTTAATAAATATTTTTGTCCATTTAAAACAACATCTTTAATCATTTGAAGCTCATCAAAGATTAATATCGGCTTTTTCCCACTCTTTTTAACAGCCAACAATAAGCTGTTTAAGTATTGGAAGGCATCGTTTATCTTCTCTTCAAATAGTTTATCAAATTCAATTTCTGGTATTGGAATACCGGTTAAAATCTTAGCTCCTTTTGTTATCAAATTTAAAACTTCATTTTTATCCTTTATCTTCTCAAAAAAATCATCTTTTTTAGTAGTAAAAATTGCCTCAATAAATTCTCTCTTTTCTGAGATTAAATAGGTTCTAAAATTAATGTAGAAAACCTTATAATCATCAGTTAGTTTATTTTCTATTATGTGCTTTATTAAAGTTGTTTTGCCGCTATTTATAGAGCCATAGATGAAATAAATACTATTTGGTTCTCCTTCTAAGATTGATAAAATTTCGTTAATTTCTTTTTCTCTGTTAAAGAATTTCATTTTAAATCACCATTTTTAATTTCACTTCCTTCTTTTCCACATCCTTGGATACGTTCCCCTATCCATATAAACTCTTTCAACATCAACAGCAATGCCTTTATCTGCATTTAAAATCTCTTTTGTGTTCATTAATGCCTTTCCTACTCCAATTGCTTCTCCTTTCAACGTCTCAACTAAAACTGTTTCTCCCTTTCCAATACCTTTACTCAATTTAGCTATCCCCCTAACATAAACATCTGCTCCATGGCAAATAGCATCAACAGCAGAATCCTTAACAACAACTTTCTTTAAATGTCTCAATCCATATTCCATTGGTTTTATTACTCTCCTTAACTCCTCTTCATCTCCATCTTCTTTCCAAAAATGATATGCATCAACTAAATCTTGCAGACAAACAGCATCTTTCTCTTCAAAGCATCCACTTTTAACTCTTCTTAGCTCTTGCATGTGGGCAGATGTTCCTAACGCTTCCCCTATATCTTCACATAATTTCCTTATATAAGTCCCAGATTGGCATTTAACCCTAAATAAAACATCCTTACCATCTTTATCTAATAATTCTAACTCATGAATCCTCCTAATCCTCAATCTTCTTTTAACAGCCGCTTTTAATGGTGGTCTTTGATAAATCCTTCCTGTAAATTCTTTAAAGACTCTCAATATATCTTCTTCGGAAGCATCCCTATGTAGATGCATTAGGCAGATATATTCTTTAGGCGGAATATGCCACATTGGTATTGTTTTTGTAGCCTTCTCTAACGCAACAGGCAAAACACCAGTAACCTTTGGGTCTAATGTCCCACCATGTCCAGCTTTATCTAAGTTTAAGATTTTCTTTACCCATGTTGAAACCTCATGAGATGTTGGACCTCTTGGTTTATCAACTACAACAACACCATATTTTATTAAATCATCTATTTTTCTTTTATATGGGTCACATCCGTAATTCCAGTTTGTTTCAGCATCTTCTCTAACTATAAGCTCTCCTTCTATATTATTTATCTTTTTTTCCTGAGTTTTTTCCAATAAAATCACCTTTTTCATAATCTTTAATCATTTTAAATAACCTTCCAAATGCACAGAAAATGCCAAATAATAAAAAGACAACTATCCACAAATTATTATCTGTATATTTAGCCACCATATAACCAATAAAAATACCTAAGGCAATCATTATAAAAAATTCAAATGCAATATCTCTAAACATAGTATCAGAATAAATAAGTTTTACTTAATGAGTAAATCATCATCATATAAATTATTGACTATATGAGGGATAGCATGGACAAAGAACTTTTGCATAAAAAAATCAGGAAAGATATTAAAGATTTAATAAATAATAACCCCCCAGAGAGAACATTAGGAAATTTAATACCTTTATCTATATTTCAGGCAGTAAGGATAGGGGTTTTAACCGCTGGTTGTGGAATTGAAGCAATAATTTACAATATTGGAAAAGACATTGGTAAGGAAGTAATTTCCAGATGTGTTGATGAATCTAACTTACTTGAAAGCTTTGCAGAGATATTAAAGAAGGCAAAGATTGGAATTTTAGAGACAAAAAAAGTTGATGAAGATGAAATGGTGTTAATTTTAAAAGATTGCATCTCTTGCCATAACGTTCCAAATGTTGGCACAACTCTATGTCATTTTGAAGCAGGATTAATAGCAGGAACCTTAGAAAAAAAGCTGAGAAGGAAAGTTAATGCTGTTGAAGTAAAATGCTGTGGTAATGGGGATGAATACTGCGAATTTTTGGTAAAGATTGAAGATAGATTGTATTGGTGATTAAATGATTGACAGGATTGATTTAAAAATCCTAAGAATTTTAAATGAAAATGCCAGAAAATCATTTAGAGAGATTGGGAGGGAATTGGGGATTAGTGAGGGGACTGTAAGAAATAGAGTAAAAAAAATGATTGAAAATGGTATTATAACAGGTTTTCATGCATCCATAAATCCAAAAAATTTAGGGTTTGAAGTTGTGGCTATTTTAGGTTTATATATAAAGCCATCTAAGGTTGAAGAAACGCTCAATAAATTAAAAGAGCTTGATGAAATTGTAGAGCTTTATCAAACAACTGGAGAATATGATGCTGTCTGTATAGCAATTTTAAAGGATATGGAAAGTTTAGGGAACTTTTTGGCAGAGAAGATATATCCATTAGTTAATGTTAACGGATGTAAGGTAACTCTCGTATTAAGGACTTTTAAAGATGGTAGTAAGATGCCAATATAAAATTTTATTACTTCATTAATAAATAAAAAAATCAAATATTACCAAAGAAATCAAATAGAAACATTTAAAAAAGCCCTATTTTCTATTTTGCAACTCATAAAAATTTTTAATTAATGTTTAGGTTTTTGCTACTTTTATCTCAAATTTTATAATTTTGTAGAAAATAATTTGCATAAAAATTTCGCATTGCGTAGTAGCTATATATAGTAATGCATAAACTTAAAATTGAAAAACTTATGTTAAAATTAAATATTCAAAAATTTAATTATATGGTGAAATGATGGTTGTAAGCAACATAATAGAAGGTGGAAAAACAGCTCTAAAGCTAACAAAAGAGATTTTAGAGAAGGAAGATGATAATTTAAAGGTATCATATCCTGGAACAAACTACAATCTGCCAATTATATATGGACTTTTAGGAAAAAAAGTAGAGACAGTTAAAGATTTAAAAGAATTAATTAATTCACTTGAAATAAAAGAAGAAGAGAGCTTAGAAAATGCCTTAGATGCTGGTGTTGTAACTTTAATATGTGCTGAGGCAATTGAGGCATTAAAATATGCAAAGAGTGATAAACCATATAAAGAGCCGTATGTTGGCTTTATTCCAGATGAGATATTGAGAGGTTTGGGGGTTCCACTTGTTGAAGGTAAGATTCCAGCTATTTTAGTAGTTATTGGAAAAGTTGGGGATAAAGATAAACTAAAGAAACTCATTGATGACATAAAAAAGAGAAACATTTTGGCATTATTAGTTGGGGATATAATTAAAGAAATGGATGAAGCAGGAATTGAATATGGCTTAGATAAATTACTTGTTCCTATTGGTGAGGAAATAACTTCAGCAATACACGCAGCAAACTTAGCTATAAGAGCCCCATTAATCTTTGGTGGAATTGAACCAGGAAAAGTGGAAGAGATTATTGATTATTTAAAAAACAGAGTCCCAGCTATTGTTGTAGCTTTAGGTGAGTTAGATGATATAACTTTAGCCGCTGGGGCTGGGTGTATAAAGGCAGGGGTCCCAGTTATAACCAACAATGAAGTGCCAGTTATTGAAGGAGCTTTAGAGAGTTCAGATATTGATAACATAATAGAAAATGCTCTAAAAATGAAAGGTGTTGAGGTTAAAGTTGTTGAGTTTGATATCCCTGTCTCAGTAGGACCGATGAATGAAGGAGAGAGAGTTAGAGGTCCTGACATGTATGTTGAGTTAGCAGGGCCTAAGAGTTATGGTTTTGAGTTAGTTAAAGTAGTCGATAAAGCAGAGGATAAAGTTGAAATTATCGGAAAAGATATCGATGAGATGGAAGAAGGTAGTAGAAACCCATTCGCTATAATCGTTCAAGTTAGTGGTGATAACTTAGAAGAAGATTTAGAAGGGGTTTTAGAGAGAAGAATTCACGAGTTCTTTAATTACATAGAAGGAGTTATGCACTTAAACCAGAGAGACCAAGTATGGATTAGGATAAACAAGAATTCGTTTAATAAGGGGCTAAGGTTAAAACACATTGGTGAGGTCGTAAAACAGCTCTTTAAAGAGCATTTCCCAATAATAGAAAAATGTGACGTAATTATAATAACCGACCCTGATAAAGTTAAGGAAGAATTAGAAAAAGCAAAAGAAATTTACAAGAAGAGGGATGAAAAAACAAAATCTATAAGAGAAGAAGATGTTGATGTATTCTATGGTTGTATAATGTGTCAAAGTTTTGCCCCAACACACGTATGTGTTATAACCCCAGATAGACCTTCACTATGTGGTAGTATAAACTACTTAGATGCGAGAGCTGCAGCAAAGATAGACCCTAATGGACCAATATTTGAGATACCAAAAGGGGAATGTTTAGATGAAAAATTAGGAGTTTATTCTGGAATAAATGACGTTGTTAGAGAAAGGTCGCAGGGTAGTGTAGAAGAAATGGCATTGCATAGTGCCTTAACTAACCCATGTACATCTTGTGGTTGTTTTGAGGCAATTGTCTTCTATATTCTAGATGTAGATGGGTTTGGAGTAGTGCATAGAAACTTTAGGGGAGAAACTCCTTTCGGATTGCCATTCTCATCTCTTGCTGGGCAATGCAGTGGAGGAAAGCAAGTTCCAGGGTTTGTTGGTATATCGATAGCATACATGAAATCACCTAAATTCTTACAAGGAGATGGTGGTTGGGAGAGGGTAGTTTGGTTACCAAAAGAGTTAAAAGAGAGAGTTAAAGATGCGATACCAGAAGAGTTGTATGATAAGATAGCAACCGAAGAAGACGTTAAAACTACTGATGAGTTAGTTAAATTCTTGAAAGAGAAAGGACATCCAATAGTTAAGAAATCAGAAGATGTTGCTGAAGAGGTAGAAGAAAAAGAAGAAACAGTAGTAGCTGAAAAAGAAGAGAAAGAAGGGCTTGAAGTTGGTGAAATGATAACTAAGTTAGCAAAAGAGGGAGGAATTCAGATTATTATGAAAAATGTTAAGATAGTTATTAACTTTAATGTAAAGAAGTAATTCTTTCACCTAATTTTTATTTTTTTATTTTCATGTTTATTTATTTTTTTAAATTAATTGATGTTTATTTTTATAATTTTTCTAAAAATAAATTACGAAATGCGTAATTTTTTATTAGAGAGAGAAATTTAATCCTTATTTTCATACCAAAATAGATTTTCATCATAACAAAGTTTATATATCAAAGTCTTACAAACTAACCTTAGAATTATAATGATTAATCATGACAATTAAGAAGTGATGGTTATGGGGAATAACATAGAAATGGATGTCAAAAAACTTCTCACGCCTTTAGTTAAGATGAAAAACGCCAATATATCAATGAGTGTAAAGTTTGGTGAAGCAGAGGAGGAAGAAGATTGGGAACCAATGGGACCTACACCAAAACCAAAAGTTCCTACATTAAGACATTGGGATTTTAAACTATTGGAAAGATATCCTCCCTTTTATATGCCAATCTGTGATTTGTGTTGTTTATGTACATTTGGAAAGTGTGATTTAAGCAGAGGAAAGAAAGGGGCTTGTGGTTTAAATATTAAAGCACAACAGGCAAGGATAGTTTTAATCGCTTGCTGTATTGGGACTGCATGTCACACAGGGCATAGTAGGCATTTAGTTCATCACCTAATTGAAAAGTTAGGGAAGGACTATCCAATTAATTTAGGCAATGAGATAGAGGTTGAAGCACCAATAACAAGAACTGTCATGGGCATTAGACCAAAAACTTTAGGAGATTTAGAGAAAATTTTAGATTATTGTGAAGAGCAAATAACTCATCTCTTATCAGCAGCACATACTGGACAAGAGGGAGATTACTTAGATTTTGAGAGTAAAGCATTCCATGCAGGAATGATTGATGATTTAGCAAGGGAAGTTGGAGATATAGCTCAAATAGTTGCTTACAACATGCCAAAAGGAGATGAAGACGCTCCTTTGATAGAGTTAGGATTTGGTTGTATAGATAAGAGTAAGCCGGTTATCTTATGTATAGGGCATAATGTAGTTCCAGGTAGTTATATATTGGAATATTTAGAAGAAAATAATATGGAAGATGATGTAGAGGTTTGTGGTATCTGCTGTACAGCTATAGATATCTCAAGAGTTTCAGATAAAGCAAAGATTGTTGGGCCTTTATCAAGACAGTTGATGTTTGTTAGAAGTGGAGTTGCAGATGTTGTTGTTGTAGATGAGCAGTGTATTAGAACAGATATTTTAGAAGAGGTTTTAAAAACTGGGGCTGTGTTGATTGCAACAAATGAAAAGATGTGCTTAGGTTTAGAGGATGTTTCACATTTAAGTGAAGATGAAATTATTGGCTACTTATTAAGAAATAGAGCAGCTTTAATTTTAGATGAAGAAAAAGTTGGAAAAGTTGCTGTTGAAGTTGCTAAAATAGTTGCTAAAGAAAGAAAGGACAGAAAGACTCTACCAGATTTAAATGAAGTTGTTGAATTGGCAAAGCAATGCACTGAATGTGGATGGTGTAACAGAAACTGTCCTAACGCATTTAAGGTTAAAGAAGCAATGACTTTAGCAAAACAAGGTAATTTTGATGGATTTGTTGATTTATACAAAAAATGTTACAGCTGTGGAAGATGTGAAACAATCTGTCCAAGGAATTTGCCAATAGTTAGCATGACAACAAAAGTAGGAGAAGCTTATTACAAAGATTTAAAATTCAAGATAAGAGCTGGAAGAGGGCCTATCAAAGATGTTGAAATTAGAAGTGTTGGGGCACCAATTGTATTTGGAGACATCCCAGGAGTTGTTGCTTTAGTTGGCTGTTCAAACCATCCAAATGGTGAAGAAGAAGTTGCCTTAATAGCAAAAGAGTTCTTGGAGAGGAAATATATAGTTGTAACATCTGGTTGTGCTGCAATGTCAATTGCAATGTGGAAGGATAAAGATGGAAAAACATTATATGAAAAATATCCAGGTGAGTTCAGAGCAGGAGGGCTTGTAAATTGTGGTTCTTGTCTATCAAATTGCCACATTACCGGAGCTGCTATAAAAATAGCTAACATCTTTGCTAAAGTTCCGTTAAGAGGGAACTATGCTGAAGTTGCTGATTACATACTAAACAAGGTTGGAGCTGTTGGAGTTGCATGGGGAGCTATGAGTCAAAAAGCTGCTGCAATTGCTACTGGAGTCAATAGATGGGGAATACCTGTTATTGTAGGACCACATGGGGCTAAGTATAGAAGACTATACCTAAGCAATGGAGAGAAATTCAAAGTTAAAGATAAAAAAACAGGAGAAATTTTAGAGATAGACCCCGTTCCTGAACATCTAATTGTAACTGCTGAAAATGTTAAAGAATGTATCTGCATGATTCCAAAGCTATGTATGAGGCCAAATGACAATCCAAAAGGTAGAGCTAACAAGATTTACCACTACGTTGATTTATATGAAAAATACTTTGGAAAGATGCCACCTGATTTAGAAAAATTCGTTAGAACTGAAAAAGACATTCCTTTCATGATGAAAGATAAGATAATGGCTTACTTGGAAGAGAAAGGATGGAAACCTCTTGAAAAATATCCACAAGACCCAACTATACTGTATTAAACCCATAGAGCTTTGCCCCTATTGGGGCAACCCACTTTAAAATTGGAGGAGTATTCCAATAGAGGGGTTTCACTCTCTCTATGGTTGAAGAGATTAAAATCTAAATTTTAAATTTTTGAAAAACTTAATTTAATTTTTTGAATCTGGTGATAGCGATGGATGAGAGATTTATAGCCTATATCCCAACAGCTGGAAGTAATGTAGCTCATGCTGAGATAACTTCCCCAACACTTGTTAAAATGATGATTAGAAGGGCTAAAAAACCAATCTTAATATTGGGAGAGAACTTAGAGAATGATGAGAAAGAGTTAATTAACAAATTAATTGAGAGATATAACTTAAAAGTAATAAAAACACCAGAAGAAATGAATTTAATGGCAATAATGAAATATTTAGCAAATAGTGATTATGATTTAGCTTTATTCACAGGAATAACTTACTATTACTTAGCTCAGGCAGCAACACACTTAAAACAGTTTTCAAATGTGATAACAGTTTCTATAGACAAATATTACCAGCCAAATACTATCTATTCCTTCCCAAATCTCAGTGAGGATGAGTATTTAGATTATCTGAAGAAATTGTTGGAGGGGTAAGATGAACCCAAAAATTATTGTCTTAAATCCTGAAAAATGCACCAAATGTTATGATTGCATAAACATCTGCAAAGAGATTCATGGAGAAAGTAGAGTAAGAAAAGTTGACGGCATTCCTATATTCTGTATGCAGTGTGAAAGAGCTCCTTGTAAAGAAATCTGCCCTGTTGATGCAATTTATCTAAAAGATGGCATTCCAATTGTAGAAAAAGAAAGATGTATAGCTTGTGGAATGTGTGCAATTGCTTGTCCTATAGGAGCAATATTTATAAAAAATAAGGTTGCTCACAAATGCACTCTCTGCTTAGACACTGATAGAATAACACCTGCTTGTATTGAAGCATGTAAAGATAATGCCTTATTGTTAGTATCAGAAGAAACACTTGATATGATGAAAGAAGAGAAAAGAAAAAAGATATTGAAAATCCTAAGAGAAGAAGCTAAAGAGAAGCTATAAATAAAACACTTAAGGTGAGAGGACATGTTTGATGATATCCCTGTCTCAGTAGGACCGATGAATGAAGGAGAGAGAGTTAGAGGTCCTGACATGTATGTTGAGTTAGCAGGGCCTAAGAGTTATGGTTTTGAGTTAGTTAAAGTAGTCGATAAAGCAGAGGATAAAGTTGAAATTATCGGAAAAGATATCGATGAGATGGAAGAAGGTAGTAGAAACCCATTCGCTATAATCGTTCAAGTTAGTGGTGATAACTTAGAAGAAGATTTAGAAGGGGTTTTAGAGAGAAGAATTCACGAGTTCTTTAATTACATAGAAGGAGTTATGCACTTAAACCAGAGAGACCAAGTATGGATTAGGATAAACAAGAATTCGTTTGGTAAAGGGCTAAGATTAGAGCATGTTGGTAAAGTCGTTCAAAGATTGTTTAAGGCAGAGTTTCCATTTATCGAAAAGTGTGATGTTATATTAATTACAGACCCAGATAAAGTTAAAGAAGAGTTGGAGAAAGCAAGAGAAATCTATAACAATAGGGATGAAAGAACAAGGGCATTACATGAAGAAGATGTTGATGTATTCTATGGTTGTATAATGTGTCAAAGTTTCGCCCCAACTCATGTATGTGTTATAACACCAGATAGACCAGCGTTGTGTGGAGGAATTAATTATTTAGATGCGAGAGCAGCTGCTAAGATAGACCCTAATGGGCCCATATTTGAAATACCTAAAGGGGAATGTTTAGATGAAAAATTAGGGATTTACTCAGGAGTAAATGATGTCGTTAGAGAAAGGTCGCAAGGAACAGTTGAAGAAGTAACTTTACATAGTGGATTAGAAAAACCATGTACATCTTGTGGTTGTTTTGAAGCAGTTGCTTTCTACATTCCTGAAGTTGATGGATTTGGGATAGCGCATAGAGGATTTAAAGGAG
This sequence comes from Methanocaldococcus bathoardescens, assembly GCF_000739065.1. Lineage (GTDB taxonomy): Archaea > AGJL01 > Methanococci > Methanococcales > Methanocaldococcaceae > Methanocaldococcus > Methanocaldococcus bathoardescens. Next base: position 509 of record NZ_CP009149.1, on the reverse strand, counting down.
AAACTCCTATGGGAATTCCATTTTCAACATTAGCAGGACAGTGCAGTGGAGGAAAGCAAGTTCCAGGGTTTGTTGGTATATCGATAGCATACATGAAATCACCTAAATTCTTACAAGGAGATGGTGGTTGGGAGAGGGTAGTTTGGTTACCAAAAGAGTTAAAAGAGAGAGTTAAAGATGCGATACCAGAAGAGTTGTATGATAAGATAGCAACCGAAGAAGACGTTAAAACTACTGATGAGTTAGTTAAATTCTTGAAAGAGAAAGGACATCCATGTGCTGAGAGAATAGGGGTTGAGAGTAAAGCAGTAGGGGAAGAGGAAGAAGTTGAAGAAGAGATGGAAGAAGCTGAAGGAATTGAAGTACCAACAATGACTTTACCGGGAACATTTGCTGGATTACCACCAGGAATAAAAATAGTTCTATACAATGCTGTGATTAAGGCAGAGAAAATAATCATTACAAAAGAAGAACCAGAAAAGAAGAAAAAGAAAAATTAACCTCTTTCA